>JBEKPB010000009.1:0-89069 GCA_049521175.1 Candidatus Limnocylindrales bacterium
CCCACTGCGCGTTGTCGAGGGCGATCACGGCGGTCATGGGCGCAGGCTGCCAGCCCGCCGTGACAAGTTCTATGGCACGGGCGGGGCACGCCGAGCGCGAACTTTCATTCACAGGCCCTAAGTCGCCTTCGCCGCCGTCCCGGCATCGGCGACGGTCCGCGAGCGTGGCGGCCGGCCGTCACCTCCACTTACGATTGCTGGCATGGGTGTCCCGCAACATCCGGGCCTCCGGGGACCGCCGTCTCCGGGACGGACCTTCGCGCCGGGCGCCCACCGGACCGCCGTCTCCGGATCGGGCCTTCGCGCCGGGCGCCCACCGGACCGCCGTCTCCGGATCGGGCCTTCGCGCCGGGCGCCCACCGGACCGCCGTCTCCGGATCGGGCCTTCGCGCCGGGCGCCCACCGGACCGCTGTCTCCCGGACGGACCTTCGCGCCGGGCGCCCACCGGACCGCTGTCTCCCGGACGGACCTTCGCGCCAGGCGCCTGCGGTATCCGCGCCTGCAGTATCGCCGCCCACGGGACCGGCGCCCGCGGGACAGGCGTGCCTCGGACCGTCAGTTCCCCGGGACGCGCAGCTCGACCTTCCGGCATTGAGGGCAGGCGAAGACCTCGAAGTCCATCATCCCCTCGCCCAGCTCGGCGAGCTCGCCGAATAGCATCTTCCATCCGCCCGACGTGCCGCCGACGCGGAAGCTTTCGACGCCCACGACGGTCAGTTCGACCCCGCAGCGGAGGCACTGGCCATAACTCGTGGACTGGCTCTGCTGGTCCTGGCTTCGATCCGACACGGTGCCCTCCCTCTCTGTGCCTGCGTTGCGGTCACCCGCTCAGCCAATCTGACCGCGATGCGCGATCCAACGAACGCGCCGTTTCGACCGGCACGACCTGCTACCGGCGTACCTTCAACCCACGTTTGATCTCGACGGCGGACCAGCGGTAGTGGTTTGCGCCGCATTCGTAGACGAAGGATGCCAGCGTCCCGCGGCCCGTCCACGGGTAACGACCCGGCGAGGACAGGTCCACCTCGGATATAGACTCGGCCAGGGTCAGCAGGCGACGCGACGTCTCGTTCCAGTCCGCCATGACCTGCTCGAGCTGGTCGTCGCGGCGCCGCTCGTAGATGGCGCGGTTGAGTGCGTCGATCGTGGCCCAGGTGTATCCCTCGGCCGGAGTGGGCGGGTCTTCGCCGCGAAGGCCGGCGTCGTACCAGCCGAAGAGCAGCCGCTCCCACTCGGCGAGATGCGCCACGTGGTCTTTGGCCGACCAGCCGTAGGCCCCCGGCCACAGCAACTGCTCGCGGGTCATCCGGCCGAGAAGCGCCGTGAGCGCGTCTCGCTCCCCGGCCGTGTCGGCCAGCAGCGCTGCCTTTGTCTTGGGAATGCCCACCACGTCCCCCTCCCCGGCCTACGACTTGGTTTCGGCGCCACGCAACTCGCGCAGCCGGGGCACGCTGCCGGATACGACCAGCGTCTCGCCGTCATGGAGAACCCGATCGGCCGGCGGGTTGGCCTCGTAGCTCTTCTCACCGGTGACGATGGCCAGCACGAACACTCCGGTTTGCCGGAGCAAGGCCACGGTCGCGCCGTCGATGGAGCTGCCCGCCACCACCTCGACCTCCTCCATCGAGAACGCCAGCTCGCCGTGGGAGAGGGCCGCGTCGATGAAGTCGACGACGCGCGGCCGCGTGGCGAGCTCGGCCAGTCGGTGCCCGGCCATGGTGTACGGCGAGACGACGCGGCTTGCGCCGGCTTGCATCAGCCGGGCCTCCGAGTCGGCCGTGTTCGCTCGGGCCACGACGAAGAGGCCGGGGTTGAGGGCCCGCGCCGAGAGGATAACGTAGACGTTGTGGGCATCCGAGTCGATCGTCGTGATGAGGCCCTTCGCACGCTCGATCCCGGCCGCCAGAAGAGTCGCCTCCTCCGTGGCGTCGCCTTCGACCTCCAGGAAACCTTCGCGCCTCGCTCGAGCCAGCGACTCGGGCAGGATGTCGATGACGACGACCTTCCGACCGGCGTGGACGAGCTCGCGCGCAACAGTCAGACCCACGCGACCGTAGCCGCACAGGATGTAGTGGCCCGACAGCTTGTTGACCGCGTCTGCCATCCGTTTCGCCTCCTGCCGTCCGCTGGTCGCCTCGACAACAAGGTACTCGGCCACGATGCCGACCGAACCGAAGATGAGACCGACGCCGGTAAGCGACAGGACCATGGTCCAGACCCGGCCGGCGTCGGTCAGCGGCTGGACCTCCCGGAAGCCCACGGTCGTCAGTGTGATGACGGTCATGTACAGGGCGTCGATCAGTCGCCAGCCGGGATCGATGATCAGGAACCCAGCCGTCCCGATCGCTATCGCTCCAACGATGACGGCGAGCCATACGCGGACGTGGGTGGCGGTTATTGCCGGGGCCGCCGACAGGGCCGGCCATGTCGCGCGGCGGGTATGGACCGGCTGCCGTGTCGTTCCGCCTGCTACGACTGCCCTTTGGCCCGACCGGTCCGAGTCGCCCACCGGGTTCACCTCGCTCTGGCAGATGCCGCCGCGATTCTAGCCGGGCCAGTTGCCGCCGGCCGCGCGGTCGCGCGTATGATCCCGGCAATGAATCGCGGGCCGCCCGACCCGGATCGTGCGAAACGAGGTGCCGGATGACAGCCGAGAAGCCTGCGCCAGCCGCCACTCCCACCCTGAAGATGGTTGTCGGGGGCCAGCAGGTCGCTGCGGCGGACGGTGCGACATTCGACGTCGTCAGCCCCGTGACCGGAGACGTGATCGCGCGTGTTCCGCGGGGAGGGGCGGAGGACGTGGATCGGGCCGTCGCGGCGGCCCAGCGCGCCTTCGATGGGGAGTGGCACACTTGGAGCCAGACCCGACGCGGCCAGACGCTCGGCCGGTTCGCAACATTGATCCGCGACCACCTGGAAGAGCTCGCGGCCATCGAGAGCCGGAACATGGGCAAGCCCATCAGCTCTGCCCGGTGGGAGATTGGCGCCGTGGCCAACGTCATGGAGTATTGGGCCGGGGCCGCGAACAAGCTCATGGGCGAGACGATCCCCGTCTCCAAGCCCGGCTTCGACTTTACCTTGCGGGAGCCGATCGGCGTCGTGGGCCTGATCGTGCCGTGGAACTTCCCGCTGATGCTCGCCAGCTGGAAGATGGGCCCGGCGCTCGCCGCCGGCAACACCGCGATCCTCAAACCCGCCAGCTACACGCCGCTGACGGCGATCCGCGTCGCCGAACTGGCGCTGGAGGCCGGCTTCCCGGCCGGCGTCCTCAACGTTGTGACCGGGCCCGGCAGCATGGCCGGAGCCGCGATCGCGGCGCATCCGGGCATCGGCAAGGTCGCGTTCACCGGCGAGACGGGAACGGGTCAGGAGATCATGCGGCTCGCCGCCGGCAACGTGAAGAAGATCAGCCTCGAGCTCGGCGGGAAGAGCCCCAATATCGTCTTCGCCGATGCGGACATCGAGCGGTTCGCCGCCGAATCTCCGTATTCGGTCTTCGACAACTGCGGCCAGGACTGCTGCGCCAGATCGCGGATCCTCGTCGAGCGCTCGGTCCACGACCGCGTTGTTGAGTTGTTCGCCGCAGCTACTCAGAAGGTCAAGGTTGGCGATCCCGACGATCCGGCAACCGAAGTCGGGACGATGGTCAGCTTCCGGCAGCGCGAGACAGTGCTCGACTACATTCGGATTGGTCGGGAGGAGGGCGCGCGGGTGGTGGTCGGAGGCGGTATCCCGGCTGAACCGGCGTACGCGCGGGGCGCCTACATCCAGCCGACCGTTTTCGACAACGTCGGCTCGAACATGCGGATCGCCCAGGAGGAGATCTTCGGGCCCGTCGTGGCCGTCATCCCGTTCGACACCGAAGAGGAGGCGGTCCGCCTGGCCAACGACACTCCGTTCGGTCTATCGGGGTCTATCTGGACGCGCGACATCGCAAAGGCGATCCGGACCGCCAGAGGGGTCCGATCCGGCGTGCTCTCGATCAACTGCAACTCGAGCGTCCACACCGAGGCCCCATTCGGCGGGTACGGGATGTCGGGCATCGGTCGCGAGAACGGGATGCACGCCTTCGACCAGTACACGCAGATCAAGAACGTATACGTCGACATCAGCTAGCGGCGGTCGATCGAGGGATCTCCGGCCGATCCTTCGGCCCGACGCCGAGGTCATACTGGAGGACAAGGCGCCCTGATTCTGGTGGCGCCGACTAGAGGCTGAGGGTGATGCTCGGGCAGGGGGTCGATATCCCGACTTGCCAGTTCTGTGGCGCAAAGCTCGTCTTCAGGGGCCAGACGAGTTGTCAGGCCTGCGGTCGGACGCTGACCGGGCAAAGCGATTCGGCCGCTGCGGCGCAGACGGCGCCGCTTCCCGGGACTACGCCCCCTGATTCGTCGCCGACGGTTGCTGGTGCGACACCGGGCTTGGCTTCGGGTGCCTCCGCCTCGGTTGCCGCCGCTTCGGCTGCCGCCCCCTCGCCGGAACCGACGCGGTACTTCCAGTCGACCCAGCTACCCGCCGCGATGTCCCTACCTTCGGCGTCCACGTTGAACGACGCATCCGCCCCGGCCGCGAGCTCGGCCCCGGTCGAGCGCACCGTAACGCAGGCAAGCTCCCAGCCGATCGACTCGGCCGCGCCGGCGACGGCGCCGCTTGGAGGGCCCGTTACGGGGCAGGCTTCCGCGGCCGACACGGCGAGGCTCGGGCAGCAGCAGCGGCAGCAAGGCTGGGGTCCACCGCTCCCAGGCCCCCATCCAGGAGCCAACGCGCACACGGCTCGGCGCGCGCCCTCTTCCTCTCGGGCGCGGACGGCTCCCCAGCCCGGGTCAACGCCGCCGCTTTCACCGGCAGCCGGCGGCGGCCCCACATCGCTTTGGGCAAGCCAAGGACAGGCGGGGCAGCCAGTATGGAGCGGCTACACGCGTCGCCGCCACGGCACAAACTGGAGCGCCTGGTTCGGCACCGCCATCATCGTGATTGCGATCCTGGCCGTCCTGGGCAACTTCAGCTCCAATTCGAGCCAGTCGCCCGACTTCGGGAATCCCACCTTCGACTACGGAGAGCCGGCGCAGGTCTACGCGACGACCCAACCGGTGCCGATGGTCTTCCCCACTGACGATCCGCTCGTCATCGGCGGCACGCTCGGCCATGCTCGGTCGAACCACACGGCAACGCTGCTTCCCGACGGCAAGGTCGTCGTGGCCGGCGGTATCAACCCCACCACATCGTCCGCCTCGACACTCGCGTCGATCGAGATCTATGACCCAACGACACGAACCTTCTCTCCAGGCGGCGCAATGTTGACCCCACGCTCGGACCAGACGGCCACCCTCCTTCCTGACGGCAGGGTCTTGTTCGCGGGCGGCAGAGACCAGACGGGCGCCGTTCTGGCCTCGGCGGAGGTCTACGACCCCACGACTTCCACTTCGCAGGCGACCGCCCCCATGATCGACGCCAGGACATCCGCTGCCGCCGTGGCTCTTGACGACGGTCGGGTGTTCATCGTCGGCGGTTCGGATGGGGTGAACCCGCGGTCGTCGGCTGAGGTCTACGACTCGCGGAAGGAATCGTTCAGCTCGGCGGGGTCGTTGCCGGACGGCTCGGGCTTCGTCACGGCGGTCAAGCTCGAGGACGGTGGCGTGCTCATCGCCGGCGGCGACGCGATCGGAGGGTCGTTGAGCACGGCTCAGGTCTACGACCCAACGAGCGGCGACTTCACGGTTGTCGCAGGCATGCAGACGGCGCGGACCGGGGCCACGTCGTGCCTCTTGCCGGACGGCACCGTCCTGGTGGTCGGCGGCTTCGACTCCTCGGGCATGGCCAACTCCACCGCCGAAATCTACTACCCGGGCAAGCAGGCGTTCGTCTTCGGCGTGGTGCAGCTCGGCAGCCCCCGCTGGCGCAACACCACCACTCTTCTTTCGGATGGCTCAGTGCTGTTGGTCGGCGGCGTGGACAACGCCGGCAACGAGATCGACACCGTTGAGCGCTACTACCCGGAGAATGGAGCCATGGGCGTCTCGACGCCGGTGGGAACGATGCAGTTGGGCCGGTCCTCGCAGACTGCGACGGCGCTGCCGGATGGCTCCGTGCTCATCGTCGGCGGCTCGAACGGAACGGTGGCCATTTCCGACTTCGACTTCTACAAGCCGGACTGAACCCCGGCCGATTCCTTTCCGGTTGGAGGACCGCGACTCGATCGCGACTCGACCGCACACGTCGCCTCGTTGGTGCGGCGACGGCCCAGTGCCTGCTCCGTGGCCGTGCCCGGAGGCGAGCCGGGCCCTCGACCCGCTACACTCGCTGACGATGAGCAGCCAGATCAGCCGGCGTCCCGCTGGCGCGAAGACGTCATTCCCGTGGCGCGCCCTCCTCGCTCTGGCCGCCGGCAAGAGCGCCGCTCGCGCCACCCGTCTCGTCGGTCGTGGCGGCGGCACCGCCATCACCGGGATGGTTGCGCGCCGGGTGGATCCGCAAATCCTCGACAGGCTGGTCCGCATTCCCGGTGTCCCGGTCGTGGCGATCACCGGCAGCAACGGCAAGACCACGACCGCCCGATTCACCGCCGCATTGCTCCGCGGTGAAGGCGTCACGGTCTGCCACAACTCCGCCGGCGCCAATCTCATCCAGGGCGTCACCAGCCTCGCAGTCAGCTATGCCAACCTGCGCGGCCAGCTGCCCGATGGCGTGCTCGTGGCTGAGGTCGACGAAGGTGCGCTGCCGCAGGTGGCCCCCGAGACGCTGCCGCGGGCGCTCCTCGTCACGGATCTGTTTCGAGACCAGCTCGATCGCTTTGGCGAGATCTACGCCGTTGCCGATGCCATCGAGTCGGTGGCGGTGGCACTGCCCGCCGACTCTGCGCTGATCGTGAACGCGGACGATCCGATGGTCGCGACTCTCGCCGAGAAGCGCGAAGGGCGGCGCGTCACGTTCGGCCTGGCCATCAAGCGATCCACCGACGAGATCACCCGCGCCGCCGATACCATCCGCTGTCCCCGCTGCCAGTCGGACCTCAAGTACCGCTACGTGTACCTCTCCCACATGGGCGACTACTCCTGTCCGAAATGCGGGTTCGCGCGGCCCAAGCTGGACGTTTCGGTCACCTCTCTCGAAGTGGTCGGCCTCGATCGAACGGTTCTCGAGGTTCGCACCCCGGCCGGCAGGCTGACCCTCGAAGTCCCGCAGTCGGGGGTGCACATCGCCTACGACGTCGCCGGCGCGGTGGCGATCCTCATCGGACTCGGCGTCTCGCTCGAGCACGCGGCCGAATCGCTCGCCGCGGTCGGTCCGGCGTTTGGGCGGCTCGAGAAGATCGACGCCGGCGGCAGAACCATCATTCTCGCCTTCGCCAAGAACCCGACCTCCTACAACACCACGCTCCGGGCGCTTGCCACCGAAGAAGAGCCGAGGCAGCTCCTCATCGCCGCCTCGAACACCCTCGTGGATGGCGAGGACTTCGGCTGGCTGTGGGACGTCGACTTCGAATCCATGGCCCCGAAGGTCGAGCGAGTCGTAGTGTCGGGCACCCGTGCCGACGAGCTGGCCAACCGGCTCCACTACGCTGGTGTTCCGGCGGGCAAGTTGAAGGTCATCGAGGATCGGCCGGCCGCCCTGACCGAAGGCCTCGCGCTGCTGCCCCCGGGGTCGAGACTCGTCGTATTGTCGGGCTACACGCCGCTCATCGAATTGCGCGACGAGATGCGGCGACGTGGCTGGACCGGGAGGTTCTGGGCCGTATGAGCACCTCGAAGAGCGGAAAGGCAGCGGTTCCGCACAAGCCATCGCCGCGGACGGTGGCGGTCTCGCCGCTCCCAACGGACTTCCAGACCGATCCTTCCGATCCGTTCCCGCTCGTTCGCGCGGTCACTCCGGCGAAGGCGCGCAGCGGGAGGGTCGCCGCGCCCGCGAAGTCGGAGACGCCCGCGAAGTCGGAGCCGCTTGCGAAGTCGGAGACGCTCGCGAAGTCGGAGACGCTCGCGAAGTCGGAGACGCTCGCGAAGTCGGAGACGGCGGTCCCGGAGCCCCCCGGACCGAAGCCGTCCTCCGCAGCTCCCGAGTCCACCCTGGTGGCTCCGCCAGTGCCGGCCGTCCACTCGGCTCGATCGGGCCACTCGCGCGATCACAAGCCGCTCCGCATCGCCCACCTCTACCCGTCGCTCCTCAACGTGGCCGGCGACGGTGGCAATCTCATCGCGATCAAGCGTCGGGCGCAGTGGCGGGGCATCCCCGTCGAGATCGTTGCGGTCGAGAAGGGTGAGACGCCGGACTTCCGCAAGTTCGACATCGTCCTGTTCCACGGCGGCCAGGACGTCGAGATGGCCGTCGCGGCCGAGGACTTCGCCCGCAAGGCGCCTTCGCTCCGCGAGGCGGTCGGCGAGGGTGTGGTCGTCTTCGCGGTGTGCGCCGGCTTGCAACTGCTGGGCCATCGTTACATCTCCAACGCTGGCGAGGAGATGCTTGGCGCGGGAATCCTCGACCTCGAGACTCGCGGCGGCCCGCAGCGCTTCATGCAGCACGCCGCATGCGAGGTCACGATCGGCGGGGTCACCGAGACGGTGGTCGGCTTCGAGAACCACTCGGGCCTGACCGAGCTCGGGCCGGGCTGCGAGGCATTCGGGCGGGTCGTCGCCGGTGCCGGCAACAACGGCCGCGATGGCCTCGAGGGTGCGCGCTCGGGCAACGTGTTCGCAACGTATCTCCACGGCCCGTGCCTGCCCAAGAACCCCTGGCTGACCGACCAGATCATCAGGATCGCGGTCGGGCGCGCCGAGGGCGTACCGGCGGCCAAGGCGGTCCTGGCGCCGCTCAACGACGAGTTCGAAGCCCGCGCCCACGAAATCGCCCTGGCTAAGGCCATGGCGAACCGCGGCAAGCGCACCGCTCTCGAGCCGGCCCGGTTGGTGAGGGGCCAGAAGCCCGGGTAGCGGCCGAGGCGGAAGACGAAACCAGAGAACATGGCCCAGCCACGGCTCCATCGTCGTCCGAGAGATTCGGGCGGTCGGCTTTCGTCGGGCCGTCGGGTGAATATTGAACGGTTCGAGGGCGTCGTTCGTAGATCGAGTGCCGCGATGGCCGAGGGAGACCGATGATCGAGATAGCCGGCGTGCAGCCGCGCGACGACGACCGTGTCGTCGAGATGCTGCTGGCGGGTGTCCCGGAGGCTCATCGGCTTGCCTCGGCCGTCCTGCGGGATCCAGTGGGAGCAGAGGACGCGGTTCAGGAGGCGCTGATGCGGGCCTGGAGCCGGCGTCGAAGCATCAGGTTCGAGCTGGGCGAGCCGCGCCGATGGTTCCTGCGCATCGTCGTCAACGTCTGCCGCGACGAGCTGCGCCGGAGGCGCCGCCAGCCAGTCGCCACGACCGATCCAGCGGTCACGGCGGACGAGGCCCGCTCATCGCTGCCCACATGTGACGACCTCGACATTGCCATCGGGCGTTTGACCGACGACGAGCAGATCGTCCTCGCCCTCCGGTTTGGGCGCGACCTGACCGTCCCGCAGATCGCGCTCCAGCTGGCTCTCCCCGAAGGCACCGTGAAGTCGCGGCTCCACTACGCGCTGGAGCACGTGAGGGCCGCGCTCGACGCCGAGCGTCGGGCTGAGGAGCAACGACGATGAGCGTTCCAGACCTCGAGACCAGGATCCGGGCCTACTACGACAAGTTCCAGCCGGACGACTCCACGCACCTCTTGCTGGCTTCTCAGAAGCAGCTCGAGGACGCCCGCCGGCCGCGAGAGCGGGTCCCGCTGTGGGGGTCGTTGAGGTTGGCCGTGGTGCTGGTCCTTGCCGTCGTCTTTCTCGCCGTCCTCTTCCCGCCGCGCGGCGGCCCGGTCGGGCCGGGGTCCGGCACGAACTCGCCCGGCCCGACGTTCAACTTGCCGGCGGCGCTCGACGCCCAGGTCGACGAAGCCGGGCTCATGCGAACGGGCGGCATGTGGGCGGTCCAGGGCTCGTACTTCATGACCTCGACCGACGACGGCGCGTCCTGGCGAGCAGGAACGTTTCCAAGCCCGGGCGGTCCTGTCGCTGTCGAACAGGTCTTCGTTCTTGATCAGGATCATGCATGGGCGATTACTTCCAACGGAATGAACGGAGGGCTTGCGAGCCCGACAGTCGCCGGCCAGCTGTTCGAGATGAACAGGACCAGCGACGGCGGTCGGACCTGGCAGACGGCCGCGGTGTCGGGCGGTTTCCGCTGCGACACGGCGACGATCTCCTTCCTCGACGCCGATCGCGGCTTCGTGATGTGCTCCTACGGTTCGACGCCGGGTCCCAACGGTCAGAACAACGAGGTACGCACCGAGGCCAAGAAGGGAGCCGGTACCGTCCTTCGAACCAACGACGGCGGCGCCACCTGGTCGGTGGCGGGGGCCGCGGCGGGCCTTGGATCCGGGTTCACCGCAAGCGACGCCAATACTCTGTGGTCCGCTGCCGACTTCGAGTCGTCAGACCTCACCGGCCCCGCGCTCCAGGTGAGTCGAGACGCCGGGGTGAGCTGGTCGCCGGTCAGCCTGCCTGGCATGTACGCGAACCCCATTCCCGCAGCGGTGTCGCTCGGCGTGGAAGCCGGACCGGTCTTTTGGGACGCGAACGACGGGGCGATCGCCATCGGCGTCTACGACTATCAGGCCGGGGGGACGCCAGCAACCTGGTTCTACCGCACGGCGGATGCGGGCCATATCTGGAGCCTCGTAGTCAAGGAGCAGGCTATGGGCCCGCCAATGGGGGGCTTTCCGCCTGGGGCGCTCGTCGGCAAGGAGTGGGCAGTCATCGGTACGCTGGCGGATGGCTTCTTTGGGTTGCTCGAAAGCAGCGACTTCGGGGCGAGCTGGACGGAGGTACCCGGGTTCGGCATGCCCCAGAACAGCGCCTTCAGTTGGGTCGATTTCACCGACCGGGATCACGCCGTCGCGATCGTCTTCGCGGGTTCGGCAGGGAACACCGCTTCTGCGGCACCGGGCACGTATACGCTCATGCAGTCGTCGGACGGCGGCCGGACGTGGCATCCTGCCAGCTTCGGCGACGCCCGGGCTCGAGTGTCCTCCAAGTCCGCCGACCCGGCTGCCGCCGGGAACCTCGCCGAGGACCACGAGACGATGGCGATCAAGGATTCGCCCACGGCCTGGAACATGCTGTCGTCGTACTCGCAGCGGGCGTATGGAAGCGAAGCCGCGTTTGCTGCGGCCGAGACCGCTCTGGGCAAGCGGACCGACCACAGTGGCTACCAGCTGAGTCAGCCGACGCAGAGCCTCGACGTTCTCAGCCAGACGAACCTCGGCCCGGCCGTCTGGAACGACCTCAACGCCTTCGCCGACATCACTCGTGCCTACGTAGTGACGGTCAGTTTTCCCGGCACCGCGGAACCGCAACAGACGCTCGTCGTCGCGCCGCTCGCCGTCACGGGCGACTGGCGGGTCTGGGTCGTGAAGGTGCCGTAGGCGCAGCCGATCGGCCGATTCGGCGGGGACGGCCGTCAGCCCTTGGCCTGCAGGGCGGTCTCCATCTTCGCGATCTTGTCGAGCAGCGTGTTGATCGCCTGATCCTGCTCGAGAAGGTGCGCCTGGATCTGCTCGGACTCATGGAACGTGGCGTCGGCGTCCTGGTACGTCATGTCGGCGCGCTTGTCCGAGGCTCGGGAAAGGATGTTCTGGCCGACCATGATGACCGACAGCATGACCAACTGGATGAACGTCTGGCTGACCCATTGAATGAGCAAGAGCGGGCTCCCGGTGGCCGACGGCAGCGCGACGAGGGCGAGGAGTGCGAAGGCGTATGCGCACCACATCGTTCCGACGACCGTTGTGAGGATGAGGGCGACCTTGCCGTTGAACCCGACGTGCTCGTCGGTGGTCTTTGGCGGCCCGGCCTTCTTGCGGTTGGCGATATGCGGATGCGGGACGTGCTGGAAAGTGACAGTCATCGGTTCCCTCCTGCGAAGTGGTGGTCGCATCATGGCGCACGTCGTTCCCGGATTGCGAGCTGTTGCGGCGGTCCCGTCCTCGATCGCGCCAGCCGCGACTGGCCGCGCTGCCCTCGCGGACCGCTGGCCGGTGCCGCGCCACCTCCACGCCCTCGCGCCCGTGCGATCCCCGCCCCCCGCGGAGCTACAGCTCCTGGCGGCGGAAGGCAACCCACGTCGCGACGAACATCACCGGGACCAGGGCGAGGTTGAAGAGCAGCGGACCGAGCCAGCTGCCCGCGTCGTTGCCGAGCATCAGGTCGAGCGCCGGCTTGCCCAGCGAAGACGGCATGTAGTCGCCGACGACCGGGAACTGGCCGACGATCCCGAAGACGACCAGGGCCACCAGGCCGATACCGGCGGCGGCGATCGCGGATCGGGTGAGCGTGCTGCCGAGCAGCGTGATCGCGGCAAAGACCACGAGCATCCACCACATCAGCAGGGCCATTGCCACGTACCCGCCGAGCGGGAAGACGTTCGGATAGAGGAGAAGCGTGTAGAGATAGCCAAAGCCACAGCCGAGGATCACGGCCACGCCGAGGGTGATCGAAATGGCGATCAGCTTGGCGGCCAGGAAGGCCGCCCGTGACGCGGGCTTGGTGAGGATCATCCCGGCCGTGCCGCGCTCCTTCTCCCAGGCGACGGATCCCATCGCGAGCAGCAGGGCGCAGATGATGCCGAACTGCGACAGGTTCTTGAGGATCTGGGTCGCGGCGCCGTTGAGGCTCGGCCCCGGGACCTCGATCTTCAAACCGCCGGCCTGGCTGACGACGGCGTCCAGCAGCTCTTTCATGTAGCGGTCGGTCAGTGGACCGATGATCCCGAAGATGACGAAGACCGCGACCACGGCGACGAAGCGGTTCGTCCGGAACTGCTCGCGCAGCTCCTTTGCCAGCAGCACGCTCACTCCCATCATCGCCGGCCCCTCGCATCCAGGCCCCACGCTGGGACCGCCACGGATGGCGCGATCGCCGGCCCGCTCTCGGCAACGAGGCGCAGGAATACGTCCTCGAGACTGGGCCGCGCCCGCTCGTATCGGACCAGGTTGACGCCGCTGGCGACTACCAGCGGAAGGATCGCCGGACCGGCTACCTTGGGATCGGTGACGAAGATCCGAACTGTGTCCGGCGTCGTCTTGACGTCTCCGGCCCACGCCTGACCTCGCATCGCCGCCGCCAGTCGGTCGATGGCTCCCGGCTGCCGGGGCTCGGGCTCCAGCTCGTAGACCGGCTGGGCGTAGCGGTCGAGAAGCTCGTCGATCGGTCCCTCTACGACTAGGTGGCCTAGGTTGAGAATGGCGACTCGGTCGCAGACCCGCTCGACGTCGTTGAGGATGTGCGTGCTCATGAAGACAGTGGCGATGCCCCGCAGCCTGGAGATGATCTCGAGGATGTCGCGCCGGCCCTCCGGGTCGAGGGAGCTGACCGGCTCGTCCAGGAAGAGGACGCGTGGCTGGTTGATGAGTGCCTGGCCGATGCCGAGTCGCTGGCGCATTCCGCCGGAGTAGCCGCCGATCCGCCGGTGAGCGGAGTCGGTCAGGCCAACGATCTCGAGAACCTCGCCGACACGTTGCCGCAGCGCCGCCCCGTGGAGGCCGTGCAGCTGCCCGACCATGGTCAGCAGCTCGCGGCCGCGCATCCAGCCGTAGAAGCGCGGGTCCTGGTCGAGATAGCCGATGTTGCGCGCCAGCGTGCCGCCGGTGCCTCCGATTCGGACGCCGGCCACGGTCCCCGATCCGTTCGTAGCCGTGGCCAGTCCGGTGAGCAGCCGAAGCGTCGTCGTCTTGCCTGCTCCGTTTGGGCCAAGGAACCCGAAGATGGTTCCGCTGGGCACGGTCAGGTCCAGGTGATCGAGGGCCACGACGCCGCGGCCGTACCGCTTGGTCAGGCCGGTCGTAACGATGGCAGCGTCGGCCTTCTCCGGCAGCGCGGGCCAGGTCGCCAGAATGCGGGCGATGGAGTCGGCGGGAGCCGCCGCCGGACCCTCGATCTCTGCACCGCGTGAGTCGTCGCGGCCCACGAAGAAGTAGGTCAGCGGCCCAAGGATGTTGACGAAGGCGATGACGAGGGCCCACAGGATCTTGCTATCGCCGCGGACGCGCCGATCCTCCTGGAAGAGGTCGTACAGCGCGTACAGCATCAGGCCGAGCTGGACGATCAGGATCGGCATGAGCAGGGCGATGATCGCCGGGTCGATGGAGGTGTTCAGCGAGAGGTTCATTGGCCTTCAGTGTCGCAAAGGCCGCGGCTGGCTGCCGGCCCTGCGTGACATCCAGGCCCGGGCCGGCGTCCTGCCGGCCGCGCTCACGCCCCGAATTCGCGCTTGATCGTCGAAGTGTCCGGTAGCGGCAGGTCCGGTCGAACGCTCGCCACCCAATCGCGGATGGCTCGAACGCTGGTCTCGAAGGCGATCTCGGGCCAGGGGATCCGATCCGGGGCGAAGGGCCGGGTCTCCAGCGACTCGTTGGTCACGCGCGGCTCCCCACCCACGATCCGGGCCTCGTACGCGACCACTACCACGGCCGCCTGGACGCGCGAGTAGAGACCCACGATCCGGCCGGGGTCCACCTGCAACCCGGTCTCCTCGAGCGTCTCTCGAATGGCCGCCTCTCGGACCGTCTCGTCGATCTCGAGGAATCCACCCGGCTGGGCCCACTTGTTGTAGCCGGGGGCGATGCCGCGGCGAATGAGCATCACCTCGCCCCGATCGTTGATCGGCAGCGTCGTGACCACCAGCCGCGGATTGACATAGAAGACGAAGCCGCAGCCGGGGCAGGCCAGCCGGTCGCGCTCCTCGCCGGTGATCGGGCCGAACTTGAGCTCCCCGCCGCACCGGGAGCAGAAGCGGACCATCGGCTCCAGCCAGTCGGGGACACCGCCCTGGCCGAAACGGACCTCGCTCATCCGAATGTGCTCCACCGGCTCATGACCGTCCGCGGAGACCCGCGTTCGACTCGTCCTCCTCGATCGCTCTCGTCTGGGTTTCGCGGAAAGCGAGGAGGCGGGCTCGCAACTCCGGATCGCCCAGGGCGAGAATCTCGGCCGCGAGCAACGCCGCATTCTCGGCGCCACCAATAGCGACCGTGGCGACGGGGATGCCCTTCGGCATCTGGACGATCGACAGCAGCGAGTCCATGCCGCCGTTGACCTGGGTCGGGATCGGGACCCCGATGACCGGCAGGATCGTCCTGGCGGCGACCACGCCGGGAAGGTGCGCCGCACCGCCGGCGCCCGCGATGAAGACGCGAATCCCGCGCTCGGCGGCGCCCTCGACGAAGCGGAACAGCAGGTCCGGCGCCCGATGAGCCGAGATGGCGTGGAGCTCACATGGAACGTCGAGCTGGCCGAGCATCGCCACGGCCTTCTCCATCACCGGGAAGTCTGAGCGGCTCCCGCAGACGATCCCGACGCGTGCCTGTGGCTCCTTGACGGCCATGCTGCACTCCATCCTGCTGGTGGGCCGATTATGGCGTCCGGGGGCGAGGCGAGTTCAATCCGGCCGCTCCGGCGGCCCTCCGATCAGCGCCCGCCCATGCGGATCATAATGATCGAGACCTCGTACAGCCCGTACATCGTCACGGCCATCACGATCGGGCTCACCAGGTCCGCCCCCGGCGTTATCACCGCGGAGAAGATCACGATGCCCAGCAGGGCCATCCGACGCGACCGGCGCAGCAGCGCGGAGTTGATGATCCCGACCTTCGAGAGCAGCACGAGGACGATCGGGAACTCCATCACGATCCCAAAAGCCAGGAAGAGGATCGTGACGAAGCCAAAGTACGACTCCGCGGACAGCATGAGATGGATGTCCGAGGTCTGGAACGTGAACAGGAAGCCGGAGGCGTAGGGCAGGATGAAGTAAGCCACCCCGACGCCGACGCAGAAGAAGAACAACGCCAGCGGAACCCACGGCCGCGCCGCCGATCGCTCGCTCGACGTCAAGCCGGGCGAGATGAACCGCCACAGCTGGAAGAGGATGACCGGCATCGCGACGATCACGCCGCAGGTGACGGCCACCTGCAAGTCGATCATGAATGGCTCGGTCAGCCCGAAGGCGACGAGGTATTCGCCCTTCGGCAGGGGCGAGATGAGGATGTGGATGATCTGGCCGGAGAAGATGAAGCCTAGGATCGTGCCCGGCAACAGCGAGAGGGCGCAGATGACCAGCCGGTTTCGCAGCTCGATCAGGTGACCTGATAGCGACAGCTCCATCTCTTCCGGGCGAGGCGCGTCGTTGTGGTTGCGGAATGGCATGCGGAGCCGGAGACGGCGACGTGCCGGACCGGCGGCAACCGGCGAAGCGGTGCTCTGGGGTTGGGAGTTGGTATCCGTGGTCAGTCCCAAGTGAAGGCTCGCCTCGTCGCGATTCGGTCGGGTCTCGCGCGGCCTTCGTTGGCCGGCGCAGCGCTAAGTATGCTCGGAGCGACGGATGAACAGGCGGAGCCGGGGCCGTCGGTGCCGGTCGATCGGGCCGGGTGGCCGGCGACGGTGGGTCCGCGACGCATTACGCGTCTAGCTCGACCTCGCCAGCGCCGTCGACGGCATTGACGATGTAGACGCGCGGCTGGAGCCCGGTCCGCTTCTCGTACTGGGCCAGCACTGCCTCTCGGAGGCCTTCCTCGGCGCCACGCTCGACCAGGCTGACGGTGCACCCGCCGAAGCCCGCCCCGGTCATCCGGCTGGCGACGACCCCGGGCACGGCGACGGCGATCTCCACCATGGCGTCGAGCTCAGGAGAGCTGACTTCATACAGGTCGCGCAGAGATGCGTGCGACTCCGCGAAGAGCCGGCCCAGGGCCTCCAGGTCCCCGTCTCGCAATGCGTCGACCGTGGCAACGACGCGCTGGTCTTCCTTGACGACGTGGTCGCAACGGCGGGCCACGACCTCAGGCAGGCGGTCGCGGTTGCGCGCCAGCATCGCCTCGTCCACGTCGCGCAGGCTCTTCACGCCGGGCTCGCGCTCTCCGATCAGCTTCGCCCCGAGCTCGCACTCGGAACGGCGGGTGTTGTAGGCCGAGGCGCCGAGACGGCGGGGCGAACCGGTGTCGCAGACGACCATCGAGAGCTGAGCCGGCATCGGCGTGGCCTGGAAGGTGTTGGTCCGGCAATCGATCAGCAGGGCGTGTCCGGCCTGGCCTGCGGCGCTCGCGAACTGGTCCATGATCCCGCAATTCACGCCGACGTAGAGGTTCTCGCCCCGCTGGGCGATGGCCGCCATCGCGCCAGGGTCGGGCCGCGGTTCGCCCGGTACCGCGAGCGCCCAGCTGGATGCCATCTCCAATGCCGCCGACGAGCTCAACCCCGAGCCAATCGGTATGTTCGAGCTCATGGCCCCTCGGAATCCACGAATCGGCAGGCCCGCGTCGCGCATCGCCCACGCCGTCGCCGCGACATAGTCGATCCATGTACGAGCGTCACCGTGCGGGGCGAGCCCCTCGAACGAGAACGACTTCGATTCGTCGAAGTCGGCGGAAATCATCTCGACTTCGGGCCGATCCCACGGCTGGAAGGCGATCCAGAATTCAAGATCGATGGCGGCCGGCAGCACCAGGCCCTGGTTGTAGTCGGTGTGCTCGCCGATAAGGTTCACGCGTCCCGGAGCTCGAACCAGGAGGGTCTGACGGGACCCGCCGGCTGGCCGTCCGGGGCCGTCGAGCCTCGCGAACAATGCCGCAGCTCGGTTGGCGGCGCTTCGGGAATGCATAGAGGTGTCGTTCATCGCCTCGGCTCAGTCGCGGCACGGTGCGTTCTGGGGTTGACGACGGCCTGTGCCACGGCCCCGCCCCAGCGCGGGAGCCGTGGCACAAGGTCGAGAGAAGGGAGGGTCGGCCTTCGGTCCGACGCTTCCGGCGTTCCTCTAGCCGACGGGGTGTTCTGCTGTGCTGGTTGTCTCGGGCGCATTGACCGCTGAGGACGGCGCCGCCGGCTGCACGACGCCTGTCTGAGGGGCGTACACCGGTGCGCCGTATTGCGGCGGCTGGGCAGCGGGCGCGTACTGGGGCGGCGCGTAGACCGGGGCGGCATAGGTGGGCTGGACGGGCTGCGCTGCGTAGTACGACTGGGCCGGCGGCTGGGGCTGCATCGGCTGGGGCTGCATCGGCTGGGCCTGTGCGGGCCGGGCGGCTGTACCGGTCAGCGTGTCCGTGATCCCACCGGAGGCCTTCTGGAATTCCCGGATGCTCTTGCCGATCGCGGCACCGACCTCGGGCAACTTCCCCGGTCCGATCACGACGAGCGCGATGACCAGGATGATCAACAGGTGTGCGGGCGAAAGTCCTGCCATTGAGCGGTTCCTTCCTTCTCTTCAGCCAGCCTGCTGGGGGCTGACCAGGGTCGTCTTCTGGATCGAGGCCCGCAACTGTTCCGCGGCGGCCTCGGCGGTGATGTCGCGCTGGGGCTCTGAGAGCAACTCGTAGCCAACCATGAACTTGCGAATGGATGCGCGCAGGAGCGGCGGGTAGAAGTGGGCGTGGAGCTGCCAGTGGTCCTGGGAGTCGGTTCCGAACGGTGCCTGATGCCAGCCCATCGAGTAGGGGAACGGCATCTCGAAGAGGCCGTCATAGCCGCGAACCAGTCCGATCAGCTGCTCGGACAACGAGTCTCGCTGGCGGTCGTCGAGCTCGGGCAACCGCGCCACTGGGCGGCGGGGGACGACCAGGGTCTCGTACGGCCAGGCGGCCCAGAACGGCACCACCGCGAGCCACTCATCATCGGCGGCGATCTCTCTTTGGCCGCCGCTTTCCTGCGCAACGTAGTCGATGAGCAGCCGGTTGCCGGTCCTCTCGAGGTAGCGGCGCTGGCTACGGTCTTCCTTGGTGGCCTCCATCGGCAGCGCGCTGCCGGCCCAGATCTGCCCGTGCGGGTGCGGGTTCGAGGCCCCCATCGCCGCCCCTCGGTTCTCGAAGACCTGGATCCACCGGTAGCGCTCGCCCAGGGATGTCGACTCGGCCGCCCACACGTCCACGACGTGACGGACCTCGGACGGGGTCATTTGAGCCAGCGTCACGTCGTGGCGCGGCCTGAAGCAGACCACTCGGCACGTTCCGCTCTCGGTCTCGGCCCGCAGTAGCCCGTCTTCGAAGGACGCCGGAGCTTCGTCAGGCTGGAGCGCCGCGAAGTCGTTCGTGAAGACGAAGGTCGAGTCGTAGGCCGGGTTGCGGATGCCGTTCACCCTGGTGTTGCCCGGGCATAGATAGCAGGTCGGATCGTAGGCCGGCAGGTTCTGCTGAGGCGGCGCCTCCTCTCGACCGAGCCAGGGTCGGGCCGTCCGCTCTGCCGACACGAGCAGCCATTCGTCGCACAGCGGGTTATAGCGGCGGTGTGGCTGCGTCGGGATTGCCGCGGCGGACGGCTCCCCGATCATTCGTCCCCTCCGTGATTGAGGCCATTCGCATCGTGGCCCTCTTCGGATCCGTCGAGGATGGTATGGCGTTCGCCCGTCCTCGGGTCTACGACGATCAGCCTTCTCACGACCGCGGCCAACTGGGCGCGGGCGGCGGGTTCCAGGCCGGAGTCCGTGATCACCGTGTCCACGTCCGCGAGGCGTGCCACCGAGCTGATGCCGATGACTCCCCACTTCGTGTGGTCCGCGAGAACGATGAGGCGGCGTCCCGACTCGATCAGGGCGCGGTTGGTCTCGGCTTCGAGGATGTTCGGCGTCGTCAGGCCCGATCGCGGGTCCATGCCGTGGGTACCCATGAAGACCGTGTCGACGTGGAGCGAGCGGATCACATCGACCGCGAACGGGCCGACGAGGGCGTCGGATGGGGTGCGTACGCCCCCACTCAGGATGACCGTCTGGTCCGAGCGGCCGTCCTTGTAGAGGGCTTCGGCCACCGGGACGGAGTTGGTCAGGACGGTCAGACCCGGCACGTCGACGAGCCCGCGGCCCAGCTCGAACGTCGTCGTGCCGGCCGAGATCGCGATGGCGGTGCCCGGCGCCACGAGCGACGCCGCGGTCGCGGCAATGGCCAGCTTCTCGGCCTGCATCAGCGACGACTTGGCGGTGAAGCCGGGCTCGAACAGCGCGCTGCCCTCGATCGCCGCCGCGCCGCCATGCACTTTCTCGATGAGACCGCGCTCGTGCAGCAGCTCGAGGTCGCGCCGCACCGTCATGTCCGAGACGCCCAGCGCCGTGACGAGATCCGCGACGCGCACGGCACCATGTTCGCGTACCTGCTCGAGGATCAGCGCTTGCCGCTGGCGGGCCAGAGCCGGCCGCCGAACCGCAGGGTCAGCGACCCGCGTCTCCTCCGGCGTGCCTTCGGCCCGATAAGGGTGCATCTCTCCTCTTCTTTGTCTTTGTCCCGCTGCAAAAGGATCGGCCGCCCTGGCCGACCCCTCTCATCGTGCCCCAGTCTGACGTCCAAGTCAACGCATTCAAACAGAAATCCACGGAGGTTTGGCTACGGAACCCCTTGACACCCGGCCGACGATAGCCCGACAATCGCTCAATCCTGTTGGTTCCTGTTTGAACCACGGTCGGCTCAATCGGCCTAGACAGGGAGGAGATGGCACCTTATGGATGGTCTTCAGAACAAACCCGGAATGCTGACGGGTGCGCAAGTCACCCGGCGTGAAGTCCTCAAGAAGGGACTCGTGGGCGCGGCTGGCCTGACCGTCTTGCCGGCGGTCCTGGCAGCGTGCAGCACGTCTTCGTCGACCCCGACGCCGGCCCCGGTAGCCACGCCGGTTCCGACGACAGCGGGCCCCGTAACCTCCGCCCCGGCGGCCTCTCCGACGGCGGCGACCTTCCTTGGCAAGCTCACGGGGACGCTCAAGGTTGGTAGCAACCACTCGGACGCCTCCGACCTCAAGGGCATGACCGCCATCAACGCCGCCTTCGCGACGCTGACTGGCCTCACGCCCACGATGAACACCGTCGACCACGGTACGTTCCAGGACCAGATCAACAACTACCTCAACGCCACCCCGGACGACGCGTTCTGTTGGTTCTCCGGCTACCGGATGCGGTTCTTCGCTGACAAGGGCCTGGCGACGCCGCTCGACGATGTCTGGGCCAACGTTTCGAGCAACTTCACCGCCGGTTTCGCCAACGCGGTCGTCGGCAACGACAAGAAGGTCTACGGCATCCCGGTCGACTACTACCCGTGGTGCGTCTTCTACCGCAAGAGCGTCTGGACGGCCAAGGGCTACACGGTCCCGGCCACCTGGAATGACTTCCTCACCCTCTGCGCCAAGATGCAGACGGACGGCCTCACGCCGATCGCTTTCGCCGACAAAGACGGCTGGCCGGCCATGGGCACGTTCGACATCCTCGACCTCCGCCTGAACGGCTACGATTTCCACGTCGGCCTCATGACCGGCGCGAACAAGTGGACGGATCCGAAGGTCACCACCGTCTTCCAGACGTGGGCCAAGCTGATCCCGTACTACACGAAGGGCTATGCCGGTCTGACCTGGCAGCAGGCTTGCGACACTCTCGTCCGCAAGACCGCCGGCATGTACTTCCTTGGCCTGTTCATGACGGGTGAAGTCGCGACGGTCGATAGCACCGCCGTCGCCGACATCGACTTCTTCCCGTGGCCGTTCTTCGGCAACACCTATGATGCCGAGCAGTCGCTCGACGCCCCGATCGACATCATGATGGTCAGCGCGAAGTCGCCTTCGCTCCAGGCAGACCTGGTTAACGCCAAGGCCTACATGGAGTTCTGGTCCAAGGGCTCGACTCAGATGCTCATGTACCAGGCCAACAACGGCTTCATTCCGACCGCTTCTGACGCCGACACCACCAAGTTGGACGTCCTGACTCAGAAGGCTGTCCAGATCGTCAGCAAGGCCCAGAAGATCACGCAGTTCCTCGATCGCGACACCCGGCCTGACTTCGCTGGCGCGAACAGCATGCAGAGCTTCCTGCTGAAGTTCCTCAACAAGCCGACCCAGGACCTGACGGCATTCCAGAAGTCGATCCAGGACTTCTGGGACGCGCTGCCGGCGTACGCTGGCAAGTAGTCGATCGAACCGACACCAGGATTAGTTTCCGATGTCAGAACTAGAGCCTCGGGCTCAGGCTCCCGCCCCGGCAGTTGCCGGGGCGGGGGTCGTCACATCCGAAAAGCGAAGGCGGCGCTACAGCCTGCTGACGCGCCGCGACAAGTTCCTGATCGCACTCATGGTGGGAGTGCCGTTCGTCATCTTCGTGTGCTTGATCTGGATGACGACGCTCGCCTCAGTCGTGCTGTCCTTCACGAACTGGGATGGTATCCAGCCCATCAAGTTCATCGGGCTGGACAACTACACACAGCTGATCACGACGTACCCGTTCTTTTGGCCGGCCCTGTCCCACAACATGCTGTGGCTGATCTTCTTTGTCTGCATCGCCACGCCCTTTGGGATCTTCCTGGCCGTGTTGCTCGACCGGCAACTGAAGGGATCCTGGATATACCAGAGCATCTTCTTCCTGCCGGTCGTTCTTTCACTCGCGGTAGTCGGCTTTATCTGGGAGCTCCAGTTCGCGCCGCTCGCGGGAAACGGGTTCATCGACAGCGCTCTCGTGTCGACCGGCCTCATCAACGCGAACAATGCGCCGGACTGGTTCGGCGACCCTTCGATCAACATCTGGTCGGTGCTGGTCGCCGCCAGCTGGCGCCATGTCGGCTACATCATGGTCCTGTACCTGGCCGGCCTGAAGAGCGTGGATCCTTCATTGCGTGAGGCAGCGGCCATCGACGGGGCAAACGAGCGCCAGACCTTCATCCACGTCGTCTTCCCCGTGATGGCGCCAATCAACGTCGTGATCGTCGTCGTGACCGTGATCGAATCCCTGCGGGCCTTCGACATCGTCTACATCATCAACCACGGCAAGAACGGCCTGGAGTTGATGTCCACCCTGATCACCAACAACGCAATCAGCGAGGCCAGCCTGATCGGGTTTGGGTCCGCGATCGCGGTAGTGCTGCTCACGATCTCACTTGTTCCTATCGTGCTGTATCTGTCGAGAGTCATGAGAACGGAGAACCAGTGAGCCTACATGCGGCGATGGCCGGGCAGCGGATGCCGCACGATCGCGCTCGGCGCCGGCTTCGGCGGGCGGTCCTGTACATCTTTCTGACCTTCCTGGCGTTCATATTCGCCTGGCCGCTTCTGTACGCGTTCTACACGTCGCTGCGGCCCTACGGTGAGATCGTCGCCAACCCGAACGGTCCGTTCTCACTGCCGGGCACGCTCAACTTCGGTAACTACATCACGTTCTGGAACGAAACGGATCTCCCCCGCTTCTACTTCAACACGCTGGTCGTCGCAGTCCCCGCGGTGCTCCTGACACTCTGGATCGCCTCGATGGCGGCGTTCGCCATCTCCCGGTTCAGCTGGCGCTTCAACCTGCTGGTTCTGATGATCTTCACCGCCGGCAACCTTCTGCCGCCGCAGGTCATCATCGTGCCGCTCTACAAGCTGTACAACATGTTGCCGGTTCCGGCCCCCCTGAGCGACAACGGTCTCATGTACGACCAGTACCTCGGGCTGATCTTGATCCACACGACCTTCCAGACTGGGTTCTGCGTCTTCGTGTTCAGCAACTACATGAAGACGCTATCCAAGGAGCTGGTCGAGGCCGCGATGATAGACGGCGCCGGAGTATTCACGATCTACTACCGCGTCATCCTTCCTTTGTGCCGGCCGGCCCTTGCGGCCATGGGCACCCTGCTGTTCACCTGGATCTACAACGACTTCTTCTGGGCGGTAATGCTGATCGAGCACGGCGACAAACGTCCCATCACCGCCGCCCTCAACAACCTATCCGGCTCTTACTTCGTCGACCCAACACTGGTGGCGGCAGGCTCACTCCTGGCTGCGATTCCGACGGTCGTGCTTTACATGCTCCTGCAGCGCAACTTCGTCTCCGGTCTGACGCTCGGGTCGGCCAAGGGCTAACGCGCCGCCTTCATCCAATGCGCGCGGAGGTCCCATGACCATCGAGTGGAATCCGGAGGCCAGGGAGTTCCACCTCCGAAACGGTCTTGTCAGCTACGTCGTTCGCGTGCTCGACAATGACTGGCTCGGACACCTGTACTTCGGCCCGTCGCTCGCTCTCGGAAGGTCCTACGCGCACCTCGTGCCGGGCGAGTTCTTTGGGTTCTCCAACCGGCTCGGTGAGCCTGTACCTCTCGAGTACCCAAGCGGAGGGGCCGGCGATTACCGCATCCCGGCCCTCTCCGTCGAGCTGGCCGACGGCTCCGGTGTACTGGACCTTCGCTACCGCAGCCACCGTATCGTCGCCGGCAAACCCCTGATCCCTGGACTGCCCTCGACGTACGTCGAAGTCGGCGGCGAGGCCGAGACGCTCGAAGTCGTCCTTGCCGACGCGATCGCTGATCTCGAGGTAAGGCTCCTCTACACGATCTACAGGAACCGCCCGGTAGTGGTTCGCGGCGCGCGGATCGCCAACTCGGGCAAGTCCTCCGTGATCGTCCGCGCCGCGATGAGCGCCACTCTCGACCTCCCCGACTCAGAGTGGCAGCTCATAACCCTGAGCGGTGACTGGGCGCGGGAGCGTCACGTGAAGCGGGGAGATCTCCGGCCGGGCCGGCAATCGGTCGCGAGCGGCCGTGGTGCCTCGAGCCATCAGCAGAACCCGTTCGTGGTCCTGGCGCGACCGGCCACCACGGAGGCATCCGGCGAGGCCATCGGCCTGAGCCTCGTCTATTCCGGCAACTTCATCGCCGAGGCCGAAGTCGAGCCGTTCGGGACCGTGCGGCTGCGCACCGGCATCAACCCGGATGGCTTCTCGTGGCTGCTCGAGCCCGGCGCCGAATTCGCCACGCCGGAGGCGGTCCTCACGTACTCCGCGAACGGTCTTGGCGAGCTCAGCGATGCACTCCACGGACTCCTGCGCGAACGGCTGGCCCGCGGCTCATGGCGCGACAAGCTGCGCCCGATCGTCATCAACAACTGGGAGGCCACCTACTTCGACTTCGACGAGGCCAAGCTGCTGGCCATCGCGGCGTCGGCAAAGGAGATGGGCGTCGAGCTGTTCGTGCTCGACGACGGCTGGTTCGGTCTCCGCAACGACGACACGACGTCCCTTGGGGACTGGCAGGTCAACCCAGCCAAGCTGCCCGGCGGCCTCGATTCGCTTGCCCGCAAGGTAGAGGGTCTCGGGATGAAGTTCGGGCTCTGGATCGAGCCGGAGATGGTGAGCCGCCAGAGCAAGCTATTCGCAGAACATGGCGAGTGGACCATCGGCATCCCTACCCGCCCGCGAACGGAGGGGCGCAGCCAGTACGTGCTCGACATGTCCCGGTCCGAGGTGGTGGATCACCTGTTCGAGGTTCTGTCCGCGATCCTCGGTAGCGCTCCGATCTCGTACGTCAAGTGGGACATGAACCGGAACATCACCGAGCCGTTCAGCCCCACGCTCCCGGCCTGGCGCCAGGGCGAGTTCCTCCACCGCTACATCCTGGGGGTGTACTCGCTGTACGAGCGGCTGACGAAGGCGTTCCCCGGCATCCTGTTCGAGTCATGCGCGGGGGGCGGCGGCCGTTTCGATCCTGGTCTGCTCGCCTACGCGCCACAGGCCTGGACCAGCGACGACACCGACGCCGTCGAAAGGCTCAAGATCCAGTGGGGGACCTCGCTCGGATATCCCCTCAGCTCGATGGCGGCCCACGTTTCGGCCGTCCCGAACCACCAGATCGGACGCGTGACCCCGCTTGCCACTCGCGCGGCCGTGGCGTTCTTCGGAGTCTTTGGCTACGAGCTGGACCCCACGCTCCTCTCCGCGGCCGAGCGGGCAGAGGTCGCGGACCAGGTCGCCTTCTACAAGCGCTGGCGCGAGCTGTTCCAGCGAGGCCGTTTCCTGCGCTTGCGCAGCCCGTTCGAAGGCGACCGGGACGAGACCGCCTGGATGACCGTGTCCGCCGATCGGTGCTCCGCAATCGTCGCCCATTACCAGATCCTCAGCCGCCCAAACCCGGGACCTGAGCGCCTGCGTTTGCGGGGCCTCGATCCCGCGGCCCTGTACCGCATCTCCGTGTGGCCGGCATCGGACACGATCGATCTCGGAATAGCCGGCCGGACTGGCCTTGGAGGCGATGAGATGATGTCGGCCGGGCTGGTGCTCGAGTCGGACCGCGAGTCGGCTACACGCGGCGATTTCCGCGCCCGCCTGTACGTCCTCGAAGCGGTCGAGGACGAGAAGTCCAAGGAGGCTGGGGCATGATCGCCAGGCCGTGGATGGCGCCCGAGCTGACCTCGCTCGATCGCCTGCCGATGCACAGCGTTCCTCACACCGACCGCGTTCCCCTCGACGGCCAGTGGCGCTTCCAGCTCCTTCACACGCCCGAGGAAGAACTCGCTTCATCCTGGAGTGAGGTCGACGTCCCGGGCTGCTGGACGGTGCAGGGCTTCTTCGACCTGCCGCATTACACCAACGTCCAGATGCCCTTCTCCGGCAAGCCGCCGCATCTTCCGGACGTCAACCCCACCGGCGTCTACGAGCGAGAGTTCGACCTGCCTGCCGCGTGGCTGGCGGGTCGGCGGGTGGTGCTGCATGTCGGGGCCGCCGAGAGCCTTCTGATCGCCGCGGTCAACGGCCAGCAGGTCGGGATGAGCAAGGACTCGCACCTGGCGGCGGAGTTCGACGTAACCGACCTGGTTCGTCCCGGGGCGAACGCCATCTCGCTACGCGTCGTCAAGTGGTCCGACGCCACCTTCGTCGAGGATCAGGACGAGTGGTGGCACGGCGGCATCACCCGCTCCGTGTATCTGTACGCCACGCCGCGGGTCCACCTCTCCGACGTTCGAGTCAACGCGGGGCTGGCGGACGACCTGGCGACGGGCACGTTCGAGCTGCTCGCCGACGTCGACTTCGGCGGCGCTGAGCCGGAGGCGGGCTGGACGGTCGAGGCGCGGCTGGGCGATCTACCCGCCCTGACCGCGCCGGTGCCATTCGCCAACACGGGCTCGGGTCCCAAGGTCAGCCGCGCGGATTCCCAGCCGCTGACGCGCCACCGCTTCGAGATCGTGGCCAAGCTCGTTTCAGTTGGCCTGACCGGCGCCGATCAGGCCCAGTGGGAGTCGCTCGAGCCTCAAATGCGTCCACCGCTCGACGGGCGCGCCGCGCTGCAGACCGAGATCCCGAACGTACGTCGTTGGTCGGCCGAGCAGCCCCATCTCTACCCCTTGCACGTCGTGCTGCGGTCGGCGTCGGGTGAGGCAGTCGAGGAGCTCGACCTGAAGGTCGGATTCCGGCGGGTCGAGATCGAACGCCTGCACCTGCTCATCAACGGGGCCGCCGTGCTGATCCGCGGCGTCAACCGCCACGACTTCGACCAGCACACGGGACGCGTGATCTCGGCGGAGTCGATACGGGCGGATCTCGTGGCCATGAAGCAGTTCGGCTTCAACGCCGTCCGGACTTCGCACTACCCCAACGACCCGGTCTTCCTCGATCTCACCGACGAGCTCGGCCTGTACGTCATCGCCGAGGCGGACATCGAGTCGCACGCCTTCATCGACCAGCTCTGCAACGACCCGCGCTACCTCAACGCGTGGGTGGATCGCGCCGCCCGCATGGTCAGGCGAGACAAGAACCACCCCTCGGTCATCGTCTGGTCGCTTGGCAACGAGTCGGGCCATGGCGCCAACCACGACGCCGAGGCCGGCTACATCCGCCGCTACGACCCGTCGCGGCCGCTTCACTACGAAGGCGCCATCCGCTGGGATTGGTCGAGCGACCAGAAGGTCAGCGACTTGACCTGTCCGATGTATCCGCCCATCTCGGCCATCGTGGCCCATGCGGAGTCCGGCCGGCAGCTTCATCCGCTGATCATGTGCGAGTACTCGCACGCCATGGGCAACAGCAACGGCACGCTGGCCGAGTACTGGGATGCGATCGAGGCCACGGACGGTCTCCAGGGCGGGTTCATCTGGGAGTGGTGGGACCACGGCCTCGTCCAGAAGCTGCCCGATGGCACGACCCGGTGGGCTTACGGCGGCGATTTCGGCGATGAACCGAACGACGGCAACTTCTGCCTGGACGGCCTGGTCTGGCCCGACCGGCGGCCAAAGCCGGCACTCTTCGAGCACCGCCAGCTCGCGGCACCCGTCCGCGTTTCCGCCTCCTCCGAAGCGGCGCAAGACGGCTCGCTCGACCTGTCCAACCGCCAGTACTTCACCGGCCTCGAGTGGCTGCGGGCCGTATGGGAGCTGGCCGCGGACAGCGAGATCGTCGGCCGGGGCGAGCTGCCGCTACCTGCGATCGGACCCCGCGAAACCGGCGCCGTCCGCATCCCCGGCTGGAAGCCGCCGCTCGCTGACGGCCGCGTGTTTTCGCTGATCGTCCGTTTCCGCGTGGCCGAGGACCTGACCTGGGCAGCGAAGGGCTTCGAGGTGTGTTGGGCTCAGCTGCCTATTCATCCCGGGATCCCGGAGCTGTCGCGGCCCTATGCCCGGCCGGCCGCCACCCTCCCAGACGGTGCCGTTCGCCTCGACGACGACGGCCTGCTGATCCACGAGCTGCTCGCGGCGCCGCCACGCCTCAGCCTGTGGCGGGCCCCGACCGACAACGACCGGATCGTCGGCCTCGGCGCTCAATGGAGCGAATGGGGTGTCGATGCCTTGACGCGCGGCGCCGCGACGATAACCCGCGGGCCGGACTCCATCGCCGTCTCGGCGGAGGAGCGAACCGGAGCCGGGATCGTCGTCGGGCACGTCCAGGTGTTCAAGGCCGTCTCCGGTGGAGGCGTGCTCGTCGAGGAAACCGTCACGATCCCGGACCAGCTGTCCGATCTGGCGCGGATCGGGATCGTCCTGGAGACAGTGCCCGGGCTAGAGCAGGCGGAATGGTTCGGTCGCGGTCCGGTCGAGACCTACCCTGACCGGCGCCGGGCGGGTGCGATCGCGCGCTGGCGGTCAAGCGTGGCCGACCTCTACGTGCCGTACGTCAGGCCGCAGGAGAACGGCGGCCGCAACGGCGTCCACTGGCTCGAGCTATCGGACGGATCGGGGCGGGGGATCCGCCTGGCGACCGATCGGCCGTGCCAGGTTTCGGCGACGCACTACCGCGCCGGCGACCTGGCGGCCGCGAAGCACGACGTCGAGCTTCGCCCGCGACCCGAGACGATCGTCCATGTGGACGTCGCGCATCGGGGCCTCGGGACCGCCAGCTGCGGCCCGGATACGCTGCCCGAGTACCGGGTCGGGCGCGGGACGTATAAATGGTCGTGGCTCATCGCGCCGCTTGGGGTTCGCCCCAACCTCTGATCGCCAGGTTCGCGGGACGGCCCTCGCCTCGCGTGCGCCGTGGGAGGACGCCATGGACGACTTCAAGATCGGCATCAACCTCTGGACCCAGACTGGGTCGTGGCAGGAGATGCTCGACGCGGCCGGGGCCGTCGACCGGCTGGGCTACGAGCATCTCTGGGCGTGGGACCACGTCAAGGCGATCTTCGGCGACCCGCACCAGTCGATCTTCGAGGGCTGGACGACGATCACCGCCTGGGCGATGGCCACGCAGAACGTCAAGGTCGGGCTCATGGTCGGGGCGAATACCTTCCGGAACCCCGGCCTCGTGGCGAAGATCGCGACCACCCTCGACCACGTCTCCGGCGGGCGCGCCATCCTGGGTCTCGGCGGGGCCTGGTTCGAGCTGGAGCATCGAGAGTTCGGCATCGACTTCGGCAGTGGCTTCGGCCAGCGCCTCGACTGGCTGGACGAGTCGGTCGGCGCCATCAGGGCCCTGACATCCGGCGAGAAAGTAACTTCCCCCGCGGGCGGCCATTACTCATTGGATGGCGCGACGATCAATCCGCTGCCGGTCCAGAAGCGGCTCCCGATCATGATTGGGGGAACCGGCCGGACCAAGACCCTGCGGACCGTTGCCAGGTACGCCGACATCTGGAACGCGAGCGGGCTGCCGTCCGAAGTCCGCGAGTTCGATGGCGTGCTCCGGCGACATTGCGAGGAGGTCGGCCGCGACGAACGCGAGATCGAGCGGTCGAGCAACCTCTGGTTCGTGATCCGTGACTCGGAGGCGGAGGCGCGGCGCGAATGGGCGGCCTGGATGGAGCGGAACCGCATGCCGTTCGAGCGGAGCATCGAGCCATCGCGACCGGTGTTCGGAACGCCGGAGACGATCGCCGAACGCCTGCTCGAGTACTGTGCGGCGGGCTTCATGACCGCGCTCGTCGAGATGCCGGCGCCATACGACCGCGAAACCATCGAGAGACTCGCTCGAGAGGTCAGGCCGCTCGTCGTGAAGCAGCTTGGCTGACCAACGGGATCGAGTCAGGGATCGCCGCGGCCACTTGCGAGCCCCGGTTCGATCATCCCGGCTCCTCGCCGGTTCAGTGGGGTCCGACGAGCGTGCCCGCGACGAGGCCGAGCACGACCACGGCCGCAACCAGGACCAGGAAGACCGGCAGCGCGAAGGTCTCCATCAAGCGAGCGCGGAGCGTGACCTCCGGTGCGGAACCGGCGCGCGCGTATGCGGACCGCTGCCTGGCTTCACGCGTGGCAAGGATCAACCAGCGCACGGTGACCCCGACCGGCACGAAAGCCATCGCCACGAGCGGGACGGAGAATATCCCGAGCACATGAGCCGAGTAGACCGCCCCCCCGATCAGAAGAACCGTCAGCACGGCCAGCGCGACCCGGCTGCGAGTCGACGGCGGGCGCCCGCCGCGGCGCTCCCAGATGAGTATCTGCAACGAGAGCGCGGCCGCGCCGATGCCAGCCAGAATGACGAGCCATTTCATGTCGCGCCCAGTCTAGAGGCCCGACCTCCGCGCCGTGCCGCGCGACAGCCGGCCCGTGCCATCCCGTCCAATCAGACCGTCGCGCCGACACGCGCGCATGCATGAGCGACCACCGATGACCAGCTTCTACCTGACCGTGATCCATCGGCCGGAAATGGTGCCGGAGTATCTTCAGAAGGGTGCCGAGGAAGGCAAAGCCGAAGATATCACGCGAAGCGACGTCATCAGCGAATCGCTCGACATCTTCCGGACCCAGCAAAGGGTCGCACATGACAACGGCATCCGCACGACGATCCAGATGACATATGCCAGCCTCTTCAACGAAGAGGCTGTGTCGCTCGCCATAGAACACCACGAGGAGTTCGGCGACGAGATAGGGTCCACCTTCTTGGGCCTGCAGTGTGCTCAATTCCGCGAGAAGTTTGCGTCCAAGGAACTGGCAATCTGGCTCTTCTCGATGGAGGACAAGCGCAGGATCGTCGACGAGGTCTTTGGGAAGTTCCAGGAGGTTTTCGGCTTTCTGCCGACCTCGACGGGTTCGTACTATATGGACGCCGAGCTGGTCAACTACATCAAAGACCGATATCCGATGGTCAAAGCCGCGGTGGCTACGTGTTGGGAAGAGGGTCCCAAGGCGTATCACAACGCCAACAACTCGTGGTACACCCTGCTCGATGGTGGTCCGTGGAACCCTTGGATTCCTTCCAAGCGCAATATCCATTGTCCGGCGTCCGACGAAGCCGATGATATCGGGATCGTGGCTATCCCTCATCTGTCGCGCGATCTACTGACCGTCTTTGACGGGCCCGGCTCGTATTACGGGACTCATCCCCAGAACATCCTTCGGGGGATGGTCTACGAGGGTCGAGAGATTCCGTACTTCATGAACCTGGTCGATCAGTATCGGGCCATGGCGAAATACAACGGCGGCTACGCCTACAACATGATGTTCGTCGGCCCGGGCTGGATGAGCAAGAGCGGTCGCTGGGAGGCGGATTACCCATTCCTGCTCAAGAGCTATGAAGACGGAATGGCGTACTACGGCCGGCTCAAGAAGGAAGGAAAGGCCGTCGATCTGACGATGAGCGAATTCGCCGACGCGTACCGCGAGGGTCGGCCGTACGCCAGGCCCGAAGTCTCGCTCTGGAAGGACATTCTCTACGGATCCAATCGGCAGCAGTTCTGGTTCGCGGATCCGTGGATGCGGTTCTGCCTCGACATGAACCAGGGCGGAGCCATGGTGGACCTGAGGCCGTATGCGGCCAAGCTGGTGCGGCCTTGCGGAGTCGGGACGCCACACATCCAGGACGCCAGCTACCCGTTCATCGTGCAGTCGCTCTACAGGGCCGGCTACTTCACCCACTACGCCGGCGAAGGGGCGGTCAAGAGCTGCAAGTTCAGACACGGCGCCGAGGAAGTCGACCTCTGCACGTGTCGCACTCTGGCATCGTTCAGCGAGGACGGAGAGACTCGCGTCGTGACCCTCGAGCCCGTCGACATCGAGTTCGAGAAGTTCACGATCGGCGTCCAGTCCACATTCCGCTTGACCCAGGGCACGGGCGAGATCGAGATCACCCGCAAGATCGTGAGCACCACAGACCCGGACGCAGACGTATCGATCGACGAGTACCTGACCGGCTGCTATGGCACCACCGAGTACTCCGAGGACCTCACCGGTGTGCGGCTCACCTTGAAGGGAACCTCCGGGACCGAGTCGATCGAATACGCGTACAAGTGCCGGGAGGCCGTCGTCGAAGGACTGGAGTCGGCCGAAGCCCTGGTTCCACAGGTGGACACCAGGTTGTCGATGCGATCGGACGCCGCCGACGCGGCCGGCTATTTCCGCGAGGGGATGGCCTTTTCGCCGATGTACACGATCGGGATCAAGAAGACCGTCAGGGGGAATGGGGAGTTGCGCACATGGCTCAAGGTCGCAAAGGCAAGCTGAACTACCGCTGCCCGCGTTGCCTGATGCGGGAAATCGACATGGACATGCTCTACGACAGTAGAAAGCACGAGTACTACTGTCTGCGCTGCTCGTTCTTCGGCGACGAGAACGAAGTTCTCCGCCTGAACGCCCAGTTCCGCGCCAAGTATCTCGACCGGGCGGTGAGGATCACCGATTTCTGAAGCCGGAAATCGTGACGTCGGCGATCGAGCTGTCCAGTACTCGCCCGACCCTGTTTCTTCTCAGCCCAGACGCACCGCTGCGGTCCTGGGCCCCAGCAATGCGCCTAGAGGGTCAGGACCGACCGCGTAAGGGCGGGTCGAACGAGGCATGAGCCGCCCAAAGTGGCAGATCGCCGCCGGTTCCCGCGGCCGTGGCGCTGTGACTGGCCTGCCTTCGAGGAGTATTGTTGACGCGGCGGTATCGAACCTCGACCGCCTTGAAACTGTGGCCCTCGTTTCTGTCGGCCCGCAAGGAGTAACGATATGCCGTGGGGCCTCACTCCCGCCCATCTGATAATCATCCTGGTGATCGTGCTGATCGTCGTCGGCCCGGGCAAGCTGCCCGACACAGGCGCCGCGATCGGTAAGGCTCTCCGGGGGTTCAAGGACGCCGTCGAGACAGGTGAAACCCATCCGGAGAACCAGCAGCAGGCGGCTCCGCCGGTGCAACCGGTCGCGCCGCAGGCTCCGGTCTATCCGCAGCCCCAGTACCCGCCGCAGTACCCGCCGCAGCAGGCATACCCGGTGCAGCCCCAGTACCCGCCCCAGCAGCCGTATCCGGCGCAGCAGCCCTATCCCGTGCAGCCGCCCGTCGACCCGGCCGGGCAGCCGTACGCTCAGGCTCCATACCCGACGATGCCGGCCCAGCCGTATGCGCCGCCCGTCGGCCAGCCGGCACCGGTCGTTCCGGCCGCACCGCCGGTATCGCCCCAGACCGAGCCGCCTCACCAGGGCTGATCGGCATAGCCAGGGCTGACCTGCGCGGGGCCGCGATCTGACCGGCCCGACCGGCGACGAGCCGGCCTATGAGGCCAAGGTGCTGCGGGCATTCGTGCGCGATGGCCGGCTGGTCTCGATACCGGCCCAGGATCGGAAGCGCCAGGTGATCTTTCGCTACCTCGCGCAGCGGTGTTTCGAGCTGGACCGCACTTACTCCGAGCGCGAGGTCAACGAGCTGCTCGGCGAGTTCCACGAGGACGCGGCCACTCTTCGGCGAGGCCTGGTTGTCGCGGGTCTGATGACGCGCACCGGCGGCGAGTACCGTCGGTTGGTCTGAGTCGTCCAACCGGCGACGGCTCCGCGCTCCGTCGCCCGCCCCGCTGGCCTACCATGCCGGCGTGAGCGAAGCCACGATCTCCATCCCGATCCTCGTCGACTGCGACACCGGCATCGACGATAGCCTGGCGCTGCTGTACGCCGTCGCCTCGTCCGAGTGCGAGCTGGTGGCGGTGACGTGTACTGCCGGCAACGTCGACGCCCGCCAGGTCGCGGAGAACACTCGAGCCGTGCTCGAGCTGGCCGGTCGCTCGGACGTGGAGGTTGCGATCGGGCGGGAGACGCCGCTGGTGCGGGCGCTCGTCACCACGCCGGAGACACACGGCCCGCGCGGCATCGGTTACGCCGAGCTGGCCCCGGCGAGGATGCCGCTTTCGCCGCGCTCCAGCCCGGACCTGATCGTCGAGGAGGCGCGCCGCCGACCCGGGGAGCTGACGCTGGTCACGCTGGCGCCTCTGACGAACGTCGCCCTGGCGGTTCTGCGCGAGCCGGAGTTGCCGCGTCTTCTGCGGCGCCTGGTGGTCATGGGCGGTAGCTATCGATCGCCCGGCAACACGGCACCGACGACCGAATGGAACGTCAACGTAGACCCCGAGTCGGCGAAGATCGTCTTCGAGGGCTTCGGACCGAAGGGGACCGAAGGCTCGATCTCGACCGAAAGCACGGCTGCCGCAGTGGAGGCGATCGGAGCCCGCTCGGAGTCCCGAGCCCGAACGGGTCGCCCGTTGGCCCTCGGACTGGACGTCACGGAAAGAGCCAAGATGCTGCCCGAGCACCTCGCCGCGCTGGCGGCCAGGGCCGGCTGCGCCCCCGACGGAACGAGACCCGACGGCAGCGTCGACCCGATCGTGCGCTACCTCGCCGACGCGTTGCGCTTCTATATGGAGTTCCACAGCCGCTATGACGGCTTCTACGGCGCCTTCATCCACGATCCGCTGGCGCTCGCGACGGCGCTGGACCCGACGCTGGTACGGACGGAGCCACTCAGCGTGGACGTGGAGTTGGGCGGGCGGCTCACCACGGGCGAGACCGTGGCGGACTGGCGGCGCGTATGGGGCCGGCCGCCGAACGTCGACGTGGCGGTCGAGGCGGACACGCCCCGCTTCATGGCCCGCTTCATCGAGCGGGTAGGCGATCTCGCCGCGAGGCGGTCCGAGCGTCGATAGGGCTGGCACTCGCCCCCAGGACCTGGCAAGCTTTCGCGGCGCGGCACCCGCACATCCGACCTGGCCGCGCTCCGCTGGAGGAGAGCAGGAGAGATGGATCTGCTGAAGCGCTGGGCAGCTCGCCAGTTCACCACCCGAGTCATCGTCCTGATGCCGGTCGCGATCGCGATCAACATCGTCCTCGGGGCTACGGTCCAGCAGGCCCTGAAGCTGCCGATCTACCTGGATTCGATCGGCACGATCCTCGTCGGCGTCCTGGCCGGCCCGCTGGCAGGCGCGCTCACCGGCATCCTGGCCAACCTGATTTGGGGCTACCTGTTGCCCGCCCCGATCGGCACCAGCACGATCGGTCCATTCTTCATCACGGCCGGCGTGATCGGATTGCTGGCCGGGATCTGGGGCCAGCTTGGTCTCTTCCGTCCGCGCCGCGGCGGGCGTGCCAGCATCCTGGCTGCTTCCATCGCGGTCGTCCTGGTGGGTGCGCTGGCGCTCTACACGTATGCCCGTGCCTATGCCAGCCCCGACCAGTTCGTCAACATCACGGGTTTCAAGACTACGGACTTTGACCGATCGCGAATCTTCTTCCTCGCCGTCATGGTCGTCTACGTGGTCCTGGTAGGTGTCGCGCTCTACTTGCGTCGCGACGTCGGTGCGGTGCTCGCCATAGGCGCAGGCCTCGTAACCGGGATCGTCGCCGCTATCGTATCGGCGCCTATCGCGGCAATCGTCTATGGCGGCGTCACAGGGAGCGGCACGGATGCGCTCGTGGCTGCCTTCAGGGCGGGCGGGGACAGCCTGTACCAGGCCACTCTCAAGCAGGGGCTTCTGTCCGACCCGATGGACAAGATGATCACCTCGTTTGTGGTCTTCTTCGTCATCGGCAGCCTCTCCCGCCGCTTCGTCGCCCGCTTCCCCAACGGCGAGAAGGCGATCGGGGCCAACACCGAGGCCGAAATCGGTGCGAACGCGGCCTCACCGGGCTGATCGGGCTTGACCATCGCACCTCCGGCCCGCCTCGAGGGCCTGCCCGAGTACGTCACGCGCAGGCCCGGCGGCTTCTACCGCTCGACGAACCCCTCGACGAAGCTCGCCATCGCCGCCCTCGAGGTTGTGGCCGCGTTCCTGGTGCCCGGCTGGCCGGGGCCAATCGCCGTTCTGGCCGCTGTGCTGGTCACAGCCGCGGCGGCGCGGCGGCTTCGGGGTTTGGCCACGATCGGTCTGGCGGCGTCGCCCATCGTCGGCTCCATCCTGATCATCAACCTCTTCCTTCTGCCCGGAGCCAGTGACCCTATCGTCAGGCTCGGGCCGCTCGCTCCCACGTGGACCGGGCTCTGGTTTGGGCTGCAGACCGTCGCCCGGCTCTACGCATTCTCGGCCGCGATCGCTCTCGTCTACCTGACGACGGAGATCGACGACCTGCTGGCCGATCTGGCGCGCCGTGGGCTGGGAAGGCGGGCGGTCTTCGTCGTCGGCGCGGCCGTGCAGATGGTGCCCAGGACGATCGAGCGCGCCGCCGAGATCGTCGATGCTCAACGAGCCAGGGGCATGGACACGGAAGGCCGCTTCTGGCGGCGGGCGCGCGGCGTCGTTCCGCTCGCGGCGCCGGTGGTCTTCGGAGCCCTGACCGAGGTCGAGGAGCGAACCATCGCCCTCGAAGCGCGAGCCTTCTCGGCGCCGGGTCGTCAGACGCTGCTGCGCGTGCCGCCCGATCGAGTCGCGGACCGTGCCCTTCGCTGGGCGGCCGTCCTGGCCCTCGTCGCGATCGTCGGATTGCGAATCGCCGGGAGGTTTGGCTGAGGCATGGCGATCGAGCTATCGGCCGTTTCGTACCGGTACGCCGGCGCCTCGAGGCCGGCGCTGCAATCCGTGGAGCTGCGCCTCGAGCCGGGTCGCGTCCTGGGTGTCGTGGGAGCGAACGACTCGGGGAAGACGACGCTCTGCCTGGTGGCGAGCGGTTTCGCGCCAAAGGTCGTCGGCGGTCGGCTCGATGGTTCGGTCCGCATCGACGGCGCCGAGACGGCGGCGATACCCCCGCACTCGCTGGCCCAGCATTGCGGTCTGCTCTTCCAGAACGCGGCCACGCAACTCTCCAACACCACGTCGACGGTCTTCGAGGAGGTTGGGTTCGGCCCGTGCAACCTGGGCCTGGCGGTGCCCGAGGTGATCGAGCGAGTCTGGTGGGCGATGCGGTCGGTCGGGATCGAGGACCTGGCACCGCGCGACCCGGCGCGCCTCTCCGGAGGTCAGGGTCAGCTCGTGGCCCTTGCCGCGGTCCTGGCGCTGCGGCCTCGCTACCTGCTCCTCGACGAGCCGACGAGCGAGCTCGACCCGGCCGGGACGGCGCTCGTGGCCGACGCTCTGGCCCGCGTCGCCGCCGAGACAGGTACAGGGATCATGATCGTGGAACACAAGACCGATGTGCTGGCCCGGATCGCCGATGAGGTCGTGGTTCTCGATGGCGGATCCGTGGCGATGTCAGGGGCAGCGGCGGCTGTACTGGCCGATCCACGTCTGGCGAAGCTGGGCGTCGAGCCGCCGGCACGTGTCCGGCTCGAACGAGCGGTGCGAACCGCCGGCCTCGAATGGTCCCCCGGACTCGAGAGAGCGCTCGCGTGAGCCAGGTCGATCGCGAGACTACCCAGTCAACTCCGGCGGCTTTCGCCGGAGTCGCGGCCGATTCGGGTTCAACTGCCAACGACGGTCGGCGCGGCGCTCCAGCTCGTTCAGGCTCGGCACCGTCCGTTCCTTCGATCGAGCTCCAGTCGGTCTCGTTCACCTACCCGGAGGGCACGCAGGCGCTCGATCGAGTCAGCCTCCGGATCGATCCGGGCGAGCGGGTCGCCGTCGTCGGCCAGAACGGGTCCGGCAAGTCGACCCTCGCCCGACACCTCAACGGGCTGCTGCGGCCGACGACAGGCCGGGTTCTGCTCGACGGCCTCGACATCCGAAGCGTCCATGTGGCCAGCCTGGCCGCGCGTGTCGGGCTTGCCTTCCAGAACCCCGACCGTCAGCTATTCGCCGGGCGCGTTTCGACCGAGGTGGCGTTTGGGCCGCGCAACCTTGGTCTCCGCGGCGCGGCGCTGGATGAGCGAGTGGCTGCCGCGCTCGACGCCGTCGGCCTGAGCTCGGAGGCCGCGACCAACCCGTACGACCTCGGCTATTCGAGGCGGAAGCTGCTCTCACTCGCCTCGGTGCTGGCGATGCGGACGCCGATCCTGGTGCTCGACGAGCCGACGACCGGTCAGGATGCCCGCGGCGCGGCGATGGTCCGGTCGGTGGTCGCGGGGGCGGCCGCGGAGGGTCGGACGGTGGTTGCGATAAGCCACGACATGCGTTTCGTGGCCGAGTGCTTCGAGCGTGTCGTCGTCATGCGGGCGGGGCGAGTCCTGCTGGATGGGCCGCCCGATGCGGTGTTCGCCGAGGCGGCCTGGCCCGATCTGAGAGCCACCTATCTCGAGCCGCCACGGGCCGCCGTCGCGGGATCGCGGCTCGGACTCGGCGCCACTCCCACTGAAGCGGCGTTCGTCGAGGCGCTTCGGAGGCGGGCCGGGAGCTGACGCCGCGGCGGCGCGGGCGGCGGCGCGGGCGGCGGCGCGGGCGGCGGCGCGGGGCCGGGCGTCGCCGAAGCCTGTGGTAGTCGGGCGTCGCCGAAGCCTGTGGTAATCGGGCGTTTACTCTGATGAGCGATTCTGCAAACGTGGCAACTGCAGCCAGCGCCAGACCGGTTCTATCGTCCGTCGCCCAGGACGACATCCGCATTGGAGTGTGGATTCGCCTTATGCGACGGCGCAGTGGTCGGCGTCAGATCGATGTCGCCGAAGAAGTAGGCGTCAGCAGGCAATGCGTGTCGCTACTGGAACGCGGCCAGATCTCATCTCTGAGCGTCCGGACCGCCCGCGCGGTTGCGGCCGCCGTCGGCATCGACCTTCCATTTGCGCCGAGAGGACGAGGCGCGCAGCTCGACCGATTGATCGACGAGGAGCACTCCTCGATGGTCGACCTGGTGGTAAGGCGCCTGTCGGCCGCAGGTTGGGAGGCCATGGTCGAGTACTCGTTCAACGACTACGGGGACCGCGGATCGGTCGACGTCCTCGCCTGGCACACCGATGGCAGCGCACTTCTGCTGGTGGAGACGAAGAGCGAGCTGGCCAATCTGCAGGACACTTGTCGTGCTCTGGATATCAAGGCGCGCGTCGTCCCCAGGTTGGTGGCACGGGACCGCGGATGGCACCCGACTGTGGTTGGCGTCGTGTTGGTGCTGCGTGAGTCCACCCGCGAACGCGCCGCTGTCGCTCGGCGAGCCGCGATCTTCGACGCGAGCTTTCCGGCACGAACGCTCGCGATACGCCAGTGGATCTGCCGACCGGACTCGCCGCTCCGAGGCCTGTGGTTCTTGCGCCTTTCCAATACCAATTGCGCGAAGGGAAGGATCCGGGGCCTACCCGCCAGATTGTGAGCCTCGGAACGGTGAACGGGGGCAGTTGGCAGGCATACGGGTGCCCTGGCGAGCATCGCGCACGTCCCGGTGGCCAAATGGCGATCGGGTTCCCACTTCGAGCAAATACCACTGGCAAACCGCAACGGCGGCGGCGGCGTGGGCGGTCCGGGCGGCGCTCGTGCCCGCCAGCACCGGCCGGCAGGGGGCGGCATCGGGCCGGGGCGCGCGTGGCCTCGGGGGGAGCGGCCGCCGGGTGGCGGCATCGGGCCGGGGGGCGCGTGGCCTCGGCCGGGAGCGGCCGGCAGGGGGCGGCATCGGGCCGGGGCGCGCGTGGCCTCGGGCGGGAGCGGCCGCCGGGTGGCTGCGGCCCCGGGCGGCTGCACGGCGGCCTCCGGCGGGGTAACGTTGCGAGCTGGCGGCCCGGGTCGGCCGGGTGGTCGATGGCCCAGAGAGGCGGCACATGCGCGTACTCGTTCTGAACCCCGGGTCGAGCTCGCTCAAGTCGAGCGTCATCGAGACCGTCACCATCCCGGCGCCAGATGCGGGCGGCATGGTTCCCAATGTAGCCGCGGAGTCGCTGGCGCCGCTCGGGCAGCTCGACCTGGATTGGGGCGTCGACGCGACGACCGGCGGCGACCCGGCGGACGACATCCGCGCACTGCTCGACCGATACGAGGCCGCCGGAATCCAGCCCGCTTCGCTATCCGGCGTCGGGTATCGCGTCGTCCACGGCGGGGCGACGTTCCGGCAGCCTGTGCGTGTCACCGCGGAAGTCATCGAGCGGGTCACCGCGCTGCGCGACCTTGCCCCACTCCACAACGGCATGGCGGCCGAGACGATGAAAGCCGGCCTGGCAGCGATCCCGCATCTCCCTCACGTGGCCGTCTTCGACACCGCATTCCACGCGACGTTGCCGCCGGAGGCGTACCGCTACCCCGTCCCGGAGCAGTGGTATCGCGAGTGGGGCGTCCGCCGCTACGGCTTCCACGGCTCCTCGGTGGCGTGGTCGGCCGAGCGAGCGGCGGCGATCCTCGCCCGGCCGGTTGGCGACCTGCGGATCGTCGTCGCCCACCTTGGCAGCGGCTGCTCCGTGACCGCGGTCGACGGCGGACGCTCGGTCGCGACCTCGATGGGCCTGACTCCCCTCGAAGGTTTGATGATGGGGACTCGGGCTGGCTCGATCGATCCGGGAATCCTCTTCTACCTGCTGCGAACCGCACGCCTGGATGCCGACGAGCTAGCCGAGCAGCTGGACCATGAATCGGGCCTAGTCGGGGTGTCCGGCCGAACCTCCGACGTCCGCGAGCTGCTCCGGCTCGAAGCCGCCGGCGACGAAGCGGCGGCGCTTGCGCTGGAGCTCTTCGTCAGGCGAGCCGGCGAGTGCATCGCCGCCGTCGCGACGGCCCTGCCGGCCCTCGACGCCATCGCCTTCACTGGCGGCATCGGCGAGAATGCGGCCGGATTGCGGGCCCGGATCGTCGCCCGCCTGGGTTCCGTTGGCGTGGCTCCGATCCCGGACCTTGCGCCGGCGGAGGACGCCGTGCTCTCGGCGTCGGGTAGTTCCCCGGCGGTGCTCCGGATCGTGGCTCGAGAGGATCTCATCGTCGCCCGCGACGTGGCCGGGGCGATCGCGGCGATGCGGGGCTAGTCCACGGGGACCGCCTCGTTGCAATGGTCCTTTTCGCCGGCGCCAGGCACCCAGCCCGGGCCTCTACCCGCCCCCTTGTACTAGGCCGGGTTGGCGTCCCGTCTCTTCGTGCTTGACGGCCCCTTCTGCGAGGGCATGCGCCACCGTGTCGAGCGAGAGAAGCGCGCACTTGAGCCGCGCCGGGCTGATTTCGATGCCGATCAGGTCGAGCAGGTCGTCGGGGGTCATCTTCTCGACCTCCTCGACGGTCTTGCCCTTGATCTCGTCGGTCAGGAGCGACGCGCTGGCCTGGCTGATGGCGCAGCCTCGCCCCGTGAACGCAACGTCACGCACCACGCCGTCCGAGATCCCGAGCATCATCGTGATCCGGTCGCCGCACAGCGGGTTGGCGCCCTCGTAGCTGGCGGTCGGTTCGTCGAGGACCCCGAAGTTGTGGGGTCGGCGGTAGTGTTCGAGGATGTAGTCGCGGTAGAGGTCGTCCATCGGGTCGAGGATACGTCAGCGCTCGAAGATGCGAATTACGTCCCGCAATCCGACCGCCAGGGCGTCGATCTCCTCGGGGATCGTGTAGACGTTGAAGCTGGCCCGCGCCGAGGCCGCCAGATCGAATCGCTCGTGGAGCGGCATGGTGCAGTGGTGGCCGGCCCGGACACAGATCCCGGAGCGGTCGAGGATCTGGGCCACGTCATGGGGGTGGATGCCCGGCAGGTTGAACGACACGACTCCGCCTCGGGCCTCGGCGGCGGGCCCGTACAGCTCGATGCCCGGGACCTCGCGTGGGAGCGTCTCCAGCGCGTAGCGGATCAGCTCCTGTTCGTGAGCGCGGGCCCCGTCCATGCCCAGGCTCATCAGGTACTCGGCCGCGGCGCCCATCCCGATCTCGGCCGCGATGTCCGGCGTACCCGCTTCGAATTTGTACGGAACGTCGTTCCAGTCGGAGCGGCGGAGGTGGACCTCGCGGATCATGTCGCCGCCGGCCAGGAACGGCGGCATCGCCTCGAGCAGCTCGCGTCGCGCCCACAAAGCGCCGGAGCCGGTCGGGCCCAGCATCTTGTGCCCGGAGAAGACGTAGAAGTCGGCGCCGATCGCCTGGACGTCCACCGGGACGTGCGGCACAGCCTGCGCGCCGTCGACCAGGACGAGCGCACCCGCCGCATGCGCCATCTCGGTCAGCTCTTTGACCGGGTTGACCGTCCCGAGCATGTTCGAGACATGGGTAAACGCAACCAGCTTGGGCCGCAGGTGGAGCAGCGCTTCGTAGACCTCGAGGCGGAGCAGGCCGTCGTCGGTGATCGGGATGAACTCGAGATCCCCGTCCTTCTCCTGGACGAGGAGCTGCCACGGCACGAGGTTGGCGTGGTGCTCCATCTCCGTCAGGACGATCGTGTCGCCGCGGCCGATGTTGCGGCGGCCCCACGAGTAGGCGACGAGGTTGATCGCCTCCGTGGCATTGCGGACGAAGACGACCTCCGCGGCGCCCGGCGCGTTGATGAGCCGGGCTGTCGATTCGCGCGCCGCCTCGTAGGCATTCGTGGCCCGCTCGGCGATCTCGTAGATGCCGCGATGGATGTTCGACGAGTACTCGCCGTTGTAGGCGTCGACGGCATCGATGACGGCCCGCGGCTTGAGGCTGCTCGCGGCACTATCGAGGTAGATCAGCGGCTTGCCGAATCGATTGACCGTGGCCAGGATCGGGAAGTCGCCACGAAGGCGATAAGGATCGATCCGGGTTGGAGCCGGCTTGGACCCGGCAAGAGGAGTTGCGGTGTCGGCCATCTTCGTCCGCCCTAGTGGGCGGCCCCCATGGCCGCCTCGGCCGCCTTGCCGCCGGTCGCGTCATCCGAATCCGGCGCCTCGTCGGTGACCTCGCCCTCGAGGCCGGCCTCGGCCAGGATCGGCGCGTAGCCCTCCTCTTCGAGCCGCAGCGCAAGGTCCTTGCCGCCGCTGGCCACGATCCGGCCGGCCGCAAGGACGTGGACCCTGTCCGGGGTTATGTAGTTGAGGAGGCGCTGGTAGTGAGTGATGACCAGCACGCCCATGTTGGGGTTGAGCATGGCGTTCACGCCTTCGGCCACGATCCGCAGGGCGTCGATGTCCAGGCCGGAGTCGGTCTCGTCGAGGATCGCCATCTCGGGCTGGAGAACGGCCATCTGGAGCATCTCGAGACGCTTCTTCTCTCCGCCTGAGAAACCCTCGTTGACGTAGCGCGCGGCGATCGACTCGTCCATCTTGAGCAGCGCCATCTTCTCCCGGACGAGCTTTCGGAACTCGCCCATCGGGATCCCGCCCTTGAATGCGTCGGTAGGATCGACCGTCGGGTCTGGGTTCAGGCCGAGGCGGCGGGCGTTGATCGCCGACCGCAGGAAGCTCGCCACGGAGAGCCCTGGGATGGCCATGGGGTACTGGAAGGCCAGGAACATGCCGAGCCGGGCTCTCTTGTCGACAGAGAGCTTGAGGAGGTTGTGGCCCTGCCAGAGCACCTCGCCGGACTTGACGAGGTAGGCCGGGTGGCCCATAAGCGCGTATGCCAGCGTCGTCTTGCCGGAGCCGTTGGGACCCATGATCGCGTGGACCTCGCCCTTGGAAACCACCAGGTCGATCCCTTTGAGGATCTCGTGGTCTGGTTTCGCGGCCGGGGCCACGTGCAGGTCGCGTATGACGAGGTCTTGGTCGCTCACGTTGACTCGGATGCTCCTTGAATGGGGGCGCGGTGGATCAGTCGGCGAGGGTGATCGAGCCGGCCTCGTGGGACGATACCCGATCTGCTCGAACTCCTACGGCCGGCAGGCCGGCGCGAATCAGGCGGGTGGCTGGCGGGACGAGGTCCGCCAGCGTCATCGAGTCGAGTGCGCCGGCGATCGCGTCGCGCACCCGCACCCACATGAAGTTGACCGTGCAGTGGCCGCTGCGCTCGCACGTAAGGTGATTGGGATCGTCGGTGACGCAGATCATCGGCGCGATCGGCCCTTCGAGAGCCCGAAGGACCTCTCCCATCACGATCAGCTCGGGCGCGCGGGTGAGCTCATAGCCGCCGTGAGCGCCTCTCGTGCTCCGCACGAGGTTGGCGTCGCGGAGGCTGATGACCAGCTGCTCGAGGTACGCCCGCGGCAGGTCCTCCTGCTCGGCGATCTCGGTCAGGCTGGCTGGACCGCCGCCGAAGCGGCGGGCAAGCTGGGCCATGAGGCGCACGCCGTACTCACCCTTCGACGAGAAGGAGACGGCGCCGGTGCTGTGGTACGTCCGAGTTGCCAGTTTGGTGCTCCGTTTCGGCGGTGCGTCCGCCCTTAGAGGTCTCGCCCGCCTCCGGAATCGGATGCGTCCATTTCCGAAGTGCCGGCGTGGCGCTCGGGGGACGCCTGGACCGCCTTGCGGTGGGGGCGAGCGCCTCGACCTGCTGACGGTCGCCGATCATGGCTCCGGCCGGGGGACGCGATGGTCGCCCGCCAATTCCGACAAAAACCGTCGGATATGAGTATAAGCCGGCCGAATGGGGTGTCAAACGCCCAAATTGCCGGCGCGGGACCGAACCAAGCGCGGGCCCGCGCGGTCCTACGGTTGGTGATAACACCCCGATCAAGCAGACAGATCAACTCCGCGCGCAGCACCAACTTCCGCCCGTCCGCGGGTCGGCGAAGCATTACCATGGGCAGGAATTCAGTGGCAGCGTTCGGAGAGTAACGTGTCGTACGACGTCATCGGCAAGATGGGGCGCGTGACCGCGGACATCACCCCGGGGCATCTCGGCGAGGTGCTTATCGAGGTCCGGCAGGGGACGGAACGGTTCCTGGCATCAGCATCGGATCCCGAGGCGACGATCAAGAAACACACCCAGGTTCTCGTAGTCGGCAGCTTGGGGGGTCGGACGGTTGAGGTGGCGCCGACTGATGCAGTGAGGCTTCCGCGATGACTGATTTCCAGACGACATTTCTTGTGACCGGGGTTGCCGTCCTCGTCGTTGTGATCCTGATCATCCTCTGGTTCAGGGCCTCCTGGAGGATCGCCGAGCCGGATGAGGCATTGATCATCTCGGCCGTGCGCGGGGGCCCCACGGACGGGATGGGCTTTCGGATCGTCACCGGCCGGGGCACTTTCGTCGTGCCCGGGCTCGTCAAGGTTCGCACCCTCTCGCTAATGGCCCACGAGAGCGAGATCACCGTGCCGTGCGTAAGCCAGCAGAAGATCCGCTTGGACCTGCGCGGCGTGGTCGTCTACAAGGTCGGCGACGACAACCGTTCGATCGCCAACGCTGCGCGCCGCTTCCTGGACCGCCCGGCCCAGGAGCTGGAATCCAAGGTCATGAACGTATTCGTCGGCCACCTGCGGGCAATCGCCGGATCGATGACCGTCGAGGAGATGATCAGCGATCAGGACAAGTTCGCCCAGCAGGTCCGCGAGCGGTGCACGGTCGAGATGGAGTCCTTCGGGCTCGTCATCGACAGCTTCCAGATCCAGGCCATAACGAGCCCGTCCAACTACATCGAGAACCTGGCTGTGCCGCACCAGGCCGAAGTAGAGCAGAACGCGCGAATCGCCCGAGCCCAGGCCGACCAGACCGCGGTCGCCCAGGAGCAGACCGCCCAGGCCCAGATCGCCGAGTCGATCCGGAGCACCGAGATCAAGAAGGCTGGTTTCCAGGCCGAAATTGACAAGGCGCAGAAGATGGCCTCCCAGCAAGGTCCTCTCGCCGAAGCTCAGGCTCGCCAGGCAGTTGTCGAGCAAGAGACTCGCGTCGCCGAGCTGCAGGCCCAGCAGAAGGAGCAGCAGCTTCAGGTAGACGTGCGCAAGCCGGCCGACGCCGAAGCCTATCGCCAGACCACGCTAGCGGCCGCGGGGCGCGACGTCCGCATCCGCCAGGCCGAGGCCGCCGCGCAGGAAGTCCGTCTGGCTGCCGAAGCTCAGGCGGCGGCGGTCAAGGTCCAGGCCGAGGCGCAAGCCAATGCCACCCGCATCAACGGCCAGGCCGACGGCGACGCGATCAAGGCCCGCGGTCTTGCTGAGGCCGATGCAATCAAGGCAAAGGCTCAAGCCGAAGCGGTCGGTATCGAAAGCCGCGCCGCCGCCCTCAGCCAGAACCAGGAAGCGGTCATCGCCCAGCAGATCGCCCAGACCATGCCGGACATCGTTCGCGCGGCCGCAGAGCCGTTCGCTCACGTGGGCCAATTCACGGTACTCAACGGCGCTCAGGGCGTTACCAGTGCGTTGTCCGAGGTCATCCAGCAGGCCGGCGCTCTGGCGATGGTCGCCCGCCGGACCATCACGCCGCTGCTCGCCGGACCGGACGGCGAATCGAACGGCGACGCCGCCGCAGCCAAGTCAGGATCCGCGCCCGCAGCGTCCCCAAGGCGAGGCCCAAGGGCCGTCGACAGCGCGAAGGCTACCGAGGTCCCCATGCTAGCGGACGACGCCCCGAAGGCGCCGGACGCCCCCAAGGGGTAATCGCTCCGTTGGTCCGATGAGCCAACTCAACAAGCCACCTAACCCGGCGGAGCCTGCAGAGGTCCCGCCGGGCTTCGTTTCCGAGGCGATCGGCGAAGGGAGCAGTCCCGACGCCATCTCCATCGATCCGGAGGCCGTGAACCACATCGAGAAGCTCGTCACCGAGTACGTAGACTCGATACTCGCGGTCGCCGATGGTAGCGGCGAGTTTGCCCGTGCCGTTGCGGCGATCGATCATCTCGGCGAGCGAGACTTCGTCGCCACAGCGGCCATGAGCGGCCGGATCCTCGACCGCCGATTCAGCGGTGTCAGAAGCCTCCTCGCCGCGAAGGCGCCGCTGGCACGGCAGTTGGCGGACCTCCGCAAGGCGGCGACCGAGCTGGATCCGGCGCGGATGAAGCTCGGCGCCGGCCGTTCGGCCAGCGACGAGCTGGAGGAGATCGACCGCTACTTCGAGAGGTTCGCACGGGCGCAGCCGAGGCTCGAATCGATCCTGGCGTCGCTCACCGAGGGCCGGCTGGCCCTCGACCAGGACAACGCCGCGATTCTGATCGAGCAGGCGTCGCTCGCGACCGAGATGGAGACGCTCCGGCAGTACGCGTTCCTTGCCGGTCGGATCGACGAGTCGCTCACGGCCCGCATCGAGGAGATAACCACGACCGACGCGGCCCGGGCCCAGGCTCTTCGCCTCGATGTGTTGTCGGTCGTGCGACGCCGCCGCCGCGAGATACTCACCCAGCTCGCCGTCGTGACCCAGGGCTACGCGGCTTTGCGGATCGTCGAGGACAGCAACGCAGACGTGATCCGGGCCCTCGCTGCCGCCATCGGCACGACCACGGCCGCCCTCCGGACGGCGGCAATGGTTGCCAGCGCCGCGGCGAGTCAGCGCCTCGCCTTCGAGCAGCTCGAGGCCGCGCGAGAGGCTGCGAACTCCATGGCCGGACAGGCCGCCGCCCTGGCGGCCGGAGTCTCGGGTCCGGGTGGGCGGATGGCGCTGTTACGCGCGGCGTGGAGCGAGGTCAACGCGGCGCTCGACCGCGTCGACGCCCAGAAGGCTCAGATGCTACAGACGATCGCGTCCGCCGATCGCGAGCTGACCCGGTCGGCGGAGAGCCCGGACCGCGCCTGAGCCGCTCTCGCGCGTTCTACTGCGCCAGGCGAGGGTACAACCGGGCCGCGATGACGATCAGGATGACGGTCGTCAGCGTCAGCACGCCGAAGTCCAGGCCGATCGAGGATACGGTCGGCGTCGTGCCCTGGAGCATCAGCGACCGAAGCGCGTCGACCTGGTAGGTGAGCGGGTTGACCTGCGCCACTACCTTGAGCCAGTCGGGCATGATCGAGATCGGGTAGACGGCGCTGCTGGCGAAGAAGAGCGGCATGGTCAAGACCTGGCCGATGCCCATGAACCGTTCGCGGGTGCGGACCAGGCAGGCGATCACCAGCGAGAACGTGGCAAAAGCGGCCGAGCCCATGACCACGACCGCCGCCACCGCGACCAGCGAGATGGGGTCGAGGCGGAGGTGGACGCCGATGACCAGCGCCAGGAGGTAGACCATCGCGGCCTGGACCAGTGACCGTAGCCCGCCGGCCAGAGCCTTGCCGGTAACCAGCGCGCTGCGCGAGGCGGGGCTGACCAGGTACTTGTGGAGGACGCCCAGGTCGCGTTCCCAGATCACGGCGATCCCGAAGAAGATCGCCGAGAAGAGAGCGCTCTGAGCCAGGATGCCCGGCGCCAGGAAGTCGATGTAGCTGAGGTTGCCGGTTGGGATGGCACGGGTCTTGGCCAGGACCTGGCCGAAGACGAGCAGCCACAGGATCGGCTGGACGGCGCGGGTGAGCAGCTCGGTCGGGTCGTGGCGGAGCTTGCGCAGTTCGCCCTCGGCGATCGTCCAGGCGTCGAGGACGAACCGGAGCGGCGCCGCCGGCTCAGCCCAGACGGCGGGCCGTTCGGCGCGTTCGAGCGACGTCACGGTACTGACCTCCTTGCTCGCCGGTCTCGGAAAGCTCCGAGCCGGTGAAGTGGGTGAACGCATCGTCGAGGTCTTTGCCGGGACCGGCCTGTCTCGAAAGCTCGGCCGGGGTTCCGAGCGCGACGAGCTTGCCCAGGTGCATGAACCCCACCCGCCCGCACAGCTCGGCCGCCTCGTCCATGTAGTGCGTAGTCAGCAGAATGGTCGTCCCTTCCGCCTCACGCAGCTCGCGGATGTGGCCCCACACGGCTCGCCGCGCATTCGGATCCAGCCCGACGGTCGGTTCGTCGAGGAAGAGGACCTCGGGTCGATGCAGCATTGCCTGGGCGATCTCCAGACGCCTCACCATCCCGCCGGAGAAGGTTCGGACCAGTCGATCCGCCGCCGACTCCAGGGCCATGAAGTGGAGCGCTTCGTCGATACGGGACCGGCGCTCCGAAACCGGGAGATGGTAGAGCCGGGAGCTCGTCATCAGGTTCTCGCGAGCCGACAACGCCCCATCCGACGAGAGAAGTTGAGGCACGTAGCCGATCGAGCGTCGTACGAGCCGCGGGTCCCGATGGATGTCGTGGCCCGCGACGGTGGCGCTCCCGCCGCTCGGCGGCAAGAGCGTGATGAGCATCTTGATCGTGGTCGTCTTGCCGGCCCCGTTGGGTCCGAGCAGCCCGAAGACCTCTCCGGCCTGGACGTCCAGGGTCAACGCATCGACCGCGGTCAGCGTGTCGAAACGCCTGGTCAATTCATGGATGGCAATCGCTGGAGGCATCGATCCTCTCGATGAATGAGCCCGGGCGGCGCCTTGGGCACCCTGGCGACTGTTGCATGTCTGGCGATCGTTAGCGGTGTTAACTAATGTACCATGTTCCCGTGAAAGCCACGACACCCGATCAGGTCGCCAGCGCGATCCTCGAGACCATCCCGCCGTCCATGCGCGCCATTCGGACGCAGATGCGAGCCGGACGCGCCGCGGGAATGTCCGTTCCCCAATTCCGCCTCCTGCTCTTCATCCGGCGCAATCCCGGTACGAGCCTCTCCCCGGTGGCGGACCACCTCGGGACGACGCTGCCGGCGGCCTCGCAACTCGTCCAGCGTCTCGTCGTATCCGGGCTGGTCGCACGAACACAGGACCCGAAGGAACGGAGACGGATCGAGCTCAAGCTCACGGAGGCGGGCGTGGCGGCCCTCGACGAATGCCAGGCGACGACACGGGAGTGGCTGTGCCTGCGCCTCTCCGGGCTCGACGCATCGGAGCTGGAGCGTCTCGCGCTCACGCTTCACGATCTGCGTGGGATCCTGGCCGCAGAGGGTGAGTGATGGACGCGGCGGCCCACGAGGTGCGACCCGCACCCTAATGGGTTGCGCCACATATTGACAGTGCCTCTCATAACATAGACACTACCAACCGCTAGTTACAGCGGAAAGGCGGTGTCTATCATGAACATCTCCGCGAACGGTCGCTTCGACGGGGTCTCGCATCGCTGGTTGGCGATGGGGGCGATGACGCTGGCGCTCATCGCGATCGGCCTGGATCAGACAGTGCTGAATCTCGCCCTGCCGACCCTCTCGACGGCGTTGCACGCCTCTGAGGCGCAGCTCCAGTGGTTCGTCACCGCCTACACGCTGGCCCTGGCGGCCGCGATGCTGCCGGCCGGATTGGTCGGTGATCGATACGGCCGCAAGACGGTTCTCGTCGGGGCGATCGTGCTCTTCGGCGTGATGTCGGTCGCGTGCGCCTTCGCTCCGTCCGCGGACGCCTTCATCGCGGCCCGAACCATTCTCGGGGTCGCCGGCGCCACGCTCACGGTAATGTCGCTTTCCGTCGTAACGGTCCTCTTCTCGGAGACCGAACGACCGCGAGCGATGGGCATCTGGGCCGCCGGCAACTTCCTGGCGCTGCCGCTCGGGCCGATCGTCGGCGGCTACCTGCTATCCCACGTCTGGTGGGGCTGGGTGTTCCTGATGAACGTCCCCGTCGTTCTGATCGGTCTGGTTGCCGTCCTCATGTTTGTGCCACAGTCGCGCAGCGAGCACCGGCCCAGTATCGACATCCTGGGGGTGCTCCTTTCGAGCACCGGCCTGGCGCTGCTGATGTACGGCCTGGTGGAGGCCGGCGACAACGGTTGGAGCTCCTCCAACGCGATCGTTCCCTCGTTCGTCGCCCTGGGCACCCTGGCCGCCTTCGTCCTCTGGGAGGCGTGGCTGACAGTCCGAGACGGCGGCCAGCCGCTCGTCGATCTCAACCTGTTCCGTTCTCGCAGCTTCAGTGTGGGCGTGGTCCTGGCTGGAGCCGGGATCTTCGGGATGTTCGGTGTGCTGTTCACTCTCCCGCAGTACCTCCAGGCGATCATGGGCGTGGATGCCCAGGGCGCCGGTCTGCGATTCCTGCCAACGATCGCCGGCCTGGTGATCGGCGCCGTCCCGGCCGACCGGGTTGCGGCACGGGTCGGCTCGAGGATCACGGTCGCGCTCGGGTTCGCCATCCTCGCCGCCGGCATGCTCGTCGGCAGCGCCATGACGACCACGTCCGGGGACGCCTTCATCGCCGCGTTCACCTTCGTGGTCGGTGTGGGCGCCGGGCTGGGGCTCGCCACCGCCGCCTCGGCCGCGATGGTCGAGCTTTCGGCGGAGCGGAGCGGCGTTGGGTCCGCGGTGGTCCAGGCCATCGTCAAGCTGGGGCCAGCCTTCGGGGCCACGATCCTGGGCAGTGTGCTCAACTCCACTTACCAGAGCCAGGTATCGGTGGCCGGCCTGCCGGCCCAGGCGGCCGCCGCCGTCCAGCAGAGCGTCTTCGGTGGACTGGCCGTGGCCGCACAGATTGGCTCGCCGGCTCTGCTCGAGTCCGTCCGCTCGGCATTCGTTGCCGGCATGGACGATGCGACCAGAGTTGCCGCCGTCATCGCCGTCGCGGCGATGATTGGGGCCGCGATCCTGCTGCCCAGTCGGGCGTCTGCGGTGGCCCCCGAATCCATATCGGACAGGACCGAGACGACGGGCGCTACCGCTGAACCGGCGGTCAGCCGTGGCTGAGCCTCCAGAAACCCGGTCGGCGCCGGTCGGTCCTGGCCCGATCGCTCCGCCGGCCGGTCGCCGGTCCCCCGTCCCCGGCTACGAGCTCGATCGCGAGCTTTCGACTGGCACGATAGGGCTCCCAGGGGCGAGAATGTAGCCATGACCGAATCGCCGGCGATAGATAGGCCCGGGTTACGCGAGCGCAAGAAAGCGAAGACCCGGGCAGCGATTCAGGAGCACGCTCTGCGGCTCTTCCGCGAGCAGGGCTACGACGCCACCACCGTCGAGCAGATTGCCGATGCGGCCGAAGTCTCGCCGAGCACCTTCTTCCGCTACTTCCCAACAAAGGAAGACGTCGTCGCCTACGACGCGCTGGACCCGGCCGTCATGGGTGCCTGGCGGTCTCAGCCAGCAGACGTGCCCCCGATACCGGCCTTCCGCAACGCGATGGTCGAGGTCTTCGCAGCCATGCCCCCAGAGCAGATTGCCGAGATGATGGACCGGGGCCGGCTGCTCTTCTCCGAGCCGGAACTGCGCCAGGCCGCGATCAACGAATTGATCCGGTCGGGCCAGATGGTCATCGATGAGCTGGCAACGCGACTTGGCCGCCCGGCCGACGACTTCGAGTTGCGCATCTTCGCCGGCGCCATCATGGGGGCCGTGATGGCGGCGTTGATCCCGATGCTCGAGGACGGATCGACCGACATGATCGGTCAGATAGATCGAGCCTTCGAATTCATCGAGAAGGGGATGCCTCTCTAGAGACGGCGACCGCTCGCGCTATGGGCCAGCTTGGGTGCCGGCTGACCGCGAAACGCGACCCTCAATGGCCGCGTGCCGGTGCGACGCGCCGATCACGAGATGCAAGGCACCAACGCCGCCGGCGGCGGTATCTCGATTGCGTGCTGAGATGGTTCTGAAGTACGGAAGTTTGTAACCGAGCACTAGACAAAACCGCTCGCATACGTGGTACCCTCCGCCCGACGGGCCAATAGGCCCCGGGTCCCGCGGCTGCCACGATCGCTCCTCTCAACGGTTCTCGGCGAGACAGACGTGTCGCTGAGGCCGCATGAGCAAGGAGCGTTCTTTTTGTACGCATCGGATAAGAATCTGGTTTGCCAGGACTGCAACCAGGAGTTCGTGTTCAGCGCGAGCGAGCAGCAGTTCTACGCAGACCGCCAATTCAGCGAGCCGCGGCGCTGCCCCTCCTGCCGAGCGGCCCGCAAGGCCCAGCGCGGCGACTTCGGTGGTGGATCTCATAGTGGTGGCGGCAGTCGTGGCGGTTTCTCGTCCGGCCCGCGCGAGATGTTCTCGGCCACTTGCTCGAGCTGCGGCCGCGAGGCCCAGGTCCCGTTCCGCCCCAGCGGCACCAAGCCGGTTTACTGCAGCGACTGCTTCACCGCTCGTCGCGCATAGTCTCGGGCCGCGAGGCCCACACTGGAAATGAGAGAACCCGGCGAGAGATCGCCGGGTTCTTGATTCTCTGGAGCACCGCGCTCCGTGGACCGCATCAGGGCCCCGAAGGTGGCATTGCGCGCAGCAGGTTGGCCCGAGTCGCCTGAGGCGACTTCGGCCCGAACTGGCTCCGCAGCAGGTCGTATTCCGTGTAGGGCCGGTCGTCGGTGATGATCGTGCCCCCGGCAGCGAACTTGTCGACGTCGCCGCCCGTGAGCCAGACGTTGCTCAGGACCTGCGTTTGCCAGGCCGCGGCGGTGGTCACGCCCGGCGGAGAATCGGCAGCGCTGGAGAGGTCGTCGACGATGCCCGGCCTCGAAAGAACCGACTCAATTCCGGACGTCGTGAGATAGATCGGGTCGTCTGAGCCGAGCATCATCACGCCGACCGTGGGTTCCGCCGCACCGAATACCAGGATTACGTATTTGAAGACACTCCTGAACGTCGCGACGTGGCTTCGCATCTCAGCTACGGTCTGGCCTTCGTATTCCCACTCCATCATCACGCCGCCCGGGTTGAGCCGCGTCCGAGCCGATTGGTAGAACTCCTGCGAGAAGAGAACCGAGGTTCCGGAGCTGTTCATCGGAGGCGGCGGGTCCACGATCAGAAGGTCGTATGAGTCCCTGGTCAGATCCACGTGATTGCGGCCGTCGGCGATGAGGATCCGGCCGTCAGTGTTGGATTCGACCGAGCCGGCGTCGGCGAAGAAGTTGCCCATCATCTCGGGCACGGACGGGACCAGTTCCACAGCGTCCACCTTGAGCCCGGCCAGGAGCGAAGTCCGGTAGCTGGAGCCCATGCCGAAGGCGATCACGCACATCGACGTGGCGTTGGGGCGGGCCATCAGAGGCAGGTCGGCCATCATCCGAGTGTCGGCGGACAGACCCGTCATGGAGTAGCCACCCACATACAGCCTCAGGGACTGGCTCGGGTTGCCCAGACGAACTGCCTGCACGGACGCGATGTTGTCCTCGGCATCCTGGAGGATCGTCGCGCCCGCGCGCGCCATCACGTTGATGTTGGGATCGGCAACCAGGTCGTTTGGCACGACCATGATCACGACCGCGGCGACGGCAACGACGCCCGAGAGAGCCGAGCCTGCCCGCCGCAGCGGCAGGCTGAGGGTCCGGGCCTCCCACAGCAACGCCACGCCCATTGCGGCGTTCACGAGCGCGATCAGGACGACGGCCCGGGGCGAAGAAAGCGCCGGCATCAGGAAGAACGGAACGACGAAGGTGCCCACGATCGCGCCCAGCGTGTTGGCTCCAAGGAGCATGCCGGCACTGGTCCCGATCCGGTCGTCCGAGTCGGTGGCGAGCATCGAGCTCATCGGGAAGACCACGCCCATGATCAGGGTCGCCGGCAGCACGACCAGCACGAGCTCCCAGTCGAAGGTCAGGGCAACGAAGAACTTGGTCTCGAAGCCGAGGGCGCCCAGCACGACGGCCGCCAGCGCCAGCTCGGCGACGCCAAGGAGGGCGACCGGGTGGCGGGTCCGCGACAGTATTCGGGCATACACGAACGCCCCGATCGTGATGCCGGTCAGGAAGATCGCCAGGATAGAAGTGAAGACGTAGCTTGAGCTGCCGGTACCGGAGGCCAGGATGCGAGTCCACAGGTTCTGGTAGCCGAGCGAGGTGAGACCCGAGACGAACGCTAGGGTCAGGGCCAGCTTCGGCCTGGCGGTGGAGGCACTGCGGGCTGCGGAGCCCGGCCGCGCAACGGCGCCCCGCGCAGTGGCGGCCCGCGCAGTGGCGGCGGGCCGCGCAGCGACCGCCAGAGCCGGGCTCCCCGCGGGAACCGGCTGTGGCACGGTTTCGGCCTCTGGTGTCGAGGTGGCCGCCGCAACGGCCGCGGCCGGACTCCCAATCCTTGTGCTCAGGATCAGCGCCGCCACGCCGGCGGCGCCCGAGAAGCAGGTTCCGACCAGCAATGTCTCGCTCAGGCCGATCAGCTCGATCAGCACGAGTCCGGAAGCGAGCGTGCCGATGATGGCGCCCAGCGTATTGACCGTATAGAGGCTGCCAAACTCCCGACCCATCAGGTTGTGATCTCGGACGAGATACCTCGAGAGAGTCGGCAGCGTCGCTCCCATCAGGACCGTCGACGGGCCGAGTGCGGCAATGGCCAGAGCGAACCGGACCAGCGCGAGCGCCATCGTATTCTGCTCGAGAGAGGCGAAGGCGCCACGGTAGACCTCGTGGAGGCCTCGGAATGTCGCCGGCGTGATCAGCACGGAGACCACGACCAGCAGCTCGAGGAAGGCGTACATCCGAAGCGGATTCCGCACCCTGTCTGCCACGCGCCCGCCGACGATGCTGCCGATGGCCATGCCGCCGAAGAACCCGGTCAGGATTGCGGAGATGGCCTGAGTCGTGTTGCCGAACACGAGAACGAGCTGGCGAGCCCACACGACTTCGTACACCAGTCCGGCGAAACCGGAGAGCAGGAAGATGAGGAGGACGATCCTCCGGCCCGCCGGGGCGAGAGCCGTCGGGGCGAGTTTCTCTTCAGCCAATATCTCCGGTGCCTCCAGGCGGCCCCGTTGGGCACACGGGTCGCACGCTCGAACCTAGCAGGGCGTCATGCGCGGGTATGGGTCGGTGATGGGTCACCCTTCCGCAGCAGAAACCTAAGAATAGCGGTTCGGGACAGGCAGGGCCGGAGCCCGGACGTCGGCGCGCGGCGACATATCGGTCGCGGATGACGGCGCACGCGGACTGCCGGCGGACGTGTCGGCTAGGCGATGGCGATCTTGCCGAGGATCGACGACGCCGCGAAGTTAGGGTCGGCCCACTCGGCATTGATCAGGATGACGATCGAGATGTGGTAAGCCGGCAGGTATTCCATCGACGACCAGAACCCGTCGAGATGGCCGCGATGGCCCCACGCCACCTGGCCGGCCACGGTCGTCTCCTCGAACCCGAACCCGTACGGGTAGCGCGGCTTGGACGGGAATGCGAGAGACGGCGAAATGTCGACCATCGACGCCAGCGTGGCCTGGTCGAGGATCTGGCCGCCGTACAGCGCGTTGGCCCAGACGGCGAGGTCCGAAGCCGTCGACACGTATGCCCCTGCGAAGCCGGCCGCGGTGGCCTCGGCGGTGAACGGCAGCATCGTCCCGGCCGAGTTGTCGCGCGGCTTGGAGGCTGGCCCGAGGTAGCCATGGGCTTCGGGACCCTGGGCCCCCTCCTCCGTCTGGAGGTAGGTGTGGCTGAGACCGAGCGGCGTCAGAAAGATCGAGCGGACCAGCGCCGCCACGGTCTGCCCGGTGGCCTTCTCGATGACCAACCCGAGCAGGACGAAGTCCGTGTTCGAGTAGTGGTAGCCAGTGCCTGGTGTGAAATACGTGAGCTTGCCGACCATCGAAAGCACCTGGTCCGAGGTCCAGGTCGCGGTGCGGCGGGAGACTATCGCGCTGGCGATGGCCGGTATCTCGAAGAGATCCTTGATGCCGCTGGTGTGGTTTAGCAGCTCGCGCAGCGTGATGTTGGCCGCGTTCGGGAAGGTGGGCACGTACTTCGACAGCGCGTCGTCCAGGCCGATCGTGCCGGCGGAGGCGAGCCGTCCGGCGAGAGCTGCCACGAAGGTCTTGGTGATGCTGCCGACCGAGAAGAGCGTGTCGGTGGCGACCGGCGTTGCCGGAGAGGTCACCGCCGCCCCCGACACCCCGGTCCAAATGGATCCATCCGGGAAGAGGATCGCCGCCGAGACCCCGGGGTACTTGCCGCCGCTGCGGATACCGTCGAGAGCTTTCTGGAGGGCCGCCGCTTTGGTCGGATCGAGGTGGGCAGAGGGTCCGCTCGCGACGGCCAGTTGGGAGGTCGGCACCGGGACGATCGATTGGTTCGGTGTGGCGTTGGGGGTGCCCGTCGCGGAAATCGTGATTGCCGGCGATGGCGTCGGGGCGGAGGTGCCCCCAGGTGGCGGCGTCGGCCCCGAGCTGCCGCACGCGGCAATCGCGGCCGCAATCAGCATGGCACCGGCCGCGTGCACGGCGCGAGGGCAGGCCCGGAACACTGAGATGGCTGGAATCACGACGCGAATGATGCACCCACGGCGCGGTTCGGCGTGCCGCGCACGAGTGCCCTCGCCAAAGAGAGGCGGCCCGGCTGTTCCAGCCGGGCCGCGTTGCGTCTCAATCGTGCTCGGATCGGGCCGAGCGCGGCGCCCCTAGCGGCGTCCTCCGCCGCCGAAGAGCCGCAGCAGGAACAGGAAGATGTTCACGAACTCCAGGTACAGCAGCAGTGCCCCGATGACCGACGCCTTCTCCATCGACCCGGTCATCGCCGCGATCTGGCCAGTGGATATGCGCTGGACCGTCGACGCGGTGAGGGCAGTGAAGATGACCACGCCTATCACCGAGATGATGATGTCGAGCGTGCCGTTGCCCAGGAACACGTTCAGCAGGATTGCAACCAGGAGGCCCCAGGTGGCCATGGCCAGGTAGCCGAACATGTTCGTCAGCGACCGCTTCGTTACCGCGCCGTAGAGGGCAGCTCCACCGAACATCGCCGCGGCGCTGACGAACGCTTCGACTACCGTTGCCGCCGAACCGGTCTGGTAGGTGTACGCCAGGATGATGACGCCGAACGTAAGACCGTTGATCGCGGCATAGATCAGGAACAACCCGAGCGCCACCGTGGCGTTGATCCGGCGAATGGCGACCTGCAGGCCAACGCCGATGACCATCTCCGCGATGATCAGCGGCAGCCACAGGTTGAGGACCGTCTGGGTCAGCCCCAAGTTGTTCTGGACCAGGTAGGCCACGAAGGCGCTGAGCAGCAGTCCCAGGAACATCCACGTGAAGGCCTGGGACAGGAAGGCAACGGACAGCCTTGCGGCCGGCCGAACTCCGAGCTGCTCATACGAGCTGCCGGGAGCGTATGGATAGTTGTTCACTTGAATCCTCCGATCGAGGTCTGTGGCGGTTCGGGTCGTGAGACCGGCCGGCAGCCGGCTCGGCTTCCCGATCGCCATTCCATTTGATCCTACGTCAGCCGTTGCGACGGTGCGTTGCTCGGGCTCACATTTCAGTCGAACGGCTCCGCCACAGACCCGCCGCGTCCGCGTTTCGATGCGGCTCGCGACGGCGTGGCCACCTTGGATTCGCCCTGTTCCGTGGCGCGCGCGAGGATCCAGAGCAGGTCCGCCAGGCGGTTGAGATACGGCACCAGCTGGTCTCCCGGGATCGGCTCCGCGCGGCGTATTCCGACCGCGTGGCGCTCGGCGCGCCGGACGATCGTCCGGGCCAGCTCGAGGGCCGCCGACAGGCGAGTCTCACCCGGCACCACGAACTCTCGCGGCAACTCCACGGACGCCTCAGTCTCCGCCAGCAGCGCGTCGAGGGCACCGACCATCGCCGCCGTGACACGCGTCTCGCCCGGCTTCTGGCGGCCCAGGGCATGGGGCGCGGTCGCCAGCTCGGCGCCGGCCACGAACAGCTCCCTCTGGAAGCGCAGGATGAGCTCGGGCAGGCGGTCGAGCGTTCGCGGGAGGGTTCCGTACTGGGCCTTGAGGTTCAGCTCCGCGCGAGCCATGCCCAGCGCCGCGATCGCCTCGTCTATAGCGCCGTACGCCTCGGTCCGGGGATCGTTCTTGAAGATGCGATCGCCGCCGAAGAGCAGGCCGGTGGTGCCGTTGTCACCGCGTTTGGTGGCCACCGCTGACTTGCGTTGAGGCTTGTCGGACACGATCCCCTCGATCGATCTAGCGCTTCACCACATCAAGCCGGCGTCGCGCGGGTCCCAGCGTTCGGCGAGCAGAGTCACCTTGACCGGGTGCTCGAGCACCGATTCGGTCTGGTCTTTGATCTGCTGAACCATCGAGCCGGCGTATGGGCAGAACGGCGTCGTCAGGACCATTTTGATCTCCGACGCCTCGCTGCCGATGATGACCTGCTTTATCAGGGCGAGCTCCACCACGTCCATCCCGAGCTCGGGATCGACCACCGAGCGGAGGGCGTCGAGGACGGCTAGCTCGGTCGCCCGGCGGGCAAGATCGAAGGCCGGCGTCTCGGCGGCTGCCGAGTCGGCGGGAGCACTGCCTGTGAGGGCGGTGGCGGGGTGGGTAGGAGCAGTGATTGTCTTCACGGGATCGCTCATGGCGCCCGATATCCTAGCAGTTTCGTCGGAATAGTGGAATCCACGGGGCTCCGGTTCAGGCGGTCCTGCGCGCCGGAGCCCTGGGCGCGGCCACGACTATGCCGGCGATGCGGAGTCCCTCGGGGAGCGACGATGCCTCCTCGTCGGTGAAGCCGGGGCCGGTCAGGCTCCCGTTGCGGTCGAAGAATTCGCCGTATCGATCGCGATGCTCGGAGGCGTAGCGGTAGGCCTGGGCGATGCCGACGATCCTCAGCTCCGGGTGCTCGCGCAACAGCTGCGCCACGCCGTAGCCGCCGCGCCTGAGCTCGAGCAGCTGGCGAACCGTCAGCCGGGTGTTGTACAGGAACGGCTCGCCGCGCATGACGAGCGGATCGACCTTCACCCACTTGATCGTCATTTCGGCCTCCGTGCGGGAGTTGCGGCTGGACGCGCCACGCTTGACGCCGCGGTCAGACGCCGCGGTAGAGCCACTTCCAGAGCGCGTTGCGCTTGTGGCGGTCGCCGGCGAGCCGGCTGTTGCGCCGCAAGACGGCGACGGCCCCATCGAGCGCGTGCCCGGCGACCTCGAGTTCGTCGGGGCTCAGGTACGGCGTCGCGGCCTCGCGGATGCCCGCGCAGAGGGCGTCGAGATCGGCCAGCGGGACGCCGCGACGGCGGTAGATCGGTCCGATCCACTCGGCGTAGTCGGCCAGCCACCGGCCTTCGCCGCTGCCCAGGCACATCGACAGGCGCTCGACAAGCAGCTCACCGTCCCGCAGCAGCCGTCGGAGCGCCGGCTGGTCGTAACGGGTCGTGAGGGTCGGGTCGGCCTTTACGGCCTCCTCGAGCCCGACGGCCGCGATCCGGACGGCGTTGGCGCGGAGCTTCCCGGCGGCGGCCGCGTGCCCGGCGATCATGTCGGTCGGGGCGAGGCCGAGATTTGGGTGGTGGGCGGACGGCTTGCCTGGCCCGGATGGCACGGCCATCGCCTTCGAGCCCCCCGTTCGAGCGGTCCTGCCCGCGCTCGCAGGTCTCGCGGGCCTGGCCGGGGTGGCGGCTGCGGCCCCCTTCGATCCGCTCGCGGTGGGTTTGGCGCGTGCCTTCGCCGGCGTGGCCGCGTCTTTGGCGACCTGCTTGGAGCGGGAGGCGCGGCTCTCTGTCACGCCGGAAAGTCTAGCCTGGGCGCTCGCAGGCCGCAGAGGCGTCACGGGGCGCGCGAGCCCTCCAGCGAGACGGCGTCGATCCACGTTTCTCGCGCGGCCCGCATGGCGACCGTACGCGGTCCCGGTGCGCCGTTGCCGATCGGACGGCCGTCCAGCGAGACCATCGGCACCACGCCACCGATGCTCGAGCAGACGGCCGCCTCGTCGGCCGCGTATAGGTCATTGAGACGCAGGTCCTGCTCGACCATGCGCAGGCCCACGGCGTCGCCGTGAGCTACCAGCCAGGCCCGCGTCGTGCCGGCCAGCAGCCCCGTCCCCAGGCGGGGAGTGGCGCAGACATCGCCGCGGATCAGGAGAACGTTCGCGGTGGTGGCTTCGGTGATGCGGCCGTCGGTAGTCAGGAAGATGGCGTCGTCCGCGCCGGCTCGGTGGGCCTCGATCCGGGCGTAGACCAGCTCGGCGCGCGAGGTCGTCTTGATCCCAGAGATGGGCGAGTCGGCGTCGCGGCGCACGACACTGGTGATGAAGCGCTCGCCCTCCTGGAGGACACGGGCGGCCGGCGGCGTGAACGGCCAGGCCTGGATCGCCACCGAGGCAACGGCGTTGGCCGATGGAGCAACGCCCCGGGCGGGATCGTAGCCGCGGCTGACCGTGATCCGGACGGCCACGTCGCTCGGCGGCTCGACCGAGTCCCAGCCCTCGGCCGCAAGGAGGTCGGCGACGCCGGCCGCCACGACCTCGTCACCGAACGGCAGCTCGAATGCGAGCGCCTGAAGGCTGGCGTGAAGGCGGGCGAGGTGCCCGTCCAGCTCGATCGGGATGCCACGGCGAGCTCGCAGAGCCTCGAAGACGCCGTCGCCAAGCTGGAAGCCGCGGTCATAGGCAGACAGGTGCGGGACGTCTGCCGGAAGCAGCCGGCCGTTCAGCCATATGTGCGCTGCGGCGGGCTGCGTCGGTTCGGCCAAATGTGTGCTCCGCGCTGATGGAGAAGGGGGGGCGCCCAGCCGAGGGGGAAGCTGAGCGCCCCATGAGACGGATGGTAACGGGAGCAGCGACGACCCGAGGACGGGACCAACGACTCCTCTCCCCGAATGGCAAGCCGATCGAGGAGCCCGCTCCATCCGCGGCGAATGATAAGCAGGAATCTGGCGCCGCCGCTCGGGACGCCAGCCTGGGAAGGAACGCGGCGGCGCCGAGGAGGGATAGCACCGCCGCGCACGGAACCGCGATACGCTCGCCGGCCGGACGGCCGATGCTTTCGTTGCCTCGGCCTCGACCGTGTCGTTGCCGGCGAGCCGGACTCAAGTCGGGCTAGGCGCTGGCCGAGCCCTTGTCGAAACCGCCGTGGCCGGCGCCGAGCAGGGCCTCCGGCTCGCCCTCGATCGTGATTCGGGGGATCCACCGCAGGAAGCTCGGCATCCACCAGTTCCATTCGCCCAGCAGCTTCATGAGCGAGGGCAACAGCAGGCTGCGGACGACCGTGGCGTCCACCAGGATCGCCACCGCAAGCCCGACGCCAAGCTCCTGCATGATCGCCAGTTGGATCGTGAAGAAGGCGCCGAAGACACAGACCATGATCGCGGCGGCGCTGGTGACCGTGCCGGCGGTGATCGTGATCCCCTTGACGACGGCGTCAGTGGACGCGAGGCCGCGGTCGCGGGCTTCCTTGACCCGGGTCAGGATGAAGACGTGGTAGTCCATCGAGAGTCCGAACAGGATCGTAAAGATCATTGCCGGAGCCCAGGCCTCGATGACGTTGGGTCGAATGCCGGTTACATCCTTGAACCAGCCTTCCTGGAAGAGCAGGACCAGGACCCCAAAGGCCGCACCCGCCGACAGAAGGTTGAGCAGGATGGCCTTCAGCGGGATGACGATCGAGTGGAATGCAACCAGCAGGAGCAGGAAGCTCATGCCCAGGACGAAGAGGATCACCAGCGGCATCTGACCGCCGTACCAGTTCGCGTAGTCCATCGTGAATGCGGCGTCGCCCGACACGTAGACGTGGCTGCCGGTGAGCGAGCCGAAGAAGCTCGGGACCACCGAAGTCCGGAAGGTCCGCGCCAGATCCCAATTGGCGATGTCGTTGGCGGTACCTGGGATCGCGGCGGACACGTCCGCGACCGTGCCGTCGGCGGAGTAGGTGATCTTCGTCGTCACCGCGTTTACGCCGGAGACCTTGCTGTCCTTCATCGCGTTCGCGAAGCCCTGGATGGCCGCCGCGGTCCGGGGCGCCTTTGCGTCGGTGACTATGACTTCGATCGTCAGGTTCCGGCCCGCCGGCCACTTGGTGGTGATGAGATCCCAGGCGCGGACACCCTCGACGCTATGCGGCAAGGTGGATACGTCGCTCGTCGTTGAGCCGAGCTGGAGCTTGGAGACCGGTGCCGCAACCAGAACGAGGATCGCGATGGCCGCGGCCGCGGCGATCAGGGCGCGATTCGTCGCCACTCGGACGACGGTGCCCCAGATGCCCCGGCCCTCGCCGCGATCGCGAGATAGATAGGGGATGCCGAAACGCATGACCTTTCGGTCCAGGATCGAAAGGGTGGCCGGCAAGAAAGTCAGGCTCCCGATGACCGAGATCAGGACGACCGCGATGGCACCGATTGCGATCGACTTGAAGAGGTCGTCGTCGATCAGAAGCAGCCCGCCGAGCGAGATCATGACCGCCAGGCCGCTGAAGAAGACCGCGCGACCCGCGGTGGAGCTGGCGACCTCGATTGCGCCTAGCTTGTCACGGCCGGCGACGCGTTCGGTCCGGAACCGGGAGATGACGAAGAGCGAGTAGTCGACGGCCACCGCCAAGCCGATCAGGACAACGATCTGGACCACGTACTGACTGATCGGGGCGAAGACCTGGCTGTAGATGCCAACCATGCCCATCGCGCCGACGATGGCGCTCAGCGCGAGGACGATCGGGACGAAGGCGGCAACCGCCGAACGTGATGCCACCAGCAGGATCAGGAAAGTGATCAGCAATGTCGGTAGGAGCAGGGCGTCGAGCGAGCTGTTGATGTAGTTGCCGAAATCGGCGTTGATCAGTCTGTTGTTGAAGGCGTAGATCGTGAGGTTCGGGTACTGAGCCTTGAACTGGTCGGCGAGCGGGACAATCGCGTTCGCTTTGGTCGTGGCCGCGTCGCTATCGCCCGCGATGTTGGCCGTGATGATCGCGGTCGTTCCGTCAGCGGACAAAACGCTCGCGGATTGATCCGGCGCCGCTGCGGCGAGGGCGTACGGGTCGATGACGGCCGGCAGCTGGCTCTTTTGGTCCTGGTAGAAGACCGGGGTCTTCTGGCCGGCGATCTCGACAGTGAGGGCCGCCAGCCGCTTCGTCATGTCCGCTATCGCCTGCCGGTCCGCAGGACTGTCGAGCCGACCGGCCGGGTTCTCAACGATCAGGTAGAACGACTCGGTAGTGATGCCGTTCTTGTTGCCGGCGTCGTTGAAGACGTTCCAGCCGGTCTGTGAGTCGCCGATCGTCTTGCCCTTGTCCATGATCGACTGCGCCCGCTGCCCACCCAGGGCGACGCTGGCGAACATGAGGCCGATGGTCAGAACGAGCCACCCGGCCAGCACCGGCCAGCGATGCCGCGCGCTCCATACCGCCACCTGGACGGTCCAGGGCTCGCGTCTCAAAGTGGGCGCCCGGTCAGTGGATTCCTTTTCCATCGATAGTCCTCCTTCTCGTTCACCCGCGGAGACGCGAGGCGTGGTCGGTCAGGCGGTGGCGGCCGTCGCGCGGATGGCCATGTCGGGGGCGACGTGCAGGCCGTGGTCGCGGATACGCCCGTCGCGCATTCGGATGACGCGGTCGCAAGCCTCTCCGACTTCGGAGTCGTGGGTCACGAGAACGATCGTCTGGCCGTGCTCGCGGTTGAACTCGCGCAGAAGAGCCAGGACCTCGGCGCTTCGGTCCGAGTCGAGGTTGCCCGTCGGCTCGTCGGCCAGGATGATCTCCGGCTTGTTGACCAGCGCCCGAGCGATTGCGACGCGCTGCTGCTCCCCGCCCGAAAGCTCGGACGGCTTGTGGCCCGCGCGGTCGGCCAGACCGACGAGACCGAGCGCCTCCAGGGCGGCCTCGCGGGCGTTCTTGCCCTTGATCCCGGCGTAGTCGCAGGCGAGAAGCACGTTCTCGAGAGCCGTCAGTGTCGGGACGAGGTTGAAGTCCTGGAATACGAAGCCCATGCGGCGGGCTCGGATCTTGGTGCGGTCGTTGTCGGAGAGAGAGGCGACCTCCTCGCCGCCGAGCCGGAGCTCGGGGGCCGGGCCGTGGTTCGGGTCGGGGGCGTGGAGCAGGCCGAGAATGTGCATCAGCGTGCTCTTGCCCGAGCCGGACGGGCCCATGATCGCCACCATCTCGCCCGCGTCGATCGAGATCTCGACCCCCTTGAGGGCCTCGACGGTGTTGCGCTTGCTCAGGCGGTAGGTCTTGCGGAGGTTCCGACCTTCGAGGATTGCCATCGTTGCTTCTCCTTGGCGGGCCGCCAGGTGGCGGCCCGCGTTACGTTCGGTTTGGGGGTGCTGCTACTCGTATCGGAGAGCGGTCACGGGATCGAGCCGGGAGGCGTGCCAGGCCGGGACGAAGCCGGCGACGGCGCCGAGCACGGTGGCGAAAACGATCGCGGTGGTCGCCGTCCCGAGCGTCAGCTCGAACAGGACGTTGCCCGAGGCGCGGCCCAGGTCGTTGAAGACGGTGGTCATCACCGCACCGATCCCGAGCCCGATCAGGCCGGCCGCCAGGCCTATGGCCGCGGACTCGAAGACGATCTCGCGCCGGATGCGCCAGCGGGAGGCGCCGATCGCTCGCTTGATGCCGATCTCACGGGTGCGTTCCGCGACGGCCATGGCCATGGTGTTGACCGTCGACAGGCCGCCGACCAGCAGGCTCAGCATGGCTACGCCCGTCAGGACGAGGCTGAAGATGGTGCTGATGCTGCCCAGCATGGCGTCGAAGTCCTTGCCGTCCATGACTGTGTAGGAGCTGCCCAGCGCGGCCTTGAGGCGGGTCTTCAGGGTCTCGGGGTCCACGCCGGCCTTGGGGTAGACGGTGATGCTGGTGGCGAGGTCCGAGGCGGTCAGCTTTGACTGGATCAGAGGCGGCAGCGTCTTTACGAAGAGCTGCTGCGCGGCGTCGAGCGGAACCATCGCCTCCTTGTCAGGAGCCGTGAGGGTGGGCGCCAGGATCCCGACGACGGTGAACTGCTCACCGCGGAGGGTGACCGTGCCGCCGATCTGGGCGTTGAGCTTGCGGGCCAGGTCGCAACCGAGGACCGTCAGCTTGCCCGAGTCGGATGCCGTCAGCTCTCGCCCCGACGAAACGGTCATCTTGAAGGTCTCGAGCCCCTTGTCGGCGCCCGGCACGTATCCGCCGATCATCTCCGGCGTGCCCATGGTGGCCGTGGTGCTGTCGTCCAGCATCATCTCGATGCCAGGGGACACCGCGGCGACGCCCGCGACCTTGGCGATCTTGTTGACGTCGCTCAGGGAGAGAGGCTGGAAGCTGCCGCTGAACATGGAGCCGATGCTCACGATGTCCTTGTTGGCGTAGTAGGTCGAACCGCCGTTGATCAGCGCGTTCATCTTGTTGGCCATCGATCCGAACACGACGAGGGCCATGATGCCGATGGCGATGCCGGTGATCGTCAGCGTTGAGCGGAGCTTGCGGCGACCGAGGTCGCGCACGAGTCGCATTTGTTTCTCCTTCTCACTGGGGCGTGTGCCCCTGTTGCTAGTCAGTCCGAGGACGTTGTCTCGCGTCTTTCTCGTCATCAGGAAAGCTACCGGCATGGCCGGGCGGCGCCGTCGTCCGAGACGGGTAATCGGCGGTCGTCCAGGCGGCGGAAACGCGGGTCATCACTTCGGATGACCGAGCGCCACTGACGGCGACCTCAGGAGTACGGGGGCTGCCAATGGCGCGGCTCGGGCCTGGTGCGGCTCGGGCGCCATTCGGTCGTTTCTGCTCAGCCGCGCGAGTCTCGCCGGCCGCCCTGGCGGATTGGCTCAGACGAGACCGGTCTCGTAGGCGAGGATCACCGCCTGCACGCGGTCGCGGAGGTCCAGCTTGGCCAGGACGCGCGAAACGTGGGTCTTCACCGTCGTCTCGGAGACCACCAGCTTCTCGGCAATCTCGGCGTTCGAGAGACCGCGCGCCATTAGCTTGAGAACCTCCATCTCGCGATCGGTGAGCTCGGAGAGAGCCGGGATGGTGTCCTCGTTCGCGGGTGGCAGCCGGCTGGCGACGCGGTCCAGAAGACGGCGCGTGACCGACGGCGCCAGAAGCGCCTCGCCGGCGGCCACGATCCTGATCGCCTCGACCAGGTCTTCGGCCGGGGCGTCCTTGAGCAAGAAACCGCTCGCGCCGGCTCGCAGCGACTCCACCACGTATTCGTCGAGCCCGAAGGTGGTCAGCATCAGGACCTTCATCGGCTCTTCCACTCCGGGTCCGGCCAGGGCGCGAGTCGCCTGGATCCCGTCCATGCCCGGCATCCTGATGTCCATCAAGACGACATCGGGCTTGAGACGGCGGGCCAGCTCGATGGCCGTGGCGCCGTCGCCTGCCTCACCGACGACCATCAGGTCGGACTCGGCCGAGAGGATCATTCGAAATCCCGTCCGGAGCAACGGCTGGTCGTCCACCAGCAGCACGCGCGTCATCGTCGTCACAGCTCGCCCTCTTGCTCTCTGCGGCCGTGATGCCGCTCGCCTTCCGCATGCCGTGGTGGAACCACGCGGACCATCAACGGTGGAACGGCTCGCGGTCGGGCCGGAGCAGCTGCCCGGCCATGGGGTCGATGCTCTTGTTCACGCTGGCGCTCCGCCGACTCCTCGATGGCCGCGCGCGACGCCTCGCGCTCCGATCGAGCCCTGGCGCCTTCGTCCGCCTCTATCGGCATCCGGGCGAAGACTCGGTAGCCGCCGGTGAGGACCGGCCCGACTTCGAGAACGCCTCCGAAGAGCCCAACGCGCTCCTTCATGCCAATCAGGCCATGGCCGCCGCCGTCTGCGGAGGAGAGGAGGGGCGCCGCGGCACCGCGCCCGTTGTCGGTCACCTCGATCTCGAGGGTGTCGGCCGTGTAGCGGATCGTGACCCGGGCAGCGGCTTTGCCGCCGTGCTTGACCGAGTTGGTCAGGGCCTCCTGCACGATGCGATACGCTGCCAGGTCCATCCCGGCCGGCAGGCAACACGCGCCCCCCTCGATCGAAAGCTCAACAGGCAGGCCGGCGTCACGAACGTTGTCGATGAGCCGCTCGAGCTCGCCCAGACCCGGCTGCGGGCCCATTCCGGGATCGTCCGCGCGCAGGACCTCGAGCATTCGGCGCATCTCGGCCAGAGCGGTCCGGCCCGCGGCCTCTACGGCCTCGAGCGCGCCCCGCGCGGCGATCGGATCCTTGTCCGCGATGCGGCGGGCGCCGGCCGCCTGGACGACCATGACGCTGACGTAGTGGGCGACGACGTCGTGGAGCTCGCGAGCAATGCGGGCCCGTTCCTCGGTCACAGCCTGAGCGGCCTTCTCCTCGCGCTCCCGTTCCAGCTCGGCGGCCCGCTCTTCGAGCTCTCTGGTATATGCGCGTCTGACGCGGAGGTTGTCGCCGATGAGCCACGCCAGCCCGAAGGAGAGGTAGGTCGACGTCAGGCTGGATGTCCAACCGGACATCGAATCAAACGCGGCGTAAGCGGCGAAGCTGATGAAGATGCCGCAGGCCGTGATTGCTGCCGCGATCGTGGCCCGGCGTCGCGGCTCGTTTGCGGCAACGGTGTAGAAGGCCACGAATACTCCGAGCCCGGCGCTCGAGTCGTGATAGCCGAGCAGGCTGTACGCCGTAATCGCCGAACCCACCAAGAACAGGACCCTCATCGGGTTCCGGCGGCGCCAGGCGATGGGGAGGGTCTGCAGGATGAGGAGTGAGACGCTGATCGCGTCTAGATGGATGTTGTTGAGGTCGGCCAGGGCGAGGCCGGCAGCCGTCAGGACGACGGCCATGACCACGTCGGCGTAGTCCTGGTTCCATTTGAGCCGCCGGGAGCCGGGACGGCGGCTTGCCAGTACGCGTTGCATGGTCGCACGGTACCCCCGGCGCCACCGTCTGTGCATCACTCGCACGCAGGATCGCCGCTGCTCCCCGCGGATGAGGCGCCCGTTGGTTTGCCCACGGTTTGGCGTTCTGCGAACGTCGGGTAACGACGGCATCCGGCCTCCGCCGTCCGCCGGCTCGGCGCCCGCGATGACGATGGCGCCCCTCTCAGCCCACTCCGGCCGAGCCCCCAGCCGACCGTTCGCGCCGCACATAGGTCACCGTCAGCGTTCCGGTCGGACGCGAGACCAGCATGTAGAACCATAGGAATACGCCTATCAGGACGGGTATGAGCAGTGTGGCAACCACCGCCGCGCTGACGGCCCACCGCCCTTCGACGTAGTGCTGGCCGGCCGGCTCGTAGCCCTGCAGATGGAGCAGCACGGTGTCGCGATGGTAGGCCTCGATTACGTCTTCGTAGGTCTTGCCACGGTATCCCCGGATGAAGATAGGGCTGCCTCCCTCGGGCGGCCACGTGTCGATCATCGCGCTCGCTCCTCCCTCAGCGCACTCCGACGGAGCCTGGCGTTGATGGTACGCGTCCCATCCGGCGGCGCGACGGGGAATTTCCCCTGAGGCGCGGACGACGAGGGGTCAGGACGAGCCGCGCGACGGCGTGGGGCTAGAGCAGCTCGCCGTTCGACCAGCCGGTGGGGTCGCCCTCGCGTGGGCGGGGCTCCTCGCCGGGCGCGTATTCGAAGACGGGCTCCTTGGCGCGTGGCGCTTCGGCGGGGTCGGAGGTCTCAGGCACTGCGGAGCCTTGCGTGCCCCCGGCTACCGCATCCACCGGGGAAGGCTCGTTCGAGCCGGCCTCCAGCTCGCCCAACGGCTGCCCAGCCGTACCTTCGATGGCGCCGACCCCGTAGGGAACCCATTTCGCCGGATCCTGCAGTCGATGCGGCTCCGTCCGCCCGCGCAGATGGGCTTGCTCGAAGCCGGACGGCGCGATCCACATCTGCTTGCCGTCGAGCAGGCCCTCGATGCCGCCCTGGCCCGGCTCGGAGCGCGGATGCTGGCAGTACTGGCAGCTGGCCTTGTCGTGCGGCGTGTACTGGACCGGCTCCTCGTAGGTCGTGATGTAGCCCTCGTAGTTGCGCAGCACCACTTTGTGGTCCGAGTAGCTGATCAGGTAGTTGGGCATGACCGGGATCTTGCCGCCGCCGCCGGGTGCATCCACGACGTAGGTCGGAACCGCGTAGCCGGAGGTGTGGCCGCGCAGGCCCTCCATGATCTCGACGCCCTTGCCTACCGGAGTCCTGAAATGGCCCGAGCCCTCGACCAGGTCGCATTGGTAGATGTAGTACGGCCGGACCCGGAACTCGACGAGCTTGTGCACGAGGGCCCGCATGATGTGGACGCAGTCGTTGACGCCGGCCAGCAGGACCGACTGATTGCCTAGTGGGATGCCGGCCCGAGTCAGCTTGTCGCAGGCGCGAGCGACTTCGGGCGTGAGCTCGTTCGGATGGTTGAAGTGGAGGTTCATCCACAACGGGTGGTACTTCGCCAGCATCTCGCACAGTTCGTCGTCTATGCGTTGCGGCAGGAAGACCGGCACGCGCGAGCCGATACGAATGATCTCGATGTGCGGGATCTCGCGGATCCCGCGGATGATCGACTCGAGCAGCTTGGGGGCGAGGATCAGACCGTCGCCGCCCGAGATGAGCACGTCACGGACCTGTGGCGTGCGGCGCAGGTACTCGAGCTGGGCCTCGTGCTCGTGGCGATTGAAGTTCTGGGAGGGGTCGCCGACTATCCGCGACCGCGTGCAGTAACGGCAGTAGCTGGCGCACTGGGTCGTGACCAGCATCAGGACGCGGTCCGGGTAGCGGTGCACGAGCCCCGGAACAGGGGAGTGGCGGTCCTCGGCCAGCGAGTCCTCCATCATCGCCGTAAAGGCTTCGTGCTCGCAGTCTGTGGGGATGACCTGGCGGCGAATCGGATCGTTCGGGTCGTCTGGGTCGATCAGGCTCAGGAAGTAGGGCGTGATGTCGACCCGGAACTTGTCCGTATATGAGAGCCCCGCGCGCTCATCGTCGGTCAGGTTCAGGACGCGGCCGATCTCCTCGACCGTGCTGACGCGGTTGGACAATTGCCAGCGCCAGTCGTTCCAGCGCTCGTCGGGAACGTCCTGCCAGATGGGCGCGCGGCGGCTTACGGCCGGCTTGCCGTCGGAGCCGATGGCGTGGGCCGGGTCGCGCAGGTTGACGAACGGGGTTTCCTCGTCGCGCCTCGCCACGGAATGGGCGGAAGTGGGCGCAGAAGTGCGGGGGTCACGACTGTCGGCTCTGGGCTCGACCATAGCGCGCCTCCGGTTCACTACCGCCCCTGCCGATAGGTCGGCAGCGGGGCCAACGCATAATCCGTATGCAGTGTGAATGCTCGGAGATCATACATCGGTCCCGGTTCGCGGTCCCGGCCGGCGGCCTTCGCATCACCCGAACCACCGGGCGGGCCCGGTAGATCCCCCTGCCGTTCAGCCTCTCGCGGTCGCGCGCTCGAGGGCGAGCTGCTGCATCGCGAGGATCGTCATGGCGTCGGCGATCTCGCCGCGGCGGATCATGGCCATCACCTCAACGAACGGGACCCAGCGCAACTGGAGTTGCTCCGTCCCCTCGGGCGATGACGGGCCCGGCTCGAGGCCGCTCGCCACGAACAGAATCGTCACTTCGTCGGTGAGGGAGTTGGAGAGCTCCGCCCGGCACAACTCCCGCCAGTGGCCGCCGCTGTAACCCGTCTCTTCGACCAGCTCGCGGCGGGCGGCCGCCTCGGGTTCCTCGTCGAGGTCGCCGCCGCCCTCTGGGATCTCCCACGAATAGTGGTCGAGCGTGTAGCGGTACTGGCCCACCAGCAGGACACGATCGTCAGCGTCGACCGGCACGACGCCAATAGCCAGGTGCCGGAAATGGACGACGCCATAGATGCCCGGCTGCCCGTCGGGCCGGACGACGTCGTCGTGGAGGATTTCGACCCAGGGGTTCTCGTAGGCCACGCGTCGCGATACGCGATGCCAGGGGTTCAGCTCGCTCGCACTCACAGCGCTAATCGTAGCGGCTGATCACCGCGTCCCGGCGGGAACTACGCACGACGGGAACCAGGCGCGACTTGCGAGCGTCGATACACGCGTACAAGCCATGCAGGTCACAAGGAGACGAGGATGAACGACAAGGCGTCGAACGCCCAACGCGACCAGGGTTCACCCCCGGACATAGAGGGCGCCCGCTCGACTTCGGGCGGCGATCGGGGGGCTCGACGCCTTTCCGATCAGATCACGCTTGGTCGCGTGATAGCGGTGACCGCAGCTGCGAGCCTCCTCATCGGCATCATCATCGGCCCGATATTGAGCGGCCATCCCGCCCTCGCCGCCGATGCCTCAGCCTCGCCCGAACACACCGTCACAGTCGCGGGCACGGGCGAAATCAGCGTCGCTCCGGATGTCGCGGACGTCGTGATCGGGGTGATGGTCCAGAAGCCGACCGTTGCCGAAGCCCAGTCTGCCGCGGCCACCTCGATGAATGCGGTAATTGCCGCGGTCGAGAAGAACGGGGTCGCCGCCAAGGACATCGTCACCGTGAACCTCAGTCTCAGCCCGGTCTACGACTACAGTTCCAGCGGCTCCGCCCCGAAACTCGTCGGCCAGCAGTTCACCAATACGGTCAAGGTCACCGTCCGGAACCTCAAGTCCGTCGCTTCGGTTGTGGATGACGCGGTCGCGGCCGGCGCGACTACGATCAGTGGCATCAGCTTCCGCCTAGACGATCCCTCGACGGTCCAGGCCCAGGCTCGCCAGCTGGCCATGAAAGACGCGAAGACCAAGGCCGATGCGCTCACATCCGCCGCCGGCGTTGCGGTCAAGGGCGTTGCCGCCATAACCGAGACGACGACCCAGCCAACCCCGATCTACTACTCGGGCGCCCTCGATGCAGCCAAGGCATCGGGTTCGACGCCGATCCAGACGGGCACGACCGACATCGTCGTCCAGGTCACGGTCACCTACCTGATCGGGTAAAGGAGGGGCGGTCGCCGGGGGCCGCCGGAGGGACTCGGCCGGAATATGCACCTAATTCGGTGTATTTTCGGCCGGCCGTCACTTGGAGGCGGGACCAACGGCAGGGGTTGCCTATCGATGTCGAAGCGATACTGTTTGGAACATGCGACTCGATCTGACCAAGCGAAGCGACTACGCGATCCGGGCCATGCTGGCGCTGACGATGGCTCCGGCCGGTCTGGTGAGTAGCCGCAAGATCGCCGAAGAGATGAAGATCCCGCCCCGTTTCCTGCCCCAGATAATGGGCGACCTGACGCGAGCCGGGCTCGTGCACGCTCATCCCGGTCGAGCTGGTGGATACCAGCTGGCCGCGCGGCCCGACAGCGTCACGATTTTGCAGGTCATCGAGGCGGTCGAGGGCGATCCTCATCGCCAGATCTGCGTCATGCGTGGCACGGCGTGTGGTCAGGATGGCGAATGCGGCGTACACGACGTCTTCTACGCGGCCGAGGCCGCCATCCTGGAGAAGCTCAACGCGGCGACGCTGCAGGGCATCATCGACGCCTATCTGGCGAAACAGGCCGCCGCTGCCGCTGCCGGCATCGCGTAGACGCTCGTCGGTCAGCCGGGCAATCAGACGGTCTCAGTCGGCCGAGTGAGTTGGTTCCGACTGCGCCACTTCGGCGCGCGCTCCTTGCCCGCCTCACGTCAGCCGGCGGTGCCTGCCTTCCCATTCCTCGGCCAGGATGCTCATGTGGATCTCGTCCCAGAATCGGCCGTCGCGGAAGATCGCCTGTCGTGCCCGACCCTCGACCACGAAGCCGCACTTCTCATATGAACGGATCGCCCGAGTATTGAATTCGAAGACGGACAGCGCGACCCGATGCAGGGCCAGTCGCGTGAAGGCGTGGGCCACCATCAACTCCGTGGCTTCGGTCCCGTAGCCCTTTCCCCAGGCCTCTCGTTCGCCGATCGTGATGTGGTAGAGGGTGGAACCGTTCTCGCCGTCGAGCTGGCTGAACGCGCACGTGCCGATCAGCCTGTCTGTGTCGCGGACGTGGATCGCCATGGCGAGGAAGTCGGAGCCCATGATCCGCGAATAGAAGAAGCGCTGGACCTCGTCATGCGACAGCGGCGACCGCTGGTAGCGCGTCAAACGCGCCACCTCCGGATCGGAGTACCAGCGAGTGAATGCGTTGAGGTTCTCCGCACGGTGGCGGCGCAGGACCACCAGCCGGCCCAGGATGGTCTCGGGTCGCCACGGTTCGCGCTCAGGCGCAGCGGTCATCTCGGGCTCCGGTTCGCCGTGTCGGATCGGGCGAGGTGCGTCGAGCAGGTTTCACGAAGCGAAGGTATACCATCGCCGCCATGCGCGGCTGGAGCGAGTTGGCGGAACGCGTCGCCGGGACCACTCGCACCTCGGAAAAGACCTCGCTGCTCGCTCGCTATCTGGCAACCTTGCCGGTGGCCGAGTTGCGCGTGGCCGCGACGTTCCTCGCCGGACGACCGTTCGCGGAGGCCGATCAGCGGGCCGTCGGCCTAGGCTGGGCGGCCGTCGCCGCGGTCGTCAGCAAGCTCTCCGGATCCCCAGCCGGTGCGTTGGGTGAGGCCTACGATCGATCGTCCGATCTCGGCGAGGCCGTGGCCGACGTGCTGGCCGGGAGGGTCGAGACCCCGGACCCGACCCAATCGCCGAGCCTCGTTGAGGTGGCCGAGTTCTTCTCCGCGATCGAGGCCGCGCCGGGGACGGCCCTCAAGGCGGCGGCCTTCGCCGAGCTCCTCGAGCGCTGCGACGCGCTCACTGCAAAGTACGTCGTCAAGGTCCTGACCGGCGAATTGCGCATTGGGCTCCGCGAGGGATTGCTGGAGGCGGCGATAGCCGAGGCGTTTGCCCGCCCCCAGGCGGCCGTCGGCGTGGCTCTGATGCTGACCGGCGACACGGGCGAGACGGCGGTTCTCGCCAAAGAGGATCGACTCCACGAGGCCCGTCTCCGGCTCATGCACCCGATCAAGTTCATGTTGGCGTCGCCGGCCGAAGACGCGGCCGACATTCTGGCCCGTCTCGGGCCGACCGTCTGGGTCGAGGACAAGTACGACGGCATCCGGGCCCAGCTCCACCGCCGCGGTTCCGAGGTCCGGCTGTACAGCCGGGACCTGCACGACATCAGCGAGCAGTTCCCCGAGATCGTCGATGCGGCCCGGCCGCTCGATTGGGACGGCGTGCTTGACGGCGAGATCCTCGCCTACGCCGACGGCCATGTCCTGCCATTCCTGACCCTCCAGGCGCGGCTCGGCCGCAAGGAACCCACAGCCGAGCTCCAGGTCGAGGTTCCGGTGGCGTACGTGGCTTTCGATGTGCTGGCGATCGGGCCGCGGTCGTCGGGCGGGATCGGTGCCGAGCAGAACGGCTACCACGTCGTCGATGGCGCCCATGCGGATTCCTTCGGGCGCTCCGCCGACCCGGCCCTCGCTCGCGATGGGGCTGCGTCCGCGGCGGTCGCTCCCCTGCTCGGAGTTCCGCTGGCCCAGCGCCGCGGCCGCCTGGAGTCGCTGGGCCTGCCGACGGTCGCTGCCGGCGGCCGGTTCGCCCTCTCACACCTGGTGACCGCCGATTCCGTGACGGCGCTGGATCGGATCTTCGACGAGGCCCGCGCACGGCGAAACGAAGGCCTGATGGTGAAGGACCCGCAGAGCGGCTACACGCCGGGCCGCCGCGGTCTCGGATGGCTCAAGATGAAGCGAGCCCTGGCGACGCTCGACTGCATCGTGGTCGGAGTCGAGGTCGGCCACGGCAAACGGCACGGCGTCCTATCGGACTACACGTTTGCGGTCCGCGACGAGGCGGCGGATCGGCTCGTCACCATCGGCAAGGCTTACACCGGCCTGACCGATGCGGAGATCGCGACGATGACCCGCTGGTTCGAAGCCCACACGATCCACCAGTTCGGCCGCTACAGGCAGGTCGAGCCGGCGATCGTTGTGGAGGTCGCGTTCGACGTCATCCAGCGCTCGAATCGCCACCAGTCCGGTTTCGCCCTCCGCTTCCCGCGCATCGTGGGGCTCAGGCCGGACAAGAGCCCGACCGAGATCGACACCCTTGCCAACGTCGACCGGCTGCACCGCGAGCTCCAGTACGGCGCCGAGTACCTGGTTACGGCCGAGGCCCGAGCCTCGCAGCGGCGTTCGATTGAAATGGCCTGAGAGGCCTCGCGGCCGGCTGCCCAGGCGGCTGAGGCGTCGGGTCCCCCGGACGGGATGATCGGGCTACGCCGAGAGGGCCGGATGGGTCATCGGTGATCGATCGCGGGCCCGCTATCCTGCCGCCATGTTCGGTTCGTTCAATCCGCCCCAAGAGCTTCCACTGACGGTCGTCACTGCGCAGCTCATCATCCAGGGCACCCTGCGGACCAGGGTCCACCGGCTGACGGACGTGGTCAACGAGCCCGACGCGACGCACCTGGTGTTGTTCGACGCCAGGTTCATGGAGCTGGGGTCGCGCCGAGTCGTTGCCGGTCCGGGCGTGTCACAGGTCCAGCTGAGCGACGTGCTGTTCGTGCATTCGAGCGGGCCTTCCGAAGCCGGAGGGGAGACGCGAACGCCGAAGCAGGCAGTCAAGGCGATCTTGCTGGCTCCGCCGTTCACGATCGAAGGGCTCATCCATCTGCCTTACGAATCGGAACTCCACCAGGCCCTCGACGCCTTCGGCGACCGATTTGTCCCAGTCACGGCCGCCCGATATTGGGCCTACAGCGTCGCTGAATCGCCAAACGATGTCGATTTCCTGGTGGTGAACCGCGCTCGCGCGCATGTCGCGGTCCCGGCAACGGTCAAATGGTTGCGAGAGCCGCCGCTCGGACCGGAATCGGGTGGCGCCCAAAACCCCTGGTAGCGTGGCCTGCGCGATCGAGTTCTTCGAGCTATCTCTCAACCGGGAGATCCAGCCGATCGCCCCATTCTGCCCAGCCGCCGTCGTAGACGGCGATGTCGTCGCACCCGATCAGGGTCAACGCAAAGGCCAGCTTGCAGGCACCGATCCCGGCCGAGTCATAGCAGACCAGCCGGCGCCGCGGGTTGGCGCCGACTCGCCGCAACAGCGCGACCAGCTCGTCCGCGCTCTGGAACCGGCCGATCCGCGGCACGGTGGTGGCCGACGCAGGTAGGTTGAGTGCACCGGGTATGTGCCCCAGCCGGCGCCCCGTGCCGGCATGGCCGGCAAACTCGGACGGTGCGCGAGCGTCGAGCAGCTGAACGCCAGGCGAGTCGAGGAGGTCCTTGACGTCGCTAGCGCCGAGTCTTAGTCGGGCCTCCAGGCGCGGCGTGAAGGCGGCCGGCGGCCGCAGCTCGGCTGCAGTCGATACCGGTTGGCCAAGAGCCCTCCAACCCTCGATCCCGCCGACCATGATGCGGGCCGAGTCGAAGCCGTAGGTGCGCAGCGTCCACCACGCTCTCGCCGCGTACGAGGCGTCGGTGTCGTCGTAGATCACTCCCACCATGCCGTTGCCCAAACCGGCACGTGTCAGCGTAGACGTCACTCGCTGAGGGCCGGCCATGAGCAGGATGTCGCTGTCGTCGTCCTGATCGACCAGGTCCGTCCGCCAGTCGACGTACATCGCGCCGGGAACGTGCCCGGTCGCGTAGAGACGACGGCCGGAGCCGTCGGGGCGCCAGCGCAGGTCGAGGACGCCGAAGCCGGGTCGACCGATGTTCTCGGCCAACCACTCGGGCGTCGCCAGCAACTCCGGCCTGGCGTAACCGCCGACGTTGTACCCGGGCATGACCAACCCCGCTTGCAGTTCCGACCGCGCCCCGATGCGGATGAGCCGGTGACGACCCCGTGGCTCGACGGGGCCCGAACGAACTGCCGCATATCATACGAACCGTGGTGAGTCCGTTCCTTCCCGACGACGAAAAGATCCCGGCGATCCGGGAAGCGCTCCCGTCCACGGCCGCGGGCATCTACCTCAACACCGGCACCGCGGGGCCGCTGCCGAGGGAGACCGCCCACGCCATGGCCGAGGCCGAAGCCTGGGAGCTGCGCACCGGTCGAGCCGACCTCAACCACTATCGCGACTCGCTGGAGCGCATGGCCGAGGCACGCGCAGCGGTCGCTGCGGTCATTGGGGCGGATCCGGGCCGGGTTGCCCTGACGCACGCCACGACCGACGGCATGAACGTGGCGACATGGGCGGTCGATTGGCGGCCCGGGGATCGGGCCGTGACCACGAACCTCGAGCACGCCGGCGGGCTCGGGCCACTATGGGCGATTCGCGATCGCCTCGGCGTGGAGCTCACGATCGCCGACATCGGGAACGGCGCCGATCCGGCGGCGGTTCTCGCGACTCTCGATCGGGCTATCGTTCCGGGCACGCGGCTTGTGTCACTCTCGCAAGTGACCTGGGCCACGGGTGCGCGGCTCCCGATCCGCGAGATCGCAGAACTGGCTCACTCCCGCGGCGCGGTAGTGGCGGTCGACGGCGCCCAGGCGGTCGGGGCAATCCCGGTTTCGGTCGAGGACCTGGGCGTCGACTTTTACGCGGTCCCGGGGCAGAAGTGGCTGCTCGGGCCCGAAGGCATCGGCGCCGTCTACTGCGCGCCGTCTGTACTCGATCGACCGCGCATGGCATTTGCCGGCTACTTCAGCTTCGAATCGATGGATCTGGCGGGGGAGGGCAAGCCCTGGCCCGACGCCCGCCGCTTCGAGGCCTCGAACTACCATCAGCCATCGGTGCTCGGCCTGGCCCGCAGCACGGCGTGGCTCTCGATGTTCGTGGGCTGGCAGTGGATCCACGAGCGGATCGCGCGACTCGCCGGCGAGGCGTCGTCGATGCTGGCCGAGGTCCCGGGAGTGGAGATCCTGACGCCACGCGACAACATGGCCGGGCTGGTCACTTTCCGGGTCGCCCGTTGGAAGTCCACGGCGGCGCTCAAGGAGCTGTCGCAGCGCACGCTGTGCATCGCCCGAACGATCCCGCCGCTCGACGCGATCCGGATCAGCGTCGGCTTCTTCAATACGGACGGCGAGTTGCGACGCTTCCGCGACGGCGTGGCGCTGGTGGCTTCGAATACCCCCGAGACGATGCCGCATCGCCCCCAGATCGAGCTTCTCCGCGGCGGCGTGGACTGACCCAGGCCGCTGCCACCGCGGCCCCTTGGTGTACGATCTTGCCCCGGCGGGGGAGTAGCTCAATTGGTCAGAGCACGGCTCTTATACAGCCTCGGTTGGAGGTTCGAGTCCTCCCTCCCCTACCAGCCTTCCCGGGACGCGATCAGGAGCGGCCGCCGCAGTCATCGCAACGGGTGCGGTCCGGCCCTACGTCGAAGTTGCGGTCAGGGAGCCGGTCGGGCTGAAGGTGCCGCTTGCCGGGTCGTACAGCTCGGCTGATGCGAGCGAGCTGAGGTCGCTGGTGCTTGAAGGGTCCATTAGGCCAATGCCGCCTATGTCAGCCTCGCCTCCGGCGATGAGGATCCGGCCGTCCCGCAGCAGAGTTGCGGTCTGGGCCCTGCGTGCGATCCCCATCGATCCGGTCGCGGAGAACCGTCCGCTCGCTGGGTCGTAGATCTCCGCCGAAGCGCGGTATGCCGGATCGCCGATGACTGTGTCGCCGGCTCCTCCGGCGATCAGGACACGTCCAGAGGGCAGCAACGTTGCTGACTGGTAGGCGCACGTAATGCTCGGCCCGGTCGGAGAGAAGGCATTCGCTGCGGGGTCGTACAACTCAGCCGAGGCCAGTGGCGTGCCGCTGTCGTTGGATCCGCCGACGATCAGAACCCGGCCGTCGTTCAGCAGAGTTGCGGTCGCGTTGTCGCGATACGCGGACATAGGCCCAGCGGGCTTGAACCTGCCACTGGCCGGATCGTATAGCTCGGCCGACGGCCGATGGGTAGGCACGGACTGGTCGAAGAGGCTCCCCGTGACCAGAACGGAGCCATCAGCTAGCAGAGTGGCGGTGTCCAGCCTCTGCGTGGCAGTCATCGATCCGGTGGCGCTGAAGGTGCCATTTGCGGGGTCGTAGAGCTCGGCCGTGGCAAGGGAGTCACTGGCGCCCCCGCTTCCCACGACGAGCACCTCGCCGTCCCTCAACAGGGTGGCAGTTTCGAGCACTGGTGCAGTCGCCATGCTTCCTGTGGGCGTGAACCGGCCAGTCTTTGGGTCGTACACCTCGGCAGTGGCGAGGAAGCTGGTGCCGCCGACCCCGCCCGCCACGAGGACGCGCCCGTCCGCCAGCCGAGTAGCCGTGGCACTCCTACGCGGGGTCGACATGCTGCCAGTGGGGGCAAACTTGCCCGTGGCCGGGTCGTATAGCTCTGCCGTGGCCAGGAAGCGTTGGCCGCTCTGGCCGCCCGCGATCAGGACTCGGCCGTCCGCCAGAACGGTGGCGGTGTGGCCCGTCCGACCGACATTCGCTTGTGGCGGTGGGCTCGCCGGGTTGGAGGGCATGATTGCAGCGGCAGGCGTGGACACCAACGTCGGGCTCGGCTCGGCACTTGCCGTAGAAGAGCGGCTGGCGATGGGCGTCGGGCTCGTGGCCGGCGTCGTGGCCGGCGCCGACTGACTCTGATGCCAGATTCCGTACAACGCCACGCCTGCGACGACGATCAGGACGAGCGTGACCATCCGTCGATTGCGAGCGCTCATGCCGGTTCCCTCCGGGCGGCCGTTTGCGGTACCAGTCTAGGACCAGCCAACTGGTTCACGACGCAATCGGCCCACCGCCAGCGACCGTCGGCTCGACGTGACCACCTGGTTCGCATTCCGGGCTACTCTTCTTCAGCAGACCTGAGAAGGCGGGAGCGGCACACCGGGTGGCGCGTTCGATAGCGAAGGGTTTCGGATGGGCCACAGTGCGAGTGTCACCTTCAAGGTCCTGAGCGTTCCGATCACCGTTGGGCCGATGATCGTGGTCGGGTTGCTGGTCGTGGGCGTGCTGTCGCGCCTCACCGGCGCCTTCCTCGTTGAGTGGGTCGTCCTCGGGTTGGTCGCCCTTCTGATCCACGAGCTCGGCCACGCGCTGGCCTTCCGTCGCTACGGCGTCAAGTCGTCGATCAGCTTCTGGGTTCTCGGCGGGTTCACCGTGCCCGACGATCAGGAAGCGGCCGCCCGACTGTCGGATCGGCAGCTGCTCGTCGTCACCGTTGCCGGGCCGCTCGTGGGGCTGGTTATCGGCGTCGTGACGCTGGCGGTCGGTCTCGCCGCCGGCGACGCGGCTCGCTCAATCCGCGTGCCCATCTTCTTGTGGCTGTTCGTCAACCTGGGCTGGGCTCTCTTCAACCTGATGCCAGTCTCGAGCCTCGACGGCGGCCAGGCCCTGGAACATCTTGCCGGCGCGGTCTTCGGCCGGACCGGTCGGGCGATAGGAATTGCCGCCGGCCTGCTGGGGAGCGGCCTGATCGCGGTCCTTGCGGCGCAACTGGCGTTGTACTCGGTCGCATTCGTGGCCGTGGTCTTCGGGTTGCTCAACCCGGATCCATACCGCCAGCTCAGGTACGAAATCTGGCCCGCCAGGCCACCCGATCCCAAGCCCAACTCCACAACGAATCGCGACTTCTGGACCGACTGAGGCGAGCTCCTGCCAGTCGCGAGCCCGTAATCCTGGCCTCAGCCGCCGCCGGTAACCCGCGGATGAGCGACGAAGAAGTCGGCGATGATCCGGGAGGCATCGCCGGGCCAGCAGTGACAGCCGCCCGCCAGGATACACGTCGATACCGTGCTGCCGCCGGAGCATGACCAGACGGTCGTCGTGGCGACCCCGTCGACGGCTGACGTGGAGGGTTCGGCGCAACCGTCGAGGGATCGCCAGCGGGCGGTCACGTCGGCCATTGGCGAAAAGATGATGTCGACCCTCCCGCCGGCAATGGGAATGGTGCCGTCCGCGGTGCCGTGGATGGCGAGAACGGAGACCGGCGCCGCCAATGAGCACGGAACGTCGGCGCTGCCACTAGCGGTGGCCATGTTGCCGGAGACCGGGGCAATGGCCGCGACCGTGCCCGATAGCTCGCAGCCGAGCCGGTACGTCATCATCCCGCCGCGCGAGTGACCGGTGACGTAGACGCGATTCGGATCGACGCCATCGGTAGCCTTGAAGTGGTCGATGAGCGCCCGAATGAAGATGACATCGTCGGCTCCCGGGTGCTTGCCCCACGTCGGTCCGCTGCCGAAGGCGTCCCAGCCGTCCGCAACACCGTCGGCGTAGACGGCGATCCAGCCGAGCCGGTCGGCCTGGGAGTCGAAGCCGGTCATCGTCTCCGCCTGAAACCCGCCGCCGAACGAGCCATGCAGGACGATCACCAGACCGGGATTCGCCAGCTCGTTTGCCGGCCGATAGACCCTGTACGTCCGATCGACGGCGTCGGCATGGATCCGCTCGACCTGGGTTCGGCCGGTCAGCTGCGCGACGATGGCGGTCTGGAACGAATCGACGAACGGGCTAGAAGCGCTGACGATCCCGGCGATCAGCAGCAGTGCCACGACGAGGGCCGACTTCGGGCCGGGCGTGGGAATGGCGAGCGTGCGCAGGCGGTGAGCCAGCCCCGCCGGCCAGCCGAGAAGCCAGGCACCGACCGCACCTGACCACGCTGCGGCCAGGCCCTCGACGGCCTCCACGGCAAGGAGTTGCGGCTGGCTCGCACCGGACCGGGCGGCCCATACCATCGCCCACGGCGCGATCGAAACCATGGCCACGGCCACTGCCGCGGAGGCCCAGGCTAGTCCGGGGCTGCCGCGGCGAACCAGCGTCGCGGCGAACAGCATCGAGATGGGCATGCCAACGACGAGCAGGTTTGCGGCGAGGCCAGCGGCCGCGCTGACCGTGTAACCGCCCGGATCGGTGGGCAACAACAGAGCCAGCGCGAAGCGCGCGAACCCGCAGAAGACGATCAGGGCGCCCGTGGTCGCGGCGAGGCGCCATCCTCGACGCCCGGACCGTGTGGTCGTCACCAGGACCAGGCCGACCGCCAGCTCGGCGGCGACAATCGCCCCGACGATCAGCACGATCGGCCAGTGCCAGGCGGAATCGCTGAAGAACCGTTCGGGTCTCGATATCAGCGAATGACCGACGTTGGAGCGGGCGACTTCGATCGCCACGCTGGCGGCCCAGATGACGGGTACCAGCAGGCCCGCGATGCCAGCGGCCCTCCCGAACCTGGAATCGCGGGCGAAGCGCTCTGGCGCAGGTGCGTTCATGGTCCCCTCCGCGTGGTGCGTCCGGCCATTGTGCACGCCCTCGCCGGGCCGCCGCTCGAAGCAAAACCGCCGCTTACCGGGCGAGGTGGAGCCTTAGGATGTGACGACGCCACCACCGCGGACCGGAGGACCCGTCACCGATGAGCGATCTCCCTCCCGACAGGGCTGTTCCGAGCGATCAAGGAGCGCCCGCCGCGCCGCATCGGGCGCTTCCTGCGGTCCCTCCCGCCCCGGCGATGCCAACGGCTGAAGAGGTCGCTCCGCCGACCGAAACCGTCGCGGAGGCCAGCCCTCAGGCCGCGGCCGCTCCTCTCGCCCCCGTTCCGGTCCCTGGCGCCTACGCGGCGCCGTGGGCCCCGGGCGCCGTCCAGGTGGTCGGCGCGCCTGCTCCGCGAGCCGCCGGGATCAACTGGGCGCGGTTGCTGCCGAGCGGCATCGTGGCCGTGATCATCGCCGCCGTGGTGCTGGGCGGCCTGGGCCTGGACACCGTCATTGCCGCACCTAGCGCCGGCATCGTCACGGTTGGGGGCTCGGTGACCATAACCGCGGCACCGGGTTGGGTCCTCGTCTCGACGCCTGGCGACACCTCGAGCGGCATCGAGCTGCAGAAGGCCAATGCCGTGTTGGTTGCCCAGGTCGTCTCGACCGGCTATTCAGGCGACTCGGCCTCGATCCTGCCCCAGCAGGAGCAGGCTCTGAGCGGTGAGTCGGCCCAGATCAGCTTTGGCGACGCCCACCAGGGCTCCATCGGAGGTCATGACACGACCTACGTCGCCTTCGAGGAGGCGGTGGCTTCGGGCGGCCGTACGGGCATTCTCGACGGCGAGCTCGTCTGCATGGTCGTCGGCGAAAATGCGGTCGTGATCGTCGTCGGCGCGCCGCAGGGCGGGCTGGACCCCATCGTCGACGATGTCTCGGCCATGCTCAAGAGTCTGGGAGCCGGGCTATGACCGTTGCCGTCGGTCCCCAGGCCGGAACAATCCCTCCGGCGACTCCTCCGGTCGGTTCGCGCTGGGGCAAGCAGGCCTCGGTGATCCAGCCGCGCCAGCCCGCCTTCTGGCTGTATTGCGCGCTGCTGGCGATCGGTGGTTACCTCTTCGTCCAGGAGCAAACGCTGATGAGCAGCCTCATGACGGCGTATCTGCTGTCGTGGGCGCTCGTCCTCGCGTACGCGGTGCCGGTCGCGTTCGTCATCTACCGGCTCGATCTGTTCGAACGCGAGCCGAAGGTCCTGCTGGCGGCGGCCGTCGTTTGGGGCGGAGTGATCGCGACGAGTCTCGCGGCCCATGCCAACTCGGCATGGCTCTCGGTTCTGAGCAAGGTCGCATCGCCCGACTTCGCCACCCAGTGGGGAGCCGCGGTGGTTGGCCCCGGCGTTGAGGAGACGCTCAAGCTCATGGGCGTCGTCACGATCTTCCTCATCGCCTCGAGTGAGTTCGACGGCATCATGGACGGCTTCGTCTATGGCGCCATGGTCGGCCTTGGTTTCACCGTCGTCGAGGATGTTTCCTACTTCATCAACACAGTTGCGGCGGCGCCGGGACTAGTCGATCAGTCCGGCCCGGTGTTCGATACGTTCCTCATCCGAGTCGTGGGCGGTGGGCTGTACGGCCACGTCCTGTTCACCGGTTTGACCGGCACCGGCTTCGCCTTCTTCGTCACGCAGCATGCCGCCGGGATGCCCAAACGCGTGATCGGGGCGGCGTTGTGTATAGCGGCGGGCGTCCTGGCGCATGTCGTCTGGAACTCTCCGTGGATGGACTCCATCCTCGAGACCACGGGCGGCGCCAACCCGAGCGTGATCCAGTGGATCGAATACGGGACGGTCAAGGGCCTGCCCTTCCTGCTGCTGCTCGGCTTGCTCGTCCTCTTCGCAACGCGAAGTGAGGAAGCCAACTACCGCTCGATCGTTGCGGGCGAGCCAGATCCGTGGGTGGTCACGGACGACGAAATCCGCTCGCTTAGAAGCCTTTGGGCGCGGCGGAAGGCCCGAACGGCCGTCGGTCGACTTCGCGGGCCGGCCGGCGCCCGATCGACGGGACGTCTGCAGGCCGCCCAGATCGAATACGCCATGATTCGAAGTCGGGCGGACGCTCTGTCGGATCCTTCGCTCGACGCGCAGCGACTCAAGATCCGTTCGATCCGAGCCGAGATCGCAGCCCTCCCGTTCGTGCCGGTGCCCGCGATCCATCCGACTGTGGCGGCCGGTGCTCCAGCGTGGTCACCTGGACTTGGAGCGGCCCCGGCCGTCGACCCGAGGCAGCCGGCCGCGACCCCTGGCGTCGTTACTGAGGTCTTACCCGCTGTCGAAGAACCACCCGCGCCTGTTGCTGGCGCGCCCGTGGCGGCCGCGCCCGTTGCTGGCGCGCCCGTGGCGGACGCTCCCGTGGCGGGCGCGACGCCCGCGTCCACGGCTCCCGCGCCCCAGGCCGCTCCCGTCGCTGCAGTGTCAGCTCCCTGGTTCACGCCTCCGATCTGGGCGCCTACTCACGTCGTGCCCCGCGGCGGCATGGCCGCGTGGGACGTGCCCGATCCACGTCGCCCGCCGGTGGCGATGCTCTCCGAGCGCGTCGAGCTGATCGTCATCGGGCAGGTCGGCGCCTGGGCACGAGTGCGGGGCGTGAACGGCTGGACGGGCTGGGTCGACGGCCGTCTCCTGATAGCGAGGCGGTGACCCTCTAGCGTCCGTCGAGGCCCGCGCCGGCACCGCCGGCCACTGCCGTGCCGCCGCGCCCGGCCCGAATCCGCGCTCGGACCGCCGGCCGCGACCGCGCCGTGGCTCGGCGCGTGCCCAATCTCCGGATACGAAGAGGCCGCCTCGGCAAGAGGCGGCCTCCACTGTTCTGGCGGTGCCGGGCGATGCCGGCAGGACGTCAATCCTCTACGGCTTCGATGCGGATGCGGGCATCGACAATGACCGCGCCCTCGGGGCGGACGATGACCGGGTTGCAGTCCATCTCGGCGATCTCGGGGTGTTGCTCGACCATCGCCGCGACCCGAAGGAGCAGCTCCTCGAGGCCGGCAACGTCGCATTTCGGTGCGCCGCGGAAGCCGTCGAGGAGTGGGAAGGTGCGCAGCGACGTGACCATCTCGTGGGCATCACGATCGGTCAAAGGCGTGATTCGGACCTTGACGTCCTTGAGAACCTCGACTGCGGTTCCGCCGGCGCCGCAGGCTACGACCGGACCGAAGAGCTTGTCGTGGACGACGCCGACGAGCATCTCGACTCCGCCGGACGGGACCATCTGCTGGACGAAGAACTTCTCGACCTTCGTTCCCTGGGCGGCAATTCGAGCCGCCATCTCGACAGCCTGCTGCTTGACCTCGGCCGCGCCCTCGAGATTGAGCACCACGGCCTTGGCTTCCGTCTTGTGGATCAGCTTGGGGGCGACGCCCTTCAGCGCCACCTTGCCGCCGATCGCCTCAGCTGCGGCGCCGGCTTCCTCAGGAGTCGTTGCCAGTCGCCACGTCGCCATCGGGACGCCGTAGCTGTCGAGCAGCTTCGCGACCTCGTCCGGCAGGAGCCAGCGCGACGTCTCGTCGCCGGCGTCCTGGAGCGAGGCGAGAACGTCCGCGATCAACGCCTTGCCCTCGGACGTGCGGATGTCCTTGTACTGCGGGACGACGCCCTCCGGTGTCTCGGCCCAGATGCCGTAGCGGACGGCGTGGGCCAGTGCGCGGGCCGCGTCCTCCGGGAATGGGTAGGACGGGATCGAGAGCCCTTTGGTCCGGAGCGTCGCCGGCGTCCCTTCGCTGGAGAGGAACACCGCCAGGAGTGGAATCTCGCGCGGCAGGTCGAGGGCGGCTTCGCGGACGCCACCTGCGATCGACTCAGGGTTGGTAACGAGGACCGGGACGTACAGGATGATGATCGCGTCGATGCCGTCCCACTCGGCCAGGATCTTGAGAGCCTTGCGGAAGGACTCGGGCGGGGCCGCGGCGATCATGTCGACAGGGTTGTTGAGGCCGGCCTCGGGCGGAAGGAACTCGGCCAGCTTCGCCTTGATTTCGTCGGGAACCTGCGGCACGACCAGACCGTCCGCCTCGCACGCGTCGGCGCAGAGGATGCCGGGGCCCCCGCCGTTGGTCAGGATTGCGACTCGGTTGCCCTTCGGTCGGGGCTGGTTGGCGAGAAGCGTGGCGACGTCGAAGAACTCGCCCAGGGTGTCGGTCCGGATGACTCCGGCCTGCTTGAACAGCGCGTCGACGGTCACGTCCGATGCGCCGAGGAGGGCGCCCGTGTGGGACGACGTTGCGCGTGCGCCAGCCGACGAGCGACCGCTCTTGACGACGAGGATCGGCTTCTGGCGCCCGACGTGGCGGGTGATGCGCGCGAACTTGCGCGGGTTGCCGATCGATTCGAGGTAGAGGGCGATGACGTCGGTTGCCGGATCGTCGGCCCAGTACTGGATGAAGTCGTTGCCGGAGAGGTCCGCCTTGTTGCCGACAGAGATGAAGGTCGACAGCCCGAGCGAGAGGCTGTTGGCGTATTCGATCACGGCCAAACCGAGGGCGCCCGACTGGGACAGGAAGCCGACGTTCCCCTGCATCGGCGCATTGGGCGAGAAGGTCGCGTTCATGCGGATGTCGTCGTGGGTGTTGATCACGCCCATGCAGTTCGGGCCGATCACGCGCATCCCGTGCTCGCGGGCGATCCCCATCATCTCCTGCTGCATCTCGCGGCCGGCGGGGCCGGTCTCGGCGAAGCCGGCGGTGATGACGACCATGCCGTGGACGCCCTTCTGGGCGCACTCTTTGGCGGCCGTCATGACGAGCTTGGCCGGGACCACGATGACCGCGAGATCTACCGGGCCCGGAATGTCGAGGATCGACTTGTAGGCGTGGACCGACTGCACGACTTCAGCGCCCGGATTGACGGGATAGACAGGGCCGTTGAAGCCGCCGTCCATGAGGTTGTGGAAGACCTCGCCGCCGATCGAACCGCGCTTGCGGCCGGCCCCGATGACGGCCACCGACCGCGGCGCCAGCATGCCGCGGACCGCGTTCATCGCCGCGATCTGCTCCCGGGCTTCGAAGCGAGCCCGAGCCTCCGGAGTAAACGAGGTCGCGAACTGGATGCGGATCTTGCCCGGCTCGGACTTCATCGTGATGCTGAAGCCACTCTCCCGGAAGAGCTCGAGCATCTTGTTGTTCTCGGCCAGGACGTCGGCCTCGAAGACCGCGACGCCGTCGGCGTCGGCGGCCTCGGCCAGCCGCTTGAGCAGCAGCGTGCCAAGTCCGCGGCCCTGGAACGAATCCGCGACCGTGAAGCCGACCTCGGCCCGATCGGTCGCGATCCGCTCGTAGCTCGCCTGCCCGACCACCTCTCCGCCGTGGACGGCCAGAACGCAGCAGTCCTGACAGTCTTCGACGCCCGACCAGACCCGCGCGGTGGCCTCGAGGTCGACCGTCTTGGCGCTGAACCTAAGACGACGAGATTCGTCCGACAGGCCCTTCAAGAACGCGAGGATTCCTGCTTCGTCGGTGGTTTGCGCGGCCTTGATGCGTACCGACGAGCCGTCGCGGAGAACCACGTCGATGTCACGCGGGGAGTAGGTCGTGCTCATGCTGCCTTCATTCGTGATGGTGGAGGCCCTGCTGGGCCGGATCCTTGGCCGGGTCTGCTGACACATTCCACGCCGGAGTGGCCCTGCAGAGGGTGTATCCAGTCTTTGGTGCGAGCTTCCAGGATGGACCTCTGCGGCGAGTAGGGCCAATGGGCGCGCGATCCGGGCCGGAAGTCCCGAGCCGGTTGGTCGCAAGCCCCGCGAATGGCCTGAAGGACTACGTCCCTTGACCAGTTGCCAGCTGTCACCGCTGGCCCGTGCCGGTGTGCGCGAGCACCGCCCGAACGGACCCCGGGCCAGTTGGGCCGATCGGGCGACGACGAGGCCGAAACGGTCGGAACGGTGCGCTGACGATGGGTTCGGTTGCCTTGCGAGGGGCCTTACAACCGTCCCGCCAGGACTGCCCAGACGCCGGGGCGACGCAAGGGTCCTGGGTGCCAGGACCGCCGTACCATTGCCCGGTCCCCCCGGCCGTCCCATTCTCGGACACATGACGGGCGTTACTGTCTCGCGCCGGAACCGACTCCACATCAGCGTGCTTGTGGCGTCGTCCATGGCGCTCCTGCTACTCGCCATTGCCGCTGGGACCGCGGTCGGCCATGCGTCGATCCGGCTCACTAATCCGGTCGTTTCACCGAGCGTCGCTACTGCCGGCACGTCGATTTCCTTCAGCGTCACGTTCACCGACGCCAACGGTGCAGCACCGAACTCGGTCTCCGTGCTCATCGACGGCAATCCAATCGGCATGACCGGCGACGGGCCTGACTACGCCGCCGGCGTGAGGTTCAGCGCAACAGCCAGTCCCGCTGTCGGGACGCATGAGATCCATTTCCGAGGAGTCGATAGCAACGGTCACGTTGACGAAGTCGCTGCTCCCAACCTGGTGATCAACCCGGCACCGAGCCCGAGCCCGAGCCCGACTCCCGTCCCGACGCCCGTCCCGACGCCCGTCCCGACGCCCGTCCCGACGCCCGTCCCGACGCCCGTCCCGACGCCCG
>JBEKPB010000010.1:0-77667 GCA_049521175.1 Candidatus Limnocylindrales bacterium
GCGTCCGCGTCTGGGTGAACGGCCGTGACGTCGACCGTTCGCCCTTCCTCGTCGAGAACGTGCACATCGAGCCTCTGGCGCGACAGGTCCAATCCCGCGTACAACATGTCTGGAGCCTCCCGGTGCTGGTTGCACTGACAACCCAACGTTGTCAGTGGTGGGGCTCCCTTTCATAACCATTCGATCGTGACAAAGGGGAAGGCCCGCGGCGAGCCTGCAGCGGCAAAGCTAGACTTGAAGTCGGCGCACGTCCAGGCAGCGCAGCGGCAGTGCCCAAAGCAAGCCACCCGATCCGCCGCCGCGCCTAGTCGCGGCCGCCTACCCAGAAATACGTGCAAAGCACCCTGCACGGCCACCACCAGGACGGTTGAATGGCTCAGGCCCACCGGGACGGCAATGCGCGAGCGGTGGCAACCCATGGCTCGGCGGCTGCGGCGACCGCTGAAGCTAACGGCTACAGGCGCTCGCGGAAGCACGACCCCAACTACAAGTGGGTGGCGCTTTCGAATACGACGCTCGGCGTCCTGATGTCGGCGATCGACGGCTCGATCGTCATCATCTCCCTGCCCGCGATCTTCGCCGGCATCAAGTTGAACCCGCTCGACCCAGGCAGCACCAGCTATCTGCTGTGGATCATGATGGGCTACCTGCTCGTGACTGCCGTTCTGGTTGTGGCGTTCGGGCGCCTGGGCGACATGTTCGGGCGGGTCCGCATGTACAACGCGGGCTTCGTCATCTTCACCGTCGGATCGCTGCTTCTCGCCCTGACGCCGTTCACCGGACCAGCCGGGGCCATCTGGATCATCGCCATGCGCTTCGTGCAGGGCATTGGCGGCGCGTTCCTCTTCGCAAACTCGCAGGCGATCCTGACGGACGCCTTTCCGCCCGAGCAGCGGGGTCTCGCCTTCGGCGTCAACGGCATCTCATTCCTGGCCGGCCAGTTCGTGGGCCTCGTGGTGGGCGGCGTCCTGGCGGCGATCAACTGGCGGCTGGTCTTCTTCGTCAGCGTGCCCGTAGGGTTGGTCGGCACGATCTGGGCGTACATGCGGCTCGAAGAGCTTGGCACGGTCACACACGCGAGGATCGACTGGCCCGGCAACCTGACCTTCGGGATCGGGCTCACAGCGCTCCTCATTGGGATCACCTATGGCATCCAGCCGTACGGCGGTCAGACGATGGGCTGGACCAACCCCTTCGTGCTCGCCATGATCGGTGGCGGCTTGGTGTTGTTGGCGCTGTTCGTTTGGGTCGAACGCCGGGTCGCCGAGCCGCTCTTCGATCTTGCCCTCTTCCGCATCCGCGCCTTTACCGCCGGCAACTTGGCCGGGTTCCTGTCCGCGCTCGGGCGCGGCGGGCTGTCCTTCATGCTGGTGATCTGGCTGCAGGGCGTCTGGCTGCCGCTGCACGGCTACTCGTTCGCCGATACGCCCCTGTGGGCCGGCATCTACATGCTGCCGCTGACCCTGGGCTCGCTCGTATTCGGACCATTGTCCGGATATCTGTCCGACCGGTTCGGGGCCCGGCCATTTGCCACCGGAGGCATGCTGATCGCGGCTGTGTCGTTCGTTGGCCTGATCTTGCTACCGGTGAACTTCCCGTATTGGGAGTTCGGGGGCCTGCTTCTGGTGAGCGGCATTGGAGGTGGCCTCTTCTTCTCGCCGAACATGGCCGGCATTATGAACAGCGTTCCCGCCCGTCAGCGCGGCGCGGCCGCCGGCATGCGGGCTACGTTCCAGAACTCGGCGACGGTGGTGTCGATCGGCGTGTTCTTCTCGCTTTTGATCGCGGGCCTATCGGCCTCGCTCCCGAGCTCTCTCTACAACGGGCTAACTGCCCACGCCGTCCCAGCGGCCGATGCGTCGCAGATCTCGCACCTGCCACCGGTGGCCAGCCTGTTCGCGGCCCTGCTCGGCTACAACCCTATGGCCGCTCTGCTGCCACCGCAGGTCCTGCACGCACTGCCGGCGTCCCAGGCTGCGATCCTCACGAGCAAGGAGTTCTTCCCTCAGCTGATCGCCGCCCCGCTCCAGGCGGGGCTCGCGATCGTGTTCGTCGCGGCGGCCGTCATGGCCCTTGTTGCCGCCTGGGCGTCTTGGCTCCGCGGAGGCTTGTATCTCCATGACGAGTCGGCTGTGCAACTGAGCCCGACCGGCGCCGCGGCGCCTGAAGACTAGAAGTCGGCGCGGAGGGGTCAGACATCAGCGCGAGCACCACCATCGGCGACCGGTGCTCTCTATGGGTCCTATGGACCGGGTGCCTGCTGGCCCGCTCCGAGACTAAAGGCCATGGTGTGGCTGTTCCGACGGCATGGGCTTCCGTACGGTCCGCTCTTGGCTCAATCAGCCTCGCGTGGCGCCGCAGGCGGAGACGCTCAAGAGTCCGCGAGAAACTGGGGACTCGACCGATGTCGCGGCTGCGCGGCCTACTGCGTCCTGGCCGCGGTCGCAGTTTACCGGTGCGGTCCGGGGACGATGAGGACGGAACACGGCGCGTGATAGAGGACCGCTCGGGCAACACTCCCGAAGAGCAGCCGCTTGAGCCCGGTCTGGCCGTGGGTGCCGAGGACGATGAGATCGGCGTGCCAGCTCACCGCCATTTCAACGATCCGATGCGCCGGGCTGCCGTCTTCCACCTGGCTCTCGGCCTGGAGGCCCGTGGCTCGCAAACGAGCTGCGGTCCGTGCGGCAAGGGCCTCATGCTCTTGGTGGACCTTCGCCATGCTGGCGTCAAGCGCCGCGCCCCTAGCGGCTCCGCGCAGCCAGGCATTCCCCTGAGGATCGACATCGGCAACACTCAGCACACGGACGCCGCATCGGTGGAAGACGGACCAGCCACGAACGGTGTTGGTCGCGATGGCGGCGCTGTCGGAGCCGTCCTCGCCAATCAGGATGCGGTCGATCCGATCTCGTCGCGCCACGAGCACGGGTCGGGAGCTGTGGTCCACGACCTCCGCGGAGACCGATCCGAGAACCACCGATTCGAACGGCCCGCGGCCGCGGTTGCCTAGGACGATGAGATCGGCGTCGAGATCGGATGCTTGATCGAGTATCGCCGTCGCGGCCCGGCCGAGGACAACTTTCGTCTGCACCGTGATGTCAGGTGCCTCGAGTCGCCGGGCAACGTCGGTGGCAATGCGCCTCGCTTCGGCCTCCATCGCGTCTTCGGTTTCTTGGATCACGTCCGCCGCCAAGACGACTCCCGGCATGCTGAACAGTTCGACTGCCCCGGGAAAGGCGGTAACGACCTCGATCGTGCTACCCGTGGGCCAGGCGAGATTAGCCACCAGAGCTGCCGCCCGGTCAGATGAGGTGGAGCCATCGACTCCTAGGAGTACTTTCATGTCCGGACCTCCCCGCATCCGTCGGCTTCCGGGCGTCGACCCTTCGCTGCTGCGCGGTTCACTCGCCCGAGACGATCTGAACGGTTTGGTGAGCCCTCTTATCTTTGATCTGGCCGAGCGCCGCGGCGGCCACTTCGCGCATGTTCCAGTCAGGGTCCTTGAGGGCGGCAGTGAGGGGCTCGATTGCGCGCGCGTCGCCGATACGGCCGACGGCCTCAGCGGCATGCTCGCGCACCCTGAAGTTCGGGTCTTGAAGGGTAGCGATCAGGGGCTCGATTGCGCGCGCGTCGCCGATCCAGCCGAGCGCGTCGGCGGCCTCCGCGCACACTGGAGATAGCGCTCCTGCGGAAAGCTCCCGAGCTTGGCGTTGCGAGTCCATCAGAATGGCGATAAGTGGCTCCACAGCGCGTGCGTCGCCGATTCGGCCGAGTGCGTTAGCGGCGGCGTGGACCACGGCGTCCTCGTGATCTGTCAGCGCGCTAATTAGGGGCCCGACGGCGCTCGCGTCGCGCGTCCTGCCGAGCGAAAGCGCGGCCGCCGCACGCACCTCCGCGTCGGCGTCTCCGAGCACGGCGATGAGTGGCTCCACGGCCGGGATCGCAACTTGGGCGCGCTTGGCCTGTTCACCGGCGGCTGCCGAGTCGGCTCCCGGCTGAGCCCCATTGTGCTGCCAATGCAGCCTCCCGAGCGCCACTGCCGCGGCCTTGCGCGCACCTCGGTCCGGGTCGCGGAGGAGAGCGAGGAGAGGCTCGACATCGTGAACGTCGGCCTGGGCAAGCGCTTCTGCTGCGGCGCAGCGGACCCGCCAGTCCCGTTGATACCCCAGCGCTTTGCGTAGCCCTGCGACGTCCCGTCTAGCCGTGAGCTTTCGGACGTCCGGCTTTCTGAACAGCGGCATGATCCGCTCTCCTTGGTTAGATGGTACCGCGTGCGTTGGTGAGTCTGACCGATGGAATGTCGTGCTCGAACTGTCGGGTTCAGGTGCTGTCGCAGTTCGGTCTGGCAGCCGGGCTCAGCCTGCTCGTATGCCCCAGGAGTTCCTCGGCGGTGCCATCGGCCGTTGCCCGCCGCTCGGTGGGAGTGAGCGAGAGCGCCTAAGAGCCGGGCCCGTCACAAGGCAACACGGCCATCCTTGACACTTCTTCTCAGATCACTAGTATTCCACTACATCACTATCTGATATACGTCGAGTTGAGGTAGAGCCGAAGATGCCCGGGCGGATCAGGGGACAACTTCTCAAGGGGACAACGACACTGCTGGTACTGACCGTGCTTCGCGAAGGCGAGCTGTACGGCTACGAGATCGCGCAGCGGATTCGCGACAACAGTGGCGGCGCCTTCGTCCCGAACGAAGGATCACTCTACCCGGCGCTGCACGCCCTCGAAGCGGACGGTGCGCTCGAGGCCAGCTGGCGAGAGAGCGATCGCGGTCCGCGCCGGCGCTACTACAAGATCACCAAGACGGGCCTCGAGATGCTCGAAACGCACGCCCAGGAGTGGGCGGCCTTCTCGCTCGGGATGAGCCGTGCGGTGGCGGGACCGAAGCAATGACAATCGACTGGCTACCCGCCTTTGGCTTCTTCGGCGGCGGGGGCGCGCTTCTGATCACTGCGGTCACGCTGGTCCGGCGCTGCGAACGCAGACTCGGCCACAGACCGGACGAATCTGGTCCCCCGGTCACGCCCGGGCAGACTGGCGCTGACGAGATATCCGCCTACCTCGACCGAATGACCACGGAGCTCAGGCTGCCGGCGGCCGATGTCGCTGAAGTGCGGGCCGAGCTCGTCGATCATGTACATGACTCGATGGCCTCTCTCGAAGCCGAAGGGTTTGAGCCAGAGAGGGCCATCCGAGAGGCCTTGGGACGCCTGGGGCCGCCCGCCGAACTGGGCCGGCAGCTGCGAGTCGCGCACCAGTCGACCAGGCGGCTCCTTGCCGGCGCCGGCGGCGGGGTCATTGCGGCGGGCGGCGGTTTCGTGCTCGGTTATCTCGGCGGGATAGCGCTGGGGCTGTTGGGGTTCCTGGCTGTGTTCGCCGTTGTGGCCCTCCTCGCGGCCGCCGGCGTCCACCTGCCGAACATCATCGCGAACGACGATGGGACCACAATCAACTCTCTCCTCTACGCCACAACTCTCCTGGTGGCGGCCGCCGTCGCGACCAGGTACGCCGTCCGCACCTCGGCCGGCCTGAGCCGGCGCGCGCCCCGCACCGTGGCTGTCTTCTGGGCCGTCGCCGGCGCGCTCGTGTTCGGTTGGCTGGCCATCTTCGAGATGCGCGGTCCGCAAAGCTGGCCGGGCGTCGCCCTCGAGCTGTGCATCCCGGTGGTCGCGATCGCAGCTGCGTTCGTTCGGGTCGAGCGACCGATGCCCCACGTCGGCCGCTGGGCCATCATCGTCTCAGCGATCAGCCTCGTCGTCCTGTCACTCGGCCTCGTCGTTTCCAGCGGGGTGTCCGTCTCTGGCTCGGCCTCTGGCTCGGCGACGTTGCCGGCCACGTCCTTCGAGATGTCCGACCTCCACCTCGACACTGTCGCCCCGATGGCGCCGGCGGCGTGGCTCCCGGAAGGCATCATCACCGGTGGAGGGTGGGGATCGGACTCGACTTCGGGCGGGACTCGGGTGGACGACACGGTCGGCGCCGACCCGGCGGTGCCGACCGCCCCGTCCCTGAAGAACTGGCACGAGGTCCGGTTCGAGGCTTGGCGCGCGCTACCGATGGACGAACCTGGTCCGGGAGGCATCGACACGCGGTACTCGGCCCCATTGGCCATCCAGCCTGCGGTCTTGAGTGGCAACTCGCTCTCGGCAGTCTTCCACTTCGAGCGGCTCCGAGACGCCGGGTCGTGGTGGGTAGTCCTGACCGCTGTGGGTCCGGACGGCCACCGCTACCGAATAGGTGACGGTGGCGGCGGCAACAGTTCCTTCAACGGGTCGGCCTGGGACTGGCTGACGGCGCCGCAATGAACCGCAGCGATGGCTCGGGAGCGCTGTCGTCACTGGCAGACGAGCGCCAATGGGTGCTCGACGCGGTTGAGGACCTCGACGGCGTGGTCCTCACCGGCCCGGTCATCTTCCGTCGGATGCACGAGCGATTGACCGATGCCGAGCCCGGGGCCCGACCCGAAGCCGGTCCGAACCCGGGTGACCAGAGCCTCCTGTACCCGGCGCTGCACAGCCTGGAGGCCGACGGGAGGGTCGAGGCCACGTGGGTGTCGGACGCCAACGGCCTCCGACACCGCACTTACCGAAAGCGGCGCTTGCTGCCGCATCGACCCGGCAGGACCCAGCGAAGCTGAACTCGCGGAACGGCTCGCGACTGCAAGCGCTGCGAGAAGGCCTGCCAGGCCGAGGCGGGCCGTCCTAGGGACCGGTCCGTGGCGCAGCGCACATGAGACCGATTCCCGCGCCAAGCGAAGCTCCCAGCGCTTGAGAGCGGATCGTCATCTGCCGGCGAAAACCCGCGAAATCCGCATCCGGTGGGACTCTGGCGTCCGACCCACCCCGACCGGCGGCACGCCCGACACGACCAGGTCATAGTGCTGCGTCGCCCTCGCCCCCACCGCCCGCTCCTACTCCAGGTAATCCTTGAGCTTGCGGGAGCGGGACGGGTGGCGGAGCTTACGCAGCGCTTTCACCTCGATGCGGCGGATCCGCTCGCGGGTGACGTTGAACTCCTTGCCAATCTCGTTGAGCGTCCGGGCGCGGCCGCTAGAACCCAGTCCGCCCGACGATGCCCTATCCAGCTATCTCGGCACGATCTGAGAAGACCGCGGCCACCATCAGGGCCCCGATCAACCAGACAATCACCAGCACCTGGGCCTGGTCGGCGGGAAGCCCGCTAGCGCCGCCGGCGAACATTCCGGGACTACTCGTGCCCGTGACGAGCGAGGCGTTGGCGACGCTGAACGGCAGGTACTTGACGATGTCGGGCAGGACGATGCTGGCAAAGCCCTCGCCGAAATAGAAGGCGATGCCTACCCCGATGCCGGCCAGCTGGCTGCGTGCCAGGGTGGCGATGGTGAAGCCAAGGGCTCCTTCTTCGACGACAGCGACCCAACCCTTGAGGAGCCGCCCAGGCAGATCGCTCAGCGTCGCCGAATCGCCCAGGCCGCTGGTAGAGACGTTGGCCAGGTGCGCTCCGATGATCGCCGCGACCACACCAACGGCGAACGTGAGCAGAATCCCGAAGGCGATCATCACCGCGACGGTCACGTACGAGATCATCATGTAGCGGACGCGGCTCTCGCCCCGGGCCACCGCCGACTTGAGCGTGCCCCAGCTCCATTCGGAGCCCGCGATCGCCGCCCCATAGATGACCGCAAACAGGCCGCCCAGCCCCGTGATGAACTGGAGGAGCCTGTCGTAGGCCTCGGGGAAGGTGACCAGAGTCTTGGCAGCGGCTTCCCGTGTCACGTTGGTGCGCTCGTTCGCCGTGGCGCCGACCGCGATGATGATGAGCGCCAGTAGGCCGATCAGTAGCCCGAGGGTGACCCAGCTGGCGGGTCTTCGGACGAGCTTTCGCAGCCCCGAGAAGAACAGCCTCATGCCGCGGTTCCCTTTCCTGCGGTCGCGGCGCCATTGTCCGGACCGCCGAGGCCTACGAACGAACCCTCGCCGCCAGCAGCCTGTCCGCCGGTGAGTTCGAGGAACAGCATCTCGAGGTCGGTCCCCGACTCCATGCCGGAGACGTAGATGCCCGCGCCGGCCAACTTCTGGCTGACCTCCTCCGCGCGATCGGCGGCGATGTGAACGGTCAGCCAGCCCTCCTCGCGATCCGTCTCAGTGAGCCGCTCGGCCGCGAAGAGAGGAGCGAGGGTCGCGACGGCAGCGTCCACCTGGTTCGGTTGCACGCGCACCTTGACGACCGCCTGCATCGACAGGAGTTCCTTGAGCGGTCCCTCGCGGACAAGCTTGCCCGAGGCGATGATGCCGACCGTATCGGCCATGACCTGGATCTCGGCCAGGAGGTGGCTCGAGACGAAGACCGTCTTGCCCTGGGAGGCGAGTGCACGGAGCGTGTCGCGCATGGCCACGATGCCGGCCGGATCGAGCCCGTTCGCCGGTTCGTCGAGCAGCAAGAGCTTCGGATCGCTCAAGAGCGCCGCGGCGATGCCCAGCCGTTGCTTCATCCCCATCGAGTAGTCCTGGACCTTGTCGCCGGCGCGGTCGCACAGGCCCACGAGATCGAGCAGCTCCTCGATCCGCTTCGACGGGACCGGAGCGCCGGACGCCGCGAGCTCCCGGAGGTTGGCGCGGGCCGACAAGTACGGGTAGAAGGTTGGCGCCTCCACGAGCGCCCCCACTTCGAACAGACGATGCCGATCGCCCCGCCTGAACGGCTTTCCGAGTAGCTCGACCGTGCCACCGTCGGGGTGGATCAGCCCGGTCAGGACCCTCATGGTCGTCGTCTTGCCGGCACCGTTTGGCCCGAGGAAACCGTAGACTCCGCCCGTTGGGACCGACAGATCAAGGCCATCGAGAGCCCTGCGGGAGCCGTAGTTCTTGCGCAAGCCACGAGTCGCCAGAGCGAGGCCGTCGGTGCCGCTCACGCCGGTCCTCCGCCGGCATTTCGAGCCGGGCTCGTCGGTTGCGTTCCGAAATCCACGAGAGTGCCTCCTTCGGTCTGAGCCGACGGTGATGCGGCCGACAAACGCTCGGCCATGAGTCGAATTAGCCGATCGAAGTCGGCGAGCTCCTCTGTGGTTAGAACCGCAAGGACCTGGCGCATGGCCTTCCGCCGAGCACCGGCTATCTCGGCCAGCAAGCTGGCTCCTTCGTCGCTGAGCCGGCAATCGACCACGCGCCGGTCGTCAAGCCTATGGCTTCGGGTGGCGAGACCACGCCGTTCGACGCGGTCGACAAACTCGGAGGCAGTGGCGTCGGTCACGCCCATCATGTGGGCGAGCTGGCCGATCGAGACGGGCCCCGACTGACCGAGCACGAAGAGAAGCCGCAGCTGACCGAACGTCAGGTCGTGATGGGCCCAATCGGGCGGCCCCTTCGGCATGAGCCGACCCAGCGCCCGAACGTGAGCGTCGATATCGTCGAAAGTAACGGCATGTCCTGATACTTCGGCCATGCTCTTACCTTATGGCAGGCTCCTAAAGGACTCCTGAAAGCGCGACTAGGCTAGCCGCGAGACTCCGGCAGATGAGCACTGCGCGTCTAATTGCCCCATCCAAACCCGGCGACCCTCTGCTGACGCAAACCACGAAGCCATCGTGTTGGCGTACGTGGCCGGCGGAATAGGCCGGGGTTGCTCGGTTCACTCAACCTTCGTTGTGGCCTTCCCGGCGTTCTCTTGGACCTTGTATTCGACGATCCGGCGGATCAGGTCCCGTGGCAATGGCCGGCCGATGGGGAAGCGCGCGGAGCTCTTACCGTTCTCGTAAGGCTCGAGTTCTGCCTTGAACTCATCGACCCGGCTGGGCACCGGATACAGCCCGACGTGCTTCTCGTAGCCCGCGAAGAACACCAGATGCCGCCCATTCAGATCGAACGTCGGGATTGCGTAGCTTATCGTCTCCGTCGCCTCGGGTGCCGATGCCTTGATCAGTGCCCGCAGCTCTTGGAGCATCTTCTGAGTCTGGGGACTGAATCCCGCGATGTAGTCGTCGATGGATCTAGCAGTTGATCCGGTTGCCATTCTTAACACCTGCCTGGTCCCTGGGTCAGCGCGTCCGACCAACCCGGACTCGCTTGCGCAAACGCATTGCCCCGATTCGAGCGCAATTCCGGCAAGCTGGCGAGGCGGACCGCCATTGGACCGCCCTGCGAGCCAGATGGCCAGGGCGCCCGTCGCTATTCAAGCCATGGTGTTGTGGGAGGATCCCTAGCCATAGCTCGAGGCACTCTGGTGGGAGTTAGCCAACGGCGGCGTGGCCACTCCGACGACGCGATCTAACGCTCCACGCGATCAGCCGCTTTCGCCTCGAAGGGGCCAGCGGATGCCGGCGGCACGGTGCGCGACGAAGTGGCAGCGCTGCAGGCCGCTCTGAACCAGGGCCTGGCAGCGCACGTAGACTTCCTGGAAGTATACGAAGCCGACGTGGTGAATCCCGCCATGCAGGCCGTGCTCCAGGCGACTCAGGTCGCATTGCTCCACTAGCCTCGAAGAGCCCAATGGCCGCTTCGGCAGCCTCACTTCGGGTGAGACGTCAGGTAAGGCGTGCCAGGCGGCCCTCCGCACGCTCCGCCATCCTCACCGCGCCGTTTCCTGCGGGTCGGGTGCTGCCGTTTGTTGGGCGTTGATGTCCGGCGTCGGGGCTGATGTCGGCGGCACGGCTGTTCCGACTGGCGTCGCCGGGGCAGCTGTTCCAACTACCGTCGCCGGAGCCGGTGTTTCGGCTGGTGTTGGACTCTTGGCTGATCTTCTTGCGTGCCGCTCGACCGACGTCAGGCCCGCATCGATCGGGTCGTCAACCCAATCGAACACGTCAAACACCTTGTTGAGCGCGTCGAGGAGTCCCATTAGTCGAACCCTCCTTCAGAACGGAGCGGCGGGTACGCGATCACGTGCCCCGGGGAACGCGCCGCAGTTCTCTCCGCTCCCGCTAGCCGAGATCCTCCGACTCGAGGGTCCAGTCCGTGTTGGTGCCAGGTACGGTGTGAGAGAAGAGCGCCTCTAGCTTGGCCTCGTACTGGTCGTCCTTTTGGGCCGCATTGATGCGGGTACGCAATTCCTCGACACTGGCGTACTCGGCTTCGAGGAACGCCTCGCCGAACGGGCCGGCCCATTGGGACCAGACCCGATACTCCGGGAGCCCCACCCGCGCCGCATCGTCGTTGTGGACCTTGAGCGCGGCACGGAACGCCTTCCATTCGCCAAACTTGACCTGACAGCGTATCCAGTGGCGCACCATCGCCCGTCCTCCTCCAGGACCGGGACGGGCAGGGCTCGCCAGTGGCTCGACGCGGTCCAGGCGGCCGGGGTGCGGGCCGCGCGTCAACATCTCCCGTCGATCGGGCCAGCCTGTGCCGAGTGGCTCCCCATGACACGTGCCGTCAGTCCCGACCTGCGCTACCCGGGCGGTAGGGGCTGACTACCCCATGGAGTGGCGCGAGTTGGGATGACCGCCGGTGATCCCTGCGTCTTGGCCCTGGGCCGGGCCCGGCGGGCTTGGGTCCGACACGCTTCCGGACCCTCCCGACGCGTCCGCCGACTTTGAATGGACTGACGATGGTTTCATCGTGTCGAGTTCAGTCGGCCGGATTCCGGTTCTACAGTCCGAACCGAAGTAGCGCAAGTCCGCCGAAGACGAGGGAGTAAGCCGCAAACGGCATCAGCGTCCGGCTGGTGAAGTAGCGGCTGAGGAAGCGCACTGAGACGTAGGCCGCGATCCCCGCGGCGATGCTGCCCGCGAGGACCTGACCGCGTACTCCGTCGCCGTTCGGCCCGAGCAAGTCCGGTAGCTTGTAGACGCCCGCCGCGAGGATGATGGGCGTGGCCAGCAGGAACGAGAACCGGACCGCGTCCTCATGGTCGAGGCCGCGAACCAGCCCGGCGACCATCGTGATCCCCGACCGGCTGATACCCGCGAGAAGGGCGAAGACCTGCGCCACGCCCACGACGCCAGCCTATCGGAACTCGAGCGTGTCCAGGCGTCGATCGCCGGACGGAGTCTTCTCGTGAGAGGCAACAACGGCCCGGACGGCGGCTCGACGACGCACCCCTTCGCCGGCGAGCAGGATGCAGCCGTTGACGACGAGAAAGCCCGCGGCCGCGACCGGAGTTGCGAACAAGACCCGCAGCGGATGTTCGAGGACAAGGCCGACTATTCCGGCCGGAACGGTAGCTACAACCAGGAGCCAGCCCAGCCGCTCGTCCTAGGTCTCGATCTTGCGGCGCGAGAGTGAGCCGACCAGACCGAGCACGATTCGGACCCACAGATCGCGGTAGAACAAGAGAAGGGCAAGAGCAGTCGCGACGTGCAGGCCCACGAGAAACGCGAGGAAGAACGACTCTGGGGCCGACTGCGCCGCCACGACGTTGGTCCAGCCGAAAAGCTGGGGCAGGATGACAGAGTGGCCCAGACTCGAAACGGGGAACAGCTCGGTGACACCCTGGATGAGCCCAAGGATGATGGCCTGTGCGTAGTCCAATCTTTCCCTCTCGTATCGACTTGGCCTCGGAACCTTGCTGGGGTTAGCCGACTCTATCGGACGGGGAGCTTTCGAGTCGTGGCGCTCCGGCCCGCCGCAGCTACCGAAACGCAATCGGCGACCGATACCACGACTACGTACAGAGGCGAACTAGCATGAACGTCAGAGCCATCGACCCCACGACGACTGCGCTAACCCAGGCATCGGCAGCCAGCTCCGCCCCGGGAAAGAAGCCCTCGCCGGCCGGTCCATCGGCCAAGCCTGCCCCGGCCGCGGCCCTTCCAACGCCGGCTGCAACCGTGGCTGTCTCGGGCATACCTGCGACCGTCAAGCCTGAAGATCGGGCGCTCTACATGCAGATCCTCAAGTCCGTCGGCGGCAACGTCAACGCGGCCCTGGCCGGGCTCGCGGCAGCGGAAGCCAAGGAAGCTTCGAGCTAACATCTGGCCGCCCGAGTCGTCGAGGACGCAGGCCGCAAGAGCGCGCCGGCTCACGATCGGGCCATCGTGTCGCAGCCGCCCGACCCAGCCAAGCCGCCGAAAGAGCCGGCGTTCCACCTAGGCGTTGACCCTCGGTCGGGGCTTTGACGGCCCTCCCGACCGCCGATACTTCCTACGGAGGGCACAAGACCGCTAGCCAGGAGCTGTGCGTGGACGCGATATCAGCCATACAGTTGAACACCGCGCAAGTAAGCGCGGCCGGGTTGTCACCGCTGCAGTCGCAGCTGCCCGTCACGACGCCGGCAGCGGGGGCCGCCCAGGGCACGACCGGGACGACCGCGACCCACGGGCATCACCACCATCATCACAGCGGCGGGGGTGCGATGAGAGCCGCCAGCCAGCTGCTCGGCCTGAGCACGAGCGACCTCGGCTCTGCGCTCCAAAATGGTCAGAGCCTCGCCTCGATCGCATCGTCGCAGGGCGTGAGCCAGAACGCTCTCGTCAGCGCCCTGGCGGCCGCCATCAAGGGGTCGAACTCCGACCTCGCCGCGGACCAGGCCACCCAGATCGCAACCCAGTTGGCCACCCGGACTTCAGCGACGCAGAATCAGCCGGCGGCCGGTGTGCAGCAGGCCGCGGCGAGCACCTGGGCCGTGGGGACACTGCAAGCCCCGGTCAGCACCTTCGATGTGGGCGCCTGACACGCGGCCAGTAGCTCAGCAATCGCGGCAGAAGACCAAGCCAGCCACGCGCCCCGCCATCTCGCGAGCCGCGCACGTCGTCGCGTGCAGGGAGGGTCCGAGGTTCACGACGTCGATCCCGCCCGCCGGCGAGAAGTCGTCGCCGCCTTCTTGGCCGCCTCGCGCAACGGCGACTTCAACGCGCTCACCGCATTGCTGGATCCGGACGCCGTTCTCCGGGCCGACACCGCAGCCGTGCAGGCGGGCGCATCGGCGGAGGTCCGCGGCGCTGCCGCCGTGGCCGAAACCTTCTCGGGACGCGCCCGGGCGGCGAAACTGGCGCTGGTCGATGGCGCTGCAGGAGCTGTGTGGGCCGTGGGCGGACAGCCGCGTGTCGTCTTCGAATTCACCATTACACGCGGGAAGATCGTCGAAATCGACCTCGTTGCCGACCCCGACCGTCTTCGCCGTCTCGATCTGACGATCCTCGACGGCCGACGAGCGGGCCCCGGGGCGCGGAGTGGCTAGATCGAGACTGGCGATCGGCACTGCCCGGGCGGTTCTACCGGAGGTCGGCCACGACGCGGTTGCGTCCCGCCTTCTTGGCCGCGTACATGTTGCGATCGGCACGGGCCAGCAGTTCGGCCGCGGTGTCGCCGGCGTTTGCGGCCGCTGCGCCGATGCTCACGGTAAGCGGCAGGTCACCGATGATGCCGCTCCACGGGTGCGCCTCGACGGCGGCCCGTATCCTCTCGAGCATCTCCAGCGCGCCGGTGAGGCTCAGCCCGGGCAGGATCACCAGGAACTCGTCTCCGCCGAGGCGGGCGACGAAACCGAGCGACCCGTTGGGAGCCGCGTAGCCGATCGCGAGCGTCTCGATGAGCGCGCCGAGGTCGCGGATCACCCGATCGCCAACCGCATGGGATAGGGAGTCGTTGATGGCCGTGAAATAGTCGGCATCGACGGCTGCGACAACCAGCGGCAGGCCGCTGACCACGTCGTTGAGTCGGATCGGCAGCTCCTCGTTCACGAAGCGGCGGTTCGACAGCCCGGTCAGGGCATCGGTCCGGGCCTCGCGTCGGAACTGCCTGGCCGCCTCGCGCGCCTCAGGCGTGCCGAGCATCGCTTGGCGAGTTCGCGCGGCCTCCTCCCGCTTGTTCGAGCTGAGACTCAGGAGCTCGGCGTGGAAGATCTTGTAAGCCTCAAGGGCCTGGTCGAAGCGGCCGGCCGCGGCGTGGAGCTCGGCCTGCTCGCGCAGGACCTCAACCTCGACGCCCGTCAGGTGTCGCTCGACGCAGATGGCCCGGCACCGGTCGAGGGTCTCCTGCGCCTGCTTCAGCCGGCCCTGCCGGCGCTGTACCTCGGCGAGGCTGAGCATCAGCTCGGCTGGCGTCACTGCCTGGACGTTCCCGCCGCCCTCCAACGCGTCGAGGGCCTCGTGCAGGGTGCGCTCCGCACCGTCGTATTCGCCGAGCAGCATTTGCACGCGGGCGAGTGTGTCCAGGAAGGTTGGATTGAGCCCCACGCCGCTGGTCTCGGCCAGGTTCCGCATCGCCTCGGCTGCACGTCCGGCACGCTGCGCGTCGCCGGCTTCGTATTCCGCATAGGCCAGGTTGTTGAGACCGTTGAGCCTCCGCTCAGGGTCGCCGATGGCGACGAAGAGCGCTCCGCCTCGCCGTATCGCTCGCGGGCGAGATCGAACGATCCCGCAACGGCGTACGCGTCGGCCAGCCGAACGAGGAAGTTGCCGCGGGTGCGCATCGGCCCGTCTTCCAGGAGCTCGACGGCCCGCAACGCGTGGTCGAGACAGGACGAGGAGTCGCCGACGCTTTCGAAGATAGACGACAGGACGAGGTGACTGCGGGCGAGCAGCGGCTGCGGGCCGTGGAGGCGAGCCCACCAGTTGACTTCGGTCGCCATGCGGGCGCCTGCGGTCACCCGTCCGGTGCGCTGGAGCATGTCTGCCTGGACGAGGCGGGCCCGCATCTGAAGGTCGATCTCGCCGGCCTTGAGCGCTTCCTGCTCGGCTTGTGCTGCGCGATCCAGCCGGGCAGCCACGCCGAAGGCGCGGTGAAACTCGAGATCGTCAAGGAGATCGGATAAACGCCCCCGCTCTCGGTCCGACGTCATGGCGCCACTCATTCACAGAGGTATCGGCGCGCAACTCGTCTATCCCAGGCCCGCCCACCCCTTCGGGCCACAAGCGGCGTCGCCGGGATCAGTTTAGTGTGGCCGTCCGGCGCGAGTCATGCCGGGCCGGCAGGCGGTCTGCTCAGACGATGCCGAGGGGGCGCTCGATGGCGGCGTCGGCGCGGAACTGGCGATCGACCAGGACTCGAATGACGTAGTCGATCTCTAGGCCGGCGCCGTCGAACGAGGGCGCCGATCCGGCCGGTATGAGCAGCCGGGCCTCGGCTGAGCCGCTCGTCAGCGTTGCGGGATCCACGTCCGCTGACGCCACGATCCCCTCCGTTCCATTAGGGGCGTTCGTGCGGCGGTGGATCTCGATCCGGGCGCCACGGCCCGAAGGCGCCGACGGCCACGAAACCTTGACGTCGACCTCCTGGCCGGCCGGCGCAGGGAGAGGCGATACGACGTCGATGGACCCGTCGCCCGCCTGCACGCTGGCCATGAGGCTCGTGCCACCCTGTTTGCCGACCCCGGCGCGCATCAGGTCCGGATGCTGGGCCAGCGGCAGATACGTCGCAGCCCAGTGGTCCGAGCCCATCGCGACGTCCCACCTGACCTCGAGAGCCCAGGCGATTATCGACTCGCCGAGGTGGGCCGTCGGCGGACCCAGCGGCGGGGCCGGGATGGCGAATTGAGCCTCCCAGCTCGCCCCGGGCTGAAGCTCGGTGGGAATTGGCGGTTCCAGGAATGCGTCCGTGCTGAACAGCTTGCCCTCGGTCTCGACCCAGTGCTCGGTGTAGGTGACCTCGCCCTTCGCGTTGCGGTGGTCCTGCGACTTGCGAACCTCGTCGAGGCGCAGGCCGACGAGCCGCAGATATGCCTTGCGGGCCGAGACCGCCCGATACGCCGTCAATCGGATGTGACCGGTGATGCCGTCGCCCACCTGAGCCGGCGCCTCGAGCGTGAATTCGCCACCGACCGCACCGTCGGACGGGTTGAGGAGCTCTTCGGCGCTGACCGAATGAAGCGGATGGCTGCCTTGCGAGCCGGCCAGCCGCGGCCCGTTGAGGGCGTCGAATGGGGATGGGGCCGATCCCTTGTGACCCAGTGAGATGCCGGAGATTGATATGCCAGACAACATCGGTAACCCTCCACGGCGTGACGGTCTTGAGCCTGAAGGCCCGCGTTGCGGAACGGCCCAAGGCTAGCATCGGCGCACGCGACGATCCGCTCGAACTGGGTGGATGATCGCACCATTCGTCCCGGTCTCTGGGGGCGCGCAAAGGTGGCAGGCGATGGATGGTTTCGACTTCGTGGTCATCGGCGCGGGTGCCGCGGGCGAGGCGGCATCCTATGCGGCGCTGGAGCGCGACAAGACCGTCGCGGTGGTGGACCGCGAGCTATTCGGCGGGTCCTGCCCGTTCTGGGCCTGCGTCCCGTCCAAGTCCCTGCTGCATGCCGCGAGCGAACACCGCCACGGAACGTACCCCTGGCAGCGCGCATCGGATCGACGCGACTACATGATCAACCGCGAGGGGCGCAACTGGCCGGACGACTCGGGCCACGTCAGCGCACTCGAGAAGGCCGGCGCGCGCACCTATCGCGGCACCGCCAGGATAGTCGGCCCGGGGCTCGTTGAGGTGGCATCCGCCGGCGGCGGCTTCGAACGGCTCGAGGCCGGCACGATCGTGGTCGCGACCGGCTCGCAGTCGACCATGCCGGCCATCGATGGTCTGGCCGAGACCCAGCCGTGGACGAACCGCGAGGCCACCTCGACGCGGGAGTTGCCACGAAGCCTCGTGATCCTGGGCGGTGGTGCGACAGGTGTCGAGCTCGGCTCTGTCTTTGCGCGGTTCGGCGTGGAGACGGCCCTCGTCCACTCCCACGATCGCCCGCTCGACCGCGATCATGCCCGCGTCTCGGAGGCTGCTGCGCGGATCCTCCGCGACGACGGCGTTGAGCTCCGAATGGGTGCGCGTGCCGTTCGCGTGAGGCCCGGAGCAGGGGACCGGGATGCCCACGTGGTGGAGCTGAGCGACGGCGGTTACGTCGAAGGGGAGAGGATTCTTGTGGCACTCGGCCGCTCGTTCGGGCTCGAAAGCCTGGGTCTCGAGTCGGTCGGGTTGGACTCGAAGACGCTCCCTCGCGATGGGCGGCTTCGGGTGGGCGACGGCCTTTACCTGATCGGCGACCCTGCGGGCCCTGAGCTCTTCACGCACCTTGGCCACTACCAGGGCGGGCTGGCCGTCCGAATGGCCCTCGGCGAGGACGTCATGCCCGACTATCGAGCCATCCCACGCGCGGTCTATCTGGAGCCCGAGCTCGCGTCGGTCGGGCGGAGCGTCGAGCAGGCCCGCGCCGGGGGCGTCGACGCCTTCGAGCTGGTCGCCGACTTCGCCACGACCGCACGCGGCTACGCCGTTGAGGCCGCCTTCGGCCACCTGGCGATCGTCGTCGATCGTGCCACTCAGACGCTGGTCGGGGCGTCGGTCGTGGCTCCGGACGCCTCGGCAGCGATCCACGAGGTCGTGCTCGCAATCCAGGCCCAACTTCCGATCGCGACGCTGGCGTCGATGATCCACGCGTTTCCGACGACTTCGCGAGGCTTCGACGGCCTGTATGCCGACGCGCTCGAGCAGCTTCGAGGGCAGTCATTGCCGGCCTGATCCGCGAGCCAAAGAGCCCGCCGGTTGGCCGGCGGGCTCCTCGAGTCGTGGTGGCGCCTCGGGCGCCATCTACAGTGGTCAGGCCGAGAGTTCCGCGCCGCCGGCGGCGATGAAGTCTGAGCGAGGCTCGGTTCTGGCGAGGCGGGCGACCGCCGCGGGCAGAACGAGAGCCAGAACCGCGCCCACCGCCACCACTCCGGCACCGACCCAGACGGCCGGAACGAGTCCATCGGTGTAGGTGCGCGGCGTGGCGTACGAGCCCGCGGCCGAGAAGATCGCCCCGAGCATCGCGATCCCGAAGACGCCGCCCAGCTCGCGGATTGTGTTGTTCGCCCCCGAGGCCTTGCCTTCGTCTTCGCGCGGCACGGCGGAGAGGACCACGTTGGCGATCGGAGCGAAGAAGAGGCCCATGCCGGCGCCGCTGACGATGAATGCCGGCACGAGGCTGGCGTATGAGACGCCTGGGGCGCCAAGCGCCGCAATCCAGCCCAGACCCAACGCCATCAGCGCGAGGCCACTCACGAGTATCGGTCGAGCGCCGATTCGACCGGAGGCCCAGCCGGCGATCGGCGCGACGATGACCGGCGTGGCTGTCCAGGGCAGGATGCGGATACCCGACTCGAGCGGGTTGAGGCCCTGAACGATCTGGAAGAACTGCGAGAGCAAGAAGATCGAGCCGAACATCCCGAAGGACATCAAGAACGAGATCCCGTTGGCCACGAGCGAGGTGCGCCGTCTGAACAGGTTCAGCGGGAGCATCGGGTGCTGAGCCCGAGCTTCCCAGATCACGAACGCTACGATGAGCGCCAGGCCGGCGCCGATCGAGGCCACGATCTGCCAATCGGTCCAGCCGCGGCCGTTGCCATGGGTCATGCCCCAGACGATGCCGACGAGGCCGAGGCTCGCCAGCGCGACGCCGCCGAGGTCGAGCGAGCGGTCGGGTCCGTGGCTCTCGCCAAGGCGCATGCGTGCCATGACGACCGTCGCGATGCCGATCGGTACGTTGAGCCAGAAGATCCAATGCCATGACAGGCCCTGGGTTATGGCACCGCCGATGACCGGGCCCAACGCAACCGCAAGGCCGCTGATGCCGCCCCACGCCCCGAGGGCGAGTGGCCGCCTCTCAGGGGAGATGGCACCCGACAGGATCGTCAGGGTCAGAGGCATCGATATGGCACCGCCGAGACCCTGAGCAGCGCGCGCCGCGATGAGCATGCCACTGGTAGGAGCCAGGGCAGCGGCCGCCGAGCCGAGGGTGAAGATCGCGATGCCGATGGTGAACATGCGGCGTCGTCCGAAGCGGTCGCCCAGGGCCGCGCCCATCAGGAGCAGCGCCGCGAACGTCAGCGTGTATGCGTTGACCGTCCATTCGAGATCGCTCAGTGATGCGCCGAGGTCCCGCCGGATGACCGGCAGGGCCATGGTCACCACCAGGTTGTCCAGGCTGACCATGAAGAGAGCTGTCGCCGTAATGGCGAAGGTCCAGAGGGTGGAGGTGCGACGGGGCATGATCGATCCTTTGTCAGCTAACTGAGTACTCGCTAAGTTCAGCGGAGAAAAAGGGGGAGGGGCTAGCACTCGACGGATTCACCTCCGATCAGAGATCGAAGGAAGTCCTCGTAGGTGGACTTGCCGGTGACAGCTTTCGCAGGATCCAGCGCGTCCGGGGAGGTGATGCTGGCGACGACGTTGATGAGCATGCCCTCCGCGAACCAGGCGTGCACCGCCTTGGGGTCCGCGCCCGACATGTTCGCCACGGTCTGCCATAGGAGGGCGTAGTTGGTCCGAACGACAGCCTGGATGTCCGCGTCTTCACACGCCGCATATGCCTGGAGCTGGAGCCTGAGAATGGCGCGATCGGCGAGGAGCAGGCGGACATAGGCGTGGCCCATCTCATCGAGGACCCGGTCGGGCCCGAGGCCTGCCGCCTTGGCTTTCCGTCCGGACGTCTCGAAGGCCCGTCTGGTTCGGTCGAAGCAGTCGCGCACGGCGGCGATGAAGAGGTCCTTCTTGGTCCTGAACAGCTGGAACAGGTACGGCTGGGAAACTCCCGCGCGTCGCGCGATGGCATCCGTCGACGTGCCCGCAAAACCGGTTGCGGCGAATTCGACCGACGCAGCGGCGACGATCTCGTCGCGGCGCTCTTCGGCGGTCAATCTGGTCGAGGCGCTCATGCGCATAACTTAGTGAGTACTAAGTCAGTTGTCAAGAGGGCGAGCGGCGGTCCACGGACGAGACGAAGTCGGCGTGGGCCGTGCCGGAGCGAGTCCGGGCTCTCGGGCCGCCCTTATCGCAGCGTGCGCTCCGCGTATCGCTCCAAGCGTGCCAGAGCCTCGGGCATGTTCGTTCGGCCGAAGCCCAGCCGGAAATGGTTGCCCGTGTCCGCGAAGACCGTGCCCGGCAGCAGCAGCACGCCCGTCTCACGGACCAGATCCTCGGCGAACCGGTCGATCGGGGTAGCCGCGGCCAGCCGCGGAAAGGCGATGCTCCCACCGCGCGGTCGCCTCCAATCGAAGACTCCGGCCCAGCGCTCGAAGAATGCGTCCAGGAGTGGCAGGTTGGACGCCACGATGGCCCGGTTCCTGGCCAGGACGCGGTCGCGGGCCCGCAGCGCGATCAGGGCGAGAACCTCGGATGGGGCCGAGCTGCAGATCGTGGTGTAGTCCTTGAACGCGGCCAGCCGCGCCAGCAAGTCGCGGTCGCGCGTCGCCACCCAGCCGATCCGCAGACCCGCCATCGCAAACGACTTGGACATCACCCCGATGCTCACGCCAGTCGGCTGCGAATCGGCGCCCGCCGGGAGCCGGTCGGCGGGGTCGAATTCGAGGAAGCGATATACCTCGTCGACGATCAGACGCGCACCCGACTCGGCCGCGAGTTCGACGACCCGCTCGAAGGTCGATCGGTCGCTCAGAGAACCGGTCGGGTTGTGCGGCTCGTTGATCAGGATGAGCCGGGTGTTTGGCCGCAGGGCGCCCCGAATCTCTTCTGGATCGAGCCGCCAGCCGTCTTCCTCGTGGAGGCCGACGCGCGTGACCTCGGCACCGGCCGCGCGGGCGACCTCGGCCAGTGACTGGTAGGCGGGACTGACGACGATGGCGTGGTCGCCCGGCCCGAGCAAGACCATATGGAGGGCGAATATCGCCTCTTCGGCGCCGGCGAATACGAGAACCTCGTCGGGCGAGATCGCCTCGTACAATCCGGCAATCTCCGCTCGCAGCGCAGGGTGTCCCGGCGATTCGGTGTAGCCCAGCTTCAGGTCGTCCCATCGTCGACGGTCGTCGTCGTTGGCCAGCTCGAGAAGGTCGCGCACGGCCCAACCTTCGACGTCGGAGGCGCACAGGAGCAGCTCCGCCTTGAACTCCCATCTGGCGAAGAAGCGTTCCAGGGCGAATTCGCGAAGTTGCACGCGGACCTCCTTCTCCTGGCTAACGGTACCAATCGGGCCCGAACCAGTGCAATGGACCGAACGCCGCCGGCCGTCATCAGGTGACGCGTGCGCTCGGGCGACCGCGAGGCTGCCTAGTTCGGATGGCCCTTGACCGCGGTTTGCGGTCCGGCTGAGGATCGTGCCCGTGGTCCGTCAGACCAGGGGCACCCTTGGAGTCTGCCCGGGGCCTCACGACTCCAGCACGGAGAAACCATGACCGCGAATATCTCTGCGCCCGCAATAGACGCCATTCCCGCGCCCACCATGAATCGCTCCGGGCGGACCGCGGTGGGGCTGCTCGTGCTGCTCGGTTTCATGGCGATCGCCGGCGGCGCGGCCCTGGTGTCCGCCCCGGACGGCAGCGTGATGAAGTTGCCGTTGACGATGCTCGATGGGAGTCCCTTTCCTGACTTCATGGTGCCTGGGCTAATCCTCGGCGGACTCTTCGGCGTGGGTTCGTTCGTCGTGGCCGTGCTGGCCGTCCGCCGCTGGTCGATCGCGCCGTTCCTGGCCTTCGCCATCGGTTGCGGCCAGATGATCTGGATTGTCGTGGAGCTGGCGATCATCAAGGGCATTTCGATCCTGCATCCGATCTGCTTTGGCATCGGTCTCGCGATCGCGGTTGCCTCGGTGATTTGGGGCTGGCCGACATTCCAGGGCTGGCGCGCCTCCCGAACCTAGCCAGCCGCCAAATGGCCGCCGGCCTAGCCAACGAGGAAATGTGAGGCCGACTCGGCCGCGACGTGGTCCCTCGATCGCCCAGCCCGGTTAGTCTTCTGGTGTCAGCTCCAGGTAGCTGCTCGTCACGAAGCCCATGTCCTGGTAGAGCGGCCGCCCCTCATCGCTGGCTCGCAGCCATATGCGTCGCACGCCGGCGGCTCTGGCCGCCTCGACGGCCCGCTCCATCAAGGCGCGGGCAAGACCCATCCGCCGCGCCTCGGGCCGTGTGTACACGTTGAGGATGTAGGCCTCGAGCCCGATCGGATTCGCCGTGCCAGGCGGATGAGGAAACCACATCAGGCCGGCGGACGCCGCAGGGCGGCCGTCGAGGTCGGCAATCCAGGCGGCGAAGTCACGGTCGAAGTGCTCACCGAGCCAGCGTTCGTTGGAGGCTCGCAGCGCACCGGGTTCGGCCCCGGGTCTCGTCCCGGCGCCGAAGACGTCCGCAAGCATGGCCAGCCGGAACTCAAGGATCGTAGCCAGATCGGCTGAGGTCGCGGGCCGAATCGAAACGCGGCCGGCCTCGAGCTGCGCTGCCATGAAACAGATGATGCGCGCTCTCGGCCGGCCGCGTCCTGCGGCTGGTGCTACTTGATGGTCAACGTCCCATCGGAGACCACACTGCCATCCGCAGTGGTCAGCTTGAACTCGTAGGTCCCAGCTCCCAGCGTGCTCAGGTCCGTGCTGTCCTCGAGGCAGTCAACGCCGTTGGACTGGGCAGATGTGAGGTCACTCGAACCTAGTGAGGTGCCGTTCTTGATAACGGTCAGGGTCACGGTCTGGTTGTCCAGCCGGGACTTGAAGAAGTAGTTGGCATATACCTTCGTGCCCACGGCCACAGAAGTCACCTGATGGCCGAGCTGGCAGGTCGAGGCCCCTGAGTTGGTGGGGGCGTCAGTCGTGAAGATGACCTGGCCGGCATGGCTCGGATTGAGAACCATCACCGCGATGAGCAGGATTGCGACGACGACTATGAAGCCGCCGATCGCGGCCAGGAGCCGTCGCGGCAGGCCGCGACGTGGCGGCGCGGCAGGCGCCGGGGCGCCCCACGCAGGCGGAGCGCCATAGGGGGCTTCGGGCGGAGCGCCATAGGGGGCTTCGGGCGGAGTGCCATCCGGCGCGGCAGGCGGAGCGCCGTATGGGGTTTCGGGCGGCGGAACGCCCCACGACGGAGTCTCAGGCGGCGGAGCGCCCCAGGGCGGTGTGGCGGGAGGCGGCGCCTGGTCGTCTGGTGTCTGACCTGGATTGTTCGGGTCCATTCAGTCCTCTCCCTGCCTTGGCGTCTGGTTGCCTTCGGTCGCTCGACGCTCGTAGGAGCATACCCCGTGAGCCAAGGCTCGTTGCCGGTTCTGCCGATCGAACCCCCGATCGAGTACGGGCCGGCCCGGCATCCGGTACTCGGGCGGCCGGGCGACTGCCGCAACGGCTGTCGTGCTACGGTCGGGTGGACGCCGCGCGCGACTGTCTGTGAGGCGATCGAATTCAAGCCTGGAGGTCGAGCGGATGCGACCCTTCTTCGGTTATCACATGCCGAGTTTCACGTTCCCCGGCGTGGCGGATGCGGACCTCTTCGACAAAGTCGTCGAGCTGGCTCAGACCGCCGAGAAGTCCGGCTTCGACATGGTCACGGTCATGGACCACTTCTATCAGATCGGAGCCGTAGGGACCGAAGAGGAACCGATGCTCGAAGGCTACGCCGCACTCTCCGCTCTGGCCATGCGGACGGAGCGCGTTCTTCTCGGGACGATGGTCACTGGGGTCACTTACCGCAACCCGGCTATGCTCGCCAAGACGGTGACCACCCTCGACGTCATCTCCAGGGGTCGGGCGGTGCTCGGTATAGGTGCGGCCTGGAACACCTCCGAGCATGCCGGATACGGCATGGAGTTCCCGGCCATCGGCGAGCGTGAGGATCGGCTCGAGGAAGCTCTGACGATCGCCAAGGCGATGTTCACCGAGGAGCGGCCAAGCTTCGAAGGCAAGCACTATCGCATCGACCGTGCGCTGAACCGACCGCGGCCGATCCAGGCCGGCGGTCCGAAGATCCTGGTTGGTGGCGGCGGTGAGAAGCGGACTCTGAAGCTCGCGGCGAGATTCGCGGACATCACCAACTGGTTCGGCACCCTCGAGGAGGCCCGCCCAAAGCTGGCGGTGCTTGACCGCCACTGTGAGGCCGCAGGTCGCGATCCCGCCGAGATCCTGCGAACGGTCTCGGTCCCGATCGTGGTCGTGGATGCCGAGCGCGACAAGGCCGCGGCGACGGCGGCGATCCCCGAGGAGCGGCGCGGGTCGTTCGCCGCGGTGACTGTCTCGGAAGGTGCCGAGACCGTCCGACGGTACATGGACGCAGGCTTTGGCGGCTTCATCTTCCGGAACGCCGTGGCGCGAACACCGGAGGCAGTGGAGCGCCTTGGCGAGCTCGTGAAGCTCTCCAGATCGGAAGGGATCCCGGCATGAAGACAGACGTGGACATCGAGGCTCTCCGCAAACGTCTGACGCCTCTCCAGTTCGCCGTGACGCAGGAGGCCGCCACCGAGCGGCCGTTCACGGGTGCCTTCTGGGACAACCACGAGGATGGCGGTTACCGCTGCGTCGTCTGTGGCGAGGTCCTCTTCAGCTCGGGCGAGAAGTACGACTCACGTTCCGGCTGGCCAAGCTTCTACGACGTCGTCGACAAGTCAAAGGTGGTCACGCGGTCCGACAGGTCCATGGGCATGACCCGGACCGAGGTCCTGTGCGCCAATTGCGGCGCGCATCTGGGCCACCTCTTCGACGATGGGCCGCGGCCGACGGGTCTGCGCTACTGCATCAATTCGGCCTCGCTCGATTTCGAGAAGCGGGGAGGGGAGTAGCGGGCGGATCGGTCGGGCGCGGGCTGCCACCCCGGCCGCGGGGTACCCGCCGGCCCGACGAGTCCCCGGATCGTAGCCGCCCCTCATCGCCCGGGAGCCGGTTCTCTCTAGCGGGCGGTGATCGTCACCTTCGACGCGCTGCCCGTGATCTCGATCTCGTAGCGATCCGGCGAGGCGTCCGCCCCGGGCGTTTGTATCGACATCGGACCGGCAGACTTGTGCGACCGCCCGTCGATCGTGACCTGGCTGACGCCGCCGCGAATCTCCAGCCCTGCAGCGACGCCGATCGGCCTCTCGATCGAGATCCGGCTCAGGCCGCCGGTGACCGTGATCGGCACAACTCCGGCCGGACGCGCCAGGATCAGCAAGGCGGCGAACCACCAGTCGGTGCCGCGAGGCGGCGCCAGGACCGCTCCCGTGACAGGGCCGCGTGACGACTCGCGCGGCTGCGTCACGATTCTCCATAGCACCCGCGTGTTGCGGCTACGATGATCGACAGCCGCGGCAACGGCCGCGCCCAGCAAGGCGAGTCGATGGCTGTACCAACGGAGACTGCGACGGGCGCCGAGGCAGAGCCGGAGGCCGCCGCGCCGAGATCCAAGTGGCCGGCCGCCGACGGCACCCCGCTTCACGTCCGAAGATGGCCTTCGCGCGGCGAGGTCTGGGCGACGGTCCTGATCATCCACGGCATCGGCGAGCACAGCGGTCGCTACGAACGGACCGGACGGCTGATGTCCGAGGCCGGCCTGGACGTCCACGCCTTCGACCTGCGCGGCCATGGGCTGTCGGGCGGCCGCCGCGTCTACGTTCGGAGCTGGGACGACTTCCTCGACGACGTCGAGACGAGGCTGGCTGCGATACGCGAGCCAGGTCGACCCACGGTTCTGTTCGGGCACTCGATGGGTGCGCTGATCGCGCTGACCTATGCCTGCTCGAACCGACCCGCGCCGGATCTGCTCGTCCTGAGCGCCCCGCCGCTCGAGGCCAGCGTTCCTGTGTGGCAGCGCGTCCTGGCGCCGGTTCTCGGCGTCGTGGCTCCGACGATCGTCATCGCCAACCCGATCACCGGCGAACAGCTGGCCCGCGATCCATCCGTAGGGGTCGCCTACTTCGCCGATCCACTCGTCCAGCCCCGCTCTACGACCCGTCTCGGCGCTCAGCTGATGAGGGCGATGAAGCTGGCCCGCTCGCAATCGGCACGCCTCGCCATCCCGACGCTCGTCATCCATGGCGGCGCCGACACGCTCGTTCCCACCGCCGGCAGCGAGCGACTGGCAAAGCTGCCTTGCGTGGAACGGCGCGTGATCCCGGAGCTCCACCACGAAACCCTGAACGAGCCAGAGGGACCACAGGTCGTGGCCGGCATCGTCGAGTGGCTGCGGACCCAGGTGGGGCGCGAGGGCTGCCCCTAGGATCGGGCGTTTCCGGCTGTCCGTACGGTGCGCCATCTGGCACCATTGAGGAATGAGTGTGGACATCAGGGCCTGCCCGCCGGAGCGGTTCAAGGAACTGCTCAAGACGGCCGAGATCGGATACAGCGAAGACGTGCCGGAAGACATGATCGGCCGTGTCGAGCGCGTCGCCGACATGGAGCGCTGGTTCGCCCCGTTCGACGGCGACCGGATGGTCGGCACCAGCGGCGTCTTTAGCCTGCGGATGACGGTGCCGGGCGGCGAGCTCGCCACCGGCGGCATCACCTGGGTGTCGGTGCTGCCATCGCACCGCCGGCGTGGGTTGATGAGCGGGATGATGCGGCTCATGATCGACGACTGCCACCGCAGGGGCGAGCCGCTGGCCGCGCTGTGGGCGGCCGAAGGGGCGATCTACCAGCGCTTCGGATTTGGTCTGGCGACTTTGTGCATGAACCTCGAAGCCGAGCCCATGGCCGTCGGGTTTGCTCGCGACTGGCCTCGTGAGGGATCGTTCCGTCTCGTTCCCGCCGGCGAGGGGCTCGAGCTTGTGGCGCCGGTCTATGAAGCGGTCCGGGCCCAGAGAGCAGGATTCCTGGCCCGCAATCCCGACTGGTGGACCAGCGTGCTCCCGCTCGTCGAGAAGGACGCCAAGGGAGGCGAGGCGCGCCGGTTGGTCGTCTATGAGACGGCGGACGGACCCGAGGCCTATGCGGTCTACAAGATCAAGGCCGAGTGGAACACAAGGGGTCCGGCCGGGACGCTCATGGTCGAGGAGGCGATCGGGTCTACTCCTCGCGGGACGCGAGAGATCTGGCGCTACCTTCTCGAGGTCGACCTGGTCAGGACGCTGAAGACCTGGCGCTTGCCGTTCGATCACCCGCTCTTCATGCTGGCGGCGGAGCCGCGGCGTCTCGGCACTTCCGTAGGTGACGGGCTGTGGCTCCGGATCGTCGATGCGGCGGCGGCCCTGGAGGGCCGGACGTACGGAATCGACGGCGCAGGGTCCGGAGCCCTCACCTTCGATCTCAGCGACGACTACTGCCCGTGGAATGCTGGGCGGTGGCGGCTCGATGTTGCCGAAGGGCATGCCCACGCGACGCGGACGGACCGGGATGCAGATCTCGCCCTCGACGCAAACGACCTGGGGGCGCTCTTCCTGGGGGGCTTCAGCGCCGAGGCGCTCGCCGGAGCCGGCAGGGTGGTGGAGCTGCGGCCGGGGGCACTGGCGGTGGCGGATGCGCTATTCCCTGCGGCAATGAAGCCCTGGTGCCCGCAGGAGTTCTAGTCGGGGGGGCCCGCCGATGGGGCGCTGAACGATCGGCTGACGGCGAGATCAGGGCTCGAAGCGGATCGGCTGGTTGTTGCCCGAAGGCGCGCAGACGTCGCACAGCGTCAGGCAGTCTTCGATCAACGCGGCGCGACGCCGCCCGCGCCCGCCGTTCAGCACAACCGGATGCTTGCAGACAGAGCATCGGAGCGGTTTCGCGTCGGCGCGATCGCCTCTGTTCGACATCCCTTGGCACCAACTGACGGCTTGGGCAACCCCCGTTGTCTGGCGGCCGGGCCGAGGCGGGGCGCGCAACCGCTCTGGCGCAAGTCTGTCGGCCGTCCACCCACGGCCGAACGTCCCGCGTGTGCACCAGGCGGGGTGACGATCCTCCGCCGCCGTCCCGATCCGAACGGATCTGCCCGAGTACGCCTCATGCGCGGTCCGATGGGAGGGCGAACTCTGCGACGTCTTCCGTACGGGCAAATAGTAGACGGGGCCGATTGTGGTTTCTCGGTCGCCACGCCAGGCGGCGTCCGTCTCCGTGGCGCAACGCACCGTTTCGCCAGGCGAACCCAGACACAACCCGTCGGGAACCGCCAGCCCGCCGGCAGCGTCTGAGGCGCGCTCCGCATTCGATTCGATGACTGTTCGCTCCACCCCGAGGAGGCCCACGATGAACCCCAGCCCGAAGATCACCCGTCCAACCCGATCGATCCTTGCCGGCCTCTTCCTGGTCGGGATCGTTGCCCTCGCGGTCGGCTGGACCGCCGGGACCGTGGCGGCGTCGAACGGCCCCCACCCCGCGGCGTCGACGTCCGGCACGCAGTTGTCGGGCCAGAACGACCTCGGCGCCCCGGGGGTGGCGACGACCACGAACCTGCCGGCGCCTGCCGGCGGCGCCACCTCGTCGGGCGGGACCGCCTCGACCGGCTCCGCGGCCGTGCTGTATCCGGTGCCCGGCTACAATTCGCTCGGGGTGGCGCCGCAGGGGACGATCCTTGCCGAGGGCACTGGCACGGCCGGCATGAAGCCCGATGGCTCGGATAAGGCCGCGGCTCTCAAGACTGCGGCCGTTGCCGCGCTCGCGGACGCTCGGGCCGGGGCGCTGGCGGCTGCGGCGGCGATGGGCGTAGGGCTCGGCGACGTTTACTCGCTCAGCATCTCGTCGAATACCAGCTACGCGTACCCCACGCCTGAGTGTGTGGTCCCGCCGATGGTCCCGGGCGCGGGCAGCGGCGCGGCGTCGTCGGCGGGGCCGGCGATCTCGCCCGTAATCTGCGGAGGAGTCAACGCCACGGCTCCGACCTCGGCCCAGTTGGTCGTGACCGTTATCGTCGCCTACAAGTACGCGTAGACGGAGGCCCGCCAGAAACGAACTCGCCGCCGCGGGTTCCGCGACGGCGAGTGTGTGCTCGTTCTGGCGCGAGCCGTCACTCGGCGAATGAGAACGGCGGGTACGGTACGGGGAGGAACAGCACGTAGGCTTGCACCCGGACCGTGTAGCGCATGAAGCCTCCATACAGGGAGGCGGCCCAGCGCGGGTAGCCGCCTGTGACCAGGATCGGGATCCACAGCACGAGGAAGCTGAGGCCAACGAGGATCGCGGCGAAAGCGATGACGATGAAATGCGGGATCGCCAAGATGAGCCGGACGAGCCAGCCGAAGAGCGGGATGCCCCACAAGCGGTTGATGTTCAGGTCCTGGAGGTTGAACTCGACGTCGATCGGGGTTGGAGCGCCCGGCTCGAGCGGCGGATAACCGCCCGGCATCAGGAAGGCCACATAGCCGCCAACCCGGGTTCCGCGTTGGATGTACTCAGACAGCAACGTGACCGCGATCCCGGGAACGCGACCCAGGATCAGGATTGGGATCCAGCCAAGGAAGATCCAGAAGCTCAGGAAGATGCCTAGGACCCACAAGACGACGAAGTGTGGGATCGCCAGGATGGCTCGGACCATGACCCCCACGAAGGGGATGCCCCAGAGGCGATCGATGTCGCGCTCCGGGGTGACGGTCAGCTGTATCGGGTAGCCGCCGAAGTCTGGGGCGGCTGGAGCCGGGGCAAAAGCCATCGCATAACCCTCGCTGAGATGAGTGACGTAGGCGTTTTCAGGATAGCCGCGAGATCGTGCAACGGATAGCGGCACTCGTAGCCCACGGCGCCCGTGGAGAGCAAGTCACCGGGGCTCGGCCGGTCGTCGGGGATCCGGCTCCGCCCTGGTCTCCGGAACGGCTGCGCTCGTAGCGCGGCCGTTCCGAGGCGCGGTCAGCTCTCGGCGGAAACGCGCTCGAGATCGACGGCGCGAACGCGCCGGGTCTTGCCGGCGTCCGTGCGAACCATGGCGGCGGGGATTATGCTGCTAACCAGCGATTCGACGACAGCGAGCTCGCCTGCGTACAGCCCCGTGCCACCGATCCGGACCCGATGGCCAACCGCAACGTCGTCTCTGACATCGAGAGCGGCGAGGTTGATAGTGGCCACGGTCGACCGGACATAGCCCGGATCACCCGGTAGACCGGCGTTTCGGGGCTGCTTGGTTGCAGTTCGGGCTACCGGATAGGTCACCTTGCGTTTGCGCATCGCGATCAGCGACTCCCAGCTGCGGCAGAAAGTTGGGTTCGGGGGGCGGAGGTTGCAGTCGAGACACCAGCGGGGCGAGACCACCGTCCTGCTCCCATGGATCCCGGGGCTCGACCGCCGCGGGAGCGGCCGGCGGGCGCCGGCTCGCGGTCTGGATCGGGCAGATACTCTTCGACCACGGCGCAGGGGATCGACTTGCGGAGCAGGCGCTGGATCCCACGGAGCTCGTCGACCTCGTCGGGCGAGACCAGAGAGATTGCCGTTCCGCTTGCGCCGGCACGTCCGGTTCGGCCGATACGGTGGATGTAGTCCTGCGGCTCGAACGGAAGCTCGTAGTTGACGACGTAGGGCAGGTTCTCGATGTCGAGCCCCCGCGAGGCCACGTCCGTCGCGACGAGGACCTTGACGTAGCGGCCGCGGAATGCCTCGAGGGCTCGCGTCCGCTCGGACTGGCTGCGGTCGCCGTGGATCGCGGAAGTGCTTACACCCCGCCGATCGAGGTACGACGCCAGCCGGCTGGCACCGATCTTGCTGCGGGTGAAGACGAGGACTTGCTCCATCGAATCGCGCTGGATCAGGTGGATCAGCAGGTCGGCCTTGCGATGCTGGTCGACCGGGTAGAGGACCTGCGTCAGGTTGTTGGCGACGCTGTTGCGGGCCGCAACCTCGACGATCTCCGGTTCGTGGAGGAACTCGCCGGCGAGACGGCGGACGTCGTCCGAGAAGGTGGCCGAGAAGAGCAGCGTCTGACGCTGCGCTGGGATGAAGCCCATGATCTTGCGGACGTCGGGCACGAAGCCCATGTCGAGCATCCGGTCCGCCTCGTCGAGGACGAGGACCTCGACCTGCGAGAGGTTCACCGAGCGCTGGCCGATATGGTCCAACAGGCGGCCTGGCGTCGCCACCAGGATCTCTACGCCCTTCCAGAGCATCTTGATCTCGGGGTCGATCCGGGTGCCGCCGTACACGACGGCGGATCGCAGCGACGAGCCGTGGCTGTAGGTCTTGACGGCGTCGGCGACCTGGACAGCGAGCTCGCGCGTCGGGGTCAGGATGAGCATTCGCACGGGATGTCTGGCCGGAGAGAAGCCGGCGTTGGCGTGGCCTCGAAGGCGCTCCAGGATCGGCAGCACGAAGGCGGCCGTCTTGCCGGTTCCGGTCTGGGCGGCCGCGAGAACGTCGCGGCCATCGAGGATGAATGGGATTGCCGCGCTTTGAACGGGCGTCGGCTCCGTGTAGCCCTCTCTCGCGACTGTGGCGAGAAGGTCGGCCGAAAGACCGAGGTCTTCGAAGGTCAAACGATTGCTCCTGAGTGCGTCAATCTGACGCGGGATTCGATCGGGGCGGGCGAGACGGATTGGATCCCGCGCTCACCGGGCGATCGACGTGAGGTGCCGGCACCCATGTGGCATGCCGACGGCAGACGCTGCTGCAGCGTGTCCGAAACAGCGATTGACTGAATTATGGTAACACCCGCGCGATCTCGAACCGGCCCGGACGGGCCAGATCTGATGGCGTGGCGGACGCGGACGTTCAGGCTCCGACCGCCGCGAACTTCGTGGTGGATCGACCCAGCCTGGGCGCGGACGCGCTGATGGCCCTATCGAAGATGCGCCGGTACTGGCTGCCGACCTCCCACCACACCATGCCGCGGCTGTGTTCGTAGGCCCGCCGGCCCATCGCGGCGCGAAGATCCGGATCCCGCAACAGTTCGATGAACGCATCCGAGAGAGCCCCGGTAGATCCGAGCGGAACGAGCCGGCCGCGATCGCCGGAGAGCATCTCGGTTGCGTAGGCGTATGGGGTGGAGACGATCGACTTGCCTGCCGCCATCGCGTAGGAGAGCGTCGCGGCGATCGTGCGATCGAGGTTTGGATAGGGCGTCGTGATCACGTCGGCGGCCTCGAGCCAGTTGCCGAGCTCGACGCGGCCCACGAACCTGTCGACGAACTTCACGTTCTGCGTCAGGCCGAGGGCGTTCACCTTGGCCTCGAGTCCGGCCCGATACGACTCGCCGTCGTTCGCTCGGCTGTTCGGCTCGGTTGCGCCGAGGATCACGTAGCACGCATTCGGCACGGCCTCGATCACGGCAGGCATGGCATCGAGAACGGCTTCGCAACCCTTGCCGGGCGCGAGAAGGCCGAAGCTCAGGATCACCGCGCGGCCCTGAAGGCCCAGGCGCGGCTTGATCGTATCCGCGGCCACCTGCGGAAGATGTGGGACGCCATGCGGAACGACGTCGAGCCGGTCCGAGGTCACGCCGTAGGCGCTGGCCATTGCCGACGCTGCGGACTCGGACATGACGATCGTCGCGGAGGCGTAATCGACCAGCTGAGTCAGGATCGATTGTTGCGCCGGGGTGGGCCGCACCGGCACATCGTGCAGGGTTGCCACCAGCGGAACGCGGAGAGGTCGTGCGAAATCGAGCACGAAACCGCCGTTGTCGCCGCCCCAGATGCCCGCGCTATGTTGAATGCAGACCACGTCAACGCCGCAGTCGTTGAGCGCCTCCGCGACGTAGGCGTAGTCCGCCTGAACGTCGCGCCGGATCCGATGCCGCACCTCGGCCGGGTATGGGCCGACCTCGCCCGCTGGATGTACGGCGACGATCTCCCGCTCTCCGACAGTTGTGGCCAGATCGTAGGTGAAGGTCGCGACGCCACACTGGCGTGGCGAGTAAGTAGATACGAAGGCTGTCCTCGAGATGGGTTGCTCCCGTCAGCTTTGGCGGTTGAATTGGCGCCCCTGTGTCGGACGGGACCCGGTCCGCTCTACCGGGTTGCTTGCGGCCCGAGGCGTTGACCCCGGGCCGCTTTGCCGGCTAGGACTAGGCCGCGCTCACCTGAATGGCGCGCGGGCCCTTGGGGCTGGTCTCGACTTCGAACGAGACGCGCTCGCCGCCAACTAGGCGGTCGAAATCGAGGGGAGCCTGGAGGCCGCCACGATGGAAGAAGTATTCCTTCCCGTCTTCGGCGGCGATGAATCCGAAACCGCGTTCGGACACGACCTTCTTGATGGTCCCGGTGGTCATTTGCTGACTCTATTCTCTTCCCGAACAAGACGGCAGACGCACGGTCCGTTCGAGAAGGAAGGTCGACCACGCGGAGCGCTGCGGCAAGTGGCCGCAACGCATCCACGGTACTCGCTTTGGCGGGATAGCACAACGACTGGTTGGCCGAGCCCCGTCACGCGCACCTGGCACAAAGCTTGACCAAACGAGGCCGCGGTCCCATCGTGGCTACCAGTCGACCAGCGCCGGGTCGCGACTACGTCGCCCGCAGCGCACGGCAGATTGGATCCCCCGTGTCTCGCAGAAGCTTCCGCACCGCCGATGCGCTCATCGTGGTGAGCACCGACGGTTACTTCGACGTCTTTCCGCCCGTCGATCGCTCGCCGAACGACAAGCCCAACTACCGCGGCGTCCTGGCCGAGCTGGGACCGTCGGTCCGCGGCTCGGACGACAGGCTCTCCGTTCGTCCGGAATCGGTTGCGCTGAACGCCGCCGTGGCGACGTGGGCCCGCAGCCACGGCGCCGCCGCAGTCCGCGGCGAACTCGGTCTGGGTCGCAACGGCAAGGCTTAACCGCAGCCCTTCAGGCTGAACTCCCGCCCCGCCGCTCCACCCACCGATCCCAACACCGAAAGGACGACCGAAATGGCCGACGAAACACCCAAGACTGCGCCCGAAACGACGAGCGCCGAACCGTCACGCAGCAAGTCCACCTATCGCGCGGCCGCTCCATCCGCTTCGGCGGTGGACAGCCGATCGAATGGCGGCTCCGGCGTCCAGCGGAGCCACCTTCGCAACCGCAAGGCCTGGCTGAAGGGCCGTTCCCGTGCCGGCCAGACGTGGACCCAGCGCAAGGTCGCCAGCGTCACCTATTGCCCGGCCAAGGTCCGCGCGAGCTAGCCAGGCAGTCGCTGAGAAGCGCGGTCGGTCGCTGAGAAGCGCGGTCGGTCGCTGAGAAGCGCGGTCGGTCGCTGAGAAGCGCGGTCGGTCGCTGAGCCAGGCGCCGGAAGGCGGCCGAGGCGCGCCCGGTCGCGTGGCTCTGGATCGCCGCACAGATCGCGCGCCGCGCCGGGCGCCCCGCCCGGTTGACTAAGTCGGGCCCGCCCGGCACGCTCGCTCCCATCCGGCCGATCGTGGCCCGGAGACTTGGGAGGAGCCATGCCAGCGCACCCGGGACCACTCGGCTTTCGGCTATCGCCCGTCCAGGCCGCCGGTCTCGACTGGCCGGCTTTGTCTGCGGCCTGGTCCGTCGCGGCCGAGAGCCGCATGTTCGATGCCGGCTGGACGAACGACCACCTGACCGACGCGAGTCGGACGCGCGGCGGTCCGGCGATGGAATCGATGACGACACTTGCCGCGCTCGCAGCCCGGTCACCGGGCCTGTGGGTCGGGGTGGCAGTGGCGTCGAATACCTTCCGCCACCCGCGGTCCTCGCCAAATCGGCCGCAGTCATCGACGACGTCACCGAGGGGCGGTTCGTCCTGGGGCTCGGCACGGGCTGGCAGGAGGGCGAACACGACCAGTTTGGCATTCCGCTGCCGCCGATGGCCGAGCGGTTCGACCGCTTCGAGAGCGCGGTCGAGGTGCTGGCCGCGCTCTTCTCGGACGCCGCTCGTCGACCGCCCGGGGTAACACGACCGGATCCGTTCTATCCGCTTCGAGACGCGACGCTGGAGCCGCCGCCGATTTGCGCCGGCGGACCCTCGCTTTGGCTCGGAGTCGGCAGGCGGCGCGGAATCGCGCTGGCGGCGCGGCTGGCGGACGGCTGGCCGATGCCGGGCAATCGACCGGACGACGTGGCCTACTTCTCCGAGAAGCGTGACGAGATCCGGCGTGCGCTGGAGGCCGCGGGGCGCGACCCGGATGCGTTCGTGTTCGCCGGGCAGCTCACCGCCGGCGGAGATGTAGGTCAGCTTCGCGAAGCGCGCGCGGTCGCCGAATCGTTCATCCGGGCCGGGGCCAACCATCTGATTCTCGCCGTCCCGGCGTCGGACGGACCGGACGGGATGGCCCGAATGGCGGCCGAGGTGGCCGCACCACTGCGCGACGCGATCGGCTGAGGACGCGTCGTCATGGGGATCGCGACTTCGATGGATGCGAGGCAGCTACTGCTGCGGCGTTCCGCGTCGCAGCTCCTGGACCGGCGGATCGATGGCGAGCCCGAGACCGCGGTTCGAACGCTGCTGGCCGTCCAGGCACAGGATCGGATGAGCTGGAGACTGGCCCTTCGGGCCCGGGTGGCCAGCATCACCGCCGACCACGTGAACCGCGCCCTGACCGAGAAGCGGTCGCTGATAGTCGCCTGGCTGAACCGCGGGACGTTGCACCTGGTCTGCAGCGAGGACTACCCGTGGCTGCTGGCTCTCACGGCGCCGACTACGGTCAATGCCAACGCCCGCCGTCTCTTCCAGGAGGGGCTGCCGCCGGGGGACGTCGACCGTGCCGTCGCCTTCATCGAACGATCGCTTGCGACGGAAGGACCGCTCACGCGGACCCAGCTGCGCGACCGCTTGATCGACCGCGGGTTCCGCGTCGAAGGCCAGGCGATGGTCCAGCTGCTCTTCGCGACGGCGAACCGGGGAGTGGCGGTGCTCGGTCCGATGGCGGGTGTGCATCACGCGTTTGCGCATGCCCGCGAGTGGCTGGGGACGGCAGCGGAGCCGCTTGCGGGCGAGCGGCGCCAGCTTGCCCTCGCCGAGCTGGCACGCCGCTACCTCGTCGGCCACGGACCGGCCACGGAACGAGACCTGGCCAAATGGGCGGGCCTGCCGCTCCGAGACGTGCGGAGCGGGCTGCGGTCGATCGGCTCCGGGCTCGTGGAGTTGGACGGCGGTCTGCTCGAACTCGCAAATCGTGGTTCGGCGACACGAGACAGCGCGGCGGGTGCCTGGGTGCGCGGTTCGGCCACCGGCGCGTGGGGCACAGCCAGCGCGCGAGGCACCGCCGGCGCGCGGGGCACAGCCGGGGCGCGCGAGCCGGTCGACGGCTCACTTCCGCCGCGACTTCTCCCGGCTTGGGATCCGTGCCTGGTCGGCTGGACTCAACGCGAGCCGTTCCTCCGCCGCGAAGACGAAGCTCCTGCGATACCGCCGGGCGGCGGCCTGTTTCGGCCGGTGGCGACCGTCGACGGCGTCGCCGCCGCGACCTGGGGCATCAACCGCGAACGTGACCGAGCCACGATCCGTATTGAGCCGTTCAGGGCGCTCGACGCCGACGTGCAGGCGGCGCTTGCGGCCGAGGCCGAGGACGTCGCCCGCTTCGAGGGCCTGACGCTCGTCGGCCACGCTTGACTCGGCCACCGTTGCGACCGTCAGGTGCGACCCGGTTTGACCGCGGTGCACTCCCGTCGACACTTGTCGGCGTGAGCACGACGAGCCACGACACCATGAGCGAGACCGGCGCAGAACGGCTGCAGCTTGCGGACTGGCGCCGTGGAATCGGCGAGCTGTACGCCGAGGTTCGTGGGTTGGCCGCGCGAGATCCGGCGGCCGCGCACGCTCGCTGGCAGACCGTTCGCGAGGCGCTCTATCGGGACCATCCTTCTTCGCCCGTGCCGGCGAACCGGCGGTCGGAGTTTCGGGCCCACCACTTCCCGTACGACCCGCGCCTGCGCTTCGAGCTCCCGCTGATCCCCGACGACGGCCTCGTCCCGGAACCAGCGCCGGCCAGCGCAGGCGTGCTGGCACTGAGACTGCCGATCAGCACGGGGCAGCCGCTCGGGTTCGAGCGGGTCGGCCGGCTGCGGATCCCGTTCGCAGCCGGCGCACGGTGGCTGACGCTCTTCTGGTTGCCGGAGTACGCCGGCGGTCTGTTCCTGCCATTCCGCGACGCCACCAATGGCCGCGAAACCTACGGCGGTGGACGCTACCTGCTCGACACCGGCAAGGGCGCCGACCTGGGAGGCGACCCGGAGCGCGGCACGGTCGTGGTCGACTTCAACTTCGCGTACCAGCCTTCGTGCGCGTTCGACCCTCGTTGGTCGTGTCCGTTGTCGCCTCCGGAGAACCGGCTGGACATCGAGATCGCCGCCGGCGAACGGCTGGTCTGAGTTCGGGTGCCGACTTTCGGCCGAACGCCGACTCTCGGCTGAAATGCCGGCCGGGGGCGACGTAGGCGCCAGGATGGACTGACCCATGCCCATCGGCGTACCTGTCACCATTCCGGCATGAGCCCAAGCCGGAGCCTTCGCGACCTGCCCGGTCCCCAGGCGATTCTCTTCGACCTCGACGGAACGCTGGTCGACACGGTCCACCGACGGATCGATGCCTGGCGTGAGGCCTTGCGGCAGCACGGTGTCGTTGCCGATGTCGATCGACTGGCAGGCCTGATCGGATCCGACGGCCGCCGGATGGCTCGCGAGGTCTCACGCGATGCCGGGCGGCAGTTCGACGACGCCGAGGCGCAGGTCGTAGACAACCTCAGCGGCGCCATCTTCGACGAGTTGAACAGGACGCCGGTGCCCCTTCCCGGTGCGTCGGAGCTGCTGACCGCGCTTGAGCTGAGACCCTTCACCTTCGCCATCGCGACCTCGAGCCTGCCCGGGCAGGTTGCGGCCTCGGTGAAGTCGCTGGCGCTACCCGCCGAGCCGCCGATCGTGGACGGCAGCCACGTGGTCCACGCCAAACCCGCTCCCGACCTTCTGCTGGCCGCGGCAGCTCAGCTGGGGGTAATGCCGGGGCGGTGCTGGTACGTGGGCGATTCGACGTGGGACATGCTGGCCAGCGCCGCGGCGGGCATGATCGGCATCGGCGTCACGACCGGTGCCGCAGACGCGGATGACCTGATCGTCGCAGGCGCCTCCCTCACGATCGAAAGCCTGACGGTCCTGCTCGCCGAGGTCCGGCGGCGCGGCCTGACGACGTAGGTCGGCCGGCGAGAAGCCGCCGGCCCAGTGGCGGACCAAGATCGCGGGATGTCGTCCGGTCAGCACCGCAGAGCCGAGACGCAAGAACCGGGCCGCGGGGGTGGCCCCGGGCACGGTCGAGCTGGGTGCCGATGCGCTTAGCTCTTGGCGGACGGATCGTCGATGCGGCCCATGAAGAGGACGGCGCCCGACCAATTGTCCTGGATGAAGTACAGGAACGGCTTGTTGACGTGGAACTGCACGTGGACCGGCGACGGCTCAGGGCCGGGGCCACCCATCGTGGCCCCAATCGAAACGGTGACGGCAGCCGCCGTCGTGCCCTGCTCGACGACATCGATGTTGGCCTGGTGGATGACCTTCTTGAGCATCAGCGGCTCGTCGTGGGTGATGCCCGAAAGGTCGGCTTGCAGGGAGAAGGCGGTCGGCATCCCCATCGCCGAGAGAGCACCCGCGAGGTCGACCCTCGATTCGGCCGAGAATCGGGGCAAGGTCAGGTCCACGTCGTAGCCGGCCATCGAAGTCGAGATGCTGCTAAGCCTCGCCGCCGTGAGGCCTTTCACGAACGACGCCATGTCGTCGGGAACGACGATGGTCATCGCCATGGTGCCGCCGAGCCCGAGCAGAACCGATCGATAGCCCGCTCCGACGGAATACATGAGGTTGGTATCCATCGCCATCGTTGGAACCGATACCCTGGACCCATCGCTGCGGGTGAATGGCAGCGCCTTGGTCGCCTTGGGATCGAACTGGGTCGACCAACCGGCCTTGAGGTAGATGGCGTTGGCCAGGGCGATGCGCGTGGTCTCGTCTACGTCGCCCGGCTGCAGAACCGCCGGGATGCGGCCTATGGTCTTGTCACTCGCCCATTTGTTGATGATGAGGCGAGCCGCCTCTGAGTCGTTCACGAAGTCGACCAGCCCCAAGCCAGCTCCGAACCCGGAGCTGAGTGCATCCAGATAAGCCTGCTCCAGGTTCATTCCCTGCTGCGAGAAGACGGCGTTGGAGACGTCCAGCTCCGCCACCGGTGTCTGGCCGGTGTGGTCGGGCGTGGCCTGCGGGTCGTTCGAGGACCAACCCGAGTCGTCGTATCGGGTGTCTGACTGCAGGGTATTGATGAGCGCCACGACCTCGTCGGCCTGGCCGGTCGCGCCGAAGTTGTGCAGCACCGTGTCCATCTCGGTTGCGGTGACGCCCCGTGCCCCAGGCAGGACCATGGCCAGGGAGAGCGCGATGCTCGTCGGCGACGCGCACAGGTTGCCGGATGAGCTGAGCCGGCGGAGCAGGTCGAACCCGAAGTCGTTGATCTCGCTGCCCGCCAGGACTCCGTGGTCGTCCGCCGGAGCCAGCAATCCGAGCTTGCCCATGGCCGTCGCGAACTCACCCGGAGCCAGCGAGCGTGAAGGCCCTTTCGAGGGGGACAGGGAAGGCCACTCCGTCAAGGACGGCGACGGCCATTGGGTGGGCCAGGCCGACGTCTGCGGCCATGGCGTGCCCGATGCCCCCGCAGTCGGTGTCTGGGTGGTTGCAGCCGTGCCGCATGCCCCCGCCACGATGATCGCAACCAATGCCGCGCCGGCGGCGCGGAGCTTCGTCTGAGCCGACATCGACCGGGCCGGCACCGGGCCTCTCCGCCAAAACCCTCTCCCCAACATCTCGCCCTCTTTCGCTCGGCGACCCCGGACTCTCGAGGTCGTGTCACTAGGACGCCATTGTCTCTCGCCGCGTGGCGGCGCGGACAAGTGGCGGCTCGAACGTCCGCCTTATACGGCGCCGCGAGGCGGCCCGAACGCTCGCCCCGCGAGCGACGCCACGGAATCCCGGTTTACCGACCCGGGCGGTACTAGGTTGAAGCGGTCTCAGGTTGGACCGGGTTGTGGGCTTCGCAGCGCGATCGACACGCCCGCCGGACTCCGATCTCTCTCGTGGTTAGTGCGCCTGACGGTCGTAGACTGGCGCGCTCAGCCGCCCTGTCACGGCGCGGTTCGACATAACACCGCCTCCACCGGTATCTCGAAGAATCGGGCGCCGCCCGTGAGGATCGGGACGCCGCCCGTGAGGGTCGGGTTGCCGCGAGGGTCGGGTCACCCGTGAGGGTCGGGTCGCAGCGAGGGTCGGGTCGCAGCGAGGGTCGGGTCGCCGCGAGGTCGAGCCGCGGCGCCCGCGTCGCGCCGAGTCGGCACCCTGCCACGCGGCACCAGCAAAGCCGTGCCGTCCTGAGTTGAACTCGGCGCCGCCGGCTCCGTGGCGCGCGGCGCTGCCAGACCGTGGCGCGCGGCCCCTAACGCGGGGCGCCGCCAGACCGTGGCGCGCGGCGCCTCCCGCGCCGACGCGATCAGGCCGTCTCTTCGGGGACCCGTGTGCGCAGGACGATGCTCGTGAACGGGACTCGGAACACGCGGAAGACCTCGATCGAGACCAGGAACCCGGCGAAGAGGAAGATCACGCCGAGGAGCTCGCCGACGAAGAACCCGCTCGTGTCGCCGAATCGGTTCAGGCCGCTGGTGATGGCCGGGATCAGGCCGCCGAGGGCGATGAGCAGCGTGGCGGGAACCCGGCTGTTGAGCCGGCCGGTCACGAGCGCGGCGATCGCGCCCGGGATCGACGCCGCCAGGTTCACGACGATCGCGAACGGGGCGAGCGCCAGATTCGCGACGAACCAGACGGGCGATTGGCCGCGAGTCAGCGAGTAGCGGATCACGCGCCGCTTTGGCATGAAGATGTACGTGCTGTAGATGCCTCCAAGAGTCAGCGCGAACGCTCCGGTGATGTTGAAGAAAGGCGTGAGCAGTCGGAGGTAGCCGGGGAAGAGCGCCCCGGTCGGGATGTGGGTGGCCGGATCGACGACCCAGCCGGGGGCCGGAAGTGAAACAGTGACCATCATCAGCGCGGAAGCCACGGTCCCGCCGACCATGACCGCCGCCGCGAGCCGAGGCCACGTCTCGCCGCCCCGGAACGTGTCGACGACGATCGCCGCCGCCAAAACCGCGGCGATCCCGAAGTAGAGGATCGGGGCAACGCCGCTGTCGGCGTAGTTGTACTTCGACTGCGTCAGCGCGGTGAAAAGACCCGCCAGGAAGAGCGAGCCCGCGAAGGCGTAGCCGAATCTGGTCTTGCCGAGCAGGAGCACGGTGCCGAGCCCTAGCCAGCCCGCCACCCAGATGGCGCCGATCAGATACCAGACCCGATACAGCGGCTCGGACCAGCCGAAGGCTCCGCCGAGGAACTCCGTGCCGGCGCTCAGTCCGTACCACAGCATCCCGATCGCCCAGACTGCCTGGTACGACCTCCGCCGCTCCCGCCACTGATCCGCGAGCAGGGCGAAGAAGACGAAGCTGAGCAGAGACGAGCAGAGTGGCAGGACGACGTTGAGATTCATATGCACCCCACAGTGGCATCCGCCGTCGCCGACGGTCTTGTCCGCCGCCGATTATGGCTCACGGCCCCCAGGCTGGCTGCGGCCCGTGCGATCGGGGATCAGCTGGCGGTTCGGCGACGGCGGCCCAAGGGCCGGTGCCGCGGCGAGGTCAGCGCCGCCGCCGCTCGCGGGCTAGTTCCTGCAGGCGGTCGTCGGAGATGCCGAAATGGTGGGCGACCTCGTGACGCACCGTGTCGGCGACGCCACGGGAGAGCGCCTCGGGATCCCGGTAGAGCCGCAGGTGGGGACCGCGGAAGATCGTGATCTTGCTGGCCAACGCGGCGTTCTCGGCGCCGTATGAGGTGCGCGGCACACCCGTGTACAACCCGAGCAGGCCCGGCGCTCCGACCGATCGGAGCTGATCGTCGGTCGGCTCGTCCTCGACCACGATCGCCACGCTGCCGAGCCGGTCGCGGAAGACGTCGGGCAACGAGTCGATGGCGGCCACCACCAGCGCATCGAAGGGGTCGATCGGCTCCTCGGCGGTCGAGTCGGCGATCTCGTCGGGGGCTGAGCGGTCGAGCCCAAAGGCCTCGATAGGCTGATCGTAGTCGGGCGGCATGACGCCATTATCGGGTCCCGGCCGGAAGGGCGGAGATCGCCCAGCGTCCACGGTTAGCGGGTCCGCTGTTGCCGGCAGCCGGCCCGCCACGCCGATGCACCGCCTCGGGTACGATCAGACGACAGGCCGTGCCGGTGCCGTCGCCGAACGACGTCGCCCGACGGTCGACTCCGTGAGGCTTCATGGCAAGCAACTTCGACGCCGTCGTGTTCGATCTGGGCGGCGTCCTCATCGACTGGAACCCGCGCCACCTCTATCGCAAGCTCTTCGATACCGACGAGGCCGCGATGGAGCGGTTCCTGGCCGAGGTCTGCACGCCGGAGTGGAATTCGCGGCTGGACGCGGGCCGCCCATTCGCGGAGGGGGTGGCCGAGCTGGTCGCACGTCACCCGGATCAGGCCGAGCTGATCGCTGCCTGGCAGCTTCGCTGGGGAGAGATGCTGGGCCCGGCGTTCGACGGGACGGTCGCGATCCTCAAGGAGCTGCGGCGCGCGGGCCTTCGAACCTATGCCCTGAGCAACTGGTCGGCCGAGACCTTCGTCGTGACGCGGCCGCGCTATCCGTTCCTCGACGAGATGGACGGCATCCTGATCTCGGGCGAGATTGGGGTCGGCAAGCCGGACCCGGCGATCTTCCGCGAATTCCTGGCGCGCTTTGGACTCGCAGCCGAGAACGCCATCTTCATCGACGATTGGGATCTGAACGTCCAGACGGCTACCTCGCTTGGAATGATCGCCGTCCAGTTCACGGACGCGGCTCGGCTGCGCACCGATCTCCGCCGCCTCGGTCTGCCGCTGTCGGCCTGAGCACGGCCGCCGCCTCGCCCGTGCCGGCCGCCTCGCCCGTGCCGGCCGCCTCGCCCGTGCCGGCCGCCTCGCCGGTGCCGGCCGCCTCGCCGGTGCCGGCCGCCCCGCCCGTGCCGGGCGCCTCGCCCGTGCCGGCCGCCCCCGCTCGTGCGGGCGCCCCGCCCGTGCCCGCCGCCTCGCCCGTGCCGGGCGCCCTACCGCCGTCTGCAGGTCCACCGCCGGCCATTTCCCCGGACTTCCGGGTCGGTTCCCGGGCGCTTGCGGGCGCGTAGACTGGCCGCGGCCACGTAGGACGGGGAGTGGGGACGACGATGCCGGTCGGACGTTGGGGTTGGGGATTGGTCCGCGCGCAGTACGGCGCCGCGCACGGGGCGGGCCGCGCAGCAATCGTCGCGGCGGCGGCCGTCTGCACGATCCTGCACATCGGTTCGGCGCTATGGTTCGACGTCGCGCACTGGGCTCTCGCCAGGTTCGCCGCAGATCGGTTCGGCCAGCGGGCTCGAGCCGGACTGCCGATCGGCTTCGCGGTCGTCTTCATCCTTGCGATCGGCGCGTGCGGCGCGGGGACGACCGGAGGTTCGGGTCAGTCGACGATGTCGCCGGGCATCGTTGGCGCGGCCTCGCCGTCATCGGAGTTCACGGCGCCGGGCACGCCCGCGAGCGTAGCCATTCCGACAGCCTCGTCAGGTGCGACGCCGGCCGACGGCGACGACGAAACCGGCCCCAACTCACTCTCCGTATCCTCCTTCACGCCAGGCCCAACGGGCGTCCCGCTCGCGACGTCCGGGCCGATATCGACCGCCGACCGACTGCCAGGCGAGCCCGACCCGGCTCTGACGCCGGGCGCTCTCAACCCGAGCGTCACGCAGGCGACCATTCGATCGACCGTCTGCGTCTCCGGTTGGACCGCGACGATTCGGCCCCCGAGCGAGTACACGACCGGGCTCAAGATCGAGCAGATGACGCAGTACGGCTACTCGGACACATCGACAGCCGACTACGAGGAAGACCACCTGATCTCGCTCGAGCTGGGCGGGTCGTCGACCGATCCACGCAACCTCTGGCCCGAGCCTTACACAGCCAGCCTGGCCGATGGCCGACCGACCGGCGCGCACGTCAAAGACGGCTTCGAAACCAAGCTCAAGAACGAGGTGTGCTCCGGGACGATCACGCTTGCGCAGGCCCAATCCGAGATCGGCGACCACTGGGTCCACGCTTACTACGGGATCGCGATCGCCTCCGGCACGCCAACTGCGGCGCCATCGCAGACGGTAGTGGTCACGACGGCGCCGACCGCCCCGCCGGTTTCTTCGCTCTCCGTCAGGATCACGAGCTTGCCGGCATCGATCAACCATGGCGCGAACGCGACGATGGTTGCGGTCACGTCGCCCGGGGCTACCTGCAGCGCCAGCGTCACCTACGCCTCGGGAACCGTCTCGGCCGCCGCCGGGTTGCAGACTCATCCTGTGGCCGGCTCAACAGGCCAGGCTTCCTGGACGTGGAAAGTGGGCACGAGCACGAAGCCCGGAACGTCGACGGCTATCGTGACCTGCTCGCTGGGCGGCACCATTGCCTCCGACTCGCGGGCCTTCGAGGTCACATGAGGCAGCCGGCTCGACTGCCGGGATGGCGGTAGTTTCGCCGTCCGGCGCTTGCGCGCCCGATGACACTGCCCCGTGCCGCGCTTCCCGTCGCATGGCAAGATGGTTCCGTGGCTGCCGCAAGCGAGTCTAAGGATGGAAAGGGACTCTCGGGAGCCGCCGTTCCGTTCAAACAGGACTACGCGGCGACTCGTGAGATGGTCATTCGCGCGGGGCGATATGTTCGCCGAGCCCGCGACCTTGGCTTCACCCTCGACTTCTCCGACACGAGCATAGAAGCCGCGGAACTCTTCGGCCTCGAATTGTGGGCGATGCTGCCCGGCGGGCTCTCGGACGCCCAGGCTCACGATCTCAGGGCACGGCTCATATTCGAGCTGGGTGCCTACTTCGGCGAGACGTTCATTCGGAACCACGGCGGTCGATGGGGCTGGGCGGTCCTGTTGGGCCGCCGGGTCTTCGCATTGCAGACCAGCTCCGGAGTCACTGCGTTCCCTCCACGCACGGCGAGGAAGCGCCTGCAGGGCGAAGAGTCCGAAACTCTCGCCACGCTATACGAGTTCTTGTCCCGGTCGCACCCAAAGTCGCACCCGAAGACCAAGCGTTGAGCACCCTTTCCGCGGCTGCCCGTTAGGCCGAGGCATCAGGAGCGCGCCCTCAGCGCAGCCGGCTGAAGAACGTTCGCGTGTCGGCGACGAGCAGATCCGGCGCCTGTGAGCGGCGTAGTGGCCGGCCGTGTCGTACACATTCCAGGAAACGATGTTCGAATGGTGGCGCTCGGCCAGGCGCCGCGTGGCGTGCATGTCGTCACGGAATTGGGCGAGGCCCAGCGGCACCGTCGTCCGTTCGGTGGGATCTCCGGCCAGCGCCTGCTCGTAGTAGATGCGCATGGTCGACGCGACCGTGCCCGTCAGCCAGTGGATCATGACGTTGGTGAGCACGTAATCCGGATCGAGGCCGCCTCGATAGATCAGGCTGTGCCAGGCCGCCAGCCCGACCGGCGAATCGGCCAGGGCGTGGGAGGGCGACTGAGGTTGCTGCGACTGGAGCCGTCGTAGGCGTCGAGAACCCGGTGATACCACGCCAGGCCCTCGATCGATGCACGCTCTGCTTCCACTGCCGGGTCGAGATCGGCGTCGTCCTCGGGCGACTCGAAGATATGGGTGACGTGGACGCCGACGACCGATGCCGGGGCCTTGAGACCGACGATCGGCGAGATGACCGCGCCCCAGTCGTTGCCGGCGGCGCCGTACCGCTCGTACCCGAGCCGGCGCATCAGCTCCACCCACGCCGCCGCGATTCGAAACGGGTTCCAGCCCCGCTCGATGGTTGGCCCGGAGAAACCGAAGCCCGGCAGCGACGGGACCACGAGGTGGAAGGCGGTTGCCGGATCGCCGCCGTGTGCCCGCGGGTCGGCCAGCGGCTCGATTATGTCGAGGAATTCCGCGACCGATCCCGGCCACCCGTGGGTGAGGATCAGCGGCAGCGCCCCGGGCTCGGGCGACTTCACGTGGAGGAAGTGGACGTTGTGGCCGTCGATCGCCGTGGTGAATTGCGGATACGCATTGAGCCGTGCCTCCCACGCCCGCCAGTCGTACGTAGTCTTCCAGTAGTCGACGAGCGGCTTGAGGACGCTCAGCGGAACGCCGTAGTCCCAGCCGGCGCCTTCGATCTCCTGCGCCCAGCGAACCCGGTCGAGTCTGTGCTGGAGGTCGTCGAGATCCGCCTGCGGTATCTCGATCCGATACGGCCGAATCTCGCCTGAGTCCTGTCGGTTACCGCCGGTCGCCATGCGGGAAATCTACACAACGGAGGTGCTCTCCGGGCCGCGAGTGGCCGAGGTACCGCCTATCGAGTCGACGGGCTCGGGGTCCGGGCCGCCGGGATCAGCGCCCTGAGAAGTAGTCTCGCATGGGGTCGAAGTAGCTCTCCTGCCACCCGCCACGCTCGTAGCCGACCTGCCCGTCCGGGACGTTTCGGTGGTGCAAGGTGAGCCTGGTGCCCCCTTTGACCGGCTCGAGCAGCACTTCTATCTCGGAGTCCGGGTCCGAGTCGGAGAACTCGGTGGTGCGCCAGGTCTGGACGATCCGCCGGCCTGGCTCCAGCGAAACGGTCCGGCCCGTGATGTACCCGTGCCACGCCGTGAAGGCCCCTCCCGGTCGCGGGTCCACCGTCGCTTCGGCGAAGGTCATCGCGGTGTGGCCCTCGCTGCTCATCCAGGCGTCATAGATAGCCTGAGGCGATGCCGGCAGGACCGCCGAAACTTCGAACTCGTAGGCCATCGGGCACCTCGTCTGAATGCGCGGCTCGGGCGGACGCCAACGGAGCGTTTGCCCGCCCAAACCGGCATTGTGACTACATCAGGCCGACGACGTGGCCTTCCGGGTCCGTGAAGAGCGCGATCGTCGTTTCGGGGGCGACCTGGGTGAGCGGCATGATCACTTTGCCGCCGAGCTTCTCGATGCGCTTGAGCGTCCCTTCCGGGTCGTCGGCGTGCACGTAGAAGGTCACCTGCCCGTCGCCGCCCATCGGGGCCTTGCCGATGCCGGCGGTGAGCCCGCTCTCGTCGCGGTGCATCCCGTAGCCGTCCAGGTTGTTGGTGTCGAGGCTCCAGCCGAACGCGTCCGAGTAGAACTTCTGGAGCTTGGCGCCGTCGCGGCCAACGACCTCGACATGGATCACATGAGCAGCCATTCTGTCGATCCCCTCGCTTGCATCTGGGTTCGAACGGCCGTGTCTCTGGGTCGTCCTGCCCAACCGACGAGCCGGACCCGGTCGGATCGACATCGGCGGCCCAGAAGTCGCCGCTGAGCCGAGGACTCCTCGATCTGGCCCGCCCGCTGCGACGATCGGCGGTAGCGGCTGCCGATCGACTCAGGGTCTCGCGGTCGTCCCGGCGATCGGGGGACTCGCGGCGCGTTCGCCTACGTCGTCGAGCCGCAGACGAGTCCATGCGGCGCCGATGAGCAGCACCTGGAAGGCCAGGTGAAGCCAGGCCAGAGTGGCGAAGACGGCGGCTACGCCACCGAAGACGGACAGCGCGCCGGTGAGGAGCGGTGTCACGTACACGAGCAGTTCGGTCAGGCCGGTCAGGACGAGCCCGACCACGAGAGCCGGCAGGCGCAAGACCGATATCGGAACGTTCGTGTTCGGAACGACTCGATACACCACGCCCACGACGATGACGACTACGACCGCGGTCAGCAGCGGAAACGCGACTGTCGAAAGCGCCCGGCCTGCGTCGCCTTGCGGGCCCACGTTGATCTCGCTAACCACCAGCCTCTGGATGGCTGAGATCGCGATCCCCGACAGCAGCCCGCCGAAGAGGAGCAGGACCGACACGAACCCGCGGAGGATCCGGTCCAGAGGTCCGCGGGCTGGAGCCATCGCGAAGATCCGGGCGAGGGCCTGGTCGAGGGCGCCGTAGAAGTGGCTCGCGCCCCAGGCCAGGACCGCAAGGCCGACGATCGAGAAGGCACCGGCATTCGCGGCCACGCTGTTCAGGCCGTTCAGGGCGACCGGCGCCAGGGGGGCGAACTGGCCGGTCAGACCGTCCACGATGCGCCGCCGGTCCGTCTCGGCCGGAACCAGATAGCCCAGCAGGCCGACACAGAAGAGAAGTCCCGTCAGGCCGGCGAACAAGGCGCTGTAGGCCAACCCTTCCGCGAGCAGGCTGCCGCCCGCGTCGTTGTAGACGCCGATGGCGGCTCGCGCACGGCGAACCGGAGGCAGGTTGAGAACGAGGCCATACCGACGGCGGACCGACGCCAGCCGAGCTACGGGCGGATCGGGCTTGCGGGCGGACGCTCCAGCGGGGTCGGAGGTGGCGGCTGGACGCTGTCCTGGTTGGGCCATGCGTCGTCCTCCGCGCTGTCGGGTCGAGCTTCGTCCCATGCATTGTCGCGACCCGGTGGCGCAAGCGCTCGCTGAGCGCGCCGTCCCCGGGCAACCGGAACCGCACCGCGGAAGTCTCATCTGGCGGCGTTGCCGCTCCTCGCCCGGTGCCGGGACGGCCAGCGTGTGCCAGCGCGCTGAGTGCTTGACATCGTGAGTGATCACGATATATCGTGATGCCACGCCGACACAACGGATCGGCGACAGGAGAGATCAGAGATGTACAGGAATACTGGCAATCAGGGGCGGTTTGAGGGTGGCCGGTGCCACGGTCGCGAGTTCGATGGCGGGCCCGGCGGACATGGCCCGGCCCGTGGACATGGCCCGGGCTCAGGCGAGTGGCGAGTCGGTCACAGACTGGGGCGTCGGTTCCCGTTTGGCTGGAGCGGCATGGCTGGCGGCGGCCCGGCGGTTCGTCGGGGCGACGTTCGGAGCGCAATCCTGGCCGTCCTCGCGGATGGCCCAATGCATGGCTACCAGATCATGCAGGAGCTCGGGGAGCGGAGCGGCGGCGCCTGGCGTCCCAGCGCGGGCTCTGTGTATCCGACCCTACAGCAGCTCGAAGACGAGGGCCTGGTTCGGGGCGAGGAGCAGGAGGGCCGACGAGTGTTCACCTTGACAGACAAGGGTCGCGATGCCGCGACGAAGGCGCAGGCAGCCGCGGCGCCGTGGGAGATAGGCGACCAGACCGGCAGGGACATCGGCCGCCTCGCAATGCAGGTCGCCCGAGCGGCGATGCAGGTCCATCAGGTCGGTACTCCGGCGGCATTCGCCGAAGCCAGCCGAATTCTCGTCCAGGCTCGTCGAGACCTCTATCGGCTCCTGGCGGAGGACGAGGGGGGAGAGGACCGATCCGGCGGGGAAGAAGCGTCTCCAGACACGATGTGACGGGCACGGCTCGGCGAGTCTGCGGCCGGCGAGACCGGTCGGGTAGCACCAGAGGCGAGGCCGGATCCCGCTCGACTGCCTCGACGATCGGGCGACCGCGCCAGTGGCGGGCCACCCCCTGCCGTTCATCCGCCGCGCAGCCTGGCCGCGATGCCGTCGGTCCAGGCGTCGATGGCCGTCCAATCACGCCAGTCACCCTCGGGCATGAACCGCCGGCTGACGAATCGTTCGACGACGCTGAGATCGCTGCTCTCGAGCGTGGCCCGATCGAGGGCTCCGGCGAAGACTCGATGGTCGACCGGCCGGATCCACCGTCGGAGACCGGCGATCTCCTTCGGCTCGATCGGGTCACTTGACTTCGCCCATTGCCCGATGGGTCCGACGCTGAAGAGCCAGACCGGGCGAGCCGAAAGGGCCGCCTTGCTCCGCTTCATCAGCTTCGCCGCCTGCTTCATCCAGTGCTGGCCGTAGACGCCACTGCCGATGACGTATGCAGCGGCACCGGGCAGATCCCGGAGCTGTTCGGCCCCCGCGAGCTCAACGTCCAGGCCGGACGCGCCGAGCCGTGCGGCGATGCGCTCGGCGATGCCGCGCGTGGATCCCAACCGGCTGCCGTAGATGACCGCGACTCTCATCTCGCTCACCTCGCCCCGCCAGAAACCCGGCCGTCTCGCATGCGCACGACCCGGTCGCAGTCCTGCTTCGCGAAGGCCTGGCTCGGCTTCTGACCGAGGCCGGCTTCGAGGTCGTCGGCCAGTGCGGAACCGCCGAGGCGCTCATCGAGCTGGTTCGTGAGACCCGCCCCGATCTCGCGGTCGTCGACATCCGCATGCCGCCGACGCACACGCGGGAGGGTCTCGTTGCCGCCGATGCCATTCGGCTGGAGCACGGCGGGAAGGTCGGCGTCCTGGTTCTCTCGCAATACGTCGAGACCGAGTTCGCGCTGCGGCTGGTGACCGAAGGAGCAGGCGGAGTCGGCTATCTGCTCAAGGATCGGGTGGCCGACGTCGCCGATTTCGCCGACGCCGTCCGCCGAGTGGCGCGCGGCGGCTCGGTGATCGACCCGGAGGTCGTGGCTCTGCTCGTCAACCGGCGCCGAGCCCGCGGCCCTCTCGATGAGCTGACGGATCGCGAGCGCGAGGTCCTCGCTCTCATGGCCGAGGGCCGCTCGAACCAGGCTATCTGCGACCGCCTATTCGTGACGCCCAAGACGGTCGAGGCCCACATCGCCAGCATCTTCTCCAAGCTCGAGCTCGCTCCCGCCGCCGACGACCACCGCCGCGTGCTCGCCGTCCTGGCGTACTTGCGCAGGTAGGAGCCTGTAGCAGCAGTCTCCCGGGTCGATCTCAGGCTCGTGGCTGGCGGGCCCGGCCGAGTCGTCAACCCTTGATCACGCCCAGCGGCGTGAGCCGGATAAGCGGGTGGAGCAGGTCGGAGGACGCCGTCATCACCTCTTCGATGTCCTTGTAGGCGAAGGCAGCCTCCTCGGCCACGTCCCGTGGCGAGGAGCACAGCAGCTCCACTCCCAGCTTCTTCATCTCCGCATAGACCTGGTCCGGCGACTTCTGTTTGCGCGCCGCGGTGCGGGACATCGCCCGACCCGCGCCGTGCTGGCAGGTCTCGAAAGCCTGCGGGTTGCCGAGCCCGGCGGCCACGTACGACGCCGTGCCCATGGAACCCGGGATCAGCACCGTCTCGCCGGCCCGGGCACGGACCGCGCCCTTGCGGTGCACGATGCCGTTCCGCCCACCGTGGTTCTCCCACGCCGCGTAGTTGTGGTGGATGTCGACCACTCGCTCCCAGGACGTCATCGCGGTGGCGCCCCGGAACGCAGCCTCGGCCGCGGCCATCATCCGCGCCCGGTTGACCTCGGCGAAACGCAGGGCGTATTCCATGGCCGACCAGTACGCCTCGTATTCGGGCGTGCCGGTTGGGAGGGAGGACAGCTGCCTGTCGGGAAGCGGGGTGTGCCAGCGCTCGTTGAGCGCGAGAGCGCGCTTGTAGTACGCGTCGCAGATCGTCTTGCCCAGGCTTCGCGAGCCCGAGTGGAGCATCACGTAGACCCGGCCCTCGTCGTCCCGCTGGACTTCCAGGAAGTGGTTGCCCGATCCAAGGGTGCCGAGCTGGTCGATCGCGTGGTCGAACCAGGCCTTCTCGATCGACGCCGGCAGCTCGAGCCCGATCTCTCGTTCGGCTTCGACACGGTCGACATGGTGGCCGTGCGAGCGCAAGCCAGTGGGGACCGAATGCTCGATCGCCTCCAGCACCCGATCGAGCCGCCCGCGCTTGAGCTTCTCGACCGTGACGTCGGTTCGGGCGAGCGAGACGCCGCAGCCGATGTCGACCCCGATGCCGTAGGGCACGACCGCCGCGTCGGCGAAGAGCACCCCGCCGATGGGCATGCCAAACCCCGAGTGAGTGTCGGGCATGAGCGCGATGTGGCTGATCGCGAACGGCAGGTTGGCCAGGTTGACGGCCTGGTCGTGGGCGCCCGGATCGAGGCTGGGCGCCCAGCTCAGGATTGGGATTCGACCCTCGTCGAGGACCTTCATCGAGCCCGTCCTCTTGCGAGCCGGCGACGCATGGCCGCTCCTGCCGCTTCGCCCGCCAGGGCAGCGACCTAGTCGGAAGGTTGTCCTTGGTGCGAGGCGGGCAATGGCTCCAGGACCACGACCGCCGTTTCAGAGGATCGCAGGGGGGCATACGCGTCGACGTCGGTCCCCACGTCGCGCCACCTGGCCCACAGGCGTGAGCGTTCGTCCCCCTCCGCCGCGCGGGCGCGCACCGCGCGTGATCCATCGGCCAGCTCGACGCTGGCGTCGGGATGCGCCTGGAGGTTGAGCCACCAAGCCGGCTCGCCCTCTGCCCAGCCGTTCATGGCCAGGGTGACCAGGTTCGGCCCGTCCTCGTAGTAACCGAGGATCGCGATGCGCTCCCTGCCCGTGCGGCGCCCGATCGTCTTGAGGCGCATCGTGCCCCACTTGTCCGTCTTCGGACGCCACAGGCCGCGTCGGCCGCCGGTGAGGCGATATATGGCACGGTGAACTAACCATGCGGAGCGGACGAACCATCGTGGAGGGAGTCGCGGGCTTCGATTCGGGCTTCCGGACATGTGACCGTCCTCCTGCGGACCGACATCGTCCGCTGGTGCGGCGGCCCGTGCAAGTGGCAAGTGTCCAGTCGAACTCGACAACGGGGCTTCCGAGGGGCGACGGTCCGAGTACCTAGACGGCCTGCACCCAACGCGAGAACTCGCGCACCGTGCGTGGGCCAATCTGGACAGCGGCCCCTCGCTTGAACGACGTGCTGCCGAAGATGTGGACGTACCCGCCGAAATCCGAGGGCAGGTAGAAGTCGCCGTACTTCAGCATCGCCACTCGCGCCGCGCCCAGCCGCCCGTAGAAGTAGCCGAACTCGAACAGGACGTTCTGGTTTGGCACCTGAACGGTCTTACCTCTCACGGTCGAGTCGGCCTCCGGCGAGAAGACCATCAACGCGGCGTCCACCTCATTGCCGATCGCGTCGAGGTCCTCGAGCAGGGTGCGCCCGGGAGTGAAGGCGTCCCACCACGGCAGGAATCTGAGGGTGGGCCCGGTGAACCTCTCGACCACCGCCCGTGCCTGCGACCTGGCTGCCGACGAGGACCCGATGAACAATGTCGTCTGAGGCACGAACCGCCCTCCTGCTCTGGACCCCTGCAACCGTTCCTGTCTAGTTTCCGGCTCCGGGAATCCCTTGACAATGGTCCCGGGCCGGGTGATCATGCGACTTGATCGATAGATCATAGAACATGATCATACGATCAAGAGATATGGTCACGGAGGCACCGGTTGCCCGTTCCGCTTCTATCCGGGGCAGTCGAGAGCGTCTGGAAGGTCATGGCGCTGAGCCCCGAGCGCCCGTTCTTCCAGCGCGAGCTAGCCCGATTGACCGCCGAGCCGTACAACGGCGTCGTCCAGGCGCTCCGCCGGCTGGTCCGAGATGGGCTCGTGACGACCGGTTCGGTCGGCGGCAAGCCGGCGTTCTACGCCAACCGCATGGACCCTTACTTTGACGAGTTCCAGCGCATCGCCCTCAAGAGCCTCGGAATACCGGAGGCGCTGGACGCGCGCGGAGTCGTGGCGGTCAAGGTGGCCGTATTCGGGTCATTCGCCAAGGGGGTGGCCGGCCCTCAATCCGACCTCGACGTGCTCCTCGTCGGCAGCGAGCCCTCATCGGGCGCCGCCACCGCGGCCCTGGCGGAGATAAGCCGGAAGTTAGGCCGTCCGGTCAATGTCGTCGTCTATGACCATGCCCGATACCAGCAGGAACGAGAGGATGCGTCGAGCTTCGTGGCGGCGATCGCGAACGCCCCGATCGTGAATCTTCGCGGGACTCTCTGATGCGCCCGTTCGCATCGGTTGCGGCACTTCTCGACCGCTTGACGGACTCAGCCGCGGCGACGCGGGGCGTGAGGTCCGCCGGCACCCATGGAGCTCCCGGTGATCGACAGGTGATCGGCCCCGGGTAGCCTCCTCAGCGGTGAGCCCGAATTGACGTGCTGCGTAGCGCACTCCATGCTGCGGTAGAGCGCACGGACTGGATGGACTCATGCAGACGACATTGACCAGTCTCATCAAGGAGCGAGGGCAGACGTACGCGTCGATCGCCCACCGGACCGGTCTCCAGGCGCGAACGGTCCGAATGATCGCCACGGGCGAGACGCCGATGGACCGCGTCACGGTCGGGACCGTCCGGCAGATAGCAGCCGCCCTCGGCGTGACTGCCGCAGACCTGATCGAGCCCGCCTTGCCCTATCCGGGCGACCCGGCACTCTCGCGGTCCGATCGCCTCTCGCATGCGATCCGCGAGGTGATGTGGGGGACCACGGCGCCCGAAGCCTACCCGTCGCCGGTCGAGTCGCTGGACGATCCGCTCGCCCATGTCCAGCCGGCCGACTTCTTCGCCGGAACCCAGGCCATCGATGCCGATCGGGGCTGAAGCATATCGGCGGGTCGAGCCAGACGCCGAGCTTTCGTGCGGGGACATCGCCTACCTGACGTTGGCTCGTACCCGCGAACTGGGGGAGGCCCCTCCCGGCAACGCATACGATCCGGTCGGGCGCGTCCCGGCCTATCCCATGCCCGCGACGCTGGCTCTCGCCCACGGGCGCGAGGTCGCCGTCGACACGATGTTCGGCCTGGTGGTCACGCACTCGTGCGAGATCGACCGCCAGAAGAACCGTGGCGCAGACGAGGGCCACTGGGACTGCCGCCTCACCGTCGCACCGATAGTTCCGGAGCCACGCGTTCGGATACGTGGCGATACCGCGACGGAAACCGCCGACTGGGATGCGATCGCCGCGAACGTGCCCGTCGCCTCGCTCTATCTGCCTGGCGTGGCCGATCTTTCGGCGATGGATCCGGAGCTGCCGGCGATGCCCTGGCCGCGCGCCTTCGCCGACCTGCGCGGTCTCTCGACAGTCTCACGGCAAATGGTCCGCGCCGATCGGCTCATGGGGCTCTCGCCCGATTATCTCGGCGTGCTGCAGCGTCAGCTAGTCCGGTTCTTCGTCTGGCGGGATGTCGCGCGGCACGAGCAGGTGGAGGCGATGGTCGGCCGCCGGATCGTGTCGGCCATTCCTGCCAGCCCAAAGGGCGACCGCTTGGCCGTGGCGTTGACGGCCGACGACGGCAGCTCGATCACGGTGGAGTTGCTGGCGAGGTAGGCGCGCTGTGCGTGCGCCGACGGCTCAGAGGCTAACGCGAAGCGAGCGCCCGCGCCGTGTCGACGGCAAGGGGAGATTCGTACCGGTCTAGTGGGGTTTGACGGCGTGTAGACTCGGGGGCGTCTCGAGTCTGCTCCGCGAGGAGCGATGCAACGCTTGGGGTAGGGGACACGATGGGGGAACTCGCCATCGAGAGGAGCGCCAGGGCTCCGATCCGCGACGCCTTCAACGGCTGGTTCGTCACCCACGAGGTAGCGTGGGAGCTGGCGATGGCGGCGCTAGCGATCGTCTACGTGGCGCTCGGGTTCATCGTCGACGAGGCGACCTCCGAGCGCCCGGAGATCGCGGCAGCTGAACTCATCCTTACCGGCATCTTCGTCCTCGAATTCGGCTCGCGCATTCTCGCCGCTCGCAGCCGGCTCGCCTACTTCCGCGGCCACTGGATCGATGTCATCGCCCTCGCGCCCCCGATCCGCGTCGCCCGGGTCCTTCGGCTGCTGCGACTGCTTCGCCTCGTTCGAGCCTTCGCCGGCATCTATCGGGCCGGGATGCACGTCCACGGCCTGGCTCGACACAAGGGCTTCGCCTGGCTGCTGCTCGCCTGGCTCGGCGTCATGGCCGTCTGTTCGGCGTGGCTTTACATCGCCGAACACGGCGTCAACAAGGCGATCGACTCGCCGTTCGACGCGCTCTGGTGGGGCGTCGTCACCCTCACCACCGTCGGCTACGGCGACGTCACCCCGCTGACCACCGAGGGCCGCATCGCCGCCATGGCCCTGATGCTCCTCGGCATCGGCCTCTTCGGCGCCATCACCGCCACGATCACGAGCTACCTGCTTTCTCGCGACAGCCACCACGACCCGGACCACTCTCTAGCGGGCGACCTCGAACGGCTGGCGGCACTACATCGCTCGGGAGACCTGACGACGGACGAGTTCGCCGCCGCGAAAGGGCTGTTGATCAAGCATCCAAACAGCGGGCCGACATAGATGTCAGGCGAGGATTGGAACCACGAGGTTACGGGGATCGTGGCTGACGCTCGCGCGTCCTTTGAGGTCCCGCCAGCCGTATTCAACCTGCGATCTCTGGGTTGGAAGTCATTCCAGGACCTGTGCGGTACCGTCCTGGGCGTGGTCTTGGGACAGACCGTTCAGCAGTTCCGGCCGACACGCGACGCAGGACGGGACCTCGCCTTCGAGGGTACCTGGAAGCCAATTGGCGGCGAGGTGCTCTCAGGCAAGTTCGTCGTCCAATGCAAGCACAAGGCGGACAAGGCCTTCTATCCATCAGATCTTGCCAAAGATCTGCCAAAGGCGAAGGCGCTCGTCCGGGCCGGTCGGTGCGAAACGTACGTTCTCATGACCAACGCGCCAATGACCGCGGCTACAGCCGGTGATATCGAGGATGCTCTCAGGAAATGTGGGGTTGTGCACCCCTTTGTCGTCGGGGGGGATCTGCTGGATCGATACATTCGAGAGACGCCGCGGCTGAGGGCCCTGGTGCCACGCCTGTACGGGCTTGGTGATCTCACGCAAGTGCTCGATCAGCGCAGATATGACCAAGCGATCGCTTTGCTTTCATCCATGCGCGATGAGATATCGAAGTTCGTTGTGACCGAGCCATACCGGAGGGCCGTCGAGGCACAGATGGAGCACGGGTTCGTGTTGCTCTTGGGCGCACCTGCTTCTGGCAAGTCGATGATCGCATCGGCTCTCGCGGCCGCCTCGATAGATATGTGGGGGTGTCGACCCATTCGGGCCGAAACGCCAGACTCTTTCATTGCATCCTGGAACCCCAATGAGCCCGACCAATTCTTCTGGTTCGACGATGCCTTTGGCTCGACTCAATACCGACAGCGACGTGCCGATGAGTGGAATGTGGTCCTACCGCAGCTTAGGGCGGCCATCAATCGTGGGGCCAGGTTCGTCATGACCTCACGAGACTACATTTGGGCTGATGCCCGTAACGACCTGAAGCTGAGCGCCTTCAGTCCTCTTGAGACGGGCCAGGTCGTGATTGATGTGCATGACCTTACTCCTGACAACAAGCGGCACATCCTATACAACCACCTGAAGTACGGCCAGCAGCCCAAATCTTTCCGCACCGCGGTCAAGCCTCTTCTCGAGCCAGTCGTGAGCGTCACGACCTTTCTGCCCGAGGTGGCCCGTCGACTTGGCGATCCCAACTTTACCAAGAGGCTGAAGCTGACTCAGGCCGAAGTCATCCGCTTCTTCGATCATCCCCTAGATCATCTGAAGGAGGTGGTGGCCGGGCTCGCTGCTGCCGAGTTTGCAGCCCTAACCCTATTGTTCATGGCTCAAGGTGAGAGATCGGCGCCGATTACGCCATCAAAGGACGAACTTGGCGCACTGCGCCGTCTCGGAGTGAGCCTTGCTGACGCCTTGGATGGTCTTCAGGCCCTTCGGGGAAGTCTTGTCGTACTCGGACCAGGCTCTTCGTCCCAGAGGAGCCTTCAGTGGTCTTTCAAGCATCCAACGATCGCGGATGCCGTGAGGACAAGAATCGCGGCGCGATACGAACTCCTTGAGATCTACCTGATGGGAGCGCCCGTGGCCGCGCTAGTCTCCGAAGTAACGTGCGGCAACACTCGAATCCCGGGAGCCCTAGTCATCCCAGAGCGCTTCTTCGCGCGAGTGGCGGCTAGGTTGAAGGAAGCGGAGCCCTCATATGAACTGAAGCTCGCAATCGCCAACTTCCTCGTCACCCGGTGCAGCAAGGACTTCCTAAGACTCCACGCCGGCGACCTACGAGATATCGAGATTGAGCCCGATGAGCCCGGTAGCGTCAGAATCGCCGGAAGGCTCAAGCGCCTGGGGCTTCTGTCAGAAACGACTCGCACCAAGATGGTTGCCCACTTCCAAGAACAAGCCGTTGATAACCTCGACTTACGCATTCTGACCGACGAGGCAGTCACGCAACTTGTCACGCCCTCCGAGCTCGAGGAAACAAAGACAATGCTTAGGGCCGAGGTGATAGATGGACTTCGGTGGTATATCGATGCCCAAAGGGATAACTACGATGGCGCGGAAGACCCAGACGACGTCGTATACGGCGTCCGCCTTACCCTCGAGGCGTTGATCGAGGAGTTCCCCGAAGACCAGGAAGTCGCTGCTGCCGTTACGGCGGCAGAACAAGACACTGACCGGCTGTATGAGAGCCTGCAGGAATCATGGAGCGTTGGACCGGATGTGGACGACGATGATTGGCGCGACTACCGTGACTCCGCCAACTGGGTCCCGTCCTCGATATTCGATGACGTTGACGAATAGTGCGGCCACCACTGAGTTGGCAGACGACTAGTCAACAGCCCTGCGAAGTCTATCGTGGCGTTTGCCTTGAGCGACCTCGCCCTATTTGTGCTTCTTGCTCGGAGTCTGGCTGAGCGCACTGCCCGCTACTTCCTTGACCTTCGGCGAAGACTTGGGATTCGTCAGCAGCTTGCTCGCGTCGGAGGCAACCTTGGGGCTCGTGGTCTTGTTTGCCATTCCTTGCTCCTTCGGTGAGTGACTCGATCTTTACGAGCAGCCGCTCGTGGAGCCGCAGTTGAGGCACTTGTAGCAGCTGCCGTTGCGGACCATGATCGAGCCGCATTCGGCGCAGGAGGGGGCGTCGGCCTGGGCCGCGAACGTGACCTGGGCCTTGCCGATGCCGAGGCTGCCGAGGGTGACGCGGGCGGCGGCACCGTTGCCATTTCCGTTGGAGTGGCCGTTGTTGGCCCCTGAGCGAGGGGCGTCGTTCGGCCACTCTCTGGCGGGCGGCGGGGTGGGGGATTCGGAGCCCGGAGCTGCAACTGCCGTCGTTGGGCCGGCTTCGCCGGCATTGCCACTCGGCGCGGAAGCCGGCGCTGCGGCGCCAGATCCACCACTTCCTGAAGTCCCGGCGCCACCAGAATCTGCGGAGGACGAACCGCCGAGACCGAGGTTCAGCGGCTGCACCGAAGATTCCGCGGTCGCCGACCGGTCGACCAGACCAAGCGCAGCTCGTTCTTCGGGCGGCAGGAACCGCGAGCCCATCCAGCGGAAGATGTAGTCGATGATCGACTTGGCGATGGGAATCTCGGGATTCGAGGTGAAGCCCGACGGCTCGAAACGGACGTGGGCGAACTTGTGGACCAGGTCGTGCAGCGGCACCCCGTACTGGAGGGCGACGCTGACCGTGGTAGCGAAGGTGTCCATCAGGCCGCTGATCGTGGAGCCTTCCTTGGCCATCTTGAGGAAGATCTCGCCCGGCTGGCCGTCGTCGTAGAGGCCGACCGTTATGTAGCCCTCGTGGCCGGCGATGTCGAACTTGTGGGTGAGGGCACGGCGTTCGTCGGGGAGGCGGCGTCGGTACGGCTTCGGCTCGACCGGAGTCGGGGCTGCGACCGGCGCCGCCAGCTCAACCTCCTTGTCCTTCTTCTTGCCCGTCGAGAGGGGCTGTGATCGCTTCGAATTGTCGCGGTAGATCGCGATCGCCTTGAGGCCCATCCGCCAGCCCTCAAGGTAGACCGTCTCGATCTCGTCGGGCGTGGCCGCTTCGGGCATGTTGACCGTCTTGCTGATCGCGCCAGAGAGGAACGGCTGGACCGCCGACATCATCCGCAGGTGGCCCATGTAGTGGATGGAACGAGTGCCGTTCATCGGCTTGAAGGCGCAGTCGAAGACCGAAAGGTGCTCGGGCTTGAGCTCCGGGGCGCCTTCGATCGTCTCGCGGTCGTTGATGTAGGCCACGATCGAATCGACCTGCTCGGGCGTGTAGCCGAGCTTTCGCAGGGCGGCCGGCACGGTCTGGTTGACGATCTTGAGGAAGCCCTCGCCGACCAGCTTCTTGTACTTCACCAGGGCGATGTCCGGCTCGATGCCGGTGGTATCGCAATCCATCATAAATGAAATAGTGCCGGTTGGGGCCAACAGACTGGTTTGTGCATTTCTAAAGCCGTATAGGCGGCCCAAAGATAGAGTGTCGTCCCATATATCTCGTGCAGCGCGGTGCATGTCCGTGGGGACGCTCTGCTTGTCCGGGATGCCGTGGGCCGCGTCGCGATGCTTCTCGATGACGCGGAGGAACGGCTCCTCGTTCTTGCTGTACTCGGCGAACGGGCCGCCGTGGTCGCGGGCCACGATCGCGCTCTGGCGGTATGCCTCCGCGGTCATGATCGAAGTGATGGCCGCAGCATATGCCTGGCCTTCGGGGGAGTCGTAGGCGAGGCCGCGGCTCATCAGCAGCGCACCGAGGTTGGCGTAGCCCAGGCCGAGGGGCCGGAACCGATGCGAGTTCTCCTCGATCTTGGGCGTCGGGTAACTCGCGTTGTCGACGAGTATCTCCTGGGCGGTGATGGTGACGCGGCAGGCGTACTCGAAGCCCGCCACATCAAATTCGCCGTCCTCGCGCACGAACTCCATCAGGTTGAGCGACGCTAAATTACAACTAGAATCGTTAATGAAGCTGTACTCACTGCAGGGGTTAGTGGCGTACTGCCGGGCCGAGTTGCTGACCGGGTTCCAGTCGTTGATCGTGGTGTCGTACTGGATGCCCGGGTCGCCGCAGACCCACGCCGCCTCGGCCATCTCGCGGAAAAGGTGGCGGGCCTTGTAGGTGTCCATTGGCTTCTCGTCGACCACGGAGCGCGTGGTCCACGTGCCGTCGTCCACCACGGCGCGCATGTAGTCGTCGGTCACGCGGACCGAGTGATTGGCGTTCTGGAACGCGACAGAGCCGTAGGCCTCGCCGGTGAAGGACGGGTCGTAGCCGGCCTCGATCAGGGCCCAGGCCTTCTTCTCCTCGCGGAGCTTGCAGTTGATGAACTCCTCGATGTCGGGGTGGGTGACGTCGAGGATCACCATCTTCGCCGCGCGGCGGGTCTTGCCGCCCGACTTGACCACGCCGGCGAACGCGTCGTAGCCGCGCATGAAGCTCACCGGGCCCGAGGCGGTGCCGCCGCCCGACATCTTCTCCTTGCTCGATCTCAGCGTGGAGAGGTTGGAGCCCGCGCCCGAGCCGAACTTGAACAGCATGGCCTCGGTCTTGGCCAGGTCCATGATCGAGCTCATCGAGTCCTGGACCGAGTTGATGAAGCAGGCCGAGCACTGCGGGTGCTCTTCCACGCCGACGTTGAACCAGACCGGCGAGTTGAACGCCATCTTCTGGTGGACGAGCAGGTGTGTCAGCTCGGCCTGGAACGCGCGCAGGTCTTCGTCCGTGGCGAAGTAATGCTGCGTCTCGGCCCAGCCGGCGATGGTGTTGACGACGCGGTCGATCAGCTGGCGGACACTCGTTTCGCGGCCGGCCGTGCCGACGTGGCCGCGGAAGTACTTGCTGACGACCACGTTCGTGGCCAGCTGGCTCCAGAATGCCGGGACCTCGACGCCCTTCTGCTCGAAGACGTTGACGCCCTTCTCGTTGCCGATGCTGGCGGTCCGGATTTCCCACTCGATCTCGTCGTAGGGGTGGACGCCCGGCGTGGTCCAGCGGCGCGGGAAATGGAGGCCTTTGACGCCGATGCCGGTGAAGCGGCCGTCGGGGAGCATCGGGCCCGTGCCTTCAGCCATGACGGGGATCGTGGTGGCCGTGGCTGGGGCCGTGGCTCCGGCTGCGGCTCCGCTCGCTGGGGCTGCGGCTCCGGCTGCGGCTCCGGCCGGCGGGGTCGCGGCGGCCGTGGCTTCGGGGGTCGCGCTCGCGGGGGCGCTCGCTGCGGCTCGACTCATTTCCTGCACCTCTCTGGGCTCTGACTGGTGTTCGTTCATCTTCGGGGCGTCTTCAGCGGTTCATGTTCTTGGGAGCGGCGCGGGCGGCGGTGGAGTGGATTGGCGAGTGGCTTCGTGTGTGGCGTGGCGCGGAGTCGGGCAACCGGAACGACCGACACTGCTCTGATGGGCAGTCGCCGCTTGTTCCTCGCATCTGCGGGCCGGCCGACCTCCACGTCTGTCGCCGGTCCGCCCATCCCTTCGCCGGTTATCCGTGCCGATCGCCGCGAGTCGGGCGGCGTCCGGGTCTCGAGTGGCCGGTCGAAGTGGTGGTGACGATAGCTGCGAGTGCTCTGGCGATTTGCCTCCCGACGGGGGCTTGGGGCGCCGATCCGGCCGACTCTCCGTGGCCTCGTCGACGCCTTCCGGGTCCTCTCGGCAACCCGGCCGACCGATGGAATGTACGCCTGCCGTCCTGCCACAGTCAAGTCCCAAAACCACAACATCTTGTGGTATCCCGTTGCTTGCAACCACCATATCTAGGTCGCGGGCTGCCGTCGGTGGAGATCCGCCACGGGCACGTGGACCGGCTGCGGACGCCGTGTGGACGCCGTGTGGACCGTCCGATCGACCTTGTCCACGCCGCTCTCCGAGGGCACCGCAAGCGGCCTTGTCGTGGGTCGTGTGCGGCATCTCTAGAACGAGCGTTCTATTCTACCACAGAGCGAGGCGGTCGGACTTCGTGTGGTGCGGCGCGGTTCGTGGCCCGTGGCACCGAGCGGATGCCCCGGAGGCGCCGCCGGCGACTCCGGACCGCCTTGCTGCCCGCTGCCACGGCGGGTCGTGGCCCGTGGCACCGAGCGGATGCCCCCGGAGGCGCCGCCGGCGACTCCGGACCGCCTTGCTGCACTCGGCCGTCTTTGGTCACCGCCTACTTTCCGCGGTTTACCGATGGGGGCGGTGCTAAATCGGATGGTGGCACGCGAGGGCCCGCCTTTGGACTCAGTGGCGCCCGCGTGTCCCGTTCCGAAGCACCCTCTGAGCGTGGCTGCGGCGCGTTGGCCCCGCGCCGAGTCGCTCGAACCCGCCTCGTGGGCAGAACGTTCCGCATAGCACCGCCTCCGTCGGTATCTCGGAGAAACCAGACGCCGCGGAGGTTTCCGACGGGCCGACCGACCCAGTGATGCACGGCCCACGTTCGAAGCGGTAGCGATGCCGATACCAGTCCGGAATGGCGGTGCACGAGGTCGCGATGCGTCGAGGCGTCAGGCAGGAGCAGGACCACTCCAACAAGACGCGGCTGCCAACCACGAGCAACCCGCATCGCCGCGGGCACGACCCTCGATTTCATGTCGAGGATCCGGAGCGTCTCCTCGAGCCTCGTGATCTCGGTCTTGACCTCGACGATCAAAAGGGCGTTGCAGTCCTGGCGCCACGCCAGCACGTCGACCGAACCTCGCTCACCAAAGCGGTTGAACGATTCCTCACTGCGGACCTCCCAGCCCAGTCGCGTGAGGAGCTCGACAGTCCGGTTCTGGAGCAGGGCGTGCCTTCGATCAAGAAGGCGGTCGAGCTTGGGACCACGCCACCGCGGTGCCAGTGCGATGTCGGCGTCGAGAACTTCCGCTACCCGGCAGTACGTGTCGACCGACAGCGAGCCAAATCGCCCGCACTCGATATCCGACACGGTCTGCTGCGAGACCCCGGCGCGGGCGGCGACGTCGGCCTGCCGCAGTCGCATCTCGACGCGGATGGCCCGGAACGTGTTTCCGATGTGGACACGGTCCATCGGCGGAGGATGAGCGGCGGCGCTCACCGGCGGCTTAGCGTCCGACCGACGCTATCGCGAGGAAGGCTTCGGCTTCAGCGGCGGTGGCGAAGCCGACAAGGCGGTCCGGAGTCGCCGGCGGCGCCTCCGGGGGCATTCGCGCGGTGGCGCGGGCCACGCCCGGCGCCGCAGCGATCGCGAAACCTACCGGCTGGTGCTCGGTCGACGGCGGCCGTTGCCGCGCTTGCGGGTGGCGCCGCGGCCGGGCGACCAGCGCGGAGCCTCCGAGTTGGAGTCCGTGGCCGCGGATGGGTCCGGGCTCGAGCTCGCGCCAACCCGCCCCGACGGCGCCGCGCCAAGGCCGGGCGGGGTTGCGGGACGACCGGTTGCAGGTGCCGAGAGTCGCTGGCGGCCGAGTCGGTCGATGAGCCAGCCGTTGCGGACAGTCCGACCGCCTGCGCGCCGGACCGTCCCGGAAAGCTCGATGTCGTCAGTCACGACGAGCAGGCCCGCCGCCCGGCCGGCGGCCTCGTCGGCAACGCGTGCGATGACTTCGTCGGCCGTGAACCGGCCCGAATACCGAACCTCCACCCCGGAGGCGACTCGTCGCGAGACCAGGCCGTGTTCGGGCGACCCGTCGAGCACCACCACGACGGCGACGCCGGCTGGAACGATCGCCCGCAGCCGGCCGATCAGGGCCGCCGCGGGGAGTGGCGCCGGCGACCGCCGGAGCGCGTGGAGAACGTTGGTGCCGTCGACGACCAGCCGATCGACCCCCTCGAGGACGCGTCGGTCGTCAGGCACGAGCGCGACCCGGCTTGGTAGGTCCGAGAGCAGGGGCGGCGGCCGGGGCAGGGGCGGCGGCCACGGCGGCCACCACGGGGGCGGCGGCGAGGGCGGGGGCGGCCAGAGCGGCCACGGCGGCCACCACGGGGGCGGCGGCGAGGCCAGGGCGCGCAGCGGCCGCGCCCATCGCTAAGCGCGCCGGCACACGTGACCTGCGTCGCTCAGGTAGCATCCTCGCCATGTTGCTTCTCGTCGACCTCGATGGTGTGGTCTATCGCGGCGCCGAACCCGTACCCGGCGTAGCCGCCGTTCTTGCCGCTCGGGCGGCAGCCGGCGACGAAGTCGTCTACGTCACGAACAACTCTATGTGGTACCGCGCCGACTACGTTACCCGGCTCGAGGGCATGGGCGCGCCCGTTTCGCCCGATCGGATCATTTCGTCGGCTCGCGCCACCGCCCTCTACCTGCGCGACCTCCAGCCGCCGGTGAGGCGCGTACTCGTGGTCGGCGGCGCCGGTCTGATGCATGAGCTCCGCGACGTCGGCATCGAAGTCGTGCCCTCCGGCGACGCGGCCGAACTCTGGCAGGCGAACGGTCGAGACGCGGGCGCAGCGGTCGGATCGGTCGATACGGTGGTCGTCGGGCTCGACATCGACTTCACCTACGGCCGGCTCGCCTGCGCCGCGGAAGCCATTCGGGACGGGGCAAGGTTCGTGGCCACGAATCGAGATCCCGTCTATCCCCACGAGAAGGGCCTGATGCCGGGCGCCGGGTCAGTGGTGGCAGCCATCGAGACCGCGTCGGGTCACAAGCCGATCTCGATCGGCAAGCCCGGGCCGCTGCTCCTGGAAGTAGCCGCGCACGCCGTCGGAGTCGACGTCACCGAGGCCGTGATGATCGGCGATAGCCTGGTCACGGACGTTGCGGCGGCCCAAGCCGTGGGGGCGCGGTCGGTGCTGATGCTCACCGGGATAACGACCCGAGCTCAGGTCGTGGCCCACACGGCCGATGGCCCGACCGAGATCGCCGCCGACGCAACCGAGCTGGCCGAGGTTCTCGACCGACTCGCTCGCTCACCGTCGCCGGCCTGACCCGCGACAAACGCGACTCGTCCGGCGTCTCCGGGACGGGCCTCGGCGGTGTAGCATCGCCGGGATCATGACCACGCCAAACCTCCCCCCGCGTGACGCCACGGGTTGGGGCCTGCGCCCGATCGAAGAGGTCGACGTGGCTGGCTACGCCTCCGGGTTCGACCTTGACGGTGACCTCTCCAACCCTGGGCATGAGGATTACGAAACCGGCTTGGGCGATCGATTCCGAGCCCTGGCGGGGCGCGCCCTCGTTCGAACCGCCTGGCTGGTCCTCGCCGCCGCGCTGGCACTCGGGTCTGCCGGGATCGTGGCTGCCGTTGAGCGCTCGCCGTCAACGGGGACGCGGCCGGAGCTCACGTGGGGCGCGGATCAGGCACTCTCGACCAGGCTCAACTCCGCGGTCCGAGACCTGACCACGCTCAAGGATGACGTCGATGCCCTGGGACAGGAGGCGCGCAATACGCTCTCGAGCCTGGCTCAGGTGAATCAGGCCGGTCTGCAGTCAGCCTGGGACCGGGGCTCGAATGACTTGAGCTCGATCGATTCCAGCGCGGCCAACCTGAGCGAGCAACTCCAATGCGGGTCCTGGGATACAAGTCTCCAGGATCGGCTGATCCGAACGAACAGCCCGGCCATAGTCGACCGCTACCACCAGGTCTGCATCGCGATCGCGTCGGTGTCGCCGCTCCATGACGACTGGCAGGCGATGGTAAGCAGCAGCAAGACAGCCATTCAGGTGGCCAACGACATCGAGAACCACGATTCGATGGCCGCCGAGGCCCTCCAGCTCGCCACCGCCGGCCGCTACCCGGATGCGCTGGCGAAGATGACCGGAGCGAGCCAGGACATCGCCGACGCCAGTTCGATCGCGGCCTATCTGGCCAAGGTGACCGACGTCTCGACCCTGACGGAGTGGCTGGATCGGACCACGCAGATGGACAATGCCCTGACGACGCTCTGGCAGGCGATGGTCGCCTCGAAGGGCGTGGTCACCAAGCAGGTGACGGCCGCTCTCAAGAACGTCAACGACGCCGAGGCTCTGCTGCCAAACGACTCGTCGGTCATGCAGGTCGTCCTGTATGAGGTGGCGGGCGACCTGACATCCCACGGGATCTCGATCGAGACGGCGCGGGGAGCGCTGGCGAACGCGCTGACGGCGCTGGTGGGCGGGACGGTCTTCGGCGCGTAGCGGCGACGAGCCGTGGCCACGGGGGGGGGGTCCGGGGAGTGGCTCCGGGAGCGGCCAACGGGTCGCGGCCGGTGCCGCTTGACCGCGGGAGCCGCGGCAAGGTCGGGCCCTCCAGGCGCCTCGGACGAGCGTCGAGTCGGTAGACTTAGCCCCACAGTCACGACGCCGGAGCACTCGCCCGGCGATGGGTCAGCGGCGCCCCGATGAGCCGCGCGGCCGGAGGGCCAACCAATGCAGTTGCGCGTCGTCGTCGATCAGCCGTGGGATGTCCCGGCAGACGTACTCGTCGTCCCGTTCGTAGGCGATCCGGCGTTCGAGGGCGTCCTCGCTGAAATCGACAAGCGCGCCGGGGGCGAGCTGGCCGCTCTGGCGGCCTTCGGAGAGCTCAAGTGCGAGCGATACGGGACGGTCGTCACGGCCGCCGGAGGGCTTCGGGCCGGCCGGCTGATGGCCGTCAGCGCAGGCGATGCGAAGACCGTTTCCCGGCAGGTGGTGGTCCGAATCGGGTCGGCGGTCGAGCGCCGGCTGGCCGGCCGCACCGTCAAGACGCTCGCCATCTGGCTGGGCGACCTCGGAGATCGGATCGACGGGGGAGCGGTGGCCGTCGCAGAGCTGGTCGCGCGCGGCGTCGTCGAGGGCTCGTTCGAGCCGGCCGTCATCTACCGCGATGGCTACAAGAATGTCCCGCCCGCTCTCGACGAGTTGATCCTGGTCGCCCCCGGCGCCGACGCCGCCGCGCTGAAGCGAGCGGGCGAGCGCGGCGCGATTATCGGCGAGGGAACCAACCTGGCCCGGCGCCTGGACAACAGGGCGGCCAACGACATCAACCCCGTGGTGCTCGCCGGAGAGGCCCGTGCCATCGCCGAACAGCACGGTCTCGCGATCGACGTGATCGAGCCGGCCCGCGCGGCCGAGCTGGGGATGGGCATGTTCCTCGCGGTCGGGTCGGGCAGCGACAACCCGCCGCGGATGATCGTGCTCCGATCCGGCGAGGAGGGCGCGAAGGACGCCGCGGGCCGGCGGCTGGCCATCATCGGCAAGGGCGTCTGCTTCGACTCCGGCGGCATCAGCATCAAGCCGGCGGATCGGATGGAAGAGATGAAGATGGACAAGACCGGTGCCTGCACCGTGATCGCGGCCATCGCTACCGTCGCCCGACTGGCTCCCGGTACCCCGCTGCTGGCCATCGCTCCGGCCGTCGAGAACATGCCCGGCTCGCACTCCGCCCGACCAGGCGACGTGGTCAAGGCCATGAACGGCAAGACCGTCGACATCATCAACACCGATGCCGAGGGGCGTCTGATCCTGGGTGACGCGATGTGCTACGCGGAGAAGCTCGGCGCATCGCATCTGGTCGATGTCGCGACTCTGACCGGCGCGGTGAGCCGGGCTCTGGGCGATCAGATGACCGGCGCCTTCGGCACGCCACAGGAGTGGTACGACGCCGTTGCCGCGGCCGGCGAGCGGGCGGGGGAGCGCTACTGGCAGCTGCCGCTCATCGACGAATATCGCAAGGAGCTCGAGAGCACCTACGCCGACATCGTCAACTCCGCTTCCGCCGAGGGCGGCCTCGTCAAGAGCGCGGTGTTCCTGCGCGAGTTCGCGACCGTGCCGTGGGTCCACCTCGACATCGCCGGCACCGGGTATTTTCGCAAGAAGACGGCCTATGCCCCGGCCGGCGCCACCGGCGTGTCCCACGCAACGCTCGTGGAGCTCGCCCTCGCCGGCGCAAGGAAGGCGTAGGCCGGGCGTGTCGTTCGCCGCGACCGTGGCACCGATGACGATCGGCGGCAACGAATTCGACGCGCTCATCGCAGTCTTCGGTCTCGGCGGGCTGGTTTGGGGCCTGGTCTCGGACCGCATCGCGGCTCGGTGGCCGGCTCACGAGGACGGGACCGTCCGGGCGGTGGACTGGCGGACTCTGGTCGTGGTGATCTTCGGGGCCGCGGCACTGGCCGCAGTCCCGGCCCGCTTCGACGACCTCGCCGAGCGGATCCTGTTCGGTGGCTTCTTCGCCGTCTGCGTGCTGCTGATGGCGACCGATCTCGATCAGCGCCTCATGCCCGACGAGCTGACCCTGCCGTTGATCGCCCTCGGAGCGCTCGCTCTCGTCTGGGGCGGGAATTCGCTGGTTTCCCGATCTCCCGCGTGGATGGCCGTGGTGGGCGCCATCGCGATCCCCGGTTTGATGCTGGCGGCGTCGCTGCCGTTTGGCGAGGGCGCGTTCGGCGGCGGCGACGTCAAGTTCCTGGTTGGGGCCGGCCTTCTCCTGGGGCTGGTGCGGATCGCTCTGTCGGTCTTCTCGGGCGTGATTCTGGCCGGGGTCGTCATCGTGCTCCTGTTGATCGCGCGGCGGGTGACCCTCAAGAGCTACATACCCTTTGGGCCGTTCTTGATCGCAGGCGTGGTCTGGGTGGCGCTGCTCCCAGCGGCTTCCTAGCGCAAGCGATCGGCCGCCGCATCGGCGGGCTCCCTACTGGGCCGCGGCTTCCCGCGCCAGGTTCGCCGCGGCGTCAGGCCGCGACGGTCGCGCGACGGGTGTCGCAGTTCGGGCAGTAGTACGTGGTGGCATTCATCGAGCTCTTCTCGACGCCGAGCAGATCGGCCAGAGGCTCTCGGAGCCCGTCCACCCGCACCTTCGATGCCGGATACCCGCAGGTACACCATTCGACGCTCTCGCCCGCGGCTGGGTCGAACTGGTGCTGCTCGGCGAGGAGCGTATCGAAGGTTTCGTGCTTGTCGTCGTCGGTGCCCCTGCCGTCGAGAACCGCAAGGGCCTGCTGGACCAGATCGAGGTGCGCGAACGGTGCGCTCCGACGTGCGTTCAGCGTCGCCAGAGCCCCGGCTGCGCCGACCCGATCGCGCCAGTTGGGGGCGCTGCGGAGTATGGAATCGAGGGCCTCGATGGCGGGCTCGCCGATCTCGATGCATTTGTCCCATCGGGACTGGGCGGCCCAGAAATGGGCGGCCGTGGCGGTAGCGTCCATCGGGTACCAGCCGAGGTGGGCCAGCGCGGCGATGATCTCGGCCCGCTCGAGGGCGTCCTCGGTCTCGAACGCGGAAACGAGCAACGGGACCGCCGTCTTGCCGCATTCCCCGGCGTGGCGCCACTCGCGCAGCGCGACCCAGTAGTGGGCGCCCGTGTCGTCGTTCGGGGGATTCCAGCCGATCTCGGACAGGCCGCGTGCGGCCGCCCGGCGTATGGCCGGGGTCTTGTCCTTGAGTGAAGCGGTGAGGCAGTCGGCCACGGCCGGGGAACCGATGTGGGCGAGTCTTCGGACCGCGAGCTCTCTGACCTCGGTGTCGTCGTGCTCGAGGGCGGCCTGGAGTGGTTCGATCGCCGCGGCGTTGCACAAGACGTCCAGGGCCTGCGACGCGGCCCGCTCCACTGCCAGGCTGGAGCGTCCGTCCGACTTCCCGCGGACCTGTTCGTGGGCCAGCACGACGATCAACGGCGCCACCGCCCGCACGTCCCCGATCGCCTGGAGTGCTCTGACAGAGGCGACCCGCACGTCCTCGTCGGCGTCCATCACGGCCTTGGTTAGGGTCTCGACGGCATTCACGTCACGGATCCGGCCAAGCGCGGCGGCCGTGGCCCGGCGCGCGTCCTGGTCCGGATCGGTCATCAGCCGGCGGTAGACCGCCGGGGCGGCAGTGGCGCGAACGTCGGGGTCTCGGTCTTGGAGCGCGCCGACGAGCGGCTCAACCACCCGGAACCCGCCGCGGGCGGCAAGAGCTATGACGGCCGCCTGCCGGATGGCCGGGGAGTCGTCTCTGAGGAGACCCGCCAGCGGTTCGACCGCCGCCGGATCCTTCAGCGGCGTCAGTGCCTCTACGGCAGCCAGGCGGACCGCGGCGTCCTTGAAGGCGAGCGCCTTGATCAGGCCCTGGATGTCTCTCTTGGCCTCCAACTGAGGAATGTTGGGGGAACCGAAGAGCGGCATGGTTGAGAGCCTCTTTCCCTCGTAACGCTGCCGAGCTGGCGGCTCGGACGTGTTTCGGAAATGCCGCTGCCGCAGCCAGCAGCGCTGGTGAATCCGGCCGTCTGCAGGGAAGGGCTAGCGTCCTCGAGCCAGACCGTGCGATGGCCCGCGATCATCATGCGACCGCCCGGCTCAATCTGCACCCCGCTCGACCGTACCGCACCTGGTGGGACCTGTAGGATGGCTGACGGTCTTGGCGCTCGCGGTCGGACCCGCAATTTGGAGTGCTATGATCGCGAATAGCCGGAGTCGCCCCGAGGTAGTGCCCTTCCAACGGACGGCGTCAGACCGGCGGGCGTAACCGCAGAAACGCGCTCGAAAGGCGAGCGCGCCCAACGGAGATTGCTCGCACGATGACCGCCTCGAACGACCGCCGCGCATATGGACGTCGCCCGCATCGATGGCGGCTGTTCCAGCTTCTCCTCGGCGCAGCGCTCCTCGCCTCGACCCTCCTCCTGCCTGGTCCGCCGGCACCCGTCAAGGCCGACGCCCTCTCCGACGCCATCGCCGAGCAGCAGTGTCTCGCCAAGGAGATCGCCGATCAGAAGGCCCAGCTCGCCAAGCTCACTTCCCAGGAGGGCTCGCTTCGCAGCCAGATCTCGACCACGCAGCAGAACCTCGCCGGGGTGCGCACGTCGATAGACGAGGCCCAAGCCGAGATGGACGCCCTCCAGATCCGGATGGCCGGGGTCCAGGCGCAATACGACAGTCTCGCGTCCGAGCAGGTCCTGTTCGCAACGCGACTGGCTCAGCTGACCAGCCAGCAGAACGCCAAGCAGGCCCAGCTCGACACCCGTCAGCAGATCCTCGCCAGCCGCCTCGTCGCGGCCTACCAGACCGATCAGACGCCTCTGCTCCAGCAGCTCCTGACGGCTCATTCGCTGACGGAAGCGCTCTCGGACGTTTCCTATTACGGCGATCTGGCGCAGGCCGACAAGGCGCTCGCCGACGAGATCCAGCACGACCAGCAGACTCTCGCGGAGTTGCGGCAGAACGTCCAGCTCGCCAGCAACGCCAACGCGCAGCTCAAGACTGAGGTTGGCCTTCAGGGCCAGGAGCTCAGCAGCGAGCAGTCCCAGCTCACGGCCGCTCAGGCCCAGCTGACCGCGCTCAAGGCCCAGCTCCAGGCCCAACTGGCGCAAGAGCAGGCTGCCGAGTCGAAGCTGGCAGGCAACAAGGCGGCTCTCGCCGCCGCCATCAGGTCAAACGGTCAGGCGCTCGACCAGCTCGGCACCAGGATCGACGGGCTCGTCAAGGATGAGGGCGGCCAGGGCAAGATTCCGTCGCAGTTCAGCGGCACCCTGAAATGGCCGATGGGCGGAATCGTCACCCAGGAGTTCGGCTGCACCGGCGTCGTCTCGGAGCCGCGTGTCGGCAGCTGCGCCCACTTCCATCAGGGCATAGACATCGCGGCCCCATGCCTGACGCCGGTCCATGCGGCCGGAGCCGGGGTCGTCGTCTTCGCTGGCTACAACCCGTACGACGCACCGCCCCGGGCCTGGCTGGTGATCATCGCCCACTCCACGAGCATGGTCACGTGGTACGCGCACATGACCGCCAGGGCGCCGGCCGGCATCTACGTCGGGGCTCCGGTTGCCGCCGGTCAGCTCGTCGGGACCGAGAACACGACCGGGCATTCCTCGGGCTGCCATCTGCACTGGGGAGTCCGCGTCAACGGCACGTTTATGAACCCGAGGCTCTTCCTCTAGACCCCGCTGCCGGACCTCAGGCGGGCCGTCCACGCTCCAGCGGCCCGCCTCGTATTCCACCCCGAGGGCCAACGCCAGTCGTTCCGTCGGAGGTGGCGGCGGGGTGCTAGCATCGCCGTAGCCCGGCCAGACCCGGGTCCGAAGCGAGAGGACGCGGGATGAAGCGAACTCTGGCGGTGATACTCGCCGGCGGCGAAGGGGAGAGGCTCTCCATTCTGTCGTCGCTTCGCGCCAAACCGGCCGTGCCGTTCGGCGGCAAGTACCGCATCATCGACTTCACCCTGTCCAACTGCGTCAACTCCGACATCGACAACGTCGTCGTCCTGACCCAGTACAACCCCCGCTCGCTCAACGACCACATCGGCATGGGCCGGCCCTGGGACCTGGACCGCAACTACGGCGGCGTCCGGATGCTCCAGCCGTACATCGCCCGAGGTCGAGTCGCGGAGTGGTACCGCGGCACCGCGGACGCGGTTCTGCAGAACCTGAATGTCATCGAGCAGGCCCCCGGGGACACGATCCTGGTCCTCGCCGGGGACCACATCTACAAGATGGACTACCAGCCCTTCGTGGCTGCCCACCGTCGGCATCGCGCCGACGTGACCATCGCCGTCCGGCGGGTTCCGCTGGCCGACGCGAGCCGCATGGGCATTCTCGCCCTCGACGACGGCGACCGGGTCGTGGAGTGGCACGAGAAGCCGCGCCAGCCCAAGTCGGACCTGGCCAGCATGGGCGTCTACGTCTTCTCGAAACGGGCCCTCCACCAATGGTTGAGCGATACCAGGGCCGACTTCGGCCATGACGTGATCCCGGCCATGATCGAGGGCGGGGCGCGGGTCTACGGCTACCACTTCGACGGCTACTGGCAGGACGTGGGAACGGTCCAGTCATACTGGGAAGCGAACCTGGCGCTGCTCTCCGACGCACCCGAGCTGGACCTCTACGACCGAGAATGGGTCATCCACACCCGGTCCGAGGAGCGCGCCCCGGCCAAGATCGGTGCCACGGCGCAGGTCCACCGCAGCCTCATCAGCCACGGCTGCGTGGTCAACGGCTCAGTGGTGAACTCCGTCCTGTCGCCGGGCGTCGTAGTGGATGTGGGCGCCGTGGTTCGCGACTCGATCGTCCTGTTCGACTCGGTCATCCGATCGGGTGCCGTGGTCGATCGGGCCATCCTCGACAAGGAGGTGGCCGTCGGCCCCGGAGCGATCGTCGGCGAGGGAACTGACTACGACGTCGTGAACCGGCGCGAACCGACCCGTCTGAATACGGGCATAACGGTCGTGGGCAAGCGCGCGGTAATCCCTCGGGGCGTCCGCATCGGACGCAACGTGCTCGTCGGGGAGGGCGCGCGGGCAGCGGACTTCGTTTCGCGGATCATCCGCAGCGGCTCCACGGTGGAGCGGCCGCGCGAACGCCAGGCGCGTGCAGTTGCACGTGCCAGAGCGAGCGAGCCTCTCGATGGGCGTGATGCTCCGGTCGCCGGGCTGCAGGTCAACGAGCTCGAGAGGGATCCGGCCCTGTCCGACTCGGGTGCAATGCTTGCCTCCGGAGAGACGAGCGACTGAGGGTCATGTGGACACAGGGCCACGTGCGACGTCGGCTCGAGGGCTATCCATCGGGCCGCCTCGCCAGCCTATCGGGTGATCTAGGGTGATGGGTGGCGTCTGGCGCCGTTTCTCACGGATTCTCGCGTGCGCGGTCGTGCTGGCTGCGGCGGCTTCGCTATTCCAGGCGGTTTCACCTCCTCAGGCGGCTGCCGTCCAGAGCGACCTGAGCTTCATCTCCAGCTCGACCTGGACGGCCGATCCTGTGGCCGCCCGAGTCCACGTCCTCGCTGACGTGACGGTCACTTCGCACACCGTGGACACCGCCACGCGCCAATACTTCTACGACAGCGTCCAGATGACGCTGCCTGCTTCCTCGACCGCCTTCGTGGCTCGGATCGCCAGCGGGGTGCGGCTCGGCCTCACTGTCCAATCGGTGACGAGCGCAGGCGCGATCATCGCCGTCAACTTCGGCCGGCGACTCTACGCGAGTCAGAGCACCTCGTTCTCGCTGTACTTCGATCTCATCGATAACGGGGGTTCTACCGACCGAGACCTGCGCATCGGCAACAACCTGATGTCGTTCCCGGTCTCGGCCTTCGGCAGTCCGGGAACGCCGGGCAGCTCGGTCAGCGTCATCTTCCCCGCCGGCTTCACCGTCCAGGAAGAGTTTGGTGGCCTTACCAGGTCGCTCTTCGGCTCGGGCGAGGTCGTCTTCTCGTCCGGCGCTCTCGATGACTCGACCGAGCTCAGCGCCTGGTTCACCGCGATCCAGCCCGTGCCCGCATCTGATTTCAGGGTCCGGTCGGTGGCTATCGGGCCGCTCCGAGTGAACCTCAAGTACTGGGTTGACGACCCGGGCTGGGCCGACCAGGTCGAGCGCGTGATGCAGGCCGGCTATCCCCTCCTGAGCCAGATGATCGGGCTCGGCAATCCGATCGTGACGACCTTCACGGTCGAGGAAGCGTCGGCCCAGGAGAGCGTCGGCTTCAGCGGCTCCTACGACGAGGCCAGCGGCGGCATCCAGGTCTCGTATTTCGCAGACCCGTTCGTGATCCTCCACGAACTGGCGCATATGTGGTTCAACAGTGCCCTGCTCGGCGAACGCTGGATGCAGGAAGGTTTCGCGTCCTACTACGCCGAGCAGGTTGTCTACGCGCTCGGATATACGGATCACGCGCCGGTGCTCACCGATCGGCTGCTCGCCTCCGCCATCCCGCTCAACGACTGGCTGCTGGCGGGCCAGCCGAGCTCGGCGACCGACGGCTACCTCTACGGCGCCACGCTCGAGGTGGCGCGCGAAATCGCGGCCTTTGCCGGCCAGGACGGCCTGCGCAAAGTCTGGCTGGCGGCGCGGGCGGGTCAGGCGGCGTATCAGCCGGTTCACGGATCTCCCAACGAGATCCTGGCCGCGCCTGCCACAGACTGGGGCCGCCTGCTCGATCTGCTGGAACAGACGACGGGCCGATCCTACGCCGCAATCTGGCGGCAGTGGGTCATCGACCCATCGCAGGACTCTCTGCTGCAGCAACGCGCCACGGCCCTGACCGCCTATGCCGCGGCCGAGAGGGCGGCCGGCAGCTGGAACCTGCCGCCGGAGATCCGGCGCTCGCTCGACGGCTGGCAGTTCGATCAGGCGCTGTCGTTCATGTCCCAGGCTCGAGGCATCCTGACGCAGCGAGATCAGATCGCCAATGAGGCGGTGAAGGAGCTGACGACGCCTCCGCCAACGCTCCAGACGGCCTTCGAGGCCACCGGTATCACTGCTGCCAGCAGGGAGGCCGCGCAAGAGCTGGAAGTGCTCAACGAACTATCCGCGGCCGACCGGGCCCGAACCAACAGCGGCGGCGCCGCTCGCGACCTGGGACTTCTCGGCGCGGATCCGCAGGCGGAGCTCACCGCGGCCCGTCGTGCCTTCGCCAGCGGCGACCTCAGCGGCGCCGCGCAGCTTGCCGTGAGCGCCCGAAATGCCTGGGAGAGCGCCAACAGCGCCGGACAGATTCGCATCGTGGGCAGCCTGTCTCTGCTGGTGGGCGGGTTGCTGCTTCTCGGGTTGTACATATGGATGCGAGGTGGCCGCCTGCGAGTGGCTGCCACGGCTGCCACGGCTGGCACGGCTGGCGGGCATGCTTCGGGCGTCGCGGCCGGCCCGACGGTGGGGGAGGGAGCGGCGAGCGAGGCAGCTGCCTCGGCCGTAGGCCCGGCCTCGGACGTCGTTGAGCTGTCCGCCACAGAGACGGCCGGGGACGGCGTCGCGCTCGCCGATGCCGGCCGCGACGCTTCGGAAGACGGCTCGGACGAGTCTGCTTACGCGCTCCTGCAGCGAGGCCAGGCGCTGCTGAGGGACCACCACAACGCCCAGGCGGCCGTCGTTCTCGAGCGAGCCGCGCGGCTCGAGCAGAGCAAGGGCTCGATCCTCGAAGCGCTCGGGCGGGCCTACTTCAACAGTGGCCAGCACGAGCGTGCCGCCGAGACCTTCGAGGCCCTGCTCGAGATCGACCCGTCGGCACACTACGGGCACTTCGCCCTTGGGCTGAGCTTCGCCCGCCTTGGTCGACCCCAGGAAGCGCGGACGCACCTTCGCCTCGCGGTCGCTCTCGATCCCGCCAGCGAGACGTACCGGCGCGCGCTCGACCGGATGGAGACGGCGGTCAGCTAGCCCAGCCGCTCGGCGTGACGACGGCCTACGAGCCCGATGCCTCGAGGCGTCGGGCGAGCCAGAGGATGCCGGCGATCGACTTGGCGTCCTCGATCACGCCACTTTCGACCGCCGCCACCGCCTCGCGCCACGGCAGCGGCGAGAGCCGGAGGTTCTCGTCATCGTCCGGGCTGAGGCGACCGTCGACCGCAGGGCTCAGGCCGGTTGCGAGGTAGAGCGTCAGGTATTCGGTCGAGAAGCCGGGAGCGCTCCAGAAGCCGCCGATGCGATCCATCGAATCGGCGCGAAACCCCGTCTCTTCCTCGAGCTCGCGATGAGCGGCACCGAGAGGATCCTCGGCCACTCCGTCGCGTACTTCCAGGGTGCCGGCCGGCAGCTCGAGCATTGCCCCGCCGCTGGGCACGCGGTATTGAGTCACAAGCAGCAGCCGACCCTCCGCATCGAGGGGGGCAATGACCACGGCGCCGGGGTGGACGACGATGTCGCGAGACGATTCGGAACCATCGGAGCGGATTACACGCTCGGCCTCGAAGGCCATGTAGCGGCCCGTGTGCAGCGGCCGGCGCTCGATCACGCGCTCCTTCAGGGCCGTGTCCGCGTCGCGCAGCTCGTCGAGGAGCGAGTCGAGGAAGGGCTGGCCGGTGGAGGCACGGTTCGGTCGTCGGCTGGCGGGGGAGTCGTCCATCGCCGAACTATACGAGAGGTGCGCGTGAGCGAGGAACGCAGAAGGCAACGAAGGCATCGGCCGTTTGACGGCGACCTGCCCGTTAAGCCCGAATCCACCGAGCCTCTTCGTCTGACGGCTCGACACGGTGGTTGGGAGGCGATCGACCCCGATTGAGGTAATGGCCAGACTCTGACTGAGGCGAACAAGGGCCGACCGACGGC
>JBEKPB010000011.1:0-110914 GCA_049521175.1 Candidatus Limnocylindrales bacterium
CCTCGCGCTCGTCTGGCTCAGTGGGCGAGAGATCGAAGAGGGTGTCGTCCATGCCGAGAATCGTAGCTGCGATGCAGTCGGCTGGGAATCCCTCAAGCCGAAAGATTCACAAGCTCTAAGCGACGGAGACTGTGGGCCGGACGCAGATTGATCGAACGAAGACCGGCCAGACGAAGCTTGGGAGCCGGGTTACGGGCCTGGCCTTGGGTCTCGTGAGCAGCGTTTGCCGAAGAGTTCGCCGTCATGTGTCCGGGCCTTACCGGGGGGCTGTGCTGCCCGCCCTAGAGTTGAGCGCCGCGCCGGCCACTAAACGCCCGGGCGATGGCGACCACGATGACCGCGCCGATCACGGCCACGACGATGCTCTCGACGTTGATCCCAGTTACGTCCGCAAGGCCCAGGACGGTGCCCGCGAGGAATCCGCCGACGACGGCCCCCACGATGCCGAGGACGATCATCATGAGCAGCCCTTCACTGGTGCCCATGATCAGGTTGGCCAGGAAGCCAGCGATGGCTCCGAGGACGATCCATGCGAGGATGCCCATTGTCGTCAAACCTCCACTAGCCGCCCATGCCCGCGCCGGGCATGGATCCAGACCCTCCCTGAGTCTGCGCCGGATCGGCCGCCGGACGCGAGGATGAGAACCCTCTCCTGATGGAACGAGCCTGCACAGCTGCGGTGTGCGGCGGCAGCGCGGTGGGTCCTCAGGCGGTCATCCCTGCCGGCTGCAGCCGTCCGCGGCGAATGATGCTGGCGAAGCCCCATGCGCAAACGACGAGCGAAACCACGAGGAGAATCGCCGAAGCTCCCACCAGGTCGGCCGCAGGCCCCACCACCATGATCGGCAGCAAGCTCGAGACAGAGACGAGCATGTTGAGGATGCCAAACACGCGGCCTCGGACGTCCTCCGGCAACTCCTCCTGGAGTTGGGTTTGAGCGGAGATGGCAACGGCGGCGTAGCAGATGCCCGAGACAAAGGCGATCGCCACGACTATCGAAAGCAGAGAGAGAACCTGACTGAGGTCCTGCAAGCCATGGGCATCGGCGGCCGCGGCTATCTGGACATTGAGGAAGTGCCAGATAGAGCCAAGGCAGGAGAGCAGGGCGAGCAAGAGACCCAGGGCGATCAATCCCACCTCGATGATCCGCCGCCGCGGGAAGTTGTGACCGTAGGCGTTGATGGCCAGAACGCCCGTGACGAGGCCCAAGCCAAGAGGCAGGACGACCACAACCAGGCCCTTGTCTCCGAGCCCCAAGGACGTCTTGGCAAAGTCGGGGCCAAGCACGGCAAGGATGCCGATCAGCGCTCCCGTGATCCCCATGTAGGAGAGCGACCAGCCCACATGGCGGTGCTCGCGGATGTAAGCGATGCCCTCGACTAGCTGCCCGAAGGTGCCCTTGACCGCCTTCCCGGCGACCACGACCGTATGACCAGATGCCACTGTTGACGAGCCACGCGGCAGGGACGCCGGCAGGGAGAACGGGAGCGACGACGGCAGCAACGGCGGCGGCGGCAGTGGCGGCAGCGACCTCGGCAGGATCCAGCAGAAGACGGCAGCGACGAAGTAGAGCGCGGCAACCATCAGGATCAGTATCTGTGGGCCGGCGATGGCGATGACGAACGGTCCGAACAACGCGAAGCCCAGCGCAAACGCCGCGTTGGTCGTCAGCGCGAACAGGCCATTGGCCGCCAGTAGCTGCGACCTCGCCACAAGGAAAGGAATCATCGAAGCCTCGGCCGGGCCAAAGAACGTCGTCACGGTCGAAACCAGGATCATCAGCAGGTACAGCAAGAGCAGGTTGTTGCTGACCAGGAAGACCAGCACGAAGGCCGCTCCGCGGAGCACGTTCGTGACAACCAACACGAGTCGCTTGTCCACGCGGTCCACGAAGACGCCGGCGATGGCCGAGAAGATGATGGCCGGAGCGAGAAAGCACAGCAGAAGAATGCTGATAGCGATCTTGGAACCGCTGTAGGTGGACGTGATGATTACGAGCAAGCCGAGCATGACCATGTTGCCGCCGACCTGGGTCGACAACTGAGCCAGCCACAACAGCAAGAACGGCCGGTTGCGCAGCACCGCGATCCCGCCGCCCTCAGGCGGGGCATCCACAGCCAGCACGTTCATTGCTGGCGGTCTCCGGGGATGGGGTCGGCGTTGAGATTGATCTGCCACTTCCACAACCACCGAGCGTCAAGCGAGTGCATGGTATCGCCTGGTCCGGGGCAGAGACATTTCGATTCTGGAGCCCAGTTCGCGCCTGCCGCGACCATCACGAGGCTGTCCGGACCTTGAAAGACGCCATCCCGACGCCTACCCGGCTGGGACATGGCGACCGGTTTCGGCTCGCCGATCGGAGTCCCGTTCGTAGCGGACCTCATTGCCGCGCGCAACGCTCCGTAAGAGGGGCGCGACTCTTGTAGTCGCACCCGGCGACGCGACTGAGCAGGCTCGTCCTCAGGGACGGGCCTGCTCTCGTTGTGGGTCGAGGACCGCTACCGACCCTTTGGATGCCTCGAACCTGGGGCCGGCCGCTGTGATTGCGCCGAGGGGGTAACGCTCGCGTCCGTGCGCCTGACCGAACTGTCGCCGCTGTGGCGCACCGCTGCTCCGGGGGCAGGTATGCGCGGACGGGCCGGAATGCCGGCGGCGTACTCGGCGAACTCGGCCAGGAAGTCGCCGGTGGTGATGACGTAGCGGCCCTCGTCGGGAGTGTCGCATACGAGGCTGAGCCGGATCGGATCGACGCCCCGGCGAATCTCGGCAAGAGCAATCGCGAGAGGTGCCTCGCTCGTGGGGGACTCCTCGCCGATCCGTCGGCCGTCTTCGCCTTCCAGCCGGTAGGCGGTCGCGTCATCGATCTCTACGATCGACGGCTGGTCGAGCTTCTCGTGGAAGGCGCGGATGCGCTCTTCGTCAGAAGGCGCCGGTTTCGTACGCATGTGTTCGCGCTTCGTAGCGCGCCGTGCGGAGATGATGCGGATGATACCTGGAGGTTGTTCTGCGGTCACCACGGCGAGAAGTCGGCCGCGAGAACTGTAGCCAACGGTCAGGAAGCGCTCCTCGATATCCGTATGGTCGAGATCGAGACGTGAGACTCGGTTCGGGTCCTTCATGGGCGGACATGGCCTCCTCGAAGCCCACGTCATGCTTGGCGCGGTTGACGCGCTCCTTTCGCTGGTCGCATCGGTGCCGTACCACGCCGCGGACGGTAGCGAGCGACGATAACTCGCCGATTACCTGGGAGCATTCCGTCCGAGCTGCCGCGCCCCCGTCTACCCTCCGAACTGTCGAGTAGTCCAGGCGCCGTCGACAGATTGTGGAGGGGTGGGCAGTCGGGAAGTGTCCCGCCGGGCGGCCGGTCCTGCGCAGGAATAAGCCAAAAGTGAGGATGCGGGGCTACTGTCGCTGTGACAGACTACCGACGGCTCGGCTAACAGACTCTTTGGAGTCGCTGCCGGCGCACAGTCTGCCGCGCGAGGTCAGCGTAGCGAGATGACAAGGACGACCAGGATGCAAGCGCGCAAGGCCGATGCCGCGTCTGCCCGCGTCTCGCAGAATGCCCCGGCCAGCAGTTCCGAGTCCACCAACGTCTGGCGCCTGCTCGAAGCAAGCCCCGGTTTTCAGGATGGCATGGAGCGCGCTCGCGCCGACTTCGAGGCCGGCCGCGTCGAACCGGTCGACCACGTCGTGAAGCGCCAGAACCCGCGCTAGACAGCGGGCTGGGGGGTGGCCGCCGAAGCGGTGTGGAGCCGCGAGTTCCGTCGGGCATTCGATGCGCTGGACGAGGGAAAGGGTATCGAAGTCGATTTCGCCATCTATGCCATCGAGGAAGATCCGGCATGGGATGGCGAGGGCCGCAAACTCGCCCCTGCGGATTCCCCTTACAGCGGGAAGATCGCCGATCTGACCGTGGATGGGTACGTGATCATCTACCAGGTCGCCGACAAAGGCGCGGCCGTCGAACTTTGGTATCTGTACGAGTTGCCCGGAACCGCGCGGCCGGCCACGCGTCGGAAGCCGCCGACAAAGCCTGACGACGCCCCGATGATGTAGGCGATCGACTGGGTCTTCGGCCGAAAGGGACGGGCGGCTGCCGATGGACGGCCTTCCCGCGCGCTATCCGCAACGTCAGGAGGACGCACGGAATCGAAGCGCCGGGACTGCAGGGATTGCCAGCTCACCGACCCGGGCCAGCTTCACCGTCCCGTGGCAGCAGGTGGCGGCCGAAATACCGCGTTGTTTTCTATCCTGCCCTTTTCGGCCGCCGTCACGGGGTTGGGCTGCGGGTCGTCGCAGACGCTGCGTCGTCGGCACGAGCAGGGGGAATACCGGTGGATAGGCTGAAGGTAGTCGCACTCCTCGCAGTGGTGGTTCCGGTGGGACTGGTCGCCGTGGTCGGATGCGGTCCGGCGAGCATGCCGAGCGCCAGACGGGACAGCGGATCCGCCGTCGCGAGGGCCTCGACCGCGACACCCACGCCGACGGCAACCGGAACACAGAAGCCATCCAGGGTCGAGGTAACCGCGGGCCCGACGATGGCGTCTGAGCGAACGGGATACACCGCCACGGAGCTCGCCGACGGCAGGATACTGCTCACCGGCGGCTACCTGGGCCGGGGAGGGACGACGCCATGCGGCAACGGCGTATGCCTCGTTCCGTCGACCGCCACGGCGGAGATCTACGACCCGCGAACCAGGACATTCTCGCCGACGGGATCCATGAACCAGCCCCGAGTGGGGCATGCTGCCGCCCCGCTTCACGACGGACGCGTGCTCGTGGTTGGCGGTATGTATGACGCAGGGGGGATCCCGGTCGGGACAGCCGAGATCTACGATCCTGCCACGGCGCGCTTCAGGGATCTCGGTGCCTTGCACCAGGACACCTCTGGCGACGAGCCGAGTCAATTCAGCCTGGAGCCGTCGACCGCCTCGCTCCTGACGGTGCTCGACAGCCAGACGCTCACGGTCCTCGCCGACGGTCGCGTCCTGATCGTGGGAGGGGAGCACGGCGCGGGTGGCGCCACCTCGAAGGCGGTCACCATGTTCGACCCGACCACCAACAGGTTCACCAACCTGCCCGGCATGCCGGTTGCATGGGCCAACCCAGCGGCGTCGCGGCTGGCCGACGGACGCGTCCTGGTGACCGCAGGCCAAAACGGCCCCGACGGGTTCACCAAGGAGGCCCTGCTGTTCGACCCCACGACCAACGCTTTCACGTTGGCCGGGTCTACCGTGGTGGGCCGCGAGGGGACCACCCAGACAAGCCTGCAGGACGGACGCGTTCTAATCGTCAACGGGTCCAACTGCGGGGACGAGATCCCCGGCGAGACATACAATCCCGCGACCGGCCGTTTCTCGGTGGCCGCCGGGAGCACCTCGTCGCCGGTGACTCCGCTGCTCATCCCGGACGGTCGCGTGCTGCTCCTCGGCAGCGCGAACGGGGCATGCCACTTGGTGGGCCAGGTCGCGGCATACGACCCTGATTCGGGGACGGTCTCGATCCTGGCGTCGGACGCGCTGCCCAACGCGTCCATCGATGGTGCCTTCGTCCTCGACGACGGCTCGGCTCTCGTTTTGACGGACGAGGGTGTCAGTTTCCTCACCCTGGAGTAGGTCGTCGCCTCCTGATCGCGTTCCCTCGTTCCGGGAGGCAGTTGGCGACGTTTCGCGCAGGTTGCGCGAGCTTAGGCTCGACTGATCGGATGGGGGGCCGGCGGGCATCACATGGTGCGAATGCATGCCCCTCACAGGGGCCGCGCGGAGTAGGCTGGACAAGTCCGAATGTACCGAGCGCCGTCATGTCGGTGCCCCCGGGTTGACGGACCGATAGCGTCCGAACTGGGGGTAGAACTTGAGCCCACGCGGAGCCCGAAACAGCCGCACCTCCGGCGGGCGAAGAGCCGCCACTGATCGCGAGGCCAGCGCTACCAACGGCCTCGAGGCCAAGCTCTGGCAGGCTGCGGACGCGCTGCGCAACAACATGGACGCCGCCGAGTATAAGCACATCGTGCTCGGGCTCATCTTCCTCAAGTACATCAGCGACGCGTTCGAGGCAAAGCACGCCGAGCTGGCCGCCGCAGGGGAAAGCGCCGACCCCGAAGACCCCGACGAGTACAAGGCCGAGAGCATCTTCTGGGTCCCACGCGAGGCCCGCTGGTCGCACCTGAAGGCGAGCGCGCCCCAGCCGACCATTGGCCGGACGGTCGACGACGCCATGGACGCCATCGAAAGGGACAACCCAACCCTCAAAGGCGTCCTACCCAAGGACTTCGCCCGCCCCGGCCTCGACAAGGCCCGCCTGGCCCAGCTGATCAACCTCGTCAGCGACATCAACCTCGTCAGTCCGGCGGACCGCGCCAAGGACATCCTCGGCCGCGTGTACGAGTACTTCCTGGCCCAATTCGCCAGCGCCGAGGGCAAGAAGGGCGGCCAGTTCTACACGCCCTCGCGCGTCGTCCGCGTGCTCGTCGAGATGCTGGCGCCGTACAAGGGCCGCGTCTTCGACCCCTGCTGTGGCTCTGGCGGCATGTTCGTCAGCAGCGAGAAGTTCATCGAGAAGCACCGCGGCCGCGTCGGCGACATCAGCATCTACGGTCAGGAGTCCAACCACACCACCTGGCGCCTGGCCAACATGAACCTGGCCATCCGCGGCATCGGCGCCAACATCGTCCAGGGCGACAGCTTCCACGCCGACGCCTTCCCGGACCTCAGGGCGGACTACGTCCTGGCCAATCCGCCCTTCAACGACAGCGACTGGCGCGGCGATTTGCTGCGCAACGACAAGCGCTGGGTCTACGGCACGCCGCCCGCGGGCAACGCCAACTTCCAGACCAGCGACTCGAATGGTCGAAAAGGACGGCTTGATGCCGATGGACGGCCTGCCTGCTCCCGTCGCCAACCGACGCTGGACGGACGGATTCGACGCGCCGGGACCTCAGGGATTGGCAGGTCTCTGCCGCGGGCCAGCTTCACCGAGCCGCCCTGCGTAACCTGCGCATTCGCGCCCCGCTCGTGACAGCTGAGGTGTCACCAGCCACCGCGAATATGCCTCCATGGAAGGCACGAACGGGGGCGCGGTGGGCGGCGGAGAGGACCCAACCAGCTGGCCCGCCAGACAACGGAGCGATCTCATTCTGGACTGCTCGGGCCCAGGACCGGACTCGTCATCGCGCTCGGCAACGTCGCCTGCCGGTCGTGTCGCAGGCATGACAGAATGAGACAAGCGTCCGCAGAAGGAATCGCGCGACCGCAGGGAGGGATGCAGGCGAGTGAGCCAGAAGCGCCGACTCCAGCGAGTGCGGGCGCTCAAGGCGGAGTTGCGACCATGAGGATTCGCCCCGCTGTCTGGCCGGACGACCCTGCGCCCCCGGCTCGCGCCGAACGTCATCCTATGAACCTCCGCCCGGATAAGCGGCGGTAGAGCCTCCGCTGAGAGACTCCCAAGCGCGAAGCCGGCATTGGTATTTGCCGGCCCGATATGCCCTTGACGGCATATGCCTGGGAGGTTATGGTCGATGGCGTGGCCGGTCGAGGTCACCGCCGCTTTCGAGGCCTGGTATTCCGCTCTGGGGAATGCCGACCGCGAGGCGGTCAATGCTGCGGTGGACACCCTCGAGGAGCGCGGTCCTGGTCTTGGCCGCCCCTTGGTCGGTGCGGTCACAGGTTCGCGCCATGGTCATCTCAAGGAGCTGCGCATCGGTACGATCCGGATCCTCTTCCGGTTCGATCCACGCCGGACGGCGATTCTCTTGCTCGGCGGCGACAAGAGAGGGGAGTGGAGTGCCTGGTATCCAAAGGCTATCGCCGCCGCCGACGATCTCTACGACCGCTATCTGGCCGACCTCGGCGAGGAAGGCTTGCTTCCAAAGGAGTGATCGATTTGGCTGTTCATAAGGCCTGGCGCGAGGTCAGGCGTGGAGACGACTCGAGCCCTGAGGCGCAGGCGTATCGAAGCGCCATCGGTGACGCGTTGGCGCTGGCGGAGATTCGGGCCCGTCGAGGGCTGACGCAGGTGGACGTGGCGCGGGTTCTTCAGACGAGTCAGGCCAGCGTGTCCAAGATCGAGCGGCGCGACGATCTGTACCTGTCCACTTTGCGCGGTTTCGTCGAAGCGCTGGGCGGCCGGCTGGAACTGGCGGCGGTCTTTCCGGAAGGCCGAATCGCGATCTCGGGCCCCCGGGAGGAGCCCACGAGCGGTGACGCCGTCGCAGAGCGGTAGGCACTCATTTAGGGACCGTCAAGGCCCTCACTTGGGAAACACAGTTGAATGGTCCAGGCGAATGCATGATGCCTGCGTCGCCTTCGCTGACACTTATCTGATGCTTTTGCGCCAGGATCCCGTCCAGGCGGCCGACCGGGCCGACCTGCGCGAGAAGCTCCGCGTCGGCGGCGGTGGCGTCGTCTTCACGACCATCCAGAAGTTCATGCCCGCCGAGTCCGGCGACCGCAACGCCGTGCTCTCGGACCGGCGCAACATCGTCGTCATCGCCGACGAGGCTCGCCGCAGCCAGTACGACTTCATCGACGGCTTCGCCCGCCACATGCGCGACGCCCTGCCGCAGGCCAGCTTCGTGGGCTTCACGGGCACGCCGATCGAGAAGGCGGACGCCAACACGCGGGCGGTCTTCGGCGACTACATCAGCATCTACGACATCCAGCGCGCGGTCGAAGACGGCGCCACGGTGCCTATCTACTACGAAGGCCGGTTAGCCAAGCTCGAGCTATCCGAGGCCGAACGGCCGAAGATCGACCCCGACTTCGAGGAAGTCACCGAAGGTGAGGAGGTCGAACGAAAGGAAGGCCTCAAGTCGAAGTGGGCGCAGCTGGCTGCCGTTGTCGGTTCGGAGAAGCGGCTGCGGCTCGTCGCCGCCGACCTGGTCGACCATTTCGAGAAGCGGCTCGAAGTCATGGACGGCAAGGCCATGGTGGTCTGCATGAGCCGCCGGATTTGCGTGGAGCTGTACCGCGAGATCGTGGCGCTGCGGCCGGAGTGGGCAGGGGAGGGCGACGACGCCGGTGCGATCAAGGTCGTCATGACCGGCTCCGCGTCCGATCCCTTGGAGTGGCAGGGGGCACATCCGGAACAAGTCGCGGCGCGAGGCGCTGGCGCGACGCTTCCGCGACCCGGCGGAACCGTTCCGGATCGTCATCGTTCGCGACATGTGGCTGACGGGCTTCGACGCGCCCAGCCTCCACACCATGTACATCGACAAGCCAATGCACGGGCACGGGCTCATGCAGGCGATCGCGCGCGTGAACCGCGTTTTCAAGGACAAGCCGGGCGGCCTGGTGGTGGACTACCTGGGCCTGGCCGACGAGTTGCGCAAGGCGCTGGCGGTCTACACGGAGAGCGGCGGCCGCGGCAAGGTGGAGCATTCACAGGCCGAGGCGATTGGGCTGATGCTACGCGAGTACGAGGTCTGCTGCGGGCTGTTCCATGGCTTCGATTGGAGCGCGTTCTCGCGCGGCTCGGCGGCCGAGCGAGTGTCCGTCCTGCCGCGAGCACAGGAGCACATCTTGGCTCAGGCCGACGGGAAGCAGCGGCTGCAGGACGCCGTCTACTCGCTGTCGCGGGCGTTCGCGCTGGCCGTGCCGTCTGACGAGGCCATGGCGATCCTCGACGACGTCGCCTTCTTCCAGGCCGTTCGTTCCGTGCTCAGGAAGGCGGCCGACGGTGGCGTCGGGGTGCGTGAGGATCTCGACTTCGCCATCCGCCAGATCGTGTCGCGCGCCGTGGCGTCCGACGAGATCATCGACATCTTCGCCGCAGCCGGCCTGAAGAAGCCCGACATCTCGATCCTCTCGGACGACTTCCTCGCCGAAGTCCACGACATGCCCCAGAAGAACCTGGCCGTGGAGCTGCTCGCCAAGCTGCTGAAGGGCGAGATCAAGTCCCGCTCGCGCCGCAACGTGGTCGAGGCGCGGTCGTTCGAGAAGATGCTCGACGAGGCGGTGCGCCGCTACCAGAACCGTGCCATCGAGACAGCCCAGGTCATCGAGGCGTTGATCGCTCTCGCCAAAGATATGCGCGCCGCCGACGCCCGCGGCGAGGCCCTCGGCCTCACCGAGGACGAGCTGGCCTTCTACGACGCGCTGGAAACCAACGACTCCGCCGTGGCCGTCTTGGGCGACGAAACCCTGCGCGACATCGCCCGCGAACTGGTGGCCACGGTCAAAGCCAACGTCACCATCGACTGGACCGTCCGCGAGAACGTTCAGGCCCACCTCCGGGTCCTCGTGAAGCGCTGCCTCCGCAAACACGGCTACCCGCCAGACAAGCAAGCCAAGGCCACGATCACTGTCCTGGAGCAGGCCGAGGTTCTCTCGGAACACTGGGCCGCGGCGTAGCTGGGCCGGGATAAGGGGAGTCGCGGCTGCCTCAGCGAATCGGCTGCGCCGTCGGGTGGCGGAGGACGAGGCGCGCCGGGGGTGGTTCGGAAATGCGTTGGGGCACTGGGCCGTTCCAGATGAGGATCTCCGGCGCCAGGTCAAGGTCGCCGGGCCATTCGACCGTTCCGTGTCGAACGAGGGCCTTCCCGAATTGGGAGTAGTCCGTCCGCAAGCCTTCGAAGACCGGGCCCAACAGCAGCTCGCGGACATTCCGTTCGATCATAGTTCCGTCGGATAGCTTCAGGCGGAGCCAGTAGTCGTCCAGCGCCTCAACGGATCGAAGGGTCAACATCGCCCGGCTATTCTTCGAGGGGGGTGCGATCCTAACGATCGGTTCACCGGACGAGGCCAGGCGCCAGTCCTCAGCGAGTTCGGCCTGGTGTTCGGCCGCCCATTCCATGACGAGGCCGAGGGTCCGCCCGGGCCGGGCGCGGGATCGACTCTGCATGCGACTGGTTTTCTGTTGGTGCGCACGTCCGTCGTTCAGTCCGCTGGGGCCCCGACGACCGTGATCGGATCTGCGTCGAGTGCGCCCCGAGCCATTCCGAGGAGAGCGCGACCCCAGACGACCGGCTCGACGAGTCCGGACGTCGTCCGACAGTCGATCGAGATGGAATCGGGATGGACCGGCCTGCGACGACGGAGGATCAGCGATCGACTGTATCGGAGCGCGTCCCTGACCGTCGCGAATCTTCGAAGTTCCCCTTCGCTGATGTGCGAAACGACGAAGAAGGGTTCGCCGTCGACAGATCGGTCGTAACCCTGGGCTTCCAGCGCTCGAAGCCACCGCGGCGGACTCCACGCTGCGGGTTGTCCGTCAACGACCAATTGGAAGCCATCGACCAGACGGCCAGCCATCCAGCCACGTTCGGGAGGGGAACCGTCCGCCACCGGGGCGCCGGTCAGCCCGAGGGGATCCTGAAGGGCCGATGCCGCCTCCGAGGCGGTGACGCGACTGGCGTCAGTGTTCGTAGACATTTCGTTCGCGCTTCGTGGCGCGCCGTGCGGAGATCACGCGCACTCTACCCTCTCGAACCGTCCATGTCACGGCGAGGACTCGTGCTCGATCCGAGAGTCCGATCGTTCTCCAGCGCTGCTCGTTGATCGAGCGCTCGACATCTTCAAGGGTGACCTGGCGCCAGTCGTCCAGAACGCTGGCGGCCTCCTCAAACCCGATGTTGCGTCGGCGAAGTGTCGAGCGCGCCTTCTGCGGATCCCAATCGAACACGCCACCGACTCTACGGACCGCCTCTTATCCGCCAGTTACCGAGGGCTCGGGGGGGCAGGCCCAGGTGCGCGGGCGCTGTCCGGAGGCAGGGTCGCCTCGGGGGATCGGCTGCGTCGTTGGATGCCGAAGGCCGACCGAGACAGGCCGGCCGACGCTAGGTCGCCTCTTTCAGTCCGAGCTACACTCCACGCATGTCGGCCACGCTCTTCACGATCGGATATCAGGGCGCGAAGCTCGAACAGGTGGTCGCTTCGCTGGCGGCCGCCCGCGTGTCGGTTCTCGTAGACACTCGTGAGACGCCCATGTCGCGGCGCGTGGAGTTCCGGCCGCGGGCACTGGCTTCGGCGCTGGACGAGGCCGGCATCCGCTACGTGTCGGTCCGTGCCCTGGGTGCCCCGAAACCGCTGCGTGGAATGGCCGCCAACGATTGGGCCGGCTTCGCGGCCGGCTACCGCGAGCGGCTAGCCCTCGTCCGGGAAGAACTCGAGCGGCTCGTCCCGCTCGTCGCCTCCGAGCGTGTCTGCCTCCTCTGCTTCGAAGCCGATCCCGAGGCCTGCCACCGGTCGCTGCTCGCCCATGAGATCCAGGGTCTGCTGGACGTCTCCGCTGTCCACCTTCGACCGGGGCGGGCGGACGAGTCCGATGATCACGAACGTCTGGTGACGTTTCGCCAGATTGCCGACAATCAGGTGGAGGTCTTGACGACGACCAGGATCCGCCTCTTCTCGTAGACCCTCACCTGCGGCTTCGTCCTCTCTGTGCGCCCGCGTTCGGATCCTACGCTCCTTCGATTGCCCCTCACTTACCGCCGAATGCTGGCGCGAGCGACTTCTCGATCTGGGCGGCCAGACGGGTCACCTCGTCCGGCGTCAGCTGGTTCGGCGCCTTGCGCAGCAACTTGACCATCTCCCTGGGGGCGACGATCCGCACCCCATCGGCTTCCATCTTGAACCAGCTCAAGTCGGCGCGGTGGATGCAGAGGAGGGGAGTGACGGGAACCGGCGACACGACGATGGCGACGGCCGCGGCTTCGCGCTTCGCCTGGTCCACGATCTCGGTCTTGCGGCGCCCGGCAACCCAGACCTCGCCGTGACGAACTCTGAGCTTGCCCCTGTAGTTCTTGGTCTCGACGATGAACACGCCGGGTGGCCCCACCACGATGTGGTCGATGTTGGCCTGGGATCGAGGTATAAGGCGGTCGTGGATGACGCGGAAGCCCTGCGCCTCGAGCGGCCGCAGGAGCTCGCCCGTGCGTTCCTCGCCCAGAGCTCCGGTTCGCCAGGCGATCGTGGTTCTTGGCAGCACGAGCGCGCCGAGTGTCGCCGAGACGGCCACCAGCGGGACGACCAGCCACAGCATCCGGTAGCTCGGACCGAGTGGTCCAGAGGGCACCGGCCCAAAGGCCGCCAGCAAGAGGCCGACGACGGCGAAGGTTGCCGCGATGGCCAGGATTATCGGCCGCCCTTTCCGAAGCGCCTCTCGGTCGCGGTCGCGCCTTCGTTCGAACTCGGCTCTCGCAGACCCGCCGGCTATCGAGGTCTGCAGCGGCGGTTCGAGGCCAGGCTTCTCGGAGGCTTCGGCCTCGGGCGCCTCGAGCGTCGGCCTGGCTGTTTCGACGACCGCCAGCTCACGCGTGCCGTGACAGGCCGGATATCGCAGGCAACCCCAGAACTCGGCCCCGTCCGTGTGTCTCCGGCGTCGGACCATGGCGGTACCGCACTTGGGACATGTCGGTTCCGCGGGGGCATCGGTCATCGTCGCTCTTCGGTGACCCAGGTCAGCACGGCCAGCGCGATTAGCACCGTGAGCCACGGTTCGAAGTAGAGCTGGTTTGTGAACCACGCGAAGAGGGTGCCCCAGCCATCCGGAGCGGTGACCGTTCGCCACAGGCACAGCGTCGGCAGGGTGATCGACCAGGCGACGAGAAAGGCCCGGAACAGGGCGTTGGGTAGACTTCCTTTCGATCTGATCACCGCGGTGAAGACCGTGCCGCAGTGGCGGCATGCCGAATCACCGGCGCTAACCCGGCCGCCGCAATTGGAGCGGATACGCCCTTCCACACTCACCCCGCTCACTATCCGGACGCGAGTCGACTGTACTCCGTGGGGAGGGGAGTCGGTGGGCGCGAGTCGCCGCTGCCCCCATGGGTGGTCCCACGCTGACGACGCCGCGTACATAGACTGAGGGGATCAGCGCCGGAGGAGGGGACAGACATGAAGGGGAGGCCGCGGCGGTCAGGGGTTCTGGCCGCAGTGGGCTGGATCGGCGCGGCCGTCGTGGTTGCGGCCGGGTTGTCGGCGTGCTCCAGACCGGCGACACAAAACGGCGACCCGGTGAAGGTTCAGCAGCTGGCACAGGCGGATCTGGCCAGATGGGACCAGGCGGTCGCGGCGGCCGGGGGCGAGTCTGCCTTCGTCGCGGTCGGTCAATTGACACTCATGGTCGGCGACTCCTGGGGCCCGGATCCGCAGGTCGGTGACAACGACAAGATCGCGTGGATGGCCGGCGACTTCCAAGGTGCGGTCAGCCTTCCCTCCGACACGCCGGCGGACGGCCAGGTTCGATGGCAGGATGGAGACACTCGGACGGTGGGCCTGATTTCCGCGCAGCAGGCTCTGGCGGATGTGAAGGCCGAGGGCTCCGGGCCATGCCAGGACTGCGTGCCGCTGAAGGTCACCGGAGCGACGCTGACGACCGCAGACTTCCAGACCGCTCGCGGCCTCGCGGCGGCGCCCGCCTGGGAGTTCACACTCGAGGGCACGGATGTCAAGATCGCGCACCTCGCGGTCGCGCACCTCGTCAAGGTCGTGCCGCCGGCTTTCGACCCGAACAACTCGATGCCACTTATCTCCATCTGGTCGGCGACGGGCACTGCCGGCGGGCTCGCACTGGCGGTCACGTTCGTCGGGGCGCCCAAGGATGCCGGCGGATCGTGCGGAGCCGACTACACGGCCCAGGCGGTCGAATCCTCGACTGCAGTGGTCGTGATCGTGACAGAGCATCCCCGGTTCGGGTTCTCGTTGGGGTGCACCTCTGTTGGCGCCTTTCGCACGGCCGACGCGACGCTATCCGCACCACTCGGCAATCGCGCCGTGCTCGAGGTCGCCCAGGGTATGCCGGTGTCAGTGACGTTGACGCCGTAGCGTCTCCGGCGCCGGCTCAGAGGATTCGGTTGGATCGTCGATCGCCATCTGGCTAACGTCGGCCGGGGATCTAGCCGACCTGGTAGTGGGTCACCGTTAGATCCCGCTCGACCAGATACCGATCGTCCTCCGGATAGAAGACTGCTTGATCGATCTGGTCACCGGCGAAGCCCCGAATGGCCGCCTCCGATTCCCAGAAGCTCAGGGTCACGATCTCGGTTCGCCCATCCCCCAGGTCCCGGCTCAAGACCCACGCGCCGGCATTCCCCGCCACCCGCTCATAACCTGGGATCCCCGTTTCCTCGATGTAGTCGACGTAGGCGACTCGATCCTCAGACCGAACCGCCCCTCGCCAGATCCGGGCGATCATGTTCGACCTCCTCCCTGCCTCCACGGCGGCGATGCGTGGCCACGCCCCGGCGCCCTAGCGTGAGGGCAGCGGTGCAGTGGCCCCTGGTTCAGCAGGCTCGTGGGCCCGATCGCGAGCAAGGATTGCACGAACCCGCCGCCTTCGAGTCAATTGGAGAGCAGTGGCTGGAAGAGGTGGTAGTTGCGCCGGTCGACCAGCGTCAGCTCGACCGCCGGCTCCTTGCCGAGCCCTCGGGCTGCATACAGCCCGGCGAACCCGCCGCCGACGATGACGACGCGGTGCCGCCCTGCGCCGGAATCCCGCCTCCGATCGGCTTGAGTTTCTCGGTCCGTCACTCCGTCATCTTGCCGCCGAATCGAGGTCTCGGCTACCGGGATCACGCGTCCGACCGCACGCCGGGTCAGCGGGGCTGGGCCTTCGCGACCGCCTGATCGGTCCCGCGCCTCCATACTCCGCGGACTGGCGCGAACAGCGGAGGAACAGGACCATGCCGCTCACCGGAGAATACGAACCGAGCACAGCCAGTTGGGCCCGCGATCAGGCCGAGCTCTACGAGTCGACCAACGGCGAGCAGGGTGGCCTGATGCGCGGCAGGCCCGTGATCGTGCTGACCTCCGTCGGCGCCAAGACTGGCAAGCTCCGCAAGACAGCGCTCATGCGCGTCGAGCGCGAGGGCCTGTACGCGGTGGTCGCGTCGCTCGGCGGCGCTCCGAGGAATCCGGTCTGGTATCACAACCTCAAGAAGAACCCGCACGTCGAGCTGCAGGACGGGGCGACCAAACGCGACTACACCGCGCGCGAGGTCACGGGCGACGAGAAGGCCATCTGGTGGGGGCGCGCGGTCGAAGCCTTTCCCGACTACGCGAACTACCAGGCCAAGACGGACCGCCAGATCCCGGTCTTCGTGCTCGAACCGATGGAGTAGGGGACAGCTCGGGCTTCACTCCGCGGCGCCTGTGCTCCGCGTCGCCTGAGACATCGGCGAACGCGAGGCCAGTAACCCGGGCGGCCCGGAGAGCGGTACTTGCGGTGCGTGGAGGCACCCTGAGGTCGATTCTTGGGACGAACCGACTACAGTAGAGCCAGTACTTCCGCGTCTGTCGGGGGGAGGATCCAGGAACTGTGCCACGATCGGCCGTTGCAGTCGCGTTGCCGCCGCCCGAGTTCGAGGCGCTCCGCGCCCAACTCGCCGATGCCGGCTATGACGCCGTGGCAGTCAATTCGCCAAAGCAGCTCGACCGGCTGCTGAAGGGCCGCGCGAATATCCGGGTGGCCATCCTGGACGGTGAAACCGACTTCGACGGCGCCCTCGAGATGTATGAGGTCCTCCACGAGGGCGAACGCAACATTCCGACCCTGCTCCTCATGCCGCCTCGCGCACTCGGCCGAATGGGCCTGGTGGGTCGCGGCCATGTCAAAGACGAGTACTTCTCACGCCCTTATTCCGCGGAATCGTTGCGCTGGCGGGTGGAGGCGATGCTCATTCGGGTCGAGAACGTCCCTGCCCCTGAGTCGACCGATTCGATTCTCGCCGGCGGTGCCGGCACGCCCGCTCTCGAGACGATGGGCTACCCCGATGACGGTCGGACCGGGAACGGGCCGAAGTCGGGGAAGATCCTGATCGTTTTCAACCCCAAGGGCGGGGTCGGCAAGACCACCATCACGATCAACGTGGGCGCCGCGATGCAGATGCGTCGGGGCCAGAAAGTCCTGCTCGTCGACTGCGACACGATAACGGGTCACATCGCGACGTCGCTCGGCATAGATCATCCCCGAACCCTCGCGCGAGCCTGGAAGGAAACCGACGGCACGGGCGAGAACGCGTCTGTGACGGAGGTGGCTTCGGTCCACAGCGGCGGCCTGAGCGTCCTCGTGATGGCCGAGTCGCCGCTCCACACTGAGACGCTCGAGCCGCGGCGAGTTGCGGACGCGATCAGGGCCGCTCGCGAGTCCTACGACTGGTTGATCCTGGACATGCATCCGGACTACGGACCGCTCAACCAGGCCCTGTTTGCGCTGGCCGACAGGATCCTGATCCCGGTCACTCCCGACCTCCCGTGCATTCGGGCCGCGGTCCAGTTCCGTGAAGTTGCAGTCGAGCTGCAGCTCCGCGACCGGCTGTCCCTCGTGATCAATCGCGCCAATAGCGGAGTCGCCGGGGCGGATGTAGAGAAGGTCGTTGCGCTACCTTCAATCGGCCGAGTGCGGTCGGCGGGCATGCTCTTCGTCCGCGCCGCCGACGAGGGCAAGTCGGTCATCGAGCGGTTCCCGACCGCCAAGGTGATCGGCGACATCACCGCCCTGGCGGATCGGCTGATCGCGGGCGCGGATCGGGCCGTCGGTCCGGGGCTGGGGATGGCGTCACGGAACCGCTTTGCCGGCACGGTCAAGGAGTTCCTCAACCGGCTCACCGCCCAGGTTTCCTGAGTCAACCCGAGGGCCGATCGATTCGAGGCCCGGCGCCAGCGAGCCTTTGACGACTACGACTGGGGATGGCGGCCCGAGACCGACGAGAGTCGCTCGACCAGACGCAGGAGATCCGCCGTCTCGCTCTTCTTGACCTGTCCGGTCTGCAGCGCGACGAGGAGCAGCCGTTTGCGCTCGACGTCGTCGGCCTCGAGCAGCTTCTCCACGAGATCGGACTGCATCTCGTGCCGCGCTGCTTCGTCTGTGGGCGGCTTTCGTTTGAAGACCACTGGTTGAACCTCCGGGACGTCGGCCCCGAGCAATCCGGCCTGGCGACTCGCCTCCACGCCATCGACATCTCTGCAGGCGAGCCGTCTCCGATTGTACGGTCAGTTCCATCCGCAGAAGAACCTGTTTCGGGTCTGCGAGGGGAGCGCCTGGCGGTCCCGGGCGGTTGTCTAGCGACTCGCGCGGGCGCCCGGCGTAGCATCGGACCAGGAAAGTTGAGGTCGCAACAAATGATTGGCAGTCGAAACGTCTCACCGATCGCCGACACCACGTACCAGCCGGGCGTCTGCAACATCGGACCCGCAGAGATCGCTCGGCGTCGAAGAGCGGGCCATGCCGGGCTGATCGCCTCGGTCCTCGTGTTCGCCCTCCTGCTCGCCATCCAGGCTCCACATTGGACCAGACTCGTGCTGGTGGTCACTGCCGGGGGGGCCGCATCGGGCTACCTGCAGGCCTGGCTCCACTTCTGCGCGGGTTTCGGGTCGAGAGGTGTCTTCAACTTTGGGGCGCTCGGCTCCGTCCAGTCGGTCGGCGACCCGGGCGCGCGGTCGCGTGACCGGCGCCGGTCGCTGGAGATTGGCCTGGCGAGCCTGGCAATCGGCCTTGCGGTGGGCATCGGAGCGGTGCTACTTCCGATTCGGTGACGCCCGGCGGCGGCTGATCGCGCGCCGGTGCCAGCTCTCGCGCCGCGTCCCGAGCGGACGCCCCGGTTCGCGCCGCGTCCCGAGCGGACGCCCCGGTTCGCGCCGCGTCCCGACCCGACGCCCCGGTTCGCGCTGCGTCCCGACCCGACGCCCCGGTTCGCGCCGCGTCCCGACCCGACGCCCCGGTTCGCGCCGCGTCCCGAGCGGACGCCCGGCCCAGATCTTGCGCGACAGCACTCCCGGCAATGCTATGCAGGGGAGACGGCCCCGGTCACCGGTTGAGCGCGCGAACAGAAGCCGGAAGCCTCGGCCGGCGAGCGTGCGCCAATCCGTGGATCGAGGCGAGGTCCCGGCCGGCCCTTGGAGACCCAGGCCTGGCCTGCGTACCATTACCCGGATCGGTGTTGCGCAATTTCGGTCCCAGGACCGCTTCCACGCCCAACGATGACGTGGCGGCAACGGGTAGCGATCGTGCCCGCGTTGTGCGACCCTCCTTGTACCGGAGACGCTTGTCGAGCGCAGTACGGTAGCGGGCGAGGCGGCGGTAATGGCCCGGCTGGTCGGCGGTCACTCCTCGGGACGGCAGGCCAGACGCCGCGGGCTTGAAGAGGTCCTGGTGTGAGCTTCCGAGATCCGAACGACACGGAGCAAGACGAGCCGTCCACCGACGACGTCGCCCGCGAGGACTGGAACCGCTACGGGCTCTCTCACCGTGAGCCGCTCGCCGATCAGCGAGATGCGCTGGGACGGCCACTCGAGCCGGCGGATCGCGTGGGTCGAGTGGGGGAGGAGCCACTCCTCGACTACAGGTCACAGAACCGGAAGACCCGCCACAGCAGGCCGGCTCGGCCGCCTCGCAGCTCGAGGTTCGTCGCCGACGTCGCGGTCCTTTCGGCCGTGGGCGTAATCGGCGCGATCGTCCTGGTGTATGCCCTCGTCTCGTCGTCTCTGATGCCGGCCCCTTCGCCTACGCCGCGTCCCAGTCCGACCCCGACCGGCCCGGTCGCCGTAACCAACGAACCGTTTTCCGCCAACCCGGGGGAATCCGTGACGCTCCAGTCTGCTGACGTCGGCATCCTGATCAACTTGCCAATGGATATCGCGATCGCCGACAGGGACCAACCACCCGACGACGGCACGCTCATGTACTTGACGGGTCCGAACGGTGGCGTCTCCGTGAACCCCGCGGACGGGAAGATCGGGACGGTCTATGGCGGATCGGCATTCGCCAAGGGCGTCCGCCGTGCAGTGGTCGACTCGGGCCTCTGGGTTTCCTCGTGGCCGGCCGACACAAAGTCGTGTGGCGCGTCCTGCTGGTCGGCGGCCGCGACCTATCGAATCGACCTGGCCACCGGGAGCATCACGAACGCGCTGGCGGCGACGTATCTCCTGGGGGCGACCTCGGACGGGGTATGGGTTGCGTCGGGCGGCAACCTTCAGCAGCTCGACCCATCAACGGGCGACATCCTGTCGACCACGCCCTGGTTTGGCGACGGAGAGCCGCGGCTTGGCTGCGGCTCGTTGTGGTCGTTCACGCCCGGCTCGGGTGGGGCGACGCTGGCAGAGATCGATCCGGGAAGCGGCACGGATATCGGCCAATCGTTGCTCGATCCGGCCGTGACATACGGCCCGACCCTGGTTGAGGGGCAGTGCTGGATGATGAGTGGCTCCGCAGGCGCATCTGCCGGCACCACGACCCTGGTATGGCTCAATACCGATGGTACGACGCAGGCGGTCTTGGGCTATCCGGGCAAGTCGATCGTGACCCTCGATCATGAGTTCTGGCAGTACAGCTCGGACAAGACGATGCGCCGCTTCGAGGCCACCTCAGGCTACGGCTACGGCGTGTCCTACCAGCTCAAGGTTCGCCCCTCCAATGACGACCCAGAATGGTTCTTTGCCGCCGCTGGCACCCTGTGGCTGCTCGACGGCAAGCAGCTCGCCGGCTTCGACGTGCACACAGGGACTTCGCGGGTAAACGGCTGAGGGACGGCGCCGCGGCGGGGAGTGCCGGGCGGCGGGCGACGAGGGCGGGGAGTGCCGGGCGGGTGACGACGGCGGCGGGTGACGAGGGCCGGGGTGCCGGGCGGGTGACGACGGCGGCGGGTGACGAGGGCCGGGGTGCCGGGCGGGTGACGAGGGCGGGGCCGCCACCGGAGCGCCTGGCGACCGGCACCGGCACCGGCGCCGGGGCACCGGATACCGGCGGCTTAGGCCTCTGCCGTCTCGTCGATACGTCGCGCTTGGTCTTCGCTCTCGTCGGGCGATCTCGCGTCGATGCGAGGCCGTCGTGACAGGACAAAGCCTGCGAGGGCGAGGCAGGCCAGGATCAGGACCTCGGCGACGAGGTAGAGAGCCTGGACGTCAGTCGACGACGTGGGCAACTCGTTGAGGATCAGCAAGCCCGGCACGATGGCAGCGCACAGTGCGGTTGCGGCCACCTCGGCCGAGTTGTTCCTGTAGAGACGCCATGCACACCAGATGATCGCCACCAGCATGCCGTCCCAAATGGCGAAGGCTCCGAACGCCAGGCCCAGGATTGCGCCGCCCCTGACCGGATCGACGGTGAGCAACGTCTCCTTCGGCAGCGGCATCGTCAGCGCCCACGCCAGGCCAACGGCGGCGAAGAAGATCGCTATCCCCATGTCCGAGCTGATCAGGAAGCCGCCGAGGGCGACCGGCCAGGTCGTCACGACGGCGGCAACGGCGCGCGGCGGCGCACCGGCAAAGGTGGGCACCAGTAGCCGAAAACCGACTGCCGCGGCGGCAAGGAACGGGTAGAAGACCAGGAGCACTGCAACCGGCCAGAAGAGTTCGATGCCGATCGCGGCGCTGTACTGGTCGGAGACGCCGGCGAGGGTCCGCTGCGACGCGCTGGTGAACACGAACGAATAGACCGTGGCCAGCGCGCGAAAGACCAGGAGAACCGCCATCAGGGCGGCGAACGACGACAGCCACCACCTGGACTCGACGCGCCAGGATCGTTCTTCACTCACGTCCGAGACGGTACCACCCGGTGGACGCCTCCTGCTGCGCTGCCGGAGATGACGCCGGCCGGCGGCAGCGGGACTATTCGCATGGTCGATGCGGGTACAGTGAACGCGTCGCTAGCAGCCCCGCCGCGGGGCAGCCGGTCGGAGCGGCGACGGTTCAGGCGACCTCGACTGCTGTCGGTTCGACCTGCGAGTGGGCCATCTCGATCCCGACGGGAGCGCGGTTGAAGTGGGCGCGGTCGGATAGGCGGTACAGCTTCAGAAGGCTTGCTTCTGCGGCGCGAACCCTCGCGTTGGCCTCCCATTCGGGCAGGTCAGGCTCGGCGGCCTCGCGTGCTTCTACGGCTTCGACCAGTGCTCGGAGAACCCCCTCGATGGTGGTTGGTTCTGGCACGGGAACCTCCCTTCCACTCGACCACGGTTCATGCGAGCGGATCTGCGGTACCAATTCACCATACTCCGCAGAGGGTTGCGATTCGAGAGGGGGAAAGGTTCGAACTCCGTAGCAAATGGCCGCTTGCGCTCGGCTCTGTGTTCGGGACGCCGGGATTGCCGGCCGCTGAGGTCCGCATCGCGGGCAACATGGCCTTACGTTCCGCTCCCTGACCGAGGCTCTTCGTCCCCGCGGAGCTCGCCGGGATCGGCCGCGATGGCCTCGGCCGTCCTCTCGAGGAACCAGCGAGCGGTGCCTCTGGCGGCGATGCTCAGGAACGCCTTGTCCAGCACGGCCCCGATGTCGCCACCCGGAGGAGCGTAGAAGCCCTCGAGCCGAAGACCGGTCGGAGTCAGGCTGAGATGTCCGGCGAAGACCGGGAAGAGCGGCGCCAGAGACGACGATTGCCAGCCGATCTCGAGCTCGCAGCCATCTGGGGTTTGCCGCAGGTCACCGAGATCGACGTAGGCTGCCTTCTTGAATACCAGGCTTGGCGAATGCTCTCGCAGCGGCAGGGTGAGGTCGGTCAGGAAGCGACGGAACCCGGGCCGCCCGGCCGCCACCGGAGCGCCGAGCCAGGCGTTGGCGCATTCGGTGAGGAGCATCGCCGCGCGCCCGAGATCTACGGCCGCAGGCTGCACGAGGCGTAGAGGGGTAACGTGGGACGGGACGCTCGTCATTGAGGGAGGTTACGACGAAGGACCGCCACGGCGGCATCGGACTAGGTCGTACTGAGGGGTGACGAACGGCCCGACCGTACCTACCCCGTCGGGTCGTTGCCGGCCCGCGGCGCCGGCCCCGTGGCGAGGCGCGGCGGCCGATCCCGGACCCGCGGACGTGCCCGCCTGGCGGATCTAGTTCGGCGGTCCGTCCTCCGGGTCGCGCGGCGTGGACGGCCGGATCGGGCAGCTGACGTCGTCACGCAGGCCCATCACCCAAGCCAGCCGGTCGCGGTGCCGGGCAGCGACGCGATAGACGACATCGGCGGCAGCCGCGGTCGGCGGTAGGGAGGCCCACGGCCGGAGAAGCCAGCCACCCGGCAGCGCGTCGAGGATCGCCAGGGCGGCGTGGCCGCCGGAGACCACGTGGCCGGTCGATTCGTCGACCACATGGACGGCGTCGCCGAGATGTCCTTGCGCGGCCAGCTCCGTGAGGAGGGGCCGCCCGCTCCCTGCCGCTGCCTGGAGTGGCATGAACTCGAAACGGCCCACCCGATCCCAACGGCGCAGCTGCCGCACGGTCTCGCAACAGACGCCGCAGTCGCCGTCGTAGAGAACGGTCAGTGAGCCGGGGCCGGGATCGGGGGCTTCGGAGGCGCGTGCAGGACGGGGGAGCGCTTCGACGGTCATCGCGCGGAATGGTAGCGCCGACGTGATACCTGTGCCTGCTCGATCCGCGGCGGCCGGTGCGGGGCTTCCCAAAGCGTCCGCGAATGGACCTTCCGCGCCGCCCACCGGGCTCAATCCGGGCTCAATCCGAGTCAACGGCCGTGCCCGAGGCTGGCCGTTTCGACGTCGCTGTATTCTCGCACCATGGCCGTCACTCGTTCCCGCAGCAAGTCAGCCGACCGTGCCCTCTCGGACTCGACGCTGCCAGCCGAGGGGGCCGGCGCCGCCGCATCCATCCCAGCGCCGGCATCCGGAACCCACGACCAGCTTTCCCGCGAGGTCAAGCTGCTCGGCGCGCTCCTGGGTCAGGTGATCGCCGAACAGGGAGGGCCGGCGCTTCTGGAACTTGTCGAGCGCTGCCGGCTGAGGTCGATCGCCTTTCGGGAGAACGGCGACCAGGCTGCCGAGAGCGCGCTTGCCATCGAGCTCGACTCCCTGGACGTGGAGCGGGCCGAGTCGCTGGCGAAGGCGTTCAGCCTGTACTTCCAGCTGGTCAACCTGGCAGAGGAGCGCGACGCGGTACGCCGCCTCCGACGCGACGAGCGGGCGACGGGCGCTCCCGTCGAAGGGACACCCGATGCGGCGATCGATTGGCTGCTCGAACGCGGCTGGTCGGGCGAGCGCATCTCGGCCCTGCTCAACCGCCTGCGGATCTCGCCGGTCCTGACCGCGCATCCAACCGAGGCCCGGCGCCGGACGATGCTTACCGCGCTGCGACGGTGCTACCGGCTTCTCGAACAGCTCGACGATCCGCGGCTTGGGGCGACCGAGGACGCCGACATAAGGCGGAGGCTGCGCGAGGAGATAAGCATTCTGTGGCGCTCGTCCGCGGTTCGCTGGCAGGCGCCAAGCCCGATCGACGAAGTCAGGACAGCCCTCACCTTCTTCGACGAGACGCTCTTCCGGGTCGTCCCGCGTGTCTACCGAGCTTTCGACCGGGCGATAGACAGGGCGATCGAGCGGGGCGGGGCCGAAGGCCCCGCGTCGGATCTTGCCCGCGGCGAGGAGGCGTCGGAGGCCGACGATGGCGTTATGGCCAGTGATGCCGGCCGCACAGGAACCCGGCCGGCTCGCGTGGACGCCTTCCTGCGCTGGGGCTCGTGGATCGGCGGTGATCGGGACGGCAATCCGACGGTCACGGCCGAGCTGACGCGACAGGTGCCGCGAATCCACGCCGACCACCTTCTCCACGGCTACGAGGCGGTCGCGACACGGCTCCTATCGACGATTGCTGCTTACGTCCCTTGGGACGAGATCCAACCCGCGCTCGAAACCAGGCTTGCGCGCGACGCCGAGGAGCTCCCGGAGACGATGCGGGACATGCTTCCGCGCTACCCAGAGGAGCCATACCGGCGGCGGCTGGGCGCGATCGCGGAGCGGCTGCGCCGCACTCGGGCGTACTTGAGCGAGGAGGGCGGCCCGATCCTCGGACGGTACACGGGGCCCGAGCAACTGCTGGTCGAGCTCGTCGAAATGCAGCGCTGCCTCGTCGCCGACGGGCTCGCCAGGGTCGCCTATGGCGAGGTTCAGGACTTTCGCTGGCAGGTCGAGACGTTCGGCTTCCACCTGGCCTCGCTCGAGCTGCGGCAGCACGCCGAGGTTCATGAGGCGGCACTCGCCGCGCTGGCGGGCGCGGGCCTCGTAGGCGGCGCCGGCGCGGACAACAGGGGCGGCGTCGGCAACAGGGGCGGCGTCGGCAACAGGGGCGAAGCCGGCGGGAGGGACGAAGCCGGCCGAGCGAGCGGCCTCGAGACCGAACTCGTGCCGGGCGTGACCGTCGCCGAGGTCATCGCGACCTTCAGAGCGGCCGCGGCAATCCAGCGCCGTTTCGGCGAGGAAGCGTGTCATCGCTACGTGATCAGCTTCACCCGAACGCCCGCAGACGTGCTGCGCCTGCTGGATCTGGCCGAGATCGCCGCCGATCCGGCCATTCCCGCGGCTGCGACCGACGGTCTGCCGCCGGGCAAGCCCGAGCTCGACGTCGTGCCGCTCTTCGAATCCAGCGACGCTCTTGTTGGTGCCGGCGAGCTGCTCGAGGCGCTCCTGTCGGACGAGCGGTACCGGCGCCACCTCGCCTCCCGCGGGGACCGCCAGGAGGTGATGCTCGGGTATTCGGACTCGAACAAGGAATCCGGGTTCCTGGCCGCGGTCTGGATGCTCTACCGGGCCCAGGCCCGCCTCGCGGAGGTGGCTCGCCGTCACGGCATCGAGCTGACCCTCTTCCACGGCCGGGGAGGTGCCATCGGACGGGGCGGAGGTCCGACGAACCGAGCCATCCTGGCCCAGGCCCCGCGCTCGATCGACGGCCGCTTCAAGATGACCGAACAGGGCGAGATGGTGGCTGCCAACTACGCCAATCTGGACATCGCCGAGCACCACCTGGGGCTGGTCGGTAGCGCGACGGTCGTTGCCTCGACGCAGGAGCACGACGAGTGCGTCGACGAAGCCGACGAACGAGGGTCGGCGGCGATGGACGAGCTCGCCGCGCTGGCCCGCGACGCATACCGGTCTCTTGTCTACGACGAGCCGGGCTTCGAACGGTTCTTCCGCGCGGTGACGCCCCTGGCCGAGCTTTCGACCATGGCGCTCGGCTCGAGACCGGCCAGACGCGGATCTGCCGGCGAGACGCCGGCTCCGGATGGCGGCTCGGGCGGTGGGGGCTCGTCGCCACGCCGGATCAGCCCGCCGGCGTCATCGATTCGACCCGATGCCAGCTCGACTCGACCCTCCGGAATCGACTCGCTGCGGGCGATCCCGTGGGTCTTCGCCTGGTCGCAGGCCCGCATCGGGCTGCCGGCCTGGTACGGGCTGGGCACGGCGCTCGAAGCGTTCGAGAAGGCCCACGGCGAAGGTTCGCTCGCTCGTATCGCCGAGCTCTACCGCGACTGGCCGTTCCTGACCAGCGCCCTCGACAACGCCGAGTTGATCCTGGGTCGTTCCGAGCCAGAGATCGCCAGGTTGTACGCCGACCTCGCCGGCGACGCCGAGGGCGAGCGGCTGTGGGGCAGGATCATCGACGAGTACGAGCGCTCGATCCGTCAGCTGGGCAAAGTCACCGGCCGGACCGAGCTGCTCTCGTCCGAACCCTTGATCGCACGTTCGATCAGGCTGCGCCGCCCCTACATCGACCCGCTGTCGCATATCCAGGTACGCTTCCTGGCCAGGGTTCGCGCGCTCCCCGCGGATCACCCGGACAGGGAACGATTCCGCCGCCTCGTCCAGCTCACCGTCAACGGTGTGGCGGCCGGTCTGCAGAACACCGGCTAGGCCGGCGAGGAGTAGTTCATGCCAGCGTCACGACGCAACGCTCCGGGAGTGACCGGGGCCTCGGCGGGAGAGTCGGGGAGGCCCGGGGTTCCCGCGCCCGCGCCAAAGCCCGTGCCCGCGCCAAAGCCCGCGCCCGCGCCAAAGCCCGCGCCCAAAGCGGCCACCTCGACCGATGATCGAAACGTGCCCGCTCCACTGCCGTCGGCCGACCCAGAACTCTTCGGGATGAGCCTCGACGAACTCGCGCACCGATGGGCGCGGTCGATGGAGTCGGCGCCGATCGGGGCCGAGGCGATGCGAGGCGCCGATCGCAGGGCCCAGGCGATGGGTGTCCTAGGCGCGAGTCTGATGGAGAACGCAGGTTGTGCAGTGGCAGCGGCCGTGAAGGCCCTGGCGGTTCTGACCGCCCGGTGGGAGAAGGGCCCGATCCTGGTCCTGTGCGGACCGGGCAAGAACGGCGGCGATGGCTTCGTCGCGGCCCGCTACCTGTCGCGCCAGGGGGCGAAGGTGGTGGCAGTCCTCGTCGGGACCGAGGGTCGACCCGTTGGCAAGGACGCGGTTCGAAACTGGGATCGCCTCGAGGCCGAGGATCACGTGGAGCGGATTCACACGCCGGTCGCCAGGGACGTGACGATCCTGGGTCAGGGGATCGAGAAGGCCGCAGTCGTGGTCGATGCGCTGCTGGGCACCGGCGTGCAGGGTCCGCTGCGAGACCCGATTCGCAGCGCCGTCGAGTTGATCGGCCGGGCGCGACGGGCCGGCATACCGATTCTGGCCGTGGACACGCCGACGGCCGTCGACCTGACGAGTGGCGATCTCTCCGATCCGGTCGTCAACGCCCACGTCACGGTCACCTTCCACAAGCCGAAGGCGGGGCTCCTGGCGCGACGAGGATCCGCAATGGCAGGGCGCGTTCTCGTGGCCCCGATCGGTATTCCGCAGGAGGCCGATCGCGGTTGAGCCACGGCCGGTTCCGACCTGGTTACGGGCAGATAGATAGAACGTGTGACGGGTCGGTCCGTTTGCCGATTGAACGGCCGGTCGACCTCACACCAAACGCATCGTCGAACGAAGATCGCCCTGGCAGTCGGCGTCGGGTGCCCACATATCGGCCATACAAGACCCTATGCACCCGACTTCCTCGGACGTACAATCCCGCCGCATAGCCCACGGGCTGGCCGCGGGCAATTTCACGTAGCACGTGACCGGGCCTCTCACGCGCAGCCGCGAGGACACGGAGGGAGCGGCTACTGAGAGGAGTTCTAGGGTCCCGTGTATACGGACAAGATTCTGGTGTGCGCCGACTGCGGGCAGCAGTTTGTATTTACCGCCAGCGAGCAGGACTTCTACGCTCAGCGTGGTTTCACCGAACCCAAACGATGCAGCTCGTGTCGCAGCGCCCGTAAGGCGTCGCGGCCCGAAGGCGGCATGAGCCATAGCGGCGGCTTCGGCGGCGGGTATGAGCGAGGCCCGCGGCAGATGTTCCCGACGACATGCAGCAAGTGCGGTCGGGCCACCGAGGTCCCATTCCGCCCGACCAACGGTAAGCCGGTCTACTGCAGCGACTGCTTCCGCGCCGCACGCGGCAACTGATCCGTTTCTCAACGACCCGTAACTCGACGACCCGGGCGCACAGCCCGGGTCGTTTCGATTCCGCCTTCGTTGATCTAGGCGCGCGTTCCGCGGCGCGCCGGGCATCAGGGGATCGTTTGCTCGTTCGGGGCCGTCCGAATACGCTTCGGTCGTCCACCCGTCATCACCCGTAGCGCGAGGCCACCACTCCCATGGCCGCAGGCTCCAGCACCGAATTCGACCTGATCGTCCTTGGCGCGGGCACGGGTGGATACACGGCGGCGTTCCGCGCCGCCCAACTGGGCATGAACGTCGCGCTCGTCGACTCGGGCAAGATCGGCGGCACATGCCTCCACGTCGGCTGCATCCCGACCAAGGCGCTCCTCGAGTCGGCCGAGTTCTTCGGGCGTCTCAAGAAGGCCAAGGAGTTCGGGATCGTGCTCGAAGGCAAGCCAGGGTTCGATTACGAGGCCATAACCAAGCGCCGCGACCAGGTTGTGAAGCGGATGTGGACAGGGCTGCGGAGCCTGGTCGACAAGAACAAGGTGACCTGGATCGCCGGGCGGGCGCGGTTCGACGGGCCTACGACGATCCGAATAGCCCTCAACGGCGAGGACGGAAAGCCCGGGGCCGGCGGCGAAAGCTTGATCCAGGCGAAGAACGTGATCATCGCCACCGGCAGCCGCGTCAAGAGCCTGCCGGGCCTGGTGCCCGACGGCCGGCGGATCATCACCTCCGACGACGTGACGACCAAGGGCGACCTGCCGAAGTCGATCGCCATCGTCGGCGCTGGCGCTGTCGGCAGCGAGTTCGCGTCGTTCTATCACGACCTCGGCGTCGCCGTGACGCTGCTCGAGTACCTGCCCGGCATCGTCCCGCTCGAGGATAAGGACGCGAGCCAGGCGCTCGAGCGCAGCTTCACCCGGCGCGGCATGACGGTCATGACCAACGCCCGCTTCGACACGGCCTCGGTCAAGGTTACGGACGACGGCGTCTCGCTGGTCGTTGGGCCCGAAGGTGGGACGGCTGCCGAGCTCAAGGTCGACCAGCTGCTGGTGGCGACGGGTCGGGCGCCGAACGTAGAGGACCTCGGGCTCGAGGCGACGAAGGTCGAGCTCGACCGCGGCTTCATCAAGGTCGACGGCTGGATGCACACCGCGCAGGACCACGTCTACGCCATCGGCGACGTGATCGGTGGGTTGATGCTCGCCCACGTTGCGGCGCACGAGGGGATCGTCGCTGCCCACGAGATCGCCGGCGAGGGTCCGGAACCAATCGACTACGACCACCAGCCTCGGGCGACCTTCACCCGTCCCCAGGTGGCGTCGATCGGGCTGACCGAGCAGCAGTGCATCGAGCGCGGGATCGCGATCAAGAAGGGCGTCTTCAACTTCGGCGCGGACGCGAAGGCCGTGATCATCGGCGAGACCGAAGGCTTCGCCAAGGTGATCGCCGACGCCGCGACGGACGAGGTGCTGGGAGTTCATCTGGTCGGGCCGGGTGTGACGGACCTGATCGCGGAGGCGGCCCTGGGCATGACGCTCGAAGCCACGGCCTGGGAGATCGGCGCCGCTACGCACCCGCACCCAACCCTGGCCGAGGTGGTGGGCGAGGCGTCGATGGCGGTCGGGGGCCGGCAGATCAACGCCTAGAGGCCGGCAACTGGGAAGCGCAGAGACGTAGCCCGTCGCATCTGCTCCACGCCGTACTCTCTCGGCGCCACGTGCGGCCCCAACTAGAGCCCAAGGAACCTGGTTCTCGCGCGATAGCAGTCCGAGCAATGCTATGTGTGAGTGGTGGCTTCGCCCGTTGCCTGAATCGTCCTGGAGAGACCCGGAGCCCGGTGTGTCCACCGTGACCAACACGCAATTGGCCTCCGGATCGCCGCTGCACTCTTCGTTGCTCCGCCGCCAGGTTGCTTACGATTACCCGGATCGATATCGCGCAAGAACGGGATCCCGCCGATCGGCGTAGGCGATTGGCACGCCTGAGCTGGCTTGAGCCGCGGCCGGCCGACTCCAGTGGCGTTCCCTGGAGTGGCTCGCCAGATCGCAGGGCGCGCCGCTCGGCGGCGAAACTAACCCACCCGCGCCCGGATGCGCCAAACTATCGCCACCGCGCCGCTCGACCGGCGGAGCGGTCCGGCTTCCCGGCGCGATGTGCCGCAATTCGGTGGAGGACCAGTTACGTGGCCAAGGTGACGATGCCGCAGCTCGGCGAGAGCGTGGCCGAGGGGACGATAGGCAAGTGGCTCAAGCAGCCCGGCGACAGCGTGGCCAAGGACGAGCCGCTCCTGGAGGTCATCACCGACAAGGTCAACGCCGAGGTCCCGTCGCCGTTCGAAGGAATCCTGCGCAAGATCCTGGTCGAGGAAGGGCAGACGGTTCCGTACGCGGCCGAGATAGCGGAGATCGAAGAAGCCAGCAGCGCCGCCGGGGCGCAGGCCACTCCCCGTGGAGCCGGCACGGCCGCCGAAAAGGCGGCCCCCGTAGCGCCGGCCGTGGCAACCGCGCCTGCCGCCACTCCTGCGGCCCCCTCGACTGCCGAGGCCGTGGCCACTGCCGCCACTCCCGCCCCTGCCGAGCCGGCGCCGCTTGTGCCGGTGATGGCCGTCGGCGACCCCGGTGCGCGCATGACCCCAGCCGTCCGGATGCTGATGCGCGAGCATGGGCTGAGTCCCAATCAGATCGTCGGCACGGGGCACGCCGGCCGGATAACCCGCGAGGACGTGACGAGTTTTGTCGAGACGCAGCGGACCGGCGGCTCGGCCGCAGGCGCCACGGGACGTGGAGCTGCTACTGCCGCCGAATTGGCCGCGGGGCGCGGAGCCGCCGCTGCGGCCGCTCAGGCCGCCGCCTCGCCGTCCTCCCAGCCGGCACCCGTTCTCGGGGTCCCGAGCCATTCGCCGGGCCTGGCACCGGCCGCCCCTTCAACATCGGTTCCGTCGGCCCAATGGGAACCCGGGCAGGACGAGGTCCTCGTCCCGCACAACCAGATGCGCCGGGGCATCGCCGTCCAGATGACACGCGCGGCAGCCGTTCCGGTGGCGCACAGCACTTTCGAAGCCGACATGACGTCGGTCGTGAAGCTGCGTGGGTCTCAGGCGGAGGCGTACAAGGCTCGCGAGGGTGTCGGGCTGAGCTTCCTGCCGTTCGTCGTCAAGGCCGTTGTCGAGGGCCTGCACGGGAGCCCCGACCTCAACGCCCATTACACCGATGCCGGTCTCTTGCGCAAGCGCCGCATCAACATCGGCATCGCCATCGCCGTCGACAACGGACTGATCGTCCCCGTGATCCACGACGCCGACCAGCTGTCGATCAACGGCATAAACCGGGCCATCCAGGATCTCGCGGCGAGAGCGCGGTCGAACAAGCTCCGCCTCGAGGACCTCCAGGGCGGCACCTTCACCGTCGACAACACCGGCTGGTTCGGCTCGATCCTGACCGTGCCGATCATCAACATTCCCGAGGTCTGCATCCTCACCACCGAGGCCGTCGTCAAGCGGCCGGTCGTTCGAGACACGCCCGAAGGCGAGGTGATCGCCGTGCGGTCGATGATGAATCTCGTTGCCGGCTACGATCACAGGGCAACCGACGGCGCCCAGGTCGGCCGTTTCGTCCGAGACGTGATCTGCTGGCTAGAAGCGGTCGGCCCCGACACGCCCATCTACTAGACGACACCAGCCGAAGCTTCCGAGACCCGAATGTCCGACTCGCCCGAAATCAACTCCGCTCGGCGCGCGCTGCCGCCGACTGACGCGGCGCGCCATCTCGCGTCGACTCATGCGCTGCCGCCGACCATCGCCATGGGCGGCGGGACGTTCGGGCCCGCGGCCGACGGATCGACCGCGCCGCGGCGGCATCCGGAGTGGATCAAGGCCCGCATGCCATCGGGGGAGACCTATCAGGAAGTCCGGCGGCTCCTCCACGGGTTGACGCTCAACACCGTGTGCGAGGAGGCCCACTGCCCGAACATGGGGGAGTGCTGGGACCAGCGCACGGCCACGATCATGATCCTCGGCGACACCTGCACTCGGGCCTGCGGGTTCTGCGCCGTCAAGACGGGCAAGCCGCTCGTGCACGACCTCGACGAGCCGCGACGAGTGGCGGAAGCGATCCGGGGTCTGGGTCTGGAGCATGTCGTCGTGACCAGCGTGGCCCGCGACGATCTCGACGACGGCGGCGCCGGGATATTCGCCGAGACGATCCGCCGCCTGCGCGTCGCCTGTCCGGGCATGGGCGTGGAGGTGCTGATCCCCGACTTCAACGGCGAGGAGGAGCCGCTCCGGACGGTCATGGCGGCCGGGCCGGACATCCTCAACCACAACGTCGAGACGGTCGCGAGGCTGCAGAAGCCGGTTCGGAAGAGAGCCCGCTACGACCGATCGCTCGGGGTTCTGCTTCGGGCCAAGGCGTATGCCCGCGAGCTCAACCCCGGGATGGCGGTCCACACCAAGTCGTCGATCATGGTCGGCTTGGGCGAGACGCGACCGGAGCTGCACCAGACGTTCGTGGACCTGCGGGCGGTCGATTGCGACATCCTCACCATTGGGCAGTACCTGCGCCCTTCGGCCGAACACCTGCCGGTCGAGCGCTATTACCACCCCGACGAGTTCGCCGAGATGCGCGATGAGGCGCTGGTGCTTGGCTTCAAGCATGTCGAGTCGGGGCCGCTGGTCCGCTCCAGCTACCACGCCCGCGACCAGGTTCCCGATGCCGAGGCGCGTCGCGCGGCCCGGGCGGCGGGACTGGCAGTGGCGGGGGCGGCCACGCCGGGCATCGTCGGGGAGCCTGCTCGCCGTGGCCCGACGATCGATACCGACGGCCGCGTAATCTACTGGCCTGACTGAGGCCTGCCTTCCGCCCGGCTTCGGCCGCCGGCCCGCAATCCTCAGATGATCGGCGGCCAATTGCTACCGGCGATCCTAACCCTGTGGACGACATGCGAGTCGGGGCTGCCATCCGGGCGGTTCGGCTGCGACGCGGGCTGCGGCAGAGTGATGTTGCGACCCTGGCCGGAGTGAGCCAATCGACCGTGTCGTTGGTCGAGCGAGGTCACCTCGAGTCATTGACCGTCGCGTCCGTGCGCACAGTTGCTCGAGCGCTGGACATCAGACTCCCTTTTGAGGCCTGGTGGCGTGGCGCTGAGCTTCCCAGGCTGCTGGACGAGCGACATGCCTCACTCGTTGGCGCGGTAGTAGCGAGATTGCGCCACCTCGGCTGGGAAGTTCGCGTGGAGCACTCGTTCAACGTGCGAGGCGAGCGCGGGTCGGTGGACGTGGTTGGGTGGCTGGGGTCCCAGGCCGCCCTGCTGATCATCGAGGTCAAGAGCCAACTGGTGGACGTCCAGGAACTCCTGTCGACGTTTGACCGCAAGCGTCGCGTTGTGCCGGCGGCCGTCGCGGCCGATTTCGGCTGGCGTCCCTTCGTCGTGGGTCAGGTGCTGGTCCTACCCGAGGAAACTGTGGTCCGAACGGCAGTGGCTCGCCACGCGGACGTATTCGCGGCGTCTCTCCCAGCGCGAACGGTTGACGTCCGCCGTTGGTGCCGCGAACCCAGTCAACCGCTTGCGGGGATCTGGTTCTTGCGCGACAGCAACACCAGTAATCGTATGCGAGCCGGCGGCGGGCCCAGGCGGGTTCGGCGTCGTGCGAGCGGCGAATTCCGAGTTGGCCCGCGTTCGAGAGTGGCATCGTGATCGCGATCCTGAGGGGTTGGGCTCGGCCGGCTTCTCGAGATCGCCACATAGGATTACTGGGATTGCTGTCGCGGGAAGATCGGCCCGTTCGGGGGCCCCTGGCCGAGCCACGTTCGCGGGCCCCGGGCTGCGCCACGTTCGCGGGCCCCGGGCCGAGCCACGTTCTCGGGCCCCGGGCTGCGGCAGGCTCTCGGGCCCGGCGCGCCGCCGGCCCCGTGCCCGCCCCATGGACCGAGCCGCTACAGGATCTTGGAGAGGAATGCCTTCGTTCTGTCCTGCTTTGGCGCGCTGAAGACCTGGTCCGGCGTGCCCTCCTCGACGACCACGCCGTCGTCCATCATGACGACGCGGTTGGCGACCTCACGCGCGAAGCCCATCTCGTGGCTGACGACGATCATCGTCATGCCCTCGCGGGCCAGCTCCTTCATGACCTCCAGCACCTCGCCGATCATCTCGGGGTCCAGCGCGGACGTCGGCTCGTCGAAGAGCATCAAGGCCGGCTTCATGGCAAGCGCGCGCGCGATCGCGATGCGCTGCTGCTGTCCGCCGGAAAGCTGGTTCGGGTAGACGTTCTCCTTCGCGGCAAGGCCGACGCGCTCCAGGAGCGCACGTCCCATCGCCACGGCCTCGTCCTTCGCCATCCCGCGAACGTGGATCGGCGCCTCGATGATGTTCTCTAAGGCCGTCATGTGGGGAAAGAGATTGAAGCGCTGGAAGACCATCCCGATCTCCTGGCGCTGGGTTGCGATGTTCTTCTCCTTGTCCTCGACCAATTTCTTGCCGCCGCCCGCTTCGCGATAGCCGATGAGATGGCCGTTCACGAAGATGCGGCCGCTCTGGATCTTCTCGAGGTGGTTGATGCAGCGGATGAAGGTCGTCTTACCTGAGCCCGAGGGGCCGATCACGACGACCGTCTCCTGCCGCTTGACGCGGAGCGAGACGTCCTTGAGGACGTGTAGCCGACCGAACCACTTGTTGACGTCGCGAGCGTCGACGACGACGTCGACGTCGGGCCGTGGCACGCCGCCGATCGCGCCGAGGAGGTCGGTGCTGATGTTGGGAGCTGTCATCAGTGGCCTCCGAGCCCGGTAGATCCGGCTGCCGCCCCGAATATCCGTGTTCGCCATCCGGGCCCGGGAAGTGCAGACGAACCTGTGGCGGTGCCCCGCGAAAATCGCACTTCAATGCGGGACTGGATGAAGCCCCAGATCGTCGTCAGCAGAAGGAACCACAACGCACACGCGGCATAGGCCTCGAATGGTCGGTAGTTGAGGCCCTGCAGGATCACGTAATGGTCGTACGTCTCGACGACGCCAAGTACGAAGATCAGGCTCGTGGTCTTGAGCATGTTGTTGAACTCGTTGCCAAGTGGCGGAATGATCACCCGTGCGGCCTGGGGCAGAACGATGCGACTCATCGTCTGGCCGTAGGTCATACCCAAAGACTTGGCGGCTTCGGTCTGACCTGGATCGACTGCCATGATGCCGGCGCGGATGATCTCGGCCATATACGCGCCCTCGTTGACGCCAAGGATGACCATGGCTGCCTGGAGGGCGCCGGGGATGAAGAACCCGAAGATTGTTATGTCATCCCAACCCCAAAGGTGCGCTGCCCCGAACCCAAAGTAGAAGAAGGTGAGTTGAACCAGCAACGGCGTGCCGCGGAAGAACCAGATGTACACGTTGGCGATGACCCGGAAGGGCGTGATGCGAGCCATCTTGCCGAGCGCTGCAAGCACGCCGATCGCGACCCCAAGGGCTTGGGCGACCACCGATATGACGATCGTCACGTACAGCGCTCCGAGCACCCCCTGTGAGGTCGGGTTGAGGTCCGCTAGGAACACGTTCGCGTCGAATTGGAAGCTGTGCGCCTTGCTGCTCGAACAGCCGGCCACGGACAGGGCCAGGACAAAGAGGCATCCGACCAGCAAAGCCGGCCGGATGCCTCGATTGCGCAGCGCGCTCATCGTGTTGGCGCGAGCTGTGGTCTAGGAGTTGGTCGAGGTGACGGCGTCCGCCTGAACGCCGTACTTAGTCAGGATCTGCACATACGTGCCGTCGTCGATCATCGACTGGAGGGCCGTCTTGACGGCTGACTCCAGGCCTGTGTTGGCCTTGCCGACGCTGATTCCTTCCTTCACATCGTCGAGGATCAGACCGGAGACAACCTCGAACAACGTGGGCTGCTGGACCGTGTAGTAGCCGGCGACGGGCGAGTCGGTGAAGTAGGCCGAAACCTTGCCGGACTGCAGGGCGAGGAGTGCGTCGCTGTCCTTTGTGAAGGGTTGGACGTTGATCTTGGCCTTGCCGGCGGCCACGCACTGGGCGCTCAGCCCGTCGGCTGGCTTGTAGTCGCCGGTGCCATTGAGATGATCAGCCTCGGTCGTGCCGTTCTCCACGCCGACCGACTTGCCGCACAGGTCCGCGGTGGCCTTGATGCCGTCCGGGTTGCCCTTGGCCACGACGAACGACTGACCGGCGTGGAAGTACGGGATCATGTCGACTGCCTTGAGCCGGTCTGCGGTGATGTTCTGGGCCGAGATGATGATGTCGCACTTGTTGCCGGCCAATGCCGCGATGATTGTGTCGAAGACCGTGTTCTGGACCGCGAGCTTGAGGCCCAACCGGTTGGCGATCTCATTGCCGATATCGATGTCCGAACCCGTCGGATTGCCGTTGGCGTCGAAGAACTCTTGCGGCGGGTATGGGATATCAGAGCATACGGTCAGGTGTCCGGCAACAACGAGCTGATCGGGCGGCACCGTTCCGACGACCTTCTGAGTCGGGGCCGGAGTCGGAGTCGGAGCCGGGGTCGCGACCGGCCCGACAGTCGCCACCGGCGTCGGGGGGGCTGGAGTCGGCGTCGGCGTCGCAGCCGCGCTCGAGCAGGCGCCGACAACGATTGCCGCCGCGGCAAGAACGCCGGCAATGCGGATTCGAGACGGAATCACGTGCATTCCTCCCTGTCCTCCTGGAGCTCCCGGGACGCTTCTCTTCCTCCCGCGATGGGCATCCGGGAATCGGTAGAGGCAGCGTAGCCGCACCCGCAAAGGCATGCAAGGCGCGCGTGACATTGGTGGTTGCGGTCAGGTTGCGGAGTCGGTCGTCCGATCGAATTCGGTGCGTGGACGTCGCGATTGAGTTCTGGCGACGACCCCCAACGCGGCCGCTTCTCGCATCTCCACGCCGAGCCGCTATGCTCTCGCCAATGCCGCGTCAGCTGCCGCGCCGGATGCCGCTCGCCGAGCTTCATTGCCACCTCGGCAGCGCCGTAACGCCCGCCATCATGTGGGGCATCGCCCACGAGCAGGGCATCAAGCTGCCGACCAAGGACTACTGGCAATTCCGCCAGATGATCACGGCGTCACCGCGGCGCGGCCACTCCTTCGACGGGTACCTGCAGCTCTTCCACTGGACCGAGCTGATCCAGTCCTCGCCGCTGGCGATGGAGCGCTCCGTCTACGAGGTCATCGGCGGCGCCTACCGCAAGAACAACATCACGACCATGGAGCTGCGCTTCAACCCGATGAAGCGAAACCGCGGCGGCGAGCAGGATCTGGACCACATCATCGCCGCGTCTCTGCGCGGCATGGATCGCGCCACGCTCGAGTATCCGATCAAGCCGGGGCTCATCTTCTGCCTCGATCGCGCCTTCCCGTTCGATCTGAACGAGATCATCGCCGAGAAGGCCATAGCGTGGCGCGACCGCGGCGTCGTCGGCATCGACATCGCCGGCCCAGAATCGGCCACGTTCCGTGTCGCGGACTACCGCAAGCTATTCGGCCGGGCCCGCCAGTTCGGCCTTGGCATCACCGTGCACGTCGGCGAAGCCGGCCCGGTCGAGGAAGTGGCCCAGGTCGTGGAGCTGCTCGAGCCGGATCGCATCGGGCACGGCGTCAAGTCGGCCTACGACCCGCGGACGATGGCGATGCTTCGAGAGCGGGGCATCGTGCTCGAGGTCTGCCCGACGTCGAACCTCCAGACCCGCGTGGTCTCGGACTGGGAGGAGTTCCGCTGGATCTTCGACCAGTTCCGCCGCAACGGGGTCCGTTACGCGATCAGCACGGACGGTCCCGAAATGTTGCGCACCTACATTCGCGACGAGCTCGCAACGTTGGGACGGCTCGGCATCCTCTCCTATGAAGAGCAGGTCCGAGCGGCCGAAACGTCGCTCGAGGCATCGTTCGTGCCCCAGGTGACGGATGTCGTTGCGGCCGTCCACGAACCGGCAAGGCGTGTCGAGGTCGAACGCGAGGAGGCCTAGAGCGAGGCCGCGGGCCGCTGGCGGGCGAGCCAGGTAGAGGCGAGGCGGCGCTGCGGCGCCGGGCGGGCGCCGAGTCGAGGCCGTGAAGAAGGGGCAAACCCGCCGGCCAGGCTAGCCTTCGAGCGGCTCTATGCGGTAGGTGCAGCTCCGCCCGCCCGAGGCGATGTGGCACTCCCGGGTGACCGTCGCGCCAAGGACCTCGCCAAACAGCCGGAGCTCTTCGTCGCAGGCGATCGGGTACGGGCTCGAAACGCCGTAGATGGCGCAGTTGTGCTCACACAGCCGGATCGTCCCGTCCGGGTCGAGCGTGGCCCGGCCCAGGTAGCCGGTCTCGTCCTGGTAGCTCGCCACCTCGAGGACCTTCTCCCAGAGGGAGGCACTCTCGGGCAGTCGTTCGGAAAGGCGCTTGCCGATGCGGTTCTTCAGCTGCTGGCGCCGTGCCTCGAACACGTCTCGGATCAGTGCCTCGCCGCCGATCGACCGGATGGCCGTCAGGAACGATTGGGAGAGCGCCCCGTAGTTGGCCGGGAAGAGATCCTGAGCGGCGGTCGTGAGGTCGTAGACATGGCGCGGCCGACCGACGCCGTGGCGGCTCAGTCTTCGCTTGACCAGGCCGGCGCTTTCGAGCGTGCGAAGCTGCTGGAGCACGCCAGTGCGGCTTGCACCCACGGAGTCGGCCACCTGGTCGGGCGAAGCAGGACCTCCCGTCCGGAGCGCGTACAGGACCTCGCGGCGGAGCGTGGACGACGCGCCGGGTCCGGGAGAGGTGTTGCGGAGTGGCGTCGCCGTTCGCACGCGCTCGATCATCTGGGCGTCTGTCGCGTGCTCGAACGGTGCCGGGGCGTGGTCAGCTGCTGCCGCGAGGTGGTTCGAAACCGAGCCAGCCGATGCCGGGGCGGGGCTCGCCGCGGAGACGCCAATCCCCGGGGCTGGCCGCCGCCGGACAGCCGGCGACGGTTCCGATGGCAACGCTGAATCCCGAGTCATGGCTTGGAAAAGTAGCAGCGCTCGCGAAAACCTGCTGTACTCGAGGTCGGCCGGTGCCGAGTCGCGCACGCGAGGAGGGGCGTGGACTCGCCGTTTGGACTCCGTTACCGTAGGATCAGCCCTGATCCCGATGGTGGAGCCGGTCAAAGGGCGTCGCCCTGGCCGCGCGTCGAGGTCTGCCCAGTCGACCGCTAAGGAGCCCACGGGTGCCACAAGTTCGAGCCTTCCGCGCCCTCCGCTTCGACCCTGAGAAGGTTGGAGACCTGAGCCGCGTCATCAGCCCGCCGTACGACGTGATCGGACCCGAGCTGCATCAGACGCTCCTGGCTCGTAGCCCGGCAAACGCCGTACGGCTCGACCTGCCTGAGTTCCAGGCAGGTGAAGAGCCGGACGACCGGTACCGGCGGGCGGCGCGCATGTTGTCGAACTGGCGCGTGGACGGAACGCTGCGCAAGGACGGCCAGGCCAGCATCTACGCCTACGAACAGGCCTATCGAGTTCCCGGGAGCAACCACCGCCGGACGCAGCGCGGCTTCTTTGCCCGGCTGCGACTCGAGGACCTTGTGCCGGGCTCCGGCGTTCTGCCGCACGAGCGGACCCTGTCGGCGCCGAAGGAAGACCGCCACAAGCTGCTGCGCGCGACCGGCGTGAACACGAGCCCGGTCGTCGGGCTGTTCGCCGATCCGAGCGGGCGGTCGGTCCGGGCTCTGGCCGCGATCGCCTCAGGAAACCCGGATGTCGTCGTCGCCGACGACGACGCGGTTCGCCACCGACTCTGGGCCGTCCCTGAGGACGGGCCGCGCGGAGACCTCGTGGCATCGTTGCTTGCGGCGGCCGGCCGCAACCCCATAACCATCGCCGACGGGCACCACCGCTACGAGACCGCCCTCCAATACAGCCACGAGCGCCGGGGCAACAGGACGGGCGAGGCCGATCCGGCCGCCGACTATGTGCTCATGCTGTTCCTCGAGACGACAAAGCAGAAGCTGACCGTGCTGCCGACCCACCGCATCGCCCGCGGTTTGAGCGAGGATGGCGTGCGCGACCTTCTCGACCACGCCGAATGGCTCTTCGACGTCCAGCCCGTGGGCGGCCGCGCCGAGCTCGAAGCCGCATTCGCGTCTGTCGAGGTACCCGGCGGGGAGGGTCGCTTCGGCTTGTGGACGCGCCAGGGCGGCGCGCTCCTGCGGGCCCGGCGAGACGCGTTCGAGGTGTCGTTGCGGGCGGGTGGCGCCGCCCTTCGGCGACTCGATGTGACGCTCCTTCAGGCCGCGCTGGATCGGCTCTGCGGCATCGACGCGGCGGCGATCGCCGCCGGCCGGCTCGCCTACAGCAAGTCCGTGACCGAGTCCTTCGACTGGGTCGACGCCGCGAATGACGGCGCGGCAGCGGCGTTCCTGCTCGATCCGACCCCAGTGGCCGAGATCGCGGCGGTTGCCGCAGAAGGCGACGTCATGCCTCAGAAATCGACGTACTTCTATCCAAAGGCCCTCACCGGCCTGGTAATCAACCCGCATGAGTGGTGAGATCGGCGGGTCGCCCGGCTTCTCCGAAGTCGGCCATAGGACGAACCGAGAATGAGTGACAACACGCCCGACGAGCTGCACGTCGCGAGGCCGCACCCGGTCGGGACCAACGGCCGCCCCATCCGCAAAGACGAGATCGAGCTGACCGAGCGCGGCCTGTACGTCGAGTCATGGATGCCTGAGCGCCGCTCCCGGCGCCGGCCGCTGCTCTTCATCCACGGCGAGCTGACCGGGTCGTGGATCTGGGAGCGGTACCTCTCGTACTTCGCCAGCCGCGGCTGGGAAGGCCACGCCCTCAATCTGCGGAACCACTTCTGGTCCGAGCCGGCCGAGATCGCTGCGGTGGATTTCGACGACTATGTCGACGACGTGCTGGTGGTCATGGACAAGCTCGGCCACAACACGGTGGCCGTCGGCCACGGTCTGGGCGGGCTGCTCGCTCTCAAGGCGGCCGAGCGGCATTCGGTCGGCGCGGTGGTGCTTCTCGACAGCGAGCTGCCGCGCGACCTCCGGCCGACCGTGCGGCCACACGAGCTGCGCGAGATCCCCGATGTATACGGGCGCGACCACATCGGCTGGGAGACCCTGCCCGAGAAGCTGCAGCGCGAGAACCGCGACCTGACGATCGCCGACATCGTCCGCCTCCAGCACCTGTTCGGCCAGAAGCCCCACGAGTCCGGTCTGGTCAAGCGCGAGGTTCTCGAGGGCATCGCGATCGATCGCGCACGTCTGGTCGGCGTGCCAATCCTGGTGGTTGGAGCCGGCCTGGACGGCACCTCGTCCGCGACCGGGGCGGAAAGGCTGGCCGACTGGTTGGGCGGCACCTATGAACCGTTCGGCGCCCATTCGCACTACGGGCTGGTGATCGGCGAGTCGAGCTTCCAGCAGGTTGCCGACGGCGTGAGAGCCTTCCTGGAATCTCACCGGATGTAGCGCCGGAACTCGGCGATGGTCCGACGCGGAGCATGTTCTCGCTGGTCAGCGCCGAGCCTGGCCTGGCGGTCTGGCCGAGCGATCTCGGATGGCGCGCGGCGTCGGGTCCTGCTATCATCCCGCCCGGTCCGCCCCAAAGGCGGTCCGCGGATGCCGCATTCGTCTAGAGGCCTAGGACACAGCCCTCTCAAGGCTGAGATCATCGGTTCGAATCCGATATGCGGTACCAACTTGCTGCTATCCAACGCCCCCGGACCGCGCCCCGGGGGCGTTCTTTCTGTGCGACACGGCGTCGGACCGGGAGTGCCCGGCGGGCGAATGAACCGACGCCCCCTGTTAGCATTGGCAACCCGCTAGGAGCGGCGCTTGGGGTGGCCCGGACCGGGACGCGTCAAACAGGAGTGGCTATGGCCGAAGATCGAACGCAGGCCGGTCAAGGAGAGTCGGCAGACTCCGGCGTCCCGTCTGAGCCCGCCCCAGAGCCGGCGGCTGCGCCCGCGGCCGGCGCCCCAGAGCCGGCGGCTGCGCCCGCGTCACCGGCCGTCTTCACAGATGACGCACCCGGCTGGTCTCCGCGATCGGGTTTCCGGAATCTGACCGGCTATGAGCCGGATCTGGACGAAACGAACGTGGAGTCGGACGTGACCCGCTGGTACACGGCATCCGAAGGCGGTCTCTCAACCGGGGCGATCAACCCGCCGGGCCTGGCGGCGCAAATCGGCTACGCGGATTTCTGGGCGCGGTTCGCGGCGCAGGTTCTGGACGCGATCGTGATCTACCTGCTGACGTACGCCTGCCTGCTATCGGGCGTCGGAGTGGTCGCGATTCCGATCCTGCTGCTCGGCTACTTCCCGTTCTTCTGGATCAGATACGGAGCAACTCCGGGGATGAGGGTCTGCGGGCTCAGGATCCTGCGAGCGGTCGACGGCGAAGCAATCGACTTCAGCGTCGCCGCGATGCGCTTCCTGATCTTCGTCCTGGAGATCGTCACGATCGTCGGCCTGGCCGGTTTCCTCGTCGCGGCCTTCGAGAAGCGAAAACGAGCCGTGCACGATCTGATCGCTGGAACGATCGTGGTTCAGGCCCAGATCACGACCGACTGACCGGGCCTCTCAGGGGTCGGACGGGAACTGCCATCGCCATGGAGGAGCCGTCGGGGAGCCTTCCGGGCGGTTCGCTCGGGCCGCTCGAACAGACGATCTCAGAACGTCCGTTCTGTGGAAAACTTGGTGGAAGACTTGGTGGAGAAACCCCCTTCCCGGCTGGACGGGGCCCGCCTAGCATGCACCCAGCCTGCCGCGGTTGAGAGAGTCGCGGGGGGACCGGAGCCCACTTCTGGACCGAGCCTGCGGTCCGTCACCAGGATTCGGGATCCGGTCTGGCACGGTAAGAGGAGCGAGTGCATCCATGGATTCGCGCAGGCAGCAACAGGATCCAAGCGCCGACGCGGCCCTCGACTTCGTAAGGTTCTGCCACAGGCGCCGGCGTGTCGCCTGGCCCGAGTTGTATGACGAGATGTGCCACGTCGCCGCCCGCGGGCTCTATCACGGATGGGGTTTCGCCGAGCTGGCCGAGCACGGCATCGCCTTCGGCCTGGCCGAGATGCCCCGTCTGGCAGGCCTCGTCTCCGAGGTTGTGGGCCACGATGCCGAACGACGGCCGCGACTGCTGGTGGGACTGATGGCTCCCGTCGCGGCCCGCTCGGACGAGGTGGAGGAGACGCCCGAGGATCTGCGGCACGCCAGCGCATTCATCGGGGCGGCTCGCTGAACTCCGGCTCATCCGGCCCGGCGGATCCAACCGCCGCCCCGTCGAGCCGCTGACAGAACGAAAGGCCCTCCCGCGGGAGGGCCTTTCTCTATCTAATCGATGCCCGTTCAGGCGCGGAGTTGGCGCCGAGCCATCTCGGCTTCGATCTGGCGCTCGGCTTCGACGTAGCTGTCGATGCGGTCGCGGAGCTCGTTCGCCTTCGGCGTGTACAGGTGGACCTGCTGCTGAAGGATGTAGCTCAGGCGACGGCTGGACATTCGGACGTGGTCCAGGTTCTTCATGAGCACGAGCGGATCCATCGCGGCGAGGTCGCTGGGTTCGTACATCAGCTTCATGCGCCGATTGTATTGGTCTGCGAGCGGGGGCGTCGTCAGGTGCGGCGAGTGGCCGGGAGCGGCGGGGAGGGCAGCCGGGAGCGGCGCCGGAGCGGCCCGCTAGAGGATGCGCGGCGAGCGGGGCGGCCACTCCCAGTCGATCGGGCGGGTGGCGCCGTTGACCGCGCGGCGGCGACCGGCCTCGCTCGTAGCCAGGACGAGGATCCGTTCCACTTTCGTGGCCTGGCCTGCCTCGTCGCCCCACAGCTTGGTCATCTTGCGGCCGGCCGCCACGTCGTCCATGGCGATGCCGGCGAGTCGATAGCCCTCGGGCGCCGCGGCCATCTCCCAGACAGACTCGGCGAGACCGATGCCGCCGGCGGCCGGTCTGCCGCGATCCATTTCCACGTCGCCGATGACCAGGGCGATGACGGCGTCGTCCGCCAGGGCCGATCGCAGCCCGCGCAGGACCTCTCGCATGAACACCAGGTACGCGTCGCGGTGGTGGGCGTCGTCCAGCAGGTCGTCGATGGCGGAAGCGTCGTAGCCGAGCAGCCACAGCCGCAGCCAGTTGTAGTAGCCGTACTTCACGACCCGCAGGTACGGGGGCGAGGTGACGACGAGCCGGGCCCGTTCCGGCAGGCCACGGGCACGCAGAGCCTCGCGGAACCGGACGCCGGCGTCGCGCGCGTCGCCGAGGAGGGCGATGCCTCGTGCGGCGGGCAAGGGCTGGCGGTACAGGCGGCGCAGCTTGTCGTCGAGGAGCGCGAAGGCATCGCGCTCCGGCGACTGGAAGCCCGTGCGGGCGACGAAGTCGCGGACGTACCGCGGGGCCATGCTGAAGGTGTTCGGCATCACCGCCGACAGGTAGCTCCCGCTCTTGCCGTGGAGGATGCCGGTCAGCGTCGCCAGGACGAAGCGGTCGGTGCGGTCGTCCGGATCCAATCCGGCCCGCAGGTACAGCAACTCGGCGAGAGTTCGAGGGTGAAACGCGAGCGCCACCTCGGCTGGCACCGTCGAGTCCGGGCGGACCGGCATCGAGCCGCTGGGGCGCTTCTGGCGCCCGTACGAGCCCGAACCCGCGGGCGGGGCAATCGGTCGACTGCCCGGACCCGGGACCATCACCTCGGGCGAGCCGGGGTTGGCCACGATCTCGGCGGCCAGGGCACTCCATTCCGCCGCGGAGGCAGCCCACCCCAGTCGCAGCGAGGCGACCCGTGTCTTGATGTCGGCCTTGGTGGGCGGATCCACCTTGGCCGCGGTCAGGATCTGGGCAAACGGGTTGAGGTCGTTCCCGGCCCCGATCCGGCCTTCGGCGCAGGCCTGGAGGGGCGTAGTCCCGCGTCCGCTGAACGGGTCGAGCACGACGTCGCCCGGTCGCGTGTAGCGGGCAATGAAGGCGTGAGCGACGCCGGCCGGGAAGCTCGCCAGATACGAGCACATGGGGTGGAAGCTGTGGCCCCACAGCCGCTGCTGGACCTTCCATTCCGGCTCGATCGCCAGGCGCGGCAGATCGCCACTGAGTTGCAGGGCGAGCTGGCCGGAGGTCGAGGATGGGGGAGCGCTCGCTGGGACGGAACCCACCGGCCGGGGGCCGGGTGTCATCGGCAGATCGGCCCGATCGATCTCGAGCGGAAGCGATGCCACGATTGCGACCTCCGAGGAAGGCATCTGACGGCGGGTGGTGACGAAGGAGGACGAGTCTAGCACCCGGCCGACCGCTCACGATGGGACAAAAGGACGATATCCCACGCTTGCGCCCGATGGCAGTCCCACCGCAAACCGTCGCGCCAAACGGCTCCTCTGCGGCCGAAACCGACGGTTCGAGCGGCGGTGGCGGCACGGCGCGCCGACAGGGCGACTTGGCCCGTCACCTCCGGTCGGTTACCCTAGGATCGTCTTCGGACCGGTGTCCCCGTAGCTCAGTGGATAGAGCGGCCGCCTTCTAAGCCGAATCCTCAGTCGGACGTGCTAACGAGCGTGGGCGATCTGCCGGCGGACGCCTTGTTAGTTGCTCAGTTTGGGGGTGGAATCACATGGCAACACTGACCTGGGAGACTGTGGAGCGGCCGCTCCTGGAGGCAGTTTCGAGGCTTGAGGGCGGGCCTCGCGGGCCGAACTGGGAAGACCTCGTGACGGAGACAGGACTACGGGCCGCGACCGTGCAGCAGGCCCTGGGGCGACTCTACAAAGCGGGATACATCGACGGTATCGACGTCTTCACCCAGGACTCGGTCGGGCCCGAGTTCCTGAACATCAGCCTCCTTGAGCCGGGGCTGCGGGCCACAGGCGTATGGCCCGGCGATCCGTATGACGCAGTGCTCGCCATCGTGGCGCGCCAGCTTGAGGCCGAGCTGGACGTGGAACGTAAAGGCCGACTGGAAAGGCTCCGCGATGTCCTAACGGGCGTGGGTCGGGACGTCGTGACGAATGTTCTGTCCGCGTGGATCACAAGCGCTGGCGGGTCGGTTCGGTAGGGGATGAACACGCCGTTCGGTCCGCCCTTCGATCGCTTGGAGTTGGCAGACGTGCGGCAGTTCTTCGCCGAACCCAGGGTTGAGGGGTTGAACTGGGAGGCGAAGGGCGGTCAGATCCGGTCGGAACACGTCCGCAACTCCGTCTGCGCCTTTGCGAACGGCTTCCTTGACGCGTACCTGTTGCTCGGTGTGGACCGCCTCGATCCAAAGGCCAGAAGGCAGGACCCATGCAGGTTCGAGATGAACGGCTGGGAGCCCTCGGGCGGCGAGGCCGACACATGGGTTAGTTCTTGCCTCATTGGCGGCCTCGATCCCCGTCCTTTCTGGGAGACGAAGTCCTGGTTGGTCAGCGGGTCGCGGTGGGTATCCGTCGTCTTGGTACGACCTACCCCGAATCCGCCCTGCATCACAGCCGACGGCAATGTGTTCGAGCGCTTGCCCGGCCTTACATCGCAGGTCAACAGATCCGAGGCGCTCCGCGCGCTTTTGACTCGCGGAAAGGATGCCCGAGCCGTGGCTGAGGTCACGTCGCGCATGGCACTCAGTTACCTGTGGTCTGGGATGCCGCGGATGTATCAACCGCCGGCGATGATCGGGGTGGCCGTGGCTGCACCCGCGCTAGCCGGCGACATCTCGTCGGTCCTATTCCGGGAGTCGAGTGCCCGAAGCATCAGGGCGATCCTTGAGCCCGCGTTCTCGCTGGGCTACCTCCAGACCGATCAGTCACCTGATGCGATGTCGTTCCAGGGAGAAACCCCGCGCAGGAATATCGCATATGCGGTCCGAGTCGCTCGCGAAGGTTCCGTGGCGCTCGCGATGGCCCAGCAGGACATGGTCGCGGGTCTGACCTGGATCGCTCAGGACCAGAGCCGGCTCGAGAGGATGTGGGGTACAGCCAACTCGATCGCACGGAGCTTGGGCGGATATGGCCCCGCTCACGTCTCAATATGTGGCCAGGAGATTGTCGGCTCGAACGCTCGTCTGGGGCAGTTCGCCCGGTGGTCGTCTGTGGATGCCGACCCTGACTCGGCGACCCTGGCCGGAATTGGGCGCGAGACGGCTCGGTTTCTGGGCCGCGAGACCTGGGAACCCGAAGCCGAAGGGACGAGCCAGCAAGCGGACGGCTAGAAGCAAGGGCGGGCTGCAATTCGCCACGGAGCCGAGGCTATGCCGACCCAGGCGCGACGCGGGGGTCCAGCGGCGGCCGCGCGGCTTGGGCCCGCGATCGTCGGCGACTAGCGGAGCGTGGGCACGGCAAGACCGGCGAGGGCCGGTTGTCGCCGACTTGCTTCGATCATCGACCTGGCAGGTCTACCGATGTACCAGGGCTCTGACGACATGCGCACACAGTAGCCGCGCCGCGGCATCGGTCCGCCGTCGCGACCTGCCCGTCCGGCCCGCCACCAAGCCCGTCCCGCAAGGGTAGCTTCACCGGGGCAGGTGATTCGTGGGGCGGATAGGCCACATTTGAGCTGTCTCAGAAGGAGGTCTTAGTGGATCGGGGCCCGATGCGCCGGCGACGGCGCACCACCGAATGTCGAGGTCGTGGCGTCAGATCGAGCACGGTGACGGAGGAAGGTCCGAACAGTCTCGTCAGGACGGAGATGGCGCGGGCATCAGCCCTTCGATAAACGCCCCCGTTCGCGCATCAATGAGGACCAGCTCGCTCGTGGCGGGGGACGGGCATGGGTGGGGAGTGGCAGTCGCTGGGCCGCAGGATGGGAACCCGAACGACCCTGACAGCAGAACTGCCCAGACCGGGGCGTTCGCATCAGCCAGAGACCCCATGACTGCCTCCACGCCGTAGGTCGAGAGCTTCGTCGAGACGACAGTCACGGGAATCGTCGATGAAACTTGGCCGATGGCAATAGACGCTGCCGCTTGAGCGGGCACCAGACTCGGCGAGGGCATCTGTCCTGGCAGCAACGACTGCATGAACTCGGGCAACGAATACGGGTAGGGTCCCACTGTCTCCGGTTGACCTGGTAGCGCATCGACGGAGAAGATCGCGAGGTCGGCCCCGGAAGCCTTGCTCGCCGGGATCAGGACGACCAGAGCGTGAAGACCCCCGAGGCATTTCCCGTTCGGTGGGCAGGAGTAGTCCGCGACGACGCGGGTCGTGGACCCAAACTTCGCGGGTGCGTAGTTCGCGACCATCGTGACGATGCGAAGACACGTCGCATGGTCGAGGCGGCCGCAGTCGAGCGAAGCCCAGCCAAGCGCCGATGCGGTCGAAGAGGGGGGAGGCGTCGGCGTTGGCATCCCGCACCCAGCCACCAGGCCGCCAAGGATCAGCAGGCCCAGGGAGAACAGTCTGGCTCGATCCCTCACGGCAGACCTCCTGTTCAATCAGACGCTCTCAGGTCCGTCGCAGTTCCATCAGCTTGCTCCCCGGGACCGAGAAGAACAAGCTCGACCCCCAACAGATGCCCGCCGAGTGACATTGGCGAACACTGGCCAAAGGCACTGGGTCAGTTGCCGCTCGCCAATCTTGGCGATGCGTTCCTCGCGCGCCCTGTCTACGATGGACCGAGCGAGCAGAAGGAAAGCAGCTCAATGCGTATCCCAGACGTGATCCGAAAGTCAGTCGGCTTTGTGGGGTTCTGCGACCAGGATGGCCGCGAGGTATTCAGCGGGACCTTCTTCTTCGTCTATGTGCCTATGAGCGACACCTACAGCTGTGCCTATGCCGTCACTGCTCGACACGTGATCGCGGGAATGCAGTCGGTCAGGATTCCGCAGCCCATGCTCCGTCTGAACCTTCAGGATGAGACGGCCAACGCTGTCTGGGTCAGTACCGAGTATTCCGAGTGGGTATTGTCGGAGCGCGTCGAGGACACGGCCATCCTGCGCGTAAGCCTCGGGTTATCGCCCTACGACTATCAGGCGATGTCGGTGAAGATGGCCCTGACGGCCGAGCGGATCCGTGAGTTCGAAATCGGTCCAGGTACAGACGTCTTCATACCGGGCCTTTTCCTGATGTTTGATGATCCTCGGCGGGTGTATGGCGTGAACCGGAACGTGCCAATCATTCGAGCCGGCCATATAGCCGCAATGACCGGCGAGCTGGTGCCCACCGAAGTCGGCAAGATGGACGCCTACCTGGTCGAAGCACGCTCCATCGGAGGTCTATCGGGGTCCCCCGTGTTTGCCCACATGGGCAGCGTTCGGGTCGAGCACGGCGTAGTTAAGACCGCAAAAGGCCCGGAGGGGGAGCCGTTCGATCACGGCATCTTCTACCTCATGGGCCTCGTTCACGGCCACTTTCCGATGTTGCCCTACGACGATGAGCCATCGCGTGGCGGACATCTGGACGCGGGGATCGGCGCCAAGGAGCGAGATGTGAACATGGGAATCAGCATCGTTGTCCCAATTGAACGCCTGACCGCTCTTCTCGATCGGGAGGACGTGCGGACTGCCCGTGAGGCTGAATACGCGTCTTGGCTAGCTCGGCCGGTCGTTACTCCCGCTCTGTCAGAACCGCCCCCGCTGGCGGCCGAGCCTTCTTAGTCGGACCAGCCTGAGCCGATCCCGAGCAGCCCGCCCCTTCTAGGTACATTGGCGCACGCTAGCCAACGGCAGCGGCATCTGACACGGAGCATACCAATCTGAAATGCCAGCAAGGTCCGATGGCCCGATCGGCGGAGTAGAGTGCTGGCGATGCAACCCCCACACGCCATCGAGCGTCCAACCGACGTGATCAGAGTCGCCATCGTCCTGCTCGCTCTACTCGCTGTTGCCGGATGCGTCGCGCCGGCGACCACCGCATCGACCGCGCCATCCGCCGGTGCATCAGTGACCGAAACGTCCATTCCGGAGGTCTTGCCCTCGGCGAGCGCCAATGCGCCGCGCTACGACGATGGCATCCCGCGCACCTGGGAGGGCCAGCCCGTGCTGCGGGGCCAGGCGGCCATCGACGCTGCCAACGGGTCCTCGGACGAGTCGTCGTTCCTGGTTGGATTCTGGGCGGGAATCGAAGGGCCGCACGGCTGTGTCGCACTTAGGCAGGAAGACAATGCGAGCTACATGTGCGGCTTCATGCAGGTCGGTGACCAGCCCGGCGTCGCGTCGAGTGCCCTGGGAAAGGCCCTCCGCGTGGATACCTCAGAAGTTGCCCCAGGGCCTGTGATCGCCCGCGTTCATACCCACGATCCATCCATGATGACCTGTCCGGCCTCGTACGCCGCCGGTTGCGTGCACACCATGGTCGGTGAGGCCGTCGTGTGGCACGGCGACGCTGAGACCAATCCGCGCCCGACAACTGTGGCCGATGCCGCGGCCGCATTCGGCGTCTCCAGCGAGCCAGTGGCTGGGATGAGCGAAGGGCAGTTTCCGGGCGTCGCGGTCCTTCAATACCCTTCCCCTGACACCCCTGGGCTGGCGGGGGCCGAGGGAGTGATCGCCGTGTTCCCCTCGGCCGCCGCGCTGGCGGCGGCCGCCCCTGACGCGGCAGCTCACGGCGAGTCCGATGTGCCGCCAGCCGGCAGTCAGATCGGCGAGGGCGGCGGAACCGATCCTCTACGCGGCCCGGGCGTGTTCTCGTTCAAGGTCCACTGGCTCGCCCGTGGCAACGTCCTTGTCGCAGTGCGGTACGACACGAGCGTCGGCCCAAGCAACGACGTGATGGTTGCCCAGATGCGAGCCAAGCTTGCGACCCTGTCGGCGGCTGGGCAGTCCCTGTCGCCGACCCTCACCCCGAGCTCCGGTCCCAGCGCCACGTCGGAGTCTGGAACCTTCGTTCTGGCTGGCCCCATTCCCTTTCCCGAGTTGGGGCCGGGCTATTCGGCAGCCCTGCTGGCCGACGGTCGGGTCCTCGTCGTGGGTGACACCGGTACCCCTGCCGAGGCGCTGTTCGACCCGGCCACGGGCCGGTTCAGCATTACCGGATCGCTCTCGACCAGGAGGGCCAACGCCACCGCAACCCGCCTCAGGGATGGCCGGGTTCTGGTGGCCGGCGGCGACAACGACACCGGCCTCCTCGCAAGCGCCGAGCTGTACGACCTGGCAACCGGCAAGTTCAGCTCCACAGGATCGATGTTGAGTCCCAGGGAGTTCGACACCGCGACATTGCTCGAAGACGGCCGAGTCCTGATCCTCGGCGGTATAGGCAAAGGTGGCTACCTCGCGTCAGCGGAGCTGTATGACCCAGCCACGGGCCGCTTCAGTTCGGCCGGAAACACGCTTAGGCCGCTCGGGGAGGGCAGCACGGCCACTCTGCTTCTCGACGGCCTGGTGCTCATAGCCGGCGGGGACGGTAGCTCGCCGAACGCAACCCCTACCGCCGCGGCCGAGCTATATGACCCCGCGAGTGGCAAGTTCAGCTCGACGGGTTCGATGACGACGCCGAGGGCCTTCCACACGGCGACTCTGCTCACCGACGGCCGAGTCCTGCTGGCCGGAGGCGAGAACGGCAGCGGCTTCAACTCGTCGGCGGAGCTTTATGACCCAGCGAGCGGCACCTTCGGCGCCACGGGATCGCTGTCGGGGGCACGGCAGAACCACGTAGCCGCGCTCCTGCACGACGGCCGGGTCCTGGTCGCCGGTGGAGACCTCGGGACCGGCAACCGCCTCGTCTCGGCGGAGCTGTACGACCCCGCTACCGGGCGTTTCAGCCCCACCGGGGCCATGACCGCCGAACGCGTCGGCCTCACGGCAACTCTCCTGTTGGACGGTCGGGTCTTGGTCGTAGGAGCAAACGTGACTGGCACCGGCATCGACATCCTCAACGAGGCCGAGCTGTACTTGCCATAGCTGACCGCGGTGGCTGGTTCCTCCGGGGACGCCGCCGGAAAGCTTGGCGCATCGCCCAGGAGCCTGGTCGACAGTTCCTGAGGCTGGAAGGCTGCCCGGAAAGACCTCCTTCTGAGACGGTCCCGGCCGGCACCTCTCCCCGCACGAATCACCTGCCGCGGAGAGGCTGCCCTTTCGGCACGGGCTGGTGACGGCGCGGTCGGGCGGATCGCGACGGCGGACCTGCTGGCCTGACGGCAGCCCTCGTGGAGATGAGCTTGGCGTTCGCCTGGCGGAGGGCGGCAGGCGCGATGTCGCAGCCGATGACGCGGGCACCGCGTTCGCGGGCACCGACGAGGAGCGCGCCACTGCCGACGAACGGGTCGAGCACCACGTCGCCCGGGCCGATGCCGGCCATCCGCGCCAGGATGCGCCCGAGGTCATCAGGCTTCTGTGTCGGATACCGGCCGGCCGTCCCCGGGCCGACAGCGCTGACCGAGACCAGGTCGACCCCGCTCAGGGTGCGCGAGCCCGGGAGCAGGCCGACCAGCACGAACTCGGTCTGATGGCGCAGGCCGCCACCCAGGCCCGGGTAGCGGCGATCCCAGGTGATCGTGCGCACCCGCTCGAAGCCAGCCCGCTTCATCGCCCCTAGGGCGTCGTGGAGCCCGTCGCCGTTGGTCATCACGAAGGCAACGCCGTCGGGCCTGAGCTTGCGCCGGGCGACCGCTAGGATGCGGCCGATCTCGGGCCAGGAGAGCCCGCCTGCGAACCAGCGCTGGAGATGCGAGCCGCTTCCTCCCTGGCGGTTGACGCTGGTGTAGGGCGGGTCGGTCAGCAGTACGCTGATCGAGCCCGCCGGGATGGCGGCCAGTGCCATCTCGGCGGACATCCGGTACAGGCGAGTCCGATCCGTTACCGCGGGACCCCCTAGCGGTAACGGAGGGTGTCGGTGGAGTGCCCGCGGCTGTGCGGGAGCCGTCGGCTTGCGAAGGCGCTGTTTGCTGGTCATGTCCAAGGTCCTCCCAGGCTTGCCCGCTGTTGGTGGTTTGGTGGCGCAATCTGCCGGCCTTCCCGGTGCGACGTGGCTACCACTGCGACCACCCGGCCCCTCCCCAGGGGTCACCCGGATACCAGACCGGCGGCGTCGGTGGCGCTGGCGAGGGTGGTGGCGGTGTCGCACGACGGGCTAGGAGTGCGGCGGCAAGGCCCCCGGCTACCGCAAGCGCGAGGGCGGCAAGGACAAGGACCGCGCCCGAGCCTGGGCTCCCTCCGTTGCCCGAGGACGACCCGTCGGAGTCGCTGGCTTCGGCAAGGGCGGGCCCTGGGTCGGCAAGGGCTGGCCCTGGGTCGGCAAGGTCCAGCGAGGGTCCAGCGGCAACGGCCGGTGCCGGGTCGGCAAGGGCCAGCGAGGGCCCTACGGCGAGGCGATGCACCAGGTCGGGGCCGCTGATGACCAGACCGGCCCGCCGGAGCTGGCGCAGGCGGTGGCGGGCAGTCCGGTCCGGCAAGCCTAGGCGGTAGGCAATTGCGGCGGTCGGCAAGGCCTCCCCGGCCAGGAGCCTGCAGATGGCCTGATCGGTAGGGTAAGTGGCAAGGTCAGCCATCCGTAGGGCCTCCGGTCTCAGGCTCGGCGGCAAGGAGCCGCCCCAGGGTCGCCGTCCCGATCCCGAGCCTACGGGCGGCCTGTCGCCGCGAGAGCCGGCCGGCGGCAAGGTCCGGTTGGACCCGTCCCCACCGCGCGGCAAAGCCCGGCCTGGCGGTTACCGGTGGCCGGCCGATCTGCTTACCTTGCCGGGCCGCGTGGCGCATCCCTTCCTTGACCCGGTCGGCAATGAGTTCCCGCTCCATCTCGGCCACCGCGGCCAGGATCGTGAAGACGAGACGTCCCGTGGCCGACGTCGTGTCGAGCTCGGGCTGGGTCAGGGCGGCAAAGCCGACTCCCGCATGCTCGAAGTCCCGCAGCGTCGCCAGGGCGTGAAGGGTCGAGCGGAATGCCCGGTCGAGCTTCCAGACCATGACCCGGTCGACCCGCCGGCGGGCCACGTCGGCCAGGAGCCGAGCCCAGGCCGTGCGGTGGGCAAGATCGCCTGCGGCCGCGGTGTCGACGTACTCGAGCGCCTCCCAGCCGCGAGCCACGACGTAGGACCGGAGAGCGTCGAGCTGCAACTCGGGGTCCTGGTCCTTGTCACGCGTCGAGACCCGGGCATAGAGCGCGACTCGGGGTCGGCGGGGCGCGGGGGTGCCGATCATGGTTCATCACCCGCATCAGCTCGCCCAGGGGCGGCGTCGGTTGCGTCAGAGAGAGAAGGAGAAGATCCCAAACTCGCCTCTAAGACATTGGAGACAGAACCGACAAAACCCCCACTTTCGGGCGATCTCGGAGGTTGTGTCCGTTTTGTCTCATTTGTCTTGGGGGTATGTAGGTAGGGGGTGACTTCGTAGGCGATCGATGGACGACCAGGACTCGCTGAATGCTCGACGTCGCGGATCCAGCCTTGGTCAGCGAGGAGCTCGAGGGCGGGCTTGAGTGTCGCGACATTCGGGAAGCGGCCCTGTAGGTCGCGCAGGGCCTCGCGACGAGTGAACGTGCGGAGATCCTTCCGCCGGAGCCATTCGAGGATCTCCCGGGCGTCGTCACGATGGACGTCGGCACCCATCTGGTCGAACGCCACGCGCGCGTGCGGGATGAGGTAGCGGGCGATGCGGATCGCCCCGTCCATCGTGGCGGCGTCGATCGGCCGGCCGAACCCGTCGGCGAACTCTTGCGCAACATGGAGGAGACCGGCCAGGCGGGCTGCCGCCCCGTCGAGCTTGGAGGCCCACGTCGCGATGTACGTAAGGTCGCCGCCGGCGCCGCGCCGACCCTCGAGCTCCGAGCGGAACGCCCGGAAGAGTTGGGCCGCCTCGGGCGATAAGGTGAGGATGATCGGACCCGTGAGCGCGGCGCAGGAGCGGGCGATCGACTCGATCGACGACTCGTAACTCGCCCGGAGCTCGGTCGGAACCGCCGGCGGTTCGATGGCTCGGCGCCCGACCATGCTCGGCGGGACTGCGAACAGGAACCGCTCGAGTAACCCGCGTCCACTCAGGCCCGGATTGCCATGCACCGCCGCGAGCGAATTCGGTTGAACCGCTAGGCAAAGCGTCAGCGCGGGTCGCTCGACATACTCAGATGGTCGTCCCCGCCGATCGACGCGGAGCGTGTCGCCCGCATGGCCCTTGAGGAAGACGTCGGGATTCGGCAGGCCCTTGTTGTACAGGCCGGCCATCTGATCGAAGACGCCGCCCTCCGGGCTCAGGACGGCGAACCGCCCGCCGTGATCGTTGAGGAGTGAGCCGAGGGCCTCGGAGGTCACGTCGGAGGTGAAGAGCCGCGGCTCGGGCGGGACCGTCAGCCGCTCGAGCTCGACCGCGGCCTCCTCACTCTCGGCCTCGAGCTGGTAGCGATCGGCCAAGGCGGCCTTGGCCGCTTGGGCCTCGAGGTGAGCTAGCCGCTTCTCGGCCAGGCGCCTCCGTGTTGCGGCCCGGGCGATCTCCGGGCCCGTCTCTTCGGCGAGGCGCTGCTCGTAGGCCCTAACAGGTCGGGTGACCTCCTTGAACACGGCCGACTTGCGCGAGCCGGGCTCCATGGCGACGGCGACGAAGATGTTGATCCCCTCCCGCCAGTCGGGCGCTGGCGCGACGAGGATGGGCCCCGCCGCGACCGTGGCCACGGTGGCCAGCGAGAGCATTCCTGCCAGGTCGGGCGGCGTCTGCGTTGCCTCGGCCACCGCCTCGACGAAGTTGCGGAGCCATCCTGGGAGTGCCTCCGTCGGGAACGGCGGGGGATTGTCCTCGAGGTCGAGCCGGGCCGGCAGCTCCCAGCGATCGCCATCCTCCGTCTCTGGGACCTCTTCGGCGACGATGACCGGCGCGGCCGCTGCCATGAGCGCAGCCAGCTCCTCAAGCGTGTGACCGGTTGGGGCGTACGCCTCTGCGCCGCCGGCGACGGCCTCGGCCATCGCATGCAGCTCCGCTGCGCTCCGGTCGGGGAATAGGTAGTTGCCCGCGTCGCCCTTATCCGGCGCATCAGGCCAGTTCAGGACCCGCACATTGACCTTGATCCGCGTGAGGCCCGCGCCTACTTTCGCCATGTGGCTCCGGCCGCCGTCGTCGTTATCGGGCCACAGGACGACCTCGCGGCCCGTGAGATCGGCGAGTGGCATCGGTCCGGGACAGCTTGGGGCGCCGGTGACCGTGCCGAGGGCAGGGATGCCTGCGGCAGTGAGGGCATCGGCGGCCTTCTCGCCCTCGGCGATGACCACCGTTGGGTGCGCTCCGAGCCGCTCGACGCCATACAAGGGCAAGTCGACCAGCGGTAGGCCGCTAAGGCCCGGCGTGCCGTCTGGCTGCTCCCAGGGTACGTCCTTGCCGTCGGGGCGGTCCTGCCGACGGTGGACGGCGATGACGACGACGCCGGCGTCCCGGATCAGGTAGCGGGTGACCGGCAGCCTGCTATCCTCAGGCGGTCGGGGTTGCGAGGTCATGTCGCTCCTCCGGCACGGCCGCCGCGGTCATCTCAGTTGACGCGGCGGCCATCTTCGTGGTCGGGATGAGGTTCAGCTCGAGCTGGGCGGCGGGCGCGACGGACCCCGCTGCCCCGGGCAGTGAGGGCGGGGTGGCCGTGTCGTCGGCGGGCTCGGCGATCGCTCGCTTTACCGGGGTCCTCGCCTGTCGTGCGGGCTTCTGACGGGGGATTGGGCCCCATCGCGCGGGCCAGGTGCGAAGGTCAAGGAGTTCGCTCGGGGGGTCGGCGGGAGCGGCCTTCGGCATCCGGGACGCGCGCTCTTCGCGATCGCCGTTCCGGTACCAGTCGGCCGGCCCCGTCGGCCGACTGCACCAGGAGCAATACCAGTGCGCGGCCTCCCATCGACCACAGGCGGGACAGGTTTGCTCGAGCTTGCCTGCCTCGAGCGCCTTCGCGATCTCGGGCGAGAGGTCGGGCGCGTGCCGGCGGCCCAGCGTGGACACAGGTTGCACGGCCGGATCGGCATGGAACGTTCGGGGTGGCTCGGCTTCGTCGGCAGCGTGGAGCAGGTTAGCGGCCACCGTCGGCCTCCCGCGCGATGTCGGAGATTGCATTGCAGCGGTCTGGGCCTGACGGAGCGCCCCGGCGGGCCTTCGCGGCGCGCAGGGCGAGCAGCGTCATGTACGACTTGCGGGCGAACGCCGCGCGCCGAGCGCGCTCGTCGGCGGGGAGCGTTCCGTCAGGGTCGACCTGGCGCTCAAAGCGGGCAAGGAAGGCGGCCGTCCCAGCGCGCGTGGAGGTCGCGCCCTGCGCGTGCAGCGCGTAGGCGGCGGCCCGAGCGCGGAGGCGGCGCTCTGCGGACGTCAACATCAAACAGCACCTACCAACCCGGTGCCGCAGATCGTGAGAGCGGTCGGTGGTAGGTGCCGGTGGAACCGTGGTCGGCTGGTATTTAGCTGGGTCGGATCATAGCACGCCGCACAGCGTGCCTGGCCGTCAGTCTTGCAGGCGGTCGGTTTGCGTGTAGGTGGCGTGGGAGTTCGCCCGCGGGGCCACCCCCAGGACGTCGGGGTCGAGCCGCTGTGGCGTTCCGCAGAATGGGCAGATGACCACGCTCGGCAGGACACGGGCAATCCGCCCCTTGGGGCCCCCCAGGTCGTCAAGGTCCTCCACTGTCAGAGCCGCGTGAGCATGCCGGCGAACGTCTTGCACGCGGCCGCTCAGAAAGGCACGCCGCCGGAGCCCGCGCGGGGTCATCCGCCAGATACCATCGTGTCCCAGGTGCCAACCCTCGGCCATAAAGAGATACGGTTCATGGGCCTCTTCGTCGGGCCAGATATACTCCCCCTCCATGCGCCCGATGCCGGGCAGCTCGCGCCGGCAGGAGGGCTGGGCACAGATGACGGCCCCGCGTTGTCCCCGCGTGGCCACGAGCCTGGTCACAGCCGGTCCGCCGGACTGCGGTAGGCGGCGCGAGCCCGCTCATCTGCGGCGCTCGCACCGTAGCGACCGAGCATCTGTCGTGACTTCCACCCGGCCAGCCTCATCAGGTCGCCTTCCTGGCCACCTTCAGCGAGCCATTGGTGCGCGAACGTGTGGCGGAACTGATGGGCATGGATCCGGGGCAGGCCGGCCGCCGCGGCACGCTTGGCGATCATTTGGCCGAAGGCCCCGACGGTTAGAGGGCCGTCCTGCCCGATCCATAGCGCCTCGTTGTCGGCGTAGCGGTGGCTCTTACGGAGCCGTAGGTAACGATCGATGGCGATGGCGGTCTTGGTACCGAAGCGGATGGCGCGAGTGTGCCCACCCTTCCCGGTAACGTAGGCGAGGCGGTCCTTAAGCTCCACGTCGTCGACCTTGAGCCCCGCCACTTCGCCGCGACGAATGCCGGTGTCAAAGAGCATGAGCAGGATCGCCGCATCGCGCCGGTCGACCAGTTCGCGGCCGGTCGTGGTCTTGAGCAGCTTCATGAACACATCGGCCGGGACGATCGGAACCGGCCGGTCGGGCACGCGGGGCGCGGTCATCTTCTCCATCGGGGAGCGACCGACCTCGTCCTCCTCAACCGCCCAGCGGAAGAACTGCTGTAGGGCCCTGTACTCGATTGAGAGCGTCGCCGGCGCCACCTCGCCGCGCCGTCGGGCGAAGTAGCTTTCGACGTGTTCGCGCCGAACGGCCCGCGTCCCGGTCGGCATGCCGTTGGCTTCGAGGTGCGCAATGAGATGGTCGAGGGCCGCGAGGTAGATCCGCGAGGTCTTGGGCGAGCGATCTGCCGCTAGATGGAGGGCGAAACTGTCGCGTAAACTGGTAAGCGCATCGAGCGCGCGAGTCGAGGTTTGCACCATGGTTCACAGCCTATTGTTAGTTGCTCAGTCGTCCGACGTGCTAACGGTAGCTGCGAGTCAATCGGCAGTCAAGAGCAGACTTTCACGCTCAATGTGAGCAACCGCCTAACGTCCCCGTAGCTCAGTGGATAGAGCGGCCGCCTTCTAAGCGGCGGGTCGTGGGTTCGAATCCCGCCGGGGACGCCAACCTCATGTTCGGGCGCCTGAGGCGGGCGCTCGGCCTACTGGGGCTGGGCAATGACCATGATGCGAAGCTCGGTCATGTCTTCGATGGCGTAGCGGACGCCCTCACGGCCCATGCCCGAATCCTTTGTGCCGCCGTAAGGCATGTGGTCGATCCGGTAGGTGGGGACGTCGTTGACGATCACGCCGCCCACCTCGAGCTCCTCGAAGGCCGACCAGGCGTGCGCGAGGTCGTTGGTGAAGACGCCCGCCTGCAGGCCGAAGCGGCTGTCGTTGACGCGGCTCACGGCGTCGGGGAAGTCGCGGAACGGGGCTGCGACCACGAGCGGGGCGAAGGCCTCCTCGCGACACACCGCCGCGGAGGCGGGCACATCGGTAAGGATGGTCGGGCCGAAGAACGCGCCCTCTGCAGCGCCGCCCAGCAGAACCTTGCCACCCAGCGAGCGGGCCTCGTCCACCCAGCGCCGGGTGCGCTCCACGGCCGCGGCGTCGACCATCGGGCCGATGTCGGTCCCCGGGTCGAGCGGGTCGCCGACCTTCAGCCGGCGCGCTCCCTCGACGAACCTGGCCATGAATTCGTCCCAGATGCCCTCGTGCACGAATAACCGCTGGACGCTGATACATACCTGGCCGGCGTAGCTGAACGCCCCAACGAGGGCGCGCCGGACGGCCCAGTCGAGGTCCGCGGTCCGGTCCACGATTACGGCGGCATTGCCGCCGAGCTCGAGCACGACCCGCTTCTTGCCGGCTCGCTCCTTCATCCTCCAGCCGACGGATGGGCTGCCCGTGAAGGTCAACAGCTTGAAGCGCTCGTCCGAGACGAGCCGATCGCCGAGCTCGCGAGTCATCGGCAGGATGCTGACCGAGCCATCTGGCAGCCCGACGTCGGCGATGATCTCCGCCACGGTCAGCATCGTCAGTGGATCCTTGGACGGCGGCTTCAGCACGATCGGATTGCCTGACGCGATGGCCGGCGCCAGCTTGTGAGCGGCCAGGTTCAGCGGGAAGTTGAACGGGCTGATGGCCGCGATCGGGCCGATGGGAAAGCGGCGGGTGATGCCGGTCCGACCGAGAGAGGCTCGGTTCAGGTCGAGCGGGATGACCTCTCCGCCGATGCGTTCGGCCTCTTCGCCGCCGAATCGGAAGGTGAGCACGGCGCGGTCGACCTCCCCCAGGGCGTCGCGGATCGGCTTGCCGGACTCGGTAGCGATCAACCGCCCGATCTCCTCGCGGCGGGCGGCGATGCCGGCGCTGATCTTGTGGAGAGCGGCGCTCCGCTCGTACGCGGGCAGGCGGCGGGTCTTTTCGAAGGCGGACACCGCCGCAGCCACAGCTTCCTCGTACTGGTCTGGCGTGGCGTTGTAAGTGACGCCGGCCGGCTCGTCCGGTCTGGCAGGGTTCGTCACGACCAGCCGATCCGGGGACTCGACCCAGCGGCCAGCCAGGTAGATGGCGTGGGGAGTCGGTGCTGCGGCGGCCAAGTCGGTTGCTCAGCCGGTGCGCGTCACTCGGCCGTCGCCCCGCAGCGGGGGCAGGTGAGCCTGCTGACGGTGCAGTCGAGGCCGCAGTTGCCCCCGCGGGCACACACGTCGCACTTGGGCTTGTTGTGCTCGGTGTTGGCCAGCTCGCCGCAGCGGTCGTACCACGTGCCCTTGCCGCCGGGTCGCAGGCGGTCGCCTTCGTTCGCCATCAGGCGAAACGATCCGCGGAACTCGATGACTGTGCTCACGCTCAGACGATACAGCCTGGCGAGACGCTCGGTTGTTCGTCCCGGCAATGGACCGAGGGGCGGATACGGGCGAGTCGGAGGCGGCAGCCGCCCCCGACTCGTGATCAGGATGGAATTCCGGGTCGGTCAGGCGGGCATCCCGGCGCCTTCCTCGGCTGGCTCCTCCACTACGAGCGGCTTGCCCGTCTCGAGAAGGGTCTTGAGGCCGGAGAGGATTTGGGACCAACCGTGCTCGACCGAGTGATAGGTCGCCGTTTCGCCTTCGAACTCGTCGTGGACGAGCGTGAGGCGGCAGGCTTCGCCCATCTTCTCGATCTCCCAGGTGACCCGGCTCGGCTTTTCGGCAGCCATCTCCGGCGCATACAGCGCCACGAACGAGTGGACCAGCCGGTGGGCCGGATCGATCTCGATGATCTTGCAGTCGAGCGAGACCTCGCCGTGATCGAGGTAGACGAGCTTTGAGCCCGTCTTCCAGTCCGACTTGACCTCGGTGCCGAAGTAGTACTGGCGCGTGTCGGCCGGGTCCGTGATGGCCCGCCAAAGTCGTTCGGGGGTTGTTCGGATGAAGATCTCGTACACGTGTCGAGGTGCGACGCCCATGGGTTCCTCCAAGCGAGCCTTCAGGGCGCTTAGTTGCGCGACTATCGGCTCGGAGTAGCGGCTTATCCACCTGTCGTGGACCAGCCGGATTGGGACGGGATTGAGGTAGTGGAGCTTCGTGCGACCGACCCGGCGGCTTGTCACCAGCCCGGCCGATTCGAGGATGCGAAGGTGTTTCATCGCCCCGAAACGGCTCATCGTCAGATAGCCCTGGAGCTCCACGAGCGATTGGCCATCTCGCTCGAAAAGGCGATCCAGCAGCAGCCTCCGATTCGGATCCGCCAGCGCTTTGAATACCTCGTCCACCGGTCCGACCATAGGTGACCATATGGTCACATGTCAAGCGGGGTCGCGACCGGCGGGACGAACGGAACCCCCGAGACGGATCCGGCGCAGTGGTTCTACGGCAGCCGTCCACGTACCGAAACGGCCATCCCCCCATGACCGTAGTCCGGCCTCCCAAAACCTCGGGAGGTGCTACCTTCTAGGCCGGTCGCGACCGGAGTCCGGACGCGACCCCTCGGCCCGACCTTTTCGCGGCACGATCCGTGACCTGCAGAGGGGTACTGTTCCGGATGAGCAAACGCTGGCGTGGGTGCCTTCTCGAGATTGTCGAGACCGTACTCCTCACCGTCATCATCTTTTTCCTGGTGCAGCACTTCGTTGCCCAGCCGTACCAGATCCTCCAGGTCTCGATGGAGCACACCCTGGAGCCGGGTCAGTACGTTCTCGTGGACAAGATCACGCCGGTCTTCAGCGACTACAAGCGTGGTGACGTCATCGTCTTCGAGCCGCCGACGGGCTACTCGGAGGACGGCCAGGACATTCCGTTCATCAAGCGCGTAATTGGCGTCGCGGGCGATCTGGTGGCGATCCACGACGACGCCGTCTACGTCAACGGCGTCAAGCTCGACGAGCCTTACGTCTTCGACGGACAGCCGACTACCCCGCTGAGCGGGCAGTCGAGCTGGCGTGTACCTGCCGGCGAGCTATTCGTTCTGGGCGACCACCGGCAGGCGTCGCAAGACTCGCGGATATTCGGACCGATCCAGAAGTCGACCGTCATCGGACGGGCCTGGCTGCGCTACTGGCCGCTGGCGAAGTTCGGCGTGATGGATTCGGCGAGGTACGCGGGCGTGCCGAGCGCCTCGGTCGATCCGGCGACCGTACCGGAGTTGTCGCGTTCGCCGGCCGCTTCGGCGCCGTAGGGCTTCTCACCGGCATCGGGCCCGCCTCGAGTCCTGCCTAGCGGTCCTTGCCCGAGCCGCTTGGACGCGTTCGCCCCGGCTTCAGCCGGCTTGCTCGAGCTCGTCTGCCTCCGGCTTGCGAGCGGCCAGCCGTTCGACCACGCCGAACCAGGCCCGCTCGAGCGTCTCGAGCTCCAACTCCTCGGCCAGCACGTGTTCGAGCGGCTCGCGCAGCAGGTGGTCCGCCATGCGCCGGATTTCGATCGGCTCGAGCAGCCGCTCGAGAAACCGCACGATCGGGTTTGGACTACGGACGTGTTCGACGAGCAGCAGCCGTCCACCTGGGCGGAGGACTCGTACCGCCTCGGCCACGGCCCGGCGGTCGTCGGGGATCGTGCACAGGACGAAGCTGAAGACGACCGTGTCGAAATGGCAGTTGGGGTAGGGGAGAGCCGAGGCGTCGCCCTCGCGCAGGGTCGCGTGAAGCCCCAGGGCGTCGGCCCGTCGTCGGGCGACCGCCAGCGCGACCCCGCTTAGGTCGATCCCGGTCAGGTGGACGTCGCGGGGGTAGAACGGCAGCGTCCGCCCCCGGCCGATGCCCACCTCGAGGGTCTCGCCCTCGGCCCGCCCGCATAGCCAGCGCAGGTTGGCGTCCTCGCGGCCCGGTGGCGCGGTCGCCGCGCGGCGATCGTAGATGCGACGGATCCGGTCGGTTTCGGCGTCGTTCCCAGGCATGGCGAAACGGTAGCCCCTCGGGAGTCCAGCGGGAAGGGCCCTGCCCGCGCCGCAGCCAATCTGATCCGGGAGGCAGTGCGGCCGCGTATGCTCTCGGGAGCGGTCGGCGAGCGCCGGAGGGCTGCCGCCGAGGCTGGTCTGAGGCGCCGCCGGCGGCAGCTCGGTTGGGAAGGGGAGGATCGACCGATGAGGCGAGTTCGGATCCCGAGCTGGGCCATCTCAATCGGTGTGGTCGCGGTGCTCGTCGGCGTGGTCGGTGGCGCTGGCCTCGTCCTGCGTGCGGATGGGATGCCGTTGGCTGGCGGATCACCAGCCACAGGGCTCCCCACGCCTGCCGGCACGGGAATCGTGGCCAGGCTGCCTCTGGGCCAGGGGACCACTTTCGCCTGGTCGCCCGATGGGACGTACCTGCTGGTCTCGGGCGGGGACCAGTACGTCAGTCGTGTCTACGACCGCTTCGGCAGGCTCGTTTCTCAATTCGGGTCGATCGAGGGCTGGCTCGATCCGACCCGTCTGATCGACGGCAGCGGCTACGTGGCCGACGTCGCCACGAGCCATACCGGTGGCCCCAAAGAGAACAGCTGGGTCGTTGCCAGCGGCGACGGTTCGGCTGCGATCATCGTGGCCGTGCCGGGCTGCACAGGCGACCCGTTGATCGACTGGTACAAGAACGGCGGGTACGTGAAGGCGGACGAAAAGGCCACACCGTATGGTTGGTCGCCCGACGGCAGGCTGCTTCTGCTCGGCCACATGAGCTGCTCGAGCGAAGACGCGGAGTTGCATGGCTGGAAGGGCCCGGTCGACGTGATCGACTTCGCCACCGGGCACGTCCAGGCTACAGCGCCGGACGTGCGAGGCGATATGGCCTTCAACCCGAGCGCGACGCGACTTGCGGCCGACTCGGACAACAACCTTGAGATCCTGGACGTCGCCACGGGGAAAGTGAAGACGGTCCAGGACGCTCAGCTGCTTGGCTGGACAGGAGATGACAGCCTCTATTGCCTTACGCCGAGCGGCTCCCTGGCTATCGTGGGTGCGACCGCGAGCATCCCGGACTTCGGTGGCATCGTCGTCGCATGGTCGGTCCCCTCATCGAATGGTCCGGAGCTCGAGGTGGATGCGACCGGTAGGGCGCTCCGCGTCGCAAGCGCGGACGAGAAGACGACGCTGCTCGACCTGTCGTCGACGGCTGTCGACGCCGTCAGACACCTGGCGGCGACTGGTCAGCCAAACCAGCCGCGGCTCTCATTCGTTCAACCGCGTTTGTGGTCGCCGGACGGCCGAATGCTGGTTATCGAATCCGCCGACGGGGCAACGCTCGACCTGATCTCGGTCGATCCGGCGCAACCCGCTGTTCAGTAATCCGGCAGGACCGACTCGCCGAACATCAGGAACTTGTCGACGGCGCGGGCCGCCAGTCGGCCTTCGTTTATGGCCCAGACCACCAGCGACTGGCCGCGCGAGCAGTCGCCCGCGGCGAATACGCCGGGCGTCGTCGTCATGAAGTCGTCGTCGTGGACGATGTTGCCGCGGTGGTCCAGCTTGCAGCCGAACGCCGCCGGCAGGTCGGGCGCGGGACCGACGAAACCCATCGCGATCAGGACCAGGTCGGCCGCCAGGGTCTTCTCCGTACCGGCACATTCGCGCATCTCGGGCCGGCCGCCGGGCGTGTGGATCCACTCGATGTCGACGGTCTCGATGGCCTTGACGTGGCCCCGCCCGTCGCCGGCGAGCCGGCGAGTGTTGGCCAGGTAGAGCCGCGGATCGGCGCCCCACAGCGCGGCAGCCTCCTCCTGTCCGTAGTCGAGCTTGTAGACCTTGGGCCACTGCGGCCAGGGATTGTCCGCGGTGCGGGTCTCGGGCGGCCTGGGCAGGATCTCGAGCTGGACGACGCTCCGGGCGCCCTGGCGGATGGCCGTGCCGACGCAGTCTGTGCCGGTGTCGCCGCCACCGATGACGATCACGTCCTTGCCCGCGGCGGATATCGGCGTGGGCGGCCCGCCGAGCAGTGCCTCCGTGTTCGCGACCAGAAACTCCATGGCGAAATGGACGCCACCGAGCTCGCGGCCCTCGACCTTGAGGTCGCGCGGAACCGTGGAGCCGGTGGCCAGGACGACGGCGTCGAAGTCCCGCACGAGGCGCTCGGCCTCGACGTCGCGTCCGACGGCCGTCCCGGTCACGAACTTGATGCCCTCCGCCTCGAGCAGCCGGACGCGCCGCTCCACCACCGACTTGTCGAGCTTCATGTTGGGGATGCCGTACATCAGCAGGCCACCGACGCGGTCGTCGCGCTCGTAGACGGTGACCTCGTGGCCGGCCCGGTTGAGCTGCGCCGCGGAGGCGAGTCCCGCCGGGCCGCTACCGACGACCGCGACCTTCATTCCGGTGCGGGCCAGGGGCGGCTCCGGCACGACCCAGCCTTCGAGGAAGGCGTGCTCGATGATCTCGTTCTCGATCGTTTTGATCGTGACCGGCGGCTGGCTGATGCCGAGAGTGCACGAACCCTCGCACGGGGCGGGGCAGACGCGGCCGGTGAACTCGGGGAAGTTGTTCGTCTTGTGGAGCCGGATGATGGCCTCGCGCCACTGACCCCGGTAGACGAGGTCGTTCCACTCCGGGATGAGGTTGTGGATCGGGCAGCCCAGGGCCAGGCCGTTGACGAGCGCGCCGGTGTGGCAGTAGGGAACACCGCAGTCCATGCATCGGGCGCCCTGGTCTCGGAGCGTCTTCTCCTCGTATGCGGGGTGGGTCTCGCTCCAGTCTTTCGCCCGCTCGAGCGGCGGCCGGACGTGTGCGGGTTCGCGCTCGAACTCCATGAACCCGGTCGGCTTGCCCATCGTCAGTTCCCCGCCACTCGGCGCGCGTCCAACACGTTCTCTACGAAGGCGGCCATCTCGGCTTCATCGTCCGAGAGGCCCCTCTCGCGCATCCTGGCCTGAGCCTCCATGACGCGGCGATAGTCGTTGGGAACGACTCGGATGAACCGGCTCACCGTGGTCGGCCACTCGTCTAGGAGCGCCTTTGCCCTCATGCTGCCGGTGTACTCGACGTGGCGCTCGAGGAGGCGCCGGACCTCCGCGGTTTCAACGGGATCCGACAGCGGGAAGAGCTGGACCATCTCCTTGTTGCAGACCCGCTCGAAGCCGCCGCCAGCGGCCCCGCCCTCGCCGCTCTCGTCGAGGACGTAGGCCACGCCGCCGGACATGCCCGCCGCGAAGTTGCGGCCGGTCTTGCCGATCACGACGACGCGTCCGCCGGTCATGTATTCGCAGCCGTGATCGCCAACACCCTCGACCACTGCCTTGAGTCCGGAGTTGCGGACGCAGAACCGCTCGCCGGCGATGCCGCGGATGTAGGCCTCGCCCGACGTCGCTCCGTAGAACGCGACGTTGCCGGTGATGACGTTCTCTTCTGCAACGAAGGTGGATTCGCGCGGCGGGAAGAGGACGACCTTGCCGCCCGAGAGCCCCTTGCCGAGGTAGTCGTTGGCGTCGCCTTCGAGGGTGAGGGTGATGCCGTTCGGGATGAAGGCGCCGAAGCTCTGCCCAGCCGAGCCGCGGAAGTTGAGCTTGATCGTGTCCTCCGGCAGGCCCGCGCCGCCGTAGCGGCGGGTGACCTCGGAACCGAGCGACGTGCCCACGACGCGGTTGACGTTCCGGATCGCCAGGTCGGCTTCGACGCGCTCGCCGCGCGCCAGAGCCGGTTCGCATAGCGGGATCAGGGTGGTGGAGTCGAGAGAGGCCTCGACGTTGTGCTCCTGGCTGATCTGGCAAGTCCTCAGCGTGGACTTGGGGACCTGCGGCTGGAAGAGGATCCGGCTGAAGTCGAGGTTGTGGGCCTTCCAGTGGTCGATCGCCCGCCGCATCTCGAGCCGCTCGGAGTGGCCGACCATCTCAGTGAAGGTCCGGAAGCCCAGCTGGGCCATGTACTCGCGGACCTCCATGGCCACGAAGGTCATGAAGTTGACGGCGTACTGCGGATCACCGGTGAAGCGCTTGCGCAGCTCCGGATCCTGCGTCGCGATCCCGACCGGGCAGGTGTTGAGGTGGCAGGCCCGCATCATCACGCAGCCGAGCGTAACCAGCGGCGCGGTGGAGAAGCCGAACTCCTCGGCCCCGAGAAGGGCGCCGATCACGACGTCGCGGCCCGTCTTCATCTGGCCGTCGACCTCGACCGCGACGCGAGACCGCAGGTCGTTCATGAGCAGCACCTGGTTTGTCTCGGCGATGCCAAGCTCCCAGGGCAGGCCCGCGTGCTTGATCGATGAGAGCGGCGACGCTCCCGTCCCGCCGTCGTGGCCGCTGATCAGGATGACGTCGGCATGCGCCTTGGCCACGCCTGCGGCGATCGTCCCGACTCCAACCTCGGAGACCAGCTTCACCGAGATCCGCGCGTCCTGGTTGGCGTTCTTGAGGTCGTGGATCAGCTCGGCTAGGTCCTCGATCGAGTAGATGTCGTGGTGGGGCGGTGGGCTGATCAGACCCACGCCCGGCGTCGAGTGGCGGACCTTGGCGATCCACGGGTAGACCTTGTGGCCGGGCAGCTGGCCGCCCTCGCCCGGCTTTGCGCCCTGGGCCATCTTGATCTGGATCTCGCGGGCGCTGACGAGGTATTCGCTGGTGACGCCGAACCGGCCCGATGCGACCTGCTTGATGGCGCTCTTGAGCGAATCGCCGTTGGCGAGCGTCTCGAACCGGGCCGGATCCTCGCCGCCCTCGCCGGTGTTCGACTTGGCGCCGAGGCGGTTCATGGCGATGGCCAGCGTCTCGTGGGCTTCGCGCGAGATCGAGCCATAGCTCATGGCGCCGGTCTTGAAGCGCTTGACGATCGATTCGACCGGCTCGACGTCGTCGACCGACAGCGGATGGCGATGGTTCGGCTTGAACTCCATCAGCCCGCGGAGGGTGCACAATCCCTTCGCCTGGTCGTCGATGAGTTTCGAGTACTCCTTGAACGCGGGGTAGCTTCCGCTCCGCGCCGCGTACTGAAGTTGCGAGATCGACAGCGGGTTGAAGAGGTGCTGCTCGCCATCGACCCGGTACTGGATGTTGCCGCCGACGCCGAGCTGCTTGTGATAGATGGGCCGGTTGGGCGGGTAGGCCCGATCCTGACGCATCTTCACCTCACGAGCGATGACGTCGATGCCGACGCCGCCGATGCGCGTGGGCGTCCAGGTGAAGTACTCGTCGATGAAGTCCTGATTGAGCCCGACCGCCTCGAAGACCTGGGCGCCGTGGTAGCTCTGGATGGTGCTGATGCCCATCTTCGAGATGACTTTGACGATCCCCTTGGCGATGGCCTTGCGGTACTTCTTCTCGGCCAGCTCGGCGGTGCCCGAGAGCATCCCCAGGCGAACCTGGTCGTGGACCGTCTCGAACGCGAGATACGGGTTCACGGCGCTGGCGCCGTAGCCGATCAAGAGAGCGAAGTGGTGGACCTCGCGCGGTTCCCCGGATTCGAGCACGAGGCCGACCTGCGTGCGGGTGCCGGCCCGGACGAGGTGGTGGTGGACCGCGGAGACGGCCAGCAAGGCGGGGATCGGGGCGTCCGTTGCGTCGTGGCCGCGGTCAGACAGGACGATGATGTTGTGGCCTTCCGAGACCGCCTCGGAGCAACGATCGCGCAGCTGCTCGATGGCCTTGCGGAGGCCGGAGCCACCGTCGGCGACGTGGTAGAGGATCGGCAGCGTGATCGTCTTGAAGCCGTGCGGGCCGCTCGCGGCCAGGTTGCGGATCTTCTCGAGCTCTTCGTTCGAGAGAACCGGGGACGGCATCTCGAGCTGGTGGGCCGACCGTGGGTCGGGCTCGAGGAGATTGCCCTCCGGGCCGATCGCCATCTCGGTTGCGGTGATGATCTCCTCGCGGATCGAGTCGATCGGCGGGTTCGTGACCTGCGCGAAGAGCTGCTTGAAATACGAGTAGAGGAGCTGCGGACGCTCCGACAGGACGGCTAGCGCGACGTCGTCGCCCATCGACCCGACGGGCTCGGTGCCGGTGGCGGCCATCGGGTTGATCAGGATGCGGACGTCCTCGGCGGTGTAGCCGAAGACCTCCTGGCGGCGCAGGACCGACTCGTGGTCGGGCTCGATCACGCGCGGCGGCGGCGGCAGCTCGGTCAGCTTGACCAGCCATTCGCGAACCCACTCCTCGTAGGGGTGTTCCGTCGTGACGCGGCGCTTGAGCTCTTCGTCGGAGACGATTCGCTGCTCGGCCGTGTCGACCAGGAACATCCGGCCCGGCTGGAGGCGTCCCTTGGCCACGACCCGATCGGGGCTGATGTCGAGCACGCCGGCCTCCGAGGCCATGACCACCCGGCCGTCGGCGGTGACCCAGTAGCGGGCCGGGCGGAGTCCATTGCGGTCGAGCGTGGCGCCGACGCGGATGCCGTCGGTGAAGGCGATCGAGGCCGGGCCGTCCCACGGCTCCATCAGACACGAGTGGAACTCGTAGAAGGCCCGCTTCTCCGGGGCCATCGACTCGTGGTGCTGCCAGGGCTCCGGCACCATCATCATCAGGGCGTGGGCCACCGAGCGACCCGAGAGATAGAGCAGCTCCAGGACGTTGTCGAGGATGGCCGAGTCCGAGCCCTCGGTGTCGATGGCCGGGAGGGCCTTCCGCAGCTCCTCGCCAAAGAGCTTCGAGCTGAACTGCGACTCGCGGGCGTGCATCCAGTTGACGTTGCCGCGCAGCGTGTTGATCTCGCCGTTGTGCGAGATGTATCGATACGGGTGGGCGCGCGGCCAAGACGGAAAGGTGTTCGTCGAGAACCGCGAATGAACCATGGCGATGGCGCTCTCGACGCGCTCGTCGGCCAGATCCGGGTAGAAGACACGGAGCTGCGAGGCGTTGAGCATGCCCTTGTAGACAATCGTCCGGCAGCTCAGCGATGGGATGTAGAAATCGCCGCGAGACGGGATGGCCGACCGCGACACCGCCTTCTCGACGAGCCGGCGGACGATGTAGAGCTTGCGCTCGAAGGCCATGTCCTCGACCAGGCGCTCGGGGCGGTCGATGAAGACCTGGCGGATCAGCGGCTGGGCGGCCCTCGCGCTCGCGCCCAGGCTCGCGCCTTCGGTCGGGACATCGCGCCAGCCCAGGAAATGAAGGCCCTCGTCGGCGACGACCTGCTCGAATAGGCGGAAGCAGTCGACCCGACTGACCTTGTCCTGGGGCAGGAAGACCATGCCGACGCCGTAGCCCCCTTTGCCTCTGAGGCGCACGCCGGACTTGTCCGCGACGTCGGCCAGGAAGCGATGGGGGATCTGGATGGTCAGCCCTGCGCCGTCGCCGGTGTTCTTCTCCGAACCTGTGGCCCCGCGGTGCTCGAGGTTGACCAGGACGGTCAAGGCATCGCGGACGATTGCGTGGGACGGCCGGCCGGCGATGTCGACGACGAAGCCGAAGCCGCACGCGTCGTGCTCGAACCTGGGGTCATAGAGCCCCCCTCCAGCCCGCGATGCGCCTGTCTGCCTCAACTTGCGCCGTCCTCGCTCGACTACGCCGGAACCGTCGCCACCGGCCGCGGCGGCGACAGCGGTGCCTGCTCCTTCGCAGGAGCCCTCTTCCGTCGCGGAAAGGTGAGTGTCGAGTAACGAGCGGGGCCAGGTCAAGGTTGCAAAGGTTGCGAATCGGTACAGATCGCCGCTATCGCAACCTTCAAGCCACGCTGGCTCACTGGAGCGCTTCGGCGACGCCAGGGGCAGCGTCCGGTCGGCGACCGGCCGAGGATTCGCGATAGACTTCGCGACGCTGCTCGGTGGCCGTTCCGGAGGGGTCGACCACCGAGGCGAGCGGTCCAAGGGCCCGCCCGGGAAACGTCAGGAGGAGCAACGTTGTCGCCCCAACCGCGCCGCGGCCGAGTGGCGCCAGCCGGCCATCGCAAGTCGCCGTCTCACGTCGCCTCCCCGACGCGCAAGCCTGCCGCGGCGATCGAACCGGTCGATGCCGGCGAAACGTTGGACGAGGATCAGATCGACGAGACAGCGAAGCCGAGGCCCGCGCGCCGGCAGGCCCGACCGACGCGGCGGCAGCGCGGTCTGACCCGGGTCCGGCGGAGCTCCGCCGCCCACTACGCCTATGACGCGGTCAAGGAGTACATCCCGCTCCTGATCGCCTTCGTGATCATCTTCGGCGGCGTCTGGGCCTGGATCAGCTTCGGACCGCGTACGCCCACGCCCAAGGACAATTGGACCAGGGTCGAGAACACATGGCTGCAGAAGCGTGAGGGTGACCGCCAGAAGGTCAGCGACGCCATCAACGACTTCGGGGCCCAGCTGACCGCCTACAAGGCCTTCCGTGATGACACCAGCGGCTGGATGAAGGATCTCGCTGCCGTTTCGAACTGGGACGACCCGCAGGCCAGCGCCGACGTCAATCAGACAACCAACAGTGACGTGGCGCAGTTCATACAGGCCGGCAATGACGAAGTCACGCTCCTCGATCAGGTCGTGGCCGCCAAGACGCCCGACGAGGTCCTGGTCCTCGGCAGCCAGATGATCGCAGCCGAGCAGACCTTCGCGACCGACTACGAGCTCGCGCGCACCGACATCTTTGGAGTCGCGCCGGCGTCGCCAGAGCCCACTCTCGCGCTGCCGTCCGGAAGCCTGGCGCCATCCGAGTCGCCCGGCGCATCGGGCAGCCCCGGCGCATCGGGCAGCCCCGGCGCATCGGGCAGCCCCGGCGCATCGGGCAGCCCCGGCGCATCGGGCAGCCCCGGCGCATCGGGCAGCCCCGGCGCATCGGGACGGGCTCGCAAGCCCCGTCCACGGCGCCCGCGAGCGCCTCGCCAAAACCGAGCTAGCGCCGGGACGGGTCCGGCAGGGCGGCTATCTGGGACTGGCGTCGATCTCCGACCGGTACCTCGTCGCGGTCTCCCAGCCGGTACGGACGGCGCAAATCCAAAGTACGGCTTGTGGCAGTTGGGTGGACTCTGTACGGTTCGCGTCGCCTCGGGCCCCGGAATGGCCCAGCCGACAGCAACCCTCAAACGCACTTGCAGACTCAGCGCAGAGGAAGACCGATGGCTGCGATGGCCGCTAATGAAATCGGACCGATGCTCACCGCGAGCGAAGTCGCGCGGATGCTCCACCTCCACGTCAACACGGTAAAGCGACTCGGCGACCGAGGCGAGCTGCCGTTCTACCGCGTCTGCAAGCGGGGCGATCGACGCTTCCGGCTCGAGGACGTCAAGACGTTCCTCGACAGGAATCGCTAAACCGAGGTTCTACGGAGGCCTCGTCCGAGGCCGCGTGCCCTAATCCGGAGAGTCAAAGTCGACGCCCGCGGCGGATGTCGCGGGCGTCGACGTTTCTCCGATGGACTCGCGGGGCGGCCAGCGCGGCGGACACTCGGCCGGACAGACGGCCGGGCAAGTGGCTACGCCGCCGGGCGCGGTACCGACTCGAGTCCTGCCCGGAAGAGTTCCAGGCCCCTGGCGATCTCGTCGGCCGTGGCGTCGATCGGAGGCAGGAACCTGATCACGTTGTGGTGAGTGCCGCAGTTGAGGACGAGCAGCCCCTGGTCGGCGCAGGCCTGGATCAGCGCTTCGCAGGTCTCGGTGTCGGGGTCGCGGGTGGCGCGATCCTTGACCAGCTCGACGCCGACCATGAGGCCGGTGCCTCGCACGTCGCCGATCCGGTCGTCCTCGGCCATGAAGGACGCCAATCCGTCCTTGAGCTCGGCCCCTCGGGCGGCCGCGTTGGCGACCAGGCCCTGCTCTTCGATCGTGCGCAGGACGGCGATGCCGGCAGCGCAGCTCACGGGATTGCCGCCGAAGGTGGTTCCGTGGGCGCCGACGCCCCACTTCTCCTGAAGTTCGCGGCGGGTGACGATCGCCCCGATCGGCAGACCGTTGGCGAGCGCCTTGGCGACGCAGACCACGTCCGGCACGATGCCGGCGTGCTCGAAGGCCCACATCCGACCGGTGCGGGCAATCCCCGATTGGATCTCGTCGGCGATGAGCAGGATCCCGTTCTCGTCGCACAGGGCCCGCAGCTCTCGCAGGAAGGACGCTGGCGCCGGGCTGAACCCGCCTTCGCCCTGGATCGGCTCGATGATGATTGCGGCCACCGACGAAGCGGGTATCTCGTGCCCGAGCAGCGTCCGAAGCGCGCCCATCGCGCCGGCGGTCGCGGCTTCCTCGTCGTCGCCGAAGTACCGATAGACGTTGGGAAACGGCGTCAGGTAGACCGACGGCAGGAGCGGCTCGTATCCGAGGCGATAGTTGAGGCTCGAGCTCGTGATCGACGCGGCGCCGAAGGTCCGCCCGTGGAAGGCGCCCCGAAAGGCGATGATTCCCGGCCGCCGCGTGACGCGGCGGGCCAGCTTGAGGGCCGCCTCGACCGCCTCCGCGCCGGAGTTGCCGAAGAAGACGGTGTCGAGCGGGTCGGGGCACGCGTCGGCCAGCATCGCGGCCAATCGACCGACCGGCTCGAGGTAGCCGAGCGCGTTGCAGATGTGGAGCAGCTTGTCGGCCTGCGCCTTGATCGCCTGCGTGACCGCCGGGTGATGGTGACCAAGCGACGTAGTGGCGATGCCGCACGCGAAGTCGAGGAAGCCGCGACCCTCGGAGTCGTACAGGATGTGACCCTCGCCGCGGCTCCAGCTGCGCTCGTAGTACCGGCCGAGGATGGGTGAGAGGTTCGGCTTTGAGATTGCGGCGTAGTCACCGGCTGCCGCGAGGGCGTCGATCTCCGCAGGGGTCAGGCCACGTCCCGGAGCGCCTGCCGGGGCGACGGCGGAGGCGGCGACGACGTGATCCTTGGCGGTGTCCATGACGCGAGCTCCTCTGAAGAGACGGGCCGCCGGTCGATGCGACCGGGGGGTCTCCCGAGTATAAGGGCGTGGGCCGGGCGGGGCGGAGCGTGCCCAAGCCGGCGGCCTGACCTCGCGGGCCCCGGCGAGGCGCCCTGGCGTCTCGCGGGCCCGCAGAGTCACCCGTGACTCAACCGGCCGTCCGGACACCCACCACGCGCCCGAAACGGCGTCTGGCCGGCCCGCAGAGTCACCCGTGACTCAACCGGCCGTCCGGACACCCACCACGCGGCTCCAAATGGGCCAGTGAAGTGCCGGTGCAGAGACGCTTGTCATCCTTGAGACATGCCAACCAGGGAGCGCCCGTCAGATGTCGGGGAGAAACGAGCGTCCGCGATCCTGCGTGCACTCGGCGATGAACTGCACGAAGCAAGGATGCGCTGTGGGTTGAGCCAAGCTCAGCTGGCCAGGCTTGCTGGCGTCTGCCAGACTCGAGTCAGTCGGCTCGAACGGCATGTCCAAGCCAGCGCCTCAATCCGCGATCTCGCTCGATTGCTTGCCGTAGTCGGGCTCGACTTGAGCGCTAGGGCATATCCGGGGAGCGCTCCCGTCCGGGATGCCGCCCACCGGAAGCTTCTCGACCGCTTTCGCAGCCGCGCCGACCCCGCCCTCAAGTGGCGATTCGAAGTGCCGATCCCCATATCGGGCGACCAGCGCGCTTGGGACGCGGTGATCGAGGGTCCTCGTGGGCGCATCGCTGTAGAGGCCGAGACCAAGCTCCGTGATATTCAGGCGCTCCAGCGGCGCGTTGCGCTTAAGCGACGAGACGACCCGTCCGTGACCGGCGTGGTACTGCTCGTCGCAGCGACGCACGCGAATCGCCGAGTCGTCAGCGACCAAATCGAGGCGCTCATTTCGGACTATCCCGTGTCCGGGCGGGCGATCCTCGCGGCTCTCAGCCACGGGAACTTGCTCTCAGAAAGTGGGGTGGTCCTGATCTAGCTGCAGCCCGGAACGGCTTCTCGATGGAGCAGGCAGTAACGCCCGCTGCTCATTCGCGCAGCCGTGCCCGAGGCGGTGGAACGGGTTAGGGCGGGCTGGGGCATCATCGGCTACGACGTGCCCATCGGTCGACGGTGCACCGCGTTCTTCGCCTGGATCATGCCGCAGCGCGAGCACGTTCACCTCGGGTTTCCGCGCGGCGTGCTGCTGCGCGATCCAGACGCGATCCTCGAGGGTGCGGGCGTGACGAAGCTCGGCCGTTGGGTCACGGCGCGACGCGCTCAGGACATCGACATCGCGCGCTTCACGGCGCTCGTCCTGGAGGCCGCAGCGATAGCCGGGATTCCGCGCACTGCAGGGCTCGTTCGCGACCGTTGAACCCAGGTAGCTCGGGCCAACGCCTTCATGCACCGGCCCGCTCCGCGTTTCCCGGGTGCCGAGGAGCAGGAAGTCCTTGTCGGAGCGGCACAGACTGGTAGTAGTCTTGCTGCGCCGGCCCGGTGCTCGGAGCGCTATCTCTACCGCGCGGACACGCGGACGGCGCGCAGGATCTCACTCAGCCACGAGCGTTTCGGTGGAGCAGTCGACGCTCCTGCCGAAGGCGTTCAGCTGAACAAGCCCGGAGGCATCGTGGAGCGCTCGAAGCTCGCTGTCGGAGACGAGACGGTCGAGCTCGAAGTCGACGGCAGAATGGTCCTGATCGTCACGAGACCGGCCGACGGCGACGCGCTCGCCAGGCTCTTCGAGCTGGACGCGAGCCCCAAATGGGCCGACTCGACTCCGATGAATGACCGGGAAGTGGCCTCTGTCGTTAGCCGGCTGATCGAGCGAGCCGACGAGAACGGCGAGCAGGCAGAGGTGCTCGGCGTTCCCCCGGCGGCGGCCGAGGAATTTCCGAACGATCCCAGGATCTACGTTTCGCCGGTCGAGCCGCTCACGTTCTCGCTTCCGAGCTCGCCGACCGGCCTGGTTCTCCATATGGACGAGCGAGGCGACGGCCACCTGTGGGCTCTCGGAGACGATCGGATCGGGCTCGGCTCCGACGGGATGTGGTGGACCCTCAACGGCCTGATCGAAGCCCTGGCCGACCCGTCGGCCGCTTCTGGCCAGCCCCGCTTCCTGACGCTCGGCAGCTCGCTGGGCGGGCCGGCCACTCAGGCATCGCTCGAGTCCGGCGGGGAGGGAGTCCGCATCGTCTGGCGCAGGCTGAGCAGCGGCGTGGTCGGCGACGTCGTTGCCGTGCAGGAGCTCTCCTTCGATCGAGTCGATGGCTGGCTCAGGTTGCTTCGACCCGTCCGAGGAGACCTGGAGCGCCGGCGAGTTCACCGCCAGCGCCTTCGGCCGGCGCGCACGGCCGAGAAATGGGCTCACGCCCTGGAGCGGTGGAGCAGCTGACCAGCCTGGCAGGCTCGAGACGTGCGATGGGCGCGGTCGGGCGGCCCGAGGCTCCGTGGCGCCGGCAGACCCGACGTCGTGAGGGCGGTGAGGCGAAGGCGCGCCGATATGTTAGCGGGTCGCCGATACATCGGCCCGCCCACGGGGCCTGCTCGCTGCTGCGCGATCCAATATCGTTTCGACATGCCACTTCCGAGCGGCCCCAGTCCGTGGTTTGGGCTCAGCCAGGAGACGCTTCGCTTCCTGGAGATCCATCCGGCGCGGGCGGTGTCGATCCCGGGCCGTGGCTGGCGCGATTTCGGCGACGCCGTGATGCTCTTCTCCGGCATCGAGAAGGAGCCGTTCTTCAACCGGCTAACGGCAGTTCGCTGGCCGGAAGACCCCCACGCGTTCGACGAACGATTGCGCCAGGCGCTGGGCCTCTTCACGGCCCTCGAGCGCAAGCCCTACCTCTGGGCCATACCCGGGTTGAGCCAACCATCCGACCTTGTTGCGCGCCTCGCGGCCAACGGCTTTGTGGACCAGGGCGGCGGCTTCGACATGATCCTTTGCCGCGACCCCGCCGAACAACCTGATCAGCCCCTCCCTCCGGGGGCTGTTCTCGAGCGCTGGAACAATCCTTCCGACGCCGATCGCCCCGCCCTGGCGTCGGCGCTCGCGCTCGTCATCGGCGAGTCCTTTGGGATTCCGGACGCCCGTCGGGCGAACCTGACAGCCGAGATAGGCCTGACTCTCCAGCAGCCGTTCTTCCATGCCTACATGGTGCGCATCGACGGAGAGCCGGTGGCGACGGGAGAACGCTTCACGTTCGACGGCGCCAGCTATGTCTCGTCCATTGGGACTCGACCGGCCTGGCGTGGTCTTGGGCTCGGCAGGTTGATAACCCTGGCCCTGGCGCGCGATTCGGTCGCGGGCAGCGTGGATCTCGTCTATCTCGGCGTCTACGCCCAGAATGCCCGGGCCATGCGCCTGTACGAACGCCTCGGTTTCGAGGTGCTCGGGCCAAGGTCGTCCGACATGCTGCTCGAACGACCTCGTTAGGGCCAGGCCTCCGACCCCCGGAATGGCCGGTCGTTCGGGCGGCCGAAACCCGATCATCCGCAAGGCGGACGACCCACATTGTCACGGCGGTGAGAATCGTCGGCATGGCCGGCCAGAGCTGTCGCCGGCGCCAGGTAGACAGGGTGTGAGATGACGCAAAGCGGCGAGCCCGTCATCCGCGTATCCGACCTGAAGAAGTTCTATGGCGACGTCAAAGCCGTCGATGGAGTCAGCTTCGAGGTCGGGCGGGGCGAGGTCTTTGGGATGCTGGGGCCAAACGGCGCCGGCAAGACCACCACCATCGAGGTGTTGGAAGGCCTGCGCGGGCCGGATTCGGGCAAGGTGGAGGTCTTCGGGCTCGACGTCGTCCACCACCCCGAGGCGATCAAGCAGCGCATCGGGGTGCAGCTTCAGAGCGTCTCGCTCTACCCGCGCCTTTCGGTCACGGAGCTGCTCGATCTCTTTGGCAGCTTCTATCACAAGCACGTGCCGACACAGCAGTTGATCGATGCCGTGGATCTCGGGGAGCGGTCCAAGGCGTACTCGATGAATCTGTCGGGCGGGCAGCAGCAGCGCTTGTCGATCGCCCTGGCGCTCGTCAACGACCCGGAGCTGGTCTTCCTCGACGAACCGACCACCGGACTGGACCCGCAGGCCCGTCGCTCTCTCTGGGACCTGGTCAAGGGTCTACAGGCCAAGGGCAAGTCGGTGATGCTGACGACCCACTATATGGAGGAGGCAACCGAGCTGTGTGACCGGGTGGCCATCATGGACCACGGCCACATCCTGGAGATGGGCACGGTTCCCGAGCTCATCGGCCGTCGCTTCAAGGAGCGCGCGGTCTTCTTCGATACCTCGGCGAATCTCCCGACCGAGAAGCTCGCCCGACTCGGCGGCGTGACGAGGGCCTCGCAGGAGGACGGCCAAACGGTGCTGTACTCGAAGGACGTGCCGTCCACGATCGGCGCTCTGCTGGCCATGGCGGACGAACTCAAGTTCGAGCCGCACAACCTGGGGATCCGCCAGGCGACGCTCGAAGACGTCTTCCTCGACCTGACCGGTCGAGCGCTGCGCGACTAGGAGACGATCGATGAAGACGCTCTTCCTCCTGACCGTCGCCAACCTCAAGGGCCTCACCCGCGACCGGGCAGCTCTCTTCTGGACCTTCTTCTTCCCGATCATGTTCGTGCTGCTGTTCGGCGTGCTCTTCTCCGGGAACAGCGACAGCAAGGTCTCGGTCGGATGGGTCGACCAGGACGGCACGCAGGCCTCGGCAGGTCTCCGTCAGGCCTTCGCCAACGTTCCGTTGCTGACCCTCCAGAACGGGTCGCTTGCAGACGAGAAGGCCGCGATGCAGCGCGGCGACGTCGCGGCGGTGATCGTGATCCCCGCCGGCCTGCAGAGCGACGTCGCCTCCAAGACGCCGGTCGCAATCGAGCTGTACTCGGATCCGGCCAAGACTCAAACGACCCAGGTGGTCCAGGGTGCGGTGAGTCAGATCGCCAACGGCTTCAACCTGCGGATCGCCGGCGGCTCAGAGGTCATTTCCGTCAGCCAGCTGACGCTCGCATCGACCAACATCTCCACGGTCGCTTATCTCGTGCCGAGCATCCTGGCCATGGCCCTGATGCAGCTGGGCGTCTTCGCGGCGGTGCCGCTCGTCCAGCAGCGTGAGAAGGGGATCCTCAAGCGCATGGGCGCCACACCGCTGGAGCGCTGGAAGCTGGTCGCCAGCAACATCCTGCTGCGACTGGTGGTCGCCGCCGTCGACACGGTCTTGATACTCGGGGTCGGCATCGCCGTCTTCCACATCCAGATCGTCGGCAACCTGGCCGCAGCCGCCGGGCTCGTGTTCCTGGGGGCAGGCGCCTTCCTGGCGCTCGGTTTCATGCTGGCGTCGTTCCTCAAGACCGAGGAGCAGGCTACGGGCGTGGTCCAGGTCGTCCAGATGCCGCTGATGTTCCTCTCCGGCATCTTCTTCCCGTTCGACTTCATGCCGGACTTCCTGCGGTCGGTGGCGCGTTTGCTGCCGCTCACGTACCTCGGCGACGGGCTGCGCCAGACCATGGTCAACAGCACGCAGGTCGCCCCGCTCGGCATCGACGTGGTGATCCTGGCCGGTTGGCTGGTCGTCTGTCTGGCGATCGCCGCACGCTCGTTTCGCTGGGAGTAGCCACCTCCATTCTGGGTGCCTGATCGGCCGCGTCGGGCTCGCCCGGCGCGGCCGAACTCTTTGGCGAGTGGCGCTCAGCCGCTCGGAGCGGCCGGCCAAGGCGTGGATCTCGGAACCTCCGGGGCCGTGGCGCCCGGCTTGTATGATCGAGATGGCGGGGGAGTGACCGCGTGCCATCTCACGGAGCCGCTGTCCGCGAGTGCCGAGCGTCCGGCCGGCGCGATCTGGGCTCGTGGGCGCCGAGAAGGGAGGGCGCTTTGGCCGCGTACGAATGTGAAGCCTGCGGAGCGCGCATCCCCGATGGTGCCATCGTCTGTCAGATCTGCGGGCACCTCGCCGGCGCTCGGTGCAATGAGTGCGGCTGGGTGGGACCCAGAAAGGCCTTGTTCAACACGCCGTGCCCCAGCTGCGGCTCGCGCACCCACATTCCCAAGCCCGAGCCCAGCCCCTGGCTCGGGTTCCTGAAGGTCTTCGTCGTCGTCATCGTCATCGTCCTCGTCGCCGAGGTGGGAGCGGCATTGACCGGCGGCTACCACTATCCGGCCACGATAGAGGGCCCGATGACGGTGGCGCGGTCCGGCCAAACCGCAACCCTTCTATCCGACGGGCGGGTACTGATCGCTGGTGGAACTAGCGCCTCGAGCTCGCTCGCCTCAGCCGAGGTGTACGACCCGAAGGCCGGAACCTTCAGCGCGACCGGCTCGATGGCCGACGCGCGCACCCACCACACCGCCACGCTACTCTCGGACGGCCGCGTCTTGATCGCCGGGGGGAAGAACGATTCGGGTCCACTCGCCTCGGCCGAGCTGTATGACCCAAATGCCCGAAGCTTCACCCCGACCCGCCCGATGGCAACGGCCCGCTTCGACCAGACCGCCACGCTGCTCTCGGACGGCCGCGTCCTGATCGCCGGCGGGCAGGGCGACGGCTCGCTGGCCTCGGCCGAGCTCTACGACCCGACGACCGGCACCTTCAAGGCGACCGGCCCGCTGATTGCCGCCCGCGACGGGCACACCGCGACGCTGCTCTCCGATGGCCGGGTGCTCCTCGCCGGAGGGCAGGAGAACGTCGTTGATCTCGCCACCGCCGAGTTGTTCGACCCGACGACGGGAACCTTCAGCGCGACCGGCTCTATGATCACGGCCCGCACCAATCACACCGCTACTCTCCTGCCCGACGGCCACGTGCTCATCGCCGGCGGCGGCCAGGCCTCGTTCGGAAGCTCTCAAGCCACGGCCGAGCTGTACGACCCGAAGGCCGGCACATTCAGCCCGACCGGATCGATGGCGACTGCCCGCGAGAACCACACTGCCACGCTTCTGTCCGACGGCCGCGTCCTCATCGCGGGCGGCGAAGGCAACGCCGTTGACCTCGCCACGGCCGAGTTGTTCGACCCGACGACGGGCACCTTCAGCTCGACCGGCTCGATGCCGATCGCCTGCGACAGCCACACGGCCACGCGGCTCGCCGACGGCCGAGTTCTGATAGCGGGTGGACGCGCCGGAGAATCCCTCCCGACCGCCGAGCTGTACGACCCAAAGACCGGCACCTTCAACGCGATCAACAAATGAGTGCCTGGGTACGAATTGGGGCGCAGCAGGAGTGAATAGCGTGGGGCCATGCCGCTGAGGAATCTGGCTTTGCCGCTCTGGGTGACGTATCGTGCGGGCAGGAGAGAGGTGGGCCGATGCTCCGTCCGAGGCGATCACCCAAGATCAGTCCGTACCCGAGCGGGCGGCACGACTTCGTCGAAGGGGAGGACGTTCGCTCGGCCCTTTCCCTGACCTCAACCCTCGGCGGTTACCAGGCGGTGTCGGCGGCTGCCGTCGCGAACGCCAGCCTCCGAGAGTCCCGCTGTGCACTGTCGGGTTGCGGGAAACCACGCGAGGATCCTATCCACTGGCCGAGCGACTAACCCTGAAACGGATTCATTCCGCGGGCAGTTCGAACCAGGCAGCCGCGGCGGGTTCTAGATCGTTGCCGTGGATTACGTCGCTCGCGAGCAACCCCAGGCGACCCTGCGGGAGCGGCATCGCGGATCCAGAGAAGTTGACAGCGCAGCGGAGTCGTTCGCCCCGCGCAAACAGCAGTGTCCCGTGTGGGCTCGGCAGCCACCGGAATGACGCGTCCGCGAGCCCCCGATGCGTCTGCCTGATGGTGAGCGCGGCTCGATACAGAGCCAGCATCGAGCCGGGATCGGCTGCCTCGGCCTCGGCAGTGAACTTGGCCCACTCGGCCGGTTGGGGGAGCCACGGCGTCGAGTCTTCGGGACCGAACCCGAACGGGGGCGAGTCGCCAGCCCATGGCATCGGCACCCGGCAGCCGTCCCTGCCCCGGATCAGGTGGCCGGTGCCCTCCCAGAGCGGATCCTGGCGCAGCTCGTCGGGCAGGTCCTCTACTTCAGGGAGCCCGAGTTCCTCGCCCTGGTATAGATAGGCGCAACCGGGGAGGGCGAGGACCAGCATGATCGCAGCCCGGGCCCGTCGCGTTCCGAGGGCGATGTCGGTCGGCAGGTGCTCGTCGGCGGGGCGGCTCCCGATGCCGGTGCGCGACCGGCCGAAGCGGGTCACGTGGCGTATCTCGTCGTGGTTCGAGAGGACCCAGGTCGGGCTCGCGCCGACAGATCGATGGGTGCCCAGCGTTGCGTCGATGACCCTGCGCAGGGCGGTGGCCTCGAGCGGTGCCCGCATGAACGGAAAGTTGAACGCGCCGTGGAGCTCGCCCGGCCGGAGATAGCGGGCCAGGCGCTCCGGAGTGGCGACGTGGATCTCGCCGAGCAGGACCCTCTGCGGCTCGTAGCTCGCGGCGATCCGCTGCCAGGCGCGGTAGATCTCGTGCACGTCCTCCTGATCGAAGTACGGGTGTGACTCGGGCATGCCGCCGCCAGCCGGTTCCGGTGGCACCTCAGGAAATGCCTGGTCCTTGACCAGGGCGCTGGCGACATCGATCCGGAAGCCGTCGACACCGCGGTCGAACCAGAACCGGAGGGCGGACTCGAACTCGGCCCGGACGTCCGCGCTCTCCCAGTTGAGGTCCGGCTGGGCGACATCGAAGAGGTGGAGATACCACTGCCCCGGGGTGCCGTCCGGTTCGACAATCCTCTGCCAGGCCGAGCCGCCGAAGCCGCTCGCCCAGCCGTTTGGGGGTTCATCGCCAAGATGGCCGCGCCCGTCGCGGAAGATGTACCGGGCGCGCTCTCGTGAACCGGGCGGAGCGGCAAGTGCCTCACGGAACCAGGCGTGCCGGTCGGATGTGTGGTTCGGCACGAGATCGATCAGGACCTTGATGCCGTGGCCGTGTGCTTCTCGAACCAGCGCCTCGGCACCGGTGAGCGTCCCGAAGAGCGGGTCAATGTCGCGGTAGTCGGCTACGTCATACCCGCCATCTGCCATCGGCGACTGGTACCAGGGCGTTATCCAGATCGCATCGACGCTGAGGTCGCGCAGGTATCCAAGATGGCGGCGGATCCCGTCGATGTCCCCGACGCCATCGCCGCTCGCGTCGGCAAAGCTGCGGATGTAGATCTGGTAGACGATGGCATGCCGCCACCAGTCGGTGGCTGGCAGCTCGGCCAGGCGCGCTGCCGCGGGTCGCTCGGGCGAAAGTCGCCGTGGGGCAGCGGTCAAGCCTCTACTCCGACCGAGGGGGCGTTCTTGGCGAGAGACCGCGTTTCGGCCGGGCACATCGGGTGCCGGCGGGCCACGCATCTCATGCCGACTCCTCCAACTCCCAATTGCCCCACGACCTACGCCACCCAAAGCGCTGGACTGACCGGAGCGCGGCAAAGGCGGCTTCGGGCGGGCGGGCCGGCCTGCACCGGCGTTGACTCCGACAGGATAGAAGCGGCCGACGACCTGCGTATTGATGCTCCGGCTCGACCCTCGCGTCCTTCCGCAGGGGCCTGAACCGGTGGTGTATGGTGATCGAAATGATCACGACGGTCACGACGCGCCCATGCCACGAGATACTCACCTACGTGCCGACGGCCTGGGTCGAGATCGAAATGCAGCCGAGCCGCAAGTCGGCCACAGAAGGGGTCTGAGGCGGACTTGGGCAGGCCCGGACACCGGCGAGGCGGTCTCCTCCAGTTGCTGGCAGTCGCCGCGCTTGTTGCCGCTTGCCAGTCGAGCCTGCCGAGCTCGACGGCCCCGAACGGAACGGGGCAGCCCAGCGGGGCTACAGCGCCTGCCACCGGCGCGAGTCCTTCCCCAAGCACGCTTGGTTCGCCCTCGCTATACGGTTCGCCCGGAGTGCCAACGGCTCAGCTCAACTACCCCGGGCGAACCGCCTTCGTTCAGCTCTTCGAATGGAAATGGACAGACGTCGCGCAGGAGTGCGAGCAGTGGCTCGGTCCGCACGGCTTTGCCGCGGTGCAGATCTCGCCACCCCAGGAACACGCCGAGATCGACAGCGGCGGCAACACATTTCCCTGGTGGGAGCGGTACCAGCCCGTCAGCTACACACTCGACAGCCGAAGTGGGACCCGCGCTGAGTTCGCCGACATGGTCAAGCGATGCCGCGCCGCCGGGGTCGAGATCTACGCGGACGTGATCCTCAACCACATGGCCGCGGGCTCCGGGACCGGCAGCGCCGGCACAGTCTTCACCAAGTACAGCTATCCGGGCGTCTATGCGCCGCAGGATTTCCACGCCAACCCCAATCCGGCGTATCCCAACATTCTGTGCGACCACTCCATCAACGACTTCAACGATCCAGTTGAGGTGAGGACCTGCGAGTTGGACGGACTGGCCGACCTGCGGACCGAAGAGCCCTACGTTCAGGACAAGCTCGCGGGTTACATGGCCGACCTCTACGGTCTCGGCGTGCGCGGCTATCGCATCGACGCGGCAAAGCACATCGACCAGAACCAGCTCGCCCAGATCCTGGCTCGACTGCGGACCAAGATCCCGGCAGGGTCCACATTCTTCATCGATCAGGAAGTCACCGACTTCGGCGGCGACGCGGTGCCCAAGACCCTCTACTACCCGACTGGCAGCGTCGACGACTTCGTCTATACGGCCGACATCGCGGCCGCATTCACCCACACCGACGAGACCGTGTCGTCGCTCCAGCACCTCGACTCCGCCGCCTACATCGCCCCTAGCGACAAGGCGGTCGTCTTTACCGACAACCACGACTCGCAACGCGGGCATGTCGGGACGGGGCTGATCCTGAGCTACAAGCGGGGCGCGGTCTACGCGCTGGCGAACGTCTTCATGCTGGCTTACCCGCTCGGCTACCCGCGGGTTATGTCGAGCTTCGTTTTCAGCGACACCGAAGCGGGGCCGCCATCCGACTCGCAGGGCCACACACACTCGGTCTACGCCACCGGCTCCCTCGCTCCGAATTGCGGGCTCGCGCTGGGTCAATGGGTCTGCGAGCAACGCTGGCACGCCATAGCCGGCATGGTCGGGTTCCGTGATTTCACGGCCGGCTCGCAGACGGTCACCGACTGGTGGTCGAATCCGACCGACGGCAACCAGATCGCGTTCGGCCGCGGCGCGGCCGGTTTCGTGGTCATCAACCGGTCGACGAAACCACTCTCCCAGACGCTCCAGACGGGGATGGCCGCCGGCACGTACTGCGACGTCGTCAACGGCGATCTGGCCGCGTCGCGAACGAGTTGCACCGGGGCATCGATCACGGTCGGCGCAGACGGCACGGCTCACTTCGAGCTGGACCCGATGCAGGCTCAGGCCGTCCACCTGGGGGCGAAGGCAGGCGGCAGCTAGAGTCCGCTGACGCGAAGACAGCCGGTATGCCTCGGAGGAGGCGCGGGCCTGCTCGGAAGAGGCGCCACCGGGGGCATGCGCTCCTCTTTGGCCCGTGCCCGGCAAGATCGGGTCCATTCGGGCGCGAATCGCCGCGGCTTCCTACCTGAAGGCGGGGGTTGACACCCGCCAGGGGGAGGGACTAATGTCCTGTCGAACCGGTTCAATAAACCGGTTCGATGGGAGACATCACCCCGATCTATCGCCGTGCCAGCCCATGGCGGCGATAACAGGTCGGGGCCTTGACCGGCGGCATACGTGCAGCAGAAGCGTTCTATTCGCGTACGCATCAGCGACGTCGCTAGCGAAGCCGGAGTATCCAAGTCCACCGTCTCGATCGCATTCAACAACCCTGAGAGATTGAGCGCGCAGACGGCGGCACGGATACGTTCAGTTGCCGACTCGCTCGGGTATCGGCCCCATCCGGTCGCGCGGATGCTTGCCCAGCGTCACACTCGAACCCTCGGCATCCTGACGCCGCAAGCGCTGGTGGTCGCGTTTGGCAACCCTTTCTTCAGTATGTTCAGCCAGGGCGTTGCTAGCGTCGCCGAAGAGTTTGGCTACGCACTCCTGTTCGTCTCGCCTTTGGGTGGATCGCTGGCGCGAGCTGCAGGGCGGGCCAGCGTCGACGGTTTCGTGGCGCTCGGTCTGGGTGAGGACCACCCCGAGGTCGAGCAGATCCGAAGTGCCGGTCTGCCGATCGTTCTGGTGGACTCGTCGGCCTTCCCCGAGCATGGCTCGATCGAAGTCGAAGACGAGGCTGGCGCCTACGCCGCGGCCGAGCATCTCCTCTCCCTGGGCCACACCGAGTTCCTGGTGCTGGCGGTTGAACCACCCGCATTCGCGACGGGAAGCGGCTCCTCGAGGCCCGTTCTCGAAGGAGTGATGGTTCGGCGCATGCGGGGCTATCGGCGGGCGCTGGAGGCAAGCGGCGTCGTGTTGGAGGAAGACCGGGTCGTGGCGGGACCGGCCAGCTTCGCCGGCGGCAAGGAAGCCTTCGATCGGGCCCTCAATGCCGGTCTCCATTTCACCGCTGTTCTGGCGATGAGCGACGCGATGGCGATCGGAGCCCTCCACGCCGCCCACGAACGGGGGCTGAACGTGCCGGGAGACGTCAGCCTGGTGGGTTTCGACAACATCGATGAGGCCGAACACACCCATCCACCCCTGACCACGGTGCATCAACCCGTGAGGGAGAAGGGTGCCGAAGCAGCGAGATTGCTGTTGTCGGCGGTCGATCACCGCGACCTTGGTCAGCCGGAGCACCGCCGCATGGAGACGCGGCTCGTCCTTCGTGGCTCGACCAGTCAACCCTCTGCTCGACGACAGGAGGTGATGCAACCCAACTGACGGACACCGGAGCGGTCGGGTCGAGATCGAGCAGGGCTCTGGTCGGCCTCGATCGTAGGCAAGAGAGATGTGCGGCCGCCCAGAATTCGGCCGCATTGCCAGGACGCACCTAGGAGGAAGGCAACACCTCATGAAGACATTGACCCGGTGGGGTTCGCTAGCCGCGGCCGCATTGATGGTGGCCGCGTGCTCATCTACCTCTGCAACGCCTACGCCAGCCCCAGTAGTGACGCCGGCGCCATCAGGCGCCCCGGTCGCCACACCTGCTGGATCCCCCGCGGCCGCCCCCCTGAGCGGCTCACTCACGATCTGGGACGCCTACTCTTCGGGCGGTGGGTCCGAAGGTGCGGCCATGGAACTGGTCCTCGCCAAGGCCAAGACCGCCTTCCCGGACCTGAAGATCACCGAGGTCGTGGTTCCGTTCAGTGACATATACACCAAGGTCGAGACAGCCTGGGGCTCCGGCGAGACGAGCCCTGACATGTACATTGCGCCGAACGACAACCTCGGCACAGAGCAGCGGGAAGGCATCCTCATGCAGATGGATGACGCGATGGCCCCCGTGCTCGGCAACTTCACCCAGGTTTCCCTCGACGGCGCCAAGGTCAACGGCCACTTCTACGAGATTCCAGAGAGCATGAAGGCCGTCTCCATGTTCTACAACACGTCTCTCGTCAAGAACGTGCCGAAGACCACTGACGATCTGCTCGCGCTGGCGAAGGCCGGCACGAAGATCGGCATCGCCGAGTACGCATCCGGCTACTACAACTGGTGGCTCTTCAACGCGTTCGGCGGCGGCCCGCTGATGGACACCACGGGCAAGTGCACCGCCGAGTCCACCGGCGTCTCCGACGGCCTGGCCTATCTGAAGGCCCTCAAGGACACCGGCAACGTCACGTTCTACACCGACGGTCCCACATTCCAGGCCGACTTCAAGACCGGCAAGACCGGCATCGTAATCGAGGGCCCATGGGGGTCCGGCGACTTCGAGAAGGCGCTCGGCGCCAACCTCGGCATTGCCGAGATCCCGGCCGGCCCCAAGGGCAAGGCTCTGCCGATGTCCGCACCTGACGGCTGGTACATCAACATCAACATCAGCGACGCGCAGAAGGCCCTCGCGACTCAATTCGCTCTCTGGGAGGTCAGCGCGGCCGGTGGCGAGCAGACATTCGCCGACCAGGCCGGGCACCTCCCCGCGGTCAAGGATGCGACCGTCTCAGACCCGATCTCCAAGGGCTTCGCGGCGCAGATCCTCGACAGCTACCCGCGGCCACAGACCAAGCAGCTCAACAACTACTGGAGCAACTGGGGCAACGCCTTTGACTCAGTGGTTGTGAAGGGTACCGACCCGGTCGCAGCGGTCAAGACCGCCTGCGATGCGATGAACAAGGCCAACGGCTTCAAGTAAAGCAGTTCGCGAAGGGCGCCGGACTCTCCGGCGCCCTTCGATTCTCGATCCCGGGCGGCGGAGGCTTCCGGCGCCCTGCGCTCTTACACACCAGGGGACCGGTATCCGGCCCGCGACGCCGTGATGCCGGAGGATCCCTGGGGCCCACACGTGGCACTGGAGATCTGAGGAGCGGCTCCAAAGCGGGACCGCCAGACACAACCTGGAGGGTGTGACCTTGAGTGCCCCATCGAAGGCGACGTACGTGCGGCAGCACCGGCTCTTCGGTGCCGACGCTCGGGTCGCTTTCCTTTACCTGATCCCGGCGTTCGCGGTGATGTCGATCATCACCTTCTATCCCCTGCTTTACCAGGTCTGGATGTCCTTCACGGACTTCCAGACCCAGAACCTGAGGTCCGGCGCTCCCACGCCACCGTGGATCTGGTTCGGCAACTACATCAAGATCCTGACCAACGACATCGCGGGCATCCCGAACTACGACTTCCTCAGGCTCCTCGCCTTCAACCTGTTCTGGGCGTTCAGCAACGTGATCATTCATGTCTGCCTGGGCGTGGCGATCGCGCTCTTGCTCAACCAGAGACGTCTGATCGGTCGTCAGATCTACCGCGCCATCTTCGTGCTTCCGGTCGTGATCCCGCCGATCATCGTCGCCACGGTCTGGCGCAACATGTTCGATACGAGCAACGGGGCGATCAACTTCCTCCTCGCGATCATCTTGCGTATGCCGCCGGGCGGAGTGCAGATCGCGTGGCTGACGGACCCGGGCAATCCAATCCCGTTCTTCCCGCTGCTGCCCCTCTCGTATTTCGCTCTCCTCACGGCGAACGTCTGGCTTGGCTGGCCCCTCAACGCCGTCGTCGCTACGGGGGCCCTTCAGAGCATTCCGCAGGACTTGTATGAAGCTGTCGAGATCGACGGCGGCGGACCCTGGACCAAGTTCAGAGTCGTGACCCTGACTTACCTGCGACCGGCGATGCTTCCATTCGCGATCTATGGCTTCGTGATCACCTTCAACCTGTTCTACCTGTCGTACTTCATGTCCGCCGGAGGACCCTTCGGCAGAACGGAGCTGCTCGTGACCCAGGCTTACCGGCTGGTCAACGACCAGCACCTGTACGGTGTCGCCGCGGCATTCTCCGTGATCATGTTCCTGATCCTGCTGGTTCTCACGCTTATCACCAACAGGCTGACGAAAGCGACGGCCAGCTATGTCGACTGAGCGAATCCCAGATAGCCATCAAGGAGGGCTCGATCGATGACCGGCGGTACGCAAGCGATCGCCCGGCCAATTGCCCGGCCCGCCGCGGCGATCAAACGACGGCGCGTCTTCCGGGGCCTGAGGAACCAGGCCCTGATGCAGGCGCTGTGCATCCTGGTGACCATCACGGTCCTGTTCCCGATCGTATACGTGTTCGGCGTGGCCCTCGATCCCCGCAACATCGCACGGCCCGACGGATTGAACCTCATCCCGCCGAACCCTTCTCTCGCGGCCTTCGGGACGGCGATCGCCAACCCATCGCCAAACCCCATCTCGTTCGTGGATCTCGCCCTCAACAGCCTCAAGCTGGCCATCAGCACGTCGCTGGTCAGCGTGGCCTTCGGTGTGTCGGCCGCATACGCCTTCTCGCGGCTCAAGTTCAAACTGCGGTCGGTCCTGATGATCGCGGTGCTGGCAGTGCTGATGCTGCCTTCGGTTGCCACGATCGCGCCCCTGTTCGTGCTGCTCAACGGTATCAAGGTTGGCGACTTCATCCTCCGGAACTCGATCCCCGGCGTGGCGCTGGCGCTGATCTCAGGAGCGCTTCCGTTCGCGATATGGAACCTGAAGGGCTACCTGGACACGATCCCAAAGGACCTCGAGGAAGCGGCGACCATCGATGGCTGCACCCGCAACCAGTCCTTCCGATACGTGATCCTGCCGCTGGCCATGCCGGCCCTGGCAGTCACCGCGTTCCTGGGCTTCGTCGCCGGGTGGACCGACTTCTACTTCTCCTGGATGTTCCTGGATCATACGAAGGACTTCACTCTCACCATGGCCCTCTTCGGGATGGTCGGAACCTACGCATCCACCACACCGTGGAACACTCTGTCGGCCTTCGCGATCCTGGTATCGTTGCCGGTCTCCGTCGTGTACCTGATCTTCCAGCGGTGGATCATCGGCGGCCTGGCGATCGGTGGTGTCAAGGGCTAACCGTAGCCGTTGCACCAAAGGCGGAGCGGGCCGTGCCGGCTCTGGTACGGCCCTCCTCGCCCGAGGCCTGGCTGGTGCCCAAGGGCGTTCGACTGTGCGGTGGGCAACCGCCGCGAGTCCGAGGCGGCGCGCGCCTCAAGATCTAGGCCGCGAGCGGCGACCACACCAGGTCCGTGGTTGAGATGCCGCGCAATCTGGTGGCCGACGTTTCCTGCAATGCGGAGTAGTCCACACGTGGAATCGACCGTCTCCTTCTCGCTGATCATTCACAACCACCAGCCTGTCGGCAACTTCGGTTGGGTCATCGAGGACGTCTACGAGCACGCATACGCGCCGCTGCTGGATGCGCTCGAGCGTCATCCTGGGGTTCGCCTGGCTCTCCACTACACCGGACCGCTGTTGCAGTGGCTCACTGCCAACCGCCCGGAAGCTCTCGACCAGATTCGCGCACTGGTGAATCGCGGCCAGATCGAAATCGTCGGCGGCGCCTACTACGAGCCGATCCTGATTACCCTGCCGGATCGCGACCGCCACGGCCAGCTGGTGCGCATGGGTGATGAGCTGGAGCGGCTGTTTGGGCGCCGGCCCGCCGGCGCCTGGCTTGCCGAGCGGGTGTGGGAACCGTCTCTGGCCTACGACCTTGCCGCAGCCGGCTACCGCTGGACCATCCTGGACGACAGCCACCTCCGGGCCGCGTCGATCAAAGAGGACGCGATGTGGACCGCGTTCACGACCGACGATCGAGGTCTGCGACTGACCGTGCTCGGGACCGAACAGGGGCTGCGGTATCGCATCCCGTTCAAGCCCGTCGAGGACGTGATTTCCTACCTGGCGGAGCGGCGGACCCCGGATGGGCGGTTCGTCGGGGTGATGGGCGACGACGGCGAGAAGTTGGGCGCATGGCCGGGCACCTTCGCCTACTGCTGGAGCAACGAGCGTTGGGTCGAGCGGTTCTTCGAGGCCATCGAAGTCAATGCGGCGTGGCTGAAGACGGTCACGCCATCATCCTGGCTGGAGCACCAGCCGCCGACGACTCGGGCCTACTTCCCGACGGCTTCGTATGTGGAGATGACCGAGTGGGTCCTGCCGCCTGACGAGACGCCGATCTTCTCCCGCTTGCTCGATACCGCCCGCGAGAGGGGACTGCCGGAGGCGCGCTATCTGCGCGGCGGGTTCTGGCGCAACTTTGCCGCTCGATACCGCGAAGTCAATGAGCTGCACAAGCAGATGCTGCGAGTATCGGCCAAGGTGGACGCCATGGCTCCGGGGGCAGCTCGGGAACGCGCCACGGAGCATCTGTACCGCGGTCAGTCGAACGACTGCTACTGGCACGGTCTCTTCGGCGGTATCTACATCACTCACATGCGCATGGCCACCCTGGCCAACCTGATCGCGGCTGAGGACCTGGCAGAGACAGCGGCGGCCGCATCTACGCCCCCTGGCGCCGGGTCCTGGCCCTTCGGTGCGCACCTGGTCGACACCGACCTCGACGCCGTCGACGAGGTCCTGGTCTCCATGCCGAATCAGACGATCGTCGTCGATCCCGAGCACGGTGCGGGGGTTTCGAGCTGGGATCTTCGGGCGAGTCGCATGGCGCTTGGATCGGTGCTGCGCCGCCGGCCGGAGGCCTACCACGCCGACCTGATCGCGCATGAGCGCGCGGCCGAGGCTGGCGCCCTCGCCGGGCCTGGCGCCCTCGACGCCTCCGGAACTCCGAAGACCATCCACGAGATGGTCGCCGTCACGGAGTCCGGTCTGTCGTCCCGCCTCCACTACGACCGCCACGAGCGTCGAAGCGGCCTGATCCACCTCCTGCCGGCCGGGGGCGCGACCACCGCCGACCAGTTGGTCTCGGCGACGTACGACGAGCTGGGTGACTTCGTCGAAGGCGCTTTCGAATTGGTCGAACTTGCCGACGACCGGCTGCTGGCGCGGCGAGCCGGCACGGTCACTCAGCCAGGGGAGCCGGGCGCGCTCGTGGTCGAGAAGGCGTTTCGCTTTGCCGGCGGTCGCCTCGATCCCAGCCTGCAGCTATCGACGACCGTCAAGAACACGGGTGATGCCGAGCTTTCGTTCGAGCTGGCGGTCGAATGGAACGTCAATATGCTGGGCGGCGGCCACAACCCGGACGCCTGGTACGAGACCGACCCGGGCAACCGGGCGTCGCGGGTCCTTCACGACGCTCCCGGTGAGCTGGGCGCCGTTCCATGTCTCGCCTTCGGCAACGACTACGAGGGTGTTCGGGTCGAGGCCGCGATCGAACCTGCCTCAGCCGTGTCGTGGTATCCGGTCGAGACTATCTCGAATTCCGACATCGGTTTCGAGCGCGTGTACCAGGGGAGCTCGATGCTATTCCGCTGGCCGGTCAGCCTCGCGCCAGCCGCGAGCCGCACCTTCACCGTCAGCTTTGTCGTGGCTCAGACACGCGACCACGCCATCGAGGAGCAAGAGCAGCTCGGCGGCTCCGCGAGCTCACCCGGGCGCGACGCTCAGGCGGTCTCTCGGTCCCGGGCGACCACCTAGGCCGAAACCTCTACCGGACATACTCGCCCTCGCGGGTTGCCGGCCGAGGAGCCCACGATCAGCTGCTCAGTTTCGGTGGCGGTAGGTCTACGAGGCACTCGGGAGAGTCACTCGGTCGTCCTCGTCAACCTCCTGGGGAGGTGACTCCACGTCGTATGTGAGCGGCACCGCCGACCACAGGCGGGGTGCGGAAGCCCTGGCGACGACGGTCGGTGTTCATTCGGTCGTCGGCGAGGCGCAGCGCGTCGGCGAGGCGTCCTCCAGCGATCGGCTGTGCCCAGCCGAGGGCCAGCCGGACGCCGACTCCGCCCGCCTCGAGCCACGAGTTGCACGCAGAGCGCACTCGCTCGGCGTAGCTTCGTGCGGCCACCTCGTCCGTTTCCGGCAGCAACGCGACGAAACGCGCAGGCCCGGTGCGCGCGAGGGAATCCGCGATGCGGGCGTTCCGCCGCATCGCCGCCTCGACGGGCGGGACGAGCCGGTCCGCGGCGTCCTGGCCGAGTATGGAGGCGAGCGAGTCGAGGCCTTCGAGCTCAGCGACGAGGAGCGTCACCGGCCGGCCATAGCGGGCGAAGCGGTCCTGCTCGTGGACGAAGGCCTCGTCCCACGCCCGGCAGGTCGCGAAGCCGCTCGTCGGACCGACGAGTGTCTCCTTATCATCGGCATCTTCTCTCTCGGATACGTCGCCTCGGACGAATGCCCGAATCGCCGAGTCGGTTCTCGGGTCGTCGTGGGGCGGCAGTTTCCAGCGCCTGGACCGTCCGGACCGGAGTCGGGAGCCCGAGGGAACGTCGTCGTCAATCACATCGACAGTCTCGATCGCAGCGGGAGTGGTTGAAGGGGGCGTGCCCGACACGTCCGGATGGGGGAGCCTCCGCACCAACGCGGTTCGGCGCCGAGGCGACCGTCGAGGGGTGCGCTGGCACGGATCCAAGCATGGCAGCAAGCATATCAACCAGGGCTGAGTCTGCCCGGCCCGCGGCCCCGCCGCCGGTCGCCAACACCGCGAGCGCGATGAGCGGCTTTCTCACTTTCCCGGTGGTTCCGAAACGTTCAGGTGGACGTCTGACCCACGCCCAACTGTCAGGCGGTCTGCCGTTTCCCGCCAGGCGCCCACAGACCACCAGTGTCGGTTATCCAGTCGGCCACTCGGTCGCATGCGGCGTCGATGTCGTCGTCCGAAACGTCCAGCTCGAGGACCGGCAGCTTCGACTCGCGGGCCAGCTCACGGAGCAGCTCCTGTTCGGTGATGAAAGGGCTCAGGTCGTCGTACTGGCTCGGTTTGCCGGAGACCCGAAGCCGCTCCTGGCGCGCCGCCTCGAACGTCTCGGGGCGCCGAACGCAGAGAACGATGTGAAAGCCCAGGGGTAGCAGGCGATCCTCGAGCCAGCCGAAGTCGTAGTCGACACCACGTTCGGTTCGCTGGCAGGCGCGAGTCGAGAGGTGGAACCGGTCGACGATCCACGAGTAGTACGGCATCAGCTCGAACAGGTGCACCCACGTCGCGAACGTCTCGAGCGCCCGAGCCTCCTCGTCGGCGGCGAAGTTGACAAGGCCGCGGCCCCACGGGTACGGCGTGAATGCGCACCACTCCCCGGAGATGATCGGGGAGGGGTAGGGGTAGCGGCGTGGTCCGACTATCCGCGGGTGCTCGTTGAGCGCGAACGCCAGATCGGTCTTGTGGGTGAGGCGCGTCCCCTCGAGGATGACCTTGGGCGTGAGCTTGGCGGACATCTACCAGTGCTCGTAATGCACGATTGCCTCTAGCGGCTTGCGGCCGCCGGCCCGCTTCGCCCAGGTCAGTGCCTCGGGGTTGAGGGGATAACCGAACGAGAGCATGAACTCGCACCAGCGGTCGGCTGGATAGCGCAGTAGTTCGCGCGCCAGCGCCTGGTCGTAGACCGTGGCGGGAACGCTGCCTATGCCGAGTTCCCAGGCGGCGAGGGTCATGTTCTGGGCAGCCCGGCCCAGGTCCCACATGATCGAGTACGGGGCTTCGTGCGTGGCCGGATCGGGCACGACCAGGGCCACTGCCGCGGCGGCGTCGGCGACGTGGCCGGCATACGGACCCACCCCGGCAAGCTTGCCCAAATGGTCACGGTCCGTGCAAACGATGAAGTCCCAGTTCTGCTGGTTCTTCGAGCTGCCGGATCGCCGTCCCGCGTCGAGGATGCGCAGAAGGTGCTCCGGCTCGAGCGGTTGATCGCTGAATTTGCGTATCGCTCGGGTGGTGTCGATTGCCTGCCAGGTGTCCATCGATGCCTCCGTGTAGCGAATTGCGCGCGGCCGCGATGCGTGCGGCGAGCTCGGCCCGGTGCCTCCGGGCGCCCGAGCCTCGCGTCACGGCCGCTCCTATTCTCAGTCGAAGGAAAGGCTTGGATCGGTTGAAGGCGTCTTGCCGGGCAACGCACCGAAGCCGTAGGTCGGGTCTTTCGGGCGTTCGACGACGCACGCGGCAGCACGATCCCCGGCGGCTTCCGGTGAGACCGGGCCACCCAGCCAGGTCGCGAAGAACGCCGCAGTTCGGCGCCGACAACCGGCGTCCTCGTACAACCAGCGGTGTCCGAAGTCGGGCAGCACGAGCGTCTCTACCGACGGATCCCCTTCCGACCGTTCGTCGACCGCGGCCCGCCCGATCAGTTCGAGGTGCTCCACCGGCACGCCGTGATCCTGGGCGCCGTGGACCAGGAACAGCGGCCCGCGGTATCTGGCCGCCGCCACGAGGGCGCTCGCGTCGGTCAGCGAGTGGCGCCGCGGCGCGAGCAAGACCACGGCGGTGATCCAGGCGAGCGGCGTGGCGATGGGCTCGGGGATGCTCATCTCGGCCATTTCGAACGTCTTGCGGGTCGTCCGCACCAGGTCGGCCGGGGCGGAGAGGCTGACGACGGCCCGAATCAACGGCTCTCGGGAGGCGGCCACGATCGCACCCGCGGCGCCCATCGAATGGCCCAACACCCCGACGGTGGACACGTCCGGCCTTGCCGCCAGCCAGCAGACCGCCGCCTCCGTGTCCTCGGCGAATTCGGGCACGTTGACCGGCAGCGTCTCGGGCGGATTGTCGCCGTGGCCGCGTACGTCGAACACCAGGCAGTGGAAGCCGGCGGCGTGGAGGTATCGGACGTGGGCGAACGTTCGACCGCGGTTCGATTCCCAGCCGTGGACGATGACGATCGCCGGTCGACGGTCGACCGCCAGGCCCGAGGCGGCCGGTGGGACCTCAGCTGCAGCGTGGCGCCGGCGAGGGGCGGCAGCGGGCTCTGCCGGAACGAACCAGCCGCCGAGCTCGTGGTCGTCGGCGGGAATCGTGACCTCCTCGAATGCCAGCCCGAACTCGGCAGGCGTGGTGTCCACTGGACTGCGGCGCGGGAGACCGACGCGCTCGCGATAGCGCAGGGCGAACCTGTGCGCCGCCGCCAGCGCGGCAGCGCCGCCGGTGAGCGCTGCCAGTCGAAGCCATCGAGTTCGGTGGGAGCGTTTGGGTCGAGACATGAGGGTAGGGGACGCCACACGGGCCGGCATGTCAAGAGCGATCCTGCCGCGGATGCGCTCGCCGGCGCCGCCGCGGGCATCGGTCGGGCGGGGCGGCGGCTGCCGCGGATGCGCTCGCCGGCGCCGCCGCGGGCATCGGTCGGGCGGGGCGGCGGCAGCCGGGACCGCGGCAGCCGGCGCCGCCGCGGGCATCGGTCGGGCGGGGCGGTGGCCCCACCCCAGGTAGACTGGTGGGATGCCGCGAAACCCTTTCGTCGTGCTCGGGCTGTCCCCGGACTCGACCATGGAATCGATCAAAACGGCGTGGCGGCGCCTTGCCCGACAGCACCATCCGGACATCGCGAGCGGCGACCCGGCCGTGGAGCGGCGCGCCACCCGGACGATGGCGGAGATCAACGCCGCGTATCAGGAGTTGCGCGATCCCGAGAAACGACGGGTGCATCGGGACGCTGCTGCGCGAGCGGCACATGTCGGAGGGGGTGTGCCGAGCGGTGGTGGCACGCCCGGCGACGGTGGCACGGGTGGTGCGACCGAGGGCGCTTCCGGTCGCCCCGGATGGGTTTCGAGGCACAGCTCAGTCCGACCGGTGACGGCCAGGATCGACACCAGCGCGCTCCTTCGGCCGCGCAACGCCACGCTGCGGCCTCTGGACCACAGCCCACTCCCAGGGCTGCCGCCGCGGCCGCGATCGATCAACGGGCACGAGCCACCGCGAGCTTCGACACCGACTGGACCGACGCACCGGCGACGCGGCCCGAGCATGGAGGCCGATCTGCCGACGCTGCCCGAGGCGCTGGGCACGCGCCTCAAGTTTGGGAAGTTCGCGGGCCTGACGCTGGGCGAGGTGGCTGCGATCGAGCCGTCCTACGTCGAGTGGATCGTCCGGACGATCGACCGAGACCCCGAGATCAGCCTGGCGGCACGGGTCGTACTGCGGTTCCTGGCAGCTGGCCCGGCTCGGCGTCCCCGCCTCGACACGTTCGTTCCCCGCGGCTGAGCGCCGCAGAAACGGAACGGCCCGCCCGGCGTGCGAGCGAGCCGTTCCACCCCTCTATGGGGCATTACACCGGGCCGCCGACCAAGAGCCCATGCTGGCCGAAAATCCTGGTTGCTCGGGTCGTGACCGGCTCCGGCGGCCTCCTCTTACGAACGGCCATTCGTCTCAAGAGCGGAGGTCGCGATTGACCCGATCCGTGTCCGACGCCCCTGGCACCCTCGGTGCATCTCGGCGGCCAACTTCCAGGCTAGTCGGGCGCGATCGAAGTTCAATGGCCCCTACGATCCCGGCCCAAGGACTCCTAAGTAAGGCGCGTCCTGGCACCGCTTCATGCCCTGCCGCCGCGGCGTGCGTGATGGCAGCGCCCGTCACGACCGCCGCGCGTTACTATCGGCCCATGTATGCCGATGGTTTGTCATTCCTGGACGAAGAGCGCGACGCCTGGCGGCCCTTCGAGGCACTGCTGGAGCTGACGGACGAACAGCTGGAGCGACCGCTGGCCGGTGCGCACGGCTGGACCGGTCGCGATCTGATGGCGCACCTCGGCGTCTGGATCGAATGGTGGCTCAACATCGCCCGCGAGCTGGCGGTCGGCCCGAAGAGCCCGGTGTTCGACGAGCTGAGCGCCATCAACAAGGAGTGGGAGGACCAGGGAGACGTACTGAACGCCCGCTACCAGGCCGAATGGGCCGCCCTGCCGATGTCCGAGATCCGGCGCCGCTTCTCGACGCTACCTGGCGAGCTTCGCGGCTACCTGACGGTGGTGCCGGAAATGCGCTGGCTCAAGGATTCGGAGCGCCTGAGGTCGCTGTTGGGCAGCACGACTGAGCACTACGCCGAACACGAGGCGGACCTGCGGGCCATTCTCGACACGGCCGGCAGCTGATCCGCCGCCCGTCGGGGGCGGGTCAGTCCCTCCGATGCCTGCACGAGCACACCGAACGCCTGCAACGAGCCAGGAGAAGCGCATGACCGATGACCACGGACCGAATGGGAAGGCGACGACGGAAACCGCACCCGAGGCGATGGACCGTCAGGCCGCGGAGCTGGATGGCGTCCAGAGGAAGGTCGCCGGCGGTGCCGTCGACTACGCCCGGGGCGGCCTCGTCTTCGCCGCCCGCGAGGGTCGTAGCCTGAGCTTCCGCCTCCGCCCCGAAGTCGTCGATGCCGCATTGAGAACGCCGGACACGGCGCGCTCGAGCCGGGGGTCGCAGTGGATATCGCTGTCCCCGACCGAGATGGACCCGTCCACGCTTGACCGCGTCACGGCCTGGTTCGAGAGCGCGTGGCGCCTGGCCGGAGAGTCGAGTCCGGGCGGCACCTCGCTCCACTAATCGGTCGGTGCGGCCGCCTCCGTGGTCCGCCGGCCACGACATAGCACGACCCCGGCCTGAGGGGGGAGGCCGGGGTCGTTAGGCGGAGTCGAGGGGAAGGCTCCGTTTGGCATTCGATATTGCGCGAGCTGTCGCTCAGCTGGCGGGCTTAGCGTACTGCGAGAGTTGAAATCTCGCCTCGAACTGCTCGGCCGGCATCGCCCCAACGACCGCCATCGGCTGCTGGCCGGGGCGGAAGAAGGCGATTGTGGGCAGGGTCATGATCTGCAAGGCCTGAGAGACTCCCGGGTTCGCGTCGACGTCCATCTTTACAACATCGATGGAGCCGGAGTACTTCTCGGCGATGCGCTCGAGTTCGGGCGCGACCATGCGGCACGGGCCGCACCACGATGCCCAGAAGTCGACGATGATCGGTCGCTCTGCGTTGAGTACGACCTGCTCGAACGTCTCGTCCGTGACTGCTTTGACTTCGGCCACCTGGTGATGGTCCTTTCTACCTGAACGGTCTCGACCGCCGCTTGGGGTCAGCCAGCGATTGACTGGAGGAGTTGGCAGGCCTCGAGGATCCGAGGATCCGCGAGCCGATAGTAGATGGCGTTGCCGTCCCGGCGGGTGAGGACGAGGCCCGAGTTCCGCAGGACCGCAAGGTGCTGGCTCATGTTCGGGACGTGGCAGCCGACCCGGTCGGACAGCTCGCGCACCGAAAGCTCGCCGTCGGCGAGCGACTGGAGCACGCACAGGCGCTTGGCATCGGCGAGGGCTCGCGCCACCGCCGCGCTTCGCTGCCTGGACACTTCCAGATCGCCAACGTCGAGCATGTCGCAACCATACGACAGTTTGCGCAACGACGCAAGCAGATTGTGAGCATGAGGCGGCCGGGTGAGCATCCGCCAGACAGACGTCACGCACCGGTCCGCGCCGGCGGTCGCCCGACCATCGCCGCCCAGGCTGACCCGTCGCCGCCCGATGAGTCGCGGGTGACCGAACCGGCCGACGAGCCAGGACGAAGCTCCCCGTCGCCCGCCCTCGATGGCCCGATGAGTCGCGGGTGACTGAACCGGCCGCGCTGCCGCGCAGCCCGGGCGAGCTGGCCGAAGTGAGTTCGTCGGCCGCATGCGCGGATTCCCAATCAAGGCACGCCGCCGTATGGGATGCTCTGGCCGTGAGCTGGGCAACACTTGGCCGTCGTCGTGCCAGGACCTTCCGGGTGGTACACGCTGCGTGGTCCGTGGTCGGCCTCACGAGCCTCGGCTACATTTGGGTCTGTGCCGCGACGAGACGGCGCGATCGACGTCTCTGGGCGAGTGTCGCATTCCTCTCGATCGAAGGCGTGGGGCTCGTGATTGGGCGCGGCGACTGCCCGATGGGACCGCTGCAGGAGCAATGGGGCGATCCGGTGCCGTTCTTCGCGCTCGTGCTGCCGCCGCGTGCCGCGAAGGCCGCGGTCCCGCTTCTGGCCGTGGCGTCGGTCGCCGGAGTCCTTGCCGTCGCCCTGCGGCGACCGAGTCGGACCCGTCCGCCGGCGGCCACATAGCCGCGGCGGCGATCGACCTACCCGGCCGAGGCATCCACCGCGCAGCCTAGGCCCCGCCGAGATGGACGGTTATGGCTACGATGACTGCATGGACGACAGCGGCGGATTCGGTGGCTTCGGAGGAGAGCGGGGGCCTGGAGTCGGCGGCGATCCGCGCGACCCCAGGCTGGCCGGAAGTGCCGGCGGTTTGGGCGGGCTAGGTCCAGGCGGGCTCCAGGGGCTGGCCAGCGTCCTGGGTGTCGGTGGTCTGCAGGGTCACGATGCCCGAGACCCGCGCGGAATGCGGGTCGGCGGCCGCGATGCCCGCGACGTCCGCTCCCAGACGGGTCGCGACATGGCCGGCGTCGGCGGCGGAGAGAAGCTCGAGGCGATCGAGATCCATGGCGAAGGCAGGCCCGCGGGACCGAACGCCGCGCTCGAGCCCGCTACCGTCGGCATCGATTCGACCGGAGTGACGCTATCCATCGGAACCGGCCGGCCGATCCGAGCCGGCTTCCGCGACATCAGCCTCATCGCGATCCAGCAGTCGACGGCGCTGCTCGTCTTTGGCGATGGCCCGGACGCGATGCGGTTCATGCTCGAGAAGTTCGGGGATCGCCTCGGGCCGATGGTTCGGCTCCTGCGAGAGCTTCGGCTCAAGCAGCGTCTCTCCGACGGCCTCGTGAAAGTGCCCGACGATCCAGCCGAGCTGGTCGAATTCGCCTGGGAGCCCACGATCGACCCGCTCGGTCCCGGGCCAGACGGGCCGGCTGCCGCGACGACGGGCATAGGCCAGCTCGTCGTCCATCCCTGGGGTTTCGTGGTCTGCCCGCTCGACGAGCGCGCCACCTGGGTTCACTTCCGGCGCGCATCGATCGACGCCGTAACCACCCCGAACCCCGGTGAAGTGGCCGTGAACGGCTCGCCCGGCACGCTGACGCTGCGGGGGCTCGGCGCGGCGGCGACCCGGATGCACGACACGCTGGGCAAGCTGCGCGATGGCGCCTTCGACGACGCCGCGGGTTTCGTGGAGCAGCTGTTGCCGGACGCGCCCTTCGGGGTCCGCCAGAAGGCCTCGAGTTCGCTCGTGGACGGCCGGCCGACACGACCCGAGGTGTTCGGCGACGCGGGTTGGCCGATCGTCGAGACGGCGGTCCTGGGGGAGCCGATCTTCGCCGAGAGCTACCAATCGCTGTGCGCGACCGCCGGTTCGGCCGCGCCCAGGTGGGTCGCAATGTCGCCGGTGGATCCGGGCGGCACGGACCCGAAGATCTGGTTCCTGATCGCCATGCCCGGCAACCTGGTTGCTCTCGAGCTGGTGACCGCCGGCGCGCACGCCACTTACTTCTACCGCGTCATGCCGCGGGCGCAGTACAAGGGCGAACCGCCCGAGAAGCTGGGGATTGCGGCGGAGCAGGCAGTTCGGGACATCAGCGAGGCTCTCGTCGACTGCCGGTTCCTTCGTGAGCCGATGGCGCTTCCCGCCGATCAACTGCGCCTGCCGAAGTACCTTCGCTACCGGCTCGCCCTGGCGGTGCTGCCGACTCTGGCGTGGGCGAGAGGCAGGTTCGTGGCCCGGATCGTCCATCGTGACCCGGCGAGCTGGTCGGCGGCGGTGGCGGACCTGATCCGCTGGCACGCGACCGCCCGAGACGAGGCCGCGGAGTGGCCCGGCCGCGCGGCTCAGGAAGCGGCGATCTCGCAGGCCGGCGCCGACGACGGCGACGGTGGCGGCGATTCGGGCGCGGCCGTCGATGGCGACGCCGACTCCAGTGCGGATCCAGGGGCGACCGCGGCCGCGACCGGCCCCGAGAACTCGTCAACTGCGAAGAACAAGCCTTCGGGCACCTTAGGCTAGGAGGAGCGGACGATGCCGACTTTCAAGCACCCGTGCCCCTACTGCGACAGGTTCATCGACCGGGCCGTCGCTGCCTGCCCGTTTTGCGGCCAGGTGGACCCGTTCGCGCCCAAGCGCTGCCAGAACTGCCGCAAGATCGTCGAAGACCCGACCTGGGTCGTCTGCCCGTCGTGCGGCCAATCGCTGATCGCGCCGCCTCCGGGCGCTGCAACCACCGCCACGACGGCCGGGGCGGGTGCCGCGGCGCCTGCCGCGTCATCGCCGGCCGCGCCCGCGCCGAACGTTGCCAGTTCCGGGGCAGCGGCTCAGCCCGCCACTCCGCCGCTTCCGCCCCGCCCGCCAATCAACCCGGACGCGGCCCCGCCCGTTCTAAAGTCGGCTGGCGCATGCAGCGGTTGCGGCGCGGCACTCCCCGCGGGCGCCCGCTTCTGTACGGTCTGCGGGACACTTGCCGGAGCGTAGCCGCTGACGCCGGACGGCCGCCGATAATCTCCCTCTTCGCAAGGAGGGACGACGCAATGCGGATCATCCGCCCGATCGATCAGGAGCGATCCTCACGAGGGGCGTTCTCGCGGGGAGTTGCCATTTCGCGTAACACCGGAGCCCAGAACCTCTGGGTGGCTTACGCGGAGATGGCCCCCGGCGCCGTCTCCGGCGCGCACCATCACGGGCCCGCGGAGACGGCGATCTTCATTGTCGATGGATCCGCGCGGTTCTTCGTGGGTCCGGATCAGAGCGAGGCGCTCGACGCCGAAACCGGCGATTTCGTGTGGGTCGAACCCGGCGAAGTCCACGTCGAAATGAATCGGAGCCCGGCCGAGCCACTACGCATGGTCGTCGTCCGAACGCCCGACGACATCGCCGTCGATGCGCCGTATTCGAGGGCCGCGCTGCCCGGCGATCACTCGAGCTGACTTCTGCAGGATTCGCTAGGCGACTTTGTTGCCGCAGTTACCGCAGAAGCGTGTGTCGGCCGCCAGCTCGGCGCCGCACTTGCTGCATTTGGGCGTGCCCAGAGCAGTGCCGCAGTTGCCGCAGAACTTCTCGCTGCCGATCGGCTTGCCGCAGTTGGGGCATTCCGTGGCTCGAGCGCTGAGGTCGCCCGAGAAGACCTGCTGACCCTGCATGGCCTGGCGCATCTGGTTGAGCTCGACGGACGAGCGCTCCGCCTCCATCTCAGTCGCGAGGTTCGGTGCGCAGTTGACGCACAGGCCGCGCTGCTTGTTGAAGCAGGTTTCGTCCACCCAGTTGTTGCACCGCACGCAGCGGTGGAACAAGGGCATGATCTCGTTGGAAGCCTTCTGGAGTGCCTTGTCCCGGGCGTCCCGGTCGGTGATGTCCTGAGCCGCGTCGGCCGCGTTGCGTGCTCCCCAGAGCCCGCCGATGATGCTGCTCGCGCCGCCGAGGATCGAGGCACCGGTGCCAAGCAGATTCTTCTGCCACTCGCTTCTGTAGCCGCTGCCGCATATGTCGCAGCGGAATTCGAACTGGTAGCCCTGGTTGGTCGAGAGGTCCTGGTAGTTGCTCGTGAACGGGGTGAAGCCCGGCATTCGACCCACTCCTGAGTGGCGGCCGCGTGGCGGCCTCGGCTGCGACGTTGTGTCCGAATGGTAACGCCACCGGCGCGGGGCTGAGCGTCCTCAATGTCGCCCGGTCAAGGCAGAACGGCCGGCTCCAATCGAGCGGCCATCTTCCCAGCCGCGGCGCACGCCCCGCCCGAGCTGGCAGGGCCTGTTCCGCACGCCTGGATCTCGGGGAAGATCTCTACCAGGAAGAGGCCGTGAATGGAGGCGCCACCTCCAACCTGTCCGGCGCCGAATTCGTGATAGGCGCCGAGTTGCAGGCCAAGCTGCTGAACGCCAGGTGTCGATCCGAGCCAGGAGACCTCGTAGCACGGTGAGCCGGCGACGTCGCAGGAGTCCATCGAGGCCCCGGATATCCAGGCGTCCACGAGGTAAATGCCCGGTCGATTGGGCCAAGCCGCGAGCACCTGCGGTACCGTCCACACCATTCCATCCGGGCCCGAGTTCAAGAGTTCGCCCTGCTCGCCCTGACCAACCGTCCAGCCAGGCGTCACCCTGTCGGCGACCTCCACCTCGAAGTCTTCGCACGTCGTCTGGCACCACGGCCGCTTGTCGATCACGTACCGGCCGACGAGATGACCCGGATCGGCGGCCACGAGGGCTGAAACCTCCGCGGCTGTCAGGGGTCGGTTTCCGGGCCCGATCAGCCCCGTCGGGGCGATCGGCCGGGCCTGCGTCGGCGCGGCGACCGGCGTCGCGGGCGGAGCGGTCGTGGGCGTCGGAGTTAGCGCCGGCGAGGCTCTCAGTTCCGGTATGGAGATGTCGGCAACCCTCGCCAGGACTCGCCACGCGCCGCAGCCGCGATTTTCCTGCGGCGAGGCGTACGGGCATTGCTCGGTGACGGAGCGGACGACGTAGACACCGTAAGTGCCGCCCACACTCCGCGGCACGGAGTCGATCTGATGGACACCACCGGCTTCGACGTGACGTTCAGGGACAGGCAGGAGGGGTGAGCCCGAACCGGCCGTCTCGGAGGATCCGAGTCCGGTCTGCGCGGCCACGGATGCATCGACCGGTTCGTCGGCGAGCCAGTCGGCGTATGGGCAGTCTTCGCCGTTCGGATCGAGAACGTCGCCGGCTGTCGGTGCCGAGGCACACGACTCAGTCAACTCGACTACCCCGAGCCAGCCCTCGACCAGGAACGTCTTGCCGGCGAGGGGCCATTCGTCCGCGACCTTGAAGGCGAGCCCCGTCGACGCCGGCGTGATCTCACCGAGCAGTCCCAGATATCCGGGTCCAAGGTATCGGAAAGCGAAGACGCCGGTGGTCTTGGGCGCGCCCAGACCGACGGGAACGGTCGCGCCCATCACGCAAACTTGGGACGCCATGCCCTCGACGACCCCGAGTGTCGGGTACCGGTCCATTGGGCAGACGTCCGTGCGAGCATCGATTGTGGCGGATGCCACCACAGTTGTGTTCATCGGCAGCGCCGGGCCGGCCATGAGGGAAGCAAGCTCGATGGTCGAGAGGGCGCGCCCGTCGGGATAACTGGCCGGCGACGTGGCCGGTGCCGTATGCAAGGCCGGGATAGCGACGGCGAGAACAAGGACCGCGACCAGCGCCACGGTGGCGCCGGCTCCGGCGAGTCGAGGGATGCTCCACGCCGGGCGCGGCCACTGAGCCCCAGGGCGGGTGTCCCGGGCTTCATCGAGCGCTGCGGACACCTCGGCCAGCAACCCGTCGGGAAGTCGACCGGCCGAGCGTCGCGCCAGATGCCCACGGATGTTCGGGTCGATCGGCGGAAGCTGGCTGCTCACCGGGACTCCTTCGCGAGCGCCGACTCAAGCGCCGCACGCGCGCGGTGGAGTCGGGACTTGATCGTCCCCTCGGGTGCCGCGAGCGTCGCCGCGATTTCGGCAACGGGCCGTTCATGAAGGTGGTGGAGGACGAGGACCGCGCGATCGTCTATCGAGAGCCGGGCGAAGGCTCGATCGAACACGTCGGCGTCGGCGGTTCGGTCATCCAGCGGTCGGTCGGTCGCAGCCGCCTCGCGGTCGCCTTCTGGATCGTCGAGGCTGATCTCACGGACGCGGGTCCGGGCTCGGCGCCGCAGATGCTGCCGGCACGCATTGAGGTTGATCCGCCCCAGCCACGCGTCGAAGGCGTCGGGATCGCGCAGGGCGTCGCGGTGGCACCAGGCCGAGACGAATGCCTCCTGGGTTGCGTCTGCGGCGTCAGCCTGGTTCCCGAGGATTGCGAGTGAGGTGCGGTACACGGCATCGATCCGGCTGCGGACGAGGGAATCGAAGGCAGCGCGATCGCCCGATCGGGCTCTCTCGACGAGCGCTCGCTCCATCCGCCTCCCTCTGTGCTCTACCTGTATCGATGCTTCGGGCCGGGCTCGGGTTGCATCTTCGTTGGCGAGCGGCCCAGCCTCGCAGCCGGGCGCCTGGCATACTCGCCTGATGCCGGATCACATCGTCCCGCTCGAACGGTTCCACGAAGCCAGGCGCGTCCTGGACGGCCGTATCGAACGCACGCCCATTCTGTCGTCCTCGACGGCGGGGCGAGTGCTGGCGGCGCGTGGCATTCGCGTGGCCGACGGGCGCGTGTACGCCAAGGCCGAGCATCTCCAGAAGACCGGCGCGTTCAAGATCCGCGGCGCGCTCAACAAGATGGGCGCTCTGACCGCGGCCGAGCGGGCCGCCGGCGTGATCACCCTCTCCGCCGGAAACCACGCCCAGGGAGTGGCTCTGGCCGCCCACGAGGCCGGCGTCCACGCCGTCGTGATGATGCCGGCGGGCGCCGTTCGCTCGAAAGTCGACGCGTGCCGTGGCTACGGTGCGGAAGTGATTCTCTTTGGCGAGCACGTGGGCGAGACATGGGCGCGGATGGACGAAGTTGCGGCCGAGCGCGGTCTGACCTTCGTGCCGCCCTTCGACGATCCGTGGATTCTGGCGGGGCAGGGGACAATCGGCCTCGAGATCCTCGACGACCTGCCCGAGGTGGACGTCGTCGTTGCGGGGATCGGCGGCGGGGCGCTTTGCACCGGCACTGCGGCCGCGATCAAGGAGACCCGGCCCGGCGTGCGCGTTTACGGCGTCGAGCCCGAACGATCCAACGCCCTGTCGCTTGCCCTGGAACGAAACGAGATCGTGCGAATCCAACCGGCGTCGGTGGCGGATGGGCTCGGTGCACCGTTCGCCGGGGAGTGGACCATCGCCATGGGCCGGCGCTACCTGGACGGGATAGTGCTCCTCGACGATCCCACGATCCTGGCGGGCGTCCGTTTCGCGCTGGAACGAATGAAGCAGCTCGTCGAGCCGGCCGGAGCCGCGGCTCTGGCAGCGGTTCTCTTCGGCAAGGTGCCGATCCACGACGGAGAGCGGGTCTGCGTGGTCTTCAGCGGCGGCAACGTCGAGACGGGCAGGCTAGGTGAGTTGCTGGCTGGCGCGGCGCCGCTGGACGTACCGCCGGCCGTCGGCTAGGGAGGCGACCGCGGAGAAGCGGGGTTGCTCGGCGGCCGGCTCAGTCACCCCTGACTCAACGGCCCACCGACGGCCGGCGATGGCGCCCCGGGCCGTCCTTCGTCCGCCGGTTCAGTCACCCCTGACTCAACGGCCCACCGACGGCGGGCGATGGCGCCCCGGGCCGTCCTTCGGCGGCCGGTTCAGTCACCCCTGACTCAACGGCCCACCGACGGCGGGCGATGGCGCCCCGGGCCGTCCTTCGTCCGCCGGCTCAGTCACCCCTGACTCAACGGGCCACCGACGGCGGGCGATGGCGTTGTCGGCAGGGCGGCCGATCCCGGGCGCGGCCACCGGCGCGGCCGCCGCCGAACTGATCAATCCACCCCCAGCTCGTGCAGCCGCGACTCATCGATGCCGAGGTGGTGAGCCAGCTCGTGGACGACGGTGATGCGGACCTCGCGTTCCAGGTCGGCCGGATCCGGGAAGTCCTCCACCAGGGCCATCCGAAAGAGCGTGATCTTGTTAGGCACGAATGCCCAGTCGGCGCCGTATTCGATCCGGGGCACACCCTCGTACAGTCCGTAGAGTCCGTCGTCCGGTCCGAGCCCGGCCTCGCGGAGTTGGCCCGCCGACGGCTCGTCGTCGATGACGATGGCCACCTCGTCCAGCGCCCGCGCGAACGGCTCGGGAATGGCGTCGAGGGCGCGGCCGACCAGCTCCTCGAAACGTTGGACAGAGCCCGTGCTCGATCGCCGGCGCGAGCTATCCCTGGGTCGCTTTGCCATCGCAATATGCTACGGCCCGCCCGCGGCTGGCGTAGTCGCGGGTCACCCGCCCGAGAGCCAGCCTCTGGGCGCTCGCGCGCAATGCTTGGGTTTGTCTGGGGCCTGCGACCGAAGACCGGGCACGGCGTAGCATTGGACCAAAGGAGCCCCAGCCATGCCGCCCGATCAGCCGCCCGACGACAAGCTCGACATGTACGCCCACATCCGCCAGCTCGTGGACTCGATCGAGAGCGATGACGACGGCGGGGACGCCGAGAGTCCCGATCGGGCAGGCGCGACCGACGAGTCGTTGCGCGCGATGCCGCGTCGTGAGCCGACTGGGGTCGAGCGGGCGGTCAGGGAGATCCTGCTCGAGATCGGCGAGAACCCCGATCGCGAGGGACTGCTTCGGACCCCCGAGCGCATGCACAAGATGTGGCTCGAGTTGACCTGTGGCTACCGTGTCAACCCGGATCGGCTGATCAACGGCGCCGTCTTCGACGTCGGTTACAGCGAGATGGTGGTCATCAAGGGGATTCCTTTCTACTCGCTCTGCGAGCACCACATGCTGCCTTTCTTCGGCACCGCCTCCGTGGGCTACCTGCCGAGAGGGAGGGTCATCGGACTCTCCAAGATCCCAAGGGTCGTCGAGATGTACGCCCGCCGGCTCCAGGTTCAGGAGCGGATGACTCAACAGATCGCCGACTTCCTTCAGGCCAGGCTGAACCCATATGGCGTTGGCGTGGTCGTAGAAGCAGAGCACCTGTGTCTGGCGATGCGCGGCGTCCAAAAAGGCGGCGCTGCGATGGTCACCAGCAGCGTGCTGGGCACCTTCCGGAGCTCCAAGGAAACTCGCGACGAATTCATGGCCCACCTTGAACGAGCGGTCCCGAGGGTCTGACGGGGCGGCCGCCCGAGCTCGAACTGCAGCGAAGCGATCGCTTCGGGCAGCGGCAATGGGAGTGCGACATGATCATCGATCCGAATGAGTCCAATCCACACCAAGAACCATGCCTCTCGTGCGGTGAGGAGACGGCCATGGGAGGCAGCTTCTACTCGGACCGGCACGCCGCGGAGTTGCCGGACGGGACACGCGGCTTCCTGTGCTCGGAATGCGTCAAACGCATTCGCGCCGGCGGCCACCACGAGGACCGGACGGATGCGCGAGGCGTGGAGGGTTCGGTCATAGTCCTGGCCCAGGGGTGGTTCTAGTCTTGCAGCGCCAACGGGCAGTGCCGAGCATCTGACGATTTCCGCCGCCACGCCGTCTGGGTATTCACTGGGGGGGACAGTCACGAATGGAAACCGACAAGCCCCGGCCCTCACGTGTTCGAGCGCGTGGACCTGATGCCGTTTTCGCCCCCGATCGCGGCCCCCGGCATGCAAGCCGCGTATACACCGGCCCCGATCCCCGCCGGAACCTCCGGTCGCTGCGGCATCTGCGGCGCTCCCAGGAGCGATCGCGTCCATGTCGACGGGGAGGCCGCGGCCGACGCCGAGTCGCCGCACTGGGGCTAGCGAGCCGCGCCGCTCTGAGTGACGCGGCGGGCTGCGCCTCGCCGCGGCTATCATTCGGGCATGACGGACCGACCGCTCAAGGTGCTCATCGCCAAGCCGGGCCTCGACGGGCACGATCGCGGAGCAAAGGTTCTCGCTCGCGGCCTCCGTGACGAGGGCTTTGAGGTCGTCTATACCGGGTTGCGCCAGACGCCCGAGATGATCGTCACGGCGGCTCTCCAGGAGGACGTGGATGTCGTCGGCCTGTCGATCCTCTCCGGGGCGCACATGACGCTGGTGCCGCGGGTTTGCAGCCTGATGCGCGACCGCGGCATGGACGACGTGCTCATCACGGCCGGCGGCATCATCCCCGACGACGACGTGCCCGCACTCAAGGAGAGTGGTGTCGCCGCTGTCTTCGGCCCCGGCACGACGATCGCCCAGGTGGCGGACTTCCTGCGGGCCAACGCCCGGCCGCGGGGCTAGCTCGAACCCGCGTGGCCGAGGCCAACGCCCCTGCCGCTGACGACGCGACGGTTGCGGCGCGAGCCGAGGAACTCTGCGATGCCGCGCTGGCAGGCGACAGGCGTTCTCTGGCTCGCCTGCTGACGGCGGTCGAGAACCGGACGCCGCTCGCCGAAGCCGCCATGAGGCGGCTGCACAAGATGGCCGGCCACGCCCAGCTCATCGGCATCACCGGCCCGCCGGGCGCGGGCAAGAGCACGCTCGTGGCCGCCCTCATCGCCGAGTTGCGACGCGCCGGACGTCCAGTCGCGGTCGTGGCGGTCGACCCCTCGAGCCCCATCACCGGCGGCGCCGTCCTGGGCGATCGCGTCCGAATGCAGGCCTACGCCTCGGACGACGGGGTGTTCATCCGATCGATGGCCTCTCGCGGCCATGCAGGCGGGCTCTCGTCCGCGACTGCCGCGGCCGCCGCCGTGTTCGACGCCGCCGGCTTCGACGTCGTGCTGATCGAGACGGTGGGCACGGGCCAGAGCGAGGTCGAGGTGGCCGCCACGGCCGACACGACGGTCGTCGTCGAAGCACCCGAGATGGGCGACGAGATACAGGCCATCAAGGCGGGCCTGCTCGAGGTGGCCGACATCATCGTCGTGAACAAGGGCGATCGACCGGGGGCGCACCGGACCGCCGGCCAGCTCCACGCCATGCTCGCCGACGCTCCGCGCGAGCCTCGTCCCGGGCGACCGCTGCCGAAGCGGCCCGAGGTTCTGGTGACAACCGCGGCGACGGGCGAAGGAGTGGTGGAGCTCCTGGCAGCGATCGATCGTCACCGCTCCGCGACCGGTGGGGCCGGCGGCGAGAGAGCCCGGATGCGGCGCGCCGAGGCCCAGGTGTGGGCGGTGCTGGTCGACCGTCTGCACGAGCGCGTCCGAACCCTCGAAGGAGCGCCGGAGCCGGCTTCCTCTGACGAGGACGGGGTGGAGGGGCGAACCGTCGCCGGGGAGCTGCTCCAGCGCGTCGCGGCGCACGACCTGGACCCGTACGCGGCCGCGGACGCCATCCTCGATCAGCTGGTGCCCCGCACCGACCGTTGAGGTTCGACGAGGCGGCAGCGCTCGCTCCCTGCGCCGCTCTTGGCAGCGAGCCCGAGCTGTCCAGGTGACGGTTTCGAGGCTAAGAGCCTGTGAACCAAATCGCTGTTTGGCGGATCGGTGATCGATCGAGCGTTCGGGATCCTGTTGGACCTGCGACCAATGCGCGAGATCGTCCGCAGAGCGGACAAGGCTCGGT
>JBEKPB010000012.1:0-119139 GCA_049521175.1 Candidatus Limnocylindrales bacterium
TATCAACCTTCACAGCGCAATGGAACGCCGGGTCGAGCCCGTTCGCCTGGGTCAAGACCGCCGACGAAATCCTCGCCAAAGCGGTGCGGAAGCCGACAGCGACTTCTGAATCCCGACACTAGCGAGAGTTGAGCGAGGGGACGTCCATCTCGGCCGGACCGACGTAGCGCGCGTCCGGTCGGATCAGCTTGTCGGCCGATGCCTGCTCGATGGCGTGAGCGCTCCAGCCGGCCATCCTGGCCAGGGCGAACGTCGGCGGGAAGAGATCCGGCGGGAGGCCGACGCCCTGGAGGACCGCGGCGGCGTAGTACTCCACGTTCGTCTTGATGACGCGATCCGGCTTGAGCTCGCCAAAGACCCGCAGGACCACGTCCTCGACCTTGACGGCGGTGTCGAGCCAGTCGGCCATGTCGGACATGCCTTCGGCGACCTTCCGAAGAGCGGCGGCCCGAGGGTCGTAGGCGCGGTAGACGCGATGGCCGAAGCCCATGATCCGGTCGCCGCGGGCAATGGCCTCGCGAACCCATTTCTCTGCGCGATCCGGTGAGCCGATCTCGTGGAGCTGGCTGACCACCTCGGCCGGGGCGCCGCCGTGGAGCGGCCCCTTGAGCGCGCCGATTGCGCCGCAGATGGCGCTCGCCAGGTCGGAACGGGTCGAGATGATCACCCGGCAGGTGAACGTGGAGGCGTTGAGACCATGCTCAGCGCCGACGATGAAGTATGCGTCGAGGGCGCGGGCGGCAGCCGGGTCTGGATCCTTGCCGGTGAGCTGCTGCAAGAAGCCGCCCGCCAGAGAGAGCTTGGTGTTCGGCTTGACCGGGTCCAAGCCGTTGCGGAGGCGGTGGAAGGCGGCCAGGGCTGAAGGGGCGAACGCGGTCAGCTCGCGGGCCTGGTCGACGGTCGGAGGCCAGTGCGGCCGGTGCCACGCACCCCAGACGGACACGGCTGTTCGGAGCGCGTCCATGGGATGGGTGTGGCTTGGCAGCTCGTGCAACGCGCACATCACCGGCTCAGGTATCTCGCCCGGGACCAGCTTCGCGCTCTTGCGCCATTCGCCGGTCCACAAGAGCTCCGCGACGCGGCCGTAAGTTCCCTTCTCGACGAGCTGCCCGATCGGGTAGCCGCGGTAGAGGAGGCGGCCGTTCGCGCCGTCGACCATTCCGATTGCGGTCTCGGCGGCGATCACTCCCTCGAGGCCGGGAGAGTACGGGCGCTCGACTGGAGCCTTATGTTCTGCAGGAGCCGCTTGTTCTGCAGGAACCGCTGCCGCCGGCGTCTGCGACTTCGCGGACACGGCGTCGTCGATGTTGCTGGTCGTCATCGTCGCCCTCCTTGGGGCCTTGTGCGCGAGCGGCTATCCCGGGTCCGGAGCTGCAGCTTGCCCCGGGCGGCCTGATCTGTGGCGAGCATGCTACCGCGATCTCGGGCAGTGGCGCTGGCCAAGTCCAATCCAGTCCAGCCTGGCGAAACGGGTAGGCGTCTGCCACTGCGGCCGAGCGGCTCGAAGCTCAGCGGTGCTCGCCGCGCCGGCCGTTTCGACCGTCGGACTCGAGGGCGTCGAGGACCAACCGGATCACGACCGCGCCCAGGAACGCCACCAGCAAGGCGCCCAGGAAGCCATGGGTGCTGTCCTGGTGCAGCTCTTCGGTCGCGAACCAGCCGCCGAGGAGGCCGCCCAGTATGCCGACGACGGTGTTTGCGAGACATCCGTGCGGGCCCTTCTCGACGACGGCGCCGGAGAGGGCTCCGGCCAGGAAGCCCACGACGATCCAGCCCACGAAGTCCATGTTTGGCACGACTGACTCCAGATGATGATCAGAGATCCGCTTGATCGACCGATCTTATCCGCGCCACGTCCCAGGCGGGATCAGCCCGCAGCACGATTTCGAGTCAGCCGCGAGCACGAGAACCGGTGGTTGAGCCCGCTCGAGCGTGAGGCCGCCGTTTGAACCGGTTCGCCCGGCGGCCTCCGACCATGCGATCTGGACTACCGGCTACAGTGCGTCCTTCCAGGCCGGCATAGTCTTCATGTAGGCGCGGGCCTTCTCACGGGCGGCCGTGTAGTCGAGGCCCTCCTGTCGCATCGTCCACTGCGTGAAGCGCTCGAGGCGCTCGTCGACAGTCGATAGCTTTCCTTGGGGCGCGCAGTAGCCGCAATAAGGAATGGATGCGTCTGAGAGAGCGTGATCCTGGGCGCCGGCAAGAGGCATGCCGCAGCTTTCGCAGTTGATCGTGACAGTCATCGGAGCTTCTTCCTTTCAGTCTTGCGTGCGGCTCCCGATCGGGTCGCCGCGGGTGGGTTCGCGATATCCGTTGAAGCGAGCAGTTCGAAGCCGCGGACGACGATGGCTCGCTCCTCGGGCGACAGAGTCGCCATGACCTGAGCTATCAGATCGGGCGCCAGAACCTGGCCGACTCTGGCTACGACGCTGCGCCCGGAGTCGGTCAACCAGACGAGTACGCGACGCTCATCGCGCTCGTCTCGGATTCTGGCGACCAGACCCTTCGCCTCGAGACGCTGGAGCAGCTCCGACACGGAGTTGCGCCGCAGACCGAGATGCGCCGCTTGTTCACCGACGGTCAACGGCCCACTCGCCGAGAGATGCTGCAGCACCTCCAGCGCCCGGCGCGTGACCGGCAGCTCGCCACCCTGGACTCGGTTGGCCCAGTGGTAGCGCCGGTAAACCTCCGGGAAGAGACGAGCAACCCGTTTGGCTGCCCCGACGGCAGTCATCTCGGCCGCTGGCGTCGAGTCGTCGGCGTTGGCTGCCTCGGCGGCACCTTGCCCGTTGGACCCGTCGGTTCGTTCCGGTTCTTGCGGGGATCTAGTCGTGACGATCATGTCGCCACGAATATCCGGGTGCTCGGGCCCGCCGTCAACGGATCCGACCGGTCGCTACGACATATCTGGTGGATCCGCGAAGCGCCACCAGACGTGGTCCTACTACTCCCGAAAGGTTCGTGCCGCAGCACAGGACAGGCAGGCCGATTCAGGTCCAGCCGCCCCGTTTCGGCGCATAGTGCTCCCCGAATGAGTGGGCCGAGCCGAGAGCAGATGTCGGCGACCCGTTCCCGAGGCCCCGTTATGTATCGTCGCCGCTGGTTCGCTGTCGTTGCTTCTGTCCTCGTCGTCGGGACCGTCGAAGTCCTGAGCGACACTGTCTTCGACGCCGTCCTGCCGTTCCCATTCCACACACTGCTCGTGCTCGCTGTCGTCACCGTCGTGGTGGCGACTGGGGCTGGGTTCTCTTTCCGCCGAATCGACCGCTTAGCGGGCGACCTCCGAGAGCGGAATGAGGTCCTCCAGGCTCGCAACGCCGTCCTGCGCGCGGTCTACGACGTGAGTCTTGCCGTGTCGGGCCAGGCCGATCCCGAGCAGACGATCGCCACGATAGTCGACCACGCTCGCTCGCTGCTCAAGGTCGATGCCGCCCTGCTCGCCCTCGATGGCCCGGCCGGAGAGCTCAAGCTGCGAGCGGCAAGCGCCGGCCCTGGCGTCTTGATTGGCGATGAGCCTCAGGGCGTGATTACGGAAGAAGAGTCCGAACTCGAGTGCTTTCTGCGATCGGGATACCGGATCGCGCTGTCCGCTCCGGTCGGCCACGGCGAGAAGCGAGTCGGCATGTTGGGGCTGGCAACCGCGGCCAAAGCCCGGCGCCGGTTCGACGTTTCGGAGGTTGAGACGCTCTCCGGTCTGGCGACCCAGATCGGTCTGGCGCTCGAGGCATCCAGGCTCCAGGGTGAGCTGCAGGTCCTGGCAATCCAGGCGGAGCGTGAGCGGATAGCTCGCGAAATGCACGACGGTCTGGCCCAGGTTCTGGCCTACGTCAACACCAAGTCCCAGGCTGTCGAGGAGCTCCTCGCCGAAGACCGCGTGACCGACGCGCGACGGCAGCTCGCCGAGCTTGCCTCGGCGGCTCGCTCGGTGTACGTGGACGTTCGCGAGGCGATCCTGAGCCTCTCGACGCCTGTGCCATCCGACCGGGGAGTGGTTGCAGCCCTCGAGGAGTACGCGGCCCTGTACGCCGAATCGTCAAAGCTTGCGGTCAGGTTCCAGGCCAGCGCCGAGGCTGCCAGGGCTCAGCTGTCGGCAGCGGTCCAGGCGGAGATCTTCAGCATCGCCCGCGAAGCCCTGACCAACGTCCGCAAGCACGCCCGCGCCCAGCGCGTGAGCGTGACCTTGGCCGTCGAAGAGGGCGGGATGGTGCTGCGCATCCAGGACGACGGGGTCGGCTTCGAGGCCGAGCTGCTCGCGACCGGACCGGAGCGGTGGCCGCACTTCGGTCTGGCGGGCATGCGCGAGCGAGCCGAATCGGTCGGCGGGCGGATCACCTGGCGCAGCCGTCCCGGCGCCGGCGCCCTGGTCGAGCTACATGTTCCTGTGGGAAACGACCCATTGACCTACCCACTCAATAGAGTTGCTTCGTCCGGTGAGACGGAGCATCCTGAAGCGCAGCATCAGGCGGTCCGATCGCCCGCTGCGGCCGCAACGGAGGCAGACTGACGCCATGAGAACTGTGCTCGTCGATGACCATGCGCTCTTCCGTGACGGGGTCGCATCGCTGCTGCTGGCGTGGGGCCACGAGGTAGTTGGCCAGGCCGCCGACGGCGCCGCGGCCGTGGAAATCGTGGACGAAACGTCGCCGGACGTCGTTCTCATGGACGTTCGCATGCCAAACGTGTCCGGTCTGGAGGCCACGGCCAGGATCAAGGAGCGCCATCCTGAGGTCGCCATCGTCATGCTGACGGTGAGCGAGGATGAGGCGGACCTCTTCCGCGCTATCAAGGCCGGCGCTCAGGGTTACCTGCTCAAGAACCTGGAAGCGCCGCAGCTGCGATCGATGCTCGAAGGGGTCGCCCGCGGGGAGCCTGCGATCACTCCGGCCACGGCAGCCCGGATCATCGACGAGTTCCTCAGGACGCCAGGCGGAACGCCTCAGACGAACCAGCGCCTGACCGATCGCGAGATCGAGGTTCTGCAGCTCGTCACGGCAGGCCAGCGCAACCGCGAGATTGCCAGCGAGCTCGGGATCAGCGAGAACACCGTCAAGTTCCACCTCAAGAACATCGTGGAGAAGCTCCACGCGCAGAACCGGGCCGAGCTGGCCGCTCGGGCGGTACGCGAGGGGCTGGTGCCTGACCTTCCGCGCGACGGGTCCGCCCACGAGCGACCGCGCCACGATCTGTCGTATCGCCGCCGCTGATTTCGAGCTGGCCTCTTCCTAAGCGCTGGCTCCCTGACTGCTGAACCAATCGGCCTCGATCGGCCGCGGTCCGGTCATGGGGTGGGCAGCCGGCCCACCTTGCAGGGTAGGGCAACTCCTTCCCTCCGGCAGTGTACGACGGGGGCCCTCGGACGCCATCCTCAGGCCGAGCAAATTCGCATGGCCGAGGCGTTCTATGGGCTACCGGATCCAGATCGAAAACGCGGGTTGTTTGAACTGCGGCGTCTGCATGGACGTCTGCCCGGTTCAGGCCCTCGACATGAGCCGGCCTCAACGGCCCGGGGTTGAAGGAGCCGGAGTCTTCGGCAAACCCTTCGACTGGATGATGGAGTACCCGCTCCAGGTCGGGGAGTGCATCGGCTGTGGGATCTGCGTCCGCGAGTGCCCGACCCACGTCGTTCTCCTCGACGGCGTTGCCGGCGCGACCCCGCTGGCCTCTCGCCAGGGCCCGATCAACCGGCCCGCCGAGCCGGCGCCCGCCTGGCAGCCGCTCAGCGAAGTCACCAGCGAATCGCTCAAGCCGGCCCGCGTCTCACCGTGGGGCCATCTGTTCCAGTGGAACGTCAGCGAACGGCCCCAGGACTGGCAGGTCTGGCGGTCCATGGTGACCGACTCTCGCGTGGATCCGATAGCCCCGTGCCAGGAAGCCTGCCCCGCCGGGACGGACGCCGGTCGGTACGTCGGCCTCATCGGCCAGGGCCGGTACGACGAGGCCTACGCCGTCGCCGCGGAAGTCAACCCATTCCCGTCCGTGTGCGGATGGATCTGCACCGCTCCGTGCGAATCGGCCTGCCGGCGCGGCACCCTCGACGAACCGATCTCGATCCGGCGGCTGAAGCGTTTCGCTGCCGAGCAGGGCAAGCTGCCCCCCGTCGCTTCCCCCGCAAAGCGGTTGAACAAGAAGGTGGCGATCGTGGGCGGTGGACCGGCCGGCATGTCGGCCGCGTACTACCTGGCCAGGCTCGGATACACCGTCACCGTCTTCGAGGCGATGCCGGTGCCGGGCGGAATGATGGCCATCGGCATCCCCGAATACCGCCTGCCGCGAGTGGTTCTGCGCGAGGAGATCGACCGCATCGTCGGCCTCGGCGTGGAGCTCAAGCTCGACAACGCCATGGGCCGCGACTTCACCCTGGCGGATCTCGAGTCCAAGTACGACGCCATCTTCCTGGCCACGGGCGCTTCGCGAAGCCGCAAGCTTGGGGTGCCGGGCGACGGCCTGCCGGGCGTGGTTCCCGCGACGTTGTTCCTCAAGCAGGTCAACCTCGGCGAGAAGCCGTTCATCAAGGGTGCGGTCGTCGTCGTCGGCGGTGGCAGCACAGCCATGGACGCGGCCCGATCGGCTCTCCGGTCCGGTGCCTCGTCGGTGACGGTTCTCTATCGCCGCGGCCGGGCCGAGATGCCCGCCCAGTCCGAAGAGGTCGAGGCCGCCGAGCACGAAGGCATCAAGATCCTGTTCGAGGCTGCCGTAACCGAAGTCAAGGGCACCGACAAGGGCGTGACCTCTGCCAGGTACCTGAGTCAGCGCCCGACCGGCAGGTTCGAGGGCGGGCGTGCGGTCTACGAGCCGATCCCCGGCAGCGATCGCGCCATCGACGCGGGGACGGTCATGGTGGCCGTCGGCGAAGAGCCCGACCCTTCCATCCTGCCCCCCGGTGCCGGTATCGAGACGAGCGGCTTCTCCGGGATCGTGGCGGACTCCGGCCTGGCTACCGGTCGCAAGGGCGTCTTCGCTGGAGGCGACGTCGTTTCGGGCGCCAAGACGATCATCCATGCCGTCGGCGCGGGTCGCCGCGCCGCCGGTTCGATCCACGAATACCTCTCCGGCAGCAAGAACGGCGAGGCCGAGATCATGGCCAGCGTCCGGGTGCCCAAGGCTCCCGAACCGGTTCTGACCGTAGACCTGGCCACGCGGCCGCGCGTCGGCATGGAGTTGCCGGCCTACACGCCTGGCTCCTTTGCCGCCACGCAACCGAGCCTCGAGCCGGCCGCGGCAAGAGCGGAAGCGTCGCGCTGCTTCCGGTGCGATGCCGTGTACCGCTGCGAGACCGTGCATGTCCAGTCGGGGCGCGGGCCGAGGGACGGCCCAGGTGCCCAGCCCAACGAACCACCGCCGGCGGTTGGCGGCCGGCCCAATCTCGCCGCTTCGGCGAGCACTCCTCCGTCGATCTCAGGAGGTCGCGACTGATGGATTCCGCAGCATTCGGCGCAGCCGAGCAGTTCGTCGAAGGGACGATCGCCGCCGCCCTGGTAGCCCTGTGGCTGCTCGCCGTCGCACTGCACCTGGCGAGGCCCTATATGCTCGCCCTGACCCGCAAGTTCACCCTACGGCTCGGCGCCGACCTGTGGTGGACGATCTACGTCGGGATGCGAGACATCTTCCTTCTCCAGGTCTTCCTGGGCAGCTTAATCTTCTTCTACCCGGACGTCGTCAAGAACAACGATCTGCCGATCACCGGCGGGTTGGCGGCGGTCTTCGCTTTCGGGGCGCTGCTGCTCAAGCTGATGACCAGGGCCGATGCCGACCCGCGCAGCTTCAACGCCCAGACGTTCCTGATCGGTGCCGGCGCGACCCTGTACCTGGTGCCGTATCTCCTCGGGACGCAGGTCACGACCGTGGGCAGCAGCATCTCCAACCAGCTGGCCTCCGTCCTGGTCAGCTCGCAGAACCAGACGATCGCCCTTGCACTGTGCTACCTGTCCGGCTTCCTCGTGGGGGTCATGGGTCTTGTAGCCGTCTTCTACAACCTCCGTCTTGCCGGGTCGGCCCCGCGCAAGAGCGATGCCGGCGCTGCCTCCCAGCCCGCGGCCCAGAGCTAGGAGATCACCATGTCTGACCAGCAAGCTTTCGTCCAGGGCGCGCAGTACTGGCTGATCCTGTCGGTCGCGGCGATACTGCCGATCCTGTGGGCCTTCACCCTGGCGCTCCACTTCGCCCGCCCGTACGTCATTCGCTATCTGCAGGGCCTGACCCTGCGGTTCGGCGGCGACGTATGGTGGCTCAGCTACGTCCTGATTCGCGACGGCCTGCTCGTCGTGACCTTCGCCCTGAGCGCCATCTTCCTCTTCCCGAACGTCTACATGAGCGCCGACCTGGCCGTGCCGATCACGGCTCCGATCGCGGCGCTTGTGCTCTTCTGGGCGCTTCTGGCCAAGCTGACCGGCGATTCCGACGACGACCCGAAGACCTTCCGCATCGTCTCGGTGCTCCTCGTGGTGGCATCGATGCTCTACATCATTCCGCAGATATACGGCGTCGAGGCAGGCGACCAGGTGGACTCTCTCAATTCGATCGCCAACCTGGGCGGCATCCCCGGCGCCCTGGTCAGCGGCTCGAACCCCAGCCTCTCCTATCCGATCCTGAACCTCAGCCTTCTTGGCTTTGCGGCCACGGGTGCCGTCATCTTCTTCTGGTTCATGAGCAAGACCAAGTTCGAGGCGGCCGATATCGCGTAACCGGCGAACCAGTCACTCGCTGCATACGCACAGGGACCGCCGCTCTTCGGAGCGGCGGTCCTTCTGATTCCAGCGGGTATCGGCCGTTGAGTTGTTAGCGGTGCGGGCGATCCCGATCGATACCGCGCATGCCGGTCGGGATCCCCGTCGCGGCGGCCTCGTCCACGATCCAGATCGCGCCGGTCCGGCGAGTGCGCTGGACCGGCCAGCGGCGGCCGTCTCTGACCTCCCCGAACACATGACCGATCGCCTCGGCCTTGGCCGTGCCGTAGGTAACGACCAGAACCGGCGCCGCTTCGAGGAGCCGCGGATTGATGGTCACGCGCGGCAAATGCGGCCCGATGTGTGCCGGCGCCGGCACGCCCATCGTCCAGGCCATGCTGTCCAGCGCCGGCGAACCCGGGAAGCACGACAGCACGTGACCGTCGTTGCCTACACCGACAAGGATGAGGTCGAAGGCCGGCCAATTGCCCTCGACGAGCGGCAGGTGAGCGGCGAGCTCCTCTGCGTATCGGGCCGCGCACCAGTGGGTGTCTCGGTATTCGGCGAGGGCGCGGTCCGTCGGGAAGGGGTGGATGTTGGCCGACGGCACGGGTGCGCCGCCGGTCGATCCCGCGCCACCGAGCAGAACGTCATCGAAGGAGCTGACGCACGACTCGGGGTGGCCGCGGGGCACGAAGCGGTCGTCGCCCCACCAGACGTGGACGTTTGCCCAGGGGATCCGATCTACCAGGGGCGACTGCGACAGAAACCGGTAGATCGGGATCGGCGTGTTGCCGCCGGTCGTGCAGAAATCGGCCCGACCGCGCCTGTCGACGGCGGCGACGAGCGCCGCCGCGATCATCTCAGCCGCCTCTCGGGCCGCATCGTCCGGGCTCGCGGCCACAACGATTTCGGGTTCGCCTTTGTTGGGAGCAGGCAGCGCAGCGACCGTCGTGCCGGACATCACCTCGGCCCGCGGCGCGAGGTCAGGCTCCTGCTCGCTCATTGTCCTGGCTCCTGTACCGGGCGGGTGGGTCCGATCCTGAACTAGCCGTTGCCCCGGTCCTCGAGTGGCCGCCCGGCGTTCTGCCGCGCCTGCCCGTTGGATCCGGCCTTGTGAGAACCCGAATCTACGCCTAGAAGTCGATGGGCCATGGCCAGCGCGCCCACCGCGACAGGGTCGGAGGCACCTTCCTCCACGGCACGAGCCAGAAGATCGACGTCGGAGAGGCGTGGCGCGGCATAGCTGCGCCGGATCCGCTCGCGGCCGTCGTCATACACCGATACGTTGACGGTCCGATCGTCGGCGGCAACCCGGCCGATCAGTTCCGCGCCGCGCAGTCGGGACGTTATCTCCACCCGAGCGGTCGAGCCCGGCCCGAGATCGGACGAGACAGGCCGCAGGACGACCTCCACCGCGTGGTCCCGCTGACGCAGAGTGGCGAGCCGCCGCCCGCGCTCGGCCCGGCTCAGCGGAGCGACCACGGTCATCCCCAGTCGCGACGCCAGCCAGGCGACGTGGTAGAGCGGCCGGACCACGTTGGTCGTCCAGCCTGGGTCTCCCGGAGCGGCTGCGGCGTAGTCCACGTCGATGCGGCGGACCGCCCCGAGATGCGGCCGCAAGTCCGGCAGGTCGTACATGGATGCCATGGCCTCGCGCCACCGGGACTGCCGAAGCAACGCCCAATCCGCGACCACCAGGCGGCGCTCTTCGGCGACCACCGCCAGCTTGTCCAAGAGGTCGAGGCCGTCACCGGACCAGTCCGACCCGTCGACGATCAGCCGGTCGGCGATGGGCAACAGGCGATCGGCCCGATGGGTGCCGAACGGCGGGTCGTTCGGCATCCACATCGCGACGGGGAGATCGTGCACGAGCAGCGGCACGATGATCGAAGCCAGGTGGTTGCCGGTCTCGCCCCGTGCCGTGACGTAGATGGTCTCGGCCCCGGTCTCGGCTCGGCCGTCGGCCGTGGTCAGCGACAGCGCCTCGATCCGAGCCTCGATACCCGCTGCCCCCCCGGTATCTTGTGCGGAGAGGATCAGCGACCGTGATGCGTGGCGGCTGGCCGTCGCGGTGATGGTGGCCGCGCACCGCTCCGCCGTGCGGCTGTCGCCGGCCAGCACGACCAGGTTCAAAACGCTGGTGCGGGCCGCGACGTGGTGGGCGGCGGCATCGATCGTCTCCCCGGCGGCGGCCAGCGAGGCTGCGGCTCGAGCCGCAGCCTCGGCCTGGGCGGCGACCAGCGCCACCTCGGCCTTCGCCGCTTCGGCCCTGGCGACGGCGGCGCGGGCCCACAGCTTGCCCAGCTGGCCCTCGATCTCCGAGACGGAGCGGGCCAGTGGACGCGGCGCGGTCAGATCCTTCGCCACCGTCTGCCGTCCCGTTCCATCAGCTCGTCGGCCGGCTCGGGCCCCCACGATCCGGCGGCGTAGTTGGGGAAATGCGGCGCCTGCATCTCGGACCAGGCGTTGATGATCGGCGTGACCACGGCCCAGGCGGCCTCGACCTCGTCCGATCGGGTGAACAGCGAGGCGTCGCCCAGCAGCGCGTCGAGGATCAGCGTCTCGTAGGCGTCGGGCGAGTCGACCACGAATGACGTGTCGTACGCGAAGTCCATGTTTACGGTCCGTACGTCCAGACCCAACCCCGGCACCTTGGCCGCGAAGCGGAGCATGATCCCTTCGTCGGGCTGGATACGCATCGCCAGGACGTTGGGCGTGGGGTCGCCGGCGGACTCACGGAAGAGTCGCAGTGGCGTCTCCTTGAACTGGATGGCGATCTCGGTAGCGCGCTTCGGAAGTCGCTTGCCGGCGCGCAGGTAGAACGGGACGCCGCTCCAGCGCCAATCGTCGATCTCGAACCGGCCCGCGACGTAGGTCTCGGTCTCGGACTCCGGATCGACCTCGGGCTCCTCGCGGTAGCCGGGGGCGGGCTCGCCCTGGACCCAGCCGGGGCCGTATTGACCGCGGACCACGTTCCGGCGGACGTGCTCGGCGTCCGGGGCCGCGATCGCCCGCAGGACCTGGAGCTTCTGGTCGCGCAGCGCATCGGCCTGGAACGAAGACGGCGGCTCCATCGCGACGAGGGTCATCAGCTGCAGGAGGTGGTTCTGGAGGATGTCGCGGCTGGCGCCGGTTTCCTCGTAGAAAGCGCCGCGGTTCTCGACGCCGATCGATTCGGCCACTGTGATCTGGACGTGGTCCACGAAACTGCGATTCCAGACCGGTTCGAAGATGCCGTTACCGAACCGGAAGACGAGCAGATTGCGGACGGTCTCCTTGCCCAGGTAGTGGTCGATGCGATAGACCTGCGATTCGCGGAAGACCTTGTTCACCTCGTGGTTGAGGTGGCGGGCCGATTCGAAGTCGCGTCCAAACGGCTTCTCGACGATCACGCGCCGCCAGCCCGCCCCGCGGACCTCGTGGTCCAGCCCGACACGGCCAATCTGGCGCACGATCTCGGTGACCTGCGAGGGCTGGGTTGCGAGGTAGAAGAGCCGGTTGCCGGCCGTGCCGCATTTCGCGTCGAGCCTGTCCAGCGCCTCGACCAGCCGGTCGAACCCGGCGTCGTCCGAGAAGTCGAGCTGCTGGTAGGTGATTCGCTTGGCCAGCTCGGACCAGGAGGCTTCGTCTATCGGCTGGACTCGGGAGTACTTCTCCAGCGAGGCCCGCAGCTCCGCTGCGAACGCCTCGCTGGAATACGGCCGGCGAGCGACCGCGACCAGGCTGAATTCGGCAGGCAGCAGGTTGGTGCGCCACAGCTGGTAGATCGCCGGCACGACTTTGCGATGGGCGAGGTCGCCCGTGGCACCGAAGAGGACAAAGGCGCACGGATCCGGCACCCGCTCCAGGCGGAGCCCCTGCCGGAGGGGGTTGACGTCGGCGTCGGACCGCGCGCGTCGACGGGCGGCCGTGGCCGCCTCGCGGAGCTGGCGTGCGGTGCGGGCCGGGGGTGGCGCGCTGGGCGCTCGAGGTGGGCTCATCGGGCGGTCGCCCCGAGGGTCGGGAGTGGATTCGCAGCTGTGTCGATCATGGCTACTCGGTCTTCACGGCGTGACCGCCGAACTCGTTGCGGAGCGCCGCCAACACCTTAGCCTGGTAGCTGTCCTCCTGGCGCGATCGGAACCGGTTGAGCAGGCTGAGGGTGATGACCGGCGCGGGGACGTCCCGGTCGATGGCCTCCTGAACTGTCCAGCGCCCCTCGCCCGAGTCCGCTACCCAGCCCTTGAGGTGAGCCAGTTCCGGGTCCTGCGAGAATGCCGAGGCGGCAAGCTCCAGGAGCCATGACCGCACCACCGATCCGTGCATCCAGAGGTCGGAGATGGCCGCCACATCGAGCTTGTACTCCGAAGCGTGGAGGATCTCGAAGCCCTCGGCGTAGGCCTGCATCAGGCCGTACTCGATGCCGTTGTGGACCATCTTCACGTAATGCCCGGCACCCGGGCCGCCCGCGTGGAGGTAGCCGTCCGCCGGAGCCAGCGAGCGGAAGATCGGCTCGAGGCGTTTCACGGGCTCGGGCTCGCCGCCGACCATCAGGCAATACCCGATCTCGAGGCCCCAGATCCCGCCCGACGTCCCGGCGTCGATGAAGTCGAGGCCGGCCGAGGCGATTTTGTCGTGGCGGCGGACGGTGTCGTGGAAGTTGCTGTTGCCGCCGTCGACGATCGTGTCTCCCGGCTCCAGGACCTTCAGCAGCTCGTCGATCATGGACTCCGTGGCGTCTCCGGACGGGACCATGACCCACACGGCACGCGGCCGTTCGAGCTTCCCGACGAGCTCCTGTAGCGAGAAGGCGCCCTCCGCTCCCTCGGCCATGATCTCGCGGGTCTTCTCGGCGGTCCGGTTGTAGGCGACGATCCGGTGCTTGTCGAGTAGCAGGCGGCGGACCATGTTGGCGCCCATCCGGCCGAGTCCGACGAAGCCCAGGTCCATCTGCGTCACGCCTCCCCGAGCGCCGCGGCCAGGGCCCGACCGAGCGCGGCCAGCCCAGTGTCCGGGTCGCCGCCGAGATTAACTCTCAGGATCGGGAGCTTGTGGGCTTCGATCGTCCGGGCATCTCCGATAGCCTGGGCGCCGATCAGCTGGCCGAAGGTATAGGCCTGACCGGGGATCTCGCGATCATCGGGGTGCTCGGCCACGAGCTGCAGGAACCAGCCGATCGGGGCGCCGCCCTTGTGGAGCTGTCCTGTGGAGTGCAGGAAACGAGGTCCGTACCCGACGGTCGTGGCCCGATGGGTCCTGTCGCGGAGCTGGGTTCGGATCGCGGCCAGGGCCGCATCGCGCGCCGGCGTCTGGGCAATGTACGCCTGGATCGAGGCGTAGCCATTCGGGACCAGGTTGGCGAGGTGCGCCTTGATGGCCGCGGATAGGGCCTTCTCATCGGCGACGCCGAGTGCCGACGCCGCATCCTCGGCCGCGCTCCCACCTGACTCGAACCCGGCCAGAACGGCGCGGGTGTTCGTCTTCGCTTCCTCGACGTTGGGCTGGTCGAACGGGTCGATGCCCAGGACGGCGCCGGCGAAGGCGGTGGCAATCTCCCAGCGAACGAACTCGGCGCCTATCTCGATCGTCGAGCCGACGTCGATACGGATGACCGGATGACCGGCGGCGGCGAGCTTCGCCAGGCGGGCGTCGACGTTCGTGCCGATCGATGGCTCCGGACCGGCGGAGCCGGTCAGCGCGATGCGGACGAAGACCCGGTCGTTGCCGTATGCCGGGACGGTGCCCAGCGGCTCTCCGTCCACCGGTACCACGCCGACGCCGTGCTTGCCGGTCGACTCGGCGATCAGCTGCTCGACCCACGGCCCGAAGGCGGCCAGCTCGCGGTCGATGACGAATGTCAGCTTGTCGCGCCCTTCACGGGCGAAGACACCCATCGCCAAACCCAGGGCCAAGCCGGGGTTCGCGGCCGGATCCGAGACCGTGCAGGCATCGACCATCGCCCGGGCCTTGTCGAGCAGAGTGTCGAGTTCGACCCCCAGCAGCGCGCCGGGCACAAGTCCCACATACGTCAGCGCGGAATAGCGGCCGCCCACGTCCGGCGGGTTGAGGAAGACCTCGCGCAGGTGGTCGTGGTGGGGGATCGACCGCAGGCTCTTGCCTGGGTCGGTGATCGCGGCCATGAAGTTGCCCGGCTCGGCCGGCCAGACGCCGGCCATTTCCTGCGCCCTGGCGATGCGGGCCCACTGGTAGGCCTGGAACGAGAGCGACTCGGCCGTTGTCCCGGACTTGGTGGAGACGATGAACAGAGTCGTCAGCGGGTCCAGGTCGTCGAGGACCGAACTGACCGCGGCCGGGTCCGTGGAGTCGAGAACGCGGACCGCGATGCCGTCCGCGGACGAACCGAAGACGTGGGTCAGCAGCGCCGGCGCCAGGCTGCTGCCGCCCATACCGCCGAGGACGGCAGTGCTGAAGCCCTCGGCGCGAAGCTCGCCCGCGAATGCCTTGAGCTCGGCCGTCTCGTCGGCGAAGTGGAACGGCGCCTCGAGCCAGCCAAGGCGCGTGGCCACAGCCCGCTGGACGACCTCTTCCTTGCTCCAGACCGATGGGTCGCGCCGGCCGATCGCCCGCTCGGCCCAATCCTCAGTGACGGCCCGGTCGCGTGCCGCGGCCAACGCCTCATCCAGCTTCGCGTCTGCGAGCGTGAGGTTCAGAGCGAGGGAACGGGCAGCTGTCGGTTCGGTCATTGCTGAGGCCTCATGTTTGGCTGGAGCGTTGCTGCGACCGACCGAGCTTGGTGCGATCGCCGGTCGTGGTGGACTAACCGGGCCGCTCCATGCGGGCGGCTTCCTTCTCGATGGCTCTGATCTTGCCGACGCGGCGGACGTGGCGAGCGGCCCCGCTGAATCGTGCCGCAAGGAAACTCTCGGCGCACGAGACGGCCGTCTCCACGCCGATCACGCGGGCTCCCAGAGCCAGCACGTTCATGTCGTCATGCTCGACACCCTGGCCGGCGGAGTAGGTGTCGTGGCAGAGCCCGGCCCGTATTCCGGGCATCTTCGATGCCGCGATCGAGGCACCGACGCCGCTGCCGCACACGAGTATGCCGCGATCGGCCCGACCGTCGAGGATCGCCAGGGCCAGGGCCCGGGCGTAGTCAGGGTAGTCGTCTTGCGGGTTCGAGCCATCGCCGCCGAGGTCCACCAGTTCGTGCCCCAGCGGCCGCAGGCGGTCGAGCAACTCGGCCTTGAGCTCGAAGCCCGCGTGGTCGGCCGCAAATGCGATCCTCATCTCGCTCCTCAGCAGCTTTCCGGTCCGTGTTCGGCGGTTCGAACGCGCCCGCTGAAGCCGTCGCGCACGACCTTCCGGCCGATCTCGGCCACTCGATCGACTGTGAACCCGAAGCGGCGCAATATCTCGTCGCCCGGTGCCGACGCTCCGAAATGGTCGATGCCGACGATCGCCCCGTCCGTGCCGGCATAGCGTTCCCAGCCGAACGGGCTCAGGGCCTCGACGCTGACTCGCTTGCGGGAGGAATGCGGCAGAACGGACTCTCGGTAAGCCGCATCCTGAGCCTCGAAGCGTTCCCAGCAGGGCAGGCTCACGACTCTGGTTCGGATGCCCTCCCGCTCCAGCGACTCCGCCGCGCCGAATGCCAGCTCGAGCTCCGAACCGGTGGCGATGACGATCAGGTCCGGATTCGCGGCATCGCCGGAGGCGTCGCGGAGGACGTATCCGCCCCGCGCCACGCCGTCGCGGGCCTTCTCGGCCGTGCCGGCCATCGTCGTCAACTTCTGGCGGGTCAGGATCAGCGCCGTGGGGCCGTTACGGCGCTCGATTGCGCAACACCACGCCGCCGCCGCTTCGTTGGCGTCGCCTGGCCGTATGACGTCGAGGTTGGGGATCGCCCGGAGCGCCGCCACGTGCTCCACCGGTTGATGCGTCGGCCCGTCCTCGCCGAGCGCGACCGAGTCGTGGGTCCAGACGTAGATGACTCCCAGGCAGCTCAACGCCGCCAGGCGGACCGCCCCGCGCATGTAGTCGCTGAAGGTAAGGAACGTGGCCGCGTACGGGATGAAGCCGCCATAGAGCGCGATGCCGTTCGCAATCGAGCCCATGCCGTGCTCGCGGACGCCGAAGCGGATGTTGCGGCCGCCTGCCTCGGCCGGCTCGAACAAGCCTCCGCCGGCAACGTCGGTGAGGTTGGATTCAGAGAGGTCGGCCGAACCGCCGAAGAGCTCCGGCAATCTGCCGGCCAGCGCGTTTATCGCCTCGCTGCTGGCCTTGCGAGTCGGCACGCCTTCGCCGGCGGCGTATGTCGTGAGGCCGCTTGCCCAGGCGTCGGGCAGCCGGCGGCTCCAGCGGCGGTCCAGCTCCGCGGCCTCGGCCGGGAAGTCTCTGCGGTAGCGAGCCAACCGCTCGTTCCACTCTGCCACCAGCTTCTCGCCCGCCGGGACGGCGGCACGGAAGACGTCCAGCGCGGAGTCGGGGACGAAGAAGTGCTTGTCCGGATCCCAGCCGTAGGACAGCTTTGCACCGCGGACCTCGTCTTCGCCGAGCGGCGCCCCGTGCGCCTTCTGCGAATCGTGCTTGGTGGGAGCGCCGTAGCCGATATGCGTCCTGACGGCTATGAGGCTGGGTCGCTCGTCCGCTTTGGCCGCGGCGATGGCCGCCCCTATGGCCTCGATGTCGTTGCCGTCCTCTACCGAAGCCGTGTCCCAACCGTAGGCGTCGAAACGCTCGAGCACGCTCTCGGAGAACGCCATGCTCGTGGGGCCGTCGAGCTGGATCCTGTTGTCGTCGTACAGCATCACCAGCTTGCCCAGGCGGAGGTGACCGGCGAGAGAGGCCGCCTCGGCCGCGACGCCCTCCTGGAGGTCGCCGTCGGAGCAGATGGCGTAGATGGCGTGGTCGATCAGGTCGTGGCCCGGCCTGTTGAATTCCTGTGCCAGGCGTCGCTGGGCGATCGCCATGCCGACGGCGTTCCCGACGCCCTGGCCGAGCGGGCCGGTCGTGGCTTCGACACCGGGTGTCGGGCCGTGCTCGGGATGGCCGGGCGTCCGAGAGCCCCACTGCCGGAACGACTCGAGATCCTCGAGGGTGAGCCCGTAGCCGGTCAGGTAGAGCAGGGAGTAGAGAAGCATGCTGGCGTGACCGGCCGACAGAACGAAGCGGTCTCGGTTCGGCCAGCCCGGAGCGGTTGGGGCGTGGCGCAAGAAGCGGGTCCACAGCGTGTAGGCCATCGGGGCCATGCCCATCGGCGCGCCCGGGTGGCCGGAGTTGGCCTTCTGCACCGCGTCAATGGACAGCGTGCGGATCGTGTCGATCGCCAGCTGGTCGAGATCCCCGGCCGCTTCCGTCATTCCGTTTCCAACTCTCCTTGCCGGCGCGATGACCCGATGCGCCGTCTGAGCGGCAGTGCCGCGATAGGTGGCCGCGCAGGTCGCGCCTGCCGAGCCCTATTCGTCCTCTCCCGAAGTCCCGGAGCGAGCCCGGCAGCAACCGAGGCTCGGTTCCCGGGCGGGCTGGATGGCGGCGACCCCATCTCGGTCGGCGCTCCCGGCCCGATCACGACGCCATTCTACGGCTCCGTGCTCTCGTACCCGCAGATGTAAGAGGTGGGACCGGCGTACGTTCCTGTAGCAGAGCCTTGCGAGGGCGTGGGCGGCTGGTACACTCGACCGACGGGCAGCGAAAATCCGAGGGTCGGGCGAGACCTGCCCGGCAGGGCCCGGCCGACAGTCCAACCCAGAGGTCGGCGGAGCGCGAGGAATCCAGATGCGGATCTACGACGGGAGTCCGCGCCAGGACTTCGAGGAGGTCCTGCGGTCGATCGGGGCCTTTCTCGACCAGCGCGGCATGCACGAGGTCATGGTCGTCGAGGCGCCGGACGGTCTCATCGTCCAGGGTCTGGTGGTGGAGACTGCCTCCTCTGGGACGTGGTCCGAACAGGTCGGCCAGCAGAGCAAGGAAACCTTCACCTTCTTGGACGACGACATCGCCCGCTTCATGGAAGAGGGACACGCCCGCCGCGGCGATCCGCAACGTGCGGCCACTTGGGGTCAGGCGGGCTACTATGAGCAGGCGTTCCGCGTTGTCGGCCGATACGTCGACGAACAGAAGCCGCGCGATGTCTTCTTCTTCGAGCAAGACGGCGCGTTTGTGTTGCGGCTCCTGATGTCGACTCAGACAGGCAGCCGGCACGTCATTGCCGAGTTCACACGGGACGAGGTCGAGGCGATGGTCGCCCAGGCCCCGGCCCTCAGAGGCGAAAAGGCCAAGCCCTAGCCGGGCGCCTGAGCCCGGGAGCGGCGGCAGGCGGTAGGAGGATGGACCATGAAGCTCGTAAAGATCCTGGCGACGTTCCTGCTGGTCGTGCTCGCCGCGCTCGTCGTCATTCCGTTGCTGGTGCTGGCCGGCCTCTTCGTCTGGCTGAAACTGACCGAGGAGGGTGACGAGGAGTCGCTCGAGCTCGATCAGGAGAACGTCTGACCCACAACGCGACTCCAGCCATTGGAATGTCGCCCGGGCCGCAAGGTCCGGGCGATCGCCTTTTCCGGGCGTGACCAAGCCCCGCGAGCGGCTTCTGCCACTCCCGTCCGACCTACCACTGCCGTCCGACCCGCAGATGCAGGAGCAAGCCATCGCTGCCGCGTCCGAGTTGGATAGATCCGCACGCCCGCGACATCCTGCAGCAGGGACTCGCTATCTCGCCGAGATTGGCGTCGTGCTGGTAATGGCTTCCTGGGGCGCGAACGTGGTCGCCGTCAAGGCCGCCCTGGTGGCCATGCCGCCTGTGCTCTTCGCGTTCGCCCGGTTCGCGACGGCCTTCCTGGTTCTCCTGGCGGTCTTGCGCTGGCGCGAGGGAAGTGTCGGCCTGCCGCGACGCGACATCGTGCCTCTGCTCCTTCTCGGCCTGGCCGGCTTCGGGCTGTATCAGGATCTCTGGGCGACCGCGTTGGGACAGACGACCGCGGCCAACTCCGCGCTTATCACCGCGGCCACGCCCGTCTCGACGATGCTGATTGCTGCGGCCATTGGGTCGGATACGCTCTCGAGGCCGAAGGTCGCCGGTGCGACGATCGCGCTCTCGGGAGCGGTGGGTGTGGTCTGGGTGACGCATGGTTTCGGCTTCACCGGCGCCTCCGCCGGCGACGTGATGACGTTCGTGGCAACCGTCTGCTGGGCCTGCTATGTGGCCTTTGGGACGCCGGTCCTGCGCCGCCACTCCCCATTGAAGACCGCCACGTGGGCCATCGGCCTGGGTTGCCTCGGCATGCTGCCCTTCGCGCTGTGGCAGGCAGCCACGTTCGATACGTCGCGGGTCGGCGCCGGCACCGTGGGCCTGGTCCTATTCACTGCTCTCGTTCCGGCGGCCGCGGCCAACGTGGTTATGTTCGAGGCGGTCAAGATCCTCGGTCCCGCCCGAACCATGCTGTTCCAATTCCTCGTTCCGGCCTTTGCGCTGATCCTCGCCGCGATCTTCCTTGGAGAGGTGATCGTGCTCGGCCAACTCATCGGCGGCGCTGTCATCGTGGTGGGCATCCTTGTGTCGCGGCTGGGTCCCGCCCGCGTGCCTATGACCTGAGACGCCGGCGCACTTCTGCGAGATACCGATGGCGGCGGTGCCATGCGCATTGTTCTGCGCACGATTCGTGTTCGGGCGCGGCCCAGAGGCCCAAACAGCGCGCAGCGACGCTCAGCGTGCTCCGGAACGCGGTGTTTGGGCGCCACCCGGTCCCAATGTGTGCCACGGTCCAACTTGGTACCGCCCCCATCGGTAGACCGCGGAAACTAGCTGCGCGGCGGCGCCGCAGCGAGCCGGGAGGCGGACCCGGAGTCGCCCCAGCCCTGATCGCGCTCGGGTCGATCCCGTTCGCGGCGGGTATCCTCTCCGCCATGCCACTCCACCGAACCGGACGCGCCGGCGGCGAAGCCGCTGCGCCGGCGCCGGTGCCCGTCCCGCCGCTTCGCCGGGGCCAGCCGCCGCTCGCGATCCTGGTGGATTACGACGGCACGATCGCCCAGACCGACGTCGCCGACAGGATCCTCTACACGTTCATCGGTGAGCGGTACGCGCACGACGACGCGCTGTACGACCTAGGCCAGGTGGGGTCGCGAACGCTCTTCGAGAGCCAGGTGAAGCTGCTCCCCGGCTCCCCGGACGCGGTCGTGGCCCTGGCCGAAGCCCAACCGCACGACCCCACGTTCCGTCCGTTCGTAGCCCGAGCCCTGGAGCTGGAGATCCCCATCGAGGTCGTCAGCGACGGTTTCGGCTTCTACATCGAGCCGGCCCTCACTCGCATGGGCGTTCCGGAGATCCCCGTCGTCACCGCCAGGACAACCTTCGACGGCCGCCAGGCATCGATGACATTCCCGTTCGGTCACCCCGACTGCCTGGTCTGTGGGACATGCAAGCGGCAGCGGGTGCTGGCTCATCAAGCCGCCGGCCGGACTGTCGCGTTCGTCGGCGATGGCGAAAGTGACCGCTACGCCGCCGCGTATTCGGACGTGATCTTCGCCAAACGCGCCCTCATCGCGCTGTGCCGGAAGGAAGGCTGGTCGTTCACCGAGTGGCACGACTTCGCCGAGCTGCGCGAGTGGCTCGACGCGACGGTCGAGGCGTGGCGAACCGAGGCGGGCGCCATACCGCGCCACGTGCCGAAGCCGTTCATCTGCGGCCCCGAACTGTGGGGCCACGGCCGGACCAACCCGGTGGCCCGCCGCTGACGCGCCTCGTAGCCCCGCCGCTGACGCGCCTCGTAGCCCCGCCGCTGGCCCGCGGCCGTGCTCGACTACCCTTGACGGACTCGCTGAACGCGACCGGTTTGCGATAAGCCCTCCTCATCCGTAGAATTGGAAAAACCCCCGGAGGAGCTGCGCGCGATGGCGAAGTATGTCTTTGTGACCGGAGGGGTCACGTCCTCTCTGGGGAAGGGAATCACCGCCGCGTCTATCGGGCGGCTTCTCAAGGCCCGTGGTTTGGTCGTTTCAGTCCTGAAGCTCGATCCGTACATCAACGTCGACCCCGGGACTATGTCCCCCTACCAGCACGGCGAGGTCTTCGTCACCGACGACGGCGCCGAGACGGATCTGGACCTTGGTCACTACGAACGCTTCATCGACGAGAACCTGTCCCAGCTCTCCAACGTCACGACCGGCCGCATCTACCAGGCCGTCATCGGCAAAGAGCGCCGCGGCGACTACCTTGGTGGCACGGTCCAGGTCATCCCGCACATCACCAACGAGATCAAAGAGCGGATCCAGCAGCTCGCTCGCGACGGTCGCCCGGATGTGGTGATCGTCGAAGTCGGCGGCACGGTCGGCGACATCGAATCGCTGCCGTTCCTCGAGGCGATCCGCCAGATGCGCAAAGACGTCGGCCGGCGCAACGTCGTCTACGTCCACGTCACCCTGCTGCCCGCCCTGGCGGCCACGGGCGAGCTCAAGACCAAGCCAACCCAGCACTCGGTCAAGGAGCTGCGTGGCATCGGCATCCAGCCGGACGTGATCGTCCTCCGGTCCGACCATCCAGTCAGCCAGGAGATCCGCGACAAGATCGCCCTGTTCACGGACGTCGCCAGCGAGGCGGTGATCCCGGCGGAAACGGCATCGACGATCTATGAAGTGCCGCTCATGTTCGAGGCCGCCGGGCTCGGCGCGCTGCTCGTCCGCGAGCTGGGTCTCGAGGAATCGGCCCAGCCGCCTGATCTGCAGTCATGGACCGAGCTGGTGGACCTGATCAAGCGGCCCAAGCCCACGCTCGACGTGGCTCTGGTCGGCAAGTACATCGAGCTGCCGGACGCATACCTCTCGGTGACTGAGTCGCTCAAGCATGCGGGCTGGGCACACGAAGTCGACGTCAAGATCCGCTGGGTCGACTCGGAGCTGCTGACTCGCGAATCCGTCGAGGAGCTGCTGGGCGGGGTGCACGCGATCGTCGTCCCCGGCGGGTTCGGGCATCGCGGTATCGAAGGCAAGATCATGGCCGCGAGATACGCCCGCGAGCATCTGCTGCCGTACCTCGGTTTGTGCCTTGGCCTGCAATGTGCCGTGATCGAATTCGCTCGAGACGTCCTGGGAACCGAGGACGCTAACTCTACCGAGTTCGACATGTTCACCGAGCATCCGGTGATCGATTTCATGCCCGACCAGCGGACCATGGAGGAGAAGGGCGGCACGATGCGCCTGGGCCTCTACCCGGCTCGCCTGACACCCGGCTCGAAGGCTGCGGCCGTGTATGGCACGGAGCTCATCTACGAGCGCCACCGGCACCGCTTCGAGGTCAACAACCGCTACCGATCGCTCCTCGAGGCCGCGGGCATGGTGCTGTCGGGCCAGTCGCCCGACGGCCGGCTCGTCGAGATCGTCGAGCTCAAGGACCACCCCTGGTTCGTTGCCAGCCAGTTCCACCCGGAATTCCGGAGCCGCCCGGACCGCCCACACCCGCTGTTCGACGGCTTCATCGGATCCGCAGTGGCTCTTTCGGAGGGCCGTGCGCCCGAGTTCCACCGGCCGGTCCGCCTCGTCCCGCACAGTGGAGAGTTGCTCGGCGCGGCACCGGGCGAGTAGCCAACTCATTCGCCGAAAACGACTTTCGCCCGGACCGAACCATTTCGTTCGCTAATTCGTCTCTTGGACGAGCGACGATTTCAAGCTCGCGAAGCATGGTGAAGTCGAGCGGCACAGGCCGGAGCGCCGGTTGAGGCGGCGATCTCACCACTTCGGTCGAGGGGTATGACCGAAGGCCGGGCTGCATCGTTGCCACCCAGCTGCCCGCCATTCGCAATCGCCCATCGCTAACGCCATAGTCGGGGGGCCTCGATGGTACGATCCCGGCTGAAGGACGAGCGAAGAGCGCGGGCTCCGAACCATGCGGCCACGGCCCGTCCGAACGAGCCAGGAGCAGCCACGTGAAGATCTTCCTCGACACCGCCGAAATAGAAGAAATCAGGACGGCCGCCCGTTGGGGCGTTCTCGACGGCGTAACGACGAACCCCAGCCTCTACGCCAAGGTTGGCGGCTCTTACGACGCGATCCTGCAGGAGATCTGCAAGATCACGCCCGGGCCGGTGTCGGCCGAGGTGATCTCGGACGACGTGGCTGGGATGCTCGACGAGGGGCGCCATTTCGCCAAGCTCGCGCCGAACATCGTCGTCAAGGTGGCGATGAGCGAGAACGGGCTCGAGGCCATCTCCCGATTCGCCGACGAGGGCATCAAGACCAACTGCACTCTCATCTTCAGCACCAACCAGGGTCTGCTCGCCGCCAAGGCCGGGGCGAGCATCGTATCCCCGTTCGTCGGCCGGCTCGACGACATCAACCAGGACGGCATGACCGTCATCCGCGAACTGGCCGAGGTCTTCTCGCTGTACGAGATCGAGACGGAGGTTCTGGCGGCGTCGATCCGGAACCCGCTCCATGTCACCCAGTCGGCACTCGCCGGTGCGCACATCGCTACGCTGCCCTTCAAGGTCCTCCAGCAGATGGTCCACCACCCGCTGACCGACAAGGGCATCGTCCAGTTCAAGAAGGACTGGGAGGCCGCTCGTCAGGCTGCCGGCAAGACTGCCTAGCCGGATCGTCTGACCGCCCGTTCCATGACGGCGGAATCCAACATGCCCGCGATCGCAGCCGATGGTTCGCCCGGGAGCGAGTCCTCATCCGAGGCGCAGGGTCGCCCCCGGCTTGATTCGGTGCCACCGGAGTTGCTCATCCTGACCGGGGCCCTCTCGGTGCAGTGCGGCGCGGGCGTTGCCACCACGCTTCTGCACGAATACGGGCCGCTGCCCGTCGTCTCGATGCGGATTGTCTTCGGCGCGTTGATGTTGCTGGCGTTCCAGCCAGTTGGTTTGCGCCGCGCGTCGCGCGAGGCCCTGGCTTCTTGCGTGGTTCTCGGCCTGATCCTCGCAGCGATGAACTCGCTCTTCTACGTTGCCCTGTCGCGCATCCCACTCGGTGTGGCCGTGACGATCGAGTTCTCAGGTCCGCTGACCCTGGCGGTCCTGGGCTCGCGTCGCTGGCTCGACCTCGTCTGGGTGGCGCTGGCCGCTGCCGGGGTCTATACGCTGGCCGGTGGGCGCCTCTTAGCCGACGACGCCGTCGGCATCGCCGCCGTATTCGGTGCCGGTTTCTGCTGGGCGCTGTATATCGTGACCGGGCGCCACCTGGCGGGATACTGGCCGGACGGCCGTGGGCTGACCCTGGCGATGGTCGTGGCTTCTGCCGTCGTGTTGCCCGTGACGCTCGGGTTCTCGGACATCAGGCCCCTGCTGGCGGCGCCCCTGGCGGTTGGCGGCGGGGTGGTCGTCGCCCTCTTCAGCAGCGCCATCCCGTACACGGCGGAGATCGCCGCGCTGCGGCGGCTGCCGGCCGCGACCTTCGGCGTGCTGATGAGCCTCGAGCCGGCAATTGCCGCGGGCGTCGGTTTCGTGCTGCTGGGCCAGGTGCTCCATCTTCCGGATCTGCTGGCGATCGCCTGCGTCACGCTGGCCAGTGCGGGAGCGAGCATATCGGCCCGGCGGCTGACGGTCACCGCAGGCGAGCTGGAAGCGGCCTGACCCAGAGCGCGAGTCCGCGCCGCCGCGATGTTGCGGTGCCGGACCGGCCCCTCGACGCCGAAATCCGGGACTGGCGTCCAGATCGGAATTGACGTCTACCGCCGCGGCTTGTATTCTCCGCGTCGCCCCGACCGTGCACACCCGCTGCGCAACGATTCCGCGCGATCCGCCTGCACGGCACCTTCCCAACACGAGCCAACCCCCATGCCCCTCAACGGTCCTGACCAGCGTTCTCGCAACCGCCGCCCTCGCCGGCGCCCCGCCGGACGTGCGCCTATGGCCGAGTACGACGATTTCCAGGACGGTGACAACCGCGACCTCGATATCAACGAGCTCAGCGGCATGACCGTCAACGAGCTTCAAACCGTCGGGCGCGACCTCGAGATGGAAGAGGAGGCGGCCGGCAAGGAAGAGCTCGTCGACCGAATCCTGGTTCGCCAGAGCGAGCTGGCCGGCCATGCCTACGCGACCGGGATCCTCGACATCGTCGAGGAAGGGTTCGGGTTCATGCGCCGCCACGGCCTGATGCCCACGCCCGACGACGTATACGTGTCGTCCAGCCAGATCCGCCGCTTCGGCCTGCGGATCGGCGACCGCGTCAGCGGCTCGGTCCGCGCGCCGCGCGAGGGCGAGAAGTACTGGGGCATGATCCGCGTCGACCGCGTCAACGGCGTCGACCCCGACACCGCCCGCCGCCGGCCGCGGTTCGAAGATCTGACGCCGGTCCATCCCGACGTTCTCATCAACCTCGAAACCGATGCCAAGAACTTGAGCCAGCGTCTCGTCAACCTGGTCAACCCGATCGGCAAGGGTCAGCGAGCTCTCATCGTCAGCCCGCCCAAGGCCGGCAAGACGATGCTCCTCAAGCACATCGCCAACGGAATCAGCACCAACTACCCCGAGATCCTGCTCATGGTCGCGCTGATCGGCGAGCGGCCTGAGGAGGTCACGGACATGCGCCGCTCGGTCAAGGGTGAGGTCATCAGCTCCACCTTCGACGAGCCGACGGAGAACCACACCCACGTCGCCGAGATGGCGCTCGAGATCGCCAAGCGCCAGGTCGAGACCGGCCGCGATGTCGTCATCCTGCTCGACTCGATCACCCGCCTGGCGCGTGCGTATAACCTGGCGTTGCCGCCATCCGGACGAACCCTCTCCGGCGGCCTCGACCCGATTGCTCTCTACCCGCCCAAGCGCTTCTTCGGCGCCGCCCGCAACATCGAGGAAGGCGGCTCGCTGACGATCATCGGCACATGCCTGGTCGATACCGGATCCCGGATGGACGACGTCATCTACGAGGAGTTCAAGGGCACCGGCAACAGCGAGCTCATCCTCGACCGAAAGCTGGCCGAGAAGCGCATCTTCCCCGCCATCGACGTCCAGCGCTCCGGCACCCGCCGCGAGGAGCTCCTGCTCGAGGAGCCGGTCCTCAAGATGGTCTGGACGATGCGGCGCATGCTCTCCGCGGTCGGGACGAACGAGGGGATCGAGCTCTTGCTGAACCGACTTTCCAAGACGGACAACAACGTCCAGTTCCTGGCAACACTGACCAAGAGCCTCGACTAGTAAGGCGCGCTGCCGCCACGGTTCGACGAGGCCCGCGCACGACGCAACCGGCCCGAGTCAGCCTCTCCGGACTCGGCCGCGAGCCGGTCGCATGCGAGAATTGAGCCATGTTCCTCGACCGCGTCCGAATCTTCTTGCACGCCGGTGACGGCGGGGACGGCGCTGCCACGTTCCGGCGAGAGGCCCACGTGCCTCGCGGCGGTCCCGACGGCGGCGACGGCGGCCGGGGCGGTTCCATCTACATGAAGGTGGATCCGGGCGAGACCAGCCTGCGCGACTACCGCCACGCCCACCATTTCAAGGGTACGCCCGGTGGCCGCGGGTTCGGCGCGCGGATGCACGGCAAGGCCGGGAACGACCTGGTCCTCAAGGTCCCGCCGGGGACGGGCGTCTTCGACGACGCGACGGGGGAGTTGCTCGGCGACCTCGTGGGCGAGGAACAGACGCTGATGGTGGCCCGCGGCGGAAAGGGTGGGCTCGGCAACGTCCACTTCGCCACATCGACTCACCAGGCTCCGCGCCACGCTCAGAAGGGCGAGCCGGGCCAGGAGACATGGATCCGCCTCGAGCTCCGGCTGATCGCCGACGTCGGGCTCGTCGGACTGCCCAACGCGGGCAAGTCCACGCTGCTCGCGGCGCTGACGGCGGCCCGACCGAAGATCGCGGACTACCCTTTCACCACGCTCGAACCCAACCTCGGCGTCCTCGACCTGGGCGACGGTGACGTGCGGCGGCCCACGATCGCCGACGTGCCGGGCCTCATCGAAGGCGCGAGCAGCGGAGCCGGTTTGGGCCACGCATTCCTGCGCCACGTCGAGCGGACGCGGATCCTGGTCCATGTCGTCGACGGGGCCGACCGCGACCCTGAGTGGAGCTACAACGTGATCCGCGACGAGCTCGAGGCCCACGACCCCGCGCTGCTCGAGAAGCCGACGCTGGTGGCCTTCAACAAGATGGACCAGCCTCAGGCTGCCGAGGCGTGGCCGCCCTTCGAGCTGGCGCGCCGGGCCCAGGGCGTCCCGGCGGTCGCAATCTCTGCCGCCGACGGTGACGGGCTGGGGGCGCTGCGCGCCCGCGTTGCGTCATTGCTGCCCGAGGCCGGAGAGATGGAGGAGCCGCCCGGGTCGGCCGGCGTGGTCGTCCATCGCATCGAATCCATGGGCGATTCGTTCCGCGTGGAGCGCGACGACGAGGTCTTCGTGGTCCATGGCCGGAAGATCGAGCGGCTCGCCTCTCAGACCAACTTCGAGGTCGAGGAGTCCGCGGAGCGGTTCCAGCGCGAGCTGGTCCGGCTCGGCGTGGACGAAGAGCTGCGGCGGCAGGGTGTGACTCCGGGAGTGACCGTCCGCATAGGCTCGACCGAGCTCGAATGGGAGCCGGACAGCTGGGACGACCGTTGACGCCCCCAACGACCGGCCGATCGATGGCGGCTCGCCGGGCTGGCCGGGAGGTTCCCTGGATCGATCCGGGCGATCTGCGGGTCGGCATCCTGGGCGGCACCTTCGATCCGATCCATTACGGCCACCTCGCGATCGCGGAGCAGGTGCGCGAGGCTCTTGCGCTGGACCGCGTGCTGTTCGTGCCCGCGGCCCAGCCGCCGCACAAGCTGGACGAGGAACTGGCTCCCGCCGCCGACCGGGCCGCCATGGTGGCCCTGGCCATCGCCGGAAACCAGCACTTCTCCCTGAGCGAGATCGAGCTCGAGCGAGACGGTCCGTCGTACACCGCCGACACCCTGGCGGAGCTGGCAGACGAAACCGCTCGCCAGGGAGTGGCCCGGGACCTGTACTTCATCCTCTCGACTGAGGCTCTGGCGGACCTGCGCCGCTGGCACGAGCCGGACAGGGTACTCGAGCTTGCCCGTCTGGCCGTGGTCGCGCGGCCGGGAGCTCCTCTCCCGGATGCCACTCAGCTCGCGGACATGCTCCCAGGCGGAGCGGCTTCCCTGGCTCGGGCCGAGCGTGTCGAGACGGTGCCGCTCGCTTACTCCTCGTCGGACGTTCGCCGTCGCGCGGCCGGCGGCCGTTCGATCCGCTATCTCGTTCCCGCAGCCGTGGAGGCGTACATCCGCGACCGTCGGCTGTATCGTTCGCAGAACCCTCGGAGGACCGCCTGACGTGACCGACTCATCGACCTCGACCGAAACGACCCCCAGCCCCGACGGCCTGCCGCGGCGGCGCAAGCCCGTCGCCGTCGAGGAGTCCCTGGCCGACGCGCTGGAGGCTGCCGTCGAGGCGGAGGCGGTTGCCGCGGAGATGCCGGCCGAGCCCGAGATCGAGGAGTCGCTTCGGGAGCGAGGCGCCCGCCTGAGCGCGCTCGAGGTCGCCCGCAAGATCGTGGACGCGGCCGAAGACAAGAAGGCCGCCGACATCGTCCTGCTCGACGTCTCGGAACTGACGTCGATGGCCGACTACTTCGTGATCTGCTCCGGTGGCTCGGAGCGCCAGCTCGGCGCCATCGGCGACGGCATCGCGGAGAAGCTGCGAGCGGATGGCGTTCGCCCCATCGGTCGTGAAGGCGGATCCAACTCGCATTGGACCCTGCTGGACTTCGGGGCGGTCATCGTCCACATATTTGCCGTTCCGGAGCGGGACTACTACCAGCTGGAGCGCCACTGGGCCAAGGCCAAAACGGTGCTCCGGGTCCAGTAGCAAGCGCCAATCGAGTCGATCGCCGCGTCGTCCAACGGGCCGAACTGTCAAAGGTCAGCGCTCGAACGCTCGATTCCGTAAACTTCAACGAGCCGAAGCCCAACGGGGTACATCGACCGCTCTGGAGAATCAGCCACGATCGCTCCATACACCGCCGAAAGACGACCACACCGCGCCCCAACGATCGTCGACTACGTCAACATCCGGTGGGTGGACGAGTGGTGCAAACGCTGCAACATCTGCGTCGAGATCTGCCCGAAGGACAGCCTCCTCCTGACGCACGACGCGATCATCGAGGCAACGGACTGCATCCGCTGCGGCTTGTGCGAACGCTACTGCCCTGACCTCGCTATCGAGGTCCTGCCCAAGCGTGACGAGAACGGTCGGCTTCCTCTGGAGACCGAGTTGGAAGAGGCCGCCTCAGCCAGGCACGCCGCAGCGCCGCACGCTGTCGCGCCGCACGTTCCGGACGTAGCCCGCGGGCCGGCAGTGGCCGGCAACAATCCGCAACGCGGCCTGACCGACACGGAGAGCGCTCCGGACGTCGACCGCGACAACCCGACCTGATCGGACAGGGAACACCGATGACCAAGCGACTCGTCCAGGGTAACGAGGCCATGCTGCTCGGCGCGGTCCGCGCCGGCGCGACCTACTTCGCCGGCTATCCGATCAGCCCATCGTCGGAGATCCTGGCCCAGGCCTCCGTGTACGCGAGCAAGCACCCCGAATTCCGCTTCCTCCAGGCCGAGGACGAGATCGCCAGCGCAAACGCCATCCTCGGCGCCAGCCTGGCCGGTGCGAAGTCCTTCACCGCCACGTCCGGCCCGGGCTTCAGCCTGATGCAGGAAGCGATCGGATACGGCCACAAGGTCGGCATCCCGACCGTGATCGTCGACGTCATGCGCGTCGGGCCGGCGACGGGAATGCCCACGATGCCAGGCCAGGGTGACCTCAACCAGGCGCGCTACGGCTCGACCGGCGACTACACCAGCTTCGCCTTCTATCCGTCGACGGTCGCCGAATGCTACGAGTACACGATCCATTCGTTCAACGCCGCGGAGGAGAGCTGTAGCCCGGTCATCATCCTCTCGGATGCGTTTCTCGGGCACCTCAACGAAGTCGCCGACCTCGATTCGATCGACGTGCCGGTAGTCCCGCGGACGATTGAACCGCTGGCGTCGGGCAGCACCCGGCTGTTCTCGGGTGTGGCCACGTACCCGGACGGCGAACCCGCCACCGCCGACGCGGACGAGTTCATCCGCCAGTACTACGAAGCGCGCGACCAGCGCCTCAAGGTCGCCGAGCGCTACGCCTTCTACGAGTACGGATGGAACAAGGAGGCCGAGACGCTGGTCATCGCGTTCGGCATCACCCGCCGCATCGCCCAGCCGCTGGCCGCTCACTTCGCGCTCTTCCGCCCGATCCGGATCTGGCCCACTCTCGACAAGGAGCTCACCGAGATCGCGGCGCGCTACAAGAAGATCATCGTCATCGAAGGCAGCGATGGGCAGTACGCCAATGTCGTGGAGCGGATGCTCCTGCGGCGTGTCGAGCGCGTGCCCCTGCTCGGCGGCCGAATGAGCATCGAGGCGATCCGCGAGGGTCTCGATGCGATCGACATGCTGCCTGCAGAGTCGCCGAAGTCAGCGAAGTCAGCTTCTGCGTCGCCGGCCAAGGTCGGCTGACCCGCGTCCCGAAGAGGTTCACCACTATGGCAGTCAAGGACAAGCTGAAGACCGATCTCTTCCCAACGATCTGGTGCCCGGGTTGCGGGATCGGCCTGATCATGCAGCAGCTCGCCACGGTCATGGACGAGCTCAATCTGGACAAGACGAACACTGTCCTGGTCACCGGCATAGGTTGCACCGGACGCATGGGCGCCTACATGAACTTCGAGTCCGTGTACACGCTCCACGGCCGCACGCTTCCTGTCGCCGAGGCGATCAAGACGGTCCGGCCCGAGCTCAACGTGATCGTGGTCTCGGGTGACGGCGACACGGCCTCGATCGGCGGGAACCACCTGCTCCACTCGATCCGCCGCAACCCGAACATCACGGTCATCTGCAACAACAACGAGATCTACGGCCTGACCGGCGGCCAGACCGGGCCCACCACGCCACAGGGCACGAACACGATTTCGTCGCCGGTCGGTGCCGCCTACTCGCCGATCAACCTGCAGGGCGTCGTCAACACCAACCCGAACTCGTACTACGCCAAGACGACCGTCTACCACCAGGGTCCGATGCGCAAGGCGATCAGGGAAGCGATCGAGTGGCCCGGCTTCTCGTTCGTCGACGTGGCCAGCCAGTGCATCGAGAACAACGGCCGGCGGATCGGGTTCGCCAGCGCCAACGACATGCTCCAGAACTATCGTACCGAGTACAAGGCCGCTCCTCCCGGCTCGACTCATCTGGAGTCGCACCAGCTCGGCATCGTCAAGGGCAAGCCGCTGCCAGTGGGCGCCGGCGGGTCCGGCAACGGCTCGGGCGAGTAGCGGTCAGGGCGAGGAGATTCCGATGGCAGCCAAGTCAATCGTCATCGACGGAGTCGGCGGTCAGGGCGTCCGCGTCATTGGCAACACCATGGCCAGCCTGCTTGCGGTCATGGGCTACGAGGTCACGCTCCTCTTCGACTACGACTCGTCGGTGCGCGGCGGCATGAGCGAGGCGTTCCTCGAATACGACCGCGAGCCCATTTCGAACTTCGTGGTCGAGTGCGCCGACGTGGTCGTCCGGCTGGCCGACCGCGGCCCCGTCCACCTCAAGGCGAACTACGTGATCGCCGACATCGGGCTGACGAAGCGCGGCGAGACCGGCGAGGAGATCCCGTTCCTTCAGTTGGGCGTCGAGAAGTTCGGCCGTGACCTCTTCGGAAACATGATCGCCCTGGGCAGACTGCTGTGTGTCTGCGACGTCGAGTTCACCGAGGAGCACCTCCTGGCCGCGCTGCCCAAGAAGTACGCCGAGGAGAACATCGCGGCCATCAAATACGGCTACGGGCTGGACAAGGCCGCGATCAAGGAAATCGTGCCGGAACAGGCGGCGAGCAGCTTTGCCGAACGCTACGCGGCCAGGGTCCTTGCCGGCACGGCGCCTGCGGAGGCCGTCGAGCTGGCCGCCGCGCGGCGATAGGTCGGGTTGACCCGATGAGTCCCCGAAGACACGGCCGCGGACGCGGGATGGGGGGCACGGCCGTAGTCGCCCCACCCGGAGCTGCGAGCGCGCTACCCACTGAAGCCGGTCAGAACGCAGTTGGCGATGCCGGGGCGCAGCCGACCCAGCCGGTGCGGATCGGCGGCCCGGCACGGCCGGCGCGGATCGCCGGCCCGGCCGCAAGCGAGGGCCAGGTCGGCGCCGGCTCGCGCAGCGAGGCCGCCGCCCGGCCGAATCCGGCCTCCCGCAGCGACGCCGGTTCCCGAGCCGCAGCCGCGGTTCCGCGCCACGGGCCCAGGCCCGCAGTTCAGGCCGCCACGACGGACCAGGAGGCCCCGGGGCAGAAGGCATCGTGCACCCTCGCCCAGATGCGGCGATTCATCAAGAGCCGTCCCTACGTGCCCGTCCACGAGCTGCGCCGTCGCTTCCTGATCGACGGCATCGAGGACGAGGTCAGCCCGATGACGGTCGAAAAGGGCACGCTCTACGTCGGCCTCCCGGAGCGTGAAGCCGGCTTCCTCGGTGAGCTGGTCAAGTCGGGCGAAGTCGGCTGCGAGCTCCTCCTCGACCCTACAAGCCCCGCCGTCGTGGGCGTGTTCCCGATGAGGCCCGTCGCGCGCCAGTAGCGCCCTCGAGCGGTCGAGATTGGAGCGAAGTCCACCAGACCCGCATACCCGGTCTGTCGCGGCCGTCATCGCATCGTCAACACCGCCGCGCCGTGGATCCTGCCCGCGGCCAGGGCCTGGAGGGCTTCGTTGCCGACCTCGAGCGGGAAGACGTCGACCTGTGTGCGGATCGGGATCGAAGCGGCCAGCTCCATGAACTCGGCGGCGTCGCGGCGCGTGACGTTCGCGACGCTGCGGAGCTGGCGCTCCCACCACAGCAACTCATACCGGAACTCCGGGATTCGGTCGAGGTGGATGGCGTTCACGGCGACGACGCCGCCACGGTCTACCGCGCGAAGAGCGGCAACGACTACGTCCCCTGCCGGCGCCGTGGTGATCGCGGCGTCGAGCGGCGGTGTCGGGTCGGCGTACGCGCCAACGCTGGCCGCTCCCATCTCCGCCGCGCGCTCGCGTTCGGTCTCCGATCGAGTCCGAACATGGACCTCGCAACCCCAGTGGCGCGCCACCTGGATGCACAGCAGCGCCGATGCGCCGAACCCGAAGAGACCGAGGCGTCCGCCCGGCTCGATACCGCAAACTCGTAACGCTCGATAACCGATCACGCCGCCGCAGAGCAGGGGAGCGGCCTCCAGGTCGGCGAAGGCGTCGGGGATCCTGACGGCGACGTCCGCACGCACGACCATCGCCTCGGCGAAGCCGCCGTCGCGGTCCCAGCCGGTGAATTCCGCGGCTTCGCACAAGTTCTCGCGCCCCCTCAGGCAGAAGCGGCACGTCCCGTCGGCACCGTAGAGCCAGTACGCCCCGGCTCGGTCGCCGATAACCCACCCGGTTACGCCCTTACCCACGGCGGCCACCCGGCCGACGGCCTGGTGCCCCGGCACGATCGGGAGACGCCGGGCCGTCAGGTCGCCCTCGGCCAGCTGGAGGTCGGTCCGGCAGACTGCGCAGGCCTCGACGCGGAGCAGCAGCTCGCCCTGCCCAGGCGCAGGCATGTCTCGCTCGATCAACCGGAGTGGGTTCTCGGCCGCCGGCCTCGGCTGCCCGAGTTCGAGCGCACGCACGGCGTCAGGTTACCGCTCCTGTCGGGCGCGAACTAGCGAAACGCGGACCGCCTTCGGTCCCGGCTCGCAGGACTGCAGCGGCGGTCCGGGTCGCGCAGGGGGAGCCATCCGTGCGCTCGGTCGATCCGTGGGTCATGATCGGCGCTCATGGAAGCGATCGCCTTCTTGCTCGGGATCCTGCTGCTGAGCCTCGTCGGGTGGGACCTCTTCGAAACGATCGTCGTCCCGCGCCCATCGCCCGGCTGGTTCCGTCTGGGGCGCTACCTGGTCCGCGGGCTGTGGCGGGTCTTCCGGTTCGCCGGGCGCCGCCGCGGTGGAGAGGCACGCGACACGCTCTTGGGCCTCTTTGCGCCTGCGGCGACGCTTGTGTTGTTGGCCACCTGGCTTGCGGCGCTCGTCATCGGATACGGCCTCGTCCTGTTCGCCCTCCGCGACCAACTGAGCCCAAGACCGCAGGACCTCGAGACCGGCATCGCGGCACCGCCGTCAATCTGAGGGCCAGGAACCCTCCACGCCGAGGAGGGCTCGCTTGATGGCGAGCGCTGCCTCGCGACCGGCGTAGGTGTCACCGCCATAGCCGCCGAGAGCCCCGTGCGCACCGACGATGCGGTGGCATGGAATGAGGATCGGGACGGGATTCCGACCCATCGCTCCGCCTACTGCCTGGGCAGCGCCCGGCCGGCCGATCCGACCCGCCAGCTCGCCGTAGCTGGCCGTCTCCCCGTAGCTGAGCCGCGCCGCGCCCGACAGCACGAGGCGATCCCAATCGGAGACTCGCAGATCGACGGGGAGATCGAAGGCGCGGCGCTCGCCCGCGAGGTACTCGCGGATCTGCCGCGTGGCTTCGTCCAGCGTCCCTCGCCATTCGGGGGGAACCTCGCCGTCCTCTGCCGGTAGCACGGTGCCGTGGAGCCGTCGGGCGAGTCCGTCGACGAAGGCCGGCGTCTCAGTGTCGAGCCCAACGGCCACAATCCCGTCCGCGGTCGTGGCCACGTGAAGCACTCCCCAGGGGACCGGGCACGTGGTGAAGGCGGCGATCACCGGCGTCATCGACGTAGTTTGACGCTTGTGCGTCGCGGCGGAAAGAAGCCCCGGTTGTCGTGGCGGCGACTCGTGCGGTATACTCCCCGGGAGTATGCAGACAGCCGGCCCCGCTCCCACTCTTCCGACCGCCCTATCCGCCGAGATCCAGCTGCCGATCGAGGGCATGAGCTGCGCGTCGTGTGTGAACCGCATCGAGCGGTACCTGCGCAAGACCCCAGGCGTGGCCGAGGCGAGCGTCAACCTGGCGACCGAGGTCGCGACGGTCCGCTACCTGCCGGAGATCGCTGGCTTCGATGAGCTGGCTCGCGCCATCGAGGCGGCAGGATACGAGGTCCGCGAGCTCCCGAAGGCGACCGACGGGGCAGCCATGAGCCTGGTCGACGAGGCCGACGCCGAGGCAGCCGGGCGTGCGCGCGAGCAGCGCTCCCTGGGCCTCGCGGCAGCGGTCGCCTTGGCCGTAGCCGCGGTCACTATGGTCCTCATGTACGCGCCGGGCGTCCCGCTCAGCATGGAGGGGCTGGCCTGGGTGCTCATCGGACCGGCGACCTTCGTCCAGTTCTGGGCCGGCCGCCGCTTCTACCGCGCGGCCTGGCGGGCGGCCATCCACCGCTCGACCAGCATGGACACTCTCGTCGTGGTCGGAACCTCGGCCGCGTGGGCCTACAGCGTCTTCGTCACGCTGGCGCCTGGGATCTTCCGATCGGCCGGGATCGAACCGCAGACCTACTTCGACAGCTCGACCGCGATCGTCGGCCTGGTCTTGATGGGCCGCTGGCTCGAAGCTCGAGCGAAGGCTCAGACCGTCGGCGCGATAAAGAGTCTCCTCGGGCTTCAGGCCCGATCGGCCCGGATCGTGCGCGGCGGGTGGGAGATCGACGTCCCGCTCGAAGAGGTTCGGGTGGGAGACCTGGTTCGTGTCCGGCCGGGAGAGCGCGTGCCCGTGGATGGGCGCGTTGTCGACGGCAATTCCGCGGTCGATGAGTCGATGCTGACCGGCGAGCCGGTTCCCGTCGAGAAGAAGCCGGGGGACGAGGTGATCGGCGGCACCATGAACCGCAATGGGTCGCTGCTGTTCCGAGCAGTTCGAGTCGGACGCGACACAGCGCTGGCCCATATCGTCGAGCTTGTCAGGCGCGCGCAGGGTTCCAAGGCGCCGATCCAGCGGCTGGCCGACCGGATCGGCGGCGTCTTCGTCCCGGTCGTCCTCGGATTGGGGGCCCTCACTTTCGCCGTGTGGTTCGCTCTCGGGCCGGAGCCGCGGCCAACCCACGCCCTTGTAGCGTTCATCACAGTGGTCGTCATCTCGTGTCCCTGCGCGATGGGCCTGGCCACCCCGACGGCGATCATGGTCGGCACGGGCAAGGGCGCCGAGGCGGGTGTGCTGATCCGCGGCGGCGAGGCGCTCGAGATGGCCGCTCGGATCGATGCCGTCGTCTTCGACAAGACCGGCACGCTGACGCGCGGCCGGCCGTCGCTTGGCGACGTCGTTGCGGCACCGGGGTTCACCCGCGACGAAGTTCTAGATCTGGCCGCTTCGGTAGAGCGGGGCAGCGAGCACCCACTGGCCGCGGCGATCCTGGCAAGTGCCGGCGAAGCGGGCCTGGGTCGTCGAGAGGTCGAGGGGTTCGAGGCGGTCGCAGGTCGGGGCGTGCGCGGCCGCGTCGAGGGTCGGGAGGTGCTGGTCGGCACGGCCGCGTTCCTCGAGGGGAGTGGCGTGAACACGGATCCCCCCGCGGCTGCCAGTGCCGCTTCTGCCGTGACCTACCTGGCCGTCGACGGCGTCCTCGCCGGTGCGCTGCCGACCGTGGACGAGGTCAAGCCGGAGGCTGCGAGCGCCGTCCGTGAGCTCGCGGACGCCGGCATCGAGGTCTGGCTGGTCACGGGCGACGTTGCGAGAGTCGCCGGATCGGTCGCGGCCGCCGTCGGCATTCCCGCCGAACGGGTGATGGCCGAGGTCCTTCCGGCCGGCAAGGCGGACGCCGTGGCCGCGCTCCAGGCGCGAGGCCTTCGAGTGGCGATGGTCGGTGACGGCATCAACGACGCACCTGCCCTTGCGCGGGCCGACGTCGGGATCGCGATCGGAACCGGCGCCGACGTGGCCATGGAGGCCTCCGACGTGACGCTGGTCGGGGGCGATCCGCGAGCGGTGGCAACCGCGATCAGCCTGTCACGCCAGACTCGCCGGGTCATACGCCAGAACCTGTTCTGGGCCTTCGGCTACAACGTCGTCCTCATCCCAGTCGCGATGGGCGCCCTGTTCCCGATGTTCGGGGTGACGCTCAATCCCGCCCTGGCGGCCGCCGCGATGGCCTTCTCCTCGGTCAGCGTCGTCTCGAACTCGCTGCGGCTTCGGCGCGCCTCGCTGGGACGGCGAGCCGCATCGGCCGGTACATCGGCCGCGGCCACGGCCGGCGCGGCCTAGCCGGCGCGCGTCACACGGTGTAAGCGACCGCGACGACCAGAATCAGCCCGAGGGCCGCGCCACCGAGGGCGGAGCGGAATCCCGCTGACCTGCCGAACCCGAACGGCGCGGTCAGCTGCCCGACCAGCAGGCCTGCGGCAGCGACCGGCAATGCCAGCGCCGCAGCGACGACGCCGAGTGGCAGGTTGCGGCCCAACGGGTGGATCATCACCGCTTCGCGAGCCACGAACGAGACGATGAGCAACGCGTCGGCGGCCACGAAGAACGCGGCTATCGCACCCAGCACGGCATCGCTGCGCGTGGCCGCGAGGAAGGTCGGATATGCGACGACCAGGACCCCCAGAGCGACGACCGCCGGCGTGAGGATCAGCGCGCCGTCGAGTCCGTTGGGAAGGGTCAAGCGCGGCGCTGGCCGGCTGGCCTGGAAGGCCACGGGCGTGGCAATCGAGATGAAGGCGCCGACTACGCCGGCCTCGACTCCGCGTCGCAGCCAGGGTGGGAGAATTCGGCGCAACACGGGCGAATCGTACACTGCCCGATCGATCGACCCCGACGCCTTGTGGGGCCGGGCTTTTCGCGCGCTCGACTATCGCGTCGAGCGCCTGGTTTCGGCGCGATCGACTACCGGAGGCTAGGCCTCGAACCGGCGGAAGACCGCGACCGCGTTCTGGCCGCCGAAGCCGAAGCCGTTGATGATCGCGGTGTCGACCTTCTTGGCGCGCTTCACGTTCGGGATGTAGTCCAGGTCGCACTCCGGATCCGGGTTCTGCAGGTTGGCCGTGGGCGGCATTACGCCTTCGCGGATGGCTCCGATCGCGGCCAGGCCGCTCACCGCGCCGGCGGCGCCGAGCAGGTGGCCGACCATCGATTTGGGCGAGCTGATGGCCGTCTTGTAGGCATGGGCGCCGAATGCGGACTTGATCGCCCGGGTTTCGGTCATGTCGTTGAGCGGCGTGGAAGTGCCGTGGGCGACGATGTAGTCCACCTCGTCGGGGGCGATCTCGGCGTTGCGGAGTGCCTTGGTCATCGCGGCGGCGGCGCCACGTCCGGTCGGCTCGGGGGCGCTGATGTGGAACGCGTCGGCGGTGATGCCTCCGCCGATCACCTCGCACAGGATGTTCGCGCCGCGGGCCATGGCGTGCTCGGCCGACTCGAGGACCGCTACCGCCGCGCCCTCACCGAAGACGAAGCCGTCGCGGTCGCGATCGAACGGGCGGGATGCATGCGTAGGATCGTCGTTGCGGCGTGAGAGGGCGCCCATGTTCCCGAGCGCAGCGAATGCGATCGGCAGGAGGGAGCCTTCCGTCCCGCCGACGAGCGCGACGTCGACCTCGCCATCGCGGATCATACGCAGGCCGTCGATGAAGGCGATGACGCTGCTCGCGCAGGCAGCAACCTGGGTCAGGACCGGGCCCGTGATGCAGTATTTCATCGAGATCTGGCAGGCCGCCATCGAGCCCGAGAGGGCCGGTATAGCAAACGGCGAGACCTGGCCGGGCCCCTTTTCGGCGAGGACTTGCGTGCCCGTGATCACTTGATCCATGCCGCCGCCGCCGGTGTTCATGCACACGGCGACTCGATCGCGCTGGTCCTGGTCGTAGGCCGCGAAGTCGATGCCGGCGTCGTCCACGGCCTCGGTCGCCGCGGCCACGGCCAGGTGGATGAAGCGGCTCATGCGGCGCGCCATCTTGCGGTCCATGGCTACGTTGGGGTCGAAGTCCTTGACCTCGGCCGCGATCCGGACGTCAAGCCCCGAGGAATCGAATTGGGTGATCGGGCCCACACCCGAGACGCCCGCCAGGAGACTCTCCCAGTAGGCCTTGGCCGTGTTGCCGATCGGGGTTACGGCTCCCAGACCGGTGACGACAGCGCGACGGGCAGGATCCTTGGTGGGCACGGGCCATCTCCTAGGACGTGTAGCAAGCGGAGGCGACCACCGCTGGCGGCGCCTGGCTATCTGGCCCGGCGGAACGTAGTGTCGTCCGCCGGTGGGACGGCGGTCGGGGCAACCAGGCCTCACACGGCACGGCTACATCCGACGTGTGGATTGTACCGGCTCGGGACCGGCACGGCGGTCTACCGCCGCTCGGCTGCCCCCTCGCGGAGCAGCTCCGTCACGCGTCGAAGGAAGAGGCGTACGGCACCCCTTTCGGACTCGCTGAGCGGATCGAGAGCTTCCTCGACTGCCCGCCCGCGCCAGTGATAGGCGCGCTCGACGTCCTCCAGAACGTCCGGGTTCAGCCGCACGCGGACGATTCGGCGGTCGTCGGAGTCGCGTTCGCGAATGACGTAGCGAGCCGCCTCCAGCTCTTCGACGACGCGGCTGGCCCAGCCATAGGAAATCCCCAGGCCCGATGCCAGCTGTCCGACGGTCCGCTCTCCATGCTGGTAGACGTGGATGGCGGCCCGGACCGCGTGGTTCGAGATGCCGGTCCGACCCGTGGCACTGTCCCCGCCGCCGTTCCCACTCCCGCGAGGGGAGACGCCGTCGTCCTCATCCTCCCGGCGTATCGCGTAGGCCGCATGCAGGAACTCGACCAGCAGGCGGCTCGTCTCGAGGGCGTCGTCGGAGAGTCGGGCCCGAGGTACGTCGAGTCCCCGAGTGGGGATCCCGTCAGCCATGTCGCGACTATACCATGACGACTTTACTAAACATTCCCCAGGGCAAGATTTGGCCACGCTCGAACGCATTGTCTCGGCCGGCGGAATCCCGGTCGGATGGTTTGGCGGCGGGCCTACAGCGCGTCGACGCCGCCGAAGTCGAGCTCCACCGTCGCCTTGACGAGGCTGTTCGCGGCCGAGTCGACGAAGCCGGCGAAACCGGCGGACTCGTCGAGCTCGGTCGTCGGGCCGGCCCAGACGAGCCGCGGAACCCGTTCGGTCAGCATGATGTAGGGCAGGGCGAGCCAGCGGGTCGGGCCGGCGACGACATCCAGGCAGCTAGCCAGGCGCCGGCCATCCGTAAGCAGCGTCTCGATCGACACTCTGACGACGACCGCCTCCGGGCCGTTGAGGTTCCACTCACGCCACGGCCCCCGATCGTCCGAGGCCTTCACGATCGTGAAGTGTTCGGCCGTGGGCAGGCGCGCCTTCTCCCAGATCTGGGGCCGGGCCGTCGCGAGTATCTGTCGCGCGCGTGTCACTACCATGAGCAGTTCCCAGGCCACCGTGAGATCGCGCGCCATCGCCGCTCCTCTACCCCGCGGCCCAGGGACGCTCCCACCTCGCCGCTCCGTCGTCCGCAGGCATTCGAAGCGTACGCCTCACCCCGTGGCGCTACAACAGCATTTCCTGGCGGTGGGTGGTTCGAGCGGACGTCGCCGGTTCAGTCGCCTGTGTAGTGCTTGAAGATTACCGCCGCGTTGTGGCCGCCCAGGCCGATGTTGTTCGAGAGGGCATAGCGAAGCGGCTTCTCGATCGTCTCCGTCGCGATGTTGATGTTGCAGTCGGGATCCGGCTCGCGGTAGTTGAGGGTCGGCGGAACGGTCTGGTGGTAGAGGGAGAGGACGGTCGCCACGCCCTCGAAGGCGCCGCCGGCGCCCATCATGTGGCCCGTCATCGACTTCGTTGCGGAGATCAGAATGTTCGGCGTGTGGCTACCGAAGGCACCCCAGATGGCCTCGCTCTCGCGTTTGTCCCCGATAGGAGTGGAGACCCCGTGGGGATTGATCATGCCCACCTCATCTGCCGGCACGCCGCGTCGCTCGAGGGCCATCTTCATGGCCCTGGTCGAACCCTCTCCTCCGTCCGCCGGGGCGATCATGTCGAAGCCATCCGCGGCCGAGCCGTAGCCGACGACCTCGGCGTAGATCGTGGCCCCGCGCGCTTTGGCGAGCTCGAGGTCCTCGAGGATCAGGGCGCCGGCACCTTCCCCGAGTACGAAGCCGTCGCGAGTGCGATCGAAGGGTCGGCAGACCGTTCCGATCGGCTCGCCCGGTAACGGAGAGCCCATGCCGCGCATGTTGGTGAAGCCAATGTGGACGAGCTCCAGGAGCGGCGACTCGGCCGCGCCGGCGATAACGGCGGTGCAGTCGCCTCGGCGGATTGCTTCGGCGGCCTCGCCGATTGCCGTTGTGCCAGTCGAGCAAGCCGACACCGGGCAGAAGTTGTGGCCCTTGGCGCCCGTTTCGATGGCAATGGTTCCGGAGGAGGCATCGACCAGACCGTTGGCGATGAAGAACGGGCTGACCAATCGCGCGCCCTTTGTGTGCCAGACCTCCTGGTTGGAGATGAAGAGACCCTGTCCGCCGCCGCCTGACCCGTATATGACGCCTATGTCGTACCGGTTCTCGTCAGTGATCTCGAGACCGGAGTCCTGAACCGCCATCTTCGCGGATGCCACGGCGAAATGAACGGTGGTCTCCGTTCGGCGGGCGTCCTTGAAGTTCCAGTACTTCGTGATGTCAAAGTCACGGACCTCGGCACCGGCCTTGTGCTCGTAGGGCGTGGTGTCGAAATGCGTGATCTCGCCGATGCCGGAACGGCCGGATACGAGGCTCTCCCAGACGGCGTCCTTGTCGTTGCCGATCGGGCTGACAACACCGAGCCCGGTAACGACAACGCGCCTGGTGTAATCGGGCTTGCGCACTTGATCGGTATCCTCCTGGACTTGGCTCGGCCGCGGGCACGCCGCCCGCTGATTGCTCAGTGAGTGAGTGTCCTGTCGTCGACGAAGGGCACGGCTATGGCGCCGGGCGCCGCCGCGTCGTCGACGGCCACGGCTTCTGCTTCCGGTGCGATCCGCTTGATCAGGCCGGTAAGCACCTTGCCGGGCCCAACCTCGACGAACGTGGTGACGCCGTCGGCAGACATCTTCTGGACGGCGGCGATCCAATCGACACCGCGGGTGAGGTGCTCGATCAGTTCGTCGCGAGCTCCGGCCGCCGTCGCTATGGGGCGCGCATCCGCGTTGGCCAGAAGCGGGATCGAGGGGTCGGAGAAGGTCACGGGTGCAAGGACGCGGGCCATGCCCGTAGCGGCCTCGGCCATGAGTGACGAATGCGCCGCGACCGAGACCGGCAGCACTTTGACCAGCCGCGCGCCAAGACCCTTTGCCCCGGCGGCGGCGGCCTCCACGGCGGCGCGATCGCCCGAGATGACCACCTGGCCGGGCGCGTTGCGATTCGCGACCGTCAGGCTGCCGTGGGCAGCGCCCAGCGCGACGAGCTCCTCGAGGCGAGCGTTGTCCAGGCCGATGATCGCGGCCATTGCCCCCGAGCGACCCTGTCCGGAAGCCTGCATCTGGCGGCCGCGCTCTCGGACGAGCCGCACTGCATCGCCGAGCGAGATGACTCCGGCAGCCACCATGGCGCTGTACTGACCCATCGAATGGCCGGCCGCATACCTGGGCTCGGGAGCCGTGACCCCGGTGGTTGCCCATCGTTCGCGCATCGCGGCCAGGAAGGCGATCGAGACCGCGACCAGGGCCGGCTGGGCATTGACGGTCAAATCGAGCTCTTCGGCGGGTCCGTCGAACGCCAGCCGGCTGATCGGCTCGCCCAAGGCCCGATCGGCCTCGGCCAGGACGTCTGCAGCGGCCGGCGACGCCTCCGCCAGCGCCTTGCCCATCCCCACCGCCTGAGATCCCTGCCCGGGGAATACGAATGCGATGCGATCCATGTGGTCTGTCTGGTCTCCTTGGCTCGGGGGTCGCGCCGGGGAAGGCGGACCACTCACGGCCGGGGCTGTGAACCGATTTCGACCGACCGTCCGGCGGTCGACTTGGTTGCGTAGCGTAATGGTCCAGCTCCTCACCATGAGGGAAAACGTGTGCAGCTTTGCATATATCAGTCCGGGAGCGTAGATTTGGGAGGTGCCGCAGTTCAGACCGAAGCTCCCGAACCTTGGGTCGCGACCGCCGGAAGGCGGGTCGGGTCAGACGTCGCGACCGGCGCCCGAGGTGGCCGTCAACGACGGAACGGCCTGGCCGGTGGGCGTCGATGCGACTCCCGAGGCAGGGTCGCACGGGCCGGCGGGCGCGCCGGCAAGCGGAACTGCGCAGCAAGACATCGAAGGCACGAGGCCCGATAGGACGGCGCCACTCCGGCTGCTGCGGGGCACGCCACGACCGTTCTTGCACATGCCGACGCTGACCGTGCCGAGCCGCGCGGCCGTCGAGTCCGCCGCGCGAGAGCTCCTGTCGGCGCCGGTGGAGGCGGCTCGCCATCGTCTCCAGAACCCGCGTGAGCTGTCCGACCGGATCGCCATGGGCCGGGCCATCTGGCGCGACCTTGTCATCGGGTTCGCGGCCCAGCTGGGCGAGCTGAACCTCGGCTTCACTCAACTTGCGGCCCTGTACGCACTCGCCGACAGCGGCACCATGACCGTCGCAGATCTGGCCGATGCCCTCGGCCGCTCCCAGTCGGCGGCGAGCCGCCTTGTCGATGGCCTGGTACAGCGCCAGCTCATCGAACGCAATCAAGATGCGGAGGATCGACGTCAACGGACCCTGACGCTGACGGGACGCGGTCAGGCCCTGCTCGGTCTCGTCGACCGAGCGAGGGCGCAGGAGTTCCTGTCGATCGTGCGGCCGTTGCCGACCGCCGAGCGCGCGCTCGTGGCAATGGGGGTGGCCGCGCTATCCACGCATGCCATCTCGAGGCGCGGGAGACTGATCAAGCAGCGTCCGCGCTGATCGCTGGTCGGTGCGAGAGGTGTTGGACACGCGTTAACAACCTATCGCATCCCGATCGGACGGCAGGCGCTCGACATCGCTGCCGGCTGGGTACGGCGCAAGCTGGCACCGGGGACGGTCGCCGAAGGCGGCGCGGTCACGGAGAATGGGCCCTGATGGACGTACCCGCGGTGCCTGGGTCAGCGGGCACGGGCTGTCGATCCGGGATCCTCGGCCTCAGGGTGCGCCGACTGGCTGAGGTCTCTGCATCAGCCCGAGCTGCATGAGCATGCCGAGCTGATCGGGTACGCCCCAATGCTCGACGAGCTTGCCGTCCACGAAGCGGGCAATGTCGATGACGTCGATCTCGATCGATTTGCCGGTGGGTGGGTTACCGAAGATCGAGCCCGTGTTCACGCCGCGGGCGCGGTTGAGCGCCCAGACTGTGTCACCGTCGGCCGCGAGCCTGGCGACCGTCAGCTCGAAATCCGAGAACCAGTCGTGCAGGGTGGTGATCGTGGCCTTTACGCCATCAATGCCAGGTTTGCTCCCTCGCTGGTGCTCGATCGCCGCGGGGGAGACCAGTTCCTCGACGACACCAAGGTCGCCTTGGGTGAACCCGACTTCGATTAGCCTGCGAAACGCGACGATGTTGTCTTCTGTCGACATGCCATTCTCTTTCAGTGATTGGAGTTGTACTCTATATGGATAGACTGATACTCTACTGACATGGGCGATGTCAAAGAGAGGCCTACCCTGCGGGACGAGCGGGCAGGAGTAACCCGCCGGCGCATTGCCGATGCGGCACGGACTCTCTTCCGCACTCGCGGCTACGGCGCGTCCACGCTCCAGGCCGTCGCACAGGAGGCGGGCGTCGCGGTTCAGACCGTGTACGCGGTCTATGGTTCGAAGGCGGGGATCCTCCACGAGCTTCGCGACACGGTCCTGCGCCAACCGGCCGCCGAGGCGCTGTACGAGGATGCAATGCGAGAGCCCAGAGCGGAGCGGAAGCTCGAGTTGTTCGCGCGCTCGATCCGGCGACGCTGGGAGTTCGGGCACGATGTTGTCGCGATCCATCGCGACGCAGGCGCGACCGATCCGTCCGTGCGGGCCGAGGTTGAGCAGGTGCTCGACATGCGGCGCAACGGCATCGCTCGTCTGGCTCGTTCGCTTGAGACCGAGCTGACGCCTGGGATTGACGTTGCCTACGCGACGGCGGTCCTCGATGCGCTGACGTTGCCGGAAGTCTATGCAGAACTCACGGACAGCCAGGGATGGAGCGCCGAACAGTTCGAAGCATGGCTGGCGAGGTGCCTCAAGAACCAGCTGCTAGGAATACGGCCTCGAGCAGTCCGCACTTAGGCGTCGTTCCCACTCACATCGTCGACACCATGACACCGTCGTGTCGTGGCCTCGTCAGCGACAGTCTCTCAAGGCTGTGCCGTTCACCTAGACTTGTCGCATGGACGTGCAGACGAGCCAGGCAGCGCTCACAACGGACGGTCCGGCGATCCATATCGAGGGCCTAGTCAAGGACTACGGCGCGGTGCACGCAGTTCGGGGGATCAACCTCGACGTGCGTCGCGGCGAGGTTTTCGGTTTCCTTGGACCGAACGGCGCAGGCAAGACCACCACGATCCGCTGCCTGCTCGACCTGCTCCGGCCGACCGCGGGACGCGTCGATGTCCTAGGCCTTGACCCGCGACGGGACAACCTTGCCCTCCGTCGCCGGGTCGCTTACATGCCCGGGGAGCTACGCCTGCCCGAAAGAATGACTGGCGCGGGATTGGTCGCGGCCATCAGCCGTCTGCGCGGCGGCCTCGACACACGGCGGCGAGATTCACTGGCGGCACGTCTGGACCTCGATCTCTCACGGCGCCTGCGGGACCTCTCGAGCGGCAATCGGCGCAAGGTCGCCCTGCTGCTGGCGTTCGTCGTCGAAGCGGAACTGCTCGTTCTCGACGAGCCGACAAACGGGCTCGACCCGTTGATGCAGCGTGAGTTTCTGGCGCTCGTTCGGGAAGCAAAGGCACAGGGCAGGACCATCTTCCTCTCATCGCATGTGCTAAGTGAAGTGCAGCGAGCCGCCGACCGCGTGGCCGTCCTGCGTGGGGGCACCCTGCTTGCGGTCGGCGGCGTGGACGAGCTGCGGCGACGAGCGCGTCAGCGCGTTGAAGTGTGGTTCGACGGCCCGGCGCCGGTAGAAGAACTAGCGGCGCTGCCGGAACTCGTGGACCAACACACGGAAGACCATCGGTTCACGGCATTGCTGGCTGGATCTATCGAGCCGCTCCTCGCGGTTCTCGCCGGACAGCATGTCGTGAGCCTGCTCGTAGAGGAGCCCGATCTGGAGGAGGCATTCCTGGACCTCTACGAGGCGGCGTCATGAGAGGGCGGTGGGCCGAGCTCGTCGGCGGTCCGTTCCGTGCCTCGTGGCGGGCCGGCCTTGGCTGGAGCATCGCGCTCGTGGTGCTGATCGTTAGCACGGTGGCCTTCTGGCCAGCCTTCCGGGGCGCCTCCGGCATCACGCAGGCGATCGATCAGATGCCCGCGCCGCTGCTTGACGCCTTCGGCTTACAAGGCCTCGGGACCCCCGCCGGCTACCTGAGAGGTGGCCTGTACGAGTTGCTGATACCGCTCGTGTTCGCCGCTGCCGCCGTCCTGTTCGCCAACAGTGCGACCGCGGGCGAGGAGGACGCCGGGCGCCTCGAGCTGTTCGTCTCCCAGCCTGTCTCGCGGGTCGCCTTCTTCGCCGGTCGCAGCGTTGCCGTCTTCGCCTGGCTCGCCGTGCTCACGCTCGTGGCGCTAGCTTCGCAGCTGGCCTCGGATCAGATATTCGGTGTGCCGATCGACGCCGGACCGGTGATAGCCACGGTCGTGCTATGCGGGCTGTTGGGCGCGTTCGTGGCCGGCGTGTGTCTGACCGTGGCTGGTCTCGTCGCCCGACCGCAGCTAGTTCAATCGGTCGGCTTCAGTGTGGCTTACCTCAGCTACCTGATCCTGGCGCTCTTCCCGCTCAGCTCGCTCCTCGCCCCCTGGCGCCAGATCGCGCCGTGGGGCTGGGCGCTCGGCGGCGACCCCCTCGTCAACGGTGGCGAGATCTGGCGCTACCTCCTACTGGGCGGGCCCGCCGTCCTTCTCGCAGTCGTCGGCGCTCTCGCGTTCGAGCGGCGCGACATCCGGTCGGCGTAGGGCACCGTCCATCGTCGCTGGTCCGAGACCCCGTCTCGCGCTCTCTCGATGTCGTCTCATAGCACGCTCGGAAGCCCGCACGATGGCTGATTCGTGGGGGATGGCAGCTTTGGTGGCTTGGTTCGGTGACGCAACCCGTGGCCATTCCTTCGAGGTTCGGTCGCCAGCTGTGGCAAGGCGCCGGATCTCGGTCCTGCCGGAAATCCGCGATGAAGTCGAAGTCCGCATCCGCCGCGAGGCCCTGACCGCCGCCAGCCTGTTGCATGACTAGATGGGCCGGCCTGGCGTCGGCGACTCGGAACGTGCTTCAGTCAGTGGCCCCTTCGAGAACGCGCCCGAGCAGCGCGGACAGCGTGCTCGCGTCGTAGGGCTTCTGCATGAACGCGGAGAAGGACGCCTCCCGGACCCTTCCGCGAGCCTCGTCTTCCTGGTAGCCGCTCGAGAGGATGACCGGAAGGTCCGGCTTGATCGCGCGCAGCTTGACCAGGGTTTCTGTGCCGTCCATGCCGGGCATCGTCAGGTCCAGGATGACGCAGGCGACGTCCGCAACGTGGTACTGGAGGAGACGCTCCGCCTCATGGCCGTTGGAAGCCTCGATGACGTTGAAGCCGAGGCGACGGAGGAGGCGCCGGCCCAGGACGCGCATGAACTCCTCGTCATCCACGAACATCACGGTCGCCCCTTCTTTCAACCGCTCCCGGTCGTCGGCCGGTGGGACGTCGGCCGTGGTCGGCTCGGCGGCCGGGAAGAGCACCTGGAAGGTCGTGCCCTTGCCGGGTTGGCTCTCGACGATCAGGGCGCCGGCATGGCCGCGGACGATCCCCAGCACCGCGGCCAGGCCCAAACCCCGTCCGGCGAACTTGGTGGTGAAGAACGGGTCGAATATGCGCCCCAGCGTCTCGGCGTCCATCCCGCAGCCGTTGTCCGCGACCTCAAGACAGACGTAGTTTCCCTCGGGGAGCTGTTCGTCGAGGTAGCTTCGCGACAGATAGGCCCGGTCGCACTTGCGCAGGCTCGTCGCGACGGAGATGGTGCCGTCGCGGTCGCCCAGCGCCTCTGAAGCGTTGGTGATGAGGTTGATCAGCACCTGGCTGATCATGCTGGCATCGGCCTCGATCGGCGGCAGCCGCTCGGCGAGGTTGGACACGAGCGTCGCCCGTTTCGAGATCGAGACCTGCAGCATGCCCGTCATCTCCAGCGTGAGCCCGTTGAGGTCGACCTTCTCCCGCGCCGAGAGACCTCTGCCGGCATAGGCGAGCATCTGCGCGCACAGTGCGGCGGCGCGATGCGCGGCCTCCTGCACGTGCCCGAGGTCCTCGCGCTCCGGAGCGTCGGGCGCCATGCCCTCCAGGGCCAGCGAAGTATGGCCGAGCATGGCCGTGAGCAGGTTGTTGAAGTCGTGGGCGATGCCCCCGGCGAGCACACCCAGGCTCTCCAGCTTCTGGGCCCGCTGCATCTGCGCCTCGAGCGCCTGCCGCTCTTCCTCGGCGCGCTTGCGCTCGCTGATGTCGTGGCAGACCGCCACCATGCCCAGCGGCCTGCCTTCCGAGTTGCGAATCCCCGAGAAGGAGACCATGACCGGGACCGTCCCGCCCGCCCGGGCTCGAAGGCCCATCTCCACGTTTCGGACCGGGCCCGCAGAAAGCGGCCCGGCTAGAAGTCCGGGCAGGTCGATCCCCTCCTCGTCGACGAAGATGCTCCGCCAGGGCCGGCCGACCACATCGCTTTCAGATCTGCCGAGCAGATCGAGGGTGGCCTGGTTGGCCAGCAGCGTCAGCCCGTCGTCGTCGATGAGCAGCACCGGGTCACTCATCGTCCCGAGGATGCCTTCTGCCGCGGTGGCCGGCGTGAGCAGCATGAACTTCTCACGAGCAACTGCGTAGCCGATGCCCACCGCCCAGATCATGACCAGCAGCGCGGACACATCTGGCAGGGGCATGAAGAGCGGCAGCACGACCTTGACGACGAGCAGTGCGATCAGGGTCACGAGGCCCGACCCGACCACGATCCTTGCCTGCCGGCGCTCACGCTGGCTCGTTGACGGCCGCTTGGTCCACAGCCAGCAGAGCAGCAAGGCCCAGAGCACGTAGCTCACGGCGTACGCCGTGTAGGAGAAGAGCCAGGGCGACCCGAAGGCTGGGATCTCGACCCAACCGAGAGGGCCGCTGGCTACCGTCGCGTCAAGAGGGCTTGTGGTTGTGAGCGCCCGAAACAAGAACGGGAGCACCGGCAGGTAGATGACCCAGAAGAACCATCGCCTGTGCACGAGCTCGGGCGGGCGCGTGAACAGGACGAAGAAGTGCAGCACCAGCGCCGGAGACACGATCCAGCCGTATGCGTCCAGGTTCAGCCATTGCAGGTAGAACGCCTGATCGGGGGCCGAGTGCATGAACACGTAGCCAAGCGCCCACCATGCACCGCCCAGCGCCATCAGGCAGAAGACCTGGTTACGGCGCGACCGCGGATCGATCCCGAGCACGAAGATGCCGAGACCGAGGTATGCGATGAAGGAGACCAGCGCCAGCGCCGAGAAGACGTTCACCGGTCGGATTCCTTCTCCGCGATAGCCAACGCGAGCCCCTCATCACACTGGACCGAGGCCGATGAAAGCCCGACTGGAGAGTCGATCATCAACACCGGCAACGCCAGCGCGCCGCGAGGGCGGATCCCCGGTCTCTGAAGCCGGTTATGGCGTCGGCCGCGGCCTCCGGATAGCCGACCTCCCCAGAAGCGGCATTGCCCCCGTCGCTGCGCGACGCAATCCCATCGATATCGTTCATGTGCGGCTTCCCGAGCCCCCAGCGTGTGTCAGGACCGCCCCGGTCCTCCCCGTCCCAGATCGGAGCGATCGACCCTCGGCGCAGCATAGACATGCCTCCCCTTTCCGCCCGCCCACGGAATTGACCAGCAGTCTATGGCGTAGGGCCAAGGCGGTCATCACGAACCTGACGTAGGTCTGGTGCGTTGACGCAGCGCCGGGCCGCGTCGGCCGTGGGCCAGTTCGCATCGAGCACTCCGCCCGCTCCCGGCTCGCCCGCGCTGGACGTTCGTGGAAGAGCCCGCAGGCGACGGAACCCGTGCACGCTATCGATCGTCCAATCGGCGTGATCAGAGCTTCGATCTTCGTGCTCGCTCTACTGGCTGTTGCCGGATGCGGCGCGCCGGTCGCGACCGCAGGTGCCACATTCCAATCGCCGGCCTCGGTCATGGCCGTCGCGGATGCCCAGGCTGTGCCGATACCCGGGTTCCCCAACGCCGTCATCGTCAGCGCGACTATCACCAACGGAACCGGACGCGACGATAAGCTCCTCGGAGGGTCGTCCCCGGTCGCGACGGCCGTGGGCCTCTACGCGACGTGCTCGTGCATGCCACCCGAACCCACGGACCCTGTCACCGGAATATCAGGTCTCGCGCAGATGCCGTGGTTGCTGATTACGGCCGGCGAGACAGTCCAGCTCATAGCGGGCGACGGCGAGATGGTCCTGAGCGGTCTGTCGGCACCTCTGACCGCCGGCCAGACGGTCGAGGTGACCTTCAAGTTCGCCTACGCCTCTCCCGTCACCGTCGAGATCCCGGTCGTCTCCGGCATCGGCGCGGAGGCGACCACACGTCCCGAGCCACCTCATGGTGGAGTGGAGGTCACCAACTGACAGCGGATTGGACGCACGTCAAGTCTTGGCGACAGGCGGCTCGAGGGCGCACCCACCAACGGATCCTGGCGGGCTGGCGTTTTACGCGGAAGTCGATGCGTGGTCCAAGCATGGCCCCGGAACGCATAGCAGAGCAGAGGGAGGCGTCGAATGCATAGACGGCGCGTTGAGGAGTTCGCTGTTGGGCTGGCGGCAGTCGCATTGGCTTTGGGGATGGCTGGTTGTGGTGCCGGACCTGCAGCTCCGACAGGGACAGCGGCGCCAGCGCGAGCCGAGGACGCCCAGGGGCGGTACCGGCTGGTGTTCGAGCTGCCCAGGACTGACTGGCACACGAGCGACTCGATCACAGGCGTGGCGACTCTCTCACTCACCGGGTCCGGCGGCGCCGACTTCGGCTCCTCGGGCGGTGGACCGCTGGGGTTCGGGTTCGACGAGGTGGGCGGCACCAGGCAGATGGGTCCGGCCTGGACCTCAAACTGCAAGTCCTCCCATCTCGATGCCGGCCAGTCGATCTCATCGCCGATCGGGAAGTCCGGCGGGTTCAACGGCGAGGACCCGAATGCCGGCTTCTACCGCTCGTTCTTCGCGGACCCGCTGGTCCATTTGCCGGCAGGCGACTGGACGATTACGGCTGTCGCATCGTTGGTCGAAGGCTCCGGCTGCTCAGGTGCGAGCTACACCCTGAGGGCAGCCGTTCTCGTGCATGTGACTGCGTGACGCCGGGCCGAACCTGGTGCCCCAAGGGGAATCGGCCCTACACCATACGGGTGAAGATAAGGAGCGGACTGTCTGGTGCCCGGCGCGACGGATCTCGGCTTGACGTGGTCTAGGGACCAGGCCGACGATGGCATCTCGCAAACCAGGGAACGGATTAGGGCTACCAGGGTCGCAGAGCCGCAACGCAGTGTGACCGACCGGCACCTCGCTCTCACCGGGATCGGCTCTGCCTGTTTCCTGGCGACTGCTAGAGGATGGCTGCAGTGTCGGAAGTGAGGCTACTCAACCGGCTCGTGTGGGCGCCGGTAGGGCCACGATGGTTGTGGGCGGCTGGAGTGGGTATCGGTCTGGTCGGCGGTATCGCCACACTGGAGCTAAACCCGTTCCTCGCCATACCTCTTGCCATGGCTTGGGTCTATGTCGGATTCAGAAAGCCTCCCCTCGTGGGCGTCGCTGGCGCTCTGGTAGGGCATGGAACTGCCTGGATCTGGCTGCTGCTGACCGCCGGCATGGGCTGTGCGTCCACCTGCTGGTGGTCCCTACCGTACGGGCCGACCCATACCTTGGACGACACGGATGCATGGCGGGCGTCAGAATGGCAATGGATTACCTTTTCTGCAGTATTGCTGATCTTGGGCATCGTCCTGACCGTCCAACTCGCGCGGCGCCTCCGTGGGCCGCGGGCTGCGCGGTAGCCCGCCACGATTGCCGGTAGCGCCGAAACGGATCGGTGTCGGCGGTCGCTCTGGAGTTGAGCCTCCGACCGACGCCGAGGTTGAGCTTGAGCGCGCCTCGCAGCTGGCGGCGCCTCCCTGGAGGCTAGTGCGCGACCGTCTCCGGTTCCTCGACCGCGGGCGGGATGCCAAGGACCTCCCGGGCCCGGTTCTCTTTGTCCACCGAAAGCGCCCAGGTCGCAATGCCGTTGGCTCGACCCAGAATGCAGCAGCCCTTGATGTTGACGCCGGCGTGGGCGAGCCGGTCGCTGACCTCGCCCAGGGCGCAGGCCGTGTCTTCGATCTCGATGGTCAAACCCGGACCGGCCACGAAGGGGTAGCCCATGCTCTTGAGGACCTCGGTCGTGTCGTCATCGCAGCAGTCGGTGTATATCTCAGTGCATGTGAGGTTGCCGGCGGTGGTTTGATGGACCTGGACGATGTTGACGCCGCGCGCACACAGGGCCTTGGCCAGATGGGCCAGCTCGCCCGGTCGATTTGGCAGCTGGACGACGAATTGCTGGCTCATGTCTTCCTCCCGGCTTCGGCTGTGGCTCGTTCGACGTCCATGGCGGCCAGGCGCAGACCATCGCCGGGCGTTCGTTCGATCACTAGATCGGCGCCCTGCGCGCACGACCCGACGGAAACCTCGCTCCAGGCGAAACGCAGCGCTTCCTCGGTGTGTTCGTCATCCTCGCCGAGCAGGACGTGAACCGCGGCGACGCGCGTGATTCCGAGCGCGACCGCGCGCTCCGACACCTTGTCGAGCACGGCCTGGGCGAGCATGGCTTGATGCATTTCCTACCCCGTCCCGTCCAGGAGGTCGATGACAGCCCCGGCTGCCGCAGGTATGGCGGCGGCGACCTCGGGGCTCAGGCTCTCGCTGAACTCGTCGGTTCGATGGGCCTGGACGGTTACCGCGTAGATGCTCGCCGGAAGCGCCGCTCCGAGGCGCCGGCCCAGCGCCAGCGCGGTGCGAAGCGAGGCATCGTGAGCCGAGTCCAGGTGGCCCGCCGCGAATTCGGCCAGGTCTTCGAACGAACACGAGCGTACCTCGCCGGCGGGCCGGCCGGGGAACTCGGCGGCGTCCACCAGGATGGCCGCCTCGTAGCCGGTGAGGCACTCCATGAGGCGCAGGCCCCCGACGCCGAGGCGTTCGATCTCGACGCCGGGGCGGCCAGGGGGGATTGCCCGGTCGGCGTGAAGCAAGGCTTCGACTTCGTCGGCGACGCGCCAGCCCACGCCGTCGTCGCCGAGCAGGGGGTTGCCCAACCCGATGACGACGGTCCGGGGCTGCGGGTCGGCTGATGGCTGGTCGGCCACGCGGGTATCCGATCTAGCAGTTCTGGGAGAGGACCTCGATGACCTCGCCGTCCGAGTTGCGAATCGCGACCTGGAGCGGCATCTCACCGGGGAATGAGTGAGTGGCGCAGCCGAAGCATGGGTCGTACAGGCGGAATGCCATTTCGACCCGGTTCAGCAAACCCTGATGAACGACCGTGCCGTTGTGGATCAGGCTCTGGGCGGCCTTCTTGATCGACATCGCCATTGGCGCGTAGTTGTTGGTCGTGCCCACGACCAGGTTGACCGCGGTCAGGATGCCGCGTTCATCTGTCCAGTAGTGGTGGGTGAGCGTGCCGCGCGGCGCCTCGACCGTGCCGACGCCCTCGGTCGGCTTCTCGGTGGGGACGGTGCGGACGTTCGGTGACGTGATCTCCGGATCCGTGGCCAGCTCTACCATCCGCTCGGCCGCGTACAGCAGCTCGATCAGCCGAGCCCAGTGCGTGGCCAGTCGGTGATGGACTAGGCGCTTGCCGCCCGACTCCGGGGTGGGAGCCAGCGTGTCGTAGAAACGCTCGTAGGCGGCCTGGGCCAGCGGCGTGGCCATGCCGTCGGCGGTATTGAGCCGCGACAGGGGAGTCGCGCAGTAGACGCCGGACTCGGCTCCGTCGACGAATCCCTTCCAGCCGACCTTCTTCAGGTACGGGAACTTGAGGTACGTCCACGGCTCGACGTGCTCGGCGATCCAGTCCCGGTATTCGGCCGGGGCGTAGGTCCCGACGCGCGTGCCGTCGGGCGACATGATGCTGACGTTGCCGTCGTAGAAATTGACCTTGCCGTTCGGGTCGACGAGGCCCATGTAGTAGGTCCGGTGGGTGTAGCCGTCGGAGAGGACCATCTCCTTGTACTCGGCGTTGCCGAGGACGATCTGGTCGAAGATCCCCAGGCTGAACTGGGCGAACTCGATCGACCAGCGGCCGATCTTCTCGATCTCGGCCCGCTGCTCCTCGGTGATGCCCTGGGTCATCCCGCCCGGAACCGCGGTCGCGGGATGGATCTTCCTGCCGCCGATCATCTCGATGACGTGGTGGCCGTTCTTGCGGGCCTCGATGACCTTGCCGCCAACCTCCATGCCCACCTTGGCCAGCACGCCGAGGATGTTGCGCTCGGATGCTGGGGCGTCGGGACCGACCACGAAGTCCGGGCCGCCGAGGGCGTAGAAATGCGTGGTGTGATCGGTGACGTAGAAGGCGCTATAGAGCAGCTCGCGGAGGAGCTTAGCCGCCCGAGGCGGATCGACGTGATAGACCGCGTCGGCGGCCTTGGCGGCGGCCATGTGATGGGCTTCCGGGCATACGCCGCAGATGCGGTTGGTCAGCGTCGGCATCTCCTCGACCGGCCGGCCGACGCAGAAGCGCTCGAAGCCGCGCAGCTCGGGGATCTGGAAGTAGGCGTTCGCAACCTCGCCGTCCGGATCGAGGAATATCTCGATCTTGCCGTGGCCCTCGAGCCTGGTGACGGGGTCGATGGTGATTCGTTCCATGCTTGGCTACTCCCCGTCGTTCTGCCAGGCCGAGCGGCCGCTGCGGAGTAGCGAGCCAGCCAGGCTGAAGCGGTAGAACTGGCCCACCGGGTCGGGGATGCCGTCGAGCACCTTGTCGATCTCCTCGGGCGTGTTCGCCTCGATCACCGAGGCGTAGGCCGACATCAGGCGGGCGCCGTAGTCGATGACTCCTTCCGCGGCCCCGTAGCAGCCGATGCACGGAGCGCTTACGGCGGGGCAGAGAGCGCCGCAACCGCTGCGGGTCGCCGGTCCATTACACGGCAGGCCTTGCTCCAGCAGGCAGATCTCCGGATCGAACCGCGCGACCTGCTGGACCCGGACGAACTGCCTGATCCGCTTGACGTCTCGTTTGCGGGCGCACTCGTCGCATACGGTCGAGTCGCCGGCGCCCAGGACAGAGCCCTTTGGCGGAAGCGGCCCGGTGCCGTTCAGAGCCTTGACGACCGCCTCGAGCGCGGCCCAGATCTGCCCCGACTCGGGCGGGCAGCCGGGGATGGTGTAGTCCACGTCCACGACCTGGTCGAGGGTCCGCAGCACGGGCTCGAACTCCGGCAGGTGGAGGACGCCTTCCGGCGCCTGGAATTCCCAGACCGGACGGAGGCCTTCGGGGTTGTCCGTGCTGGATGTGGAGAAGGCCGTGTCGATGATCTCCTTGCGGCTCGTCAGGTTGGCGAGGCCCGGGATGCAGCCTTCGCCCGCGCAGGAGCCGAACGAGACGAGGAGCTGCGACTTGCGCCGCAGGAGCCTGGCCAGGTGGATGGTCTCGTCCGTGCGCATGCTGCCCGACACGAGGGTGACGGCGATCTCGCCGTCGGCCATGGCTTCGATGTCGCTGTACTTGCCGTCCATGATGGTTGGCCACAGGACGATCTCGAAGGCCGCGGCGACCTCCACGATGTGCTCGTGGATGTTGACGATGGCGATGTCGCAGCCGCCGCACGAGGCGGCGCCGAAGATCGCGAGCTTTGGCTTGCCGGCCGGCTTCGCGGCCGGTGCCGCGTGTTTCGAGGCCGGCTTAGCGGAGGGTGCCGCGGGCTCTGAGCCGCCGTTGTTGCGAGCGGTCGGGCTCATTGCAGCGCCTCCACGGCATGGTCCGGGTTGGCTCCACCCGGGACTTCGGGCGGTCCGCTTTCATCCCCGCCGGTGGCCTCCCAGGCCGCGTCGAGGTTCACGCCGTCGACGTCGACGATGTCTCCCGCGGGCCAGTCGAGCGGCCCGAGCGCTCGTACCTCCTCGGTCACGCGAGCGATCTCGCCGGCCAGTCGCACCCCCTCCGCGGCGCTCGCCCAGACCAGCTGCAGGCGCTCAGGTTCTATGCCGAGAGCCTCGATAGTCCGCTGCAGCAGCCGGAACCGCCGCAGGGCCTTGTAGTTCTGCTCGATGTAGTGGCATTCGCCGGGGTGGCAGCCGCTGACCATCACCGCGTCGGCGCCCTCCGCGAAGGCCTTGAGGACGAAGGTCGGATCGAGGCGACCCGAGCACATCAGCCTGATGAGCCGGACGTTGGGCGGGTACTTGGTGCGAGCCGTGCCGGCCAGGTCCGCTGCCCGGTAGCTGCACCAGTTGCAGGTGAAGCCGATGATCACCGGCTCGAAGGTCGTGGCCGTTGCCGCGCCTTCGACTGGAACGGGTGCGACGGGTGCCTGCGTGCTCATGCTCGCACCGCCTCCTCGATCGTCTCGTGGTGAGCCACCGGGTAGGACGACCGCTTGAGCGGCTCCCCGTCCGCTCCGACTCTGAGCAGACCCTCGATCTGGGCCAGGACCTGCTCATCGGTGAAGCCGGTGCCGGTGATGGCGTCGGCCGGGCAAGCGGCCACACACGTTCCGCAGCCCTGGCACATCGCGGCGTTGATGCTCGAGACCGCTTTGGCGGAGTCGAAGGTGATGGCGTTGTAGGGGCACAGGGCGTTGCAGATCCGGCAACCGGAACAACTCTCGGCGTCGATCGTGGCCTTGATCGGCTCGAGGTTCATCTGCTTCTGCTGAATGCGGCCAAGGACGCGAGCGGCGGCCGCGGCGCCCTGCGAGACCGACGCCGGGATGTCCTTGGGGCCGCTCACGCAGCCGGCGATGAAGACGCCTTCGGTCATGGTCGCGACCGGATCGAGCTTCGGATGCTTCTCGATGGCCCAGCCGTCGAAGCTGCACGAGATGCCGAAACGGACGGCCATCTCCTTGGCGTCCGCGCGGGGCTGGAGGCCAACCGAAAGCACGACCATGTCGACCGGGATGCGGCGCTGGCGGCCGGTCAGCGTGTCTTCGACCTGGACGATGAGCTTGCCCTCTTCGCCGGGCAGCCGCCCGGCTTCGGTCACCTCGGCCGGCTTGCCGCGGACGAAGAGCGTGCCCTCTTCGAGCACGCGCTGGTAGAACTCGTCGTAGCCCTTGGCCGCGGTCCGCATGTCGATGTAGAAGTCGTAGACCGTGGCGCCGGTATGCTCCTTCACCAGGTGGGCGAACTTGAGGCTCTGCATACAGCAGATCGCAGAGCAGTAGTTGTTGAAATTGCGGTCGCGACTGCCGACGCAGTGGATGATGCCGACCGTCTTGGGCTCGGTCACGCCGTCGCGGAGGACGACCCGGCCGTTAGTGGGGCCGGCCGAGTTGGAGAGCCGCTCGAACTCGAGGCTGGTGAACACGTTCGGCAGACGGCCGTAACCGTACTGGGCGATCTGGCGGGCGTCGAAGATGTCGTACCCGGTGGCAAGGATGATGTTGCCGACCTTGATGGTGATCTCTTCGTCCTGCTGATCGAAGCGGATGGCGTCCTTCTCGCAGAACTTCTCGCAGGCCTTGCAGGTCCCCTTCTCGAAGTAGGTGCAGTTCTCACGGTCGATGACCGGGATCCGCGGCACGGCCTGGTCGAACGGCGTGTAGATGGCCTTGCGGTACCCGAGTCCGGCCTCGTAAACCTCGTCGATTACGTTCTTCGGGCACTTCTCCTGGCAGATGCCGCAGCCCGTGCACAGCGACTCGTCGACGTAACGGGCCTTCTTGCGGATCGTCGCGGTGAAGTTCCCGACGAAGCCATCCACGTGCGTCACCTCGCTCCAGGTGAGCAGCGTGACGTTCGGATGGGTGCCGGCGGAGACCATACGCGGTGTCAGGATGCAGGCCGCGCAGTCGAGGGTCGGGAAGGTCTTGTCGAATTGGGCCATGTGGCCGCCGATGGAGGCGTCCTTCTCGACCAGATAGACGGGGAAGCCGGCGTCGGCGATCTCGAGCGTCGCCTGGATGCCGGCGATGCCGCCACCCACGACCAGCGTCGCGGGGTTGATGTCGACAGTGATGGGCTCGAGCGGCGTATTGCGCCGGACCCGTTCCACACCGCCGGCCAGGATAGCCTTGGCCTTGGCCGTGGCGGCGGCCTTGTCCGTGTGAACCCAGGAGTCCTGCTCGCGGATCGAGACCAGCTCGCACAGGTACGGGTTGAGCCCGCCCCGAGCCGTGGCGGTGCGGAACGTGTTCTCGTGGAGATGGGGCGAGCACGCCGCCACGACGATGCGGTTCAGCCCGAGGTTGACGATGTCGTCTGTGACCAGCTCCTGGCCGGGGCTCGAGCACATGAACCTGTAGTCGCGGGCGATCACGACGCCCTGGTCCTTGAGCTCCTCGGCCGCCCAGCGGGCGACCTCGGGTACGTCGACCGTGCCGGCGATGTTGCTGCCGCAGTGGCAGACGTAGACGCCGATGCGGATCTCGCCCTCGGCCGGCTGGTGGCCGTTGCCGCTCATCGTCGAACCTCGTCGCTATCGGTCATGCGCGGCATGGGCAAGGCCCGCTTGTCCGGTCGTGGCCTGCGGACGGGTCCCGCCTCGACGGCTACCGGCTCAGGCTGCCTGCCGATCTTCTTGAGAGCAGGGCGAGCGTCAGTCAGTTCGCGCCCGATGCCCATCTTCTTTGGGTCGAGCCCAAACGCCACGCCCATCAGCTGGGTGAAGAAGACGATCGGCATCCTGTGCTTCGTATGGAACAGGGCGTTCATCTCGCCCTGGTACGCGTCGATGTTGATCTGGCACATCGGGCAGACCGTGACCATCATGTCGGCCAGGTGGTGCTCGGCCTCGTCGACCAGGCGCTTGATGAGCTCGAGGCCCACCTTCGGCGCGATCTGGGTCATGTGGCCGCCGCAGCATTCGGTCTTGAGCGGGAAGTCCACCACGTCGGCGCCGAGCGCCGCGAGCAACCGGTCGAGGTCATCCGGACGTTCGTGGTTCTTCCAGCGGTGGTCCGGGTCGGGGCGGGGGAGCATGCAGCCCAGGTACGGCGCCACTCGAAGGCCGGCTAGCGGCTTGACCACATTGGCCTTGACCGCGTCAAGACCGACGTCGTTCATGATCACTTCGAGGAGATGGCGGATCTCGACCGAACCCGGGTCGTAGTGGAGGCCGCCGGCGTCGAGGGCGACGTTGACGCGGTCGTTGAGGAGCGGCCGCTCCTTCATGTACGCGTCCGCTTTGGCGAGGTTGAGGTAGCAGGCGCTGCAGGCGGCGACGAGCGGCTCGTGGTCCGACTTGGACTTCGAGGCGATCGCCAGGTTGCGGGCGATGAGCGCGTAGGCCGGGCTCAGGCTTACGCCGACGTACTCTGTCGCTCCGCAGCAGTTCCAGTCCTCGAGCTCGGCGAGCGTGAGGCCGAGCTTGTCGCAGACGGCGGTCAACGACTCGCCGTACGCGCGCCCGCTGCCGTCCATAGAACAGCCGGGATAGTAGAGGTAGCGGCTCACGACACCCGCTCCAGCTCTTCCGCCCGACGCAAGATCGCGTGGAGCTGCTGCCGATCCTTGATCCGGCGTGGAAGGATGCCGATGCGGCCGCGGAAGAAGAGGCGGGCGGCCATGGGCGCCATCCGCGGCAGCCGCAGGATGAAGTGGCGCAGGTAGTGTCGCGCGGTCAGACCCAGCTCCCAGCTGCGCCCGAACGTCTCCACCTGGCCGACGAACACGCGAGCGAAGCCCGGCGGGGTGCTGTCGCGGTAGGACTTCCGCTGCTCGGCCATGCCCTTGAGCGTGTACATGACGTCGGCGATGTGGACGCCCTGGGGGCACCGGACGACGCAGTGGTAGCACGACACGCACATCCACGGCGTGTTGCTGCGCAGCGCTTCGTCCTCCATCCCTGCCCGGATCATCGCGAAGAGCATCCGCGGGGTGTGGTCCATGTCGTCGGCGGACGGGCATGACCCTCCGCACGTGCCGCACTGGATGCACATCTCGAGACGGGAGACGCCCGCCGTCTTCGCGCTGACCTCTTCGAGGAAGCGGACGCCCGAATCGGCTGCCAGAGGAGGTGAGACCTGAGCCACGACCATCCAATCGCCCCTTTGGCCTGCCCGGATTCGCTTCGTCGATCCGTTCCGCGCCGGTTCCGTACCTGGACCGGCGTTCGCGCCGCCTCGTGGGCGGGCGTCCGGTCAGCGGGACCGGTCGGCTTGGATCGCTGTGGGCTCAGCCGGGATTCCGAATATGTGAAGCGGGACGTCGCGCCCTCTTCGGTGGCGGGCCGCGCCGGCGCCAGCGGCAACAACTCCGACGCCGACCTGATGGGGCCGCAAGAGGCGGCCGACCTGTACGTTGCCTTGAATGGATTCTCGGAGGCTGTCCCGCCTGCCGATAGGGCCGCATGACCCGGCCCCCCAGGGGCCAACCCGCCCGCGTTTTTGGGCTCGAAATCATCTCCTCGCAAGTCGGTGATTCGGGTTGGTTCGGCGACTCAACGGGGACACCTACGAACAGAACGCCCTGACCGCCTCGAACAGGATGGGGGCACCCCAACGCAGCGCGTCGAGGCTCACCCGCTCGTCGTCGCCGTGCATCAGTTCGAGGAGGCCGTCGTCGGGACCTGTTCTCAGCGGCGAGAAGCCGTACGTCGGGACGCCTATCCGGGCCAGGTGTTTCGCGTCGGTGGCGAACGGCGCCAGGAACGGCAGAGGCACGCCCCGCGGATCGTGCTTCGCGAGGACGCCCTCGATTGTCCGATACAGCTGGTTGTCGCGCGGGGCCTGGACCGCGGGGCCGATCTGCTCGCATTCGACTTCCATGCGATCCCAGAGCTCGTCGCCGACACGCTGCCGCAGCTCCTCGCGCATGGCCGGCTCGTCCGTGCCGGGCAGGGTTCGGCAGTCCAGCTCGATCTCGGCCGTGCCGGGAATGACGTTGTACTTGACGCCGGCACGAACGATCCCGACCGAGATCGTGTCGTGGATCATCGCCGAGGCGGTTCGAGCGAGAACGGGGTCGCAGAGCTCCCGGAGCGCGCCCTCGACTCGGGCGGGGTCCGAAGCGGCGCGCGAGGTCCCGTTGCCCGCCGCCGGCCCGGTGGCCGCGACCGGTGCCAGCGCCCGGATCGCCGCCGCCGCGCGGGCCGTCAGGTGGGGGATTGCCCGCGTCAGCGAGGCGAGCAGCGGCTCCGTCAAACGCACCGGCCCGGGTTCGGCCAGCCGGGCGATGATCCTGGCGGCAAGGACCGCGGCGTTGTCCGGCGTCGGCACCGAGCCATGTCCCCAGCGACCCTTGACCCGAATCTTGTAGACGACGAAACCCTTCTCGGCGACCTGGATCGGGTAGAAGCGGACGCCGCCGTACGTGGTCGACATCCCGCCTGCCTCGTTGAGCGCGCCTGCGGCCCGGAGCCATTCCGGGTGGTTGTCGACGATCCAGCTCGCGCCCTGCCAGCCGCCCGCCTCCTCGTCGGCGGTCGAACAGAAGATGACGTCGCGCCGGAGTCCGGGGATGGGATCACGGGCGGGGTCGCGGCCGGCGGCGCGCCCGGCACGGGCGAGGCGGCGCATGACCTGGACCTCCATCGCCACCATCGACTTCATATCGACGGCGCCGCGCCCCCAGACGTAGCCGTCCGCCAGATCGCCGCCGAACGGGTCATGGGTCCAACCGGCCGAATCGGCCGGCACCACGTCAAGGTGCGACATGAGCAGCAGCGGCTCGCCGCCGGTGCCGTCGCCGTGGAGCCTGGCCACGATCGAGCCCCGGCCGGGGAACGGCTCCACCACCATCGACGGGATGCCCTCGTCCGCGAGGGTTCTCTCCAGGTAGCGAGCGGCCAGGATCTCGTCGCCGGGCGGGTTGACACTCTTGATTCGAATCAGCGACCGGAGCAGCTCGACTAGCTCCGATAGCTCGGCGTCGGAAAGCTCGAGATCTGGCTCGCTGCTCATCTGATGAATCAACCTCGACTCGGGATCGGGCGATACGCGATCACTGGGGGATCACTCCTCAGGCCCCGATAAGCGGCTGTGAATTGCCAGACTCTAGCTTGCGTCGAATGCCAGTGGTCAGCCGCTTCTTCGGAATCGTGATCAGGCTCCACTACGCCGACCACAACCCGCCCCATTCCACGCTACCTACCAGGGGCATACGGTGGAAGTCGACATCCGCACGCTCCGCACCAATGACGGGTCCATTCCAAGCCGAGCCATGGGGCTCGTGATGGAGTGGGCTGCCGAGCATCAGGGCGAACTGGCCGAAGATTGGCATCGAGCCTCATTCGGCGAGCCGATTCTCAGAATCCCGCCTCTTGCCTAGAATGCATGGCGATGCTGACGATTCGAACCGCTGAGGCCCTCGACGATTACTGGTTGCGGCTGACTCTATCCGATGGGTCGGCCATCGAACGCAACGTCCGCGACTTGCTGCTCGGGCCGGTATTCGAATGCCTGAGATCGGACTACTCCAAGTTCCGGCGTGCGCGTGCCAGGCACGGAACGGTGGAATGGCCAGGCAATCTCGACCTGGCCCCGGAAACGCTGATCTGGAACGGCCCGACGCCCAGGGGCGGTTCTCAGACGCCGCCCGCTCGGCTCGTCCTCCACCACCCGACGGCACAGCCGGCAGGCTGACCGGCGAGGTCCAGCACGGGCTGTCTATTCGGGGACCGTCGACGCCTCCAGGCGCTCCGCCATCCGCTCGCCGGTCGTGACCGCCCCGAGGGACGCCGACGACACGAGGGCCGCGTATTTGGCCATGACGCCGCTCCTGTAGCGCGGCGCCGGAGGGGTCCAGCGGCCGCGCCGCTCGGCGAGGACCGAGGCCGGAACGTTGAGGTCCAGGGCGTGGCGGTCGACGTCGATGACGATCTCGTCGCCCTCCTCGACCAGCGCGATTGGGCCGCCCAACGCCGCCTCCGGGGCCACGTGGCCGATCATCAACCCGTGGGTGCCGCCCGAGAAGCGGCCGTCGGTGAGCAGCGCGACGTGCTCGCCCATGCCCTCGCCGACCAATGCCGCGGTGACCGACAGCATCTCCTGCATGCCGGGGCCGCCGACCGGGCCCTCGTACCGGATAACGATCACGTCGCCCGCCTTGATGCTCTGCTTGCGGACGGCGTCGTAGCAGGCGTTCTCGTTTTCGAACACGCGAGCGGGGCCTTTGTGGTAGCGGCGCTCGTGGCCGGCCAGCTTGATCACGCAACCGTCCGGGGCCAGCGTTCCGTGGAGGATCGTCAGTCCGCCGGTGGCCTTCAGCGGCGTCTCGATCGGTACGACCACCTTCTGGCCCGCCGTCTCGACGGCCGCCGCAGCCGCGCTCGCGATCGTCCCGCCGTCGACGTTCGGCGTGCTCCCGTCGATCAGGCCCTGCTTGAGCAGCTCGCGCGTGACCAGCGAGAGACCGCCGGCTTCGAACAGGTCTGCGGCGGCGTAACGCCCGCCCGGGACCAGGTCGCCGACGATCGGCGTGCGATCGGCGATCTCGCCGAACTCGTCGATCCCCAGGGGCAGGCCGTACTCGTGGGCGATGGCCAGCAGATGCAGGACCGCGTTGGTCGAACCGCCGGTCGCCGCGACGCAGGCGATGGCGTTCTCGATCGAGCGGCGGGTGACGAACTCCTTTGGCCGGACGTCGCGCCGGATCAGGTCCATGACGATCTCGCCGCAGCGGTAGGCGGCCTTGTCCTTGTCCGGATGCTCAGCCGGGATGCCGTTGAGCCCGGCCGGCGAGAGGCCCAGGATCTCGAGGACCATCGACATGGTGTTGGCCGTGTACTGGCCGCCGCAAGCCCCCGCGCCGGGGCAGCTCACCGACTCGATCTCGTACAGCTCTTCGGCCTTCATCTTGCCGGCCCGGTAGGCCCCGATGGCCTCGAAGATGGTAACGACCGTGGCGTCGCGCTTGCCCTTGTACGTGCCCGGATAGATCGTGCCGTTGTAGAGGATCACGCCGGGCCGGTCGAGCCGGCCGAGGGCGATCGCGGCGCCGGGGATCGTCTTGTCGCAGCCCACCAGGCAGACCACGCCGTCGAGCATGTGGCCGCGGACGCACAGCTCGATCGAATCAGCGATGACCTCACGGCTGATGAGGCTGGCCTTCATCCCCTCGGTGCCCATCGAGGTACCGTCCGACACGGAGATGGTGCTGAACTCCATCGGTGTACCGCCGGCCGCCCGGATGCCCGCCTTGACGTGCTCCGCCAGCCGGCGCTGGTTGTAGTTGCACGGCATGGTCTCGATCCAGGTCGTGGCCACGCCGATGAGCGGCCGGGCCAGGTCCTTGTCGTCGAAGCCGATGGCCTTGAGCATGCCACGCGCCGCGGCGCGGTCGGGGCCGTCGGTCAGGGCAGCGCTGTGGCGCTTGGCCGGGTCGCTGGGCACGTCGTAGGGCAGGGGACGGGGGGCGTCGTCAGGCATGGTGGCTCTCTCCGCGGGGATGGGCGGTGCGCTTCCGTGACAAGTCTAGAGCGTCCGGGGTGCGCGACGGGCGACCCTCGTGCCCGTGCCGCTACTTCCTAGAAGTGATCCAGGTACTCGATCTGCGGCAGGATGCCGACGATCTGCGCTTCCGGTACCGGTTGCCGGTACAGGGATGAGTAACGGTCCACCCCGCCATTCGGCTGGGGGATTGGCTCACCGAAGGTGACACGGGCGATCGGGGCGCCTCCCGCGAACCCGTCGGCCAGCCAAGCCCCATATCGGGCGACCAGGTCCGGCTCGTTGTGCCGGGCCGCGACCAGCTGACACCACGTCGCTGGCGCAGCGGCGAGAGGGTTGCGCTCGGCGAGCTGCTGGAGGGCGGCTTCGGCCCCGGGGAGTCCTTGCCAGGCGTCGGCGGCTTGCTCGTAGAGGGCCCGGTCGGCGGCCGATAGAGGCGCTAGGGCCGCCTCCGCTGCGGCTGGCTCCCCCGCGAGCAGCTTCAGTTCGAAAAGCAATGGGGCGCCGCTCCGATTTGGCCCAATGTACTGCCACAACTTGTCGAGGATCGCCGGCCGGGCGGCGCTCAATTCGGGAGTTGAGCTCCAGAAGGGATCGTTTGCGAGCGTCGGTGCTTGCAGAATAGCCAACGCATAATCGGTGATCGCGGCCGTGCGATCCCCCAGCTGCCACCGAAGCCAGCCTGCCGCGACGTCCACCGGGACTCGCTGAAGGCCCAGACGTTCTGCTCTCGCGAGGGCCGAATGGGCTCCCGCGTCGTCGCCCAGCCGCCATCGAACCGCTGCGAGGTCGACCCATGCGATGCAGTAGTCGTCCGCGGCGGCGCTCCGGCCCAGGGCATAGGCTGCCGTGGCGAGATCTCCGGCGTTCGCGGCCGCGACCCCTACCTCAAACCAGTGGGAGGTCACCGAGGAATCGTTCGCGGCTGCATTTCCAGCCGGGGCGATAGCCTCTGCCCAGAGTCCGGCGTTCGCTTGTTGCACGCCCTCCTCCGCCTCGACCGCAATCGTTTCGATCCGGAAGAGCCCCGCCCCGACGATGAGGGTGATTGCTGCCATCGCGATCACGAGCGTGCGAGCCAGCACCCTTCGTGGTGGTCGACGTGCCTCGGATCGGAGGCCAGCTGGTTCTGGAGCAGGCTCAGGCGCCGTCGCGTCGAGCCACGCCAGCGGTATCGCCAGTGCCAGGAGTAGCGCCGGAACATTCATCAACATGTCTACGAGCTGTTGGCCGGCGAGCACGATGACCCCGAACAGCGTGGCGAGGCCGACACGCCGGCGAGTCTCATCGTCCGACCGGATCGCGCCCAAGAGCAGCTTCGCGACCGAGGCGACCACGACAAGGCCGGCAATGATCCCGACGACTCCGAACTCCGCGAGCGTCTGCAGGTAGATGTTGTGGGCATGTGGGACGTAGACATCGGTCTCCCAGCCGGCCGCGTACGAAGCGCGGAGCACCTGCCAGACCCCGGGGCCAATCCCGACGAGGGGTGACGACTCGAACATCCGCAGGCTCGCCGCCGCGAATGATTCGCGGTACGCCGTGCCTTCGAGGGTAAGCCGGCCGGTGATGGCAGCGAGCAAGCCGGCCGCCACCAGGGCGGCGAGACCGGTTACCACTGCGGCAGCACCCAGGCGCGTGCGGAGGAACGCAATCGCTTTGCGACTGGTGGCCGGAGCCGTGTAGGCAATTGCCAGCGCACAGATCACGAGCCCCGCGCCCGCCCCGAGCCATGCTCCGCGGGACCCGGTTACCAGCGTGGTGACTGCGACAGGAACCAACAGGAGGCTAGACACGACCCACCTGACTCGCCCGCGCAGCCGGATCGTTGCAAGTGAGAATGCGCCCAACAGAAGGACGAGCGTCGCGATTGGGTTGGGGGAACCGAGGCTCAGGCCCAGGTAGGCCGGGCGCAGCGGCGGGATCGTGAGACGCCCAACAACGCCCCACCAGAGCTGCCACGATTGGAACACCTGAAGGAGGTACTGGACGCAAACGAGGAGGCAGAGCCCAAGGGCCAAGCGCTCGAAGTGCGCTCGCAGCCGAACCCCGCGCATGAGAACGACAAGGAGCAGATATAGCTCGGCGAGCAGGATCGCGTATCCCAGCATCTCGGCGCTAAGCCGGGGGACCCTCGACGTGACCGTTGCGATGGCGAAGGCCGTTAGAATCGCCGCGATCGCGGGCACCAGCCTGCTGGACGGCAGCCAGTCGCGCCGGAACGCCGCCGCGATCAGCCACGGGATTGTCGCGACGACTGCCATGCCGTCGTAGACCAAGCGGTAGGGCCACAGCTCTAGCTGGCCGGACCCACCGGCGACCAGCACCGTGAACATCGCCCAGGCCGTCGTCGCGACGACGAGGAGCGCCGTGCCGAAGCGCTGCGCAAACGTCATGCGGGGACGAAGCGGATGTCAGGAACGCGGTCGAGAATGTCGACGGGCATCGGGGGGCAGGCGGGGTAGTGAACAACTTCCACTCGCACGGAACCATCGACGAGCTGGAGGCGGCGTTCGAATTCAAGCACGGCCCGAATGCTAGCAGCAGGCCTAGCGCTCAGCGCCCCCGCCGCTGCCGCATAGCCTCTCCCAGGCATCGCTCGCCTTCTCCGGCTCAGCCGGAATCGGCACGGCCGTCCGGATGAGAGACAAGATGCGCCTCGAAGTCTCCGACCCCGCTCGGCCATCCCGCTATAGCTTCGAGATAAGCCATCCCAGGGCGGTTCCCGGGCCCGTGGAGGCGCCCGGTTCGACGATCAGGGCGACCGTCGTCCGCGTTCCGTCGGGTCCGGTGACGACGGCCGCGACCCACCACGCGGGATCTCGAGGGAGCTTCGCCAGATCGAGCGCATGCGTGGCGATCACCGTCGGTTCGCGAGCCGATCGGTCGACAACGATGACGGGCCCGTCCTCAGCCGCCGCCCACAGCTCCACAGAGATGGTGCCGGTCAGGTTCGACGAGGCGGTGAAGTCAACGGAGCCATTCGTGAGCTGGTTCGCCGACAGGCTGCCCTGCGGGCCTCCTTGGGCGAGTGGCGCACCAGGCGTGCCATTCGGGTCGAAGGCGAAGAGCCGGACCGCCGGCAGGAAGGTCACGGCCGCCACGACCAGTGCCGCCAGGCCGATGCCACTCCAGTTGTACGAGCTCTCATCCGCGTGCTTCGGCCGGAATGTGCCGGCGACGAAGGCGAGGGGTGCAGCAAGCATTGTCGCGACGACGAGCAGGTCCTGATAGCCAGGGAGGAGAAGAGCGAGTACGAGCACCGCCATCGCCCCGACCGCGGCCCACCGCTTCCGGAAGGTGGCGTCACGGTGGCGGCTGATCCGGGCCAGATGGCCCATGCTCAGGCGGCCGGCGGCGAAGGCCCCGATGCAGACCATGATCCCGACTTGATTCGTGGTCCATTCAGGCGAGCGGAGTACGACCAGATGGAGCGCCGACAGGCCGCCCAGGTTCGCTATCAGATCGGCGGCGCCCGGCGCCAGCACCACGACCGCCGCCGACAGCATCAGCCACAGTGCCATCTCGCCGACCAGCTCGATCACGGCCCGGCGGATGGCGCGGTCTCGCCGGATCGTCGTTTGCTGGGCTCGCTCGATTCGGATCGCCAGATGGCGCACGTCGCCGAGATGCTCGATTGCTTCTGCGGTCGCCGCGGGTGCGTCGAGGCCGTCGGCTTCGAGCCCGGAGGCCGAGTCGGTCAGATGGTCGGCGATCTCCTGGCGGACCCGGTTACGCTCGACCGCAGGCAGGTCGAGCGCGGCCTCGAGCTCGGCCGTGTATCGGTCTAGCGCGGCTCTGCGGGTGCCGTGGCCGGCGGAAGCGAGTGAAGGCTCGCCCGTGGCTGTTCGGTCCGGCGCGGCCATTTGGCCTGGCACGCCCGAAACGCTGGACGTGCGCGGCGGAACGAACCAAGATCCCGTCTCCGGATCGGGGCTGGCGGTTCGGCGGCGAGGATTGGGCTCGCCCGGCGCAGAATGGCCGCCCCGGAACGCAAGCGCAGGCCAGCCGTGCTCATCGGCGCGCTCGAGCGCGGTCGCGGTCAACCGGTACTTGCGCCGCGTCCGCTCCTCCTCGTGCCAGTCGCTCTGGAGGAGCCTCTCGGCCTCGAGCCGATACAAGGTGGGGTACAGGTTGAACTCGGTGAGCAGCCCCTCTGTCCCGGCCTCGGATCCGAGCCACCGCCATATCTCGAACCCGGAAAGGTCCCGCCCTCGAAGAGCTCCGACGATCGCCCGGTCGACCCTCGATTCGAAGGTCACTAGGCCGTCCCAACTCAGCTCGTCCATCGACCCGCTTTCCGATGCACCGCCTGCACCCGCACTAGACGCACGGAGTCTAGCGTCGCGCAACCACGATGACCCGCCAGGACGATAGGGTGTGGATTCGAGATGGACGCAGAGGTGATAGTGGGCGTCCGTGCGCCTCGTTGAGCCAGGTCGGCTGTTGGGACGCGGGCTCTAGCCCGCGTCAGAGGGCCGGTGAAGGGGAAGCGTCGACATCGAGGCCTACGGCGCTCGCTATTCTTAGGCGCGCCGTTCCCGCGAGGGCAGTCCATCCGGACAGCGAGACGGCCCAGGGGACAGGGGGACACTCTTGCCCGTCCGAAATCCGGCGATCAATATCTCATGAGAGCAGACGCATTGGACGGGCTGCGAACGGCCTTCGGGTTCCGAGTGATCCTCCTCATCGGCCCCGTCCGCCTTCTCCGAGCAGTGACGGCCCTGGCCGTCATGCTCGCCTCCGCGTGGTGGTTGAGCCACTGGGGTTGGAACCCGGCGGCGATCGGCCAGGACACCTGGAACTACCTGGGTTCAGGTGAAAGGCTCAACGCCGGCCATTCCATATACGCGCTGGTCGCCGGCGACAGGCCGATCTTGATCGAGCCACCCACGACCGTGCCTCTGGTCTCGCCGCCCTTGGTTGCCGTGCTGTGGCGGCCACTGGCGCTTCTCCCTGACTGGCTTGCGATGTGGGCCTGGTGGGTGGCTAGCGCCACGGCGATGCTCGCAACGACGCTGTGGATCGTGGCAAAGGGTCGCTGGCAGGTCGTGCTCATGGTCTTTGTGCTCGCCAGCGCCATTGGCGAATGCGCAGTGAGCGGGAACCTCAACTCCTTCCTGGGACCCGCCATCGCCTTGAGCTGGTGGTGTCTCCAGGTCGGGCGGCCACGTGTCGCTGGCTTGCTGACTGCGCTGGGCGCAGTGCTCAAGATCGGTCCCGCAGCGCTCTTGTTGTGGCTTGCGGTTCGTCGAGAAGGCCAGGCCGTCGTCGGTTTCACCATCGGCGCAGTCGCGATTGCAGCTCTGAGCCTTCTAGGCGCCGGGCTCCAACAGCACCTGGACTTCCTGTCCGTTGCCAGATGCAGCACCGATTCGGCCGTGTGGGGCGCGAGCGTGCCGGGAATCCTGGGTGAGCTCAAGGCTCCTCAAGTAGTCCTGGAACTGAGCATCCCAGCCGTGTGGGTCGGCGGAGCGGCGCTTATCTGGGCCCTACGCCGGCATGCCGCCGCGGCGTTCGCTGCTGCAGTCTCACTCATGATCTGGGGGACGCCCGTGGTTCATTTGACGGCGCTGGCGCTGCTACTGGCCGTCGCAGCACCCTTCACGCCAGCGCCGCGATGGCTAGGCGAGAACACTGCGTCCCGGCTTCAGACAACCTGAACGGCAGGCTCGGGAGCCGGGGTGGCGGTGCTGTCGAGCCTCCACACGCGCAGGTGAAGCGCCCAGGTCATGACCAGTCCAACCAGGGCCACCGGCAGCGTGCCGATGACGTGGAGCAGGACCACGGCGGCCAGGGCAGTGGCGGGATCCTGGCCGAGCATCGTCAAGACACTCACGCCCACAAACTCATAAGTGCCGACCGAGCCGGGCGCCGCGGGGATCGCGGTCGAAAGACCTATCCAAGCCATGGCGAAGGCGGCCTGGGTCAGCGTGAGGTGCAGGCCTACCGACCCAGCGATGGCGACCATTGCGGCAACCGCCGAGGCGTATGCGACAAGAGTGGACCCAACCACAGCAGTGAGACCCCTCGGCGACCGAGCCGCTTCCGCGCCCCGAAGCAGCTTGGCCCCGAACTGGCGGATGCGCCCCGGGATCAGCGCCTCGACCGCGAGCCGGCGTCGCGAAACGAGCGCCGTCAAGGCCAGGAGGATCACGGCAACCGCGACAGCCAGGAGGACCCACACTTCAGCCGGCGCCATCGCTGGTGCACCGGTGACCACAAGCCCCAGCCCGGCAGCGATGGCCAGGATAGTCACCCCGTCGGCCAGACGTTCGGTCACGATCGAGCCGAGGGTTGCCAGCCTTGATAGGCGCAGTGCCGAAGCCGCGAGATAGGCCCGAGCTACGTCTCCAAGCCGCATAGGCAACAGAGTGTTTGCGAAGTAGCCGATGCACGTATAGGCGAAGGCCTGATCAAGGTCGACCTTTCCCAGAGACGACAGCAGGAATCGCCACCGCCACGCCCGAACCGCGATCTCGATCCAGGCGAACGCGACGGCTATGGCAATGCCTGGGAGCGCAGCCCGACCCAGGGCTTGACCGGCCGCTGGAAGGTCCACACGACTCAGCGTCGCCCATGCGAACACCGCACTGACGGCGATACCGACGATTACACGCGCTGCCTTCAACAGATGACTATCTCCGTGCGGGCTAGCCTACTTGGCCGCCGGATGGGTCCTTTGGCGCCGTTGGACCAGCTGGCCGAGTGACCGGGAACCCAGAAGATAGGAGACCGGTCTCTTCGAACCAGCGAACCGTCTGCTCGAGGCCGCGCTCCAGCGTCACTTGCGGCGCCCATCTCAGCATCCGGCGAATCTTCTCGATGTTGACGACGCGGCGCCGGATATTGTCGATGTCGCGGCGGTCGATGTGGTCGATGAGGACATTACGGCCGGATGCTCGACCGATGGCTGCCGCGAGCTCGTTCACGGACGTTTCGACACCTGTACCGACGTTGAATACCTCGCCCTCGGCCCGGGGGTGAGTGGCTGCCAGAATCGTCGCGTCGACCGCATCCTCCACGAAGGTGAAGTCGCGAGTCTGGCCGCCGTCTCCGTGGACGCATAGCGGTTGGCCCGCATAAGCGGCCATCAGAAACTTCGAAACCACTCCGCAGTACGGGTTCTCTGGCGTTTGGTATGGCCCGTATACGTTCGAGTATCGAACCACCGCTACCGGCAGCCCGTAGCTCTCATAGAAAGCCACGCAGTAGTGCTCGCCGGCGAGCTTGCTGACCGCATACGGCGAGAGCGTCACGAGGCCATCGTCCTCATTGATCGGGATGGACCTGGGGTTGCCGTAGACCGACGCTGACGACGTATAGACGACCCGCTCCACGTTCGAATCGCGAGCCGCCAGCAGGACGTTGAGCGTGCCGCCGATGTTCGTGGCGAAGTCGTCGCGTGGGTTGGCCGTGGAGGCGATGATGTTCCGAGCCGCGAGGTGGAACACGACTGTATGCCGCTTCACCAAATCATGGACGAGCGGCTCGTCGGTAACGGAGCCCTCGATGAACTCCGCGCCTGTGGGAATGGCGTCCCGCCGGCCCGTGAACAGATCATCGAGGACGGTGACTCGGGCTCCCGATTCGATCAGCCGTCGAACCAGTGCAGAACCGACGAAGCCGGCGCCGCCGGTAACCAGTACCCGCCGACCACCAAAGGCACGCTCGAGCATCATCAGTGCTTGACCCCCAAACGGAGCAAGAGAGCCGGCCGAAAGAGACGCCACCAGTCGCGCAGGCCGCGCATCTTGGTGAAGCCTTTGCCATGGTACCGAACCGTGACCGGGTACTCGACTACCGAATGGTGAGATCTGATGGTCCGGTAGAGCAAGTACGGCTCGAGCTCGTAGCTGTCGAGCCACCCCTGGTCGATATCGATGGATGGGTCGTCCAGAATCGTCGTTCGGAAGACTCGGAACCCGTTCGTTGCGTCCGTGATGTGGTGAAACGCCAGCAGGCTGAAGACGAAGGAGTAGAACCGCGTGCCGATGTTGCGACCGCCCGTGGCGCCGACGACATGGCCGCCTCGCATCCAGCGAGAGCCCTGCACGTAGTCGAGGTTCCGCGCGAGGGCCAGGTCGAGCGCCCCCACCAGATCCGAAGGTTCGTGCTGGTCGTCGCCTGATAACAGGGCGAGGTATGGCCGGTTCCGGTCTCGACCGCATTTGAAGCCGGTTCTGATGGCCGCTCCGACCCCGCTGCGATGGTCGTGTCGCACCACGACGGCCGCCCCGTGGGAGCGCGCCTCGTCGCTCGTGGCATCGGTCGAGCCGTCGTCCACGACGATGGCCTCGAATCGGCCGTCGGTGGGCCACTTGTCCAGCACTCGGCCGATCTTCCCGACCTCGTTCAATGCGGGGATGACTACCGCCACCAGCGGCTCCCCGGCCGGGCGCCAGTTACTCGAAGTGTTCGCTGCGTCTAGAGCCGAAGCCTCCGTCCGCTTGGGCCATGGCACGCTCACAGACCCCCTACTAGGTGACGTCACGACTGTGCCAAACGGGATTCCGTTCGGCTACGAGACGATGGTACCGGTCAGCCAGTCGGGCGCGGCGACCCGTACCACCTTCCTTCAGGCTCGGTGTTCAGCAGCTCGGGCGAAACGATCTGCAGCGACCTGGTCTGCACGTCAGACTTGAGCGCCAGACGCCCAGCCGGAGCTCATGGCCCTGGCCTTGCATGGAGATCGAGGCTTGAGATCGTCCCTTGCGCGTTTCGTGCCAACGCCAGTCCGGCTGCTCGGCTGGGGCATTGCGGCGCTCGGCCTCGTCTGCCTGGGGTTTGTGACCTGGTACTGGCTGAGCCATGCGTCCGGCCAGACCCCAGGCGATACCCACAACTACATCCTGGCTGGCTTACGGCTCAACGTCGGCCACCCGCTCTACGGCTACGGCCCGGGTGACGAGCACATTCTGCCGATCAGCGGTGGAGCCGACTACCCGATCTTCTCGCCGCCACTGATCGCGGTGGTCTTCCGGCCGATTGTGCTGCTGCCGGCAAACGGTCAGTACATCTGGTGGCTGAGCATGGATCTTCTCGAGCTGGCCGCGATCGTTGCACTGATCAACCGTGCGCCGCTCGTAACCGGGCTCCTCCTCATCCCGCTGAGCCTCTCGGTCGGCCTGGCTATGGAGGTTGGCAACGTCGACTGCTTCGTCCTCCCTGGGCTCCTGCTCACCTGGTACTGGCTCGTGCGTGGGCACGACGATCGCGCCGCGCTGGCGATTGGCGTGCTGGCTTCGCTGAAGTTGACGCCGGTCATCTTTGTGTGGTGGCTCTTCGTGACCGGTCGGCGCCGCGCGGCCGGCATCGCGATCGCATGCGGTATTGCGCTCGCCTTCGTGGCCATCCTCGGCAGTGAGCCGGCGATCTTCCTCAAGTTCTACGAGGTCACGATGGCCAATCTGTCGGCGCCCGCGAGCGACCTTGGGCCGCCGGGTCTGGCCCGAGACATCGGGCTGCCGGCGGTCGTCGTCGACTGGCTCCCGCGAGCGGTTCTGCTCGGCGGCGCCGCAGTCATGTGGGCAACCCGACGCCGACCGGGAGTCTCATGGGCCACAGGCGCCCTCTTGATGTGGTTGGCCTCACCCGTAGTCGCCCTTCACACGCCCGCCCTGGCATTCGTCGCCATCGCCCCGCTAGCCTGGCCGATGGCGCGCGGTCGGGTCGGCGAAGGTTCAAGCATCGACCCGGAAGGTCAGCAGGCGTCACGGCCGCCCGACGACGAGACTCGAAAGCCGCGTATCTCGCCTGAGCCCGGGCCGCTGGCGGTGGCCGGGCCTTAGTCCGCGATGCGGCGAGGTTACCTGGCCCCAGCCCCCTGGCGCGTATCGACCAGGGCCGGATGTGCGGCCTCCCACTTCTCTATGGCGGGGAGGCGCGTGAGGACGTATCCGACTTCGTCTGTCCCGGCCAGGATCATCGTCCGGGCAAACGGGTCCAGCTCGAAGTCGAACGAGTCGCCATTCGGAAGCGACACCTTCTGAGCTTCGAGGTCGACCGTCCACTCGCCATCCGGATTGGCGGCCAGCAGTGCCTGAAGCGCCGCATGTCGCTCGGGGGTGACCATGATCGGCAGCAGCGCGTTCTTCTGGGCATTGCCTTTGAAGATGTCCGCGAAGCTCGTCGAGACGATGGCCCGCACTCCCCAGGCTCGCAGCGCCCACGGAGCGTGTTCGCGCGAGGACCCGGCGCCGAAGTTGTCGCCGACGAGCAGGATCTCCCGTCCAGCGTTGTGCGGCTCGTCGATGAAGGAGATGGGTTCTCGCCGCTTCCCATCGGGCGTGAAGCGCCAGTCGAAGAAGAGGGCGTCGGCCAGCCCCACCTTGTCGGTGATCTTGAGGAAGCGAGCCGGGCAGATCTGGTCCGTATCGATGTTGGCCCGCGGGATTGCGATCACGCGGCTGGTGGTCTTGACGAACGGCTCAGGCATGTCAGTTAGCCTCCACGGACGCGGCCGGCGACGCGGCGGCGGCTTGCGCGGCGCCCACGAGCGTCCGCGGATCGGTTACGACTCCGGTCACGGCGCTCGCGGCGGCGGTGAGCGGCGAGGCAAGGAACGTCCGTCCGCCCTTGCCCTGGCGGCCCTCGAAGTTGCGGTTCGAGGTGCTGATGCCGTACTGGCCGGGCTCGAGCTGGTCGCCGTTCATGGCGATGCACATCGAGCAGCCCGACTCGCGCCACTCCGCGCCGGCTGACTTGAAGACTTCGTGCAGGCCTTCACTCTCAGCCTGCTTCTTGACCTGCTGCGAACCCGGGACCACGAGCACTCGAAGGCCCTTCGCGACGTGGCGACCGCGAAGGACCGCCGCCGCCGATCGCATGTCCTCGATCCGACCGTTCGTGCACGACCCGATGAAGACGACGTCGAGCTTCTGGCCGGCGATCGAGGCGCCGGGCTGGAGGCCCATGTATTCGAGGGCGTGCTCGAGGTCCGCCCTGGCAGCAGGCTCGAGGTCGGATGGAGCCGGAACCTTGCCGGTGATCGGGAGGCCCATTCCGGGGTTGGTGCCGTACGTGACCATCGGTTCGAGCGCATCGCCGTCGATGACGACCTTCCGGTCGTAGACCGCGCCTTCGTCGCTCGGCAGCTCCCGCCAGCGAGCCACGGCCGCGTCCCACGCCGCTCCCTGTGGCGCGAACTTGCGACCCTTCAGGTAAGCGAACGTGGTCTCGTCGGGGGCGATCAGCCCGGCCCGGGCGCCGCCCTCGATCGACATGTTGCAGACCGTCATCCGCTCTTCCATCGAGAGCGCGCGGATGGCCTCGCCGGTGTACTCGATAACGTGGCCGGTGCCGCCGCCGATGCCGATGCGGGCGATCAGGGCCAGGATGATGTCCTTGGCCCCCACGCCGGGCTGAAGCCGGCCGTCGACCCGGACCTTGAACGTCTTGGGCTTGCGCTGGAGCAGAGTCTGCGTGGCCAGGACCATCTCGATCTCGCTGGTCCCGATGCCGAAAGCGAGCGCGCCGAAGGCCCCGTGTGTGGCCGTGTGAGAGTCGCCGCAGACGATGGTCATGCCCGGTTGCGTGAGGCCGAGCTCCGGCCCGATGACGTGGACGATGCCGCGGTTCGGCGAGCCCTGGCCATGGAACGGGATGCCGAACTCGCGGCAGTTCTCCTCGATCTGGCGGAGCTGCTTGGCGGCCAGCTCGTCCGCGATGGGCAGAGACGGGTCGAGGGTTGGGATCGAGTGGTCGGCCGTCGCCACCGTCTGGCCGGGCCGTCGCACGGGCAGGCCGCGCGCCCTCAGCCCGGTGAACGCCTGCGGGCTGGTGACTTCGTGGACGAGGTGTAGATCGATCGCGAGGATTGCCGGCGCGCCGGGGTCGGACGCCACGACGTGGTCGTCCCAGATCTTCTCCACCAGGGTGCGCGGTCTCTCAGCCATGTCTCCACTCGCGATTCGATGGCCTCGCCTCACAGCGGACGAGGGTCATCGAGGTTACCAGATGAAGCCAAGCCGGCGAATTGGGCTGTCGACGAATTGGGCCGGCGCCGAGGACCGACAGGGGCGGCCGGAGCCTGTGGCGACGCGCCTAGGACCAGTGCATATCCGAGTCGGTCTGCGGAGTGCCGTGAACCCTGTCTTCGGGCGCGAGCCCGCAGATCTGACAGGCCACGTGACCGGACGAGGGTGGCAGGGCGGGCCCTTTGTAGGCGTGCGGCTTCGATCGGTCAGTGTCCTGCTTGGCCGGTTGATCCTTCTTGTCGAACAGGCCCATGTGGCTCTCCATTGGGGCTCGACTCTGACCGGAGGCCGGGCGGCGTCGCTCGGACTTCACCGAGCCATACGTCGCGAGGCCCTTTGGGCGACGTGACCGCCGCGCCGGGGGGCCGGGAGCCTCGACCACAGGCTCGTTCGAGACGGGCTGTACGCGTGGCTCCGCTGGATCGTTCGACCCAAGTCCCGCAGCCGCCGCTTTGGACGATCCGGGATCGCCAACGAATGGGGCTAGGGTCCCGCGACCAGCAGCGCGACGATGCCATCGTCGCCGGTGTGGACGACCTGGAATTCTGGGCTCGCCTCGACGCTCAAGATGAGAGCGTGGGTGAGGTCGGAATCGATTATGTAGACGTATGCCGCACCGTGCCTCTGGTGAGCGGTCATCCAGGTTGCCGTGCAACGGGCGTCCTCCAGCGTGCAGTGCTGCAAGTCGTCATATGCGGTGAGGTCGGCGTCCCAGACTGAGCGGCTTGCCCATTCTCGGCCCTGTATGGTGGCGACGCTGACTCGCCCGGTCAGGGCAGGCAGCCACTCGCCGTAAACGTCGCTAAACCATTTCTGCCCACTGACCACGGAAACGCTGGCGTTCGTGGGTGTGTGGGTCTCGAGCCATCCCATTGCCGCCAGACCACTCGGTGACAGCCCATCGAAGGGCGGGTCCTGCACTACCCACACGCCGACATCGTTGAAGAGACTCACAACAACGGCGAGCAAGAGGACGCCTCGGACAGCGTTGTCCCGGAACACGTCTCGGCGCGGGATTCTCAGGACCCCCTGGCCGATCCCGTCGTAGAGCCCCACTGACGCGGCCAGCACCAGTGGGATGCACGCATAAGTTCGCGCACCACCATCCACCATGCAAACCTCGGCGAGCAGCCAGAGCGGAACAACCAACCACCGGCTTCTGGCAAGCGCAAGAATGCCGATCAGGCCAAGCACAAGCGCGGCCGGCGCGAGTGCCTCCTCCGTGAAATGCCAGACGAAGACCGAGGCGATCGAGGCAATCGGGTTCAAGACGTCGCTGCCAGCCTGCGTCAGATCCAGGAGTCGACCCTGGGAAGCCAAGAGGAGCAGCCACGGAAGCACCACGATGAAGACGCCGGCCGCCACGCCTCCGGTTGCGAGCAGCGTCGCTCTGCTTCTGACGCGAACGAGAGCGAGGATGCCGAAGGTCATCGCGACGAAGAGCGTCGCCTCCGGGTGACACAACGCCGCTAGACCGCCGAACAGGGCGGCACCGACGGCGTTGCGTGAATGACCAGTTCGGTACATCCGAAGCAACTGCCAGATGCCGAGCAGTGCGAAGAGGAGCCCAGGGGCGCGTGTCAAACCGCCGCCCGCGATCAGCCATTCCCAACCCCGCGGGACGATGGCGTAGAGGAGGGCCGAGACGTATGCGTAGGGCCTTCCCGGCAGCAGCTCCGAGGCGATGAGGTAGACGGCGGGAACGGTCAGGATCGCGACAAGCGGCCCGGCGAACCGAACGATTGTGATCGGGTCCGCTGGCATGAGCGCCGCGACCCACAAAGCCAAAGGCGGGTAGTCGAACGGGATGCCGCCGCCGTTGTAGGTCGTCGCGCCCGGCAGGCTCATACCCGCATTCCGGATGTCCCGGATCATCACGACGAACAAGCCGCCGTCATGAAGCGGAAACCCGGACAACAGCACTGGAACCAGCCGGACCATCGCACCGGCGAACGTCACCGCAAGCATGTCCAGCACGACCGGCGCAACTCGACGTCTCGGGCGGTCCCGCTCGTCGCGTTGGTCAAGGCCGATGGATCTAGCCGCCTCCACGCTTACCTCTCCCCCTCAATGTCGCACCGACCGGCTTTGCCTCGCGCCGATCATCTCATAGGTCGACGTGCCGTTCCCGGCCGCCGGCGACGCCCGCCTCAAGCGAGCTCGAATGTGCGGCGCAGGCGGATGTCGCGCGAGGAGCGGCCGATCGCGATCTCGAAGCGACCCGGCTCGATCCGCCACGAATGGCGGGCGCTATCCCAATAGGCCAGATCTCGATCATCGAGGGCTAGCCCCACTTCAACCGCCTCGCCGGCCGCCAGATGCACGGCGGCGAAACCCTTGAGCTCCCGCGGGGGGCGGGCGACCGAGCAGTCGAGATCGGCCACATACATCTGGACGACTTCCTTGCCGGCCCGCGTCCCGGTGTTGCGGAGCTTGACCCGCAGCTCGAGAGGCTCGCCTTCGGGCAGGCCGTCCGTCACGAGATCCAGAGCCTCGTACTCGAAGGTCGTGTAGCCGAGGCCGTGCCCAAAGGCGAAGCGCGGCTCCACGCCGGCGGCGTCGAAGCCCCGGTACCCGACGTTGACACCTTCACGGTAGACCAGCTCCTCGTCCGGACCTGGGGTGGTGTCGAAGGCTGGGAAATCCGCCGCCCGAAGCGCCAGGGTCACGGGCAGGCGACCGCCGGGTTCGGCGATTCCGAGGAGTACGTCCGCGAGCGCGTTGCCGAACTCCTGACCCGGCAGCCAGGCATAGATGACGGCGGCCACTCGCTCCGCCCATGGCAGATCCATCGGGCAACCGGCGTTGACGATGACGACGGTCCGGGGGTTCGCCGCGGCGACACTCTCGACGAGCTCGTCCTGGCGTCCCGGAAGGGTCACGCTCTTGCGGTCTCGGCCCTCGCTCTCCCAGGTCTCGTCCGTGCCGACGACCACGATCGCGACGTCGGCGGCCGCGGCGGCGGCGACGGCCTCGGCCATCGGGTCTCCGACCTCGGGCGCCGCGCAGCCCACGGCTAGAAGGCTCGGCTCGTGGACCGCCGAATGCGCCTCGGCCGTGATCAGGACGCGCTTGCCGGCCTCCAGCTCGAAGGTGCCGCCGTGCTCGGTGCCCTCGAAGAGGGCGGTTGGAACGTCGACACCGGCCGGTGCGGCCCATTGATCCGCTGCGAGTGCGCCGTCCACGAACAGGCGCCGGCCCCCGAGACCGCGCATGGCGATCCGGTGCGGGCCGCTCGCCGCGGGCGTCAGCCAGGCGGAGAGCCGCACCGCGAAGTCGTTCTGCGGAAGACCGGCGGGCAGGTCACCGAAGAGGTGCACGGTGCTCGATTGGACGTTGTACCTGGCGACTGCCTCGCTACCCGGCTCCTGACCCCGGTAGAACTCGATCGTCAGCCCAGGCGCGCCATCCAGGTCGGTAACGGCCATGGTGCCCAGCGATGGCAGGAAGAGGTCGATGCTGCAACCTCGCTCGTGGACGATCTCCACGTCCTCCGGCAGGGCGGCCCGCAGGCCATCGAGCGGCGAAACCGCGTACGGAGCGTCGATGTGAGCCGCTCCGCCGCCCTGGGTGCACGGGCTGGCCGCATTCGGGCCGATGACCGCCAGGCGATGGATACCCGTCGCCGTCAGCGGCAGGATGCCGTCGTTGGTCAGCAGGACGAACGATTCCGCGGCCGCCCTTCGGACCAGCTCTGCGGCATCGGCGTCGGAAAGATGGATGGGCTGGAGCGATCCCGGGTGCGGGTCCGGCCCGGCGGGCGAGCCGCTCGCGCTGCCGGCGCCCCTCGCGTCCGCGTCGAGATCCAGGGCGCCTACCCGCGCCGCGAGCGTCAGAACCCGTTCGGCGGCGCAGTTGAGCGTCTCCTCATCCACTTCTCCGCGTCGCACCGCAGCCGCTAGCCGAGGCCCGAAATGGCGCGGCGGCCCCGGCATCTCCAGGTCCAGCCCGGCCGCCGCGCCGGCGACCGTGTCGTGGGTGGCGTCCCAGTCGGACATGAGCACGCCGTCCCAGCCCCATTCCTCGCGCAGGATCCCGCCGATCAACGCCCCGTTTTCGGAGCAATGGACGCCGTTCACGCGGTTGTACGCGGCCATCATCGACCAGGCCCCGGCCTTCGCCACTCTCTCGAAGGGCAGCAGGTAGACCTCGCGCAGGGTCCGCTCGTCGACGATGCAGTTCACGGTGGTCCGGTGCGCCTCCGAATCGTTGGCCACGAAATGCTTGGGGCAGGCGGCGACGCCCTGCGACTGCATGCCAGTCACGTAGGCGGCGCCCAGTTTGGCCGTGAGAAGCGGATCCTCGGAGTAGCACTCGAAGTCGCGGCCGGCGAGAGGCGAGCGGACGATGTTGAGGACGGGGCCCAGCAGGTAGTGGACGCCGGAACGCTTGGCCTCCGCACCGATGCGCGCGGCGACTTCGGCGACGAGGTCCGCGTCCCACGTCCCGCCCAGCGCCGTCCCGCAGGGCGTGCAGGTGGCGCTCGAGCCCTTCGGGAAGGTCATACCGCGGACGCCGTTCGGGCCGTCGAGCGTCAGCATCGACCGGAGGCCGATCGAATCCACGCCGGAGGCGTGCCAGGCATCGACGCCGCATGTGAGCTGGGCGCGCTCCTCAATGCTGAGGGACCTCACCAGCGCATCGATGCGCTCGATCGCCTGTGGGATTACCGCCCCCGGTTCGATTGGCTTCGCCATCTCGTCGTTTCGCTCCTCATCGGCCTTAGCCGAATCGTACCGCCGAACCAGGCCGCCGACCCCCTCGTTGGGCAGGCTCACTTATCGACGTGCAGTGGCATAACCTTCTGCTGTGCCCATGCTGGGCGAAGCGCGAAAGGGGGCGAAATGGTCACCGCGAACGAAGTCTCGACTGCCGAGATGGGCCCGGCGACGGGTGGTGGGACCGCCGGAGCCTGGGGCGAGGGCCTCTCCTATCCGGAATGGATCCAGCCGATTCTGCCAGCGCTTCACCAGGGCTTCCTGGTTGCGAACAAGTGGGTGAGCGCTCCCGCGCTCAGGATGGGCCTCGGGAGATACATCTCGAACCCGCTGACCGGCTACCTGATGATCCTCCGGACCCGTGGCCGCAAGAGTGGCGAGATGCGCGACGCACCCCTCGGCTACACGATCGTCGGCGAATACGTCTACTGCATCGCGGGGTTCGGGCGACGCACCCACTGGTTCCAGAACGTGCTCGTGGATCCGCGCGTGGAAGTCATTCTCCCGGGTCGGGCGTTCACCGGGACGGCCGACGAAGTCACCGACCCGGACGAGCGCGTACGGGTCCTCGCGCCGTTGCTACGCAGCATGGGAGTCGTAGCTGGGACGGTGGGCATGGGTAATCCCTGGCGCGACAGCCCGGCCCAGATCGCGGCCAAGTGCGAAGGCATGCCGCTGGTCCGAGTCCGCGCGACCGACATAGCGGCGGGGCCCGAAGATCCGGGCGGGCGATACTGGCTCGTCCCGACCGCAGTCGGAGTCGGTCTGGCGCTGATGTGGCTGGCACGCCGGAACCGAGGGCGTCGCGCCGGATGACTGACGAAACGCGAGCGACCAAGCCGACAGCCCCTGCTGCAGCCAGCCTGGTGGTCGATTCGTCTCGTCCCAAGACGCTCATACGGCACGCCCTGGCTCGCGGTCGATCACTCTTCGTCCGAGTCTTCGACCAGAAGGCCGTGGCCAACCGGCAGCTCACGACGTGCCTCGGGATCGCGGTGGCCGTCGGCGTGGTCGTGGGCCTGCCAGACCTGTTCAAGGCCTTTCCCGCGGGCGTGGACCTCGAGATCCCGCTTCGCGCGGCAACGCACTGGGCCAGTGGAGCGCCGGTCTACCCGGCTTCGGCAATGCTGGTCGAGAAAGGCCCCGACCTGCCGTATCTGTACCCGCCCTTCCTGCTGCCGCTGCTGGCGCCGGTTGCCGCGCTTCCGCGGGATACGGTCACCGGCCTGTGGCTCATCCTCGGCCTCCTGATTGCCGTGTGGACGTGCCGGCGTCTGGCCATTCCCTGGCTGGCCGTGCCCTTCGTCCTTGCCTGGCCGCCGTTCGCAGAGGGCTTGATCACCGGCAACATCCAGATAATCAGTTTCGCTGCCTTCATTGCCCTGCTGTACGAGCCGGCCGAAGGAGCGCCACGGCAGAGGACCTTCACTTCGGCTGACGACGCCCGGAACGGCCTCCTGGCGACCGCCGTTGGCGCCCTCAAGGTCACACAGCTTCTGCCCGTGCTGTATCTCGGTCGACGCCGGTTCAGAGCCGCGGTCATCGGTCTCGGCGCGCTTGCCGCGGTTGCAGTCGTGACGCTGCCGCTTACCGGAGTCGCCATTTACGGCGACTGGCTAGCTCAACTGCAGCGGGCCGCGGACCCCAACTGGACGACCGGCGGCGTAGACCTCGGCCGGCGGATCGGCATTCCCGACGTTGTTCTGGCAGCCGCGGGGATCGGTATGGCCCTGTCCGTACGTGGCCGCGACTCGGTCGCGTGGCTGGGGATCGCGCTGTTGATTGCCACGTCCAGCGTCCACGGCTATACGTTCCTCTTCCTGGTACCGGGCTTGCTCACGATCAGGCGCGACCTCGCTATCCTGCTGGCGACGCTCTTCCTGGGGGTTTACCACGGCATCGCGTGGTGGATGGCTTGCATGCTGGTGGCGTATCTCCTGGTTGCAGGCTCTCACTGGACCTGGCTCCGGTTCGGCGAAGGCGGGCAGCGGGAGCAGCCCGCGGAAGGCGGTTCACCGAGCCAGGCCGAACCCGGGACGACGGCATGACGAGCTCGCGGGACACGGCGACGTTGGGTGGCCCGTGTTGAGCGGGCTCGCTCACTCGTTGCGCTCGGAGCGATTCCGTACGACGGCATCGCGGGTGCTGCTTGACGCCGGCCTGGTCGCGGGCGGGGCCCTTGCCCTGGCGGCCGTTGTCGCCATAGTCGGTCTCGACGGCGGGCGTGCCTACGACACCTACGCGTACTGGATGGCCAGCCACCACGTCCTCGACGGGACGGCCCTGTACACCCAGGCGAGCGTGTCGGACCTCGGCGCCTTCAAGTACCCACCGATCTTCGCCCAGCTCTTTGTGCCCGCCGCGCTCCTCCCGGAGCTGGTCGTCGCCTGGCTGTGGCGGCTCTCCGGGATCCTGTGCCTCCGCTACATGGTGGGGTCATGGAAGGCCGCGCTGGTCGCCTGTGCCTTCCTGCCAGTGCTGATCGAGCTGAGCCTTGGCAACGTCACGCTCCAGATCGGGGCAATGCTGGTGTTCGCCCTGCGCGACAAGCGTGGCGCGTACCTGCTGCCGTGGGCGGCCGCGCTCAAGTTCGGTCCGATCCTGCTGATCCCGTATCTGTGGTTCCGCAAGCCGGAATCGCGTCGTCCGCTCGTCGTCGGGACAGTCGTCTTCGCGGCGATCTGCCTGGTCTCGTACCTCGCCGCGCCGGGGGAGTGGTCCGGCTACGCCGCGACCTTCGGCTGGGAGAACAGCTCCGTAATGTCGGGCAGCGGCGTCATCGCCATCGTGCCGTCGTGGGGCGGGCTCGACTTCGTCCTCCGTTTTGGGATCGCCGCCGCGGTGGCGCTGTATGCGACTTACACCCGCCGAGCGTGGCTGGCCTATGCCGCCGCCGTCATCACCTGCCCCATCCTCGCCTTCAGCAGGTTTGCGCCCTGGGTGGCCTTGTGGCGGTTCCGGCGTCCGGCCGATCAGGGATCCGTCTCGGGTTCCGCCGAGGCGCGGGAACCGGCCCCGGCGGCTGAGCCGGCACTGGCATGACCACCGCCGCAGCCCGAGGTCTACCGGAGCGGCTTCGGGCCCGCTTGCCGCTTTACCGCAAGCCCGCGATCCTGGGGCTCTCGATTTTCGGCTACGTCTTGTTCGCGTGGCTAATGCTCGTCGTGCCGAGCGCGCCGAACTTCAAGAGCATGGTTGGTTTCGACTCCTTCGCTTATTGGAACGTCGATCCGCTCCATCCGTATGGAGCGGCCCTCGGGACGATCGGCTCGTTCACCTACTCGCCCGCATTTGCCTTGGGCATGAGCCCGGCGCACCTGCTGCCGTTCTGGCTGTTCTTCGTGCTATGGGACAGCTTCCTGATCGTCAACCTGGTCTGGCTGACCCGGCGCATGACCCTCGTCTGGCTTGTCTTCCTGCCCGTGCCCCTCGAGCTCTATCACGGCAACGTCCACCTCCTGCTGGCGACTGTCTGTGTTCTCGGCTTCGATTACCCGGCGCTCTGGTCGATCGGTTTGCTGACGAAGGTCACGCCGGGCGTCTCGCTGCTCTGGTTCGTCGTGCGGCGGGAGTGGCGGTCGCTGGCCTGGGCTCTTGGCGCAACAGCCGCGATCTCGGCGGTCTCATTCATCGTGGCTCCGAGCGCGTGGTTCGACTGGGTCAAGTTCCTGGCCGACTCGAGTTCTGCGGGCCCGCAGGTGAACGGGACGTACGATTCGCTCCTGCCGCCGCTTTGGCTCCGTCTCGGCGCGGCCGCCCTTCTCGTCTTCTGGGGCGCCCGGACCGACAGGCGCTGGGTTGTTCCCCTGGCGGTGGCCGTGTCCATGCCCGTCATCTGGCCCATAACCCCGGCACTCTTTGTGGCACTCCCGAGGCTGCGGAAGAAGTCGCCACAAGCCGCCGGTCAGGCCGATCGGCTCATGCCGACCGCGCCGGCCCCAACTGCCGCGGTCTCCTAGACATCGTCACCACCGCCCTCTGTACAATTTCCTCGGCCGCGTCCCCGCCCGCCACTCGCCCCACTCGACAGCAGTCCTGCGCTGGGAAGTCCCGATGTTCGATCGATTCGGCCGGGTTGTTCTTCGGCTCCGATTCGTCTTCGTGGCGGCCTGGCTCGTGGCTGCGGCGCTGTTCGGCGTACTGGCTCCATCGCTCTCTCAAGTCGGCTCCGCCGACGAGACGAGCTTTCTGCCCCGCGACGCCGAATCGCTGGCCGCCCGCGAGGTGATCGCCAGGGCCTTCCCGAACGACTCGGCACCGACCACCGCGCTGATCGTGTTCTCCCGGGCGAGCGGGCTGACCGACGCCGATCGCGCCGCGATCGAGGGGCTGCGCAGCTACATGGAGGGCAGCGGTCACCCCGAGGCGGTTGAGCGTTACGTCACGGCCGAAGGCTCGCCGTCGCTCGCCTCGATGTTCCGCAGCGCCGACGGCGTGGTCGAATTGGCCACGGTCGACATCAGTACGCCCGCGTTCCTGCCGCGAACCAACGAGTCGGTCGACGCGATAAGAGCCCATCTCGACGGCTCGGGGGTCCTGCCGGCCGGACTGACCGCCCAGGTGACGGGTCAGGCCGGCATCGGACGCGATTACCTGCAGGCCATCCGGGACGGCACGGATCGGACGACGATGGTCACGATCCTCCTCGTGATACTCGTCCTGCTTCTCATCTATCGGGCCCCGCTGGCGGCCCTGGCCCCACTGCTGACCATCGGCGCGGCCTTCCTGGTTTCGCGCGGTGTCCTCGGCTTCCTGGCCCAGCAGGGCTGGCAGCTTTCGTCGGTCCTGGATTCGTTCATCGTCGTGCTGGTCTTCGGCGTCGGAACGGACTACACGATCTTCTTCATCTCGCGCTTCCGCGAGGAGCTGGGCCGCAACGACCACGAGGACGCCGTCAGGGTCACGGTCAGCCGCATCAGCGCGGTCATAACCGCCTCGGCCGCGACCGTCATCGTGGGCCTCACGTCGATGGTGGCGGCCCGGTTCGGGATGATTCAAACCACGGGGCCGGCCCTTGCCCTCACCGTCTTCATCACGTTGATGGCCGGATTAACCCTCACGCCGTCGCTGCTAGCCATCTTCGGGCGAAAGCTCTTCTGGCCGCTCCACGAGAAGACGCGGACAGCTTCTGAAGCGGAGCAGGGCTTCTGGGCGGCGCTCGCCCGCCGGATCACGGCGCGACCCGGTGCCGTCGCCGGTCTCGTGCTGCTCTTCCTGATCGTGCCCGCGCTCGCTCTGCCGCAGCTCAAGCAGAACTTCGACGTCCTCAACGAGCTTCCGTCCGGCGCTGAGTCCCGGCTGGGCTTCGAGACTCTCAGCCAGCACCTGGCGGAGGGCCAGCTGATGCCGCTGACGGTGCTGGTACAGGTGCCGGGTGCACCGGCGGCCACCTTCACCTCGGAGGGGGGCCTCGCTGACGTCGCCGCCCTGGAGAAGGTGATCTCGAGTCTGCCGAACGTCCAGACGGTCCGCAGCGTCGTCGATCCGTTGGGCGAGGGCAAGGTGTCGGACCTGTTGCGACCGTCGGTTCAGCTGACCGACACCGCCGCGGCCTTCCGCAAGCCGCCAAACACAGACATCGACGTCCAGCTGAGCGATGCCAGCCTGTCCGGGCTCCAGAAGACGGTCGGCTATATCGGCGATCTCGAGTCGGCGTTCCCGAGCCTCCCGGCCAGCTCGTTGAGCGCGGCCAAGGCCGATCTCGGGGTCCTCGAGGCCGGGCTCGTCGAGGCTCGCAAGCAGGCCCTGGTGCCGAACCAGCTCGACGCTATTGCCGCCCAGCTCCGAGCCGCCGCCGCGGCGCCCTCGACTGGCGACGTGGCCGCGGGATTAGCGGCCCTCAAGTCCTACCTGGACGATCTCGGGGCCGCCGATCCTGCCGTGAAGTCCGTGGCCTCATATCAGGCGGCCGAGAATGCCGTGGCCGCACTCTCGACTTCGACCAACGCGGCGGCCTTCGTGCAGCTGCTCGGCTCGGTGGTGGATCTCTCGAACTGGTTCAAGGCGCAGCCGGCGGCGTTCTACTTCTCGCCGCCATCCGCGACGCCGACGCCCGAGGCGGTCGCTGCCCAGCAGGCGATGGCCGCCGCCCGCGGCAGGTTGCCCGGCGAGCTGGATCAGCTGGCAGGGAGCTTCGATGCGAGCCAGCTCTACGCCACGCCGGACCTGACTTCCGCCTACGTCTCGGCCGACGGCACGGTGGCACGCCTGTACGTCACGACCGTTACGAACCCGTACGACACGAAGTCGTTCGAGACGGTGCGCGACCTGCGGGCGCTGCTCGCCACGAACCCCGGCGGCTTCGGGTCGGCGGGTGGAACCGCGGGCGGGGCGGCGACGGACGCCACAACCGCGTTTACGGCCGCGGACGGCGCAGCGGGCACGGCCGCGGACCGTCAGGTTGCCGCTGCGGCCGCGAAGGAATACGTCGGCGGTGCCACCGCCGAGTTCACCGACGTGCAGGACACCATTTCGGCCGACTTCCTGCGAGTCGCGGCGATCACGATCGTCGGCATCCTGATCGTGCTGATCCTGCTGCTTCGCGCGCTGGTCGCGCCGGTGTATCTGGTCCTCACGGTCCTCCTGTCGTACGCGATGAGCCTGAGCCTCTCGGCGTTGATCCTGCAGCACCTCTTCGGTGAGCCGGGCATCAACTACTTCATACCGCTCATGGTCTTCGTGCTGCTCGTCGCCCTGGGGTCCGACTACAACATCTTCCTGATGTCGCGGGTCCGCGAGGAGAGTTCGGTACGAGAGCTGCGGTCCGGGATTCGGATCGCCTCGGCTCGCACCGGAACGGTCATCACCTCGGCCGGGTTGATCCTGGCCGGGACGTTTGGGGCGCTCGTTACGTCGCCACTCCAGCTCCTCTTCCAGGTGGGGCTGACGGTGGCGCTGGGCGTGCTGATCGACACGTTCGTGGTCCGCAGCTTGCTGGTGCCTGCGGTGACGGCCTTCATCGGCGAGCGCGCCTGGTGGCCGTTCCACCGTCGGGGGGCGTAGTCGGGACGGCGGCCTTCGCGGGGCCCGAATGCGCGCGGAGGGAGAGCACGCGTCCAGTTCCGTCGATCGTGTCGGGCTTGCTCACCTGATGAGCAGCAGCTGCATCCAGGCCCGGTCTTCCTCGCGGCTGCTCATTGGGCGAGCACATGCGACGTAGCAGGGCAGGCGAGGGGCCCCCGCGTGTCCAAACTGCTCAGCCGCAGCGCCACGCTCGACCAGGTCGGGCCCGAAGCGGCCCCGATCGGTCGAGATTGCTGTCGCGATCGAGCAGGCTCGACACGGCCAGGCGCGTCGGACCGGCTCGCAGGTCGGATGTGCTCACGGGGTGAGCAGAACTGGAGCCGTCGGGCCCGGAAGGTCGAGAGTGTCTGCCCCGGCGAGCAGGATCGACAGCGAGCGGGATCGACGGTGCGCGGGTGCGAGCGAGTCGACCTCGGGCGGCCCCCACCTCGGGATGTGACCGGCTCGCCTCCGAGACGCCTCCGAAGCCACGAGCAGCGTGACCGGCTCGCCTCCGAGACGCCTCCGAAGCCACGAGCAGCGTGACCGGCTCGCCGCCGGCCTCCGCCAGACCCAACTCCCGTACTATCGTCCCGGCACCGACTTGGGTATGGCGCACGCATTGACCCGTGCTGGTACACTCGCGCAACACTGCGGCCAAGAACCGCAGCGCTAGCTACGGAGAATCAGGTTGGGTCTCTTCAACAGCCGGAACCGCCGCCACGTCGCCATCCTCGTTCGCCCGGATGGTCGTCGCGTGCAGGTGCCGTATGAGGACCTCGGCCTGGTCGACCTATCCCTCCTCGGTCTACTTCGCTCTCTCGAGCTAGGTATTGAGCGCGTATTTGGGCTCATTACCGGCTCCCGGCGGGAGACTGGACGGCGGGACAAGCGCTAACGACGCAGAACCTGCACCAACCAGACCCTCGCCGGTAGGCGAGGGTTTTTTGATGGCCGGGCCATCGACAGACAGCCGAGCGCTCACGGCACGAGCCAAGACGACAGGAAGGGACGGGACGCAGCCATGGGGACCAGAGCCGACGACTCAGGCCGTACCCCCACAGCGACGGCAGCCGGGGGGGGCGGTCCGTCGCTGTCTGCCACCTCGGCAGCCCGCGGTGCGGCGACCGGGTCGGGGCGCGGGCGCATAAACCACATGCCCGGAGCGGGCACCGCTCGGGCCGATGCGATCAACGCCGGCCGGCACGAGATGCTGACGGACACGCTCCGAAAGCAGATCAAGAGTCTGGCCGAACGGGGCGTGAAGCGGCCGCGCATCGGAGCGGATGCCGTCTGCGAGGCGCTTCTTGCCCAGGGCGTCGACGTCTTCTTCGGTTTCCCCGGCGGCGTGCTCCTGCCGCTCTACGACGTGCTCGGCGACTATCCCGAGCTGCGCCACATCCTGGTCCGCCACGAGCAGGGTGCCGCCCACGCCGCTGACGGCTACGCCCGCGCCTCGGGCAAGGTCGGCGTGTGTCTCGCGACTTCGGGGCCCGGAGCGACGAACCTCGTCACCGGCATCGGCAACGCCATGCTGGATTCGGTGCCGATGGTCGCGATCACCGGCAACGTCGTCTCCTCGCTGCTGGGGAAGGATGCCTTCCAGGAGATCGATATCACCGGCATCACCCTGCCGTGCACCAAGCACAACTACCTCGTCAACGACCCCAACGACATCCCGCGCGTCTTCGCCGAGGCCTTCCACATCGCCCGAACGGGCCGTCCAGGCCCGGTCCACATCGACGTGACCAAGGACGCGCTGATGGGCGCGTGCTCCGCGGAGCATCCGGAGACGCTGTACCTCCCGGGCTTCAAGCCCAAGTTCGACGGCCACTTCCGCCAGATCAAGCTCGCGGCCGGGGAGATCGCCCGGGCGGAACGGCCGGTCATCCTGGCCGGCCACGGCGTACTGATCTCCAACGCCACCGCAGAGCTGCGCGAGCTGGCGGAGAAGGCTCAGATACCCGTCGCCCACACCCTGCTGGGCGTGAGTGCCATGGACGAGACGCATCCACTCTCGCTCGGTTTTGTCGGGATGCACGGCTGGAAGCACGTCAACAGGGTCATTCAATCGTGCGACCTGCTGATCGCCCTGGGCATGCGTTTCGACGACCGCGTCACCGGCCACGTGCCAACGTTCGCGCCGTACGCTCGGATCATCCACGTGGACATCGACCCGGCCGAGATCGGGAAGAACGTGGCCGTCGAGGTGCCGATCGTCGGGGACGTCAAGCGGGTTCTGGCGGCGCTCCTGCCGCAGATCGAGCCGGTCTCGCCGGAGGCTCGCGCGGCCTATCTCGGCCAGATCGCCGAGTGGAAAGCCGAGTCGGAGAGGATGCCGTGGCACGGCTCGGGCGCCTGGCGAGACGGCCAGCTTTCGGCCGACTTCGTCGTTTCGCAGATCGGCGCGGCTTCCGGGCACGACGCCACGATCGTCGCCGACGTCGGCCAGAACCAGATGTGGACGGCTCGATACGCTGGCTTCCGCCGGCCTAACAGCCACATCAGCTCCGGCGGCCTGGGCACAATGGGCTTCGGCCTCCCGGCCGCGATGGGAGCAGCCGTCGGCCGGCCTGACAAGGAGACGTGGGCGATCGTCGGCGACGGCGGTTTGCAGATGACCGCTCAGGAGCTGATGACCCTCGTCCAGGACAACATCCCGGTCAAGATCGCCCTCCTCGACAACCGCAAGCTGGGCATGATCCGGCAGTGGCAAGAGCTGGTCTACGCCGGCAACTACCACTCCTCCAGCCTGCTTGGCCCCGACTGGCTCAAGCTCGCCGAGGCCTACGGCGTCGCCGGCTTCCGGGCGACAACGCCGGAGGAGGTGGATGGCGCGATTGCTGCAGCTCGCGCCATCGACGGTCCGGCCCTGGTCCACTTCGTGATCGCCGAGGAGCAGAACGTCTTCCCGATGATGCCGGCCGGCAAGGGCCTGTCGGACCTGCTCGAGGAACAATTCGAGGAGCCCAAGCAATGAGCCCCGCCGGCAATCCCGGGCACGCCCCCGACCAGGCCTCTCACGCGGCTCCCGACCACGCCCCTCATCCAGCGCCAACCCACGCCGCTCACCACGCGCCGGCCCACACCGCGCCCCCGCCCCGAGCCCTGCCGGGCCGTGGCGAGGCCCATCGCCACGTTCTCGTCGCCATCGTCCTCAACCGGCCCGGCGTCCTCAACCGCGTCGCCAGCCTCATGCGGGCCCGCAACTTCAACATCGACACGCTGGCTGTCAGCCACACCGACCAGCCGGATGTCAGCCGCATGACGATCACTCTCCACGGCGACGACGTGCTGGTCGAGCAGGCGGCGAAGCAGCTGTACCGGCTCATCGACGTGCTCAAGGTTCAGGACGTGACCAGCGACCCGACCGTCGAGCACGAGATCGCACTGATCAAGGTCCGCGCCGACGAGCGCAACCGGGGCGAGGTCCTCACCCTCGCCGAGATGTACAAGGCTCGGGTCGTGGATCTGGCCGCCGAGTCGCTCATCGTCGAGGCAACCGGGACGGAGGCAGAGGTGGACGCTCTGATCGCCCTCCTGCGCGGGTTCGGCATAAAGGAGCTGGTCCGCTCCGGTACCGTCGTCATGTCCCGGGGTGCCGGGTCGATCGAGGAGGCAGTTAAGCGATGACCGCACGGATGTACTACGACGCCGACGCAGATCCCACGGCGCTTGCCGGCCAGAAGATCGCGATCATCGGCTACGGCAGCCAGGGCCACGCCCACGCCCTGAACCTGCACGACTCGGGCTACGACGTCGTGGTCGGCCTGCCCCCGGCGAGCAAGAGCCGGGCGCTCGCCGCAGAGGCCGGGCTCGCGGTCGCGAACATCGAGGACGCCGTCAAGGCGGCCGACGTCATCATGATCCTGGTCCCCGACACCATCCAGAAGAAGGTGTTCGAGACCTCGATCGAGCCGAACATGAAGCCCGGCCAGCTGCTGATGTTTGCCCACGGCTTCAACATCCGCTTCGACCGGATCAAGCCTGGCGAGGGGATCGACGTCGGGATGGTCGCCCCTAAGGGCCCCGGCCATCTCGTCCGATCCGTCTTCGAGCAGGGCGGCGGCGTCCCGGCGCTCTTTGCGGTCGAGAAGGATGCCACCGGCACCGCTCGGGCTCGCACCCTCGCCTACGCCCGCGGCATCGGGGCGACACGTGCCGGGGTTCTCGAGACCACGTTCAAGGAAGAGACCGAAACCGATCTCTTCGGCGAGCAGGTCGTTCTGTGCGGCGGCGTGACCAGCCTGATCAAGAACGGCTTCGAGACCCTCGTCGAGGCCGGTTACCAGCCGGAACTGGCGTACTTCGAGGTCATGCACGAGCTCAAGCTGATCGTCGACCTGATGTACCGCGGCGGCATGAACTTCATGCGCTTCTCGGTCAGCGACACAGCCGAGTACGGCGACTACGTCTCCGGCCCGCGGATCATCGACGCCCGCGTTCGCGACGAGATGCGGGCCGTCCTGCACGACATCCAGGACGGCACCTTCGCGGCGGCGTGGATCGCCGAGAACGAGGCCGGGTTGCCCAACTTCAAGAAGATGCGCGAGGCCGACCGCGACCATCAGGTCGAGCAGGTCGGCGCTCGGCTGCGCAAGGCCATGCCGTTCCTCAATCCTGTCGAAGTCGTCGACGGCCAGCCGCAGGCGGCCGCCAGATCCAAGGGCTGATGGCCCGGGGGTATCGAATGAGCGAGACCGCATCCGGCGGCGCAAGCGGCGCCGTACCCGCCCGGGGAGTCGCCCCGGGAACAGTACGTATCTTCGACACCACGCTCCGCGATGGAGAGCAGGCGCCCGGCGCCGGCCTGACGGTCGCCGAGAAGATCGAGGTCGCCCGCCAGCTCGTCCGCCTCAACGTCGACGTGATCGAGGCGGGCTTCCCGGCCTCCTCCCCGGGCGAGTTCGAGGCAGTGCAGACCATTGCCCGCGAGACGCGGGGCGTGGCCGTGGCCGCCCTGGCGCGTTGCAAGGACGGCGATCCGCAGCGGGCCGTCGAGGCGATCCGCGCAGCCGAGCGGCCGCACCTCCACGTCTTCATCGCCAGCAGCGACATCCATCTCATGCACAAGCTGCACATCTCGCGCGACGAGGCGATGGCTGCGGCGGCGAAGTGGGTGGCGTACGGCCGCAAGGCCCTCGGGCCGGACGCCGAGATCGAGTTCAGCGCCGAGGACGCCACACGAACGGACGTCGATTTCCTGATGAAGCTGTACGAGGCCGCGGTCGAGGCCGGCGCGAGCACGCTCAACATCCCCGATACCGTGGGCTACGCCATCCCCGCCGAGTTCGGCGGGCTGGTCGGGCGCGTCGTCGAGCGGTTCGGGGCAGCGGCCACCGTTTCCGTCCACTGCCACAACGACCTGGGCCTCGCCACCTCCAACACGCTCGCGGCGCTCCAGAACGGCGCCCGCCAGCTCGAGGTCTGCGTCAACGGCCTGGGCGAGCGGGCCGGCAACGCCTCGCTCGAAGAGGTCGTCATGGGCATCAAGACCCGTCCGACGCAGTTCCCCAATCTCCGCACCCGCGTCGTGACCGAGCAGATAACCGCGGCGAGCCGCCTGGTCAGCTACCTGACAGGGTTCACGGTCCAGCCCAACAAGGCGGTCGTCGGCGCAAACGCATTCGCCCACGAGTCGGGCATCCACCAGGACGGGGTCATCAAGAACCCGCTCACCTACGAGATCATGACCCCGCAGTCGGTCGGGCTTTCCGGCAGCCAGCTGACCATCGGCAAGCTCTCCGGCAGGCGCGGGCTCCGGGAGAAGCTCCACACCCTCGGCCAGGACGTCGACGGCGAGGCCCTCGACGAGATCTACGCCCAGGTCATCGCCCTGGCAGACGCCAAGAAGGAAGTCACCGACGCCGACCTGCTGGCGGTGCTCGAGCAGCGGGCGACCGCTGCGCCGAGCACGATCTGCCTGCAGGGCTGGAGCGTCACGAGCTCCCACGGCGGCCGGGCGATGGGGATGATCTCGCTCGGCATCGGCGAGCAATCGCGCTCGGTCGAGGCCACGGGGAACGGCCCCGTGGACGCGTTGTACGGCGCGATCGACCAGGCCCTCGAGGCCGTCCTGGGCTGGAAGCCCGTCCTCGACGAGTACGAGATCAAGGCCGTCTCCGCCGGCGAAGACGCCCAGGGCCAGGTGGTTGTACGCGTCCACCGCTCCGACGAGGACGGCCCGGATGCATTCGTGGCGACCGGTCACGGCCTATCCACCAACATCATCGAGGCCTCCGTGGCCGCGTATCTATCCGGGGCCGAGAAGCTCCAGCAGGACGCGGTCGCGAAGGCCGCGCTGATCGAGTCGGCGCTGGCCACGGGACGGCAACCCGAGAAGGTAGAGAAGCTTCCGTGACCGACACCGCGACCCCACCGGTCGGGGACGGCCCCGCTGGCCCGACGTACAGGCTCGTCTTCGTCCCCGGCGACGGCATCGGACCCGAGGTCATCGCCGCCGGCCGCCGCATTCTCGAAAGCGCGGGCCGGATCTTCGGCTTCGGGTTCGACTGGCGCGAGGTTCTGATCGGCGGCGTCGCCATCGACGCCTACGGCGTGCCGATGCGCGAAGGCGATCTGGCGGTCTGCCAGGAGGCCGACGCGGTCTACTTCGGAGCCATCGGCGACCCGCGGTTCGACGACCCCAAGGCGAAGGTTCGGCCCGAGCAGGCGCTCCTGGCGCTGCGCAAGGGGCTGGGTCTGTACGCGAATCTCCGGCCCGTGACGGTCCAGCCGGTCCTTCGGAGCAGCTCGCCGGTTCGAGAAGCTCTCCTCGAAGGCGTCGACATGATGATCGTCCGCGAGCTGACCGGCGGCCTCTACTTCGGCAAGCCGTCCGAGCAGCGCAAGACCCCGGCCGGTCGCGAAGCGGTCGACACGTTGACCTACACCGAGCATGAGATCAAGCGGGTCGTCAAGCTGGCATTCGAGCTCGCCCGGGGCCGGCGCAAGAAGCTGACCAGCGTAGACAAGGCCAACGTCCTGTCGTCGAGCAGGTTGTGGCGGACGGTGGTCGAGGAAACCTCCGCCGAATACCCGGACGTCGCCCTCGAGCATCGGCTTGTCGACGCCTGCGCCATGACCCTGATACAGCGTCCGGCCGTCTTCGACGTCCTGGTGACGGAGAACCTCTTCGGCGACATCCTCTCCGACGAAGCCAGCGTTCTGGCCGGATCGCTCGGGATGCTGCCCTCGGCGTCGATAGGGGAGAAGCGGACCGCGCACGGCCTGCACGGGTTGTACGAGCCGATCCACGGTTCCGCGCCCGACATCGCCGGCAAGGACGCGGCCAATCCGCTGGCCACGATCCTGTCCGGGGCGATGCTGCTGCGCTGGTCGCTCGGCCAGAGCGCGGCCGCCGAGGCCATCGAGCGGGCGGTGACGGCGGTCCTCGTCGACGGCTATCGGACGGCGGATCTGCTCGCCGCCACGGGCGATGCCACGGGCCTGCGCCCGGTCGGCACTCAGGCCATGGGCGACGCCGTCGTCGCCGCGTTGGAGGCCGCCGGCGCCGGCGGACCAGGCGGGAGCCGCACCACGACAGGAGCCGCCCGATGAGCGACCGCGTCGTCCTCTACGACACGACCCTGCGCGACGGTACCCAGCGCGAGGGCCTGGTGGTGTCGCTCGCCGACAAGATCAAGATCGCGCGCCGTCTCGACGAGTTCGGCCTGGCCTACGTCGAGGGAGGCTGGCCCGGCTCCAACCCGAAGGACGTCGACTTCTTCGCCGCGGCTCGATCGATCGAATGGAAGAACGCCAAGCTGGCCGCCTTCGGCTCGACCCGCCACCGCTTGAACCGGCCGGAGACGGACCCCAACCTCCTGGCCATCGTCGCGGCCGGGACGCCGGTCGTCACGATCTTCGGCAAGAGCTGGCTGCTCCACGTCCGCGACGTCCTCGGCGCCACGCCCGAGGAGAACCTGGCGATGGTCGCCGACTCGGTGGCATTTCCGGCGGCGGCCGGCCGCGAGATGATCTATGACGCCGAGCACTACTTCGACGGTTACAAGGACGATCCCGCCTACGCGCTGGCGACCCTGCGAGCCGCTCGAGACGCGGGCGCCGGAACACTGGTCCTGTGCGACACCAACGGCGGAACGCTCAGCGACGAGCTGGTCTCGATCGTGCGCGCGACGTCATCCGCTCTTGCCGCCGACGGAGCCTCCGAGGTGGTCTGGGGCATCCACTGCCACAACGACTCCGAGCTGGCGGTGGCCAACTCTCTGGCGGCGGTCGCCAACGGGGTGCGCCACGTCCAGGGCACGATCAACGGCTACGGCGAGCGCTGCGGCAACGCCAACCTGGTAAGCATCCTGGCCGATCTCGAGCTCAAGACCGCCTATGAGCCGGTTCCGTCGGGCCGGCTCGGCGAGCTGACGGACCTGGCGCGCTACGTCGCCGAGATCGTCAACATCGCCCCGGACGACCACCAGCCGTACGTCGGCCGCTCGGCCTTCGCCCACAAGGGTGGCGTCCACGGCTCGGCAACGGCTCGCGCAAGCAGCTCCTACCAGCACGTCGATCCGGGTGTCGTGGGCAACGTCATGCGTCTCGTCGTCAGCGAGCTGGGCGGCAAAGCCAATACCCAGCTTCGGGCGGAGCAGCTCGGCCAGCAGCTCGACGGCGTTGATCCCAAGGCGCTCAGCCAGATCATCAAGCAGCTCGAGGCCGACGGTCTCGCCTTCGAAGGCGCGGAGGCGTCGTTCGAGCTGTTGGTAAGGCGCCACAAGGCCGGCTACGAGCGCCCATTCGAGCTGTGCGATTTCACCGTGCTGGTGGAGCAGCGGGGCGGCGCCGAGCTCCTCTCCGAGGCCACGGTCAAGGTGGAGGTGGCAGGCGAGATCCTGCACACGGCCGCCGACGGCAACGGCCCTGTGAACGCCCTCGACACCGCGCTCAGAAAGGCGCTCGGCGCCTTCTATCCGCAGCTCGACGCCGTTCATCTCGTCGACTACAAGGTCCGCATTCTCGACAGCGAGGAGGCGACCGGCGCCCGGACCCGTGTCATCATCGACTCGTCGAACGGGGTCCTGGAGTGGTCGACCATGGGCAGCGACACGAACATCATCGCGGCCTCGTGCGCGGCCTTGTGCGACTCTCTCGAATACGCGATCTGGAAGACGGGTGCGGAGCTGCGGCGGCGTGACGAGCGCCACTTCACGACGGCCGCCCAGCCAAATGGGGCCGCCTCGGCGGCCCGCCCAGCACGCTCCGAATAACCCGACGGAGGGTTCGATGGCATCGCCAGTGTCCGCGGGTTCTCAGGGGTCGGGAGCCCCGGGCTCGGCCGCCGTGCCCGCGACCGAACCCCTCCGTACGCCACGGGTGGCCTTCCAGGGGGAGCCAGGCGCGTTCAGTGAGGAGGCCGTTCTGGCGGCATTCTGCGCTTCCGATGCGGTTGCCCTGCCGACCTGGCGGGCCGTCTTCGAAGCCGTCAACGACGGCAGCGTCGACGCCGGTGTGGTCCCGATCGAGCGCTCCCAGGGCGGCAGCGTCCGCGAAATCTACGACTTGCTCTTCAAGTTCGACGAGGTCCGAATCGCGGCCGAGCTGACGGTGCCGGTGCATCTCGCCCTCCTGGCGCTCCCGGGCCAGACGCTCGAATCCATCGAGCGCGTCTACAGCATCGCCCAGGCGCTCGACCAGGCCGACGAGTTCCTGCGATCGCGACCCTGGCAGGTCATGACCAGCTACAACACGGCGGGCGCTGCGAAGGCAATCTCCGACGGCCACGAACTGAGCGCCGGAGCGGTCGCCTCGGCCCGCGTCGCGCCACTCTACGGGCTGGAGGTGCTCGCGTACGACATCCAGACCGGCGACGCAAATCGGACGCGTTTTGCGGTCCTTGCCCGCGAGCCTGTCCCGGACGAGTGGTTCAACCCGGCGACGCTTGCCGGCCCGATGAAGACCACTCTGGTCTGGGCGGTTCGGAACGTGCCCGGGAGCCTGCACCGCTGCCTTGGCTGTTTCGCTGAGCGGAAGATCAACCTGTCGCGACTCGAATCCCGGCCGAGCCGCGGCGTGCGCTGGGAGTATGTCTTCTGGGCGGACCTTGACGCGGACCCTGAGTCGCCCGACTGCGCCGCCGCGCTCGCCGCGCTGCTGCGCGAGGCGGTTATGGTTCGAGTCGCGGGTGTCTACCACCGGGCCGCCGAGGAGTAGCTCGCCGGCCGGCCCATGCCTTCGTTGCCGCCTGCGCTCCTCGCTCACGGACGTCCCGGTCCGGCGGCAATTGGACCTTGGTAGTGGCACGGATATGGGTCCGGCCGCACCCTTCATGGATTGACGTGCGGACCGATAGGTGGCGTGCCCATCCGCCGCACCTTCCGGGCCGTTCGAGAGCCGTGCGGCCCGAGACCTGCGCGTTTCATTCGGTCGGTGGATGACATCGCCCCTTGAGGCGGAGATGATGTGGCAATGGATGACCGTGTGCCAGGGCTGCTTGGCGAGCGCGCCCGGGTCGATCTCGCGGCGCTATCGGAGCGCGAGCGAGAGGTTCTTGAGCTCGCGCTGACGGGCCTCTCGGCCCGCGCCATCGCCGACCGGCTCACGCTCACCGAGGCCACGATTCGCAGCCATCTCGCGCGCATCTACGCGAAGCTGGGGGTCGGCGGCCGGGTCGAGCTCCTTGCCCACTTTCACGGGCAACCACCCGGGGAGGGCGGTTCGTTACCTTCGCCATCCGTGGAGACCACACCACCGCGCCGACGCCGAGCGTGGCGGGTCGCGGCCCTCGCGGTCCTGCTCGTGACGGTGAGCGCCGGCACGTTGTTCCTCTGGTTGCGGCCTGACCTGCCGCCCGCGACGGACCTCGCGACGGTCTCCCAGCTCGTCGCGCAAGGGCGTGCGACGAGCCTCGATCTCCGCGGCGACACCTTCTTCGTGTCGACCGCAGACGGACGCCACTACCGCGTCGATGGCGTGGACGAGGCCGCGTTCTATGAGATGCTGCCCGAGGTGATCGGGACCACGGTTGAGGTCAGTATCTCCGGCGGCGGCGACACTCTGGCTCTGGTGTCCATCCTCGCGTTCGTCTCCGCGACCTTGCCTCTGGTGGTCCTGCTGCTCGTCGCGGCGTTCGTGGCTTTCCGCTGGCTCCGTCGTCCGCCGCAACCCAGGCCCGCCGGTTAGGTCCGAGCTCGACCGAGAAGCGGCGCGAGCCACCAACGAGTGGGTCGCAGCGGTTCTGCGGCAGGTTTTCGGCCATTGTTGTGGGGCAAGAACGCCCCGGGTCGTACCACGACCAAGGTCCACTTGCTGCCGGACTGACGGACGTCTGAGACCGGCAGCAACGTGAGGCAAGTCGTGGCATGGGGGTTTCGGCGAGCTTCGTGAGGGCGAGCTGAGCAGAGCCACCCGGCGTCGGCCTACCGAATGGCGGCACGCGGGTCATCGAGAGGGTGACCCGGATCGCATCCGACTCGATTCTTACGCCCACGCTTTGGATCTCTGTCGAGACGAGACCGCGAAACCCGTTCCAACCTCTGATCCACTCTCGGACGGCGGGCCCGGCCGGGACTGGCGATGCCTTCGAGCGCGCCCCTCGAAGTGACGAAAGTACCAGCAGGATATGGCCTGAGGTCCCGTAGTTGACTCCTCAAAACGAGGGTTTCATGCACCTACCGAGTAGGGCAGTCCCGATGTTCCCGGTGCCGCGAGGCATCAAACGGTGCCCGAGCCCACTTGCCGCCCTGAGTTCCCGGTCGCCAACCATAAGAGAGGAACGGAGTATGGAGATCGCTCAGAGGCCGCGTCGTAGACGCCGCCGCAGACTAGGCCTTGTCGCCTTGCTTATGGCGGCAACCGCACTCATCAGCGCAACTGGCGCGATCATGTCGTTGGCTCTGTTCACGAGCTCGGTCACGGCCAACAACAACGGCTTCACTGCGGGGACGATCGTGCTGGGGGTCGCCCCCTCTCCGATCATCCTGACGTCTGCCAACCTGATGCCGGGCGACAACGTTCCGGCCGGGGTCCCGGGCCAGGCGGTCACCATCAGCAACACCGGCACCGCCCAGTTGCGATATGCCATTTCCGGCACCTCCACCGACGCCGACGGAAAGCACCTCAACACCCAGTTGCTCGTCACCGTCCAGCAGCCCGACGGCAACGCCGGCTCCAGCTGCGCCCTGATGACTGGCACCGTTCTGTTCAACGCGGTGGTCCCGACGGCCGGAGTCAACATGGTTGGCAACCCCCTCGCCGGGAACCAGACCGGCGACCGCACGTTGAATGCCAGCACGAGTGAGACGCTCTGCTTCAAGGCTTCGCTGCCTATTGGCACGCTGAACGCCTATCAGGGCGCCGCCTCGACATACACGTTCCTGTTCAGCGCCGAGCAGACGGCAAACAACCCGTAGCCAACGGCTGCACCGTCTCGGCTACCCGCAAGAGTCATTGGAGGAACCCATGAGGACGGCCATGCGATGGATCCGCCGGCTTCTCGACATGGCCCTCATCGTGCTGGTCGTTTCCGTGCTGGGCCTCGTTCTCGCGGTCAACCTTGGGCCTGCGCTGGGACATCAGCTGATCGTGATCCGCGGTAGCTCGATGGAGCCCAACGTCCACCTCGGGTCGGTAATCGAGATCTCGAAAGCTCGGCCCCCCGACCTTCGCCCGGGCGACATCGTCACGCTGAAGGAGGCGAACGGTGTCGTCGTCTCCCACCGCATCACCAGACTCGTGACTGCGTCCGATGGCCTGTACATCGAGACCAAGGGCGACGCGAACGCCTCCGTCGATGCAACGCTCACGCCGGTCTCCTCGGTCATCGGTCGCGCCGACCTCACGATCGCGGGTTCTGGCTACATCCTCTACATGCTCGGCACGCCGACCGGCGTGCTCTCGATCGTGTGCTTGGGCATGACCATGCTCTTCGCCATCTGGCTCCTCGAGGAATTGGAAGAGGACGATGGCGAGGTTCAGCCCAGGTACGAGAGCGACCCCGCCAATTCCTTGGCACGCGGCGCTCGTGCGTCGTCGTAGGTTGACGTTGCGCCGGCTGCATCTCCAAGCGATCCTGGTGGCGGCTCTGACGATCTGTTGCCTCGTGTCTGCAGGAACGGGCTCGGCCCTGGCGATGCTCACCGTGACGAACGCCGCCGGCTCCAACACGTTCATCGCGGGCACCTGGGCGTACTACCTGCACAACAACCCCACGCCTCCGACCGCGAACACCACCGTTCAGTACAACCTGGCCATGACGACGACTGCGCCGGCTGCGGCCACGCTCCGCAACTACGACACCGACAACGCCAACCGGGCCGGTCGCGGCATCACCCGGAACAGTCCCCCGAGCCCGGGGCTCCTGACCGCCTATCGCTACGTCAACTGGCGGACGCCGGTGCTCGCTTCGGCATTGACCCTCAGTGGAGCGGTTACGGTCGACATCTGGTCTTCCACCAACACGACAACCGCGAACACCAATGGCTCGCTGATCGCCTACCTGCGCGACTACAACCCCGGCAGCGGCACCTTTGCCGAGATCGCTAGTGCCACGTACACCGCGGCATATGCTGCAGGTCGGACCTACTACCACACGCCGTTCGCGATCACGGTCACGTCAGCCTATTCCGTTCCGGCCGGCCACCAGCTTGAAGTGAAGCTCGAATCACCAACGGCCACATCGCAGAACAACATGCTGGTCGCCTACGACACGACGACCTACCCTTCGGTGTTGCGGGTTCGCTAGGCTAGGCGGGCGACCGCAGCGACGATATTCGCGATTCGTCCTCGGGCGGTCCCGAAGCGAGGTGAGAGTGAGCGGCGAGACTCTCTCGGGCGAAGCCGAACAGATCCGACGGCTCGCCGCCGAGCTGGCCGGCGCGCTGTCAAAGCAGGCCCGACGCTCCGCGACGATCGCCCAGGAGCGAGCCGTCCTGCGGATGCTCGGCGTCGACGGTCTCGATCGAGCCGGGCGGCCGCTGGCGGCAACGCTCGCCGAGACCTACTGCGGCTCTAGCCCTCAACGGCTTGCCAGGGGCGTGATCCTGCCGTTCGCGGTAGCCCTGCTCGAATACGACATGCCAGCCCGCGACATTGCTCTCGACATCGCATCTGGAGCGATCGATCTCGGGCTCGAAGCCGAGCTCCTCGCGCGACCGGAGCGGCTCGCCTCGGCGCAGAAACGGGCAGAGCAGATGATCGACTCCGCGCTGGCTCGTTTCGACGCAAACCGAACCGCGACCCGCGAGATGCGCGACGTCCTCGGTCTGCCGGTCGAACCTCGATTGGGCGTCGCCCTCGAGGCAACCGAGGTTGTTGCGGCCTCGACGGAGGCTCAAGCCATCGTGGCTGATGGCGGCGACGTGGTCCAGGTCCGTGTCCCGGCGAGCTGGGAGTTTGCGCAGGCCCGTCGTCAGGCCGGTCTCGAGACGCCGGGACTCTTCGAGTCCGAAAAGCCCCGGGGGCGACGAGAAGCACGGCGAGGTTATCGGCGGCGTCAGGCGAAGACAGCGTCCACGATCGAGGATCCCGTGCCGGTCGGGAGCCAGCGCGGCCTCGCGTCGCTGCGACGATGCGTGGATGAGGCTGGGGCGGAACGCCGCAGTTACGCGGCTCTCATGACGGTCACCTCGGCGTTCGCAGCGCCCGAGCAGGCCGTAGTCGCTGCCTTCGAGCGGATCGATTACGTCCTCGCGGATCCGATCCGCGAGATCGTGGAAGACAACGTTGACCCCGATCGGGCCCTCGCCGACCACGCGTTCGCTCATCGCCTGCAGGCCAGGGCCGGCAGTCGCGTGGTCATCGGAGCGGGCCCGCTGGCTCTCGGCGCCGACCTGGCCAGCGGCATCCCGTCCGATGCCGCGACGCGTGCCGGCCGCGCCCTGGCGCTTCAAGCGCTGGGCGTGGAGCTGGCCCTCGCCGATGGCCTGCCCGCCGATCGGTTGCTGCTCGGCGCCGTGCCGGACTGGGCAGGCGGGGACGGCGACGCCGGCTCGATCATGCTTCAGTCGTGGCTGAGACGGATCCTGTTCCCGGGCCTGGGTATGGTCATAGACAGCCCTCCGGGACGGTCGACTTCTCCGGTCGGGACGGCCGCGCTCGTCTCGGCTCTGGCAGGCGGACCCGCTGCCCTGGTCATCGAGACTGGGGTCACCGGCAAGGTCGGTGCCGTAGCCGCAGAGCTCAGGGCTGCCGCTCGCACGGCAGCGGCGTTGCGATCGAGCCTGAGCGACGGAGCCCTCCACGGCGATTCCGCCGAGCTCGCCGGGCAGACGCTCCGGGCCGCGGCCGCAGTGCTGGCGAAGCTGTCCGGCGACGGTTGGCCCAGCCTGCTTGGGCCAGCCGGTCAGGATCCCGATCGGGAGCGCCTTGGGAGGTCGGCCGTTGTCGAGCGCGCCGACGGCCCCGACGCTGGCGCAGGGGTGCTCAAGGGTCTGTTGTAGCCAACTGCTGGGGCGGGTACCGCGACGCGGGCTCGCCGCCCGACCGGGTTCGCGGGCCCCGACGGGGCTTCGCTCCACCCATGGCTCGGTGCTAGCATGCCCACGCCTGGAAGGGGAGCCTCGAGCGAGGAGAAGAAACTGGTCAGTTCCAAGGCGCGGCCGATCGCGCTCGCCGGTCCGAGGGTGCCGCCCGCCGTCGTCATGGGTGTCGCGGCCATCGTCGTCTCGTGGATCGGCATCGTCTACTTCGCCGAACCGTGGGCGACCTCTGCCCTGCCTTCCGGCATGGACGCCCGCTGCTACTGGGTCCCGAGCCTGGCCGATCCGTATCTCCATTCGAACTGGACCGACCAGATCGCCTACCCCTACTCGCCGGCGTTCCTCCAGCTGCTCGAGCCGCTACGGCTGCTGCCGTGGCAGGCCTTCATGGCGATCTGGGCGGCGATCCTCTTCTCCGCGATGTGCTACATGACCGGCCCGAGACTCATTCTGCTGGGCCTCGCGTTCTTCGGTCTGATGGAGATCTGGGGCGGCAACATCGAGATACTGGTGGCGCTGGCCATCGTGCTCGGGTTCCGCTGGCCGGCGGCCTGGTCGTTCATTCTGCTGACGAAGATCACGCCAGGCGTCGGGTTGCTGTGGTTTGCCGTCCGGCGTGAATGGCGCTCGCTGGCCATCGTGTCAGCCGCCACCGCGGTTGTCCTGGCCGTGTCGTTCGTGTTGATGCCGGGGGCATGGCGGACATGGCCTCAAGTGCTCGCGAACAACGCCGGGAAGAACGGGACCTGGGCGGCCGTGCCGATCCCGTTCGTCGTGAGGCTGCCGTTCGCGATCGTCCTCGTGGTCTGGGGCGCCCGCTCGAACCACCGCTGGACCGTTCCCGTCTCGGCCATGCTGGCCCTGCCGGCCCTCTGGTACGGAGGCTTGAGCATCATGATCGCCACGCTGCCGCTGCTGGGGGCGCGGTCGTGGACGGACCTGCGGCGCGCGCTCGCGGATGGCTGGGCTGAGCTCCAGGCTTCGTGGGCATCGGCCCGCTGGCCCGGCCGATCGCGAGCCGCAGCGGGATCGATTCCCAGGACGCACTGAGTCCCCGGCCGCGCGGTTCGGGTCCTGGGCTCGTACGATGGTGGCAACAATCCTGGAACCAGCATGACGGAGGAGCAATCGGTGCCAGACACCTCTCCATTGCCGGTTCGTGATGCCGCCTGGCCGACGCTTCACGTATCGCGGCATCCGGCCATTCTCCACAAGCTCCGGATCCTTCGCGACGAGAAGACCGAGCCAAAGAAGTTCCGAGAGGTCGTGCGCGAGCTGTCGTGGCTGCTCGGTTACGAAGCCCTCGCCGATGTCGAGGTTCGTCCGGTACCGGTTACCACTCCCATCGAGACCACCGACGCCCACGAGCTCGACGTACGGATCGGCCTCGTCCCCATCCTGCGCGCCGGTCTTGGCATGGTCGACGCCATGCTCGAGCTGATGCCCACGGCCGAGGTCTGGCACCTGGGCCTCTTCCGCGACGAGCGCACGCTGCGTCCGGTCGAGTACTACAACAAGCTGCCCGATTCGGCGACGGTTGATCTATGTCTGATCCTGGACCCGATGCTCGCCACCGGCGGCTCCGCCACGGCGGCGATCGAGGTCCTCAAGCGCTGGGGCGCCACGAGGATCAAGCTCGTCAACCTGATCGTGGCCCCTGAGGGTGTGGACGCAGTCACCGCCGCTCACCCCGACGTCCAGATCTACTGCGCGGCCGTGGACCGGCAGCTAGACGAACACGGCTACATAATGCCGGGCCTGGGCGACGCCGGCGATCGGCAGTTCGGGACTGGCCGAGCGGGATAGGGTTCGCCGGATCCATCGCAGAAACGAGGAAGCGGGCGGCCTTTCGGCCGCCCGCTTCGATTTGGCGAAGGTCTGGTCAGGCGGCGGGTGATACGGCCACTGCCTCAACCGGCGACACCGCCGGCTTCTGGCCCAGGCCGAACTTGTTGAGGATCTGGTAGATCAGCAGCGCGCCGATGCACGCCGTGCCGATGCCGCCGATCGAGAAGTCGCCCTGGGTGATGGCCAGGTTGCCGGCGCCGAGGGTGAGGGCCACGGCGACGGTGATGAAGTTCTTGTTGTCGGTGAAGTCGACCTTGTTCTCGACCCAGATCCGGCCGCCGGTGGTCGCGATCAGGCCGAACAGGACGATCGCCATGCCGCCGAGAACGGGCTGGGGGATCGAGAGGACCAGAGCCCCGAACATCGGCGAGAAGCCGAGCGCCACCGCGACCAGGGCCGCGATGACGAAGACGAGGCTCGAGTAGATCTTGGTCACGCCCATGACGCCGATGTTCTCGGCATAGGTCGTGACGCCGGTGCCGCCGCCGGAGCCGGCGATCATCGTCGCGAGGCCGTCGGCAAAGAAGGCGCGCCCGATGTACGGATCCATGTCGCGGCCGGTCATCGCCGCAACGGCTTTGACGTGGCCGAGGTTCTCCGCGACGAGAACGATTGCCACCGGTGCGATGAGCGTGATGGCGTGCGTGTCGAACACGGGCGTAGTAAAGGCCGGCCAGCCGATGAGCGATGCGTTCGTGATCGCGTCGAAGTTGATGTGTGTCCCGCCCAGGTTGAGGACGTTCGAGAGAACGAAGTAGAGCAGGTAGCCGAAGACGCCGCCCAAGAGGATCGGCAGACGGCGAAGAGTGCCTGGCGCATAAACGGCCACAATCGCAACGGCGAGAGCGGTCAGCAGTCCGACGAGAATGCCGAAGTTATCTGGCTTCGCTGCTGATCCGATCATGTAGTTGATCGCGGCGGGGGCCAGGTTCAGACCGATGACGGCGACGACGGCGCCGGTGACCACCGGAGGCATGAGGAACTCGACCCAGCGGTAGCCGACCGCCATGACGATCAGGCCGACGACCGCGTAGATGGCGCCGCAGGCGATGATGCCGCCGAGAGCCACCGGAATGTTTGGAGTGGGACCGCCGGCGATGGCCTCGGCCGATAGCACGACCGCGATGAACGAGAAGCTGGATCCGAGGTAGCTCGGGACCCGGCCGCGGACGGCGATGAAGAAGATCAGGGTGCCGATGCCCGAGAAGAAGATCGCGGTGTTCGGGTTGAAGCCCATGATCACCGGGGCCAGCACCGTGGCCCCGAACATGGCGAAGATGTGCTGAACGCCCAGAGCCACCGATTGCGCGGCCGGCGGCCTCTCGTCCGGGGCGATGATCCCCTCGCGTTTGACGGTCCACTGGAACATGCCACGGACATATCCGATGGCAGCGGCCATGAGCGACCTCCTCCGACCTATGGACTTCATCCCGGGCGTGACGGGCCTGCTCTCCACAGGCATGCCGGGCGTCTCCGAAGCGTGTCAAAAACCGCGCGGCTCCGCACGGTCATTGCGCAGTCGAATGTGCCTAACCTGTGGAAGAACTCGGAGACCCTACAAGGCGGCCGAGGTCATGCAGGCCGGAGCGCCGCCAGGTTCTCCCGCGCGTGCGGCGCGTTTGCCAGAAACGCCGCCAGCTTGTCGCAGCCGTAGTCGGTGCACTCTGCGCAGGTGGTCACGGCCCGCTCTATGGCGCACCGTCGGATGTCGCACACCGAGCAGTACGGCGCGTGCCGGCCCTCGTGGGTGCAGCCGACGCAGTCGATATCCGCAGCCGTATGAGTCCGGCCGAACTCGACGTTCCATTTGTCCGCAACAGCCCGGCGTTCCTCCACCGTGAGCCTCTCCACGGCGTGGAAGGCTGGGCAGGCGCCGCAATCGAGTCCGCAAAAGGCGATGTCGATGACCACGGGATTCTCCTTGCTGAATACCCCAACGGGTAGGAGACTAGGCCTGCCTCCTGACAGCGCCTGTCAGCAATTGCACGGTTAGGCCCCCGGAAGCGAACGGATTCTTCGGTTCGGAGCGTCGGCCTGGTCCCGGCCGCGGCCCCCCGACTCGGCGGCACCGCCCGACTCGGCCACTCAGTGGGCCGTCCGTAGGGCATCTGGCGCCAACCCTTGCAGGAACGATTAGCATCCGCAGCGTGACCACTGCGCCAGCTCCAGCACAGCCAGGTCCGGCAGCGCCAACCGATCCGACCTCATCTGGTGGCCTGACTTCGGCCGAAGCCGCCCAGAGGCTCCGCCAGGATGGACCAAACGCCCTCGGCGGCGAAGGTCGTCGCGGACCCCTGGCGGTCCTGGTCAGCCAGTTCGCCAGCCCGCTCGTCCTGATCCTCGTTGCCGCCAGCGCGGTGAGCATCGCCGTCGGCGATCGCGTCGAGGCCGGAATCATTCTGGCCATCGTCGGCATGAGTGCATTGCTCGGCTTTGTCCAGGAGGCCCGCTCCGAGGCGGCCGTGGCCGCGCTCCAGGCCCGGCTCGCCCTGCAGGCCACTGTCGTCCGGGACGGCAAGCAGCAGGAGATCCCGATTCCCCAGGTAGTCCGCGGCGACGTCGTCGTTCTGGGGGCCGGCGACATCGTCCCGGCCGACGCGCGCCTCATCGAAGCCAACCATCTGTTCGTGGACGAGTCGTCTCTGACCGGCGAGTCGGCCGCGGCGCTCAAGAACCCACTGCCGGGCGATCTCGACCCGAGCAAGGAAAGCGATCTCCCCGGGCTGGCGTTCTTTGGGACGAGCGTCGTGAGCGGAAACGGACGGGCCGTAGTGACGGCCACTGGGGCCCGAACGAGTTACGGGACGATCGCCCATCGCCTGGCCGAACGAGCCCCTGAGACCGATTTCCAGCACGGTGTCCGCGCCTTCGGGCTGCTCATCGGCAAGGTGACGCTGATCCTCGTCGTCGGCGTCTTTGCGGTGAACGTGGCGCTGCGGCGGCCGCTCCTCGACGCGTTGCTCTTTTCCGTGGCGCTCGCGGTGGGCCTGACGCCGGAGCTGCTCCCGGCCATCGTGACCCTCAACCTGACCCGCGGTGCGCGTGCCCTCACCGCTCACGGCGTCCTGGTCAAGCGCCTGCCGGCGATCCAGAACCTTGGCAGCGTGACAGTTCTGTGCACGGACAAGACCGGCACGCTCACCCTGGGCAAGCTCGAGCTGGTCAAGGCCGTGGGTATCGACAAGGACGACGCCGGTGAGGCGTCGCATGCCCTCGAACTGGCCTACCTCAACAGCCACTTCGAGTCGAGCTTCCAGAACCCGCTCGATACCGCCGTGCTGGCTTCGGCACCGAAGCCCGCCGACCTCGGCTCCTACCGCAAGCTCGCAGAGCTGCCGTACGACTTCAACCGTCGGATGCTCAGCGTCGTCGTCCAACGCGGTAGCGAGCCGCCGTTGCTCGTGACGAAAGGTGCGCCCGAGGCCGTGGTCGCTGCCTCGAGTACGGTTCGAGAGGATCACACGGCAAGGGCGATCCACAAGGCCGAACACGCCAGGCTCGCGAAGCTGGTCGATGGCTCGTCGGCTGATGGCTTCCGGCTGGTGGCCGTCGGCTCGCGGGTGCTGACGCACGCAGAGCTGGCTGCGCTGTCGGTCCCCGCCGCTACTGCGCCCGCGGCGGCCGCGGCGGCATCGCCTGCTCCGACCGCGACCGCCACGACGGTGGGAGTGGCTCTGGCCCACGCGCCGAAGCTAGAGCGCGACCTCACCTTCGAGGGCGTGATCCTCTTCTCCGACCCGCCCAAGCCGGACGTCGGCGCGGCGATCGAGTCCCTGGCGCAGCAGGGTATCGCCCTCAAGATAATCACCGGCGACAACGACCTCGTCGCCCGCCACGTCGCCGGCCTCGTGGGGCTCAAGGTCGACGACGTCCTGACCGGCGATCAGATGCGCAAGCTGACCCACCCGGCGCTGGTGGCCCGCGCGCCGCGGACCACGATCTTCGCCCGCGTGGATCCGGACCAGAAACTCCAGGTCATCCGGGCCCTGCGCGAGTCGGGCCGCGTCGTCGGCTACATGGGCGACGGCATCAACGACGCTCCGGCGCTTCATGTCGCCGACGTCGGCATCAGCGTCGACAACGCTACCGATGTCGCCCGCTCCGCGGCGGACATCATCCTGCTCGAGCCGAGTCTGGCGGCGATCTCCCAAGGGGTCACCGAGGGGCGGCGCACCTTCGCCAACACCCTCAAGTACATCCGCATGGGGACGAGCTCGAACTTCGGCAACATGCTTAGCATGGCCGGCGCGGCCGCGCTGCTGCCGTTCCTGCCGATGTCGCCGGGCCAGATCCTGCTCAACAACCTGATCTACGACGCCTCCCAGACGGCGATCCCGTCGGACAACGTCGACACAGATGTCGAGGCCGAGCCGGCTCGCTGGGACGTCCACGCCATCGAACGGTTCATGGTCGTCTTCGGGCCGATCTCGTCGATCTTCGACTATGTCACCTTCGGCCTGCTGCTCCTGATGCTCGGCAGCAACGAGAACTCGTTCCACACCGGCTGGTTCGTCGAGTCGCTCTTCACCCAGATCCTGGTGGTCCTGGCCATCCGGACGCGACGCAGCCCGTTCTGGCGGAGCCGCCCCAGCAAGCAGCTGTCCGCCGCGATCGTGCTGGCGCTGGCGGCCGCGGTGATCATCCCGCTGAGCCCACTCGGGTCGAGCGTGATCGGCTTCGGTGGGCTGCCCTGGCAGTTCTGGCCGCTGCTGGTCGCGATCGTCGCCGCCTACTTGACCCTTGTCGAGGTCGTGAAGCGCATCTTCGATATCCGTGAGGCCAAGAGGCCGGAGGCCGTTGCCCGTCAGAAGGCGAGGACGCACCCGCGTGCGATCGCCTCGAGCGCGGCTTCCAGCTCGTCGCCTGGTACCGGCGCTGCCGGCTGAGGCTGGCTGACGGCCCCGTCCGTGGTCGCCTCCCCGGGCGAGCGCTCGGCCGGGCTAGACGTGGCGCAGCGGCTGGACCGGCAGATTGAGCAGGCGGTCGTTCGCCCCGAACAAGCGGGCGAATGCCGACGGCACCAGCCAGCGCAAGAAGTAGAGCTTGCAGCCGAGGCAATAGCCAGTAAGGGCAAGAAGGGTCTGCAGCGCGGCAACGGCGCCGACCAGGGCCCAGCCCGCCACGGCCGGTCCGACGAGGTAGGCAACGGTGGCGGTGGCGACGACCAGGCCGCCGATCGCCTGGGCGAATCGGGGCGGGTACTCGTGCTCCGGCTCGCTCGAACCGAGGCGGAGGGCCTTCTTGATGAACGGCCACGGCCGTCCGGGCAGGAACAACCGCGATCCGAAGGCCGAGGCGATCAGCAGGTTCAGTCCGACGAGGGTAGCCAGCCAGAACTGGTTAGTCGCGAAAGCGAGGCCAACGAGCGCCGCCGACAGACCCGCGCCGAAGCGCTGGCCGCGGGGATCGATGTATCGGGCAGGGGGTGTGAGCTGTGAAGGCATGTGGAACTCCAGCTGGAACGGGGTAGGACGCCGTGGGCGTCGCGCAACGGGGAGGGCGCGAGGCCTAGCTGGAGGTGAGCTGTTGTCTCAGAAACGAAGCGCGTGCTCCACTGCCGCCAGTCCTCGCCGGCGACAGATACACGGCTCTCCCTCGTGGAGGCACAACAACTCGCGAGTCATGCCCCGACACTACCCGGCGCTTCCTTCGTTGTCGCGGCGGGTCCCCTCGCGTGTCGCACAGTGAGCCTCCCGCAGCCTTTGTGGCTCAGCGCGCCTCGCCGGCCCACGCCTCCGCAGCTGTCGTGACCGGGGCCCCGCTCGCGGCAGACTCGTCGATCGCGAGCGCAAGAAGGTGGTCCTGGCAACCTTCCGCGAGCGGGTAGGGCGCCGGGCCTTCACTTCGACACCAGGCCGCCATCGCAACGAGCATGCTGCTTATGGCGACGTCCTCGTCGCTGAAGCGCAGGCCGGGGAACGGATTGCGATACAGGATCGTGTCACCCAGGCTGATGTGGTCCGTATCGAATCCGTCCAGGTCGAGGTCGTAGCCAGTCTGGCGGCGCACCAGCGGCGTCCGCACGATCGTTCGAGGTCCGGCCAGCCGGACGACCTCGTCGGTCGACATCTCACCGGCCGAGCCGCGGATCACGATCCGGCGGGACCTGAGCTGGTTGTGCCACTGGTTGTCCGTGAAGTCGTACAGCCCCATGCCCCCGCCGAAGTCGATCGTGGCGATGGTCGTCTTCGCATCCTTGGGCTCGTCGTCGTCTGTCCATGCGTCTCGGACGAGGGGATTGATCAGCGGCGCGACGAAGGTTCTGGCGCTGACGGTGGCGGATTCGAACCGCGCCCCGAGGAAGGCCCGCATCAACGCCACGGCGTGATAGAGATGGGTCGACGAGACCTGAACCGAGGTGACCTTGCCGATCGCGCCGCCGTGCGCCAGCGCCAGCCGTGAGGCGTGACTGGGCATGAGCGCGTACTGCTCCGACACCTGGACAAGGTTGCTCGCGCCCACCGCGCGCCAAAGGTTTCGTAGCCCGTCGAGGTCCGGCGCGGGCGGCGTCTCGCACAGGATCGGCAGCTTCATCTCGACCGCGTCGCTGGTCACGACCGGTGAGGCCGCCCATGGCACGGCGCCCACCACGAAGTCCGGACGCCCGTGTGCGACCATCTCCGAGAGGGAGCCGACGGCGGGCACGCCCCAGCGTTCGGCAACCTGTTCGGTCTTCTCCGGAGTCCGCCCGACAACGCCCACGGCCTCGAGCCTGTCCGGCAGCAGGCCGGCCAGCCGCAGGAAGTACTCGGCCCTCCAGCCGGTGCCGACGACGCCAAAACGGCCGAGTCCGGAACTCATGCGATCTCGTGCGTTGTGGCGCCGGCCAGCGCGACCGCGCTCAGGGCGGCGGCCAGGCGTCCTGCGAACCGGGCGTTGTTGACGATCAGGGCTACGTTGGCCCGGACGGAGCCGCCCTTCGTTATCTCGGCGATGCGGGCCAGTAGCCAGGGAGTGAGCGCCGGGCCTTCGATCGCGGCGGCTTCAGCGTCGGCGAGCGCCCGCTCCACTGCGGCGCGTGCGTCGGCGAGTGGATAGGCGTCGGCCGCGGGGACCGGGACGCAAAACAGCAGGCCAGATCCCAGGCCCAGTTCGAGGTGAGTGGCGGCGAGCTTTGCCGCAGCGGCCACGTCGGGGACCGAGGCGGGGGCCGGGACGCCGCTCTCCCGCGACCAGAAGCCCGGGATCTCCGCCGTGCCGACGGCCACGACCGGGACGCCGCGCGTCTCCAGATACTCGAGCGTGAGCGGCACGTCGAGGATCGCCTTTGGGCCGGCACAGACGACCGCGACCGGCGTCCGAGCGAGCTCCTCGAGGTCGGACGAGATGTCCAGCGTCGGTGCAGAGGACCCGCCCGCGATGCCGACCGCCCCGCGATGAACGCCGCCGATCCCACCGGTGGCGAAGACTCGGATCCCCGCTGCGGCGGCGGCGATCATCGTCGCCGAGACCGTGGTCGCGGCCCAGCCGTCGCCGGCTAGCGCAACCGAGAGGCTCGGCCTGGCCGCCTTGAGCACCCCCTCGGTCGTGGCGAGCGTGATGAGCTGGTCGGCGTCGAGACCGACGAGGATTCGGCCGTCATTGATGGCGACCGTCGCCGGGACGGCGCCGCTCTCGCGAACCGCCAGCTCGGCCGCGCGGGCGACTTCGACGCTCTGCGGGTATGGCAGGCCGTGGCTGATGAGCGTCGACTCGAGCGCGACCACGGGTCGACCCGCCGCGAGGGCATCGGCGACTTCAGGCGCGATCAGGAGGCGGTCACGGAGCCCGGGCGGGACCGATCGTTCGGGATTCTTCTGCATGGCGCGATGGTACAAGGGCTCGACACGGTCGGCCGGCGCGCGATCGACGGCGCGCCCTTGGTTCCAGCCGGCCAGACCCGGGCAGTCGCAAGCCCTTCGGTCGACCGTCGGTCAGCCGAACGCGAGTTCCTCGCGGGGTCGGAGCAGCTGCCGCGCCGCGAGGCGGTGGCCGAGGAGCGCGCCGCGTCGAAGCCCTGCGGCGGTCGACGCACCTTCGCGGCGGGCGGCTAGCCAGCCGAGGATGAAGCCGGCGTCGAATGCGTCCCCGGCGCCGGTCGTGTCCGCTGCGGCGATCGCCCTTGCGGCAGCCTCGAACTGCAGCACCCCTGCCCCCTCTCGATAGAGAATCGAGGCGCCTCGCGGACCGCGCTTGAGGACCACGATCGGGGCGAGATCGAGCAGCTCTTCGTCGCTCGAGACGAGCGCTCGCGCCTCGTCCCCGGCCGCAAACAGCAGATCCGGTCGAACGCCGCCGACGATCTCGGCGGCCGGCTGCCGTCCGACATCCAGGAGTGGGCCGGTCGACGAGAGGTCGACCGTGACCAGCGCTCCCGCGGCGTGGGCAAGCTCAGCCGCCCGCTTCCCGGCATCGCCGAGCGGATGGCCGAGAAGAGAGTAGGTCGGGATGTGGAGCAGCTCTGCGGAGGCGAACCACCGCTCGCGAAGATGCTCGGGTGCGAGCTGGAGGGTCGCTCCTCGATCCTGGACGAAAGAACGCTCGCCGCCCGGAGCCACGAACACGCCGACCCGGCCCGTCGCGTGGCCGGCGACGTGGACCACGTGAGGAGTGACGCCGTCTCGGCGGATCGTCTTGACGAGCGCGCGGCCGGCGGCGTCGCGCCCTACGGCAGCGATGAGGGCGACCCGCGCCCCGCCGCGACCGAGCCAGCGAGCGGTCGTGGTCGCCGAGCCGCCCTGGCGTAGCATCACCCGGCCGGGGACGTCGGTACCGGTCTGGAGCTCAGTTGCCGGCGCTATTACGACATCGACGATCAGGTCGCCGATGACAACCACTCGGGGACGGTGCCTCCGCTCCGGCATCGGCTCCTCTCAATGGAGGGTCGTCGCGGACGAGCGGTCGCTCCGTCGTCCGGGGTGACACCTGCCCGGATGATACTGGGCGGGCGAGGCGCCAGTGGGGGCCGAGGCCGGGTGTGAACGGCTGCTGCCTCGCCTGGGCGGCCGCGGGTTTGGCGCGGCCGCCCAGTAGTCGGTCTCAGTACCGCTTGGCCTCGGTCTCGTCGACGATCCAGACCTGGGGACGTCCCTCGACGCCGCCTCTCTCCATCGCCTGAGGCAGCGACGGGTCCTGCGAGAAGGCTCGCGCGCCCTCGAGCGTTGCGAAGTCGTTCACGATCAGGATGCAGTTGGGGTTGGTTGCCTCGCGATTGATCGAGTGGCCAGTCGCCCCGTGCTGACGGCGGACGCTTTCGTTCTCCGTGAACACCGGGTACCAGCGGTCGTAGTCGGCCACGTTGTGCTGAACGATCACCTTGGTCATGGTGGGACGCCATCCTTTTCGATCCGACCGGGCTGTGTGCTCGGTCATTAGGCCCCTAACTATATGATTAGGTGGCGTATTGTCAATGGCCGTATCATAGAGCGATGAACAAGATTGAGATGCCTGTCGACTTCTACGAGCAGACGCCGGACGGGAACGCGGTGGCAACCGAAGCCGTGATGAACACCATCCGAACGGCAGACATGCTCTTCGACCACATCGGGCGACTGCTGCGTCCGCTCAACGTCAGCGCCGCCGGCGGTCTCCTTCTCGGAATCCTCCGTGACCGTGGGGCTATGTCTCCGTCGGAGCTCGGTGAACGTCTCATCGTCACTCGCGCCACGGTCACCGGCCTCGTGGACTCGCTGGAGCGGCATGGGTTCGTCCGCCGATCGGCTAACCCGGCCGACCGCCGGAGCCTGATCGTCGAGATCACTCCGTCGGGGCTCGAGGTTGTCCAGGAACTCCGGACGATCGTCCACCGCCACGAAAAGGAGTTGATGAGCGTGTTCTCGGATTCGGATCTCCGGGCCTACATCGCGGATCTACATCGGATCCAGGAAAGGCTCACCTCAGCAGCCGAAGGCGAAGGCTGACCCGCGATCCGACTGCACCTGGCCCGAGCGGCCAGACCTGGGGAGTGGAGCGGGAGACGGGATTCGAACCCGCGACATTCTGCTTGGGAAGTAGCGGCGTCCCAGCGGTATGTCCCAAGCGTGGAATCGGGACCAAAAGGTGTCCAGTTAGAGTGTCGGATCGAGCTTCGATTCCGATGTCAGTCGGCACCGAGTCCGATGCTACGGCAGCTGCGGCGGTCTAGTATTCCGAAGGCCCGCGCATGCATGCCCGGGCGAGTCGGCGAACAGATCCGGGGGCGCACGATGGGCTACAGAGGGGCTCGATTCTACAAGGCAGACCTGCAGGTGGGGACGCCTGCGGACCCAATCCACTGGGGAGACGTTGGGTGCCGGTTCGACGCCGCCAAACCGGAAGCGTCCGCGCTCCAGTTCGTCCGGGCCTGTTATGAGGCTGGGCTCGAGATCGTCGGCATAACCGACCACAACTTTGCATCCAAGGACTATTTCCCCCTGCTACGGGCCGCCGCCCGGAGTCTGGCGGGCGAGTATGACCATGAGATCGTCCTTATGCCCGGCTTCGAGATCCAGGCCGACGTGGGCCGAGGCTGCCATGTCCTCGCCCTGTTTGAGCCCGGACACGACCTCGACGAGATCGACCACCTCGTAACGCAGTGCGGCATCCCATACCCCCGCCATCAGGGAGGGGCTGCGCGTCCCTCCACCAAGCGGCTTCCTGAGATTCTCGAGGTCGTTCAGCGTAGGTCCGCGGATGGACGACTGCATGGGATCGTGATCCTGCCCCACAGCCAATCTGATGCAGGCATCTTCGACACTGACCGCATCGCCGACTGGCTCCAGCAAGCTGAATTCACGAACGGGAGCTTGTTTGCGATCGAGGTCCCGAAGCCTCCACGGGATATGAGCGCGGGATGGCAGCGGCTACTGAGGGCTGGAGAAGACTGCGATAGTGGGTGGCGCCGTCAGCGACCGATCGCATGCGTGATGTCGTCGGACGCCAAAGCAATCACTCCAGGCACCGGGCCGACTAACTACTTAGGCGCGCGGTGGAGTTGGATCAAGATGAGCGAGCCGTCGGTCGAGGGCCTGCGCCAGGCGTTCCTCGACCCGGAAAGCCGAATCAGGCTCATGGGCTCGCGGCCTGAGGAGGAGTACTTGTATCCGACGATAACAAGCCTGAGCGTGGCCGGCGCAGGCTTTCTGTCGGATCTGGAGGTTGACTTCAGCAAGAACCTCAACACTTTGATCGGGGGCGGTGGCACCGGGAAATCGACAATCATCGAGTATCTGCGCATCGCCCTTGGCCAGGCCGAAGGCGTCGTCGGTGACGCCAAGGCGAATCTCGAGCGCCTTCGCTCCACCATTAGGCCTGACACCCGAATCGCCGTCCGTTTTCAGCGGGACGAGAAGGAATGGACTGTAACCAGCACCGGCGGAGTCGACCCGGTAGTCGAGGCGGGAGATGCTGTCCCTGATCTCAGAAGGTTCATGCCCGTCCGCATCTACAGTCAGCATGAGATCTATGCCATAGCAGGTGATCGGGAAGCTCGATCCAAGCTCCTCGACAACCTGGTCCGAGAAGACCTCGACCGCATCGATGGCCAGACGGAGGACCTTGTCGCAGAGATCCGCCAGCTCGATGCTCGGATCCAGCAGCGTCCATCCCTGAGCTCGCGGTTGGTCGGCCTAGACACTGAGATCCTCGATCTCACAGGAAAGCTCGAGCGCCTGGAGGCCGCGGAGGGAGTCCTCAAAGCGTCGTCCGCGCTTGCCGCAGAGTCGGCGGCGCTCAAGATGGCAGAGGGATCAATACAGGCGCTTGTCGCAGAGGCTCGCGCGAACGTCGACAGGTGGTCGCTCGCAACAGCCGGGCTCCGGAGAGACGCGAACCCGCATCCGGAAGCCATGGAGGCGCTCGCAGACCGTCTGGAGCAGTCCCTGGGCCGTCTTCGTGAAGTGGCGCAGCAAGCGGTCGCTGCCTTCGCGGACGAAACTCGGACCACTCTGGAGTCGGACGAAATCACCGAACTCAGACAGAACCATGCAGCGGCGAAAGCTGCTCAGGACGCCAGGAGGGCCGAGTTACTCGAGCGCGGCATCGATCCGGAAGCCTATGACTCGTATGCGGAACGCTTGCGCGCCGCCGAGGAGAGCCGACTTTCGATCAGCGGCCGCCTGGCGGAACTTGATGCCCTTGGTCCAGTTCGCTCGGGGAAGATCCTCGCCTTGCGAGGGCTTTGGGCCCAGCAGTCGAGCATTCGGGCGATCAAAGCGTCAGAGCTAACTGGGATTGTTCGCAAGACCGCCACCGGGCGTCCGTTTGTGGAGGTCGACGTCCTCGCTTTCGGCGATACCGACCTCCTGTTCGACGAGTCGCACAGCTGGCTTCGAGACCGGCGACGCCTAACCGAAGATGACATGGACGAATTCGTGGACGCGGTCATCAACGCAACAGCGGCTGGCTGTTCGCCGACGGACACGATGGTTGAATGGGTTGGCGATCTCCGGGCCGGAACGAAGCCTGCCGGTTTCCCATGGGCTTCGGACGCCCGCGAGACCAAAGTTCTGCTCGAGCTGATGGATCCACCGTGCCTCGCCGGAATCGAGTTACTCCGGATCCCCGACAAGGTGACGATCAAGCTCTACCGGCAGGACGGCAGCGTCGCCGGCGAACTTGAGGAAGGCCTATCGGTCGGCCAGAGATGTACAGCCATCCTCGCAGTCCTGCTGGCCCAGGACGAAGCCCCCGCTCTCATCGATCAGCCAGAGGATGACCTCGACAACGAGTTCACGTACCGAGACCTCGTCCCCCTGATCCGCCAGTCGAAGGAGCAGCGGCAGCTGGTTGTGGCCACGCACGATCCGAATATCCCGGTCAACGGGGACGCGGAGCTGATTGTTGCCTTGGAGGCGCGCAACGGTCGTGGCTCAGTCAAGGTGATGGACGGTGTGGATGCGATCGGAGCCCTCGACAAGTCAAGCGTTTGCGCTGCTGTCGAAGAGATCATGGAGGGAAGCGAGGAAGCCTTCCGGAAGCGATTCGAGAAGTACGGCTTCTAAGCGCGGAGGCTAAGAGCCTGTGAACCAAATCGCTGTTTGGCGGATCGGTGATCGATCGAGCGTTCGGGATCCTGTTGGACCTGCGACCAATGCGCGAGATCGTCCGCAGAGCGGACAAGGCTCGGTC
>JBEKPB010000013.1:0-113996 GCA_049521175.1 Candidatus Limnocylindrales bacterium
ATCGGTGCACTCTCGGACCGTCGCTCGGCCGATCGGATCCTCTATGGACAGGTGACCCGTCTCAACGAGCTTCTATCTCGACGCCCGCTTGCCGAATTTACACAGGAGTCTTGACGGCGCCCCTCGCCCGAGCTCACGACCTCTGCGCGATGGATCCGGAATAGCACGCCTGCCGTAATCAGATCATCTTGTCCGCGGGCGGCCCAGAACCCACGGTAATCGCTGTTATCGCCATGTAACGGCCCACGGGCTAAGCTCTAGCCGCGAACGTTGTTACAGGAGCGGCGGGCTCACCCAAGCCTGCGTGGTCCGGCCGCGCCCAGACCGCGACTCGACGCGCTGGCAACCCGATCACCCCGCACATCGCAGGTCTGGCACTCGAAAGGCGGCGGCAACGCTGTGATCAAGAACTTCACGCGTTCCGGGAAACTAATGCTGCTCGCGGCCAGCGTGACCGCATTGGCTGGTTGCGGGACGACAGCCGTCTCTCCCTCTACCCCCGGCAGCGCCATTCCATATTCGGTTGCGCCAGTTCCTGGGCACGCTCTTGCAGGACGGTTCGGCGCCTCCGGCACGTCCTTGTGGCTGATCTCCGAGTCGGGGCTCTCGATCTCAGACGACGGCGGCTTGCATTGGTCGACCGAGGCCTTGCCGGATGGCGTGGGCGCGGCCTCGATCGCCGACGTCTCCGAGATCTCGAATAGGCGGTTGTGGGTCGCGGTGCCGGACGAGACCGGTGTGCACCTGTACAACCGGGCGGCCGGGGCGGCCACTTGGAATAGCACCTATCTCGTCCCGACTTGGCCAGCGGAGGCCGGGTCCCCTGGACCGGCCAGCAGCGTCGCTATCACCCCGGGCCCCGGGAATCTTGTAACAGTGGTGGTGTCGGTCCCGAACGGGGCAGATGGTGCCTTCTCTTCACTCTTTACCTCGGCCGACGATGGAGAAACCTTCGCTGAGCATCCGGCGTCCCAGGACTCACCCGCGAACGTGGTTTGGAAACACGTGACATTCGTCAACCCGCAATCTGGTCTCGTGGTGGGCGGAAGCACCGAGGACTTGCTCCTCCACACCGCCGATGGCGGAGCTACCTGGGTTGCGGTTCCAGCGACCGGCGCGCCTGCCACGAACAGCTTCTACCTGGGCGAACCGGTGATCGTCGGCTCAGACCTTGAAGTGCCGCTCATCAGCCTGCCCTCGAATGGCAGCGATGCGGGCTTGCTGCTTTTGGTAAGTCACGACGGCGGGGCTACGTTCGCCGGACCAACCGGTCCGGCGCTGGACCTGAGCTCTGCCGTGAACCCGGCCATGGCCTCGGTGGGCCTGGTCACATGGGTCGCGCCCAATATTGGCGGGAAGGTGTTCGAAACCGCCGACGGTGGCCGAACATGGACGACCATAACCGCGCCTGGCCTTCCGACCGGGGTGGAGGTCATGACACTGACGGGCCCTGCAAGCGCGACCGCGCTGATTGGGTTGAGTGGCTGCCCGGGCTTCGTCCCGGACTGCTGGACCAGTGCTTACGTCGTCGCGACGACGGACGGCGGCCGGACGTGGCGCGCCGTTTGACCTCGTGGAGCCGCGAGAGCACGTATAGCGGGATCTTTTGAGCGGCGGAGGCCAGCATGCCGGAGCGTGTGCTGGGCGAACCCGCGCGAGCCGCAGCTCGGCCTGGCCTATTGACTCGGTTCCGACGGCGATGCTAGGCTGTTATCGTTCCCGGTAACGTTACCGGGAACGATAACATGGCAGCATTCCGGCTGCACCCCGAATTCGGCGCCAGGAGAAGATTCGCACGAGGCCCAAACACGGGCGACCGGATTTCGCCCGTATGTTTCCAGGGTAGCGTCGATTGGAGCCGGGGGGTTGTGAAGCTCAGGGAAGAGCGAGGATGGGTCGGTTGATCGGGACGGTTGCGCCGTGTCGCCCGATCTTTGACCAGCGCCAACGCCGTAGCTTCGGTTTCGCCTGCACGCGACGTCAGGGACCCGCTCCCCGTTGCACCCTGGACCACCGCAGCGAAAGCAGAAGGGAGGTCGTTCTTGCCCACGATCAGGCGGTGCCCGATGCGAGCCGGTCGAAGATGGGTCCGCCACCTACAATCCGACACGTCAGCTTGGGGAGTGTAAGAGGAATGTCCAGACCCTTGACGAGATTTCCGCTTCTGCTAGCGGCAGTTGCTTTGGTCATCAGCGCATGCGGCAGTAGCAACGCCACGCCCACCGCCGTCGCTCCTGCCACTGCTGGTACTCAGGCCAGCGCCGCTCCCGGCACATCCGCTATCGCCGCTACCTCGCCAGGCACAGGCGGTGGCTCTGCTGCCCAGTTCTGCAGCGGTATGAAGATCACCTTCTTTCCCGGTGGGGCGCCCGGCGGCAGTTTCGAGACGGTCGTCTACAACGGCGCCAAGGCCGCTCAGGCCGCCTTCGGCCCCGACGTCAACTACCTGTGGTCCAACTGGGACCCGGCCACGATGATCACCCAGTTCCAGCAGGCCGTCGCCTCCAAGCCTGATGGCCTCGCGATCATGGGCCATCCAGGCGACGCTTCCTTCGACCCGCTCATCGCCGATGCCGTCAAGCAAGGCATGCTGGTCACGGTCATGAACACCGAGCTGCAGACGGCGGAAGCCACGTACGGCCTCGGCTACACCGGCGCGGTCCTGCACGATGCGGGCGCCTCGCTCGCCAAAGAGGCGATCAAGCGCGGTAACCTCAAGTCGGGCGACGAGGTCTTCGTCTGGGGCCTCAAGGCTCAGGCTGGCCGCGGACAGCGCACCCTTGGCATCACCGACACGCTCGCGGCCGCCGGGCTCAAGGTCGACTACTACGAGATCGACACCGCGACGAACGCCGACCCGAACGCGGGCACGGCGACCTTTACCGGCTATGTCGCCTCTCATCCGAACGTCAAGGCCATCTTCATCGACCACGGCAACCTCACCGCCGCCATCCCGACCTTCATGAAGGCCGCGAACCTGGCGCCCGGTAGCGTCTTTGCCGCCGGATTCGACATGTCGCCGGCCACGGTCACTGGCATCCAGCAGGGCTATGTCAGTCTGGTGATCGACCAGCAGGAGTACCTCCAGGGCTTCTTCGGCATCGAGCAGCTCTGCCTCGAGAAGAAGTACGGCTTTGGCGGCCTGTTCATCAACACGGGCGCAGGCTTCGTTGACAAGACCAACATCGCCGCGATCGCCCCGCTCGTCACGGCTCAGATTCGCTAATTAGATGTCTCTTCCGACTGCCGGGAACGGCATGCCGGCTGGCGAGCGCGAGAGCGCTCGCCAGCCGGCTCTTACTGAACCAGTCCTCGCCGCGCTCGAGCCCACCGCCGGGGAGGCTGAGCAGGGTGTAAAGCGTCTGGAGCTTCGCCACATCTCCAAGTCGTTCGGGGGCGTTCGCGTTCTCCAGGATGTGAGCATCGAGCTCGGGACGAGCGAGGTCGTCGGCCTGCTCGGCGACAACGGCGCCGGCAAGTCGACGCTCATCAAAATCATTACCGGCGTCCACCAGCCGGATGAAGGCGAGATCTACTTCGGCGGCCGGCGCATCACGGACATGGATGTGCATAAGGCCCGCGCGCTTGGCGTGGAGACCGTCTTCCAGGAGCGTGCCCTCGCCGATCAGCTGCCCCTGTGGCGCAACATCTTCATGGGCCGTCCTCTCAGCGGCCGGTTCGGCTTTCTCAAGGTCGACGAGATGAGGCGGGCCACGGCGGACCTGATGGGTGAGTCGATGGGCTTCACCTCGGCGGTGCTGACCCCGAACACGAACGTCAAGGGCCTGTCCGGTGGCGAGCGCCAGGGCCTCGCGATCGTGCGGGCGCTCCATTTCCAGGCCGAGATCATCATCCTCGATGAACCGACCATGGGCCTGTCGCTCAAGGAAACCGAGAAGCTACTGACCTTCGTGGAAGGCATCAGAGCCGCTCACAAGTCGGCCATCTTCATCGACCACAACATCTTCCACGTGTATTCGGTTTCCGACCGGATCGTCCTTCTCGACCGCGGACGCGTCGCCGGCCAGTTCCTGACTTCGCGATACTCGCTGAATGAGCTCATGGACATCATGCGCGAAGTTGCGGCGAGGGGCGCCTATACGGAACAAGAGCGCTATCGGAGAGGCGACGCGACGCCCCAGGCCACGACGGTTTCGAGCGAGAAGCAGGCATGAATCATGCCGTCGCGCCGGTAGCACAACCCCGGGGCCGCAGCCCCATCACGGCCTTCACCAACGCCTGGGCCTCCCAGATCGGCATCACCGCCGCATTCCTCGTGCTCTGGCTCGCCTTCATCATTGGAGCCCCCTCAACATTCCTCAGCGACCGGATCTACCTGGCCTACGCCCAGACCATCCCGTACTTCGCCGTCGTCGCCCTTTTCCTGACGATGGTCATCATCGCCGGCGACATAGATCTCTCGTTCATTTCGATCATGCCCCTCAGCCTGGTCGGGTTCGTCTTCACCTGGCAGGCAACCGGAAGCGTCGAGCTCGGAGTCGCGGCCTGCGTGGCCGTTGGGGCCCTTTGCGGGTTGTTCAACGGCCTGATCGTTACGTTCATCGGCATTCCGTCGCTCGTCGTCACCATCGGCACCCAATTCCTGTTCCTTGGCCTGACGCTGATCCTCGTGAACGGACGGCAGTACCCGCTCGTCGACACCAACACGTCCATTTCCTACTGGCTGCTCTCGGGAAAGATAGGCACCATCCCGATCCCGTTCTTCTGGTTGATCGCCCTCGCGGTCGTCGCCTGGTTCCTCCTGAACCGGCACCGGCTGGGCCAGAACGCGTACATCATCGGCGACAACCCTCAGGCCGCGCAGCTCATGGGCATCCCGACGAAACGGACGCGCTGCACCCTGTTCGTCCTCACCGGAATCGCCTCGGCGATCGCGGCACTGATGAACGCCTTCTCGCTCAACAACTTCTACCCGAACCTGGGTCAGGCCTATCTGCTGCCGACGCTGGCAGCCGTATTCGTAGGCGGCACCTCAGTATTCGGTGGCCGGGGCACCATATATGGCACTCTGCTCGGGGCCTTCATGATTGGGGCCATCGAGGCCGGGATCGTCGCCGTCGGGCTATCCGGCTTCTACACCCAGTTCGTATATGGCGCGATCGTCCTTGCCGCGGTGTCCATCCACGCCTTGCTGCAGCGCCGGTTCGAATAGCACCGATTCAGATCGCAGAAGGAAGCTAGGCGGCGCCATCCACCTCGGCTTTCTGCCGTATCGCCGGCGTGACATCGCTCGCGAGATCGGTACGCGCCCGACTAACCCGACGATTTCAGCTTCGAGCGTCGCTATGATCCGGCGTGTTCTGAGGACATCGTGCACGGCGAATCTCTCATCCGGGGCGCTCAACTGACAAACTGCGGAGACCTATCCGAGCGGCCCAGACTATTGAACTGCCGGCTCGGTGGACGAGGCGATCCCTGACGCAATCAGGTCTGTCGAGGTTCCGGCCGCCCGGACGTTCACGCCCACCAACCCGACGGGAGGAACCGGGCGGGTGCTGTCGCGGACGATGAGCTCCGGTTTCAGGAGAGTGATTTCGGGTGCCGCCTGCTGAGGGTGCCGGGGCTGTCGCGCCTTGGCGATCATCCGGTCGATCTCCTCGACGGCTAGCGAGCCGGCGTGACCGAGCGGCTGGTGGACCGTGGTGAGCGGGGGCCAGAAGTGAGATGCCTCGGCCATGTTATCGACGCCCACCACTGAAAGGTCGTCCGGCACGCGGAGGCCCATGCGATGGGCCGCATGAAAGAGGCCGAGCGCCATTTGGTCATTGCTGGCAAAGACGGCATCGATCGCCGGGGACTGCTTGAGCAGCTTGAACAGACCCTGTTCGCCGCTGGCGGCCGTCCAGTCTCCTTCTACGACCAGCTGATCAACAGCCTCCAGTCCGTGGTCCTCGAGCGTCTGACGCCAGCCCCGAAGGCGTTGCTGCGCTTCCCACCAATTCAACGGACCAGTGATGATCCCAATCTTGCGCGCTCCTCCGGCGAGGAGATGTTCTGTGGCCAGACACCCGATCGCCGCGTTGTCGATGCCGATGGAAGGAAGGTACGGCCGGCCAGCCATACCTCCGACGAGTATGATTGGTACCGGTATCTCCGAGCCCTTTGTTCGAGACCAGGCGCGATTGTCGCCGACGTCGGGGATCGCCCAAACGATGCCGTCCACTTGGCGCGCGCGAAGCGCGCCGAGCACGTGATTGACGTCGCCGGTCTCCGGTTCCAGGAACAAGTTCAACGTGATCCCGTAGCCCATCTCCGCTGCCTGCCGCTCGATCGCAGTCAGCACCCGCGATGGTCCGAAGTACTCCAACCCGTAGGCGACAACGCCCAGAACATTGCTCCGACCCTGGGTCAGGCTCCGCGCGAGCATGTTCGGTGCGTATCCGGTCTTCCTGATGACCTCCTGGACACGCTGGAGGGTCTCTGGGGCCACGTCCGGTCTGTTGTTCAGGACGCGCGAAACCGTCTGGATTGAGACTTCGGCTGCCGCAGCAACGTCACGGATCGTCAAACGTTTCCGATGGGCCATAAGGGTCAGATCCTTCCGGTCGTAGAGAACTGAGCTCGAAGAGTCTCGTCGTGTCTGGCTTGGACTATTGACTCACGTCTCGCACCCGTGCTAGCCTGGGACCGTTCCCGGGACCGTTCCCGGGAAAAATACCACCAACCGGGCCAGCCTGCAACGGCCCCACCAACTCAGGGTCTCATAGGACCCGAGCGGGAATGCGCCGCCGGCGATATCGAGCAAGACCGTCACAAGATTGAACGCCGCTGGGGGCGCGTGACCGCTGAGCGTCCAGGGCCGTGCTTTGTCAGATAGTTGGGGAGTTGGCACGTTGAAGGCGCTTGGCGAGTTCGAGATCTGGTTCCTGACCGGAAGCCAGGACCTGTACGGCGAGGAGACTCTGCGGCAGGTCGCGGAGAACTCCAAGAAGATCGCGACCGGCCTGGACGAGTCGGAGGCCATTCCCGTCCGCGTCGTTTGGAAGCCTGTGGTCAAGAACGCCGAGGCGATCCTCGCTGCATGCATCGAGGCGGGTGCCACCGACAAGTGCGTCGGTGTCGTTGCCTGGATGCATACCTTCTCGCCGGCCAAGATGTGGATCGCCGGGCTGCAGGCGCTGACAAAGCCGCTCCTCCACCTGCACACGCAGTTCAACCGCGATCTCCCCTGGGGCGAGATCGACATGGACTTCATGAACCTGAACCAGGCCGCCCACGGCGACCGCGAGTTCGCCCACATCGAGACCCGGCTGGGCTTGCGCCGCAAGACCGTGGCCGGCCACTGGCAGTCGGCAGACGTTCAGGACAGGATTGGCTCGTGGTCACGGGCGGCGTGCGGGCTCTACGAGGCCAAGCACCTCAAGCTCGCCCGTTTCGGCGACAACATGCGGAACGTGGCCGTGACCGATGGCGACAAGGTCTCGGCGCAGATGCAGTTCGGCGTAAGCGTCAACGGCTTCAGCGTCGGCGATCTCAGCGACGCCGTCCGTGCGGTGGCCGAGGCGAAGGTAGACGACCTCATGGAGGTCTACGAGGCGACGTACGAAATCGCACCGTCTCTGCGGACAGGTGGCGTAGACCGTGAGGCCCTGCGTGAGGCAGCCAGGATAGAGGTCGCGCTGCGCGAGTTCATGACCTCGGGTGGCTTCGGGGCGATCACCGACACCTTCGAGAACCTCCACGGGCTCAAGCAGCTGCCCGGGATCGCCGCCCAGCGTCTGATGGCCGACGGCTACGGGTTCGGGGCGGAAGGCGACTGGAAGACGGCCGTGATGGTCCGTCTGGTCAAGGTCATGGCCAGAGGTCTTCCGGGCGGTACGTCGTTCATGGAGGACTACACCTACCATCTCGATCCCGCCGGACCAAGAGTGCTGGGTGCCCACATGCTCGAGGTCTGCCCTTCGATCTCGGATCGAAAGGTCTCGTGCGAGATCCATCCGCTGTCGATCGGCGGCAAGAGCGACCCGGTCCGGCTGGTCTTCGACGCGGGAACTGGCCCGGGGATTGTCGTCGCGCTGATGGACATGGGCGACCGGTTCCGGATCGTGGCCAACGAGATCGACCTCGTGCCGCCCGAGAAGCCGATGGTCAAGCTGCCGGTTGGGCGAGCCGTGTGGAAGCCACGTCCGGACTTTGCCACCGCGACCGAGAGCTGGCTGACAGCCGGCGGCTCGCACCACAGCGTGCTCAGCCGGGCGGTGGGGGCCGAGACTATCGCCGACTTCGCAGAGATGGCCGGCTGCGAGTTTCTGCTGATCGACGGCGAGACGACCGTCGCGAGCTTCGAGAAGGAACTCCGGTGGAACGAGGCCTATTACCACCTGTCACGCGGCCTGCGATGATTATGAGCCTGGGTCCGCACGAGGTGAGATGGGTGTCGTCCCTTTCGCTGCCTGACCTTCGGGAGGAGGTTCTGCTCGCCAACCAGGCTCTCGTTCGGGCCGGGTTGGTGACCCTGTCCTTCGGCAATGCCAGCGGCGTCGACCGCGCCGCCGGCGTCCTGGTGATCAAGCCGAGCGGGGTGCCGTACGACGAGCTCAGACCCGAGGACATGGTTGTCGTCTCGCTCGAGGACGGACGCGTGGTCGAAGGGGATCTGAGACCGTCTTCGGACACGCCAACGCATCTGATTCTCTACCGCCGCTTTCCCGAGATCGGCGGAGTGGTGCATACGCACTCCACGGCTGCGACGGCCTGGGCACAGGCGGGCCGGCCGATCCCGTTGCTCGGGACCACTCACGCGGACCACTTCCACGGCGCGGTGCCCGTGACCCGGCATCTGACCCGGACGGAGGTCGCGGGCGAGTACGAGACCGAGACCGGCGCGGTGATCGTCGAGACGCTCGAGCGTTTGGGTCTGCACGCGGACGAGATGCCCGCGGCTCTCGTCGCCTCCCACGGGCCTTTCACTTGGGGCAAAGACGCGGGCGACGCTGTCGACAATGCCATAGCCCTCGAAGCTGTGGCGGCGATGGCGACGCAGACGCTCGCCATCAACCCCCACATCGAGCCGGTGGCGTCTTACCTGCGCGAGCGGCACTTCCAGCGCAAACATGGCCCCAACGCCTACTACGGCCAGCGGCGGAAGTGACGCGTGGGCAGCCTGATCCAGGCGGCGCGTATCCACGGGGCGGGTGACATCCGAGTGGCCGTGGAACCCGCGGCAGATCCAGGCCCCGGCGAGGTCCTGCTGCGTGTGGCCGCGGTCGGCCTGTGCGGCTCGGATCTGCACTGGTACGAAGAGGCAGAGATAGGCGACGCCCGCCTTTCGCGTCCGTTGGTGCTCGGCCACGAGTTCGGCGGGGTGGTCGCGACCGGTTCGAGGTCGGGTGAACGCGTTGCGGTTGATCCGGCCTACAACTGCGGCCGCTGCGGGCCATGCCTCGATGGACAAACCCATCTCTGCCTGGTGATGCGCTTCGCCGGGCACGGTACGACCGATGGAGCGCTGCGGTCGCTGATGGGCTGGCCCGAGAGACTGCTGCACCCGATTCCGGACTCGATCACCGACGACGAAGCTCCAGTGCTCGAGCCGCTCGGTGTCGCTCTCCACGCCATGGACGTTGCATCGATGACGTTGGGCGGACGGGCGGGCGTATACGGCTGCGGACCCATTGGACTGTTGCTGATCCAGCTCCTGCGCCTCCGAGGAGCAGCTGCCGTGATCGCCACGGACCGTCTCGAGCATCGTGTTGCCGCCGCCCGCGCCATGGGCGCGAGCGAAGCATTCGTGGTGGATGCCACGGCCGGACCGGAGGTGTCGTCGGTACGCAAGCGCGTTCGGGAGAACGAGGTCGACGTGGCATTCGAGGCCTCGGGCTCGGACGAGGCGCTCGCCGACGCGATCGCGGCCGTTCGTCCTGGCGGTCGGGTCGTGCTGGTCGGGATACCGGCGCGTGACCGAACCTCCTTTCCTGCGGCAGCCGCCCGCCGCAAGGAACTCTCGTTGCTGTTCAGCCGACGGATGGCTCCGCCCGACCTGCCCCGTGCCGTGGCTCTCGTGGCGGAGGGCCGCATCCATCTCGCGTCCCTGATCACCCACCGCTACCCGTTGGCGGGGGCTCCCGAGGCGTTCGCGACCCTCGCGGAGCGGAGCGGGATCAAGGTCATCGTCAACCCGTCGAGTGGCGTTGCAAGGTAGGAATGGGAGGCAAAGTCGTGGTTGAGCCCCGTTATGTGATTGGAGTCGACTTCGGGACCGAATCGGGGCGCGCCGTGCTCGTCGACGTCGCGGACGGGCGAGAGCTCGGCGTGGATGTCTACAAGTACCGGAACGGCGTCATCGACGAGCGACTGCCGGACCCGGACGGGGACGTCACCCTCGGACCGGACTGGGCGCTTCAGGATCCGAACGACTACATAGAAACTTTCAAGCGCGCGGTGCCGGGCGTGGTCGCCGGTGCGGGCATCGACCCGGCGGCGGTCATCGGGATCGGGATCGACTTCACCGCCTGCACCATGCTGCCGACCAAGGCTGACGGCACGCCACTCTGCATGCTTGAGCGGTATCGCCGCGACCCGCACGCCTGGGTCAAGCTCTGGAAGCACCACGCCGCCCAGCCCGAGGCGGACGACGTGAACCGAGTGGCGGCTGAGATGGGGGAGACCTGGCCTGCCCGATACGGCGGCAAGATCTCGTCGGAGTGGTTCTTCCCCAAGGCGCTGCAGATACTGCGCGAAGCGCCGGAGATCTACCGCGTGGCCGACCGCCTGATCGAGGCGGCCGACTGGGTCGTCTGGCAGCTGACCGGCTCCGAGACCCGCAACAACTGCACGGCCGGGTACAAGGCCATCTGGTCGGCTGAGGATGGGTTCCCTCGGCGCGAGTTCTTCGCGGCTCTCGATCCCGAGTTCGCCGACGTGGTCGACTCCAAGATGTCGCGGTCGATCGACCGGCTGGGGAACGCGGCAGGACGGCTGACTGAGCGAGCCGCCGAATGGACCGGATTGCGCGCCGGCATCGCGGTTGCGGTCGCCAACGTCGATGCCCACGTCTCGGCGCCTGCGGCCACGGTTACCGAGGTAGGCACCCTGGTGGCGATCATGGGCACGAGCACGTGCCACATCGTCCTCTCGGATGCGGCGCCCATCATTCCCGGGGCGTGTGGAGTCGTCCGCGACGGCGTCATCCCCGGACTCTTCGGCTACGAGGCCGGCCAGTCGGCCGTCGGCGACATATTCGCCTGGTTCGTAGAGCATTGCGTGCCGCCGCTCTACCACGAGCGCGCCCGCGACCGCGGCGTGACCGTTCACGAGGTCCTCGAAGAAGAGGCGGCCGCGCTTCGGCCGGGGCAGTCGGGTCTGCTCGCGATCGACTGGTGGAACGGCAACCGCTCGGTGCTGGTGGACGCGGACCTGTCTGGGGTGCTGATCGGGATGACGCTGGCGACCACGCCGCCGGAGATATACCGGGCCCTGATCGAGGCCACCGCCTTCGGGACGCGCGTGATCATCGACGCCTTCGAGAAGGGCGGGATCCCCATCGATCGGGTCGTGGCGTGTGGCGGGCTGCCCGAACGCAACCGGCTGCTGATGCAGATCTACGCCGACGTGACCGGCCGAACCTTCCGTATCGCGGCGTCGGCTCAGACGCCGGCCCTCGGATCGGCCATGTTCGCGGCGGTCGCTGCCGGAGCCGCAGAGGGCGGCTACGCTTCGATAGAAGAGGCGGCAAAGCGGATGGCGCGGCTTCGCGACGAAGCCTTCGAACCCACCGAGGCCAACCGCGAGCCCTACGACGTGTTGTATGGCGAGTACGTGCGGCTCCACGATCTCTTCGGGCGCGGCGGCGATCCGGCGATCAAGACGCTCAAACGCCTCCGCCTCGAGGCCACGGCAGCCTTGTCTCGGGCTTAGGCTCGGGTTCTGCTGAGCGGTCCGGCCGACCGGTCCCTCAAGCTAAGACTCGCGCCGCAGCGCCTTCGGGCTCGGCTCTCTCGGATCGATCGGCAACCGAACCTGAACGGTCCGTTAACGCCACAGTCGGTGCCGAAGGCCTATGCTCCGCCCAGGCCTGCCACGGCGCGACGAGGCAAGGCGGCTGGCCTGGAGGAATGAATGACTGTTTCGAGAACGAAGATCGCGCTCATCGCACATGACGGACGCAAGGCCGACCTGGTGGCCTTCGCCACCTACAACCGTGATCGACTCGCCGAATTCGACCTGGTAGCGACCGCAACGACCGGGGCTCTGCTGATCGACAAGGTGGGGCTGCCGTGCCAGAAGGTGCTGTCCGGCCCCCAGGGCGGTGACGCCCAGATCGCCGCGATGGTGGCGGAGGGATCGGTCGGGGTGGTCATCTTCCTGGTCGACCCGCTGACATCTCACCCCCACGACCCCGATATCCAGACCGTCCTGCGCGTCTGCAACGTGCACAACGTGCCGATCGCGACGAACGTCGCCGCAGCGGACCTCTTCGTTGCCTCCGGGTTGCTCGCTCCGCACGTGGCGCCCGTCGCCGTCCGTGCTGCCACGTAGCCGCGTCCGGTTACCAGGACGAGGCGATCGGTCGGCGCGGAACGCTCTGCGAAACCCAACCGATCGAGGACCGGCGGATCCACGTGGACAGTCCGACCTGCCCGCGGTTCGGCGTCCGCTCGGCGGCCGTCGACGGTACATGCGGCAGGGTAGGCGGCCGTCCCGGCCGTGTACCATTCACGGGCCATCCATGGATCAAGCTCCCCGGTCGTTTGCCGCGCCCTCCGGGCGCGCCTCGAACCCGGGCATTCTCAGGAGATGAAACCCCATGCCCAAGGTTGCCGGCTCCGTCACGGAGCTCCTCGCCGCTCTCGACGGCATCGCCCGGATCGAGGGTGACCGCCTCGTGGTCGTCGACGAGGATGGCCTCCGGACGCGCGGCATCTACGACCTCGCCTGGACTGCCACCTTCAGCGAGGACGAGGCCACGGTCGATGCCGCTCGCTGGATCGTGTGGGAGGCGAGCCAGGCCGTCGGTGCTCATTCCGCCAGCATCCAGGAGCTGTACAAGGCTCGCTCGCGGGGCGAGTACGACGGGATGACCGTCCCGGCGATCAACCTTCGGGCCCAGACGTTCGACATGGCTCGGGTCATCCTCGAGACGGCCAGGAAGAACGACAGCGCCGCCGTGATCTTCGAGCTCGCTCGCTCGGAGCAGACCTACACGTTCCAGCGCGTGTTCGAGTACGCGACGAGCGTCCTCGCGGGCGCCGTCGCCGCCGGCTGGAAGGGCCCCGTCTTCATCCAGGGCGACCACTACCAGTTCAACGCCAAGAAGTACGCGGCCGACCCCGAGAAGATGACCGACGAGATCCGCAAGGGCTGCCGCGACGCGATCGCCGCCGGCTATCGGAACATTGACATTGACAGCTCGACGCTGGTCGACCTCTCTCACCCCACGCTCGACGCCCAGCAACACGAGAACTACATCCGGGCGGCCGAGCTGACGGCGCTGATCCGGACTCTCGAAACCGACGGCGTGACCGTCAGCGTCGGGGGCGAGATCGGCGAGGTCGGCAAGAAGAATTCGACGCCCGACGAGCTCAAGGCCTACCTCGACGGCTACCGCCGCGAGCTCGACGTGCGCGCCCAGGGCGCAATCGGCCTATCGAAGGTTTCCGTCCAGACCGGCACCAGCCACGGCGGCACCCCGCTGCCGGGCGGTGGCGTGGCCGAGGTCGCGCTAGACTTCGGCGTTCTGACGGACCTCTCGAATGTCGCGCGCGAGTATGGCCTCTCGGGTGCGGTCCAGCACGGCGCCTCGACCCTGCCGGACGAGCTGTTCCACAAGTTCCCCGCCACCGGTTGCGCCGAGATCCACCTCGCCACGGGCTTCCAGAACACCATGTACGAGCATCCGGCTTTCCCCGCCGAACTCCACAAGGCGATCGAGGAGTGGGTCTTCGCCAACTGCCAGGACGAGCGCAAGCCCGACCAGACCGACACCCAGTTCGTCTACACCGGCCGTAAGAAGGCGATCGGCCCGTTCAAGCGCCGGCTGTGGGATCTGCCGACCAAGGACGCGATCCTGGCCTCTCAGGCCGCCAAGGTCGACTTCCTGTTCAAGCAGCTGGGAACCCTCGGCAGCCGCGCCCTCGTCGAGATGTACGTCAAACCAGTCGAGTACCACCAGCCCGTGCCGGAGGGTCTCAAGGCCGCCCGATAAGGCTCACTCCGAACCGCAACGAAGGGCGCCCGATGGGGCGCCCTTCTCAGTTGAGCCTCAGGTGGCCTCTTGCTCCGGCAGCAGCGCGGCCGACTCGACGCTCTCGCGCAGCTTCGAGATGAAGCGGGCCACCGGAGCGCCGTTTACGACGTCGTGGTCGACGCTGATCGTCAGACAGACGACTTCCCGGGGTTCGATCCGCCCGTCGCTTCCAAGACCGGGTTTTCGGCCCACGCCGCCAACCGTCAGGCAAATGGAGTGGCTGATGAACGGGATCCCCCAACCCGTGCCTCCTCCAAACATGCTGACCGCGGTAACGGCGGCAGTGCCGGTGTACTTCTTCCGGCGAACCGGGTCGGCCAGCAGGCGGGTTATGGCGAACCTCCTGAAGACGGCCGGGAGTCGCAGCCAGAGGGGCGCAAACCGTCGGGCCCGACCGTACGGGTCGCCCTCGGTCTGGGCCGCGCGGATCTCACGACCGATCTCCGCCGGCGACTTTCGATTTGCGGCGCGGACGATATGCGGGACCGGAATGCGTTCGCCTTTGATCACATGCTCGACGAGCACGGCGACGTCCACGTCGTCGAACACGACCACGCGGCGTTTCCCTTTGCGGTAGGCCTGAACGCTCGGGTCAGCGCCGATGGCGTGGGCAAAGGAGGTGACGATCAGGGCGGTGAATGAAAGCGGCTCCCCGGAAGTGCGCCGGTGGCGGTGGATCGCCCGCCTCGTCTCGGTCACGTCGAGTTCGAGCAGCCCGTGGATGGTGTGCTGGCGCCTCATGATGGCCGCCCAATCGACGCCCTGGTGCTGTTCGTCGGGATACGGGATGACCCGGTAGCCCATCGATCGACCGCCGCCGCGACGCTCCGCGGTCCGGTCGGGCACGGATGGCATCGAGGGTTCTTCGAGTGGCATGAATGCCTCAGGTGATCGCGGTGGAGAAGGTGCCTGGCGGGGGCGTTGCGTGAGTGTCAGGCTCCCGGCAGGCACCCGGAATTGCCGTCTGTCACTAGACATCGACGCGGATAGTAGCCCGCGCGGCGGCGCTCGTCGCGGCAGGTCTCCGGGCTGGCCCCGCTGCGGTTACGATCCGCCCATGACCAGACTAGTTGCCGCCACCAGGGACCTCAACCGCTGGCGCGAGACGGCGTGTCTCATCTGCGATGCGGCCGACACGATGGCCCTGGCCGGATTCAGGCGTGATGTCAGGGTGGAAACGAAGCCCGACCAGACGCTGGTGACGGAGGTCGACCAAGCGATCGAGCGGATGGCCCGTCTTCGCCTCAAGGCCGAATTTCCCGAATCGGGCATCGTCGGGGAGGAAGAAGGGACCGAGGCTGCCCGCGCCAGCGTCTGCTGGTACGTCGACCCGATCGATGGCACCCACAACTACGTCCGCGGCGTCCCGGTATTCGCCACCTTGCTGGCGGTGGCCCTGGAGGGTGAGCTGCAGTTAGGAGTCGTCAGCGCGCCGGCGCTCAAGGAGCGGTGGATCGCCTGGCGGGGCGGGGGAGCCTGGCGCGGCACCGAGCGGATCGCGGTCAGCCGCGTGGCCACGATCGCGGAGTCTCAGCTCGTCTACGGCGGTCGCACCGAGGACATGCGCTCAGGGGCCATGCCGGGTCTGGATGCGACCCTCGCCGAAGCGTGGCGGGAGCGTGGCTTCGGGGATTTCTGGGGGCACATGCTCGTTGCCGAAGGCGCCGCCGAGGCCATGATGGAGACGGGCGCGCATCCCTGGGACTGGGCCGCGCCGCTCGTCATCGTCGAGGAGGCCGGTGGCCGCTTCACCACCACCTCCGGAGAGCGGGTCATCGATGGCGACTCGGGCGTCTCGACGAATGGCCTGATCCACGACGAGTTGCTGCGCCGGTTGAGGCGGTCGTCCACGGCGGATTGAGACGTAACTGACGAAAGGGGGTCGCAGAGTGTCGGTGGATAGCGGCGGTTCTACTGGGTTGTGGTTCATCCTCTCGGTGGTGGTAGCGTGGCTCGTGATCTACACGGCCGTGAGCGCGGCCGTCGACCACGCGTTGCATCCAACGGTGCCGAGGCTGCAGGCCGAAGCGACAGCGACGCCGGACGGCGTCCAATTCGCGGTCACCAATGTCGGCGGTGGCCCGGCGTTCGACCTGCGCGTTCGGTGGCATGAGACGCCGACTGGCGAAACACTCGCCGATACTCCGATGCTCGGGGTCAACGGCCAGCTCGATTGGACGCTCGACGTCGGGGCCGTGCCGGGCGAGACGCAGATTGTGCGAAGCCTGGATTTGAATTGGGCCTTGGGGCTGCAACCCGGGTCGAGCCGATACTCGGCCACTCGCGCCGTGCTCGTGCCGTCGCGACTCGCCCCGACGCCATAGTCGGGAACCCTCGCCTGGGCTACGATGCAGGCGTGTGATCTCCCGACCGATGGCCACCGCGCCAACCGGGCACGCATACGGAGGCAGGACAATGGGTGACAAGACCCCTAAGCGACCGCCGAAGGTCAAGAAGCCGAAGCCGGCGACCAAGCCGCCGACAAAGAGCGCCTAGTGCCGGCTGGAGAACCGCGCTCACGGCGGACTGGTGCTGGCCGCCGCTTCAAGCACCGCGAAATCGAGCTCGCCGAGGGCGGGAAGCTCGTTCTCCGTGGCGACGGATCGATCGTCCAGATCGATGCCGCCGGCGAGACGGTCGGATCGTGGAACCCAGACGATGCGGAATGGGCTCGCCACGCGATCAGGTTCGGGTTGCACACGCAGACCAGGACCGCGGTGCCTCCAGCTTCCCGAGTGAACGAGACCAGACGGCTCTAGGTTCGGTTCGCAGCGGCGCGCATACGTCGCCCTCGCAGCAATCGGACTGATTCGATCGGGCGGCAAGCGCCCTGGCTGAGTACGATCTACGCAGTTCGCCCACCCCGCGCCGACTCGGAGGTCTTCATGGCCGCGCCCATCCGTCCTGCCGTCTTCGTGGGTGCGCGGCTGCTCGACGGCAGATCACCCGATCCGATCCCGGACGGAGTGCTCGTCACCGACGATCAGGGTCGGATCGTCGCCGCGGGTCCGGCGGCGTCGATCTCCGCGCCGGGTGATGCCGAGCGCGTCGACGCATCCGGCCTGACCCTCCTGCCCGGCATCATCGACTGCCACGTCCACCTGTGCCTGCGGCTTGAACCGGTCGCGGAGCAGACCCAGCGCTCGGCGACGGACCTGGTGGTTCGCGCCCTCCAGACGGGCCGCAGCTTCCTCGAAGGCGGCGTGACCACGATCCGAGACGCCGGCTACACACCGGCGGGGATCAAGCGCGCCTTCGCCGCCGGAGATTTCCCTGGCCCGCGAACCCAGGTCAGCTGCACCCCGCTGTCGCAGACCGGCGGACACGGCGACGGTTGGACTCCGTCCGGTTCGATTCTCGACACACAGGTCAGCGACCTTCCGCCCGGAATCGCCGACGGCGTCGATGCGGTCCGCAGGGCCGCCAGACTCCAGATCCGCGCCGGGGCCGACTGGCTCAAGGTCATGGCTACGGGCGGAGTCCTGTCGGCTGCTGACACTCCGGACGCGAGCCAGTTCACCGTCGACGAGATCGGGGCTATCGTCGAAGAGGCCAAAGCGGCCGGGATCAAGGGCACGCTGGCGCATGCCGAGGGCACAACCGGGATCAAGAACGCGCTGCGAGCCGGCATAACGAGCATCGAGCACGGTGACCTGATCGACGATGAGGGGATTGACCTGATGCTCGAGCGCAACGTCCCGCTCGTGCCTACCTTCAACATCAACTTCGCGCTCATGGACGAGGAGCGGGTGGCTCGCGGCGAGGTCCCGCCGTGGGCGATCGAGAAGATGCGCTATCTGTTCAAGCGACAGCAGGGCAATTTCCGCCACGCGATCGAACGGGGCGTGCGCGTCGTGATGGGCACGGACAGCTTCAACGGCATGTACCCGCCTGCTGAGCTGGCGTACATGGCGGAGTTTGGGCTGGGGCCGTTCCGCGCCATCCAGGCGGCTACGACGGAGGCGGCAGACCTTCTCGGGCTGGCGGACCAGGTTGGAACTCTCGAGGCGGGCAAGAAGGCCGATCTCATCGCCGTCTCCGGCGATCCGCTGGCGGATCCGGGCTTGTGGCGCGACCCCGCGCGGATCGTCTTCGTGATGCAGGGAGGGCGGGTCGTGGCCGACCGCCGTGGGGCATAGGGTCGTGATCTTCCGCTGGGCGGCCGCGATCCTCGACGCCTGGTCGTCTGCTGTCGCGGGCGCCAGGACGTGGCTCGCCCGGCCGTTCCGTTTCCGGGACTTGTGGCGCGCGCTCCCCGGCGACCTCTTGGGTATGGTGGTCATGCGCGGCTGCGGCATCCCGGCCCCGACCCGCGAAACCAGATCCGGTGACCTGACCGCGGTCCTGATCGAGGACCCGCGTGTGGAGCTCTGGTTCAGGGCGCACATGATCCCGGTCCGGGCCCAGACGCTCGGACGTTACGTCTTCGCACCCGGGCCGATCCCGCCGGAGATCCTTGCCCACGAGTTCGAGCACATCCGTCAGTGGGAGCGGTTCGGACCGTTCTATCTGACTCTGTATTTCACTGCGTCGGCCATGGCGTTGCTGCGGGGCCGGCGGGCATACTGGGACAACGACTTTGAGATCGCGGCTCGCGCCCACGAGATTCGCGACACCGGGACGGCCGCCCGTCGCGACGACGGGCCGGACTGAGCGACACCGGTTGGCGCGCCTGCGAGACTGGCGGGAGGCGAAACGGCGGGAGGTTCTCGATGGCTACAGGTGTCCAGATAACGTTCGACTGCAACGACCCGGCGAAGCAGGCCGAGTTCTGGGCCGCGGCGCTCCACTACCGCCTGCCCTACCCGCCGGAGGGTTTCTCGACGTGGGACGACTGGGCTCGCGGCCAGGGCATTCCTGAGGAGCGCTGGAACGACGCGGCGGCCGCCGAAGACCCCGAGGGCCTGGGACCACGGCTGTTCTTCCAACGTGTGCCCGAAGGAAAGGTCGCCAAGAACCGCGTCCACATGGACCTCAACGTCAGCGGCGGTCCAGATGTGCCGGTTGAAGATCGAAGGCTCCGCATCGCCGCCGAAGTCGAGCGCCTCAAGGCACTTGGCGCCGACGATCACCGCGGCCCGATGGACGAAGGCGGCGAATTCTGGGTCCGGATGAACGATCCGGAGGGCAACGAGTTCTGCGTGCAGTAAGCCTGCCGGCCCGAGGCTAAAAAGACACCAAGGCCGTAGGATATCGAGTGGAGCCGCACCCGCCGAGGCTCGCCAGCCCGTTCGAGGAATTCGCCAGACATGCCTGCCCTCACCGAAGCCGCCGTCATAAAGGCCCTGTCCACAGTTCAGGAGCCTGAGCTCGGAGGCGATCTGGTTACCCGGAACATGGTGAAGGACCTGGTCGTCGACGGGTCGCGAGTGGCTTTCACGATCGAGCTGACGACTCCCGCATGCCCGCTCAAGGACGAGATCCAGGCGCGGATCGAGGCGGCCCTTCGACCGATCGGAGCGGAGACGATCGAGGTCGGCTGGGGTGCGATGGTGCGCCGGTCCACTCCAACCACGCCCCAAATGTTGCCCGGCGTCAAGAACATCGTGGCGGTGGCATCGGGCAAGGGCGGGGTAGGGAAGACGACGATCAGCGTCAACCTGGCCGTTGCCCTGGCCAGGGCCGGCGCCTCGGTCGGGCTGCTGGACGCCGACATCACCGGTCCGAACATCCCGATGATGATCGGGGCCGAGGGTCAACCGGTCGCCAGCCCGTCTGGCAGGATCACGCCTCTCGAGGCGAACGGCGTCAAGGTCATCTCGATCCAGTTCTTCCTGCCCGAGGGCCAACCCGTCGTGTGGCGCGGGCCGTTGGTGGGCGGCGCGATACAGCAGTTCCTGCGCGACGTCGATTGGGGCGACCTCGATTACCTGGTCGTTGATCTGCCGCCCGGGACCTCGGATGCGCAGCTGACCCTGGCGCAGTCGGTCCCGCTTACCGGCGCGGTTCTGGTCACCACGCCCCAGCAGGTGGCCCTCGCGGACGTTGCCAAGGCCCTGGCCATGTTCCGGCGGGTAAACGTCCCGATCCTTGGTCTCGTCGAGAACATGTCGGGCTTCGTCTGCGCCCATTGCGGCGAGGTGACCGACCTGTTCGGACGTGGCGGCGGGGAGCGCTATGCAGCCGAAAACGGAATCGACTATCTGGGCGGAGTCCCGCTCGACATAACGGTTCGCCAGGGTGCTGACGTCGGTGTCCCGGCCGTCGCGCAGACGAAGCCGGGGCCGGCCGCTGCCGCCCTCGAACATGTGGCCCGGGCCATCGCCGGCAAGGTGAGCGTCCAGGCCGCACGCGAGAAACCAGTCCTCAGCATCTCGTAGCGCGGGCTCTCCCGGGTCCCGGCGGGGGCGTAGTATTCGCCAGTCCCGCCGAGGTCCCGATGCCCTGTCCCGACTGCGCAATTCCGACGGCTCCAGGCGCCCGTTTCTGTCACAACTGCGGGAGGCGCCTCGACACCATCGCCGATGGGCTGAAGGTTGGCGATCGGCGCGTTGTCACCGCGCTGTTTGCGGATCTGGTTGGGTACACGCGCCTCGTGGACGAGCTGGACCCCGAAGAGGTCCGCGCCCGAGTCGACGGCGCACTGTCGGTGCTGAGCGACGCCGTCGTGCATTTCGGAGGCTCGCTCGAGAAGTTCATCGGCGATGCCGTCCTGGCCGTCTTCGGTGTTCCGGTCGCCCACGACGACGACGCCCTGAGAGCTTGCCTGTGCGCGCTCGAGATGCAGGCGTCGCTGGCGCGGTACGTGACGGGCGACGAGCAGCCCATGGAATTGCGAATCGGGATCGCCACCGGTGAGGTCGTGGCCGCGCTTCGCGAGATGGCGGGCACGCGGTCAGTTGCGCTCACCGGCGAACCCATGACCACCGCGGCGCGACTACAGCAGCTGGCCGAGCCCAACGACACTCTCCTCGACGATGCCACGGTTCTGGCCGCGGAACCGCGCATCGGGGTGGAGCATCTGGGAGAGCAGCTGTTGCGCGGCCAGAGGCGTCCCATCCCGGTCCACCGGCTCCGGATCGAGCGGCGGATCATCAGCCACCCTTGCCGCACTGCCGCGCCGCTGATCGGCCGGGATGCTGAGAAGGCTCGGATGGTCGAGATAGTGCGCCGGGCGGCCGCGACCGGCCATGGCGGCGCGGTGCTCCTGCGCGGCGAGGCCGGAATAGGCAAGTCCAGGCTGCTGTGCGAGATGGAGGAAGAGGCGCGCGCCGCCGGGTTTGCCTGGATCTGGCTGGACAACACCCCTCATGGCATGGACATTCCTTACCGGACCGCCCGCAACCTGGTTGACTGGCTCGCCGACGAGGAGGGGATGAAGGCGGGCATCGTGGCCCGCCGGCTGCTCTTCGGTGACGATGTGGCGCCGAACCTCGACCCAGAAACGGCGCGGCTGATGCTGGGTGCGATCGGAATCCTCGCCCGCGATTCAGACATGCTCCTTCTGCCAGAGGAGGGCTGGGAGTCGTGGTTGCCGGACCTCACCGATCCCGCAGACTTCCAGGCCGGACTCAAGCTCGTGACCCATCTCTTCGTCAACCGGATGGTCGCGGACAAGCCGCGCTGTGTGGTTATGGACGACCTCCACTGGATCGACCCGACAAGCCGGACCCTGATGGAATTCATGATCGCCATGGCCGGCGACCTGCCGCTCGTGGTTCTTACCGGATCGAGGCCACCGGCACTGCCGGATTGGGTCGCACTTCCCCACGTGGAAGTGATCGACCTGGGCGGGCTGGATCCGGCCGCGACCGAAGAGCTCGGCACCGAGGTGGCGGGCGCGGCGCTCGAGGCCGAATCGGCGCGCTGGTTGTACCAGCGGACGGCCGGCAACGCGCTCTTCGTCGGCGAGATCATGAGGACCCTGCTCGACACGGGCCGCCTGGAGCGGGTCGGTAAGCGGGTGAGGATCGACCGGGGCGCCGCGCGGCGGAGCGTGCCCCTCAGCCTGCGGGCGCTTCTGGGGGCTCGCATCGATGCCCTTCCGCAGGTCCAACGGGGCGCCCTCGAGGTGGCCTCGGTCATCGGTATGACCTTCTCGGAGCCGATGCTCCTTGCTCTTTGTGAGGGCGATGTCACGAACGCTGATCTGCACGAACTGGCGGACGCGGGAATGATCGCCGGGGCCGAGGATCCGGGCATGGCGCCGAGCCAGTGGCGGTTCCGCCACCAGCTCTTCCTGGACGCGGCCTACGGCCGATTGCTTGCGGACAGGCGGCGGGCGCTCCACGGCGCCGTGGCCGACAGTCTCGAGGCGACCGAACCTCGGACGGATGTGGCCGAGCTGGCCCGCCACCGGGTCGCGGCCCGAGACGCGAAACGCGCCGTGCCGTTACTGGAGCAGGCGGCCCGCGAGGCGGCGGCGGTGGGCGCCACTGCCGAGGCCGAGGCGTTCGCCAGGACCGCCGACGAGCTGAGAGGCCAACGGGCGCCGGCCTTGTCTTAGGCGCGGACCAGAGTGGCCGGCCCTAGGCCTCAGGGCTTCAGCGACGCCCAGACGTCGGCCTTCCATGCGTCCTCGGCCATCTTCGCCTGGCCCGAGAGCGACGGATGGAAGTAGTCGTAAGTGCTCAGGTCCTTGAGGGTGAAGTCGGACTCGGCCAGCAGCGACGCGTTGTAGGTGCAGTACAGCTTGCCGGCCTGCCCTTCCTTGGCGTCGATGTCATCGCACATCCCTTTGAGCGCGGCGTCGTACTGCGCCAGCAGGGCGTCGGCCTCGGTTACGGAGGACGGCCCGTTCGTGCCAAGGTACGGTGCGCACTGGGCCGACGGAGGAGCAGCGAGTTTCGCCCTTGCGGCAGCGTCCGCCTCGGTGATGTCGTGGAAGTGGGGGAAGTCCGGAACGGAGAGCATCAGGATGCGGCTGCCGGCCGGCAGGCCGGTGCGAAGGGTGTTGAGCGCGGTGCGCAGCTCCACCTGGAAGTCGACGATGTCCGTCATCGGATTCGGCGACGCGCAGAGATCGTTGGTGCCCAGCTCGAACGTCACGTAGGCCGTCTTCCCGGCGGCGAGCTTCTTGGCCGCGGCCACCACGAGATCGGCCTGACGTGAGGCATCGTCCATCGTCCTGCCGGAAGTGGCGGCGTCGACGACGACGGGCGAGGCGCCCAGTGCCCGGAAGCGTTCGAACAGACTCGTGACGCCGTCGGTCTTCGAGGTGCCGACGGCCCAGGAGAACTGGGGATGGTCGTAGCGATAGGCCGGCGAGACGCTCCAGGCCTGCGTGTAAGAGTCTCCGATCGCGCCGAGCAAGGCGGGCAGTTGCGGAGCGGTGGGCTGCGGCGTCGGGGTGGGGGAGTCCGCTGCTGTGGCCGGCGGATTGGGCGTTGGCCTGGGGGTCAAAGACGAAGTGGCCGACGCGGCGGCGAGCGGCGATTCGCTCCGGCTCGGAGAGGCCGAAGCCGCGGCGAAGAGGCCGCCGCCGGCAACGGCGACGGCGGCGACCAATCCGAGAAGAGCCAGCCCACCGATCCCGGCAATTCCACCGCGGCCGAGCCGGTAGCCAGAGCGTCGGCCCGAGCGGGACAGCGAAGCGGCCGGGGCGGGAGCGCCCGGCGCGGCCGGGGCGGTTGGAGCGGGAGCCGCTGGCGAGCCGGCCGGGTCGGGGGTCGCTTGCGGGGCAATCGTCCCGGGAGTCGGCGCGTCGGTCGGCTGGCCTCCGGGCAGGCGCTGGCGTCCGGTCGAGTTCGGGTCCATGGTCGAATCCTAAAGGCCGGCGCCAGAGCGAATGGTTCCGGGATGCGTAGCGATGATGCCCGGACCCGATCGTTACGTGACTTATGTGTCGACCGACCTTGTCCGCCGCTACGATGTGGGCATGCTGCAGGTCGAATTTGCCGCCGACGCTCTTGGCCGGTGCCGGCTCTTCGCCGGTATGGGCAAGGATTCGCTCCACGCGATCTCCCGCACGCTCCGGACCAGGCGGTTCCGGCGCGGCGAGGTCCTCTTCCACGAAGGCGATCCGGGTGACGCGCTGTTCGTGGTTGCGTCCGGGGCAGTCAAAGTGGTCGTCCCGTCGGAAGATGGCGACGAGGCCATCCTCGCTACCCTGCGGCGCGGCGACTTCCTGGGCGAGCTGGCTCTTCTCGACGGCGCTCCGCGGTCCGCAAGCGCGATCGCGCTCGAACAGACCGAAGTGATGGCTCTGCCGCGGGAGCAATTCCGCGCCCTTGTGGCCAGCGAGCCGGCGATCCGGGACGCCTTGTTTGCGGCGCTTGCAGGCGAGTTGCGGCGCCTGACGACCCACGTGGCCGAGCTCCACTTCCTCGACCTCACGGGACGGCTTGCTGCGCGGCTGACGCATCTGGCCGAGGAGCACGGAGAACGTGGGCCAGACGGAGCGATCCGGCTCGACGCGCCCCTCACTCAAAGTGATCTCGCGGCCATGATCGGTGCCACCCGCCAGAGCGTGAACAAGCTCCTCGGCGAGTTCGAGGCCGACGGCTTGCTGAGGCTCGAACGAGACATCATCGTCGTGCCCGATCTGGCTCGACTGTCGAACGCGGCTCGACGCTAGTAGGGCGCGGCCGGCGGCGGGCGGTCGGCGGTGGGCGGGCAGCCGCGCGGGCGGTCAGCGGGGGGCGGGCGATCAGCCCAAGCGGCCGGCGGCGGGCGGTCAGCCGGGCGACCGATCAACCTGCGGCCGATCAGCCGGCCGAGATGACCCCTTCACGGCCGAGCTGCAGCAACTGGGCTCGGCTTTCATCGAGGTGTTGGGTGGCGATCCCGAACAGTCGCTTGAGAAGTAGTCCCGATTTGGGCGACCCACCCGCCAGCATGGCCAGCAACTCCGAGGCCGGCACTGAGACCAGGACCGCCGGACCGATGGCGCGGGCCGTGGAGAGGGCCTTCGGGTCCTCCCTGAGCGCTGACCAGCCGAGCAGGTCGCCGACGTGGAGAGTCGAGACGAGAACCCAGCGCTGGTCGTGTCGGACCCGCAGCCCGAGCTGACCCTTCTCGAGCCAGTGAACTTCGGAGATCGGCGCGCCCATCTCGATGAGCGTCTCCCCGTCGGCGAGGGTCCGTCGCACAGCGGTCGCGGCCAGGGTCTCGAGGTCGGCCGGATCCAGGCCCTCGAACAGCGACAGCGCCGCCAGCTCGACTGCGGAGACTCTCTCGGTCGTGGCCATCGGCTGCTCCCACACGTTATCGCGTTTCCCGGGCCATATTCTCTGCCAGTTTGAGGCCGTCTGCTGGACCTTCAGACTCGATCGGCGTCGCGGCCGTCGCGAAGGATTCCGTTGAGGAAAGCGGCCGCGGCGACGCCGGCTCGGCGGCGACCCTCCGATCCCCCTAGAAACGCGGTCAGGCTCGATTCCGAGACGCCCCATGGCCCGACGGCCGCCAGCTCGACTCGCGTGTCCTCGCCCTTCTCGACCGCCCGGACCGCCAGCCCGATCGAAGCCCCCGACGCATCCCGGGCCTCCTCGGCGATCTGGGCAAGGATGTCGCCGGCTGCCGGGTCACCGACCCCGATAGTCCGAGTCGACCGGAGCCAGGCGACGTCGCCAATGAGCCTGGCAGCCGACCCTCCCGTACCGACGTCGACGAGGGCAACGCTCCAGCTCCGCGGCTCCAGCTCGCGGCCGAGGACCCCGGGCCAGGTCTCGTCGTCCCGACCCCAGACGTGGTCTCCGACGGCCGCCAGGACCACCTTCGCCGCGTCGTCGGCCAGGCTCTCGGCGGTGCGACCCGGTTCGGCCGTGGCGGAAATCCGGACGTCCACCGCGTCGGAGCGGGCGTAGGTGGCGACGACCGGGTTGGTGGCGCGAAGCAGCCCCTCGCCGAGGAGCGCCGCCACCGCCGACTCGCCTATCCCATGCAGTCGATAAGTCCGGGTGACGCGCTCCTGCCCCAGCCCGCGTTCGTGCAGCCGTGGCAGTACCCAGCCCTGCCACATCGGGCGCATCTCGCTCGGCGGCCCGGGCAGGGCGACGATCACGCGGCCGTCGGGGCGGTCGACCCACCAGCCTGGGGCGGTGCCACGGTCGTTGGGGATCGCGGTCGACGAAGGAATCAGCCATGCCTGCTTGATGTTGGCCTCGGCGAAGGCGGCGCCCCGGCGGTCGAAGAGGTGGCGCAGCCACCTCGCCAGCTCGGCGTCTACTGCGGGCTGCTCCCCGCAGACGGCGGCGATCGCCTCACGCGTCAAGTCGTCGGGCGTGGGTCCGAGGCCGCCCGTGGTGACGACCAGGTCGGCCGCGGCCAGTCCATCACGCAGGGCCGCGACGACGGTCCCGAGCCGATCCGGCAGCGCCGACAGCCACTCCACGTCGACGCCGGCACCTGCCAGCGTCCGGGCCAGGTCGCCGCTGTTGGAGTCACGGGTCTCGCCCACGGTCAGCTCGCTGCCGATTGCCAGGAGCACGGCGGTGCGGATCGGGCGTCTGGCCGGCTCGTTTGTGTCCATGGCCGGGAGTGTAAGGTCGCCGGCCGAACCGGGTCGCGCGGCTGGCGCCCTGGGTCGCATGCGAGCCGCTCGCAACCGATCCTGACAGATTCCAACCGGGGTGGCACGTGGCCGCTAGTGGGCGCCGTGACCAGCCACCTGCCACCGATTCGGGCATCCGTCGATGCCGGCCAATCCCTGACGAGCGGAGGTCCGGCCCTGGGCGCGGCGACGCCCTGCCCGCGGACCCCGGACCTGGCCCGCTGCCACCCGGGTTGGCAGTTGGCACGACCGGCGACGCCGTGGCTCTCCACGCCTCCGAGACGGCCTGGGATCTCGACCGTCGCCGCCACCCCCCTGTCGGTTCCCGCCTTCGCGCTGTTATGATCGCCGTGCTGTCTGACACCTACCCGAAGGAGGTCCCTTGGCTGATCGGTCCTCCTCGAACGATTCGTCTTCCGGCGCCGCGCCCGGGCTGGGCGAGCAGTTCGGCCGTACCCGCAGCGCTCTCCTCGGGCTCATTAGGTCGCACATAGACCTGGCCAGGGCCGAGTTCTCCGAGATCGGCGACCAGATCAAGCGCGCGGCCGCTCTCGGCGGGATGGCACTGCTGCTCCTTTTCCTGGCCGGGATGCTGGTCGCGATCGGCAGCCTGCTGTTCCTGGGTGAGTGGATCTTCGGCTCGATCGGCTGGGGTCTCCTCGATGGCGTGGAGCTGCTCATCGGCGTCGCGGCCTTGCTGATCCTCGCCATCATCGACCTTGGGTGGCGTCGGGGCTCTTCGGCGTTCGTCGTGGCATTCGGCGTGGGCCTGGTCCTGACCGGCCTGCTCGCCGTGGATTGGAATGGATTCAGCCAGCGCAACCCGGGTGCGCCCGCGGCAATCGTGCTTTCGGTCGCCGCCGGTGTAGTCGTCGTCGGCGCGCTGGGGGTCGTCCTCGCGGCGAGCTTCGGGCGCTGGCCGGCCGTGGCGGCGTTGATCGCGGGGGCGATCGTCGGTGCGCTGCTTGGATGGCTCGCCTCGTTCGGGCCCGGACTTCGCGTTGCCGCGGCAATCGGAGTCGCCGCTCTTCTGCTGTTCTGGCCGATCGTCGCGGCCGTCTTCGTCTTCCGGCACGGGATCGACACGGCAAAGCTCAAGGATCGTTTTGTGCCTGATCAGACCATCGAGACAACCAAGGAGACCATCGAGTGGCTGCGCGAACAGATGCCGCACGCGCGGAAGTCGTAGCCCGCCGCCAGCTCTTGCTGGACGAGGTCGTCAGGCTCGAGGCCGCCGGCCGCTCTGCGATCGACATTCCCGCAAAGATCCGGCGTGCGCCGGCCAAGACCGCTGCGCTCGCAGCAGGGGCGGCGTTCGTCGCCCTGGGCGGGCCGAAGAAGACGTACCGCGCCGTCCGCCGGGCGGTCCTGGGACCCAGGGCGGATCTGCCAAAGTCGATGCTGCCCGAACAGATCGACAAGGCGCTCAAGGCATTTGGCGACGACGGCGATCGAGTGCGGGGATTGATCGAGCGCGAGTTCGTCGGCTACCTCGAGAAGAACAAACCGGAACGGGAGGCACGCGATCTGCGCGGCACGGTCTCTGAGCTGGGCGGCAACCTGCTGCGCCCCGCAACCGCCGAAGCCGGCAAGCGGCTCGCCAAAGAGCTGTTCAAGCCGGACGGCGGCAGATTCAACGAGATAATGGACCGGATTCAGGTTCGACGCGATCGCCGAAAGAGCCCGGCAGGGGATAGAGGCGTGCCTCCGGTCGATCGCGAATCGGCCTACGCCCAGGCGTCCAAACCTGCGCCTCGGGTGCCGGCTGGTCGGAACCGGCTCCGGCACAAGTAGCTGGTATCCGGTCGGGCAGGGAGCCCATGCTCTTGCGGCGCGGCCCCGCTAGACTCTGTGGCCGCGGGCGAGTGGCGAAATGGCAGACGCGCCAGCCTTAGGAGCTGGTGCCGCGTAAGCGGCGTGCGGGTTCAAGTCCCGCCTTGCCCACCAGTTCGTTCGTGCGCCTACCGCCAGAGGAAGGCGAACGTGGCTGCGGACAGCGCAACGGTGACGGCCGTCAGGGCGACGAACGTCAGCGCCGGCCGCCAGCCGGCCACGTTGCCGGGGACGCGTCTGCGGGCCGCCTGCCTTTCGGCTTTGTCCCACGCCTCCCATCGGCCGACGCCGATCCGGGACAGCACCAGGAACATGGCGGCGATAATGCCGGCGCCCATCGCCCACTCGCCGATGAGTGGCAGGGCCCCGGGCCAGGTGGCCGCTTGCGACAACCCGTCGAGTGGTCCGGCGATGATCTGGTGGCCCGGGATCTGGGCCCATAGCCCCGCGAAGTCCGCGCCGAGACGTTCCGGTCCCTGCCGGCCGCCGAAGGCAGCGACTCCTGCTGCGCCAAGCAGCGCCCCGGCGGTCGTCAGCGCGATCGGGATGCCGGCCCCGAGGGTCGCGATCCAGCGCCACAGCGCCAGAACCGCGACTCGCCGGCGTCGCCACGCCAGCCTGATCGTGGCCAGGTTGTCGTCGCGGTAGAAGCGCGACTCCTCCTGGGCGCCGGTCGGCGCGTCGATGTCCCGCAGGAGCGGGATCAGGAACTCCTCGTCGTTGTCCCAGTACGAGCCGTGGTCTTCGAGGATGCTCATGCGGTTGACCGTCTGGTTCGATCGGGCGGTCATGCTCACGCCGGCAGGCGGAACGATCGGGCCCGCCGGCGCCGGGTCGTAGCTCGACCAGAAGTCGGACCAGCGGAGGTCCGGACGCAACTTCGAGAGGTCGCCCTGCAACCGGGAGCCGAGTGGAAGCCCCTTGTAGGCGTTTTCGATGCGCCATGCGAGGGCGAGTCCCTCGCCGAGCGTGACGAGCTTGTCCACCTTGACGTCCAGGTATACCGGGTCGCACATGGTCGCGAAGGTCACGATGGCGCCGCCCGAGTGGGCGACGACGACGATCCGGCCGCAGCCCTCGGCGTGAAGCCCGCGGACAGCCGCGACCAGCCTGGACCGGACGTTGGCCGACTGGATCGGGTCGTCCGTGATGTCGGGCAGCTCGCCCAACCAGCGGGTGAGGACGTTGTCGGCCGTCTTGAGAGCAGCCATGTCCTGCAGCGGCTTGATCGGGATCGCCCGGAACGGGGCATAGACGAGCAGAACCAGACGCCCGAGCACGAGGGCCGGTCCCAGGGCCAGGATCGTCAGCTCTTTCTGTACCCGATCGAGCATGTCGACCCAGTCCCGCTGCCGTCCCGGGACGGCCCTGAGCAGGAGCTGCGAATGCACATAGCCGTTCGGCTCCTCGGCGAAGGCGCGGCTCTGGGTCCGCCGCTGCTCCCATGCCGCCGCGCGCAGCGAGTAGCTCTGCCGGATGCCGCTGATGATCCCCGGCAGTGCGCGGCGAACGTAGGCGGTCATCGATCCGAGCCCGGGGGAGAGGGTCGTGGCGGCCCACCAGGCCTCGGTCATGACCCAGCTCTGCGCCGGGTGGCCGTCGTACTCGGGGACGTCGACCTCGAGGATCGGAAGCCGTGCGCCCGACAGGTCGTAGTCGCAACGCAGCACCGGATCCGCCCCAAACCCGTGAGCCATCCGCCAGTCGGATAGCAATCCCACGAGCGATCCGGACCAGCCCAGGAACGTCTCGCAGGCCGGCTGCGTCCCGATGCCGTGGACGAAGACCACCCCGACGCGGTTGAGGTCCAGGTTTCGACTGGACTGGACGACCGTGGCCATGCGGGCAAGGTAGGTGGTTGCGCGCCGGCGGTCTATCACCTTTCGGACACCGTGCCGCGCGGCGCGCCCGGCGGCCGCCGGAATCGGGTCGTTCGCCCACGGATCCGCAGCGGGCCGGCGCCAGGCCCTGCCGCCCGGTCTTCGAGGTCTCGTCCGCCTATAATCGCCCGACGATGCAGACCACCAACACCCCCCTTCCCAAGTCACGCCTCCAGCTCGAGTTCGATCTCCCGCCCGAGCGACTCGATCGCGCCATCGGCCAGGCCGTCGGGCGGCTCGCGCGCCAGACCCGTGTCCCCGGTTTTCGCCCGGGGAAGGCCCCTCGAGTCATGCTCGAGCGCGTTCTCGGTCCGGCTGCGGTTCTCGAGGAGGCGCTTGATCAGCTTGTCGACGACGCCTATCGCGAGGCCGTCGTCGATCAGGACCTCGCACCCCTGGCGCCGCCAGACGTCGAGATGGTGCAGGGCGAGGAAGGCAAGCCGGTCATCTTCAAGGCGGTCGTTCCGGTTCGCCCCGACGTGACGCTCGGCGATTTCGAGCACTTCAACTTCGTCCCGGCCGTCGAGCCGGTCGACGAGACGAAGGTCGAGAAGGTCGTCGACGAGCTTCGAGACAGCGAGGCGCGCCTCGAGGCAGTCGATCGCGATGCCCGGCTCGGCGACTACGTGATAGTCGCCTTCAATGGCACTCGCGACGGCGAAGCCTTCCTGGGCGGATCGTCCGAACAGATGCCGCTCATCCTGGGCGAGAACCGGCTCTACCCGGGCATGGACGACCAGGTCGTGGGGTTGCGCAAGGGCGAAGAGCGCGAGTTCGACCTGGACATCCCGGCCGATTTCCAGGTCGAGGCGATGCGGGGCCTGCACCTGCACTTCAAGCTGACGCTCAAGGAGCTGCGCGCCAAGATCGTCCCCGACGCGGACGACGCCTTCGCCCGATCAGTCGGCCGGTTCAACGACCTGGATCACCTCAAGGCCGAGCTGCGCAAGCGTCTCGAGGAGAATGCCCTAGATCGGGCACGCCATGAGTTCGCGGAACGGATCGTCGAGTACGCGGCGTCCAACGCCACCTCTATGGAGATGCCCGATGTCCTGATTGAGCAGGAGATCGGGATCATGCGCGACGAGATGACCTCGGCCATGGCGCGGCAGGGGATCAGCGAGGAGGCGTATCTCAAGGTCACCGGCAAGACCGAGGAGCAACTCCGCGAGGAGCTGGCCCCGCAGGCCGAGAAGAGGGTGAAGAGTCTCTTCGTCCTGACGGAGATCGCCAAGATCAAGGGCATCGAGGTTCCGGAGAGCGACGTCGAGGCCGAGGTCGAGCGGGCCCGGACTCGCTACGCGGACGACAAGAGCATGGTCCAGTACTTCGAATCGACCCGCGGCCGAAACTACATCCGAAGCTCCTTCGAGCGGACCCGCACCGTGGAGCTGCTCGTCGACGAATGGCTTGCCGCGCACCCCGATGCGCCACGATTGCGCCACATAGAGGAAGCGCCGGAAAGGTCAGCGATCAACAATCCGTCGGAACCGGGAGCCGGAGCAGTCGAGACTGTGGATGCCGGCATCCTGACGTCGCCCGAAGCGACCGCGCCGATGGGCGCATAGCCCAACCACTGCTGGAGGAGACGATCCGATGCTCGTGCCGATGGTTATCGAGTCATCGAGCCGTGGTGAGCGCGCCTACGACATCTACTCGCGGCTGTTGCGCGAGCGGATCATCTTCCTCGGCGACACGATCGAGGACAACGTCGCGAACCTGGTCATCGCCCAGCTGCTCTTCCTCGATGCCGAAGATCCGGAGCGCGACATAAGCCTGTACATCAACTCGCCCGGCGGGGTCATCACCAGCGGACTCGCCATCTACGACACGATGCAGTACGTGCGGGCTCCTGTCAGCACGATCTGCATCGGCATGGCGGCCAGCATGGCGGCTGTCCTGCTCGCGGCCGGGGCGCCCGGAAAGCGATTCGCCCTGCCGCACAGCCGGATCATGATCCACCAGGGCTCAGGCGGTTTCCGCGGCAACACCCCTGACGTCTTCATCCAGGTCAAGGAGATGGAGACTCTTGTCAACACAAATCACGAGATTCTCAGCCATCACACAGGTCAAGCAATCGAGAAGATAGTCGTCGACACCTCGAGGGACTACTTCATGTCCCCAACGGAGGCCAAGGACTACGGCATAATCGACTCGGTCTACTCGGCAATGGGATCGCCGCTGGCGTCCAAAGACGTCGTTGGCGGCGCGACAGAGGACGGGGAGGCGTCGGAGCCGGCGGTTGACACCAAGGGCCCCAAGCCTGCCAGGGAATAGCGGCAAGTAGGCGCGAAGGACAGGTCAAGGCGCGTGACAACGACCAAGAGCGGCCCCAAGGTCCCATATCGCTGCAGCTTCTGCGGCAAGAGCCAGGAGCAGGTTCGCAAGCTCATTGCGGGCCAGGGCGTCTATATCTGCGACGAATGCATCAACCTCTGCCAGGAAATCATCGAAGAGGAGATGCTCGAGGCTCCGCGCGCCAAGCCGCAGGTGGCCAAGCTCCCGAACCCGCGTGCCATAAAGCTGGCCCTGGATCAGTACGTCATCAGCCAGGAGCAGGCCAAGAAGGTTCTCTCGGTCGCCGTCCACAACCACTACAAGCGCGTGAACGCCGGCCACCAGATCGATGACGTCGAGCTGCAGAAGTCCAACATCCTGCTGGTCGGCCCCACTGGCTCGGGCAAGACCCTTCTGGCCCAGACGCTGGCCAAGATCCTCGACGTGCCGTTCTGCATCGCCGACGCGACGTCCCTGACCGAGGCGGGCTACGTCGGCGAGGATGTCGAGAACATCCTGCTGCGACTCATCCAGGCCGCCGACTTCGACGTGGCACGGGCCCAGCGCGGCATCATCTACATCGACGAGATCGACAAGATCGCGCGCAAGGCGGACAACCCGTCGATCACGCGCGACGTCTCCGGCGAGGGTGTCCAGCAAGCCCTGCTCAAGATCCTGGAGGGCACGCTCGCCAACGTTCCGCCCCAAGGCGGGCGCAAGCACCCCCACCAGGACTTCATCCAGATCGACACCACGAACATCCTCTTCATCTGCGGCGGCGCCTTCGACGGCCTCGAGAAGGTCATCGAAGAGCGGGTAGGGAAGCGGTCGATGGGGTTCGGGGCGGAGAACCACATGCCGATCGTCGACCGCGAGCGCATCCTCGAGAAGCTCATGCCGGAGGATCTACTCAAGTACGGTCTGATCCCCGAATTCGTGGGCCGGCTGCCCGTCGTCGTGACCCTGACGTCGCTCACCGCGGACGATCTGGTCCGCGTTCTGACTGAGCCCAAGAACGCCATCACGCGCCAGTTCCAGAAGTTCCTCTCGATCGACAAGGTGGACCTGGTCTTCACGCCCGGCGCGCTTCGAGCCTCGGCCGAGGTGGCGATCACCCGCAAGACCGGCGCCCGCGCCCTCCGTTCGATCGTCGAGGAGTCGCTCCTCGACGTCATGTACGACGTCCCGGATCACGGCGAGATCCGCAAATGCATCATCACCGAGGAGACGATCCGCGAGGGCCGGCCGCCCCTGCTGCTCACCAAGAGCCAGGTGGACGAGGGATTCGACGAATCGAACTACGAGCGGCTGCTGGCGGAGCGGGGCCAGACCGCTTAGGGGAACGGGGCGGGCTAGTCGCCCAGCGCCATCTCGAGGACCTCGGCGAGGTGAAGGGCGCGACGGCCGCCGGATTGGGCGATCTGCTCGCGGCAGCTGAAACCATCGGCGATGAGGAGGGCATCCGGCGCGGCGGCGCGGACAGAGGGCAGTAGCGCCCGCTCGCCGATCGTCTGCGATAGTTCGTAGTGCCCGCCGCGCTCGAAGCCGAACGCCCCGGCCATCCCGCAGCAACCGGGTTCGGGTTGCGTTGGCTCGAGGCCGATCGATCGGAGGGCGGACTCCTCCGCAGCCATCCCGGTTAGCGCCTTCTGGTGGCAATGGCCGTGGAGCACGGTCGGGGCGGTGATGCGGCCGGGCAAAGCGGCGTCGAACTCGCTCGGGTGCGCCGCGACGAACGAGCCCAACCCGAAGACCAGGCGGTCGAGCTGGCGCGCGCGTGGATCGGCCGGGAAGAGGTTTGGCAGCTCGTCATGGAAGGCGGCCTCGCACGAGGGCTCGAGGACCACGACCGGCACCCGCGACTCGAGCTCCGGCTCGAAGGCGTCGAGGATCGCGCCGAGCAGCCGGCGGCCTTGCTTGAGGAACCCGCGGTCGTATAGCGGCCGGCCGCAGCATAGATTCGCCCTTGGAACCTCGACCGAGAAACCCGCGGCCCGCAGCACCCGGATTGCCGCGAGCCCCTGAGACGGCGCGAAGCCATCGGTGAAGGTGTCGGCGAGGAGAACAACACGCCGCTCCGCCTCCCGCGCGCCGCCGAGGTCCGCCACGCCATCGGGAAGTTGGCGGCGGAACGTCCGATCGGCAAATCGCGGAAGCTGCCGATGCGAGTCCACGCCGGCGACCAGCTTCGCCAGCCCTGCGATGCCAGGAATCGTGCCGACGGCGTTTGCCAGCCCCGGTGCAATGCTCGCCAGGTGGGCCCACCAGTGGATCAGGCCCATCGAGTATGCCGCTCGGGGTCGCGGCCGACCGGCGTAGTGGTGGGCCATGAACTCGGCCTTGTAGGTGGCGATGTCGACCTGGACGGGGCATTCGCTCTTGCAACTCTTGCAGGCGATGCACAGGTCGAGGGCCTCGCGAACCTCCTCGCTCCGCCAGAGATCGGGGAGGGCCTCGCCGTCGAGCATCTCCCACAACAGCCGTGCCCGACCCCGCGTGGAGTGGCGTTCCTCGTGCGTGGCCTGGTATGTCGGGCACATCGCCCCGCCCGACTCGCGGCGGCATTTCCCGACGCCCACGCACCGGGCCGCGGCGTGCGCCAGAGAGCCGCCATCGTCGCTGAAACCGAAGATCGTCGCCGGATCGGCCAGTGGCCGGGCCGGCCGCAAATCGGCATCGAGCGGCAGCGGGTCCACGACCTTGCCCGGGTTCATGCGGCCGAGCGGATCCCAGATCGACTTGAACTCGCGGAACGCCGCCACGAGTTCCGGCCCGAACATGCGCGGCAGCAACTCCGCGCGTGCCTGGCCGTCGCCGTGCTCACCCGAGAGTGAGCCGCCGTACCGCACGACCAGATCCGCCGCCTGCTCGATGAAGGAGCGGAAGGCGCGGAGACCCCCCGCGGTCAGGAAGTCGAACTCGCATCGCATGTGCAGACAGCCGTCGCCGAAGTGGCCGTAGAAGGTGCGTTCGAACCCGAAGCGGCCGATCAGCGCGTCAAGCTCGCGCATGTAGGCTCCGAGCCGCGCCGGCGGAACGGCCGAGTCCTCCCAGCCCGGGTACGTGGACGGCTTGCCCGGTACCACGGCCGTGGCCCCCACAGACGACTCGCGCAGAGTCCAGAGAGCCTGCTGGCTGTTCCGGTCGACGACAACTCGGGCCGTGTCGCCGCCGAACCGCCTGGCCGCACTACGCGCCTTGGCCTCGGCCTCGCGGGCCGTGTCGCCGCCGAATTCGACCAGCAGCCATCCGCCGCCTTCCGGCAGCCCGTCGATGGCCGTGGTGCTCAGGCCCTTGCGCCGGCAGGCGTCGACCAGTCGGTCGTCGAGGCCCTCGAGCCCGATCGGTCCAGCCGTCAGTATTTCGGGCGATCGGTCGGCTGCTTCGAAGATGTCTTCGAAACCGAGAACCAGCAGAGCCCGACCCGCCGGGCTGGGGACGAGCCTGACGGTCGCCTCCAGGATGGTCGCGCAGGTGCCTTCTGTGCCGACGAGCGAGCGAGCGACGTCGAAGCCGTTCTCCGGCAGCAGGGCTTGCAGGTGAAAGCCCGAAACGAGCCGCGGCAGCTTGGGGAATCGTTCGCGGATCAGGGCGGCGTGCCGGTCGCGCAACCCGCGGAGGGAGCGGTAGATCTCGCCGCGCCGGGCACCTTCCGAGCAAAGGCGCTCAAGCTCCTCGTCCGTGGTGCGGCCCACCGTCAGGCGCAGCCCGTCATAGGTCAGCACGTCGAGCGATTCGACGTTCTCGCTCGTCCGGCCCGCCATGATCGAGTGGGCCCCGCACGAATCGTTGCCGAGCATCCCGCCGAGCGTGCAGCGGTCGTGAGTCGCCGGATCCGGCCCGAAGGTAAGACCGTGGCGCTCCGCCGCCGTGCGCAGGTCGTCGAGTATCACGCCGGGCTGGACGCGGGCGATGCGCCGCTCCGGATCCAGCTCCAGGATCCGATTCAGATGGCGTGAGACGTCGATCACGACGGCGTGGTTGGTCGCCTGACCGGCAAGGCTCGTGCCGCCGCCACGGAGAGTGACCGGCGCGCTGTGCTCGTAGCAGACGCGGATGACCTCGACGAGATCCGCAGTGTCGAGCGGCCGGACGACGCCGATCGGGAGCTGGCGGTAGTTGGACGAGTCGGTGGCGTACAGCGCACGGTCACCGGCGCCGAGCTGGACCTCGCCCCGTATCCGGGCCCGCAGATCCGCGGCGAGCGAGTCGCGGCGGGCGCTGGCGTCTGCGGCCGAAAGGGCACGGAGTGGCATCGGGGCAAGCATACCGGCCCCCAACGTCCTACCGCCCAGCCGCCTCACTCCGGGTCGCGCCCGCTTCACAGCTGTTTCCCAAGCCGCGATGCGTCGCGATCGGCGACTCACACGCTGAAGTCGGTGTCGTACCCGAGACCGATCCCTGAGCGGATGCAATTTCCTGTCTTCCGGCTCGAGTCGAGCCGCTATCGTCGTCACGGGTCGGTTGAACCTTTTGACCGCCGGATCCGTCTGGAAGGGCGCTCCGCGAGGGAGTGGCTGGACAGGGGGCCGACCGTGACCGGGGAAGGAGCCTGGAGGGTGGCGCTGACGGGACCCGTGGCCGGGGATGCCGCGGAGTTCGTCCGTCTCATACGCGCGGAGCTGCCGGGCGCCTATCGCCTGGCAGGCTATCTGCTGCGCGACGCAACCGAGGCCGAGGATGCCACACAGGAGGCGCTCGAGAAGGCCTGGCATGCCTGGCCGAAGCTTCGAGAACATGACCGCGCAGGAGCCTGGTTCGACCGCATCGTCGCGAATTCCTGCAAGGACAGGCTACGCGAGCGACGAGGCGTACGGGTCCTCGCCCTGGATGAAGAGGCGGCCGGCGCCCCGCACGCCCGAGATCCGTTCCGCGAGGCGCTGTCGCGCGACGAGGTCGGCCGCCTGGTGAGGAACCTCCCGCTCGACCAGCAGATAGTCGTTGCGCTGCGCTACTGGCGCGATCTGCCCCTCGAGGAAATCGCCGAGCGGTTGGAGCTGCCGCTCGGCACGGTGAAATCCCGGCTCCACTACGCCATGAAAGCGCTCCGCCGGCAGCTCGATCAGCAAGGGGGCGAGGTGTCCCGATGACATTCAACGACGACCCAGATCTCGAAACCCGTCTGCGCCGGATCGCCGCCGGCCCCAAACCTGATGTGCCAGCGTCCGTCTACAGCCGCCTCGATGAAGTCGTGCACGGGAGCGGGGCGCGGAGCATAAACGGCGTGCGGCTCTCGCCAGTTCGACTGTCCGGCCGCGGGCGGCCCGGCCTGAGGCAGGCCGGCGCCCTTGCAGCCCTCGCGGCCGTCCTGGTGATCGCCGTTTCGGCGGCCGCCTTGCTCGTCGCCCCGCGCGGTCCCCAGGCCGCCTCAACCTGGACGCTGCGTCCCGACGCGGGCCAGGGCGAGTGGACCGGCCTGGAATGGCACGACATCACTGCCACCGCCGAGGGCATCGGCATGGCCACGCAGTGGTACGGGTGGAGATACAGCAGCTCGTGGGTCGTGTGGCGGGGCGGCTTCGCCATGGTCGGCGGCAACATGGACGTCTGGGTGTCGAAGGACGGCCTTACTTGGAAACAGTCCACAGGCGCCCCTCGCTACGCCGGACTGGTGGCCGTCGGAGGGGATCTTCTGGCCTGGGGCCCGGCGATCAACGGGTCAGACTCAGGGCTCTGGCTCACGACGGATGCCGTCAAGTGGACGCGGGTGTCGGTGCCGTTCAACCTGACATCGGTTTCCGGGCTGGCGGGAAGCTCGCCCGGGCTGGTGATCGTGACGACGACGCTCAACAGCAGCGATCCTCGCGGACCTTCTGCCATCTTCTTCAGCGCCGACGCCAAGACCTGGACGCAGGCAACGCTGCCGGACGACCTGTCCCAGGCCGGCAACGTCAACATCAGCCCCTTCGGCAGAGGGTTCGTAGCCATTGGCCTTGTCTCCGACCCGAACGGATCCACGACCTACAGCTCCGGCGCGGGTGACGAGCGCCATTACTCCTACAGAGCCTGGATCTCGCACGACGGCCTGACCTGGACCAGCTATGACCCGGCCGTTCCGGGGACCGGCGTTTCGTCCAACACGCTGCCGTGGACGGGGATGCAGTGGGGCCGGCTGGGCGCCGGCGACGCTCTGATCCACTCGACCGATGGGGGCGTCACCTGGCTCGCGGACAGCGACGGGATCCCGAACTGGCTGGGCGGCGAGACCGTGTCGGACGGGAACCGCATCATCATGGCGGCCGGGTCGGGGGCGCGGTTCTACCTGAGTGAGGGCGACGGCCACTGGCGCCTGCTCCAGCAAGGGGGAGACGTAGGAAGCCTGCCGGCCGACGGCCAGGTCTTGCTGCTCCCCAATGGCGTGCTGTGGATCGCCGGCGATCGGGTCTACTTCGGCCAGGCACTGTCCGGCATAGAGCCCCAGGGTTCGCTCGGTCCTCCGACGACAGCATCGCCGGGGCCCACGCTTCCGTATCCGACGTCGACGCCGGCAGTGCTGGCGACGGAGACGACCGTAGTCACGCCCACGCCCGAGCCCACGCCCACGGCCATCAACGCAAGCGCGTTCACAACGCCAGGGGCTCTGAGCGGGTGGACGGGCTTCTCGTGGAAGAGCGGCCAGACTCCGAGCGACAACCCTGTCAACAGGGTCATTCGGTGGAGCGGCGGATATGTCGCCACCAATTCAACAATCAATCCGGCGCGCTCGTTGTGGGTCTCGTCCGATGGGGAAACGTGGACGCCCGTCACTTCGCTCCCGGCGGCCTGGTTCGAGGTGGCGGCGGCCCCCGGTGGCCTGGTCGCGATGGCGCTCGACTACGGGTCGGGCTCCGAGTCGGAGGGTCGTAGCTCGCCGGTGCCATCACCATCGGCGCCGTCCGCGACCGTCTGGACGAGTTCCGACGGCCTGACCTGGCACAACGCCGGCAAGCCGGACCTTCTGGGAGTGCCGACTTCGATGGCCGGCACCGATACGGGAATCGTTGCCACGGTGGAGGTTCAGGGCGCCGACAACTCTGGAGCGGGCACGGCTGAGGTCGAATTCTCGACCGATGGCGTCCACTGGAGCCAAGAGACCGTCGAGCCCGGTCTGGACTGGAGTGTCGGTCCATTTGTGCAGTCCAATGCCGGCCGGTTCTTCCTGATGGGCGGAACGACGACACCTTTGGCAAAAGCCGGCGACGAGCCCCACATCGTCTTCGCTGCTACAGGGACGCACTCATACGTTTGGTGGTCGGACGACGGTCGGACGTGGACCAGGTCCGGCAGCCTGATCGGCGGGTTCGGCATGAGCATCGACTTCGGCCGGGACGGCATGCTGCTCAACGTGGACTACGGCACGACACCCGGCGGCGTAGGGCTCGAGATTTCGAAAGATGGCGGCAAGACATGGGCGCCTGACAGCAATTTCGGCCCGCTTGGACAGGCGGCGTGTAGCGGCGAGTGCAGCATCTCCGCCGATGGCGTAATCGGCGCGAATGGGACGGTATTCGCTGCGGTGAAGAACGGTGGCAAGAATGCCTGGCTTTCCTACGATGGACAGACGTGGACGCCAATCACGTGGTCCGGTGGCGACCCGAGCGCCGCCTCGAGTAACGGCTTCGGTGGCTTCACCGTTCTGCCCAGGGGGGTGATGCTCACGGGCGTCTATGGCGCAGCGCACTAAGGGCAGCTGTCGGCAGCGGCGCCGATCGAGCCACGAAATTGCCCTGTGCTACGATCGCGGCCTTCACGGTATTGACCGAGAGGAGTAGCGTCGCCAGCCGGCGAGCAGAGAGCGGGGCCCGCGTCCGCGAAAGTGGAGCGCGTGGGTGAAAGCCCCGCAGTCGGAACGGCGCGAACGTAGCTCGCGAGCGGTGCGGGAGGCGCCCGTTAGAGCGCCACGAGGGCGTCGCCACTCCAGGCGGCCGGGATGACCGGGTGCTGGGCGACGCCGAACCAGCAGGTGGTACCACGACCCGTTCGTCCAGCTGGACGAGCGGGTCGCTTTGATTGACGGAGCGATCGATGGCGGACCGGGACGAGCAGACAGCGGGCGAGTCGGCCGAAGAGGCAGAGCTGGCGAAGGCATACCGTCCCGGCGAAGTCGAGGGTGCGATCTTCGGACGCTGGCTCGACGCCGATGTCTTCAATCCAGATGGGGTCGGCTCGCGCGCGGATTGGAGCAAGCCTCCGTTCGTGATCATCCAGCCGCCGCCCAACGTCACCGGCTCGCTGCACCTGGGCCACGCCCAGCGCTCCACCGTGGAAGACCTGATGACCCGGCACGCCCGAATGCAGGGCCGGCCGTCTCTCTTCCTGCCCGGGCTTGATCATGCCTCGATTGCGGCGCAGTACGTCCTGGACAAGCTCCTCGCCGCCAAGGGCGAGACCCGCCAGACCCTGGGCCGCGAGAAGTATCTCGAGGCGATGTGGGAGTTCGTTCTCGAGACTCGCCAGACCATCCTGAGCCAGCAGCGGCGCGTCGGCGCCTCGCTCGACATGAGCCGCCTCCGCTTCACGATGGACGAGGTGTCCGCCCGGGCGGTTCGCGAGGCATTCCTGCGCCTCTACCGCGAAGGGCTGGCATACCGGACCGAGGCGCTGATCCACTGGTGCCCGGGCTGCAGGACGAGCGTGTCCGACCTGGAGGTGATCCCGAAGGAAACCACGGGCAGCCTCTGGACGATTCGGTACCACCTCGTCAATGAAAAGAGCGGCGCCCCCGATCCTAACGCCTGGATCGCCGTTGCCACGACCCGCCCCGAAACGCTCCTCGGCGACACGGCCGTGGCCGTCAACCCCGAGGATCCGCGCTACGAGGCGCTCGTCGGCCGCCGAGCGGTGATCCCGTTCGTGAACCGCGTCGTGCCGATCATCGCGGACCCGGTCGTCGATCGAGCCTTCGGCACCGGTGCGGTGAAGATCACACCCGCCCACGACCGGGACGACTACGACACGGGCAAGCGTCACGGCCTGCCCATGATCACCGTGCTCGACGATGCCGCTCGCGTCAACGAGAACGGGGCCGGGTTCGCTGGGCTGGACCGCTACGAGGCCCGCCTCCAGATAGTCGACGCGCTGCAGGCCGCCGGGGATCTCGAGTCGGTCACGCCCCACGAGATGATGGTCGGGCACTGCCAGCGTTCCGACGACGTCGTGGAGCCGCGCCTCAAGACGCAGTGGTTCGTGCGAGTGGCTCCGCTGGCTGCCGCCGCTCTGGAAGCGACCCGCTCCGGCACCACGCAGATCCTGCCCGATCGCTTCGTCAAGGTCTGGGAACACTGGATGACCGAGATGCGCGACTGGAACGTCAGCCGGCAGCTCTGGTGGGGCCACCGCATCCCGGCCTGGTACTGCCCGGACGGCCACATCACCGTGGTCGCCGATCCGGCCGGGCCGTCCGCGTGCGAGGTTTGCGGTCGACCCGCGGCCGACCTTCGCCAGGACGAAGACATCTTCGACACCTGGTTCAGCTCCGGGTTATGGCCGTTCTCGACCTTGGGCTGGCCCGAGCAGACGCGCGACCTCCAGCGCTTCTATCCGGGCTCGGTCATGGAAACCGCCTACGACATCATCTTCTTCTGGGTCGCCCGGATGATGATGCTGGGCATCCACCTCACCGGCGAGGCGCCCTTCCACACCGTCTATCTGTCCGGGCTGATCCGCGATCCGTACGGCCAGAAGATGTCCAAGACGAAGGGCAACACGGTCGATCCGCTCCAGACGATCGACGTTGTGGGTGCCGATGCACTCCGGTTCGCTCTCGTCAATGGCACTGCGCCCGGCAACGACGCTCGACTGGGCACCGAGAAGCTCGAGAACGCCCGCAACTTCGCCAACAAGCTCTGGAACGTGGCCCGCTTCGTTCTCGGGGCGCGACCGGCGTCAATCGCAGCCGGCGTCCCGCGCCGGCTGCCGGATCGGTCTCGTCTCGGTCCGGCGGATCGCTGGATCCTCTCGCGGGCCGCGGCGACTGTCGAGGCGGTGGATCGGGCAATGGCGGAGTACGCGTTCGGCGACGCCAGCCAGATCCTCTATGAGGCCATCTGGAACGAGTACTGCGACTGGGGCGTGGAGCTGGCGAAGATCCGCCTGGCCGACACAGGGCTGGCTCCCGAAGAGCGAGAGGCCACCTGGTGGACTCTCGTCGACGTGCTCGACACGTACCTGCGACTGCTTCACCCGATCATGCCGTTCATCACGGAGACGATCTGGGAGCGGCTGCCACACTCAGCCGACGATCCCGCGCTGCTGATCGTGGCCGACTGGCCGGCGGTTCGGGCGGATTCGGTCGACGCCTCCGCCGAAGCCGAGGTCGCCGCGCTGATCGATCTGGTTCGGGCGGTTCGCAACGCGCGGGCCGAGGCGCGCGTAGAACCCGCAGCCTGGCTGCCGGTCGACGTCTTAGTGCCGGAATGGCTGGTCTCGACCTTCCGGGCGCTCCAGCCTGCGATCGAGCGCCTGTCTCGGGCTAGGCCGCTCGTTCGGGCGTCTGGCCTCGACCCTATCCGCCACGGCGTGGCCGGTGGGCTCGCGGTCATCGCCGGTGAGATCGAAGCCGTCGTCCGCCCCGCGGCCCGAGACGATGCCCAGGCAGAACGCGACCGGGCCAGATTGGAGCGCGAGCTCGCAGAAGCCCAGGGGCTCCTGGCGTCCGCCAGGGCCCGGCTCGCGAACGAGGCATTTACGTCGAAGGCCCCGCCGCCTGTGGTCGAAGCCGCTCGCGCCCGAGCGACCGAGTTGGAAGAGCTCGTGGCTCGATTGGCCGGCCGGTTGGGCTAGCCGCGGAGGCGTCACGCGCGACAAACCGGACCCGGAGGTCGGGGTCGGTTTTCGGGGCGCCGCGCATTGCGGGCGGAATGGATTGCCGACTCGAAGGCGCTGCTAGGATAGCGGCAGCTTCGCACTACCTTTCAGGAGGGACAGTGCCGCTTTTCGGCAGACTTCATAGACGCGCAACTGATCAGCCGGCGCCGCCGCTGCCTCTGCCGGAGGTAGACGCGCATGAGTTCTCGCTGAAGCTCTCCTATGCGGCGAAGAGCTCTGAAGGCGTGAGGCTCAAGGGCGGCCCGGGGCTCGTCCCGCGGCTGCATAGCATGCTTGCCGGCTACGTACAAGGCGAGTCCGAACTGGTCGAGCCGCTTCCCCCAGAGCTCAGCCAGGCGACGCCGTACATCGCCCGGATACCGGGCAGCGGGCAATGGCTCGAGTACAACCGCGATCGATCGCCGGTGACCCGTCACGCGCTCGTCGTCCTGGAGTCCGTGGACGCGATTGACCCGGTCTACGAGACCCTCGTCTGCGGGCTGCTCTCGGGCGAGACGGATACGACGGGGTACCCGGAATACAACGCCATCGTCGGCGGCGTGGTAACGCATTTCGACGAAGTGACGGGCGACATGGTGGTCCGGGGGGTCGTCGGGTGGGGTGGAAAGGGCGTGCGCGGAGACACGGAACGCATCGCGGCCGGCGTCCTGGCCGGGCTGTTCAACAATATCGCCGGCGACAGCCACGCTCTCGGCACGGTGTCGCTGGATCGACCGATGCCGTCGTCCGGTTCGGGCGGCACCGACTGCTCTCATTGTGGGTTCAACTCAGGGCACGAAAGAGCTTTCTACTGCCCGAAATGCGGCATGCGCATGGTGCGCGCCTAGGGCGACTGGCTGGAGACTCACTTGCCGATATACGACTACGTCTGCTCGAACTGCGGCCGCACGATTGAGGTCATGCATGCCGTTCACGGCCACGGCCCCTCGACCTGCACCGAGTGTGGGGGCCAGATGAAGAAGGCCTTCTCGGCCCTTGCCGTTCATTACAAGGGGACCGGCTGGGCGCGTAAGGAGCGCTCGAGCGGAGCCAGGCAGAGCCGCCCGACATCCACGGACAAGGCTTCGGCGTCTGACGAGGGCTCAGGGTCTTCCAAAGGCGGCAGCCCAGAGGCGGCCAAACCGGCCTCACCTGCCAAAGACCCGGACTGACCGATGCCGAAGCCACCGACTGACTGGATCTCCCTCTCGGAGGCGGCTGAACTGCTCGCCTCCTCGAACATCAAGTTCACTCCGGGGACGATCGGCCGCTGGGCGCGAGTGGGCCAGCTCCAGAGCATCAAGCTCGGTAACCGCCGTTTCGTCCGTAAGGCTCAGGTGCGGTCGCTGCTACGACCTCACGGCTCGGTCCACGGTGACGACTTGCAGCCAAGCCTCTTCGAAGACCTCGACGACTAGCCGATCGCCGACCATCCGGCCGTCTGCTTGTTGTCCTGCCGCGTTGGGGTCAGGCCTGCGGACTCCCGCAGCGGCGGCAGAAGCGAGCATGCGTCGAAACCGGCAGCGCGCACTTGTGGCACACGCGAACCGAGCCGCGGCTGAGGACTTCCTGGGCGGACTGGGCCCACATCTCGGCGACGCTGGGCGCGCCACCCAGCTGGTGAGCCGCAACGACGGCCGCGACCGGTGCGGCGACCGGAGCAGGCCACGGTTGGGTGGGCCTCTGCGGCGACGGCCACTGCGCCCCGAGGGGAGGCCACGGCGCCGGGGCTGACGGTCCGAGCGACGACGGCGGCGTCGAGGGTTGAGGGACGGAGTCGGTTGGGGTCGGCTGCCGATCTTCTGCGCTGTCGGGCGGTTGGGAGCTGACCTTCGCGTCCGCGGCTTCGAGATTGGCCCCGGCCCGGCCTGGCGCGTCCGATCGAGCGGCGACGGCATCGTGCCGAGAGGTCGGCGACAGGTCGAAGAGCGGGCGCCGGAGCGGCACCGATTCGAGTTCGGTGGGCCAGGCGGCCTCGTCGGAGCCCGCTGCAACAGCCGATAGTCGTATCGCCACGGCTTCCTGGGCATCGACAGGTGGAGGCTGGTCGGCCATCGCGGCTGCTGGCGCGAGGTCAGATGCCGGTTCGGCCGACTCCGGTTCCTGGGCTCGCGCGGCAATCCGGGCGGGAGCGTCGTTCTCAGCCGGGGACGGAGCGGCAGTGGGAGCGGCCACATGTTCTGGCGAGGCGGCGGAAGCCGCAGCTTGCGGAGCGGCCCCAGGCGCTATGTCCATGACTACCGCAACCTCGGCATCGCCCCACCAATCGTTGATCGTGATGGGTCTATCGGCCCATCGCGTCGGGTTTGGCCACGGGTTGCCGGCCGGAGCCTTGGGCGCGCTTCGACCGAAGAGCCGCGCCACCATCGGAGTGCGGTCCTTGGCGGCCGGTTGTGGCTCGGGCCGTGACGTCGGATTCGTCAGCGGCGGTAGATCAGGGTCGGCCAGAGACATTCGGAGCACCCGACGTGGCCGCGTGGCACCTGCCTCATCCTGGGCGATGACGTCGGGCACATCGGCCGCGGCCTTATCCGCGGGTGCCCCGGTTTCGGCCGGCAGGCCGGCGGGGACCTCTTGATCGAGCTCCCAGGTCGGGGTCGGGGTGACCTCAGGTGGGGTTGCCGCGGAGGGTTCAGGCTCTGTCGCGACTTCGGTTTCGTCGATTGCCTGGGTTGCCGGCCTTGGTTCGACGTTCAGGGTCACCCACGCTGGCGCGTCTGAGCCGACGTGCGCCGGTTCCTCGACGACCTGGGCCGGCACCTCTGCGGCGGCAGCCGTCTCCGCGACAACGGCGGTCCTCTCCGCGACAACGACGGTCGTCTCCGCGACGACGAGCTTCTCCCCAACGATGGGCGCCGCCTCTGTGGGCGGGTCCGCGGCGACCTGTTGTGGTCGCTGAACCCGACCGAGTCCGGCCTCGACGATCGCGAGCTCCTCGGGGGTCAAAGTCATCTCGGGCGAAATCTCGTCGGCCGCGGGCCATAGAGTCCACGCCCCCGGATCGGAGCCCTTCCCCGAAGAGGGGCTGGGCTTCTGTCTCGAACCAGTGGCCGCGGGCCGGCCATCGGCCCGTACGTCTTGAGCGGGCCACGCAGCCGGACCCTTGGCCTCGTGCCGCTCGGCCTCGCTCGGTGTGGCGGGGCGGACCTGGGGTTCGACCGCCGGCCCGTCGGGCTCGAGCGTCCGGTCGCCGTCTCGGCGAGAGATCGGGGTCCGCACGATCGGTTGATCTTCGGGTGCGACCGGCTCGACGCTGTCCTCGGGTGCGCAGGAGAGGCACGCGCCGACCTTGGAGTTCCAGCATTGATCGCAGGCGTACTGCCGGCACGTCATGCAGAAGTTGAAGGTCTTGTGGAAGGCCTGGTCGATCCGGCTCGAAGCCGCGCGGTCGTCGTCGAGGCGAGCAAGGGAGATGGCCTCGGACATCGACTGGCCGTCGGTCAGGACGAAGTTCCGCAGACCCTTGGCCAGGACGCGCGCACCCTTCAGTGACAGCGGCTTGGGCGCGCTGGGAGAGAATACGTAGCGGTTACCACACCGCTCGCAGAACGAGTCGGTAACGAGGGCCATCGTTGCTCCGTTGTCGTGCAGGCGAGACCGGACGTGCCGACACGACGCACATCCGGAGCGTACGCGGATCTCATGCCGGCGACACCACGCCTGCTCGTACTTTTCCGCGGGTCCGAAGGTCCCGTCGGCTGAAGCTAAGTGGGTGGGATCCAGGCTGCGACCGGATCTCCGAGAAGGTTCGGCTTCGTTTCTCCAACAGAGCCGACGCGAAGGGCCGACGGCCGGCCGAGCTCCTGTGGGCGAGCCGCTGGGGTGAGGTCCCAGCGACGAAACGCGTCAATCACAGGCACAACTGCCGGTGCGTCTCGGCGTAGTATGTGGCGGCCTTCCGCCTTTTCGGGGCCGGGAGGGCGTCAAGTTCCCAGGGCCCTGCGAGCTGCCTCGCGGGCCGCTATCCGCCTTCGGGACCCGAAGAGAGTGACATGACGACGATCCATGAAACCGGCGAGAAGGTAGCTGCGAACGTCGAGCGAGTCATCATTGGCAAGCGCCAGGAGGTGCGGCTTACACTGGTCGCCCTGCTGTGCCGCGGTCACCTGTTGATAGAGGACGTTCCCGGCACCGGCAAGACGATGCTGGCCAAAGCCGTGGCACGGAGCCTTGGGTGCAGTTTCCGCCGCATCCAGTTCACTCCCGATCTGCTGCCATCCGACGTGACCGGGCTTTCGATCTACAACCAGAAGACCCAGGAATTCGAGTTCCGACCCGGACCGATCATGGCTCAGGTCGTCCTGGCTGACGAGATCAACCGTGCCACGCCAAAGACCCAATCGGCGCTCCTCGAGTGCATGGAGGAGCACCAGGCCACGATCGACGGCACCACATATCAGATGCCGGAGCCCTTCCTGGTCATCGCCACCCAGAATCCGATCGAGTACGAGGGCACCTTCGCTCTGCCCGAGGCACAACTCGACCGGTTCATGCTGCGCATCAGGCTCGGTTATCCGAGCCCGGCGGACGAGCAGACGATCCTCGACGAGCAGAAGATCACCCATCCGCTGGACGGCCTCGGCGAGGTCCTCGGCGTCCAAGATCTGCGCGAACTGCAGGCTGCGGTCCGCGAGGTCTATGTGGATCCCAGCGTGGCCGACTACATCGTCCGCCTGGTCAATGCCACCCGGACCCACCCGGATGTCTATCTGGGCGCCTCGCCGCGCGGGTCGCTGGCCTTGTACAGAACGGGTCAGGCCCTTGCCGCTCTTGCCGGTCGCGACTATGTCATCCCGGATGACATCAAGGCTCTCGCCGAAGCCGCGCTGGCCCACCGCCTGATCATCAAGACGAGCTCGTCCATGCACGATATCGACCCCCGCCAGGTCATCGCCGAGCTACTGAACAGCGTGCCCGTCGGCGACGCGAAGACAGCCGGCCCGGGAGTCCGCGACGGTGCGTCGCCGCGGTCCCAATCAGGCGCCGCGAACCGCGGCGCGACCGGCAGCCCGGCGCTGTAGCTGCCCGGAGGGCGGACTCGTGATCAGGCGGCTCCAGTTCCTGATTGTCGCGGTCGTCCTGTTGATCGCGGCCTTCTCGACGGGGCTGCCGTTCCTCTTCTATGTGGTCTATCTGGGTCTGCTGGCGATAGGCGGCAGCTACGTGCTGACCCGGTTCGGGCTGGCGGATCTGGAAGCCGGGTACCGAGTCGATCATCGTCAGGCCCACGTGGGCGACGACCTACGCACGACCTATAGCATCTCGAACGCCAGTGGGCTGCCCAAGCCGTGGTTGGAGGTGTACAACCCGACCGATCTGCCCGTTCCGTTGCCCGGTCGGGCCCTGGGGCTGCGCTCTTGGGCGCAGCGCTCGTGGGTCGCGATCGTGCCGCTGACGCGCCGCGGGACCTACCGCATCGAGCCGATGGTGGTCCGTACCGGAGACCCGTTCGGCTTCTTCGAGGCGGCGGCGACGGTTGGGCGGCCGACAGCGGTGACCGTATTCCCCCGCGTCGTTCCGCTGCCCAGGTGGCGGCTGGCCAATGCCTTTCTCGAGGGCACACACTCGGCCCCGGAACGAACCCTCCAGACGACTCCTCTGGCCACGACGGTCCGCCCGTACGCTCCCGGAGACAGCTTCAACCGCATCCACTGGCGCAGCACGGCGCGGCTGGGGGAGATCCAGGTCAAGGAATTCGATCTCGAGCAAACGGCCGACGTCTGGATCTTCGTCGACCTGGAATCGAGAGTACAGGCCGGCGAAGGCGACATCTCGACGGTCGAGGAAGCGCTGCGGGTCGCGGCTTCCGTCGCTCACGACGCGATCCTCGAGAACCGCGCGGTCGGCCTGACGACGAGCGGGCATCGGCTCGTTTCTATTCCGGCCGATCGTGGCCCCCGGCAGCGGCAGAAGATCATGCAGCTCCTGGCCGCGGTCGACGGGGACGGCCGCACGCCGCTCGCCGAAGTGCTGCTCACGAGGCTGCCAAAGCTTCGGCGCGGCATGACGGCCGTGATCGTGACGGCGTCGCGTGAGCGGCAATGGGTTCGGACGCTGACATCGCTCCGGGCGCGGGGCGTGACCGCGGCCGTCGTGGCCCTGGTCGCGGCCACGTACGACGGCTACGACGGTCGAAACCCGGACGCGGAAAGGGATGCCGAGTCATCCGCGCAGGAGCAGCGGGCGCTGCGCTTCGCACTCGCCGAATACGACGTGAAGTCGAGCGAAGTCCACGCCGGTGACAATCTCGGGACGGTGCTGGTATGAGCGACCGAGGTCTCTTCTCTCGATGCCACGGGTGGTGCTAGCAATGTCAAGAGCAGGCTGGCTTCCAACCGATCGGCGGGATGCCGTCTATCCTGTCGACACGGGCACGCCCGGCAGCTGGAACGGGATCGTCGAACGGATCGTCGATCGCATTCATCCGGACGAAGGCTGGATCGCCCTGCCGCTGGTGTTCGTCCTGGCGGGCACGATGGCCTGGTCGATCGCCGATGCGCGGTGGATCCTCGGCAACGACAGCCTCACGACCTTCCTTATCTGGATCGCCCTGGCCGCGACGGTTTGGGGCTATCTGAGCGCCCGGCTCGACCTGTCGCCGTGGCTCGCCCAGGCGCTGGGTTGCGTCGTTGGGGCATTCGTGTTGATCGAGGCGGTCGGCGCTTCCTTGCCAGGCTCAACCCCGGGCCTCGTCGGATGGTTCAGCGCCACAGCCAACTCGGTGACCCAGGCCTACCTCGACCTGGCCTGGCGCCATCAGATCTCGACTCTCCAGGTCGGCCACTTCTGCCTGATCCTGGGGGTTGTCGTCTGGGGCACTGCCCAGGCCGCCTCGTACGACATCTTCGGCTATCACCGCGCCGTCAACGGCGTCCTGCTGCTAGCCGTGGTCCTGATTGCCAACATGGCGCTGACAAGACACGACCAGTACGGCGGCCTGGTGGTGTTCAGCGCGGCTGCGCTGGCAGTCCTGCTCATCGCCCATGCTGCCGACGAGCGCTCGAACTGGCTGCGCCACCGGATCTGGCGTGGCCGCGACTTCCAGGCGCCGCATCTCCAGGGCGGCATGGCCTTTGCGTCGCTGGCGGTGGCCGGCTCGCTCGTCCTCACGTCCGTGGCGAGCTCTGCTCCGCTCGGCAGCACGTTCACCGATCTTAGCGACCAGATTCAGAGCCACTTCGGATGGCTGAGCGGCTATCTGCCAAACGGCGGCGAAAGTCGATACCAGCCGAGCTCTGACTTCGGGTCGTCGGTGGACATCAAGCCGTCGTTCAGCGAGGCGTCGCGCGACGTCTTTACGGCGCGGGCCACGAACGGGGGCCTGGTCAGCCACTGGCGGGTCGTCGCCTACGACGAGTTCAAGACCCTTGGCTGGTCGATCGGCCCCGCGTCTCGTCAGGACCAGGTCGTGGCAGGGGGAACGCTCGACGCGGGGACGCTCGATCTCGTCAGCGGCGCCACCCCGGGCCGGGGCTCGATCTCGATCGTGATCCACGTCCAGGACACGTCGCTCAAGCACCTTGTCGTGGCGAATGAGCCCGATACGGTGAATGCGGCCGTCCAGCGGACGCTTGTCGGCGACGACCCGGCGGCCACCGACGTAGCCTGGCTCTCCTCCAGCGCGACGGACTACACACTCTCGGCCTTTGTGCCAGACCTTGATCCGGCCGGCAACGGCCTGACCGAATGGCGGCTCCAGCACGCTGGCACCAACTTCCCGGCGGGACTCCTCGACCGCTTCACGCAAGGCGCCGCTCTCGTCGGAGCGGACGGGGACGCACTCCTGAGTGATATCGCCAGTTGGGCCAGGGCGAACGGCAACTCATTCGGCGACGAGTTCGACGTCGCCAAGGCGATCCAGAATTACCTGCGGAGCGACAGGTTTACGTACAACACGGACATCACCTCACTGATGCCACAGTGCTTGGGCCTTTCTACGGTCGACTGCTTCGCCCTCATCAAGCAGGGGTTCTGCGAGCAGTACGCGACGACGATGACGATGCTGATGAGGATGGAGGGCTATCCGGCCAGGTACGTCCAGGGTTACCTGCCCGGTGCGCTCGACCAGCACTCTCTCGTCGAGCAGGTGACGACCCTGCAGAAGCACGCCTGGGTAGAGGTGTTCTTCCCAGGTTACGGATGGATCCCGTTCGACCCGACCGGTGGCGGCGTCGGCCTGCCGACCCAACTTGTGCCAGGCTCCGCGGTCAACGCGACACCGAGTCCGCTGCCATCGCAGAGTCCCGGTGGATCTGGCGGCGACATCAGACCGCACGGCGGCTCGACTACTCCCGGCGGCGGCGCAAGCACGAGTTCGACCAATCTGACGACGCTGCTGATCCCGGCGATCTTGATCGCGGCGCTTGCTCTTGCGCTCTTCGTGCTGTGGCGGCGCAGGCCTCGGCGCCTCGAGGGGCCGGACTCGGTCTACCGTAACGTCGTCAGGCTCGCCAGCCAGCTGGGCTACAAGCCCCACCCGACGCAGACGGTCTATGAATACACGGGCATGCTCGCCGACGTCGTACCCAAGGCCCGTGACTCGCTCGGGGTCGTGGCGATGGCGACGGTCGAGGTCACCTACGGAAGGCGCCAGCTTGGCTCCGAGCGACTGGTCTCGCTGGCGGCGGCGCAGCGCATGATCCGCGGGGCTCTGCTGAGGCTGGCGATCCGGTTCCCCAAATTCCGGGGGCGCGCCAAGACGGGCGGATCGGCCAAGCGTCCGCGGGCGTCGAGGCGGACCTGGAGCTGAAGACGCTTGACGGGCAGCCGTCCGGAGCCATCCACGCTGGCGATCGAGCTGCCCGGATGGCTGGCCCGCGCAGGCTCCGAACCTAGAGAGCGCCGCTTTCGTCACGCTCTCGCGACCCTTCGGGCTGAGGCTCCGCCTCGCCGGCAAGGTGCGCCTCGAAATTGAGGGTTCGAAGGACCGCTCGCCCGGCGCGAATCTCGACCACGCTGATCGCTCCGAGGCCGAAGTCGAAGTTCCAGAAGTGATCGAGTGAGAGGCCTAGCAGGGCGCACAGCACGACACGGAAGACGCCGCCGTGGCCGACGATCAGTGACCAGGGGCGTAGATCCGGGGCCGCGTCGCCGTAGCCCAATACCTGGCTTCGGTCATGGGTGCCGGGTGACGTTCCGGCGGCCATCGACCGCAGGAGCGTCGAGAGAGAAGCGTCGACGCGGGTCGCGACGGCCTCAAGGGTCTCTCCCCCGGGCGCCTGGAACCTCGTCGGCCAGCGCCTCCAACCCGGCAGCGAGTCGCCGAAGCGGGCCGCGATCTCGTGCTCGGTGAGTCCCTCCCAGTCTCCCTGGCCTATCTCGCAGAACCCTTCGTCGGCGTGGAGTGGGGGAGTAGCGCGACCGGCCGCCGCCATCGCCCGGACCGCGAGCTCCGCGCTGCGTCGCGCCCGCCCCAACGGCGAGTGGACGACGGCGATGGGCGCGGTGTCAGGTATGGGGAGTGACGGATCCTCGAGCGGCGCCGCAAGGCGGCGGCCGGCGAGGGTGACCTGCAGCTCGCCAAGAGCGGTGAGCGGCGCCTCCATCGCACCCTGGAAGCGGTTGTCGACTATGAACTGCGTCTGGCCGTGGCGAAGGAGGACCAGGACGCCGTCGAGGCCGTCCGGAATTACCGGAGCAGCCCCGGAGGCCGGCGAATCCCAGCCTCCGGGCCGCCCCGGCTCCTCCGAATTGGATCTCAACGTTCCGCGGCGGCCCGGATCACCCAGACGTCGATGACTGCAGGGTGGCTTCGGAGCTGTTCGGCAACCGCATCCGGCACCTCGTCATCGACGGCGAGAAGCATCAGGGCGTCATGGCGTGGGTTCGATCGGGCGAGCGTCATCGAGCTTATGTTGACATCGGCTTCGCCAAGAATCAGGCCGATTCGACCCATCGTTCCAGGCTTGTCCTGATGGCGAGTCATGACCATCACCGGGGCCGGCGCCATGTCGAGCCAGCTGTCGTCGATGCGGACCAACCGGGGCTCGCCGTTGGCCACTGTGCCGGCGACGGTGGCCTTGCCTGCGTCTCCTTCCACGGACAGGGTCACGAGCGAGGCGAACGATCCCGCGTCCGTTGTTTTGCGCTCGGTGACGGATAGGCCGCGGGACCTCGCAAGGAACCCGGCATTGATCAGGTTGACGCGCTCGCTGGTGGCGTTCTCCAGGATGCCGCGCAACGCGGCCGCCGCCAGCTGCGAAGTGTCGTAGTTCGCCAGGTCGCCGGCGACGTCGACGGTCAGGGCCTTGACACCGCCACGCAGGTACTGGGCGGCGATGCGGCCGAGGGTCTCGGTCAGCGGCAGGTACGGGGCTATGGCCCGCGCGGTTTCGGGCGTCAGAAGAGGCGCATTGACTGCGTAGCGGGCCGATCGTCCCGCCAGCACGTCGACTACCTGCTCGCACGCCTCCTCGGCAACCCGGACCTGCGCCTCGGCCGTGGAGGCGCCGAGGTGCGGCGTCAGCACCGTGTTCGGAGCGGTCATGAGGGGCGAATCGACCGGCGGTTCCTTCTCGAACACGTCGAATGCGGCGCCTGCGATCTTGCCATCGGTCAGGGCCTGAGCCACCGCGGCCTCGTCGTAGACGCCACCTCGGGCGACGTTGACGAGCATCACGCCGGGCTTGAGGCGCCCGATCTGCTCGGGCCCGATCACGCCGCGGGTCGCCTTGTTGAGTGGCACGTGGACAGTGATCACGTCGGACCGCTCGATGATCGTATCCATGTCGACGAGGCTGATCCCATGGAGCGCCGCCTGCTCGGCCGTCACGAACGGGTCGCAGCCGATCACATTCATCTCGAGGCCGCGGGCCCGGTCCGCGACGGCCTGGCCGATCTTGCCCAGACCGATGATGCCGAGAGTTCGGCCCCGCAGCTCGACGCCGGTGAAGGCGCTGCGCTTCCATTCGCCCTTGCGCATCGATGCGTCGGCGGCCGCGGTCTTGCGGGCCAGCGCGAGCATCAGGGCGATGGTTTGCTCGGCCGCCGAAACGGTGTTGCCGGTCGGCGCGTTCACGACGACGATGCCGGCGCGGGTGGCCGCTTCGAGATCGACGTTGTCGACGCCGACCCCTGCCCGGCCGATCACCACCAACCGGGCCGCGTGGGCGAGGATTTCGGCCGTGACCTTGACCTGGCTGCGGACCAGCAGCGCATCGTAGTCGCTGATGATCGAGGCGAGCTCTTCGAGGCTCAACCCGATCTTCTCGTCGACTTCGTGATGGGCGCGAAGGATCTCGAGGCCCTGCTTGGCGAGGGGCTCGGCAACGAGGATCTTCATCGGGCGATTCCTTCCGCGACGACGATTCCGAGGGATTCGAGCGCGGCGACCTGGGCGGCCTCAACGGCGGCGCCTGGCCTCACCGGACGCCCGAGCTCGATCAGGGCCTGCTCCAGCACGGCCATGGCGTTGAGGATGTTCGGAACGGTCACGTGGCCCAGGTGGCCGATGCGGAAAATCTTGCCCTTCAGGTTGCCCTGCCCGCCGGCCACGATCAGCCCGAGCTTGCGCAGCTTGCCGTTGAAGGCCTTCCAGTCCAGATCCTCGGGGATCCATGCGCCCGTGACGGTGTCTGAGGCGAAGGCCGGGTCTGCCAGGAGCTTGAAGCCCAGGGTCTTCAGACCGGCGCGAACCGCGGCGCCGACAGCGGCGTGGCGCTTCCAGATCGCTTCGAGACCCTCCTGCTCGATGAGACCCAGAGCCACGTCGAGCTGGAACATGACCGCCACGGCCGGCGTCCAGGGAGTCTGCCCGGCCTCGGCGCTGCTCTTGTGGGCGGCAAGGTCGAAGTAGAACTTGGGCATCTTGGCTACCGCGGCCGCATCCCAGGCCCTCGGCGAGACCGAGACGAAGCTGAGCCCGGGGGCCACCATCCACGCCTTCTGCGAGCCGCTGACCACGACGTCGAGGCCCCAGGCGTCTGTCTCGAAGGGGACCGCGCCGAGGCCGCTGATAGCGTCGACGATGATCAGGGCATCGGGCGCGACTTCTTTGACGACCGCCGCGAGTTGCTCGATCGGGTTCGTCACGGCGGTGGAGGTCTCATTCTGGGTCATCAGCACGGCCTTCCAGGGACCACCCGCGCCGAGCGCTTCGCGGACCCGAGCCGGATCGGCCGCCTGACCCCACTCGAAGGCCACCTTCGTGACGTCCGCGCCGTAGACCGTTGCGATCTTGGCGAACCGATCGCCAAACGCGCCGATGGTCACGGCCAGGACCTTGTCGCCGGGGGAGAGGAAGCTGACGATCGCCGACTCAAGCCCACCCGTTCCTGCGGCGGTGACGATGAGGACATCGTTCTCGGTCTTGTAGGCCTTCTTGAGGCGGTCGATGATGCCGTTCTGGAGGGCGGCGAATTCCGGGCCCCGATGGTTGACCATCTGACGGCCTCCGGCCTCACGAACCGCGTCCGGCAACGAGGTTGGGCCAGGGATTCTGAGGTTGGGCTCGAAGCGGTTCACTGGTTCCACCTCTCTGTGGGATGGCGATGCCGCCGCATCGTATCTGCCCGCCGCCGTCCGAGCCACTGTGGTATATATGACCGCATATGCAGAAGCGAACGACCATCCTGATCGACTCGGATCTGCTGGAGCGGCTCGATCGCTTCGCGGCTCGGAGTGGTGTGACCAAGACGTCGGTACTCACGGCGGCGGTGGAGTCGTATCTCGAGGCTCACGACACCGCGCCGGGCCTGTCCTTTATTGCCGTCGGACGAAGCGACCACGGCCGGCTGTCGCTGGACGGCCGATCGATCGCCCGTCGTGAGGCCGGGTTGCGTCCCCGCCCTGACGAGCTCTGAACCGTGGCTATCCTGCTCGACACCAGCGCGGTCCTGGCCGCTGCCGATCAGTCAGATCTCAACCATAGAGCCGCCCTCGCCTGGTTCGGCCGGGTCAACGAACCGCTGATGATCGGGGCGCTCAATCTCGCCGAGCTCGACCTGCTGCTGCAGCGCGAGCTTGGCCTGCGCGCGACCTTCGCATTCCTCAAGTCGATAGCCAGCGGTGCCATCAAGGTCGTCGCCCCAACCACTGAAGACCTGATACGTGCCACCGAACTGATGCGCGAGACGACGGAGTATCGGCCGCGGTTGACGGACGCCGTCCTCGTCGCCACGGCCGAACGCCTGCGGGTCACGCGCGTTGCTGTCTTCGACCGCCCGCCGATCGCGATCTTCCGGCCCAAGCATGTGCGGGCCCTGGATCTGGAGCCCTAGACGACCCCGGGCTACTCCTCGGCGTCCCGACGCTCCTCGTCGGCGAGATCGCGCAGGCTCTCCTGGCGCCGCCGCATGCCCTCCGAACCTGTGGCCATGGGATCGGCCGCCGGCCTGCCGGGGATGGTGGGCTTGCGGCGAGGCGGGTTCTGGCGGGCGGCGTCGATACGGTCCAGTCGCTCGCCGATCTTGGCCTCGGCGCCCTGGTCTCCGGGATAGTAGTAGCGCCGCCCGACGAGACCGTCAGGCAGGTACTGCTGGTCGACGTCGTCGCCCTCGAAGTCGTGAGGGTATCGGTAGTTGCGCCGGCTCGGGCTGCTCGAGCGGAGGTGGGCTGGCACCGGCAGCGAGCCTCTGGCGAGAACGTCCGCCATCGCGGCGAAGTAGCCGCGGCCGGTCGCGTTGCTCTTGGCCGTGACGGCCAGCATGACCGTCGCCTCGGCCAGCGCGTATTGCGCCTCGGGCAGGCCGACCCAATCGAGGGCTCCGGCGGCGGCGACGGCCACCTCGAGCGCCCGCGGATCGGCCAGGCCGATGTCCTCCGAGGCGAGGATGATCAGTCGCCGAGCGATGAATCTCGGATCCTCGCCCGCCGCGATCATCGCTGCCAGCCAGTACAACGCGGCGTCCGGATCGTTGCCGCGAATGCTCTTGATGAAGGCGCTGACGGTGTCGTAATGGCCGTCGCCCGCACGGTCGTAGGCGAGCGCCCGCTGCTGAGCCGCCGCCTCGACATCCTCGAGCCGCGGCGCGACGCGACCTTCGGAGTCGCGCACGCCGGCCGATTCCGCAATCGACGCCGCGCCTTCGAGGACGTTGAGGGCTTGACGCGCGTCCCCGGCCGAGAGACCTACAAGATGTTCGAACGGTTCGGGCTCTAGGGCGATCCCGCCTGCCGGGCCGAGGTCTCCCGCCAGCCCGCGCTCGGCGTCGGAAAGAGCCCGCCGGACGACGGCACCCACCTGGTCGTCGGTCAGGGGCTCCAGCCGGTAGACGCGGACCCGCGACAGCAGGGCCGAGTTGACCTCGAAATAGGGATTCTCGGTGGTTGCGCCTACGAGCGTGACGGTGCCGTCCTCGACGTGGGGCAGGAGCGCGTCTTGTTGGGCCTTGTTGAAGCGATGGATCTCGTCGATGAAGAGGATCGTGGATTGGCCGTTGAGGCTCAGCCGGTCCCGTGCATCGGCGATGAGCGCTCGAACCTCCGCCACGCCACTCAGGACCGCCGATATGGACACGAGCCGGGCTCCTGCGGCATCCGCGAGGACGCGGGCGAGGCTCGTCTTGCCGCTGCCGGGCGGTCCCCACAGGAGCAGGGAGCCCAGGCGTCCGCCCGCCAGCGCGCGCCGCAGCGTGCCATGCTCCCCGATGAGTTGTTCGTGGCCGACGACTTCGTCAAGCGTCCTGGGTCGCATCCGGGCCGCCAGCGGCTGCCGGCCGGGTGGAGGCGTGAATGCGGGCTGTTGCTCGCCGGACTCGCCGGCCAGGGTGCGGTTCGGGCGACGCGCTGGCATGGCTCGATGCTACATGCTGTCCTCGGGCGCCGCCGCCCCAGCTGGCTAGCTGATTGTCACGACGTGGAAGACGTCGATCAGCACGAAGAGGACGAAGAGTGCGCCGACGATTGATCCACCGACGAGGATGATGCGGCGCACGTCCCGTACCACGTAGCCGTATTCCTCGGCTGCACGGGCGGCGAGCAGACCCTGCCCGCCCGGGCGACCAGGCCGGATGACTTCGGCTCGACCGCGTTCGCGAGCGCGCGCTCGGCTCAGCTCCGCGTCGCGTTCTCTCGCCACTATCTGGGACTCGAGCTCGGCGGCGCGAGCCTCCTCGGTCTCGGAGAGACTGCCCGAGCGTCGAGGTTCGGGGCGCGACTGGGGTCTCGCCGACCCGTGGCGATCGGGATGTCGCTGGCCAGGACGGTTCGATCCACGAGTTCGCTTGGCCATGGTCTGTGAGAAGCCTCCGATGACTCAGGTTGGACGGGCGCCTCATCGGCTGCCCGTTTTTGATCCTCTTCGAAGTACGCTGGACGCGAGGATAACATTCTGATCGGGCCGGCCGGGCTCACCGGAAGGAAGTACGAACAGCAGCCCGGCGCCCGCGGCTGGTAGACTCCGGGGCGATCGAGCGGAGGTTCCTGTGGTCGACTTCATCTCTAGCAACCTGGCTGCAATCGCATTTGTACTTGCGGGCTTGTGCCTGCTGATGATCGTGATGCTGCAATCGCTTCAGGTCAGCCGGCTCAAGCTGCGAATCGAGCAGCTGACGGGCGGCGTCGAGGAGGGCGATCTCGAGTCGGTGCTGGGCCAGCATCTCGAGACGGTGCATCAGGTAGGGCGCGATCTCGACGAGCTCGCGGTTCGCATGGCAACCCTCGAGAGTTCGTCGCGCCAGCACTTTGCCCACCAGGGGCTCGTACGCTTCAATCCATTCCCCGACACGGGCGGCAACCAGAGCTTTGCCCTGGCGTTGCTCGACGAGTCCGACGATGGCTTCATCGTGAGCAGTCTCCACTCGCGGACCGGGACCCGTATCTACGCCAAGACCGTGAACGGCGGCAAAGCCGACACGACTCTGTCGACCGAAGAGCAGGATGCGATCGACGAGGCCCGGGCGAAGCGGCCCGCTCGTGCGCCGTTGCCGGCCCGATCCGCGGCCGCACGGGGGCCCGCCCCGGCGGGAGTGGCGACGGCCGTCTCCGTCGCGGCCCCGAAGCCAGGGCCAGAGGGGCCTGCGACTCCCGCACCGGAAGCATCATCACCGGCCACCCGGGCGATTCCGGTCAGGCCCGCTTCGGAAGCGCCCGAGACGTCGGCTCCGGCCGCGCCCGCAGCCTCCGGGGACCGCGTTCAGGAGACGGCCCATCGGGCCGACAGCGAGCGAGTCAAGGGTCAGGAGAAGCCGAAGAGCCCCCCGGCGCCGGAGGCGGTCGATGTCGATCCCGAGCGCGTCGAGCGAAAGCCGGGGCGGTAGGAAATCACCCGGCGCTCCTTCCGGCGGGCGCGGGCCCGACCTCGTGACACGTGAGATGTCACTGGTCTCGGGGAGGCTTCGGGGATGACGCGCCAGGGCCGCAGGGCATCCACACGCGAGCCGCTCCCGCTCGAGCAGATTCCGGTCTGGTGGTCGCCGCCGAACGAGGAGGATCTACCGCCCGGCGCACCTGAGGGAGCCGAGTCGCTTCTTGCCGGGCTGAACGCCGAGCAACGTCGGGCCGTGTGCCACGGTGACGGCCCTCTGCTCGTTGTTGCCGGCGCGGGCACGGGCAAGACGCAGGTCATAACCCGTCGCATTGCCTGGTTGATTGCCACGCGGCGGGCGCGTCCGTCGGAGATCCTGGGCCTGACGTTCACGGACAAGGCCGCCGACGAGATGCAGACCCGTGTGGACCAGCTGGTGCCGTACGGCTACACAGATGCCGGCATCTCCACCTTCCATGCATTCGGCGATCGGCTGGTCCGCGAGTTCGCGCTCGAGCTCGGCTTGCCCACGGATTCGCGCGTCCTCTCACGCCCGGAGGTGGTCATCTTCCTGCGGGAGCGGCTCTTCGCCTTCGAGCTGGATCAATACCGTCCGCTCGGCGACCCGACGCGATTTCTCGGTGCCCTGGCCACCCTCTTCAGCCGCTGCAAAGACGAGGATGTGAGCCCTGGCGCCTATCTGGACTTCGCCGCACAGCTTGGGGCGGCCGCTGCCGCCGCGAGGGCCGCGCTCGGATCTGAGGATGCGGCCGCCGGCGATCAGGCGGCGGCGCTCGAGGAAGAAGCGCGTCGCCAGGGTGAGCTGGCGAGCGCGTACGATCGCTATCAGAAGCTGCTGCGCGAAGCCGGCCTGATCGATTTCGGGGATCAGGTCAGCCTCGCCCTGAGACTGCTCCGGGAGTCGCCTGCCGCTCGTCTCGATCTCCAGCGGCGCTACCGATACATCCTCGTCGACGAGTTCCAGGACACGAACCGCGCCCAATCGGAGCTGGTCGAGCTGCTGGCCGCGCCCCACGGAAACGTGACCGTCGTCGGCGACGACGATCAGTCGATCTACAAATTCCGCGGCGCCGCCATCAGCAACATCCTCGAGTTCAAACGACGGCACCCCCGCCTCCGCCAGATCGTGCTTCGACGCAACTACCGGTCGCGAGCCCCAATCCTCGACACGAGCTACCGGTTGATCCGTTTCAACGACCCGGATCGGCTCGAGGTCCGCAACGGCATCGACAAGCGGCTAGTCCCGCAACGAAGCGGTCCCGAGCGGCCCGTCCGGCATCTCGTCTTTGCGGCCGGGTCCGAGGAGGCCGACGGAGTGGCTCGGGAGATCGCCGCCCGCGTCGCCGCCGGAGCGACTCCAAAGGACTTCGCGGTGCTGGTCCGAGCGAATGCCGATGCGGACCCGATCCTGCGCAGCCTCAATCTCGCGGGGGTGCCCTGGCGGTTTTCCGGCACTTCGGGCCTGTATGCGCGGCCGGAGATCAGGCTCCTGCTCGCCTTCCTCCGGGCCGTCGCCGACCTGTCGGCCAGCGTGGACGTGTATGCCCTGGCTGCGTCGGACATCTACGGCCTGGGCGGGCCGGACTTGACCGCGATCGTCAACAGCGCCCGCCGCCGCAACCGGTCGCTCTGGGAAGTTCTGGAGGAACTCACGCGGCAACCCGGGCTGCTGCGTCTTGCGCCCGAGACGCGCGCGGCCCTGGACCGGCTGGTGGTGGACCTGCGGCGCTTCACCGAGCTCGGCCACGAACGTCCGGCAGGGGAGGTTCTGTACCAGTTCCTGCGAGACAGCGGCATCCTGTCGCGGCTGGCCTCCGCCGACTCGGTTGCGGCCGAAGAGGCGCTCCAGAACATCGCCCGCTTCTTCGACATCATCCGAGCCCAGTCCGACCTGCTTCCGGACGATCGCGTCGTCTTCGTGGCCCGGCACCTCCAGACGCTCATCGACGCCGGCGACGACCCGGCGACGGCGGAGGTCGATTCGGACGCGGACGCCGTCGCCGTGCTGACGGTGCACAAGGCCAAGGGCCTCGAGTTCCCCGTCGTATTCATGACGGGCCTCGTCGACGGCCGATTTCCAGCCCGGACGCGGCGAGACCCGCTGGCCCTGCCTGTCGAGCTGGTCCACGAGACGCTGCCGGAGGGGAACCCCCACGTCCAGGAGGAGCGGCGGCTCTTCTACGTGGGCATGACCAGGGCTCGCGACGAGCTCGTCCTGAGCCACGCCACCGACTACGGTGGCAGGCGCGCGCGACGGGTCTCGCAGTTCGTCCTGGAAGCCCTGGACCTGCCGGCCTCGGCCGCCACCGGCGCCGTAGCCGACGCCGCGGCTCACGCCCCGCTCGAGCGACTCGCCGCGTTCGAGCCGAAGGCCGAGCCCGTCGAGCCCGGCCGCGAGCCCGTGGAAGGACCGCTTTCGCTCAGCTTCTATCAGGTCGACGACTACCTGACGTGCCCGCTCAAGTACAAGTACGTCCACGTACTTCGGGTGCCGATCGCGCCGCACCACTCGATCGTCTATGGCTCGGCGCTGCACCAGGCCGTCCAGGAATTCCACCGCCGCGAGGCGCGGGGTTACGTGATGACCGAGGAGGAGCTGCTGGCGGCGTTCGATCGAGCTTGGTCCAACGAGGGGTTTCTCACCCGCGAGCACGAGGAAGCGCGCCTGGCGGCGGGCCGGGCCGCGTTGCGCCGGTTCCGGGAAGAGCAGATGCAGCCGAGCGCCGTCGTCCCGGCCTACGTAGAGCGGGAGTTCAGCTTCACCCTGGACGGCGATCGCATCCGCGGCCGGATGGACCGCGTGGACATCGAGCGCCTGCCGGCGGAGGTGGCCGTCCACGCCGGCGAGGCCCAGCTGGCGGACACGGTTGCGCCGGCTCTGCCGGGCCTCCACCCGGAGCGCGTGACAATCACGGATTACAAGTCGAGCGACGTCCGTGACCCCGTGCGCGCCCGTGAACGCGCCCGCGAGTCGCTCCAGCTCCAGATCTACGCCATGGCCTACCAGGCCGAGACCGGTCGCTTGCCCGACACCGTGCAGCTATGGTTCCTCGAGTCGGGACTGGTTGGGAGGGCCGAGGTGGACGAGAAGCGCCTCGAGAAGGCTCGCGACTCTATCCGTCGAGCCGCGAGCGGCATCCGAGCCCGCAGGTTCGAAGCCACGCCGGACTACCTCGCCTGCGGCTACTGCGCCTTCCGCGACATCTGTCCCGCGAGCGCCGCGAAGTGATCGACGGTCTCGAGGCGATCACGTTCGACTTCGGCAACACGCTCGTCCCGTTCACCGCGGGGCCGATGGCGTCGGTGGTTCGGCTTACCGCGGAACGGGCCGCCGGCCTGATCGGCTGCACCGCCGAAGACTGGATCGAGGCATGGGGCGAGGAACGTCTTCGCCAGTTCGACGAGGACGTGCCCGAAGGTCGCGAAGCTGACCTGGACGTCCGAGCCCTCCGCGTGGTGGCCAGATTGCGTGGCCGGCCTGTGCCACAGCCAGGAATGCGCTGGGACGACGCCGCGCTCGCCGACTACACGCTGGCCGGCGAAGTCGAGGCGATCCTGAGCGCCTACGCGGACGCCTTCGTCCAGAACACCCCCGTTCCGCCGGACATCGGCCCGATGCTGGAACGGCTGGCACGAGGTCATCGGCTCGGCGTCATCTCCAACTGGCCTCTCTCGCTTTCGATCGATCGTTTCCTGGACGCCGCCGACTGGGCGCGCTACCTCTCTTCGATCGTCGTCTCGCACCGAGTCGGCGTCATAAAGCCGCGACGGGAGATCTTCGAGATTGCCGCGGCCGAGCTGGGTGTGGTCTCGGGGCCGGCCATCCTGCACGTCGGCGACGACCCCGGCGCAGACATGGTGGGAGCCCGGAACGCTGGCTGGCGGACTGCGTGGGTTCGGGTCAAGCCCGAAGACTCGCCGCTGCCCACGGCGGCTCCGGCGCCGGATGCACGCCCGGACTTCACGATCGACTCGGTTCTCGAGCTGGAAGCCGCGCTCGGTCTGCCTTCTGGCCGCCAGGCTAAGTAGACTGGCGGGAATGGAAGCCAAAGATCGTTTCGGCAACCTCTTCTTCATCGGCGTGGCGTTCGTGGCCTGGGTGGCAGTCGCCCAAATCGTGACCTCGACCTACCCTCGTGAGAACCCGACCAATGGTCTGGTGGGCGCGGGCATGATCGGCCTGGCGTGCGGCCTGACTGCGGTACCGCTCTTCTGGCTCGTGCCGTTTGCGCGACACCGCCGGATCGCGTTGCTGGGCGACTGGGGGCGTGCGGTGCGTCGCGGCGCCTGGGTGGCCGCCGTGATCGCTCTGTTCGTGGCGCTGCGGATCCAGGCGGTGTTGAGCCTGCCGATCGCCGTCTTCGTCGTGGTGCTCGTCCTGATGGCAGAAATGACCCTCTCGATGGAACGCTAGCCCTCGAATCGGGAGTCTTCGTACCTGGCGAAGACCGGCTAACCTGTACGAGATGGCAGAGCCCCGACTCGACACGAATTCCGCTGTGGCCCTGGCTCGCCTGTACGACGTCGACCTCCTCGAAGACCCGGGCGACGTGGATCTGTACCTCGCGCTGGCCGCTCGGACCGGCGGACCGATCCTCGAGATCGCAGCAGGATCCGGTCGCGTAGCGGTGCCGCTCGCGGTGGCCGGTTACGACGTCACGGCCGTCGACCTGGATGGCGCGATGCTGGCCCGCGCCGCGGCCAGAGCGACGGCTGAGGGAATTGACACAAGAGCCCGCGTGGATCTGGTCGAGGCCGATCTGGTCGGCCTCAACCTGCCAGGCGGCGCGCGATTCCGGCTGGCCATCCTCGCCCTGAACTCGATGCTGCTGCTTGATTCCCGCGAACTGCAACAAGCCGCCATCCAGACCCTGGCCCGGCACCTGGAGCCAGGTGGGCTGGCCGTGGTCGATGTCTGGCTTCCGGGAGCCGGCGAACTCGCCCGTTACGACGGCCGGATCAGCCTCGAGTACGTGCGCCGAGATCCCGACACTGGGTTGCAGATCACGAAAACGGCCGCGGCCCAGCACGAGCCTGCCACCGGGCGCATCGTGCTGACCACGATCTACGACGAGGGTGAGCCGGGTCAGTCGCCCCGCCGGTGGGTTCGAGAGGACCGGCTGAGATTGCTCAATGCCGACGAATTGCGGGCCATGGCCGAGTCCGCCGGCTTCGAGGTTGAGCTGGTGGCCGGCGACTACGAACTCAACACGATCGGCCCACATGACGAACGGGCCATCCTCGTAGCGCGGAGGCGGGGGAGACCCGCCCCGCGACCTTGATATAGTCGGCTCGTGGCCAACCCTACCTCCATCCGACTGCTAGTCGCGGAAGACGTGCCGCAGGTCACTCAGCACGTCCGAAATCTGTTGAGCGTCCAGTCGCAGGTCAAGCTTCTCGAGGTCCTGAGCGACGGCTCGAAGGTCGTCGACGCGGCGAGGCAGCTCCGGCCCGACGTAGTGATGATCGACCTGTTGCTGCAGGGCAAGGTCAAGGGGCCACAGCTGATCGAACAGCTACACGACTCGGACCTCGACATCCCGATCGTCGTCCTGACGGTGCCCCAGCATCCCGCCGCCCGAGACCAAGAGCGGGGCGTAGATGCGGTGTTGATCCTGCCGTTTAGCGGCTTTGAGCTGGTGAACACGCTGAGCCGCGTCCTCACGGACCGCCAGGCTCGCTCGTCGGGCGCGTGCCGGGTCGTATGCGTCTTCTCGCCCAAGGGCGGCGTGGGCAAGACGACCATCGCCTTCAACCTGGCCGTGGCTCTCGGTCAGCTCGGCGCAGCCACCGCGCTGATCGATGGCAGCCTGCAGTACGGCGACCTGAGGTCGCTGCTCAAGGTTCCGAGCGACGTCCCCTCGATCCTCGATCTGCCGACCGATCGGATCCAGGAGTCCGACCTGCGCGAGGTCATGTGGCGAGATCCGGCCGGCATCGACATCCTGCTGGCGCCGCCGCGTGTAGAAATGGCGGAGATGGTCACGGTGCGCGACGTGGAGAAGACGATCTCACTCCTGCGCCGGCTATACCAGGCGGTCGTCATAGACACCCCGACCACTCTCTCGGAGATGACGCTGGCCCTCCTCGACGCCGCCGATGTGGTCCTGTCGATCGTTACTTACGACTCGACGACCATCCACAACACCGTTGCCGTGGCCGAGGTCTTCGCCTCGATCGGCTATACGCCCGAGAAGATGCACTACCTCGTCAACCGATCTGACTCGACCGGTGGCATGGGTCGTGAAGAGTTCGCTCGAGCGCTTGGTAGACGGCCCGATTTCGAGGTCGTCTCCGATGGCCGTCTCGTCGTCCAGGCCAACAACGAGGGCATGCCTTTCGTGGTATCGAGCCCCGACGCCGCGGTCAGTCGAGACATCCAACGCGCGGCTCAGGCGCTGTTGGGTCGCGCCGCGAATGCTCCGGTGAGAAGCTGAGCCCGTGTCCGATCCGCGTCCCATCGGTGTCTTCGACTCTGGAGTGGGCGGTCTGACCGTCCTCCGCGAGATCCTGCGCCGGCTGCCGTTCGAGTCGACCGTGTACCTGGGCGACAACGCCCGCGCCCCGTACGGTGTCCGCCCCGACGCCGAGGTCAGGACTTACAGCGTCGAGGCCCTCGATGCATTGGTGCGCCGCGACGTCAAGGCTCTGGTGGTCGCCTGCAACACCTCGACGTCGGTCGCCCTCGGCGATTTCCGGCGCCGCTACGACCTGCCGGTCCTGGGAGTTGTGAGGCCAGGTGCTGCGGCGGCCGCGCTCGCCACGCGCAATCGGCGGGTAGGGGTCATCGCCACGCCGGCCACGGTCCGATCGCATGCCTACTTCAACGCCATCAAGGACGAGAACCCGGCGATCGAGGTGTACGAGCACGCGACGCCGAGCCTGGTGCCTCTAGTCGAGGCCGGCCGGTTGGCGGGACCGGACATCGAGGCGGCCGTCCGGCTGGCGGTGGCGCCGCTGCTCGGCGAGCGCAACGAGGATGGCGACTTCATCTTCCCGCTGCCGCCCTCGGCCAGGATCGACACCTTGCTGCTGGGTTGCACTCATTACCCGCTCCTGGCGGGCATCCTGCGCGAATGCGTCGGCGACAGCGTGGCGATCGTCGATTCCGCCACGGCCACCGCCTCATCGCTATCCGAGCTGCTCTCGGTCAATGCGCTCGAGGCGCCGGGGACAACCCGTGGTACGGCCGCGGACGCGGGCATGGCCGGTCACGAGCCACCAGACGAGATGGCCGAGCCTCCGTCTCACCGTCAGCTGACCACCGGCGACGTGGCGGCATTTCGGGCGGTCGCGGAGAGGATGTTCGGTGAAGAGTTCCCAGACGTCGAGCCGATCCTTCTGGGAGCCGGCGTAGCGTGAGCGGCGACCCCGCGACCGGCCAGCGGGGCGAGAGGCCCGGTCCGCCGCGTCGCGGCTCGGGGGCGGGTGCCGCCCGTGACGCCTTCCTTCGGGCAGGCTTCCTGGTGGGCGCGGTCGCCGGCGCCGCCGTGACCGTCCTCGGCCGTCGAGCCGAGCAGTCCGCCCGCCGCGGCTTGATCGACTGGAAGGCCGCCGAACGGATGGCCGCCGATCGGGTTCGCAATGCCCCAGGCACTCTCGACGATCTCGAGTTGCGGCGCGCCGAGCCCGTCTACGCCTCCGCGATGGCCGAGATCGTGCCCGCCCTGAGCGGCGCCCTCGGCGCGGAGCTGCCCGGGATCGTCGAGCGCAGCGGCGTCGTCAGTCGCGAAGCGTGGGTTCACGCCAACGTGCCAACCTTCGCCTCGCTCATCGGGAAGATCGAAGAAGAGCTTCTCGACCAGGTTGTGCCGCCTGGAGTCGGCCTGGTCAAGGCATCCATGGCGATCGCCAACCGGATGGTGACCACTCGACAGATCGGGTACGTCCTCGGTTTCCTAGGCCAGCGGGTTCTGGGCCAGTACGACCTGGCGTTGCTCTCCGCCGAATCGACGCCGGGCCGGCTTCTGTTCGTCGACGAGAACATCCGCCGGACGGCGGCCGTCCTGGGGGTCCCGCTCAATCCATTCCGGACCTGGATCGCTCTCCACGAGACCACGCACGCCTTTGAGTTCGAGGCCCATCCTTGGCTCAGGCCTTACCTCTCGGCTCGATTGGAGCACCAGCTCGGAAACTTGTCCACTGACGTATCGGCGATGAGCCGGAACGCCGCAGGCAGGCTGGGTCAAATGCTCCGCGGCGCCGAGTCGGGCGAATCATGGATGGAAGGGCTGATGACACCCGAAATGCGCCGCGAGTTCCGAGAGATCCAGGCGGTGATGAGCCTGCTGGAGGGGTTCGGGGACTACGTCATGGACGAAGTGGGACGCGATCTCGTGCCGGATGTCGAGCTGATCAGCAGCCGATTCCATGCGCGGCGCGGGCAGCGAACAGGTTTCGAGCGGGCCATGATGCGAGTAACGGGAATGGACCTCAAGATGGAGCAATACCGCAAGGGCGAGGAGTTCGTGTCCGCCGTCGCGCAGGCCCGCGGGGCCGATGCGCTGCGAACTCTCTGGCTCGGTCCGGAGACTCTACCGTCACCGGAGGAGATCGATGCACCGTCAAGTTGGGTGGCAAGGGTGATGCCCGATCGACCGAGGGCCGTGTAGCACAGGGGATCCAGATGAACGCTGGGAGCCGCGCAATCGTTGGGCCGGGGCACGGGCCGGGTGGGTCGCCCCTGGCGATCGCCATAAGCCCGGTTCTCACCGGCCGCGATGCGTTCGACTCGATGCGTGAGAAGATTCTCCAGGCAGCTCTCGGAACGCGGCTGGTACCGGTCAGCGCGGAAGGCTTCGCGGACGAGCCGGTGGATGACGTGGAGGTGTTGCTGCGCGGCTGGTCGCTCGGCGGCGATTCGCTCGACCGGCTCGTCGGTCGAGCGCCCAAGATGCGCTGGATCCACTCAGTCTCGGTCGGCGTCGAGTCGGTCCTCACGCCGTGCGTGAGGCTTCGCGGTCTGACCGTCACGAACGGGCGCGGCGTCTTCGATCGGCCCATCGCCGAGTACGTGATGACGATGATCCTGGCGATCTGCCGCGGCTTGCCCCAATTGATCGAGCTGCAGCGCGAGCGGACATGGCAGCCGCTCGAGGCCCGAGAGCTAGCCGACACCACCATCGGCCTGGTCGGGCTGGGCGGGATAGGCTGCGAGGTCGCGGCGCTGGCACGGCCGTTCGGTCCCCGGATGGTGGCAATTCGGCGCCGGGCCGCTGCCGAACCTGTGGAAGGCGTGGAGGTCCTCGGCGGCCTCGAGGCGCTGCCTGAGCTGGTCGCGGCCGCCGACTTCGTCGTGCTGGCCCTGCCCCTGACGGCCGAGACCGAGGCCATCGTCGACGACGAGGTCCTGGCCGGGGCCAAGCCCGGCTCGTGGATGATCAACGTGGCTCGCGGCGGTCTCGTCGACGAGCGCGCCATGCTCCGAGCGCTCCGTTCTGGTCCGCTCGGAGGCGCAGTCCTCGACGCGTTCCGCGAAGAGCCGCTCCTTGAGACCTCGCCCTTCTATCGACTCCCGAATTGCATCGTCACGCCCCACACCAGCTGGTCGAGCGCCGCGGTGCTGGGCCGAACGCTCGACGTCTTCTGCGACAACCTGCGGCGTTACCGCGCAGGGGAGGCCCTTGCGCACCTCGTCGATCTCGAGGCGGGCTACTAGCGAGTCGGCGGCACGGCCGCGTCCATGGCTGCGTTCGCCGGGCACCGATCGCGCGAGTCGCTCGGCTCTATCCATCCGGGCGGGCCACCACTCGGCTAGCATGGGACTGCGCGGACACGCCAAAGCTGAGGAGACCACCATCCCATGCAGATCGCCATCGTCGGGCTTGCCGGGTCGGGGAAGACGACCGTCTTCAACACTCTGACCCGCGGCCACGCCCAGACCGGCGGCTACGGTGGGATGGAGTTGCACGTCGGGACCGTCAAGGTCCCAGACGAGCGGTTGGACCGACTGGCGGAGATCTTCAAGCCCAAGAAGATCGTTCACGCGGACGTGACCTACTTCGACCTGGCGGCACCGCCCGCTTCGATCGAGGGCCGCGTCGGGACAGAGGAGCTGCCGCCCGACCAGCTGGCCCGGCTGCGTGAAGCCGACGCGCTGCTGCACGTCGTGCGGGCTTTCGAAGACCCGGCCGTGCCGCACGCCGACGGATCCGTCGATCCATGGCGCGACCTCGAACGCCTGGACCTGGAGTTCGTCATGGCCGATCTGTCGGTCATGGAGAAACGACTTGAACGACTCAAGGCCAGCGGCCACCACGGAGCCCCGGCGGAACGTGAGGCCAACGATCGTGAGCTCGCGTTGCTCGAACGCCTTCACGGCCCGCTGGCCGAGGGAAAGCCGCTCCGGGCGGTGACGCTGGATCCCGAAGAGGAGAAGTCGATCCGCGGCTTCCGCTTCCTGACCCAGAAGCCGGTCCTCGTGCTGCTGAACGTCGGCGAGGCGGACCTGCCCAGGGAGGCCGAGATCGTGGCCGGGATCGCCTCTCGCTACGAAGGCGCCCGAACGATGGTGTCGGCTCTATCCGCAAAGATCGAGATGGAGCTGGGCGAGCTGGATCCGGAGGAGGCCGGCGTCTTCATGGACGAGCTCGGCCTGACGGAATCGAGCCTGTCGCGGGTCATCGGGCTCAGCTACCGCCTGCTGGGGCTCATCTCGTTCCTGACCGCCGGGCCGGACGAGGTCCGGGCCTGGCCGATCCTGGCCGGCTCGTCGGCGGTCGATGCCGCCGGGGCGATCCACACGGATCTGGCACATGGCTTCATAAGGGCCGAGGTCGTGCCCTACGAGGATCTCCTTGCGCTCAAGACCATGGCCGAGGCGCGCAAGCACGGCAAGCTCCGATCCGAAGGCAAGACGTACACGGTCAAGGACGGGGACGTCGTCGAGATCCTGTTCAGCAAGTAGCCGGTGGGAGGTCGGCGGTCGGCGACCGTGGCAGCGGCCGAACTCCCGGTCCTAGTTCAGCTTGGCGCTGTCGCCCGGGAAGTCGACGAAGAGGCCACGATAGTCGGGGCTGTCCAGGTCGTCGTCCGAGTCCAGGCTGGCGAGGTAGTTCTCGTCGTCCTGCTTGGAGACATTGACCGAGGCGCTCAGGCGATCGTCTGATATGGCGACGAACTCGTAGTCGCGCTCCAGTTCCTCGGCGATGGCCTCGATCAGAGTGTCCTGCTCGAACGAGCCCTGCACTCGGCGGCGGATCTCCTGCACCAGCTCGAAGAAGGACTCGGGATCCATCTCCTCCTCGCGCCCAAGGAGCAGGTCGGCGAAGATGTCGTCATCGCCCTCGCGAAGCTCGTAGAAGAACACGTTTCGACTCCATGGAGGTGCCAGCTGGAAGCGCGCCGAGTATACGCTCCGACGCCTGGCCGGCCCGATCCCAGGCCCGATGTCGTCGTCGTCGGCGCCGCGTCAAGGGACCTTGCGCAGGACGATCCGCGCGGCTGGCGGCTGGGCGGAGCGGCCACATATTGCTCGCTCGCTGCGGCGCGTTTGGGGTTGCGCGTCGGGTGCTTGGTCGGCGTGGACCGGCTCGCGGCAGAGGCGGCGGAGCTGGCCGTCCTCGAAGAGGCAGGCGTGAGTCTGCGACGAGTCGCCCTCGACCGGGGGCCTGTGTTCGAGAACCTTGAAAGAGATGGTCATCGCCGCCAGCGATGGCTGTCGCTGAGCGATGAGATCCCACTCGACGCATTGCCTCAGGCATGGCGGGGGGCCCGAGCGTGGCTCTTCGTCCCGGTCGCCGGTGAGGTGCCGGTGGGATGGGCAGACGTTCCCGGCCGCCGCGCGGCCGTAGGGATCGGCTGGCAGGGGATGTTGCGCGAGATGGCGGGCGACGGCTGGGTGAGCCGCACCGCCCCGGCGTCGTCGCCGCTGCTCCGGGCTGCAGGCATCGTGTGCGCCAGCGTCGACGACCTGGCTCCCGATGCCAGGTTGGAGGACCTGCGGCGGCTGGCACCAGATGCGGCCGTCGTGCTGACCGCCGGAGAGGATGGCGGCATCGTCCTTCGCGAGGGCCGGTTGGAGCGGTATGCGGCCCTCCCGTCAGATCGGACCGTCGACCCGACCGGGGCCGGCGATGTGTTCCTGGCCGCCTTGACCGTGGCCTGGCTGCTAACCGGGGAAGCGGTCTCGGCAGCGGGGCTTCGCTTCGCGGCTGCTGCCGCCTCGTGCAGCGTGGAAGGAGTCGGCCTGGCGGGCATTCCGACCAGGGCACAGCTGGCCGCGCGGCTCCGATCGGGATCGGCCGCGCCGTAGGGGCGCCGGGTTCGCGGCCGCGAGGCGGCGGCCAGCGCCGCGGCTGGCGACGGGCTAGAGTGAGTTGCGGTCGAGGCGGCGTGCCAGCCGCGTGCGGCGCTTCGCGAGATCCGCCTCCAGGGCCCGGCGCTGCATGGCGTTGCCGTAACCGCGGCTGCGGTACAGGGCCAGGAGAGCCTCGTCCGTCGCCGCCCACGCCGCCGCGACGTCGCGCTCGCGGTGCTCGCGCTCCTTTGCCAGCTCGATCCAGCCAAGGGCGGCGAGCGGCCCAGGCGCTGTCACGAGGCGGCTCCAGGCCACGCCCGCCTCGGCCGACCGCCCGCAGCGGCGCAGCAGCCTGGCCAGTTCGACCGTGGCCATCGCTACGTCCGGATCGCCGCCGTCGATCGGCCCGCCGGCGATCTCGAGGCAGGCGACCGCCTGGTCGACGCGGCCGTCGTGGCGGAACAGGCGCGCCAGACGAACGAGGTCGCCTGGTGGGGCCCAGCGCCGGACCTCGCCCTCGCCGTAGCCACGTTCGAGGTGTGCGAGGAGGCGGCCGAGCGTGACGACATCCTCGGCGTTGTGGCGGGCGACGACCCGAATTGGGCCGGCCGGACCGCCGCGCAGGAACGAGTGGTAGATGGCGGGGATCTCCCAGGCGGGAATGTCGGGGGCGCGATGGCGCCGGAGCAGGTGCCGCTCCACCGTCTGGAGGCGCGCGTCCGGGAGGCGGTGCCGGAACAGCCGCCTCACCAGGAGGAGCAGGTCCAGGTGCCCGTCCAGGGCGGGTGGAACCCGTCGGCCCATCCGGAAACGGGTCTCGAGGAGCGGCCAGTCGAAACTGCGGCCGTTGTACGTGACGAGGCACGCGTTCGCGGGGGTCTCGGCGACCAGGGCGTCGAGAAGCGCGCCCTCCTCCGAATGGTCGGGCAGCAGTAGCTGGAGGAGGCGCAGCCGATCGCCCTGCCACCAGCCGATCCCGATCAGGAAGGCCACGGTGCCGGCGGCCGACCCGAGGCCGGTCGTCTCGGTGTCGAGGCAGAGGAGGGGAGTACCGGGCTCGGGCATCCCCGGCAGCGAGGCCAGACGACCCCGATCGACCGGCAAATAGACAGGCCGAAGCTCGCGACGAACGTACCAGCCGTGCGACGTCTCGACCGGATCGCCGTCCACCGCCGCCGCCAGGCGACGCGCCAGCGAAGAGGGATCCACGGCGCCGACGCCCTGCCAAACGGGCTGGGGCGTGCCGAACGGCTCACCGGCAGCGACCACGGCCTCGATCGCCCGTCTTATCTCGGCGTCGCCTTCGGCCCTTCGGTCTTCGTTGGGGAGCGACGCTCGGCCCCGACGCAGCTCCTCGAGATGGCGCTGCAGGCGCGTCCCGTCGACGGTCATGCGGCCGCCCCCGGCGCCGTCCCAGGCATCGAGGCGCCTGCGCGCGCTTCGGCAGGGACTAGGTCCAGCAGGAGCCTCAACGCCAGCGCCTTCGCATCGACGTCCGGCTCGAGACGCGGACCCGTGCAGGCCGGACAGCCGCTTTCGCAACCGCAACCGGCTATCAGCTCGGCCGCCCCGGCCACCAGCTCGTCGTGTCGATCGAAGAGCCGCTCCGAGAGGCCGACCCCGCCCGGAACCGCTTCGTAGAGGTACACCGTGGGCGAGCCGTTGTGGGGCGATCGCACCTGGCTGACCAGACCCAGATCGCGAGGATCGACCATCAGCAACACGGCAGCCACGGCCTGTATGGCCCGACCCACACCGAGAAGGGCAACGTCTAGCTCGGCTCTGCGCCACCCGTCGGCTGCCGACCCGAGCATCAGCCAGTACGCCGTGGTCTGGAGCTCGATCTCGGGCAGGTGGACCGGACCCCAGCCCAGATTCTCGTCAGTGCCGAACTTGAGCTTCTTGAACATGCTGACGAGGCTCGAGACCATGACTTCGCCATGGGCCCGGTCGCCTCCCGCGGCCGGTGCCGAGGCGAACGTCTCCAGCGGCTTGAGCGTGACGGCCCGATCGGCGTAGGTGTAGTGGTCCACGTCGACGCGCCGGACGTAGGCCTTGCGCTCGTCCCAGTCGAGCGTGTCGACGTGGAATTGCGCCGATTCGTGCATGTAGATCGCGTCTTCGTGGACCAGCGTTTGGGCCGCGAAGATGTCGATCTCGCCGATGACCCTCGGCCGAGCCGGGGTCGTGTCGATGATCACGACGTTCTCTTCTGCGGCGGCGCGGAGCGAGACCGACGAGGCTGGGAAGTTGTCGCTCGACCAGTACCAGCGGTCGTCACTCGCACGCCGGACGATGCCCTCCTCGCCGAGGAACGCCAGGAGCGGCTCCGCCTCGGTGGGTCCGAAGCGCTCGCCGGGCTCGAACGGCATCTCGAAAGTCGCCGCCTTGAGGTGGCCGAGCAGGACGTGCAGGTTGTCGGGATCCAGGCGAGCCTCTTCGGGTGGCGACTCGAGCAGGAATTCCGGATGCTCGACGACATAGCGATCGACCGGCCCGCCGCCGGCTATCAAGACGGAGACGCTCGTTCCGTTCCGGCGGCCGGCCCGGCCCATCTGCTGCCAGGTCGCGGCGATCGAGCCCGGATAGCCGGCCAGGATCGAGACGTCGAGCTGGCCGACGTCGACGCCGAGCTCCAGGGCGTTGGTGCTCACCACGCCCAGCAACTCCCCGTCGCGCAGCCCGCGTTCCACCGCGCGGCGCTCGGTCGGCAGGTATCCGCCACGGTATCCGCGCACGCGGGTCCGTGGCCCGTCGCCCAGCCGCAGCGCCTCTCGCAGGTTGGAGAGCATCAGTTCAACGCCGACCCGCGACCGCCCGAAGACGAGCGTCTGGCGCCCAGCTCGAAGGAACGGCAGTGCCCACCGGACCGCCAGCGTCTGAGCCGAGCCGCGCGCGCCGGTGGCGGGGTCCAGCAGCGGCGGCTGGACCATCACGACGTGGCGCTCGCCGGACGGGGCGCCGTTGCGGTCGATGACTCGCGCCGTGCGCCCGGTCAGCAGCGCTGCTAGCTCGCCCGGGTTGCCGATCGTGGCCGAGCAACACACGATCACGGGGTGGGAGCCGTAATGGGCGCAGATGCGCAGCAGCCGGCGCAGCACGTTGGCTACGTGGCTGCCAAAAAGGCCCCGGTACGTGTGCAGCTCGTCGATGACGATGATCCGAAGCTGCTCGAAGAGCTGGAACCACTTGGTGTGGTGCGGGAGGATCGCCGCATGGAGCATGTCCGGGTTCGTGACGACGACCTGCCCGGCCGATCGGATCGCGGACCGGATCGGGTTGGGTGTATCGCCGTCGTACGTGGAGGCGTTGATGTGGAGATTCGAGGCGCGGCTCAGCTCGCCCAGCTCCGCGACCTGGTCCTGGCCGAGCGCTTTGGTTGGGAAGAGGTAAAGAGCACGGGCGGTGGGGTCGTCGGCGAGGGCCTGGAGCGTCGGCACGAGGTAGCAGAGCGACTTGCCCGATGCGGTGGGAGTGACAACCACGACGTCCTCGCCGGCCCGAATCGCCTCGATCGCCTCGGACTGGTGGCGATACAAAGCGGACACGCCTCGCATCTCGAGGCCGACCCGCAAGCCCGGATCGAGCCACTCCGGCATCGGCACGAAATCGGCCGGTCGGGCCGGGATGTGCGCGTGGTGCAACACACCGCTCGACATCGACGGTTCGGCCAGCAGCTTCTCGAGGACGGCTTGAACGCCGGACGGTTCGTAGTACCGCATCTCCCAATCCTCAAACCGAACGTACGTACGAAATCAGAGCCAGTCTAGCAGCGTCCGCAAGCGTGAACTCGGGTTGACACGTCAGCTGCCCAAAGCTACGATTCAGTCATGCAAGGACGCGACCTGGAGTTGCCGCAGGACGATCGCGCCACGCCGTCGCCGTCCCTTTCAGGGCCGTCGATGCCATTTACTCGGCGCCGTCTGGCGCTGCTGGTGGCGGGTCTGGTCGCGCTGTGGTTAGTCGGCGTCTTTGCGCGTCAGGTTGGGGAGGCGGCAGCGGCCGCGAATCAGGCCGATCAGATGCGCGCTCGGAACGTGGCCATGGAGCGAGACGTGGCCTCGCTCGAGCGGGAGATCAACCTGATCAAGCAGCCCGCGTTCGTGTCGCAGATGGCGCGCGGGTACCTGCTCGGAACTGCGGTTGAGATCCCGTTCGCGCTCGATCCGAACGCCCCGCCTCTCCCGGCAAATGCCCCTGGGTCGGTCGGCATCAAGCCCGAAGTCTCGACAAAGCAGGCCACCCCGCTCGATTCCTGGCTTCAGGTTCTGTTCGGCTCCGGGCAGTAGCGACCGCGGGAGGTACGATTCCGCGGTGAATAGCCACGCGCCCGCCGGCCCGCGTCCCCTGAAGGTCGGCGTCCAGCTTCCCGAAATCGAGCGACCGGTCCGCTGGCCGGAGATGGCGACGCTGATCCGCACGATCGAAGATGCGGGTTTCGATTCGATCTGGGCGGGAGACCACTTCCTGTACCGGATGGCCGATGGAACCGCCGACGCGCCCTGGGATTGCTGGTCCGTTCTGGCGGCCATCGCGGCCACGACGTCGCGCGTCGAGCTCGGTCCTCTAGTTACCCCGGTCGCTTTCTACAACCCGGCGGTCCTGGCGAAGAAGGCGGCGACAGTGGACGAGATCTCCGGCGGGCGGCTCATCCTGGGCCTCGGGGCCGGTTGGAACGAGGTCGAGTTCCGCGGCTATGGCGTCCCTTACGACAATCGGATATCGCGTTTCGAAGAGGCTTTCACGATCATCCGAACGCTGGTCCAGCAAGGCAAGATCGATTTCGAGGGTCGGTACTACAGCGCCCGCGACTGCGAGCTCGTGCCCCGACCGCGGCCGGGCGGGCCGCCCATCCTGATCGGCTCGGTTGGCGAGCGCATGCTCAACATCACGATGCCGTACGCGCAGGCGTGGAACGTCTGGCACAGCGACACCCACAACAGCCCCGACGGGGTTGCGCCGCTTCTGAGCCGAGTGGCCGCCGCGTGCGCAAAGGTGGGCCGCGATCCTGCCACCGTCGAGGCCACTGTCGCGGTGCTGGTGCGCATGCCCGGTGGGGCCGGCCGGCGGCAGGGCGACGGCTATACGGATGCAACCCCCAACCCGCTCCAGGGCCCGCCCGAGGTCATCGCCGAGGAGCTGCGGGCCTACGCGCGGGCAGGTGTCTCACACGTCCAGCTCGTCGTCGATCCGATCACGGCCGAGTCGATCGAGGGTCTGGCGCCGGCGCTCGAGCTTCTGGATCGGAGCTAGGTAAAGAACGGCGGCGGGTGGTGAACCACCCGCCGCCGCTTGGCTGTGCGTTGCCGGGGGTTCTGGTTACGGCGTGGCGCCGGTCCAGCTGCCGCGACCGCTGCACAGGTCGAAACCGACCAGGCAGGGGGCGCCGTTGTTGCCGCTGGTGATGTCGCGGAAGGTGATGTTGTTGCCGTAGACATAGGCGGAGTTGACGACCACGCCTACATCGGCGGACCGGGCGGCCCACATCGGCGACGAGGCGCTCGTTCCACCCACTACCCACCAGCCGGCCTGGCCGCTGTAGCGGGTGCTGTCGTAGACGGAGACGCCGGATGCGGGATCGGCATCGAGCGATACGTCAGGAGTTGCGCGCTTGCCGGCGCAGTTGACCTGCGCGTAGCCGCTGAAGCTCGACTGAGCCGCGGTTGCCGTCTCGAATGCGCTGCAGCCGCCGCCCCCGCTCGACCATCCCGTCTCAGAACTGAAGACGCCGCCGGACAAGTGGAGCGTCGTGCCTCCGACCGAGATCGCGTTCGGGGACGCCGACGGCCACTGGGCCGGCAGACCGCTGTCGCCGGAGGAAACGAAGAAGCTCACCCCGGACTGGACGAAATGGGAGTCGAGGGAAGTCTCGCCGCTTGACTCGTTGCCGCCCCAGCTGTTGGAGACGTAGGTGGCATGCGCTTTGGCATAGTCCTCGGCCGCCATCAGGTTGGAGGTGCTGGCGGAGCTCGCCTCGACCAGGAGAATCTTGGCGCCCGGAGCTATGGCGTGAGCCCACTGGACGTCGAGGCTGATCTCGAGCGCCCACCCCGAGTTGGCCTTCGGATACTTGGTCGAGCCCGTCTGGCTGACCTTCTTGAAGCAGCCGTTGGCTGTGGTGCAGGCCGGCAGCCCGAACGTGCTGCTGAAGACGCCCAGGTCGCTCTCGGCCGTGGGGTCGTCATAGGCGTCGACCAGTGCAATGGTCCGGTTGGCCCCGGCGGTCGAAATTGTCGAGAAGCCGTACGCGGACTTGATCGTCGCCGGCGACAACCCCGTTGGTGCCTTGGTGGTCATGGGCCGGACGCGGAACATGGGGTTGGCCCAGTCGGCGGCCGGCGCGGCCGAGACCGATGCTGGCACCGCCGCGAGCAGCAGGCAGGCCGACGCGATGGCGAGAAGACGCTTCATGCACCCTCCGTAGGCATGGGCCGTTCGTGCACCGCGGCCAACTCATCTGGGTGGCCTCGAGACGCGCACGGTCGGACCCGTCGCTCCAGCGAAAGAGTAGGGAGAACGTCGCTCCGAAACAAGGCTCGCCTGCGAGCGTATCGGCGGGTGGGCGAACGGTTGTAGTCGCCCCTCCTCGGCGCGCGGTTCATGTCGCCGCGTCGGAATGCCAACGTCGGCCGACCGGGGAGCGGGATCGACACGGCTTGGCCTCGGTCAAGCCCATCCGCTACACTACGCCGTCGAGGCTGGGTAGCTCAGTGGTAGAGCAAGCGGCTCATAATCGCTAGGTCGTTGGTTCGAACCCAACCCCAGCTACCAGGACCGTCGCAACGGCCCGGGCCAAGCTCGGGCCGTGTTCTTTCGGCTCACCGAGTCGGGCATGGCGTCCCGCTGCGAGGTACCGTCAGGCCCGAAGTGGACCACGGACCAAGACGTCAGGGTTCACTCCGTTTTCAGCCGAACACAAGGCGGCGCTCGTCAGTCTAGAAGTGTGAAGCCGTCGCACGGCTTGCGACCTGGGAGTTCGGTCTCCCGTCCCGAGGCTTGCACAAGGCAAGCCGAAAGGTTCTCGGGCGTATACTGCGGCGGCCGGTCGGGCTCGTTCCGATCGCCAGACTCGGAGGCTCCGCTAAACCTTGAACACGCGTTTCATGCGCAACGGGATCGTGATGCTCGTTCTCGTTGCCGCCACCGCCGCGCTTCTCTATGCGCTGATCCAGCCCTCGCAGCCGACGTCGCAGGGCTATTCGTATTTCGAGAATGACGTCAAGTCCGGCAACGTGACGACCGTCGTCCGCCAGGACACGACCCTCACGATCACGGACAAGAACGGATCGCAGTACTCCGTCCAGTCCGACTCGCCATCGATCGGCGAGTCAGCGGTCATCGAAGGTTGGCTGAACGAGGCCGGCGTCAAGTCGACCATCAACTACTCGGTGAACAAGCCGGCCGACACCGGTTGGATCGTCCTCCTGATCAGCACGGTCGTGCCGGTGGCACTGGTCGTGCTGCTCATCTTCTTCTTCATGCGTCAGGCGCAGGGCACTAACAACCAGGCCTTGAGCTTCGGCAAGAGCCGGGCGCGCATGTTCCTCGGCAACAAGACGGTCGTGACTTTCGCCGACGTGGCAGGCGTCGATGAGGCCAAAACGGACCTCCAGGAGGTCGTCGAGTTCCTCAAGTACCCCGAGAAGTTCAACTCGCTCGGCGCGCGCATCCCCAGGGGCGTGCTCCTCGTCGGGCCCCCCGGCACCGGCAAGACCCTGCTGGCTCGGGCGGTAGCCGGCGAGGCGGGAGTGCCGTTCTTCTCGATCTCGGGTTCCGAGTTCGTCGAGATGTTCGTCGGTGTGGGCGCCAGCCGCGTCCGCGACCTCTTCGACCAGGCGAAACGCAACTCGCCCTGCATCGTCTTCGTCGACGAGATCGACGCCGTCGGCCGCCAGCGCGGCGCCGGCCTCGGCGGATCACACGACGAGCGCGAGCAAACCCTCAACCAGATCCTCGTCGAGATGGACGGCTTCGACACCAACACCAACGTGATCGTCGTCGCCGCCACGAACCGGCCCGACGTCCTCGACCCGGCGCTCCTCCGACCCGGTCGTTTCGACCGTCAGGTCATCCTGGACCGGCCGGACCTACGAGGCCGCGTGGCGATCCTCAAGGTCCATACCAAGGGCAAGCCGCTCGACAAGACGGTCGATCCGGAGAACCTGGCCCGCCAGGCTCCGGGCATGTCCGGCGCGGACCTGGCCAACCTCGTGAACGAGGCTGCCATCCTGGCCGCGCGACGCAACCGCAAGGTCATCGGCATGCCGGAGTTCAACGAGGCTCTGGAGCGGATCATTGCTGGACCCGAGCGCAAGAGCCGGATCATCTCGGACGCGGAGAAGCGGATCATAGCCATCCACGAGGGTGGCCACGCCGTCGTCCAGCGCGTCCTGCCCAAATGCGATCCGGTCAACAAGGTCACGATCATCAGCCGCGGCATGGCTCTCGGCTACACCATGGCCCTGCCCACGGAAGACCGCTATCTGCAATCCAAGACCGAGTTCGAGGACAAGATCGCCGGACTGCTGGGTGGCAATGCCGCCGAGCGGTTGGTCTTCGGCGACACCACGACGGGCGCCTCCAACGACATTGAGAAGGCCACGGATCTGGCTCGACGCATGGTCACCGAGTGGGGCATGAGCGACAAGCTCGGCCCGCTGGCGTTCGGTAAACGCGACGAGATGATCTTCCTCGGGCGCGAGATCGGAGAGCAGCGTAACTACTCGGACGACGTGGCGAAGATGATCGACGAGGAAGTCCGCTCCCTCATCGAGCACGGCTACGCCAGGGCCACAGCGGTTCTCACCGAGTACAAGAGCAAGCTGCTCACACTCGCGGACAAGCTGATCGCCGAGGAGACGGTCGAGTCGGAGGAGTTCGAGAAGATCTTCGAGGACCTGCCGCCCAAGACGAACGTCCACGGCATCATTCCGGCCCTGACCGGATCGGCCGTTCTCGACGCCCCGAAGCCCACACCGCCTCCGACGGCGACGCCCAACCCGACGCCCAGCCCGTCTTAGGCAGACTCAGCTCCGAACCTAAAACCGGGCGGCTTCAGCCGCCCGGTTCTGTTGTGCAGGCGTGAGCCGCGGGTATCGGTGATGCCTGCGTGTAGATACAATCGGCTGGGAGCAGCAAGCCGGAGGACCGATGCCTGACGCGATCGCCAACGCCGCGGGGGACGCAGCCCTGGAGACTTTCCTAAAGTCGACCGAGGAGCGGCGGCTCGAGTCGTTCAAGGAGCTGCTTCGGATCCCCAGCATCTCCGGTATCCCGGCTCACGCCCCCGACTGTCGCACTGCCGCTGAGTACATCGCGGCCGACATGCGGGCCGTCGGCCTGGAGAATGTCGAGGTCTCGGAGACCGGCGGTCACCCTGTCGTCTACGCCGACTGGCTCCACGCGTCCGGCAAGCCCACTGTCCTGGTTTACTGCCACTACGACGTCCAGCCAGTGGATCCCCTCGACCTGTGGGAGTCGCCACCCTTCGTCCCGGTGGTGAAGGATGGCTTGATGCTGGCCCGCGGCGCTGCCGACGACAAGTCGCAGCTCCACATGCACGTTCGGGCCGCCGAGGCGCTCCTCCGGGTGCGAGGCTCGCTGCCGCTCAACCTGCGGTACATCTTCGAGGGCGAGGAAGAGGCGAGCTCCATCCACCTGGATGCCTGGCTCGAGGCGAACAAGGGCCGCCTCAAGGCGGATTTCGCCGTCATCTCGGACACGGCCTTCTTCGAGGGCAACCTGCCGGCGATCACGGTCGGCCTGCGTGGGATCGTGTATTTCCAGATCGATGTCACCGGCAGCGACGCGGACCTGCATTCGGGTGGTTTCGGCGGCGCGGTCGACAACCCGATCAATGCCCTCTGCCAGATCGTGGCGGAGCTGAAGGGCCCCGACGGCCGGATCCTGGTTCCCGGCTTCTACGACGACGTACTCGAGCTCACCGACCGCGAGCGCGAGGCGCTGGCGCTGCTGCCGTTCGACGAAGAGGCATATTGCGAGGAGCTCGGGGTGCCGCAGCTTCACGGCGAGCCGGGCTACACGACACTGGAGCGCCTCGGCGCCCGCCCCACGCTCGACGTATGCGGCATCTGGGGCGGCTTCCAGGGCGAGGGGCCAAAGACCATCATCCCGGCGCATGCGCACGGCAAGATCAGTTGCAGGCTGGTCGCCAATCAGGATCCCGAGAAGATCTTCAAGCTCGTTGCGGCATACATCGATGGTGTTGCACCTCGCTCGATTCGGTACCACATCACCCGGCTGGGCGACGGCAAGCCAAGCCTGACGCCGATCGACGGCCCCACGACTCAGGCTGCTGCGCGGGCGCTCGAGGCGACGTTCGGAGCCGCGCCGCTATTCATGCGGGAGGGCGGCTCGGTCCCGGTCTGCGCCAGCTTCGAGTCGATTCTCGGGCTCTCCACGGTCCTGCTCGGCTTTGCCCCGCCCGACGGGCGGTTCCATTCTCCGAACGAACGGATGACGATGGCCAACTACGAGACCGGCATTCGGGCAATTGCCCGATACTGGGACGAGGTGGCTGCGCTCGATAATCTCTGAGATGCCGGCCTTTCCGGCGAGTAAACCGGTGCCGGAGCGCAAAATGGTCGAAGGCGAGCGGACGAGTGCAGATTGGATGCGTGCCCAGGCTGCGGGACGCTGATACGATGCCGGACGTTGCTCTCCGACTGAGACCTGGCTGGAGGCACAAGTGACGACAACCGATCGATCGCAAGACGCGCCGGCCGAACCCTCGGAGCCGACGTGGCGCCTCGACACCGACAACGGGAGCATAGTTCCGCGCTCTGCGCTCGACGTGCTCGTCGACCTCAACGACAACTTGGTCAGCGGCAAGTTCGCCGAGTACCAGCCCGTCCCAATCGGATTCGGGATGCTCGACAAGACGCTTGGCGGTGGGATCCGGCCAGGGGAACTGATGCTTATCGGCGGGGCACAGGGCACCGGCAAGACCACCATGGCCCTGCAGATGGCGCGTAACGTCGCCTCCAGCGGCCAGGCCAACGTCCTGTTCATCTGCTTCGAGCACGAAGAGCAGTACCTCCTCAACCGGCTCGTTGCCCTGGAGTCGGCGCTGGCCCATCTGCCGCAGAAGACCGGAGCCATCAAGATCCAGGACGTCCGCAAGGAGATCATGGCCTCGTGGATGGCCGAAGGCGGCGGGGGAGCGGGCCTGACCGCCAACCAGCGGTTGCGGCCGAGCCTGGACCGGATCGCCCGTTACGGCCAGAACCTGTTCCTGCTGCGCGGCTCGCAGACGGCGTGCACCATCGAGAACATCCGCACGCTGGTCCAGCAGCACCGGGCCCTTTCCGGCGACCGGCGCTTGCTGGTGGTCGTCGACTATATGCAGAAAGTGCCGATGCACCCTGAGCCGAGCACCGAGGCGGAGAAGGTTACGTACATCGTCAACGGGCTCAAGGACATCGCTCTATCAGAGCAGGTGGCGATGATCTCGATCGTCGCCGCGGACAAGGAAGGCCTCAAGGCCCAGCGGCTGCGTAACCACCATCTCCGTGGCTCGTCCGCGATCAACTATGAGGCCGACATCATCCTGATCATCAACGAGAAGTACCACATCGTCGCCAAGGTCAACATCGAGTTCAACCCGTACCAGGCTCAGCGGTTCCGCGATTGGATCATCCTCACCGTCGAGAAGAACCGCGGCGGCGTGGACAACGTCGATCTCGAGTTCGAGAAGCATTTCGAGTTCTCGTGCTTCGATCCGAACGGTCGAACCGTCCAGGAGAAGCTGATCGAGGAACGTCTCTACAACGATTGACTGAGAGCGGCCGATGAGATCGCAGCGGGAGATGCGTGGAGACGCGGCTCCGCGTCCCGGCGGCCCTCCTGGCTGGCGCCGGCCGTTCGTCCGACCGCCCGACGACCCTCCCAGCACGAGCCGGCTGTTCGTTGCCGTCCCACTGGCGGAGAACGTCCGAACGGCAATCCGGGAGCTCATGGAGACCGTGGCTGGCGCCCCGATAGACGAGAGAGCCCATGGGCAGCCGCGCTGGGTAAGCGTCGAGGGCCTTCATCTGACCCTGCGGTTTCTGGGCGCAACTCCGGATGATCGCCAGCACGATCTGGCGGTCGCACTGGCGGCCACGGTGCAGGGAGCGGCTCCGTTCCGTGTCGTCCTCTCGGGCGGCGGCGCATTTCCCAATCCGGGCCGGCCGCGAGTCTTGTGGATCGGCATCGCCGAGGGGGCGGCGGAGCTCGCCGACTTGGCTCGCCGCCTGGAGACCGAGTTGAAGCCATTGGGCTGGCCGCCCGAAGGACGGCCGTTCGCTCCGCACCTTACGTTGGCCCGAACCGACGGCGTCCCAGGCGCCGACGAACGCGCCAGACGCCTGGTCGAGGCGGCGATGGATCTCCAGCTAGCGTGGGAGGCCGATCGGCTCGTTCTCTACAAGAGCGTGCTGGGCCGAGGCCCGGCTCGCTACGAGGCCCTGGCCGAGGCCCCGATCTCGTAGGGGAGGGCACTGCCCACCTCGCCACTCGGCTGCCTCCCGGTCGCGCTCAAGCACCTTGCGCCGCCCCCCCGATAGCCGCTAGGCTTGCGCGGCCACAGTCGTGTTGGGGCGACCACGGGCACCTTGCAGCCTATGTCGCCGGTTGGCCGGCGGGAGGAGTCGGATGGTCGAACGTACCCGCTTCACGCTGGGCGAAGAGCAGATTACGCGAGCCTGGTACAACATCTCGGCCGACCTGCCAGTGCCGCAGTCGCCGCCACTCCATCCGGGCACGCACCAGCCGCTCGGACCCGCCGACCTCGCTCCGCTCTTCCCGATGGCTCTGATCATGCAGGAGGTCTCCACCGAGCGGGAGATCGAGATCCCAGACCCGGTTCGGGATCTGTACAAGCAGTACCGACCGAGTCCACTCGTCCGCGCACTCCGGCTCGAGAAGGCGCTCGACACGCCGGCTCACATCTACTACAAGAACGAGAGCGTCAGCCCCGCCGGCAGCCACAAACCGAACACCGCCATCGCCCAAGCCTTCTACAACAAGGAAGAAGGCATCAAGCGCATCGCCACCGAGACCGGGGCCGGGCAATGGGGCAGCGCGCTCGCATATGCGGGCGCCATGTTCGGCATCGAAGTCAAGGTCTACATGGTCCGGGCCAGCTACGACCAGAAGCCGTACCGGCGCCTGATGATGGAGACCTACGGCGCGAGCGTGGTGGCTAGCCCGAGCGAGGAGACGGATGCCGGCCGGGCGATTCTGGCCGAGCACCCCAACAGCACCGGCTCGCTCGGCATCGCCATCAGCGAAGCCGTCGAGGACACCGTCAAGCGTGAGGACACGCACTACGCACTCGGCTCTGTGCTCAACCACGTCCTGCTCCATCAGACCGTGATCGGGCTCGAGTCCATCAAGCAGATGGAGATGGCAGGAGAGGAGCCCGACACCATCATCGCCTGCGCCGGCGGCGGCTCCAACTTCGCCGGGATCGCTTTCCCGTGGCTCGGGCTAACGTTCCGCGGCGGTCGCAAGTATCAGATCATCGCCGTTGAGCCGGAGGCCGCCCCGAGCATGACTCGCGGTCGCTACGCCTATGACTACGGCGACACGGCCAAGATGGCGCCGATGGTCAAGATGTACACGCTGGGCCACGACTTCATCCCCGAACCGATCCACGCCGGCGGCCTCCGATATCACGGCATGTCACCGCAGGTGAGTCTCCTCAAGCACGAAGGCTTCATCGAAGCCCGCAGTGTTCATCAACGGCCATGTTTCGAGGCGGGCATCCAGTTCGCTCGCACCGAGGGCCTGATCCCGGCACCCGAGTCGACGCACGCCATCCGCGTCGCGATCGATGAGGCGCTGGAGGCCAAGCGGTCGGGCCAGAAGAAGGTCATCCTCTTCAACCTGTCCGGCCACGGCTACTTCGACCTGAGCTCGTATCAGCGCTACCTCTCGGGCCAGCTCGAGGACTACGAGTATCCGGCCGAAGAGGTCAGGCATGCCCTCGAGGCCGTCGAGGCGTAATCCCGTCCGCACCGCAAGGAAAGAGCCGCGCTCTTGCGCGGCTCTTTCGATTCAGGGCTCGGATCGGTTGGTGGGCAGGCCGATCGCTGGAGGAGGCGCTAGTGTTATGATGGCTACACCCGCAAGAGGCGCCGACAGGTGACCGCATACGCCTACCTCCGCAAGTCAGTCGTCCACGATCCGACCCGCGAGAACTCCGAGGCGATTCAAGAGGCTGCGGTCCGGGCGATGGCAGCCCGCCACGGCGACGCCGACACCCTCGTCCTGCTCTCCGATTGGGACAAGTCGGGTAGGCTCGGCCGATCCAAGAGGCCCGGATATGACGGGCTCTGGAAGGCGATCGAGTCCGGCGCCTGTACCGCCGTCTACAGCTACAGCATGTCGCGCCTGGCCCGCTCCGTCTCCGAGCTGACAAAGCTATTCGAGACGTGCGCGGCGCAAGGCATCCCGGTCCGGCTCGAGGCCGACGTGGTAGACACTTCGACCGCCTCGGGACGCATGACGGCCGCGATCCTGGCATCGGTGGCAGCGTTCGAGGCCGACGTGGCAGGGGAGCGGATGCGAGCCGCGATGGTCGCCAAGAGCGCGCGAGGCGAGACGTTGCGGACCGTGCCGCTGTACGGCGACCGGCCGAACCACGACGTTGACGCCGTACTCGCGGCATGGCACGAGGCGGGCAGTTTCAACGGCACGGCCCGGCTCCTGAACGAGCGGCGAGTACCCTGTCGGAACTCCCGGCGCGGCTGGTGGCCGTCGTCAGTGGCACGGCTCATCCGCCGCCTTGACCCGTCGGTCGGGATCTCCACTCAAGGCGCCAGGCCAGGGCCCGCTAACTACCTACTGGCCCGCCTGCTTCGGTGCGGGACCTGTGGCACGCCGCTGACCGGCAAGCGGGATCGCGACGGCAACGTCCGCTATGCCTGCCGGCTCGCGGCCGGACCTCATCCGCGGGCATCGGTGCCGGAAGCCGCGATCCTGCCCGCGATCCAGGAAGAGGTGGCTCACCTGCGAGCCCCAGAGGCGATCGAGACCGCCGGCGACGATACCGAGCGCGCCGAGCTCGAATCGCGACGGGCCAGGGTTATCGAGTCCTTCATGGACGGCACGATCGACCGCGCCGATCGTGATCGTCGGCTAGCGGCCATCTCCGACGCCCTGGGACGGCTTGAGACGCGCTCGGAGGTTGTGGCGATACCGGCCGTCGATTGGTCGCAGTCGTCTGCCACGCTCAACGGCGTTCTACGGGCGCTGTTCGAGCGGGTCGACGTGGACCCGGAGACATTCCAGCCGCGCCCCGATGGCTACGTCTGGCGCGTGCCGGAGTGGCGAGCCGACTAGGGCCCGATAGGCACCCGCCGCTAGGCTCCGGGGGCCGCCCGCTCCCGCTAGTCGCCGAGCGATCCCCGTAAGGCCAGCCGAGCGGCCGCGACGGGCGGCCTATCCGGCGATAACGTCGGGAGAGCGATGAACCTCCCGCCAACGCCGCTGTCGGATGGCCGCTGCCGTTCCGTTGCCCCGGCAGTCGCCACAGAATCTCCGGCCGCCCTTCGGCAGAGTTGCCCCGCAGCCCCCGCACAGACGCGAGCCACAGCCGGCAACCGACAGCAGCAACTCAACCGCGAGCCCGCCGTACAGGCCGCCGGATGACCGTAGGAGTCGTGGGTGCCCGTCTTTGCCAAACGATAAGAACTCCTCGACCCCGGCGAGCAACAGGTGGCGGTTGACAGTCCATGCCAGGTCCCGCGATGCGCGAGCGGTTCGGACCGCTCTACTGACCCGCAGCGCTTCCGCGAAGTCGCGGCTCACACCCCGCCAGAAGTCGAGCGTTTGCCTGGCTGGCAGAACCGAGGGCGCCGGCTCGCTAAACGCCTCCTGAAGCGCACCGTACTGCGCAGCAAACGCCCGGATCGTCTGGTCGTCAGCATCCCCGAGGCCCGCGAACCCCTTCAGCATCTCAACGGTCGGATAGACCTCGCAGCGATCAAGGCGCGCGGTCAGGCCGGGGCCCGTCTTGCCCTGCGGATTCTCCATGGTCATGAGGAGCTGCCTCTGCTCGCGCCATTCCCCCCATGGCAGTGGGCCGACCTGAGCGGCCGTCCATGCCTGGGCCGTGGCCGGCAACAGGACCGGCCAGTCAAACACGAGCTCGTTTCCCTCTAGCCGGACCCTGGACGGCCGACGCCAGCCGACTACATGGCTTTGGCTCGCGGCGCGCTCTAGCTCAGGTTCCCGGAATTGCCAGGCTGGAGCCTTTCCCTGCCTTCCCTTCCCGATGGGACGCGAAGCGTTGATTTGGTCCATTGTCTCGCCAACTTCGTTACGTTCTGTCACGTTCTGAGCGGGCCTGAGTGCTGCTCAACGCAGGATACTACGTGCAATGAGACGTGCAACAGGTCCTAGTGGCCGGTCCCTTCGGGTGGCTCGGATACGGGCCCATCTAACCGCGGCGCAGGTCGCGGCGAAGCTCGAAGTGTCAACGCAGCGCATCTACATGCTGGAGGCGCTGGGGGCCGTTACCGAGGCCGCCGCCGCCAAGTACCACGCCGCTGTCGCCGCTGCGACAGTCGAGCGCGACGGATCGGCCGACCCCTATGCCGCCGCTATCGTTCAGCTCGCGGGGTTGGCTCGCAATGGCTGAGCCGACTGCCATCCGGCGCCCTCTACGCCTGGGCGATCTAACGCCGCCGCAAGCCGCGCTCGTTCGGGCTCTGTTGGCGCAGACAAGGAAAGCCGGACCGGCGAATGTGACTCCCGGTCCGGCTGCGCCGGAGGTGCACCGACATGCACGACCGACCTAATCAGTCTGGGCCGGAGCCGGCCGGAATGTCCAGTGCCGAAGTTGCCGCGCATCGGCTCGCCGTTCTGGCGAGGATATTGCGACAGACCGCGAGACCCGCCGAGGCCCTCGTCTGCGACAACATCGCCAGCCTTCTCGCGCCGGCCGCTCCCGACTCGGAGCCCGCCGGCGCGATCCTGCCACGACTCACGTTGGTGCGGCCATGAACGCCGAGCGCGAGCAGGCTGTTCAAGCCGCCGTCGACGAGATCGAACGCCAGTTTGCCCATCTCGGCGGACCGAGGCATTTTCAACCTAGGACACAAAAGGTCTCCACCCGGCGCCGAGGTCGCGCCGCCGAGACGATCCTGCTCGGCCGGCAGGCCCGGGCAATCCTGGCCGAACGCGACGCCATGACCCTTCGCCAACTCTATTACGCCCTCGTCTCGACCGGAGCACTCCCGAAGACCGAGGCCGCGTACGGCAAGCTCAAGCGGTTGGTTGTTGACCTCCGCGAGGATGGCACGATCCCGTGGGGCTCGATCGTCGACCATGTTCGGGCCGTCTTTGCGGTCCGCACTTTCGATGGCATCGAGGACCTGCTGACCGACTCGGCCATGCTCTATCGCCGAAATCTCATGCGGGACCAGCACTACTCCGTCCAACTCTGGGCCGAGTCTGACTCCATCGGCAGCGTTATCGCCCCGGTGGCCGAGCGCTACACGATCCCGACATTCATCGGCCGCGGCTACTCGTCTCGTGGTTATCTCTGGACGGCCGCTCAGGATGCAGTGGCAGCGCACCAGAGCAGCAAGAGGGTGATCATCTTCCACGTCGGCGACTTCGACCCGTCTGGGGAAGATATCTTCCGGGACCTCGAGCAGACGTTCCGCCTATACGCGGCTGCAATTCAGGTCGGGCGAACGGTTGCCGGCTTGCGCCAGGTCACCGCCGCCGCCCGCCTCTTTGTGGGCGAGCTCGCCGACGCCATGACCGATACGGGCTGGCTCGACTTCGAGCGCCTGGCTCTGACCCAGGAACAGGTTGACGAGTACCGCCTACCTTCGAGGCCACCGAAGGCGAGCGATCCACGAACCGCAGGGTTCAGCGGTCGAGGCTCCGTTGAAGTCGAGGCTCTACCCATCGAGGTCCTGGTGGACATCGTGGACCAGGCCATTCTCGGGACCATCGACCCGGCGGCGCTTCAGGTTGTCGAGGCCGCCGAGAAGTCGGAACGCGACATCATGCGTCGCATCGCCAGGACGCCGATTGAGCGGTTGCGGGAGGCCGCGTCGTGAGCGGCTGCCCGACTTGCGGGGTGAACATGCCGCCCCGCGGCAACTTGCCGCCGTTCGTCGCCGACGTTATCGCCGAGCGTGCCCGGTTGGCGATGGTCGATCCCGAAGGCGAAGGCGATCAGCTCGCCGTCCTGCCGCGACGCTTCGACTGGCTCGCGAACGATTGGGAGCCCGAGCGGATCGGCTGGCAGACTGGCGCAACTTGGCCGCTCGATGGCGTGAAGGCCCGCGCGATCCTCTTGCACCTAAGTGAACCTGAAGGCCAGCCGCGGCATAGGGTCGTGGTCCGGCCGGGTGGGACCCCGCTCGACCAGCGCGCCATCCTCGAACGTCTCGGAGCGGACCTGTCGCGGCAGAGCGGCATGGTGCGATGCCCGGCCCACGAGGATCGCGCAGCGTCGCTCTCGTGGCGCTGGGACGGCGAGAAAGCGCTGCTCCACTGCTTCGCGTCGTGCACCTTCGATGAAATCAGGGCCGCGCTGTGAGGTCCTACTACCAGGACGACCTGGTCGTCATCTACCACGCCGATTGCCGCGAACTGCTGTCATCCGTCGAGGCGGACGTACTCGTGACGGACCCGCCGTATGGGATCGCCCTCGAGAACCACGGGCGCCGAGATGGACGCAGAGCTAATCGCGACTGGACGATCCTGAACGATGGGGACGGCGAGGTTGGCCAGGCGGTAGCCGATTGGGCAGCCGATCAGGCGTTGCCCACGGTGATGTTCGCGACCCCGATGCGTCCCTGGCGCGGCGAGTGGCGACAGTTTCTCGTCTGGGACAAGGGGGAGCATGTCGCGGGCGGAGGCGACGTAGCGACCTGTTGGAAGCCGACCTGGGAACTGATTCAGGTCGCTCGGACTGGCCCCTTGAATGGGCGACGCGACTCGGCGGTTATCCATATCAACGCGGTCGCCGCTGACTACGCCCTGCACCCCGCGCCGAAGCCGGTCGCCCTGATGAAGTACCTCCTCGTCAAGATCGGCGGAGGTACCGTCCTGGACCCCTTCATGGGCTCCGGCTCGACTCTCGTGGCCGCCAAGTCCCTGAACCGCCGCGCTATCGGCATCGAACTCGAGGAACGCTGGTGCGAGTCGGCCGCCCGCCGCTGCTCGCAAGGCGTACTCGGGCTGGGGGCCTCATGAACCACGCCTTCGAAGATGACCTCAGAGCCACCCTCGGAGGTGCGAGGTGAGCATGACAACGGCGGTTGAGCGGCGAGTCCTGAGCGACCACGACCTCGCCGACCTGAGGACCATCGCGGCCTACGTCGCCGTGAGGCGATTGTGGAGCGCGAACGAATGGCGACGGCATGTCCCCTCGCTCGACGCTCGTATCCGCGATCGTGGCGGACATCCGAAGGATTGCCCGCTCTCTCGGGTCGTAGCCCGCGAGTGGAACCCCGCCCCGGAGTACCCGAACCTCCAGGACCTGATAAACGAGTGGGAGGCAGTCCCATGACGCTGCTCGACGACCCCGAGCTCGGTCTCGGCAGCGGAGGCCCGTCGGAAGACGATGCGCCCGCCCATCTGACCAAGCAATCCGCTGCCGCCTGGTACTTCTCCCGAATGGCTGGCGATCGCGTCCGGTACGACCACGGTCGCGGTAGATGGCTCATCTGGGCCGGGCACCGCTGGCAGCCGGACGAAGACGGCACTATCGAGCGGCTCTGGCTCGAAACCCTGGCCGATCGCTACCGGCTCGCGCTCCACGCGGACGATCGGCAGCATGCCCTCGCCGAAGTCCAGACGGCCGGTGCGACCAATGCCGCCGTAACCGCCGGGCTCGAACTCGCCTCGATCATGTTACCGATCGCCACTCGCGCCGACGCCTGGGACCCCGACCCGCACCTGCTCTGCTGCAACAACGGTGTGGTGGATCTCCGAACCGGCGAGCTGCGCGACGGTCGGCCCGAAGACATGATCTCCCGCTCGACCCTGGTCAACTTCGACCCTGCCGCCAAGTGCCCACGCTTCGACCGCTTCCTTCGCGAAGTCTTCGCCGACGATCAGGAGCTCGTGGACTGGTTCGAGCTGCTGATCGGCGCTGCCCTGGTGGGCAAGTCCGAGGAACTCCTCGCCGTCTGGCACGGCAAGGGTAATAACGGCAAGTCCGTGACCCTCAAGACGTTGCGGGCTGCCTTCGGCGAGTACGCCGTCGAGATCGCGATCGAGACCCTGGTGAATTCGCACCGCCGAGCGGGCGAGGCGACCCCTGATCTCATGACCCTCAGAGGCGCCCGCATTGCCTTCGCCAAGGAGCCCGACAAGGCTGCGAAGCTCGAAGGCGGGACGCTCAAGAGGCTCGTGAGCATCGATCAGATGACGGGCCGTGGTCTGTATGGCGCACCGGCGAGCTGGGAGCCGACCCACAGCCTCATCCTGGCCACGAACCACCTGCCGGCTGCCGACGACGCCACGGATGCTTTCTGGCGCCGGATAGCGCTCGTGCCCTGGCCGGTTCACTTCGCCAAGCCGGGTGAGGACGGGCCACCGGAGGAAGAGCACCTCGGGGAGAGCCTGGCCGGCGAAGCCTCCGGCATCCTATCCTGGGCGGTTCGGGGCGCCGTCGCCTTCGCGGCTGGCCGCTCCCTCTGGCCGTTCCCAGAGGCCGTCCAGGTCAAGACGCAAGCCTACCGGGCCGACGAGGACCAGCTCGGCGGCTTCCTGGCGGGGCGGCTCGTCTTCGAGAAGGGCGCCTCGGTGCCCCTCAAGGAGCTCCACGCCGCCTATCTGGCCTGGTGCGAGACGGAGGGGGTGCCGGAGAAGGAACGGTTCAAGCGCACCGCCTTCGGCGCCTACTTCGAAGAGCGGGACCAGCGCATCCGGCGCTTCACCAACAAGGAGAAGGTCTACTTCGCAGGCGCTCAACTGGCCCGAGATGGCGGGATTAGCGGAAGTAGCGGAAGTACAAGCCATTTTGCGGAGTTTCCACGTGAGCTAAGAGAAATAGAAAGTTACGCAAACAGCCCTCTACTTCCGCTACTTCCGCTAATCGACTCCGAAACGATCGTCTGCTCCGACTACAGCGGGCACCAATTCAATCACCGTCGCGACGGCTCCGGCTTCGTGTGTGACATCTGCTCAGGGGCGACGGCATGAGCGGGCCTTGGCGGTTCCGCCGCTGCCCGAGCTGCAAGGCCGTCCGGCCGGCCCATGACTTCGGCTACCTCGGGACGTTCCGCCCCGGCTGGGATGAGAACAACCCGGCCATGCGCGTCTGCCCCTGCGGCTACAGCGGCAGGACCTCGGACTTCCGCGTGGTCCGTGATTCACACCCCGGGGCGCCACTGCCCCGGCCGATGCAACTTATGTTGCCCACGGCGCCGCGGGAGATCCGACCATGAACCCTGGGGCTGTGGGTGTGTCTGTGTCCGGACGCACCAAACGGACACACCCGGGTGAACTCGCGAACCTCACCCGGTGTACACCCGGTTCACCCCCTTGCGCGACAGAGGCAGTTAGTCGAAAACGGCTAACACGTCAGGAGCCACGGTCGACCGGCCTCGCCGAACCTAGACAGCGTGCTGAGTCATTTCGAGCGGAATGGGTATTTGGCGATGCTGTAGACCGTGACGTCTCTTTTTGGCGAGCAAGAAAACGCTCCTTGCGTGAGACAACCGGAGGCCAGCCATGACCCGCCCTGCGTCCGCTGCAACCAGCCGACTCTGCACCCGGTGCGAGCGAACCCTACCGCTGTCCGCGTTCGGGACGAACCGCCGCATGCGTGACGGGCTCTCGTCATGGTGCCGCCAGTGTGCCGCGGATCGCACCCGCCAATGGCGGGCTGAGGTTCGAGACGAGTACAACGCCCGCCGGCGCGTTCACAACCCGGAGCGACCTTGCGAGGGTTGCGGACTGCCGATCATCGGCCGCATTGACAAGCGGTTCTGTTGCCGCGCTTGCCGCGACTATCACCTAGAGCCAGGCGATCCGATGGCTGCCGCTTGGGCAGCCGCCCACCGCGGGCGCCATGAGGCGAGAGGGGTGCCGTCGTGAACGTCCTCCCGAACTCCGACCTCGAGCGCGCCTGCCTCATCCTGGCCGCCCATTCGATCCCGCCGGAGCCGTTACTAGCTCTTCCGGCTCCGGCGGGCATTACCCCGAGGACTACGGACGACGGGCCGAACCCGTCAGTCGCCGATAGGTTGGCCCGCGGCCCGGGCGCTAGAGGTTACGGCAGGCGTGGCCTGGCCGTTGCAGAGAGCGTCACGGCGAAAGGCGGGGCGACGTGGTAGCGACGAACCAAACCTACAGACAGGAGTAATCACCGATGGACGCTTTCAAGAGAGACGCCGACGCGATCCGCGTAGGCCAGGGGCTTGACCGGCCGCTACCGGCTCAACCCCAGACCGGCCCGGCCGTCGTGCCGCCCGCCCGCCTGCCCGATCCGCCCTCAATGCCGCATCCCGGTCAGGAGAACCTGACCAACCCGCCCGCGGTTCTGCCGCGGAAATCCCCGCTCGACACTTTGGAGGACCCGCAATGAGCGTCCATAACAAGCCGCCCGATCCGAACCGCCGCGGGCAGGTTGCCCCGGACAGCCCCGTCGCGAGATGGAACGATCCGAGCCGCCTGGACGGGAACCTGAGCACCCCCGATCCGACCTGGCCGGCCGATCGCATCGGCGTTCCGAGCAATCCGGTTCCGTTGGAGCCGACACCGCCGAGGCCGTTCCACCCACTTCCGGAGGCCGAACGATGAACAACGCCGACGCCGGCGCGCCGATGGGCGGCTTTGACCCTTCGCAGGTGGCCGGAATCGCCGTAACGGTGCGCGCTCGGGTACCGGTCGCGCCGCCACTCCGACCCGTTCCGTCCGAACCCGAGCCGACCCCCGAGCCCGTCGACTCGCGACCGCTCGAAGAATTGCAGACGGCCGCCGACTCAGCCCTCGAACGTCGCGACGGGCTCGTGTCTCAACGCGACGGACTCTCGGCAGACCTGGCCGAACTCGATCGCAAGATAGAGCAGGCCAGGGCCACGCTCGACCCGGCCGCAACCCGCGGCCTCCGCGCCGACCGTGCCCGGATCGAGGCCGAGATTGCCGAACTCGGCGAGCTGGTAGAGCGTGCGACCGGTGCCTACGGCACCGCTCAGCAGCTCGTGACGGGCAAGCGGACAATCGCCAACGCCGCCGAGCTTCGCTCGGCACTGCTCGCTTGCGGCGACGCGGTTACGGCGTCCAATGACGCAATCGAGCGGGCGGTTCTCAACCTGCTCGATTGCGAGGAAGAGCGTTTCCTCTTGATCGAAAAGACGGCCGCAATCCAGGCCGAGCTGTTGGACATTCCGGCCCAATGGCGCGGCTATGTCCCAAACGTCAGCGCGGGCTACAACGTCAACACTTTGATGCGGTTCCGCCATCCCGAGCGCCGGCGCCGCCTGAACCTCGGACTGTGAGGCAGCCATGACACTCGGCGGAAACCCACCCATCCCCTCGGCCGTCCCGGGCCGAGCCACGAACCGATCCGCCACCCCAACCCAGGCGAAACCGAAGACGATCGCCGACACCCTGGCATTGGTCGATAAGACGCTCGCCGCCCGCAAGCAACGGCTCGGCGAGGTCGCCGCTACCGATGAGACCTGCAAGCGGCTCGCCGCCGCGCATGACGCCCTCGTCAAGCTCGCGATCGCCCGCAATGACGCCGGCGCCCTGGCGTTGGTGCCGGAGCGGGAGCGCGAAGCACTCGCGACAGCCGCCGCCGCGGACGCGATCGCCAAGGCTCGCCGCGGTCCGCAGGCGACGCCGTCAATCAAGCGGCGCTCGTGGGGAAGTTGAGCGGTCTTCGTTCCCATGTCGCCACGCCCGGAGGCAGAGGGTCGGCCACCCTCTCCGATCCTCTGCCATCCGATAGGAGCCACGATGCCGAACAAACGAACCCGCACGACTCAACGGATAACCGCCCGCCTCGAACCCGTCGCCGAACCGACGCAAGAGACGCCACGCCAGGGAACGACGGTACGGAGCGGCGCACAACCCGGCTCGATATGCCCGCGCTGTGGGTACTGGATCGCGAGCCCGTCTCATACCTGCCCGGCACGGTAGGAGCGCCCAGACCATGGCGCACAACGCGAACCGAGCCGATACACGCCAACGGGGCACCGCGCGCGGTAGCGTGGCGCATAGCGGCGTGGCGTGGCCCGTGGCTGCGCTGCGCCAACTTGGAATGTCGCGCGGAATGGGTAAATCGCGATCCTCGCAGACCGTGGCGCCCGCTTCGTATTCATGGACGCCTCCGTTTTCGGAATGGGGCACCCCGTGACCGCCACGCCGCGGCCGTCATCTAAGAAGCCGCCCACGCCACCCGATCCGCTCGCCGCGCCGGCCCACCTGTCCGCACCCGCTCGCGAACTCTGGCGCGCCATCTTGAAGGATTACCAGCTCGAACCGCACCATATGGCGACGCTACAGAAAGCGCTCGAAGCCTTCGACCGCGCCGAGCAGGCCCGCGACATCATCGCCCGGGAAGGGCTGACGGTTGAGGGTCGCTATGGCAGCCGCCCGAACCCTTGCGTATCCATCGAACGCGACAGCCGCGCCGCATTCCTGCAAGGACTCCGGCAACTACATCTCGATCTTGAGGGGCCGCCGCCGCCATCAGCCCGAAGGGGATAGACCATGCCATCGCCGAAACTTCGCACTCTCGGCCGCCGAGCGCTCACCGAAGCGCAACGTATCGAAGCCACGCTCGGGCCGGCCGTCGATCGCCCGTCTCTTTTCAGTTCCACGGCCGGGGCCGCCGACGCCCGCGACCAGGTACGCCTCGAAGCGGCCGACCGGGGCCAAATGGAAACCCTGATACTCGGCGGCCCGCTCCTGGGGGAACTTGCCGACCGCCACTTACGCCATGCCGGCACAATCCGCGACTCGGCGACGTGCCACGCCTGCAACCCGTACGGCTGGAAGCCCGAGTGGATGGTGGGCGAATGGGCGCGTGAGTCGGCCGAGAGATCCGCTCGCATGCTAACCGCTCTGGAGGAGCGCGACGCGGGGCTGCTCCGTGGCGTGAAAGACGAGGTCCTGGCGAACTAGCCCGATGTAGCGATGGCCGACCCGCCGTGCGACCGTTGTGCGTTCGAGCCGAATTGCCCGGCCCGGATCGCCTGGGAGAGCCGCGGAGCCGTACAGGAGCCGCTCAGACACGGCACGGCGGGCGATCCGGCCTGTTCGGGCTACAGGTACCGCCGCTGGCCTCACCGGAGCGCCGTGCCGCTGGCGTCCTGGCAGGGCGAGCGCAGCCGGGTCGGTCTGTTCGGCCGGCCGGAAGGCGACAAGGCCGAGCGCGAGCGCGCGGAGAGGCGTCACCGATGAGCGACGGCGAGGATCTGCTGGCGGGCCAACTCCGCGCCCTGTCGCTGTCGGCTCACCCGCTGCCCATGCCTGAGCCGCAGTACCGGGGCATCCCAGGTCGGCGCTTCCGTTTCGACTTCGCATGGCCCGCGAGGCTCCTGGCGGTAGAGGTGGACGGCGGAACCTGGACCGGCGGTCGGCATACACGCGGCAGGGGCTATGAGGTTGACTGCGAAAAGGCCAACGAGGCTATCTGCCTTGGCTGGCGCGTCCTCCGCGTCACGACGGCTCAGGTCTCCTCTGGGCAGGCCCTGGCGTGGATCGAGCGGCTGCTGCGATGAGCCGTCGTGAGGGAAAGTCGGATACATTCCCGCATCGCCGGCGCCCGCTCTGCTCTCAAACGGTGGAAAACTCCGCGGCCCGGCCCCTTATGCTTGACGGCATCGGATTACGGCCGGTTCAGGGTGCCCTCGGGGTTGGCGAAGCGGCCGTAATCCGTAGAGCCGTCCCGGGGGCGCTCTGATTCTCCGGGAGGCGCGACCTGATTACGGGAGGTCGCCATGGACACCTTTTCCCCCAACGAACGCGCCCTGGCGGCTGCGCATGCCTGGGAGCTGGCCCGGGCCCGCGGCGACGATCGCCTACGGCTCGCAGCGCTCGCGGACTACCGCGAAGCACGTCGTGAGCAGCGCCGACAGGTCATCACCATCGTCGACCAGCAGGAAGCGGCCGCGTTTCTGAGTGAGTGGTCGGCATGAACGCGAAGTGCGACTACCGCGGCCGGGATTGGGCCGGCCACGTCATGGCTTGCACGCGGCCATCCGGACACCACGGCCGGCACGTGGGCAGCCTCGGAGCCACCCTCACGGCCGCCGGCACGGCGGTAGTGCCATGATCGAGGCTGCCGCGCTCGTTGTGCTCTGCGCCTCGACCGGCTATGTCCTGTCCTATGTCGTCGCTCGGGCCATCGTGGCGCTCACGTACCACCCCGCAGCTCGGAGGCACCCATGAGCGCAACCGCCGCAACTCCGGCCCCACCTGCCCGCCGACCGCCCCACAGTGCCCGCTACCTCGTCACCATCGGCGGGCACTCATGGGCCAGAGGCCCGCAGATTGAGTGCGACACCATCACCGAAGGCCGACGGATCGCCGAGGAGTACGGCGACACGGCCGACTGGGCGACCATCACGGACCGACGCGGCCGCGTGGTGGCATCCCACCAGCTCGACCCGTCTACGCGGCGCTGGTACAAAGCGAGCCTCGGATGATCGGGCTCGAATGGGCGAGCGTCCTGGCCGTCTGGACCCTGGCCGCCGTCCTGATCCTCCGCGAGCGATCTATCCGGCGGTAGAAACTCACCACCCGAAGACCCCGAGCGCCCGTCTCTCCCCCCGGAGGCGGGCGCTTCTCTGTGTCTAACTTGACACTAGGGCAGGGGATAGCGATCGGCGGGAAGGGCGGCAGGAGATGCTGCTGGGAGCGGGTCGCCCCGGGGGGAGCGAAGCGACCCGCCGATACGACCACTTGCCCGAGTGGTCGCCGCATCGCCGTTGCCAGCGAACGCAGAGTAATCATCATGCCGGCCCCCGTTCCGGTCATCGTCAAACCGACGTATTTCCTCTTGACGCCTCCGGCCTCCCGGAATTGATGCTCGGCGAGCAATTGATTGTCGTCTCCGATGACGTAGCATCCACTCATGCCAAGACTCGCATGTCGCAAATGTGGGCGAACCCTGTGGGCGACCGTTCCGGTGGCCCAACTGTTTGCCGAAGAACGGCGTTGCCCCAGGTGTGGCGCGTCACTGGAGGACGATCGCCGGCAGGCAGATCGGCGCACGTACGTGCGACGTCAGGTCAAGGTCGGAGTTGTGCGCAAGAGCGGTGAGCGCCGCCGCGTAGAACGCCGCGGACGTCAGCGTCGCCGGATCGGCTGAGCGATCAGCTGAGGGAACGGCGAGTCTGATCCCGCGTCACGCGTGCTCGCGTCAGAAGAGGTTGTCGTCCGATTTCGGCGGCTCGACCAGCCGATGGCGAAGCGCAAAGGCAACGGCTTCGAGCTTGGAGTGGACCCGCAGCTTGCCCATGATGTTCTGGACGTGCGTTCGGAGCGTGTTCGGCGCGATGTACAGCCGCTCGCATATCTCCGGCGTGGCCAGACCCTCGGTCAGGGCCTTCAGAACCTCGAGTTCGCGCGGAGTCAGAGGCTCGATCTGGCGGCGTTCCGTTCCACGTTCTCGCGCGGCTGCGACGCGCTGGGCGATGCCGACGATGACGGAGCGAGGCAGGAGCGTCTCGCCGGCATAGGCGGCCCGAACGGCGTTGACGACTTCGTCGATGGCCCGGTCCTTGGTCAGGTAGCCGTCTGCTCCGGCCTGGATGGATTCCAACACTGTTTCGTCGTCGGTCAGGGCGGTGAGCATCACGACGCGAGCCGCCGGCCAGCGCGCCTTGATCGCGCGCGTGGCTTCTGCACCGGTGCCGTCGGGCAGCCGGTAATCCATCAGAACGACGTCGAGACGCTCGCGAGCCAGCGCCTTGGCCTCAGCGACACTGCCGGCGACCCCCGCGACGACGATGTCCGGTTCGCGGCTGAGCATCTGGGACAGGGCCCCAGTGAGCAGCTGGTGGTCGTCGACGAGCAGGACTCGAATGGGCCGGGTCTCGCCGAACGATTCGATCATCTCTGGGTCGCCCCCTAGACGGCAGTAAGGTTGGGCAGGACCATCGGGCCAGCCGCCGATCCGCATTCTAGCTGAGCGTCAAGCGAAAGCCCACTAATCGGTTCGCGTTGTGACGAGGTCTGAGGTCTTCGATCCCGGTGGGGCCGGGCCGGCGGTCGAGAGATCCGACGACCCTGACCATATGCGGCGCAGCCATAATGGCGGGGTGAGAGCCTCTATCGTCGGTTTCGGCCTGATCGGCGGTTCGATAGCCCGCGCGCTGCACGAACGCACCGCCGCCGGCGCCTGGCACGTGACGGCGTGGAGCCGGAGTCCGGCGCCGGTTCAGAAGGCGCTCGCGGATGGCGCCGTCGACGCGGCCGCGACGAGCCTCGAAGAAGCGGTACGCGGCTCGGAGATACTCATCCTGGCCGCGCCGCCTCTGGTTTGCCTGGACCTCCTCGACCAGATCGGTGGTCCTCTTCGAGACGCAATTTCCGAGGATTGCACGGTCACGGACGTGGCCTCGGCCAAGTCGCGTATCGTCGCCCGGGCCGACGACCTCCGGCTGCCTTTCATCGGCGGGCACCCCATGGCCGGCCGCGAGCTCAGCGGATACGGCGCGGCGCAACCCGACCTGTTCGTCGGGCGGCCGTGGGTGACGGTCCTGGGCCAGTACGCCAGGCTGTGCGATGGGGAGCGGATCGGTGAGCTCATCGATGCCTGCGGTGGGATTCAGCTGCCGATGGACCCTGCCGCGCACGACAACGCGGTGGCGGCCATCAGCCACATGCCGCTCGTCGTATCCGCAGCGATGGTCGAGGCTGTTGCGGGTGGACCGGGCGAGGCCGAGCACGAGGACTGGAGAGCCGCCGAGGTTCTGGCTGCGACCGGCTGGTCGGGCATGACGCGCCTGGCCCGAGGCGAGCCGGCGATGGGCGCCGGCATGGCCGCAATGAACTCCGCCGCCATCGCCAGTAGGTTGCACGACCTTCGGGCCGTCATCGACGCGTGGCTGGCGGAGCTCGAGCGCGAAGGGGAACCGGACGCGGATGCGCTTCTGGCGCGGTTCACGTCCGCCCGGCAGCGCCTGCTCGATCCCGATATGCGATGAGCGAAGACGGCCCCGAGCTCGTGTACGCGGTTCCGCGCGGCGTGCTCTTCGAAGGCGTCGAGCCGTGGCTCGGCGTCAAGCGAAGCGGCGTGGACTCTGTCCTGGATCGAGCCCGAACGGCGGGCGCCTACGTGCCGCGGCCGTCGGCCGAGGTCGACCGCTCGCTCAAGCAGATCATTCCGTACCTGGTTCTGCGCGACGGCGATCGGATCTTTCTGATGCGGCGGACCCGAGCCGGGGGCGACGCCAGGCTCCACGATCGCTACACGATCGGTGTGGGCGGCCACCTCAACCCGGGCGACGGTGAGGTCCTCGGAGGGCTTGCCCGCGAATGGCGAGAAGAACTCGACGCCGACTTCACGCCCAATTTCGAGTTCGTCGGGCTGCTCAACGACGACACCGTCGAGGTGGGCGTCCATCACCTCGGCATCGTCTACGCGGCCGATGCGGCCGGACGGCCGGTGGCGGTCAGGGAGACGAACAAGCTCACGGGCTCGTTCGAGACGCTCGAGGTCGTTCGCGCTGCATACGCTGAGATGGAGACGTGGAGCCAGCTCGTCCTCGACGCCCTCCCCGGATCCGCTCTCAGTTCGAGGGCACCGGACCGCGGCACGGACCGGCGAATCTCGGGATGAACCGATCTGGCGAGACGCGAGTCACACGCATGAGCGACCCGCTCGGGCCGCCAACTGAGCGTGGCATGTTCACGAAAGAAGCCTATCTGGGCGCCGACGTGGTTCGGACCCCCGTTCGCCCGGCGGCCGTCAGGGATCGTGCCTTCGATGCCGCATTCGTGGCGGCTCTCGAAGCCGAGCTTTCGATGGCGTACCGGCTTGCCGGTTACCTGCTCGCCGACTCGGCCGAGGCGCAGGACGCGGTGCAGGAGGCTTCGGTTCGCGCCTGGCGTGGCTGGCCGAACCTGCGCGAGCGCGACCGATTCCACGCCTGGTTCAGCCAGATCCTCGTCAACGTCTGTCGCACCAGGCTCCGCAAGCGCGGCAAGCAGCGCGCCCTCGACGTAGACGAGGTCGATCTCGAGAGCGGCGACCCGTTCCGGGCGGCCCTTGCTCGAGACGCGGTCGGCCGCGCTCTGTCGTGTCTCAGCCAGGAATTGCGGCTGGTCGTCGTGTTGCGGTACTGGGGGGAGCTGTCGCTGGCTGAGATCGCCGACCGTCTCCGAATACCGATCGGCACCGTCAAGTCCAGACACCATGCCGCGTTGCGGGCACTTCGCCGCCGGATCGAGCCGGTGGGAGGGAGCGCGAGATGAACGATCCGGATCTCGACAAAGGCCTGGATCAGTCGATGGACGAGCGTCTGACGAGGTTCGCGCGGAGCTCCCGCGAGCCGGCGCTCCCCGAGGAAGTGGCGGACCTGCCCTGGACGGTTCAGCTCGAGCCGATACGGACGAGCCGGCTCGGGTGGCTCTCAGGCGCATGGTCGGGTGCCGGCGGCATCAGGCGTGCAGGCTTCGCCTTCGCCAGGCTGGGCCTCACACTTGCGGTGGCTGGATCGTTCCTGCTCCTGGTCGGTCAGGTCCGGACGGGGGGGACCGGGTCCGACCTGATCCAGCTCGAGCCAACGCCGCGAGCTTCCGTTTCGGTCGGCCCTACAAGTGGGCCCGAAGTGGTCGTCCTGCCGACCAGCGGTGTAGTGGACGACGTCATGGCCAGCTACATCGCCGAGGGCGTTCGACGCGCCGAATCGGACGGGGCAGCGGCCGTGATCGTCCAGCTGGATACGTTGGGCGGCAGTGAAGACGCGATGCTGCGAATCGATGCCGCGCTCCACTCCAAGGTCCCCACCATCGTCTGGGTCGGTCCATCCGGCGCCAAGGCGGCCAGCGCGGGCACCTTCATGACCCTTTCGGCGAACCTCGCATTCATGGCTCCCAGCACCAACATCGGGGCCGCCTCGCCGGTCGCAGCCGGAGGCGCGGACATCGCGGCGACATACGGCCAGACCGAGGCTGACAAGGTCATGAACGATGCTATCGCGACGATGCGCAGCATCGCCCAGGAGCGGCACCCGGACGCGGTCGCGTGGGCCGTGTCGACCGTCCAGAATGCCCAGTCCTACACCGCGCAGGAGGCGCTCTCGGCAAAGGCGATCAACGGCATCGCCGGCAGCCTCGACGCCGTTCTGGCGCAGGTGGACGGCGCGATCGTCACCACCACGAGCGGCCCGGTCGTCGTGCACACCAAGGACGCCACGATCGTCACGATCAACGAGGACCTCGTCCAGTCGTTCCTGCACACCCTCGACGATCCCAACATCGCCTTCATGCTGCTCGTGATCGGCGTGCTGTTGGTGGCAGTCGAGTTCTTCCACCCGACGCTACTCATGGGTCTGGCCGGTGCGCTGTGTCTGGCGTTGTCCTTCTACGGGTCGGGCAGCCTGCCACTCAACGTCCTGGGCGTTGTGCTTGTGGTGCTCGGGATCGGCATGATCGTGCTCGAGCCGAACCTTCCAAGCCATGGCGTCCTCACGATCGGTGGCATCGTCGTCTTCGTCGTTGGCGCAGTGGCGTTCTATGGCTCTCCAGGTCCATTCCTGCCAACTGTGGCTGTGGCCTGGCCGATCATCGGGGTGATGACCGCGGCGGCGGCGGCTTATGGGCTGATACTCGTTGGGACGCTGATGCGGCTGAGACGTCAACCGCTGCCCGTTGGCGCCGGGTTGGTCGGCTTCGAGAAAGTCGTGGGGCTGGTCGGGGAGGTTCGCCGCGATCTCGCTCCCGTGGGGACCGTGTACGTCGGCCGCGAAGAGTGGTCCGCCAGGACCCGGGACGGCGGCCCTCTGGGGCGTGATGCGAAGGTCCGTGTAGTTGGACAGGAGGGCCTGACCCTCATAGTGGAGAGGGTGGAATAGCGGTCAAGGCCTGAGGGCAGAGAGTTCGATCATCGCAAGGTATGCCGCGCGGGGCGGCACCCCAGACAGGAGGAACCGGGATGGATTCTGGCAGCGTGGCGCTGATAGCCATCATTGTTCTGGCGGTACTGCTGGTGGCGTTGATCGCCCTATCGGTCCGCATCGTGCCGCAGTGGGCGAAGTTGGTGGTCTATCGCTGGGGTCAGACTGGTCCCCAGCTCGTGAGGAATCCGGGGCTGCGATTTCTGATCCCGTTCGTCGATAGGGGCTTCCAGGTCGATCTGCGTGAGCAGTTCATCGAGGTGCCGCGCCAAACCGCCATCACCAAGGACAACGCCCCGCTCGGCGTCGACTTCCTCATCTATTGGAAGATCGTCGATCCGCTTATGAGCCAGATCAACGTCGCGAATTTCGCCGGCGCGCTCCAGGGTGTGGCCGCGACTTCGCTTCGCTCGGTCATCGGCGACATCCCGCTCGACGACGTGCTGTCGCAGCGGGAGAAGATCAATGAGACGTTGCGGCTCAAGCTCGACGAGGTCACCGAGCGCTGGGGCGGCAAGGTCACGACGGTCGAGATCCGGGAGATCCTCCCGCCGCCCGCGGTTCAGGAGGCGATGAACCGCCAGCTTTCGGCCGAACGAACCCGTCGCGCCGTCATCACCGAATCCGAGGGCACGCGCCAGGCCACGATCAACGTGGCGGAGGGCGACAAGCAGTCGGCGATCCTGCGGGCCGAGGGCGATCGCCAGGCCGCGATCCTGCGTGCGCAAGGGTTCAGCAACGCGCTTCAGACGATCTTCGAGGCTGCCAGGGGCATCGATCAGAAGACGATGACGTTGCAGTACTTCGATGCCTTGAAGGCCCTGGGAAGCGGGGCCGCGACCAAGTTCGTCATTCCGCTGGAATTCACCCAATTGATGGGCCCCATCGGCTCGATGGTTCAGGGTGGAATGGGCAAGCCGTCTGGCGACAAGCCGTAGCTCCAGCGATACCCCTGGCGTGCCGCTAAGGGGTAGTCCGTCGCGTCCAGTGACGCCCGGGGCTCGCGCTGGAGATTCAGCCGAGACAGCCAATGCCTCCAGCGCGGCCGGCTGCCTATAATCTGGCCATTCGCCGCAAGCGGTAGTCGCAACGGGCGGCCCGGCCCCGCCGCATCAGACAGCGTTGGAATCAGCGCATCAGGGTGGAGTGATGGCCGTCAGGATCCTCGTGGTAGATGCCGACCCGACAGTGCAGCGGGCCCTGGGCCACGCCCTGTCTCAGGCGGGTTATGAGGTTCTGGCATCCGGCGATGGGCCCGAAGCGCTTCGCATCGCCCACTCCGACCGGCCGGCGCTCGTCCTGGTCGCGGCCGGTCTGCCCGGGGTGGATGGCTTCACGGTTGTGTCACAGCTGCGCGTCGAAGATGGCCCGTCGACCCACACTCCGGCGATCCTTCTGCTGGCCGAAAACGAGGCGGAAGCTCGCGGCAAGGCTCTCCGATGCGGCGCCGACGATTACCTGATCAAGCCATTCCACCCGGCCGAACTCATGGCTCGGATGCGGAGCCTGCTGGCCCGCTACAGACCGGACGAGCAGTTCAATCCGCCCGGGACACGGTCGGCACACCTCTTGCCGGCGGTTCCGGCCGCGCCTAAGAAACGCGAGCCCGCACGCGTCGTGCTCTTCTATGGCGCAAAGGGCGGCGTGGGCACCACCACGATTGCCGTCAACGCTGCGATCGCCCTCCACAAGGAGTTCGGCCGGAGCGTCTGCCTCATAGACGCCAATCTGCAATTCGGGGATCACCGCGTCTTCCTGGATCTGGGCCTCGACCGCCCGAGCGTGGTGGATCTCGCCACAGCTCCGTCGGTCGACATAGATCTGATCCGCCACATCCTCGTCAAGCACGAATCCGGGATCGAGCTGCTGCTCGCGCCGCCGTCCCCCGAAATGGCCGAGTTGGTGACCCACGAACACCTGCCGGAGATCATCGGCCACATGGTGAACGACTTCGACTACATAGTCGTCGACGTCGACAAGCGGCTCGATGAAGTCAACCTGCGGATCATGGACGCCGCCGACCTCGTTTACGTCGTCATGACCGCTGATCTGCCCTGTCTGAAGAACGTCCGCCTGGTACTCGAGACCATCGGCCATCTCGGGTACGCCGATGACAAGGTGAAGCTGATCTTGAATCGGTCCACTGCCTTTACCGGCATCAACGTAAAGAACGCGGAGAGCGCCCTCAAACGCAAGATCGACTTCCAGATCTTCAACGAATACCGCTCGGCGATCGGCGCGCTCAACAGCGGGGCGCCGTTCATGTACACGAAGGCGGACTCCACTCTCGGCAAGAACCTTCTCGAGTTCGTCAAGGGGATGGAGAGGGACTTCGCCGATCATCCGCCGACGGGTCGAACGGCTCGCGAGTAGGCGGGCCGTCGCCAAGCTGGCGCAAGCGGATCATGGAGCCGGCGGCAGCCTGGCAGTAGTGTGGGCGCTGGCCTCCTCGCTGCCCAATCCATCGGCTCATCCCTGACGCGGACGCGTAAGCCGCGGATGATCGGAGCCCCGTAGCCTGGCCGCGTGCTTGCATCGCTGCTGTCGGCAACCCTCCACGGTCTCGACGGGCGCCCGATCCGCGTCGAGGTGGACGTCGCTCCCGGGCTGCCCGGCTTCACTATCGTCGGCCTGGCGGACACGGCGCTGCAGGAGGCTCGCGAGCGCGTTCGGGGCGCCATCCGAAACAGCGGGTACGACTATCCGCCGCGCCGGATCACGGTGAACCTGGCACCGGCGGACTTGCGCAAGAGCGGAGCGTCGCTTGATCTCGCGATCGCCCTCGGGATCCTGGTTGGATCGGAGCAGGTGGCCGCCCATGGCCGCTGGGCCGTCTTGGGCGAGTTGTCCCTCGGCGGGGAACTGCGCCGGATACCGGGACTGCTGCCGATGGTCGGCGCACTCGGGCGCCGCCGGGTGAGTCGGGTAGTAGTGCCGGCGGACGGGTTCGCCGAAGCCAGCCTGGCCGAAGGGGTCGACGTGGTGGCGGCCGCGACCCTTGCTGAAGCCGCGACGATACTTCGTCAGAGTCGCCGCGCGCGGACTCGTGCCAGGCCGCCTCGAATAGAGCTCGCCCCCGACGCCACCGACGGGAACGGCGCGCCGGATCGCGGCTGTGCCTCCTATCGCAACTCGGAGCCGGGTCCCGATCTGGCCGAGGTCCGGGGTCAGTTGGAGGCCAGGCGAGCAATGGAGCTGGCGCTCGCCGGAGGCCACTGCCTGGTCATGATCGGTCCGCCCGGATCGGGCAAGACGCTGCTGGCCAGAACCGTGCCCGGCCTGCTGCCTCCTCTCGACGACGACGAGGCGCGCGTGGCAACGGTCATCGCCTCGGTCTCAGGGTCGGAGTCGGTCATGGAGCTCGTGAGGGCGCGGCCGTTCCGGTCGCCCCACCACACTATCTCGTACGCGGCGATGGTTGGCGGAGGGCCGCACATGTCGCCGGGTGAGGTGACCCTCGCGAACGACGGGGTCCTGTTTCTCGATGAGTTGCCGGAGTTCGACCGGGCAACTCTCGAGGCGCTGCGGCAGCCGCTGGAGGACGGCCAGGTGGCGATATCGCGGGTGGGCAGGGCGGCTGTATTTCCGTCCAGATTCCAGCTCATCGCCGCGATGAACCCGTGCCCGTGCAAGTGGGAACTACACCAGGAAACCGGTAGGTGATCACAGCCTTGACGGTCTTCTCGCCGTCTTCGCCGATGTCGGTGTGGACGACGACCCCGGCCAGGAGCCGGACGACCTGCTGGCGCTGCTCGTCGGTCAGCCCGGCGTCGAGGCGGGCGCGGACCTCGGAGAGCAGGTCGCGGACCTCCTGGGGCACCACCTCGGCACTCGGGGCCTCAAGGGCGGCCACGCGGGCTTCCAAGGCGATGCGCTCGATGCTGATCTGCTCAAGTTCTGCCTTCACCTCGGCGTCGGAGAGCAGGCCCATCCTCACGGCCTTGACCACTCGGGCCTTCTGCTCATCGAGGGACTTGAGGGCTCGCGCCAGCGTGATCGCCTGGGCTTCGGCGACGGCTCCCGCTGCTTCGCGTTCTCTCACGCCATCGAGTTCATCGAGGATGTCGCCCGGATTGCGCAGGAAGCGCTCAACGTCGGCCCAGATCAGCGGTTCGATCCGGTCGGCCCGGATCGAACAACCCGGACAGCGGCCAGCAACAGATCCGCGTTCGACGAGCTGACCACCGCAGCGATACCAGCCCGAGCCCTGGCTCCAAGAGCCAACGTAGGTGAGCCCGCAGGTCCCGCACTTGGTGATGCCCTTGAGCAGGTAGACCCGAGGCGTGTTCTTGCAGCAGCGGCGGTTGCGGGCGAGAGTCTCCTGGGCTGCCTGCCAGAGAGCGGGGGAGACCAAGCCTTCGATGTGGGCCACGATCACCTCACGGTCGCGCTTGTCCGTCCGGCGGCCGTAGGAGAGATCGCCTTTGTAAACCGAGTTGGCGACCATGTTTCGCACGAGACCTGGACGCCAGACGTTCTGTGTGTTTCTCACTCGGACGCCCGTACCCTCGCGAGCGCAAGGAGTCGGCACGCCGAGAGCGTTGAGTTCGGTCGCCACTTGCCGGCAGCTCCAACCGTCGAGGGCGATCCAGTTGTAAATGTGACGGACCACGTCTGCGGCCGTTAGGTCGGCCCACATGAGCGTCTCGTCAGGGACCGGCCGGGCCGAGCGCTTGACGCCTTCGATCCGATAGCCGAGCGCCGTGACGCCCCCTGTGTAGCGGCCCTCTCGCGCCGCCGAGTCCAAGCCGTCAGCGGTTCGCTCGTGGAACACCCGGTGTTCGTTCTGCGCAAGAGTGGCGAAGAGATCGAACATGAACGGGGTAAGCCGGCCCTCGCGGAGCGTGATGACCGAAACGTTGAGCCCTTCGAGTCGACGGCCTGTAGCGGCGGTGTCCGCGAGGTTTCGGCCCAGCCGGTCGAGCTTGTAGAGCCACAACTCGTCGAACTCTCCGGCCTCCGCTGCCGCGAGGAGGGCCTGACCACCCGGACGCTTCGTGAGCGGCTGCATGCCCGACACGCCATCGTCAGTGAACCGGTGGACGATTTCGATGTCGGGCTCTCGCTCGAGCCAGCGATCGAGGAGATCTGTCTGGGTCTTGATGGTCTCGCGCTCGCGCTGATCCTCGGAGCTGACCCGTTCGTAGGTCGCCACCCGCCGGACCCCTGACGCCACGGTCATCGCTCACCTCCCTGACCGCGGTCGGGAAGCTGCCTGGGAAGTTTCAGCACCACCCGTAGAGCAGCGACCATCGCCTCGCGGTCAGGTGCATACACATGCTCTAGTTCGAGGGGTCGTGCAAGTCGACCTGGGTTCGCTGCGCCTGGGTTCGCCATGTTGGTGCCGTTATCAGGGGTACGACGGCAGGCGTCGCGTGCTCTTGGGTGTCAACCGCCGACAGCGAACGTGTCAACGGCTTCGTTGTCGCGATTTAGGCCACAGCCGTTCGATGCGGCGTCGCTCGGGCAGCCAGTCCGCCTCTTTGCCTAGAGCGGCGCGGAGGCGGTTGAGCGCGGGATGATCCTCGCCGTGGTCACGCACCAACAGCGAACTCGGCGTCAGAGAGGGGTCTTGTGTCACGAGTGCGGCGAGTGCCTTCTGGAGCTGCAGCGTGTCGGTGCGGGTCCGGCGTTTCTTACCGCCGGCGTATGGCGTCCCGATGGCCGGTGGCCCCAGGCGGCGTGCAAGGAACTCCGCTGCAGCGGCTAAGTCGGCCTGAAAGCGGGCCGTTCGTCCGTGCCGGCTGACGTGCGGTGCGGCGTGTCCCATCTGTGCCGCGTCGCGGTCGATCCAGCCCGGAGGCAACAAGTTGAGGTCGTCGACAAGGTCCGCTGCGGGGCACTCGAGATCCATGTTGAGGAGCGAGAGCTGCGCGAGCACGAGCAAGACACCCGGATCGGCCGGGTCGAGGCGTGCGCCGGCCGACTCGATCCGCTTTGCGAGCTCCGTGAGTGCACAGACCAGCAGCGGTCGGATACGCTGTGCATCCTGGAGTAGGGACGGAGATGCGCCCTCGAACGGGTCCGGCGATTCGGTTCCATCGGGCCAGAACGGCGCCACGTCGAGGAAGCGCGTAGTCACGCGGCTTACGTTGAGCTGATCGGGCATGCCGAGGGGTTCCACGAGGGCCATGAGCGCTGGCTTGGCGGCTACGACCTCGCGGCTCACGGCAGGGTGGCCGATCCAGCCCAGAACCACCTTGCGGGCCAGCTCCTCGGCACGTGCGTGGCGCCGTTCGGTGGCTGGCAGGGGCTTGGGGTCGCCGGGCCACGGCTCACCGGCCAACTCGATCCGTAGCCTCGCATACAGGTCGCGGCGGTCCTCTGCGGTGCCCTCTGGGCCCTCTGCCTGGAGCATCAAGACGACAAGATCACGGGCTCGTCCTAGCCGCAGGCGAAGCAGGGGAGGGGCTGTCTCCACCTGTTTGTTGGCCACGCGCAGGAGCTCTTCGAGTTGGTTCCGTCGCGCCGGTGTCAGGAAGCCATCCCGAGCGCCTCTATTGGGCATCTTGAGCAACTCGCAGGACTTGGCGCCGGTCGGTCTCAGGCACCGTCATCCTCGGCAGTGTATCGACGTGGTCGACCTGACGCCTTGCCGTTCGCGGAGGAACGGGCCATGCTGGGCCGGCTTCGACTCGGTAGGGGACCCGGAGGTGACGCGATGCAGTCGGTGATGGACGCTTTCACCAGACACAAGCTGCTGGTACTCGCGATAGCGCTGCTTGTTGTGTTCGTCCTCTTGCCCCTGATTGGGTTGGAGCTCGCGACTCCCGCCCGCTAACGATTCCGGTCCCGGGGACCTCGGGTCGGGACGCCTGCGGCAGCCCCCTCGCCGGCTCGCTCACCGTCGTCCGGCATCGGCCCGGTCACAGAGCGGAGCCCGACCCGCGGCCGAACCTAGCAAGCCCCGCTTATCTGGCGCTTATCCGGGGTCTAGAATCTGGGCAAGGCGGCTGCTTCTCCCCCCAGAGCGGTCGTCGCCACGGAGCCCCCGTCCCCCTCCCCCTCGGGTGGCGGGGGCTTCTTCTTGTATCCGGGCATTGGCCCAGCGATTGCCATGACCCCATTGAGCCCACCGTCGCACAGATTCTCCGGATTCATCGTCCACGACGCGCATCACCGTTGACGCTCGGCCAGGTCGGTGTATAAGGGGCCTGGAGCGTCAATCGAATCGGGGTCGGAACGATGGAGGTCATGCGCGGCATTCTCGCCCGAGCGGAGGGCCGGCAGGCGGGGACTGGCAACGAAGACGGCCTGAAGAAAGCCGATCCGGGCAAGGGCCTGGCCGGGCTCGGCAGCGCCGTCCAGGTTCTCGTGTCGTTCGTGGTGTTGCTGCCCGTGATCGGCGGCGTCGTCCTCTTCGTGGAGTACCTGACAGTCTCCTCGATCCCGGCCCCGCTGGCCTTCTCCGAGTCACCCGGCGGACTTGTGTGGCGCGGTTGGCTGGTGCTCCTCGTCGCCCTGGGCCCGTTCATCGCCGTATGGCTCGCGCAGCTTCAGGGGCCCAAGCTCAAGGTTGTGCTCCCGCGCCTGTTGCTCGGGGCGTCTGTCGTGCTTGCGCTATTGGTGCCGTTCCCACATGTGGCCGTGCCCGTGATCGTGATGGGCGTGCTCGCGGCGTGGTTCCTGTGGCGTTTGAGCACAACGAACGGGCCATCGACCCCCGCCGTGGCTCTCGCGGTCATCGTCGGTGGCTTCATCGCTGCGATGGCCCTCGGTCTCGCGCCGTCGGGCGGTCAGCCGGTCTACATACAGTCCTCCAACCAGGCGGTCATCCCGACTGGCTGGTACGTCGAGCTCACCGACTCCTCGGACCCGCTGTACCTGCTGAGTTGCTCCGGAGGCAAGGTCGCGGCCGTGCCAAAGGACGATGTCCTGATCAAGACCTACGGGGCCGCCCGGCTCTCGAACGTCAGCCTGTGGGACGTCCTAGGATCGACGCCTTTACCGCACATGGGGTTGACCCCCGCGTGCCCAACGGTGCCGCCGCCATCTTGGTGAGCACGACGCGAACGGGCGGCTGATGGGTCTGGCTTCTAGACGCCTATCGCCTCGGCCACCTCGCGCCAGGTCCGATCTTCAAGACCCTCGAGCCGCCGGAGGTAGACCGTCGTAACCGCCAGGCTCGAGTGGTCAAGAAACGCGCTGACGTCCTCGATTGACTCCCCTGCATCCCGGCGTAACTTCGCCGCGGTGTGCCGGAGAACGTGGATGCCGGTGGGAGCCAGGCCAGCAGCCACCAGATAGCGGCGGAAGCGGCCGTAGAACGCCCCACTGGTCACTCCGCCCGGTCGTGCAGCGGCCTGCCAGAGCGACTCATCGGGAGCCATCGACGACAGCTCCTTGCCGGCATCCGTCAAGGTCGCACCGATCGCTTCGTAGGCGGGGTAGGGGAGCTCCCTCCGTCCTCGCTTGCCGCCCTTGCCGCGGTACGCGTAGAAGCAGGTCTCGCCCTCGAGACTCAGGTCTCCCGCTCTGAGTCCGATGACCTCGGCCCGACGCCGGCCGGTCAGTACGAGCGTCAGCAGGATGGCTCTGTCGCGTCTTCCGGCGACGGTGTCGGGGACGACCTCCAGGAGACGCCGCACCTCGTCGGCGCTGTATCCACGAGCGACCGACTGGATGCTCCTCGGCCGCTCGATGGCATCGCAGGGGTTTCCGACGACCAAGCCCATTCGGATGCAGAACCTGTAGAAGGAGGACAGGCAGGCGATCCGGGCACCGACCGTGGTCGACGAGGGCGTCCGGCCCGACTTTCCGGTGCCGTGGACGAAGCCGAGCACATCGGCTGGCTTGATCCTGTCGGGCGTCTTGCCGAGGTCGGCGAAGAATGGCCAGAGCATCCGGCTGTAGGACTCGACCGTCCGTCGAGATCCAGAGCGGTTGCCCTTCTCGACTAGGAAGGCATACAGGGCCTGATCCCAGGCCGACGGGTCTCCGCTGGTCAGGGCGGGAAGTGGTTGAGCGGTCATCGCTGGCGCCTCGAGTGCGAGATGGTCGCCCACATGACTCACTCGGGCGCCGAAGGAAAGCAACACGATCGCGGCATCGTCGCGGCGCATCAGCGAGCCGACAGGCTCAACTGCTCGGTTCAGGAGCGTGGCTCGCCCGAGCGCCATACTCAGTCGAGCCGTAAAGCGGACTCGGTCCAGCCTCCCTCCCAGCGGCGCTCTCGCCTAACCGACTCTCGCCCTCTCGGGGCGGAGCGCCTCCTGTGGGGCCGTCCTAGGCGGGTTGGGGTAGCTGCGTGCCTTCCATGGCGGGACCGCTTCGCTAGGGCCAGGGGTGCCGCGTGAAGAACCCTGCGCCCAACCAGACACGATGGCGCTGAGCAGGGCCAGGAGGATGACACCGATGATCGTCTCCGCCCAACTCAGCACCCCGACCGCGAGCAGGGCCAGCAGGATCGCGCCGATCACGATCGTGACGCGCCCTTGGCTCGTAAGAACGAGCCAGCGTATGAGAGCGAAGACCCTTTGAAGCCAGTACACAAGACTCGTGAGCCTGTAGATGGTGTCGGGCGCGGGCAAGACCGGCCCGACGACAGGGTTGGCCTGCGCGGCGTCGGCCTGGAGCCGTCCGAGCGTCATATCCAGGTGGTCCTGAGCCAACTGGAAGATCTGGCCGCGAAAGGGGCCACCTGCTTCGCGGATCGCATCCCGGACCGCATCCTGGCTGACGATCCCGACGTCCGGGACACGCAGCTGCGCCGGGCCGTCGTAGCGGGTGAGTGGTTCGGATAGGCGCCCGTACGCCTGCAGGAGCCAAACCTTCTCGCCCTGTAGGCGCCGCTGCATGGCAGCGGAGCTCGGGGTGCCTGCCCGGTACTGCACCGCCAGGTTGGCGTAGTCCACGAGCCGGTTGCGGAACTCGACGACTTGCTCGTACTCGTCCATTCGTTGGCGGAACTGTAGCAACCGATGGTCGGCTCCACTAGCCGACCATCGCCTGCAGCCCTAATCCCGAATCCACCGAGCCTCTTCGTCTGACGGCTCGACACGGTGGTTGGGAGGCGATCGACCCCGATTGAGGTAATGGCCAGACTCTGACTGAGGCGAACAAGGGCCGACCGACGGCGGATGT
>JBEKPB010000014.1:0-64793 GCA_049521175.1 Candidatus Limnocylindrales bacterium
GCTCGCAGAGTGGCTCGATCGGCATCGCTGACAGTCAGAGGAGGGGCAGGACGGAATGGCATGTCGAGCATGGTAGCTGCGAACGCGCCAAGCCGCTAGCTACTTGCGCAAGGGAACACTAGCGGCCGACTCGACTCGTTTGCTGGAAGGGACCCCGGCGCCTCCGGTTCAGAAGGGCGGCTCGGTCGTCGTCACCGTCTCGGCGCCAGCGTGGGCGGCACCCGAAGGCCCGTGTCGGCCTGTCTGTTTCGCGAACGCGACGGCGAGCAGCGTGGCGACGACGAGCGCCCCGGTTGCGACGTAGAACACCGCCTGATCCCCGAACGTGACGACGCCGGCTCCGATTGCAGGCCCGGCGATGCCGCCGATGTAGAGCGGCAGGTAGATCAAGTTCAACGTTGCCGATCGCCGTTCGGGCGGTGTTTCCGTGGCCAGAAGGCTCGACACCATCGCCCCGACGACAGTCTGGAATGCGATGGCCACGCTGTATGCCACCGCCAGGACTGCCACGGTCGAGGCAAACGACAGCGCGGCGAAAGCGAAGGCGATGCCGGCAATGGCACCGACCAGCACCCTGCGGAAGCCGAGCCGATCGGCGACCCAACCTCCGACCGGCGAGACGGCTGCGCCCACGATCGGGGCCAGGCCCAGAACCAGCCAAACCGAGCCCGCAACGTGGTAGGTGGTGTTCTCGACACTGTGGATCAGCACCGTCATGTACTGCGACGACATCTGGCGACCGAGGAAGACGGCACCGTAGACGACGAAGAGCCAGCGCACCATCGGATCCGACATGACGCCCCGAACCGCCCCGAACGCCAGGCGGATGGTGCTGCCGCTGGGCACGATCTCCGGCCTGACCTCACGGGAGGCTACCGCCAGAAGCAGTGCCACGGCCACCGAGAGCGCCGCGGCCAAGGCGAAGACGGCCGCGCTCGTGCAATGGAGCCCGTCGATGATGAAGCTGCCGAGGGCCGGGCCGGCCCCAAACCCCAACGGGCTGCTGGCCGCGAAGATGCCCATCGCCAGCCCGAGCCGGCGGCGGGGAGTGGCGTCGCGGATCGCCGCCATCATCACGCCGCTGTTGCCGAGCTGAAACCCCACCAGCAGCATCCCGACGAAGAGTTGCCAGGGGGCCTGGCTGGCCGCGATCACACCGAAGACGACGGCCTCTACAAGGGCGCTGCGGATGATCACCGCCTTGCGGCTGTACTTGTCGGCCCAGACTCCCCACAGGGGTATGAAGGGCAAACCCGAGAGGAAGAACAACGAGCCCAGCAGGCCGACGAGGTGCCCGACCTCGGGTGCGCTCACGCCGACCTCAGTCAACCGGTTCGGCATGAACGCGTAGATCTGTGCCACGCCGAGGCCCTCGATGAACGAAGTGATCCAGTAGATCGCGAGCAGGGGGCGCCAATCCGGCACCGGTCGGGGGTTCACCACGGCAGCCTAGCGGAGCCGCGCGAGGCCGGCTTGCTCGCCGGGCAGCAGTCTGCCCGAGCCGGCCGCCGTGGTCGATCGCGCCGCTACCAAGGGGCTGATGACGCCGGGATTATCCTCACTGGGCCTCCAGGCGGTATCTTTCGCAAGTCCATCGCCGAGGGTGGATGGATCGGACAGGAGGAGCCCGGTGGACGACAGGGTCTGGAAAAACGTATCGATCGTGCTGGGCGTGGTGTGCGCGCTGCTCATCGGCGTCGCGGGCGCCCTGATGATCTTGGGTCACGGCACCGGATCGACGCCCACGGCCGAGCCAGGGGCGACGGACGTAGCCTCAGCTTCGGGCTCGGGCAACAACGCCGGGCCGTCCGGCGGCACCTCGCACGCGAGCCCCACGCCCGCGGTGACGCCCACTCCGGGCGTGCCTAGCCCCGCGACCATTACCTTCAACAGCCTCGGCCTCGACGCCGCCAACGACGCCAAGGGCACCGCGCGAACCTTCACCTTCATCAGCGACGGCGCCGGGTCGGTCACGTTCGCCGTCACCAAGATATCGGCCGGTGGCACCGCGAAACTGTGCATCAAGGTCGACACCGGTGCGTTCGCCTGCCAGGTCGGCGGTGCGGGAAAGCTGCCCAACTTCCCCAAGGGCAAGTCGGACCCGGGTCACAACACATGGACCGCCACCGTGGTCGGCTACGGCAACTCGAAGCCCACGGTCGACGTGACCTTCACGTGGCCGACGGCGTCCCCCAAGGTCACGATGAGCCACGGTCGTTTCCAGGGCAGTTCCACGAGCGGCGTTGCCGAATCGCTCAACGGCTTCACCGCCACGTTCAAGCCTCGGGCTCCCGGGGCTGTCAACGTCCAGGCGACATGGACGCTGGTCACGGCTAACGCCACCTTGACCCTCATGGATGCGACCTCGGCCCCTTCCGTCACCGTCGACACCCGCCAGTACCAGGGCGCCACTTACATCAACCCGGCCTTCACGGCCAACGTCGACAACACCAAGACTTACATGGTGGAGTTGCGTAACACCTCCGCCGATAGCGAGCGTCCAGATCTGACGGCGCAGATCACCTTCCCTTGATGCGCATCTGATGGTTCGCCGGAGCGCGCTCCGACGCGATGAGTGGAGGTCCAGTTGGGCGACCTGAGAAGGGTGCGACGACGACAGCGAGCCGGGATCGCACTCGTGCTCCTCATAGCGCTTGTCCTCGGTTTCACCGGCGCCGCCTGGTTGCTGAGGGGTCCGGCCACCCCCGCGGCGCCGGGCGGGCCCGGAGAGGCCAGCTCGGCCGCCGTTCCGACGGCTTCTCTCGTGTCCACCTCGAGTTCGGGCGCCACGGGCGCCGTCCAGTCGCCGACCGCGTCGACGGCGGCGCCAACTGCCACCACGACACCATCGCAGACATCGCCGACGGCGACGATCACCTTCAACGACCTGAAGCTCGATCCGTCGATCGATCCGGCCGGTGCGGCCCGAACCTTCACGTTCGTGAGCGACGGCCCCGGGGTGGTCTCGGCTCACGTGGTCGTCACCTCGCTGAACGACTCATCGGAGATGTGCCTGACCCGGGACGCGCTGCCAGCCAAATGCACTTCAGGGCCGATGCCTGGCTTCGACGAGGTCGCTTCCTCGGCTCAGACCCACTGGAAGGTCACTGTCCTCTCCATGAACGAGTCGTCGCCGACCGTGGACGTGGCCTTCAGCTGGCCTACTGAGAAGCCCGTGATCACGGCCACGAACTGCCGCTTCCAGGGTTCGCCAAACCTGGACACGCTTCGCTCGCTGGTCGCGACATTCAAGCCGCGAGTCGCCGGCAACGTCACTCTCGATGCGGCCTGGCCACCGGCCATCGTGCACGCGACGCTGAAGCTGACCGACGTCACCGGGCCGAATCCTTCGCCTGTGGATTCGATGGCCTACGTCGCTGCCGGCTCGGTTTCGCCCCAATACTCGCATTCAGTGGCGTCCGACAAGACCTACCAGATATCGCTCTTCAATGACAGCGCCGACGCCGGGAGACCGAATCTGACGGCGACGATCGCCCTTCCCTGAGACGCGCCGGGCTTCGAGGAGGACGACGCTATCGGACGACCCCCGGCGGGGAGACCGACCTCGCCCTTTGACGATCAGTCGGGCTTGAGCTCGTCCAGCTTTACCATCCGCCCGAAGGGTCTCACGCGGAAACCGGACCAGACTCCCGAACGGAAGTAGACGTCCTCCCGAGCCAGCTTCGATGCCGCGTCCTCGCTCGCGGCGCGGACCAGCAGCAGCGATGCCGACATGTCGGCGAACGCGCCTGCCTCGATTACCGTCCCGGCCTCACGAAGCCGGGCCAGCCTGGTCAGGTGCTCCGCACGGACGGCCGGCCGTCGCTCGGCCGCATCGGGACCGAGCGTCGCTTCGACGACCCAGATGCTTTCGATGGCGAGGCCCTCAGGGATCTCACCTGACATTGCTGCCTCCTACGACTCGGCCCGATCGCCTTCTGTGGATACCGGAACGTCCCCGCCATCGGCGGCGCCCGCGATGGCGGCCGCGTCGGCGGCGGCCGCGATCGCGGCCGCGTCGGCCTCAACCTCCGAGCGGTCAGCCTCGGAGTCGGCAGATGCGGCCGGTTCGGTGGCAACCGGCACCCCGTCCACAGCCGTTGCTGCCGGCTCGACTTCCGCCGGCCCGGGAAGCTCGACGATGGCATCCGCGAGCGCGTCGTAGCGGTTCGAGCAGGCAAGGTAGATGACCTGGAAATCCGACGACAGGTCGCGCAGGAGCAGAGCCGCCCGCGCGGCCCGAGTGTCGTCGAAGGTCACGAACGGGTCGTCGAGGATGAGCGGCGGATGCTTGCCCTGGGTGACCAGCCTCACCAGCCCGATGCGCGCGGCCAGGAAGACCTGATCGATCGTGCCCTTGCTCAGTTGATTGGCCGCGATCCAGTCTCCGCGTTCGGGCGCCCAGACCTTGATGTCCAGCGTTGCGTCGTCGATGCCGACGCGGCGGTAACGCCCGCCGGTCAGCCTGGCGATGTCACCGCCAACCTGCTGTTCGAGGAAACGGGTCGCCTTACGCATCGTGCGGCTCTCCGCGGCATCGATCGCCGCGAGCGTCATCTCGTAGATACGGATGCGCCGTTTCAGCGCACTCAACTGGCTCTGCCACGTGACCAGCCGCTCGGCCTCGCCGGCGACCTGCTCCGAGTCGACGGTATTCGCGTCGACGCGAGCGACCGCCGCCGCTTCGCCATCGCGAGCCCGTTCCAGCGCCGCGTGTCGGTCGCGCACCTCGGCTTCCAGCCGTTCTCGGGCCCGGGCATCGTTGGCGATCGGGCCCAGCGCATCGAGAGCGGCCTGCTTCTGTTCCATCTCGAGCGCGGCCTTGTCGCGCAGCCTCACGACGTCGCCGCTCTGGCCCGCGAGCAACGCCGCGACCTGCACCTGCAGCGTCGCGATCTCCTGCCGCCGTCCCTGCTCGTCGCTGAGCAACTTCTCCGCTGCCTCGACGTCGGCCACGCCCAGCTCCCGCAGGATGTTCTCCACCCCGGCTTGAGCCACGCGCAAGCCCTCCTCGGTGCCCACCCGGCCCTGCCGGCGGAGCGTCCGATCGCGCTCGCGCGTGGTGTTGATCCGTCGCACATTCGTGGCCACCGAGCGACGCTGCCAGCCTCGGTAGGCCAGCACCGCGGCCAGACCCAGCAAGGCTGCCCCGACCAGGATCGCCGGCAGAAGCGACATCACGGCGCCGAGGGAGACAGAGAGGGCGGCCAGGGCGAGTGGTATGAGCGTCACGGCCAGTGCGCCTACGTATTTGGGCTCGGGCTCGTTCGGCTCTACCTCCGGCCCCAGGTCTTCCTGGAGTGTCTCCTGCATGATCGAGACGCGGCTCTGCAGGGTCCGCATCCGGTCGAGCTGGTCGCGCAGTCCGGGGATGGACTGCTCGGGCATGGCCTCGAGCTCCGCCAGTCGGTGCTGAGCCTCGGCGGCCTGCCGGTAGCGCTCGAACCGCTCGGCGATGACTGCGCGGTCCGACCGGAGCCGTTCGGCCTGGCGTGCGGCCTCGAGCATGTTCCTGCTCTCGCCCAGGGCCGTCTCGGCTCGCAGGCGCGCATCTCGTGCCTGGGCCAGGGCGTCGCGATCCTTCTCGAGCTTCTCGAGCGCTGCCTCGCCGTTCCTGAGCGCCTGCTCGGCTCGGGCAACGGCCTCCTCGGCGATCTTGAGCCGCCCCGGGTTCTTGTCGCCGCGCGATTTGAGGGCCCGTACCGCGTCCTCGAGGCGGCCTTTCGCTCGTGAGGAACCCTTGTCTCCTCCGCCGATGCTGGCCTGCAGACGGTCGCGCAGTGCGCCTTCGTCGCGATCGAGGTCGTCCAGCTCCTCGTGCCGGATCGAGGCCGTCGAGCGGAAGAAGGCCTCGTTCGGAATGCCGGCCAGATCGGCGATGATCTCGTCGACCCTGGCCGGATCGGTATAGGAATGGCCGTCGAAGTCGAGCGACACGCGACCCTTCTGACCGCGGAATTCCTTCTCCAGCACGCCCTTCGTCGGCTCGCCGCCGGCCTCGGGATCGTCGTCCATCACGAACTCGAGCCGCGTGCGAGAGCGCTCGTCTCCGTCCGCTCCCCACGACCGCAACGCCTCTATCTCCGCACCCGAGGCTGTCGGCTTGCGGAATAGCGCCAGCTCCAGGCCGCGCTGGATCGTCGACTTGCCTGCCTCGTTCGGCCCGCGAATGATGGTGAAGCCGGGCGCCAGCTCGATGTCCAGATCGCGGTGCGGGCCGAGCTCGTGCAACTGCACTCGGGTGATCCTCATCGGTCCCCTCTCCCGATCACAGGGTCACCTGACGGCCTTCGAGGAGGTGGCGACCCAGCCGCAGTACCTCGCGCATGTCCGCCAGCTCATCCGGATCTGGCTCGGGCGAGCCGCCCGGCGATCCTGCCCCGACGGCGGCCGCGCGGTCCGCGGCGGTCTGCTCAAGTTCGGCTATGCGCTCTTCGACGGTTCGGACGAAGGCTCCGAGAACCGTGTCGGGCGGCGGGAGCGCGCCCTCCGGCGACGCCGGAATCGAATCGTTACGGACGCGGAAACGCAGGAAGGACGGCGACAGCGCCCGCTCGACCTCGTCGAGATCAAGGTCGAGCTCGTCCGGATACAGACCGGTCAGGCGGACGTCGAAGGCCAGGTTCGCGTCGGAGTGGCGTCCCAGGACGTCGATGAGATCGGGCTGGCCGTGGATGCCGCCGAGGTCTAGGTCGAGCTTCTCCGAACGCGTCTGGCCAACCCTCCTGGGTTCGACGGTGACGATGTGGCGGCCGCCCCTGTCGTCGAGCGTCACCAGCAGTACCTGGCCGGCTCCGTCCTGGTCGACTGCCACCGGCTCTGGGGCCCCGGAGTAGGCGTATTCGACGTTTCCGGCGCGTCCTTCGATCGCGGAGTGCCAGTGGCCCAGGGCGAGATAGTCGAGGCCCGTATGGGCGATCTCATCCTCGGTGAAAACGACCGAGTCCGAATCGGTGCGTCCCGGGATCGACAGCGCACCGTGGACCATGCCGATCTTCCAGGTGGCGCGGGCGTCGGCGCGCGCGTCCAACCCGACGAGAGGGCTGCGCGGCGAGCGCTTCGTATCGAATACGCGGCCGTAGACGATCGTGTCGAGAGGCGGGAAGACCACCTCAGGGGCATTTGGCGTCAGGACCACGACCCAGTCGCCGGCTGCGCGCGCCATGCTCGCGAGGTCGTACGAGCGGTATATCGACGAGCCGTCGTAGACGTCGTGGGTGCCGGGAATGATGACGGTGCGGATGCTGGAGCCTGCCAGACGGCCCAGCTCTGCGGCAACCCGCTCGACGGAGCGGCGCGGCTGTGTATTCGAGTCGAACAGGTCGCCGGCGATGAGGAAGAGGTCGACCTTCTCGGCGATCGCCAGCTCGACCGAGGCTCTGAAGGCGGAGAACTGACGCTCACGCAGGACGGCGGCGCGTTCGCCGAGGTCCGTGTGCCGGGCCCCCAGATGGACGTCGGCTGTGTGAAGCAAGCGCAGCATCGGACGGGAATTCCTCTTGCGCCCCGACTCCCGGATTCTCGCGCCCGACCCGCGGAGGCTTCGCGGTTCGCCGCAGGATCGAAGCGCCCGGTCCGACACCGCAGCAGTCCACGCCGCAGTGAGGAACCGACGTTGGCGATTGTGCCAGGTTCAGGGGTCGGTGATGCAACGCAGTTGAATGCCCGCCAAGGCCCCGCCTCGCCGTGTCCGACCATCCGGGACGCCCATTCAATCCGGCCAGACTGGGTGCTATCCTGCCGCCCTGCCGGTGCGTCCCGGACAGGCATCAGTGAATCGAAGACTGTCGACCGGATCCGCAGTAGCCTCCCAGCGCCCCAACGCGGCCCGGCGCAAGTTCGGTTCGCCCGTCACGAGACCGTCGGCCCGGAAAACGCGGCTCCCGGGAGGAGAATCGTGACGTACGTCGATCGGAACCTGACCTGTGTCGACTGTGGCGCGGAGTTCGTCCATTCGGCCGAGGACCAGGAGTATTACGCCCTCAAGGGGTTCGTCTCGGACCCCAAACGGTGCTCGAGCTGCCGGGCCTCGCGGCGATCCATGAGAGACGGAGCCGAGAGTTCCGGTCGCGAGCCCGGCAACGGCGGACCGCGGGAATACTTCGCGGTGGTCTGCACCCGCTGCGGAAATCAAGCCCAGGTGCCGTTCAAGCCGCACATGGACCGGCCCGTTTACTGCTCAGATTGCTTCCGCGCCGTCCACGCCCAGTGAGCAGGCATATCGCAGAAACGAAAAGCGGCGGTCGCCCGGAGGCGACCGCCGCTTTGTCTGCGAGGGGTTACGCGGCCTTGGTGCCGAGATACTCCTGATAAGAGAACCAGGCCATCGCCGCGCCGCCGCCGACGAAGATAACGTCGGCCAGCCACATGGTGACGGGCGCGCCGTTGAGGCCGTAGGAGACCTGCATCAACACAACGAGCACGCCGCAGATCAGCGCCAGGCCCGAGACGCCCAGCAGAACCTGCGCCACCGGCATGGGCCAGTTGACGTTCATGTTCGGGGCGACCTTGAGGTAGACGACCACCACTGCCACAATTGCGGCGAGGAGGCCGATCAGCGCGAACGTACCCGCGTTACCCGCGCTGAAGTAGCTAAAGGAAGAAAGTGGGCAGAGATTGCCGAGGTTGTAGCCCGCGCACGGGTTGAAGGTCGCGATGAACTGGCCGACCAGCCAGCCGACGAGCATGGCCACTGCGCCGTATACGACGAAGCGCTCGCGAGCCGAGATCTTCGCCCAGATTTCCTGTAGCACGAGTACAGCCTCCTTCTCCAACTGGACGAGCACCGCCCGTGGCGGGCCGTCTGGCTACCACGCTCCTGTCGGCCTGCATGACGGTCCGAGGCCGATGAGAACGTGCGCAGCCTACACCCCGCCCCGAGGCGTGAACAGATGGGTCTTGCGGTCGCGAACGAAAGTCCCCGAGGCGGTTCAAACGTCGGTTCTACCGACCGACCCAGACGTCGAACCAGCCGGATCCAGGCGCCCTTTTCCTCTCGAAACATCGCCGGACTGGGCCTGAACGGGGTTTTCAGGCCCTGTTTGTGACCTGATCCACTCTCCGGACCTGCCCGTTTCGGCAGGCGGAACCGCGGCGGTGCCCAATTCGTCCGAGGCATCGCCGCCGGCGGGCGGCAGAGACACGACCCGAGCCGGGTCCCCGCGCGGCGGCTGGATCGCCCTGCCGGCCCTGCGCCTGTCGGCGTGCATCCGCTCCTCGGCCCGCAGAACCGCGAACTCAAGATCCGACGAGGCCGTCGGGCTGGACCAGCCGATTGCCAGGCGCAACGGCACTGCCGCCGAGCCAAGCCCGGGCTCGCAGGCGATCCTGATCCGCTCGACGTAGTTGTTGGCCTGGATCTCGTTGGTCTCCGGCAGGAATACGGCGAAACGGCTGGGGCCGACGCGAGCCACCCAATCGGACGTGCGGGCCTCGCGCCGGAAGGCGTCGGCGATGACCGGCAGCAACCGATCGACGGGCTCATCGCCGAGCCGCTCGGAGAGCTGCCGCAAACCTTCGACCTCGGCCACTACGACGGCAACCGGCCTCCGGTAGCGGAGCAGCCGGGCGTTCTCGATCGCCATGATCCGGCTCCAGCCCTCGGCACTCTCCAGGCTGGTCAGGGCATCCATCGGCAAACCGGTGGAGCCTTCGTGTCGGGTGGCCGGGACGTGTGCCATGATCCGGCTCTCACCCTCATCAGGGCGCTGGGCAGGCGGCTCTGTCAGGCCGGCGCCGTCGCCGAAGGCCGTCCGGTCGAAGCCATTTGGGTGCGGTGCAATCGAGGCAGGCCGGGAGACGAACTCGGCCAGATCAGGTGGCAGCATCTCGGCCAGCGGAGCGTGCGGACCCCAGGAGGGCGACGCCGATGGGGCCGGGTTCGGTGAGGCTGGCATCGGTCCGGGAACCGGCGCGGGCACCGGGCCGTGAAGCGACGCCTGCTCGGCCACGTAGAGCGCACGCCGTCGAACGGGCTGAGCATCCGCTTCGGGCGGGCGCGCCAGGACCGAATCAACGGCGGACCGCACCGGGCGCGACCAGTGGACCTTGACGTGATCGGCTCGCGAGAGCCAAAGCAGCAGCGTGAGGTTCACGACCACGCTGGCAAGGACGATCCCGATCAACAGTTCCACGGGCACGCACGGCTCCCCTGGAGAGAGTCCTCTCTGGATCAGATTCTAAGGCCCGGGGCCCGGAACCGTTGGTTCTGAATTGCGGGCGGAGATCGGCTCGGCGGGGCTTGGGTGAGGGTCAGTTTCGCCCCGTGATGCCCGCCGAGTGGGTCGAATCGGGCTCGAGGCCCCCTTCTGCTAGAATGAAGGCCGCTCCCCAATTGGCGTGGCCGTGTCCGAGTGTCCGCTGATCCGTCTGGCGGCGGTCGCCCATCGACCGAACGCGGCGGCGGCGCCAGGGTTGGGAGATGGAGGAGGAACCATGGCTCGGCCAGTCCGCACGGCGGTCGCCCCGAACCCTCTCCGGCCGGTCAAGTCGCACCTGATCGAGGAGTACAACGCGCGGACGAACGTCGTTCGTTGCGATTGCGGCTGGTCGGGTAACGCCGACGATTTCGCCGTCCATCGTCGGGCAGTCGGCGCGGCCAGCCCGTCCTGACCGCCGCGGAGCCACCTCTCCGTGTGCACGACGTGTCCCATCCTTTGACCGCCTCCAGCCTGCCCTCCGAACCTCTGGCCACCTACGAGGATCTCGGCTATCGAGATGTGTTCTGGACGGCCCGCAACTACGAGGACGCCTGCGATCGCATCGCTTTGCGGGCCCTGCTGCCGCCGACTGGCGGCCGGCTGATCGAGGTTGGGGCCGGCTTCGGCAGGCTGGCCGGTGAGTACCTTGGCTACGACCGCGTCTTCCTGCTCGATTCGTCATCGGTTCACGTGGCTGCGGCGCTCGAAACGCTCGGGGGCGATCGCCGCTACGAGATCGTCATCGGCGACGCGCTTGCACTCCCCTTCCCGGACGACCATTTCGATGCGGCGGTCTGCGTCCGAGTTCTCCACCATTTCGCCGACCCGGCGCCGCTCATAGCCGAGCTCGGGCGCGTCGTGCGCCCCGGCGGGGTCCTCGTTCTCGAATACGCAAACAAGCGCAACCTCAAGTCGATCGCGCGACGGCTGCTGAGGCGGCAGCGCTGGTCACCGTTCGAGCTCGGGTCGGTCGAGTACAAGCGGCTGCATCACGACCACGCCCCGGTCACGGTTCGCCGAGCTCTCCGAGCGGCCGGGTTCACGGTCGAACGGATGCGAGCCGCGTCGCTCTTCCGGCTGCCGGGCCTGACTCGACGGCTGCCGCCCGACGCCCTGGCACGGCTCGAAGCCCCGCTTCAGGAGCCGCTCGGGTCGATCACACCCGCACCGTCGGTCTTCGTCCTGGCCCGCCGGTCATAACGACGTCGAGGCGCCGCCGAGCACCGGAGCGAGCGGACTTCAACGTCCGTGAGCGAGGAGCTCAGAAGGCAACGAAGGAATCGGCCGGCCCGCCGATTCCTCAGCATTCCTCCTGGTCAGGCGCCCGCTGGACCGGCCGATACAGGTAGTAGTTGGCGGCGCAGGCCGCCTGGTTGCCTTCGTGGACGGCCGCACTGACCTGATGGTCGTGGACGCTCGTCGCGTCGCCGGCCGCATACAACCCGTGCACGTTCGTGTGCTGTTCCGAATCAACCACGATCTGGCCGAGCGCGTTCAGCTCGACTCCCAGCCGCCGGGCGATCTCGTTTCGGGCAGTTGGAGTGTGCGAGGCGAACACCATCTCCACGGGGATCCGCGTGCCCGAAGGATCGTCGAGCGCGATACCCCGGATCTGGCCGGCTTCGTTGGCGTACGAAGCGACACGCCAGCTGTGGGCCTGGATCCCGTTCGCGGCGAGGTCGGCCAGCCTCGACTCCGAGACGCTGAAGCCCTCTGCCCGACCCGCCACCAGCGAGGTCCGGTCGGTGAATTCGAGCAAGTCGAGGGCCATTTCCACGGCCTCCTCGTCGTGGCCCACCACGGCCACGGCGCGGTCAATCGCCTCGTACCCGTCGCAGGCGATGCACCAGAAGAGGCTCCGGCCGACGCACTCGTCGCGGCCTTCGAACTTCGGAAACGGATCGCGGACGCCGGTGGCCAGGACGACGGTCCGAGAGATCACCTCGCGCGCTTGGACGACTTGGATCTCGCCAAGCGACCGCCCCAGCTCCTCGTCACGCGCCACGTTGGCGTCCGTCCCGGCCGCGTCCGACTCGGGGCCACCGTTCACGTTCCCCTCCACGGTCAGCCGGAAGAGGTCGCCGTCGCGGTCCGCGGCGGTCACCCGCCCGAGCATGAAACGAGCCCCGTAGCGCGCCGCCTGACGCCGGCCCTGAAGTCGTATCTCGGCCGCGGGTATGCCGTCCGGAAAACCCAGGTAGTTCCGATTGACCTGGCCCCAGAGCGACCGCCCGTCACGATCGTCGATGACGACGACGGAGCGGCGCATGCGTGCCAGGTTCACGGCAGCCGACAGGCCGGCGGGACCGCCGCCGACGATGGCGCAATCGAAGACTCGAACGGACGCGCCGTCCGGATCCCGGGTTCGGTCGATGCCGCCGACTTCGCTCATGACGGGCTCATGGTCCCACGTCGGCCAAAGTCGCGCGATGCGTATGCGGGCCAACGGGGAACGTTCGGATCCGACCGGGTTTGCCAAGATCAGGCCGCGCCCTCGCCGGGCGCCTTTCGATCGGCTCGATACACTTCGCGGAGAAGGAGGCAGGCCCACCGATACGCACGTCCGATCGACAGCACCCGCCATAGTCGCCAGAAGCGAGCCGGCAGCACTTCCCCAGCAAGCCGCCGCTGAGGGCTCCCGGACGCGCGAGGAACGCCTGCAACTCCTCCGACAGCTGCTCCGCGAGCGCATCCTCGTGCTCGACGGAGCAACGGGGACGCTCATCCAGCGCTACGGCCTGACCGAGGCCGATTTCCGCGGTGAGCGCTTCCGCGCGCACACATGCGACCTCCGAGGCGATGCCGACGTCCTGTGCCTGACCCGGCCGGACGTCATCCGGGCCGTCCATGACGCCTATCTGGAGGCCGGCGCGGACATCATTTCGACCGACACCTTCGCCGCCACGCGCATCGCCCAGGCCGACTATGGGCTCGAAGAATTCGTATACGAGATCAACCTCGAGGCGGCGAAGATCGCTCGTGCGGCGGCCGACGCGGCCGAGGCCCGCGAGCCAAGCCGGCCTCGCTTCGTGGTCGGGTCGCTCGGCCCCACGAACAAGACCGCCTCGATCTCTCCCGACGTGGTCGATCCGGCCGCCCGCGCCGTCACGTTCGAGGAACTGGCCGAGGCGTATGCCGAGTCCGCCCGCGGGTTGATCCTGGGCGGGGCCGATCTCCTGATGGTCGAGACCGTCTTCGACGTGCTAAACGCCAAGGCGGCGATCTTCGGGATCGAAGGCGCGTTCGACGAGTTGGGCTTCGAGCTCCCCCTCTGGATCTCCGGCACGATCACCGACGCCAGCGGCCGCACGCTCTCCGGTCACACCGTCGAAGCGTTCTGGAACGCGATTCGCCACGCCAGACCGCTGATCGTCGGGCTCAACTGCGCGCTCGGTGCGCGGCAGCTCCGGGCCCACGTGGAGGAGCTCTCCGGACTGGCCGACACGTTCGTGGCGGCGCATCCCAACGCCGGGCTGCCCAACGAGTTCGGCGGGTACGATGAGACGCCCGAGACGATGGCCACGGTCATGCGGCAGTTCGCCGAGGCGGGCATCGTCAACGTCGTCGGCGGTTGCTGCGGCACCGGTCCGGGGCACGTTGCCGCGTTCGCCGAGGCTGCCCGCGGCCTCGCTCCGCGAGTCGTCCCCGAGCGGCCGCGAGCCCTCCGCCTGGCGGGCCTCGAAGCGCTCAACGTCGGCGAGGGCAGCCTCTTCGTGAACATAGGCGAGCGGACGAACGTCTCCGGATCGCGCGCCTTTGCCCGCCGGATCGTCGACGGCGACTACGAGGGCGCGGTGGCGATCGCGACTCGCCAGGTCGACGGCGGCGCCCAGGCCATCGACGTCAACATGGACGAGGCGATGCTGGACTCGGAAGCGGCAATGACGCGCTTCCTGAACCTGGTCGCGTCGGAGCCGGCGATCGCCAAAGTCCCGCTCGTCATCGACTCGTCCAAGTGGTCAGTCATCGAGGCCGGGCTGCGCTGTATCGGCGGCAAGCCGATCGTGAACTCGATATCGCTCAAGGAGGGCGAGGGCCAGTTCCTGCGCCAGGCCAAACTGGCGCGCCGATACGGCGCCGCGGTGATCGTCATGGCCTTCGACGAGAAGGGCCAGGCCGACACGGTCGATCGCAAGGTCGAGATCAGCCGTCACGCCTACCGTCTCCTAACCGAGCGGGTCGGTTTCCCACCCGACGACATCATTCTGGACCCGAACATCTTCGCCATCGGGACAGGCATCGAGGAGCACGCCGGCTACGCCGTGGCCTACATCGAGGCCGTCCGCCGGATCAAGGCCGAGCTGCCCGGGGTCCGAGTCTCGGGCGGCGTCAGCAACGTGTCGTTCGCCTTCCGGGGCAACGACCCCGTGCGCGAGGCGATCCATTCGGTGTTCCTCTACCATGCCATCGCGGCCGGAATGGACATGGGGATCGTCAACCCTGCCCAGCTGACCGTCTATTCCGAGATACCCGCCGAGCTCCTCGAACGCGTCGAGGACGTCGTGCTGAACCGGCGGCCGGATGCCACCGAGCGGCTTCTCGAGGTCGCTCCGAAGTACGCCGGCAGCGGCGCAGCACGGCCCGAGGCGGACCTCGCATGGCGCGAACGGCCAGTGGCCGAAAGGCTCGTCCACGCCCTCGTCGAAGGAATCGACACGTACGTCGTCGAGGACACGGAGGAGGCCCGCGCCGAAGCGGCACGGCCGATCGAGGTCATCGAGGGACCGCTGATGGCGGGCATGAACCAGGTCGGCGACCTCTTCGGGGCCGGCAAGATGTTCCTGCCGCAGGTGGTCAAGAGCGCCCGCGTCATGAAGAAAGCCGTCGCTCACCTGGTGCCGTATCTCGAGGCCGAGAAGGCGGCGATCGGCGACGCCCGGCCGCGCGGCAAGATTCTCATGGCCACCGTCAAGGGCGACGTCCACGACATCGGCAAGAACATCGTCGGCGTGGTCCTGCAGTGCAACAACTACGAGGTGATCGACCTCGGGGTCATGGTTCCCACTGCTCGGATCCTCGAGGCCGCACGCGCCGAAAAGGTGGACGCGGTCGGGCTCTCCGGCCTGATCACGCCCTCCCTCGAGGAGATGGCCCACGTCGCCGGCGAGATGGAGCGGGAGGGCTTCTCCGTCCCGCTGCTGATCGGCGGCGCCACTACTTCCAGGGCTCACACCGCGGTCAAGATCGCGCCGCGCTACTCGGCACCTGTCGTGCACGTGGCCGACGCGTCCCGGGCGGTTGGCGTCGTCTCGGAGCTGCTGGGCGACCGTTCCGCGTCGTTCGCGGCGGGAGTCCGCGAAGATCAGGAACGCACCCGCGTCGAGAGAGCCGGCCGCCATGAGCGCGTGGCGAGGGTCTCGATCGCCGCTGCCAGGCTCAATCGCGTCCGGGTCGATTTCTCTCGGCCGGCGCCGCGGCCAACCTTCCTCGGCGTCCGCGCCTTCGACGACTACCCCCTCTCGGACCTGGTGGACTGCATCGACTGGTCGCCCTTCTTCGCCGCATGGGAGCTCAAGGGGTCCTTCCCGGGGATCCTCGACGATCCTCGACTCGGGGCATCGGCGCGGCCCTTGTATGAGGATGGGCGGCGGCTGCTCCAGCGGATCGTGAACGAGAAGCTGCTCCGTGCAAGGGCGGTCGTCGGCTTATGGCCGGCCAACTCGGTCGGCGACGACATCGAGATCTACGCCGACGAGAGCCGCGGCGAGGTGCGGGCCGTGGTCCACTCGCTCCGCCAGCAGATGGAGAAGCCGCCGGGCCGCCCAAACGATGCCCTCGCCGACTTCGTGGCGCCGCGGTCGCTGGCCGTTCCGGACTATCTCGGCGGTTTCGCGGTCACCGCGGGGATCGGCGCGGGCGAGCTGGCCGCCTCGTTCGAGGCCGCGCACGACGATTACCACGCGATCATGACCAAGGCGCTGGCGGATCGCCTGGCCGAGGCCCTGGCCGAGCGGATGCATGCCAGAGTCCGGCGCGACTTGTGGGGATACGCCTCCGATGAAGCGCTGGATAACGCCGCGTTGATCGGCGAGGAGTATCAAGGCATCAGACCGGCGCCGGGTTACCCGGCGTGCCCGGACCACACCGAGAAGGCGACCCTATTCGCGCTGCTCGACGCCGAGGCGCGCGCTGGGATCAGCCTGACCGAGTCGTTCGCGATGCTCCCGCCGGCGTCGGTCTCAGGTTTCTACTTCTGGCGCCCCGAAGCGCGCTACTTCGGCCTTGGCCGCATCGGCCGCGACCAGCTCGAGGACTACGCCCGTCGCAAGGGCTGGTCGATGGACGAGGCCGCTCGCTGGCTGGCCCCCAACCTGGACGACGCGTAGCCCTCGACCTCCCGCCGCTAGACTTGACGCCGTAAGCAGCGGAGGTCGGGCTTGAGCGACGGACGAGTAGCGGATCGGACGGAGGTCATCGACGACGTGCCCGGCGGAGCCGACGTCGACACCGTCATCGTCCTCGACTTCGGCAGCCAGTACAGCCGGCTCATCGCTCGCCGCGTTCGTGAGCTCAACGTCTACTCGGAGCTGCTGCCGTTCGACACGCCCTGGAGCGAGATCGCCGCCCGCAAGCCGCGGGCTGTGATCCTCTCGGGCGGGCCGTCGAGCGTTTACGAAGCCGGCTCGCCTCATCCAGACCCGGCGATCTGGAGCGGCGGCGTACCGATCCTGGGGATCTGCTACGGGCTGCATCTGATGGCCGAGGCCCTCGGCGGCGAGGTCGTCGCGTTCGAGCGCAAGGAATTCGGGCCGGCGGTCGTCTCGGTGACGGCGCAGGACGGACTGTTTGCAGGCATCGAGCCGGAGCAGTCGGTCTGGATGAGCCACGGCGATTCCCTGGTGCGGCTCCCCGACGGCTTCAGCCCGACTGCCAATACCAGCTCGACTCCATTCGCGGCCGTGGCCGACCCCGCCCGGGCCATGTACGGCATCCAGTTCCACCCCGAGGTCGTCCACACGCCGAGGGGCCGCGAGATCCTGCGCAACTTCGTCGTCGGCATCGCCGGCGCGCGCCAGACCTGGACCGCGGCCAACTTCATCTCTTCGACCGTCGAGGAGATCCGGCGCCGCGTCGACGAGCACAGCCGGGCCAGCGGCACCGACGGGCGCGTCTTGTGCGCGCTTTCCGGCGGAGTCGATTCTGCCGTGGCCGCGACGCTCGTCCATCGCGCCGTCGGCGACCGCCTCACCTGCGTCCACGTCGACCACGGCCTCATGCGCAAGAACGAGACCGCACTGTTGCAGACCGCGTTCGAGCAGCTGGGCGTCAAGGTCATCGTGGTCGACGCACGTGAGAGATTCCTGCGCAGGCTCCAAGGCGTGATCGATCCCGAGGAGAAGCGCCGGATCATCGGCGGTGAGTTCATCCGGGTCTTCGAGGAAGAGGCCGCGAAACTCGGTCAGATCGATTTCCTGACACAGGGCACGCTTTACCCGGACGTCATCGAATCCGCGACCTCATCGAAGGAGAAGGCTGCGGCCAAGATCAAGACCCACCACAACGTGGGTGGCCTGCCCGACGACCTCCGCTTCCAGCTGATCGAGCCGCTGCGCTACCTGTTCAAGGACGAGGTTCGAACCGTCGGAACGGAGCTGGGGCTGCCCGATTCGATGGTCCAGCGCCAGCCGTTCCCCGGTCCGGGGCTGGCCATCCGCATAATCGGCGAGGTGACCCCCGAACGGCTCGAAACGCTGCGCGAAGCCGACTGGATTGTGATCGACGAGATCAAGGCTGCGGGACTCTACCGGAGCATCTGGCAGTCGTTCGCCATCCTGACCCCGGTCCGATCGGTCGGCGTGATGGGCGACGGCAGAACTTACGCTAACGTCGTGGCGATCCGGGCGGTCACCTCGGAGGACGCGATGACGGCCGACTGGGCGAAGCTCCCCTACGAGGTCCTCGGGCGGATCAGCTCTCGCATCGTCAACGAGGTGCCCGGCGTGAACCGCGTCGTCTACGACATCAGCTCGAAGCCGCCCGCCACCATCGAGTGGGAATGACCGCGGCCGATCGGCCGCAGGAGCGACGTAAGTGCAAAGGGTCTTGGGAGCAATTGCAGTCATCGGCGGCTGGTTCACGATTCTGATCGGCGCCGTTGCCGGAATCGTGGCCTCCCATTACTTCGGGCTCGACGCCGTCGTGGGCGAGACGCCGCCCGTCAACGTGTACGGCATCAACGCCGCGGTGGTCGTCACTGTCTATCTCGCCGCAGCCGTACTCACTGCAGCGGCTTTGCGGGCATGGATGCTCGAGCCCGATCCTCAGCCCAATCTCCGGTTCCTCGCAGCGGGCATGGCGGTCGCCGGCCTGGTGCTCGCGCCGGACGATCTTGGTCGAGCCTTCGGATTGCCTCTGATCGCCGGCGGTGCCGCGCTGTGGATCGGCGGCGAGCTCGTCCCCCGTGAGGTCGCCATTTCCGAATCGGCCGGCGAACCGTCCCAAACGCAGGAGGCGGCACCTGCGCCGGCACCCGCGCCGGCCGGCGGCGACGCTGCGTCGCTCGCCGCTCCTGCAGTCGGCGGCTCGGAGACGCCCGCCCCCGCCCCGGGCTCCGCCGGTTCGCCCGAGCCACTCGGCGACGGGGACGCGTCCGCGGCGACCGGGAGATCGGATGCGAAACCCGAGCCACCCAGCCCGCCGGTTACGCAGCCGGGGTTCGAAGGCCCGCGCCTTTGCCCGTGGTGCTCGAGGGAGGTTCCGGCGGCAGCCACCGAATGCCCGAACTGCCACGCCGCCCTGGATACGGGCGCGGCGGACGTGGCGCCGATCCCCGGCCTGACCGAAGTCCCCTCCGACCTGCGGCGGTACGCCGAGGGGGCCGGCACCAAGAAGCGGAGACAGGGCCTGCTGACGATCCTCTTCAGCGACGACACAATTCTGCCAACCCGAAGCGTGCCCCCTCCCAGCGACGCCTCGGCCCTGAGGCCTCCGACGCCCGAGTTGAAGGCCGAGATGGCGCGGCTGGACGCCGAGATCGCGGCCGGTGGCGCACCGTCGGTCGAGCCTGCCCGTCCTGCCGAACCTGCTGGCCCCGCCGAGCCCGCGGAGCCGGAACAGGGCGGCGCCGATTCGGAAGGCGCCCTACCCAGCGCCGAAGTCACCGAGCATGCCGCAGACGAGGTCTCAGGCGGATCGAGCTCCGAGCCGCGCCGTCGTTGACCCGACCACGGTCAGCGCGGCCTCCCCGCAGGGCGTCGCAGTCAGTCGCGGAGCCATGGACGCCGCCACATTGGGTGCCCTCACGGCGCGTTGCGGCATCGCCGTCTATCCTCCGAGACATGGCCGAGCCCACGTCCCGTCTCCCGTCGCCGGGCCCTTCGTTCCTGCGCGAGATCGAGCTCGGACCGGGCGACAGCCGGCGCGTCGGCATGACGCAACCGCAGACCCTCGCCGACGGTTGGTGGGTGACGTTGCTGTGGTGCGAGCAGGACGGCACGATGTTGAACTTCAAGGATCTCGCCCCGACCTATGGCACGCCGCCGGGCACGCCGCCGGGCTCGCCGCTGCTTCGTCTGGGTCCGGGTCTGTCGGGCACGCTCTCGGGACTGATCATGGAGGAAGGCGGCCGGCAGCAGTTGAGGCTGCGCCTGGGCCAGCCGCCCGAGAACGACGAGGCACCTTGGGACGCGCCGCTCGCAGTCCTCGCGGGGTTCCGGTTCGAGCCGGCGCGCCGGCTCGCCATGCGCGAGTCCGAACTTGCCCGGACCGTGCTGCGCGCCTTCCGCGATGCGCTGCTGCGCCTCTCGTACTGAAGAGATCCGCCCCCAGATCCCGGTCGTGGCCCGGCATGAGGCGGCCCGCCCACGGGGATTGCCACGGGGCCGACGCCCGGCGCCCGGCGCCCGGATCGACGAATCGCTGATCCAGGGCCGAGGATTCGTCCCTAAACCACTCGGGTCGCTAGACTCCGCATTGTGAAGAACATGTTCGACGACTTCATGGAGGAGCTGCGCCGGCGACAGGCCGCGAGCGCAGCCCGTGACGGGCAACCGAAGAGCGGCTCGGACGACGCCGCCGACGCGGGCCCGTCAGACGAGGGACCTCAGGAGGACGACACGATGAGCCCAGCCGGATCCGATTCTGGCGACACCGATCACGACGACGAAGATAGGGGGCCGAGCCCGATCTTCCGGCGGGGCGGTTTCGGCGGCGGCAGGTTCGGCGGTGGCCGGCGGCGGTACGCGGGCGGCCCAACTGACGGCGAGTTCCCCGAGATCCATATTGGTCGCGGCTGGATGGTGTTGGGCGCCATCGCCCTGCTGATCGTCGTCCTGCTGTCTGTCTTTGCCACGACCGTCGGCTTTGCGACGGATGCGATCTGGTTCGGTAGCATCGGCTTCGGCAATGTTTTCTGGACCCGCGTCGGCTCCCAGGTCCTGTTCTTCGTGGTCGGGGCGGCAATCGCCTTCCTGGTCCTCTGGTTCAACCTCTGGCTCGCCGGGAGGCTCATTCCCAAGGGCCAGCTCCGGCGTTTCTCGCTCGACGATCTCCTGGAGCGGTTCAGCATCGAGCGCTACATGGGCGGCGGCAACCGCGGCAGCGGCCCGTTCGGGTCGCCGCCGGCTCGCACGGTCAGGGGCGAGCCGATCCAGGTGCCCGACGTTGGGCGGCCGGTCTTCTGGAGCCTCCTGGGCATCTCGATCCTGGTGGCTCTTGGCATGGGCGGACTCGCCCTCGGGGGCTGGAACACGATCCAGCTGTTCATGCACCGTGTGTCGTTCGGCCAGGTCGACCCGACCTTCGGCAAGGACATCAGCTTCTTCATGTTCGAGTTGCCGTTCTATCGCCTGGTCCAGTCGTACGCCAACGTTGTCCTGCTCCTGAGTCTGGCCCTGGTCGGCATTCGGTACATGGTTGCCGTCGTCTCCGGCGCCCCGATGCCCACTGCGGCCCGTGTCCACCTCGGCGTCCTGGCAGCGCTGTATCTGTGGTCTATAGCCATCGGCTACCAGCTCGACCGCTACGAGCTTGTGTACAGCAACACGAGCGGCATCTTCCAGGGCGTCAGCTACTCCGACTTCAACGCCAAGATGCTGGCGATCAACGTGATGACCGTGCTGACGGCCTTCATCGGCTGCTTCGTACTGGCTCTTACCTACACCCGCTGGCGGACACCGCTGGCACTGACGCTGGTCTTCTGGATTGGCGCGTACTTCGTCCTCGATGTCGGCTACCCGCAGCTGGTCCAGCGCTTCTCGGTCGAGCCGAACCAGCAGGCCCAGGAAGCGCCCTACATCGTCAATAACATCGCCATGACACGGCTCGGGTTCGACCTGACGAACTGGACGGCCAATACGACCCAATACACGCCCGAGCCAAGTTTCACCCAGACGGCGGTACAGGCCGAGTCCTCGACCATCCAGAACGTCCGCCTGTGGGATTCCAGCCCGCTCGGAACGACCCTGGATGGGTTGCAGGTGCTACGGCAGTACTACACCTTCCCGAGCGTGGCGACCGACCGATACGTCTTCACCGACGCGGCCAGTTGCGCCCCGACGGCGCCGCCCTGCGTGCGCCAGGTGATGCTGTCCGGCCGCGAGCTCGACCCGAAACACCTGGCCCAGCTGACCCAGGGCGACCAGAGCTGGGTCAACCAGCACATCACCTATACGCATGGTTACGGCCTGGTCATGGTCCCGGTCAACGAGATCCAGCAGAGCGGACAGCCGAACCTGCTGATCAGCGACTTCCCGCCCGCCTCAGTGGCAGGAGCGCCGAAGATCACGCAGCCGCAGATCTACTTCGGCACCCAGCCGAGCAGCTACGTGATCGTCGACGCCGCCAGCCAGGAATTCGACTATCCGTCGGCGACCGGCACCGGCGGCGACCAGTACACGACGTGGACCGGCAGCAGCGGCATCAAGCTGGACACGCCCCTGGCGCGCCTCTTGTTCGGGGTGAAATTCGGCGACCTCAACATGATCATCAGCAGCCAGATCACCGGCAGCAGCCAGCTCCTGTACAACCGGTCCATCACAGAGCGCGTCAACGCCATAGCTCCGTTCCTGCGTTTTGACAAGGATCCCTATCTAGTCGTGACAGCGAACGGCCAGCTCGACTACGTCCAGGACGCGTACACCACGAGCGCCGCCTTCCCCGACTCGAACACGTACAACCCGGGCGGCGATCCCGCGGCCAACGGGCTGGCCGGCGATCCCTTCAACTACGTCCGGAACAGCGTCAAGGTCGTGATGAACGCGTACGACGGCACGATGTCGTTCTACGTCGCCGATCCCACCGACCCGATCATCCAGGCCTGGGAGGGCGTCTTTCCTGGCCTCTTCAAGCCCCTCACCGATATGCCGGCCGATATCCGCGGTGACGCCAACAACCCGGGCCATCTCCGCTACCCGGAAGACATCTTCAACGCCCAGACGTCCACGTTCGCCAAGTACCACGTGACCGATCCGAGCGTCTTCTACCAGAACAACGATGTCTGGCAGCTCCCGCCGAGCGGCGACAGCACCAGCAACGGTACGACGCAGCTCGGATTGCAGGCCTACTACGTTCAGATGCGAATCCCCGGTCAGGCCAACCCGGAGTTCGTCCTTCTCCAGCCGATGGTGCCTCAGGGCCGCCAGAACATGATCGCCTGGGTCGCCGCCCACAACGACCCGTCCCACTACGGAGGGGTGAGCATCTTCGACTTCCCGCGCGCCTCGAACGTCTTTGGACCTCAACAGATCGAGGCCCTGATAGCCCAGAACAAGGACATCAGCCAGCAGATCACACTGTGGGGTCAAGTTGGTAGCAAGGTCATCCTGGGCAACCTGCTCGTCATTCCACTCCAGAATTCGCTCATGTACATCGAGCCGGTGTACCTGCAAGCGTCGAGCAACGGACTCCCGGTGTTCCAGAAGGTGATCGTCGGGACGCAGACTCAGATCGTCTGGGGCAATACGCTGCAAGACGCGCTGAACCAGATCTACGCCGGCCAAGGGGCCACCACGCCCGGAGGCTCGCCTTCGCCGGGAGCCTCGGCCACACCCGCGCCGTCGGCGTCGGGTGCAATAGCGACGCCGAGCGCCCTTCCCAGCGTGTCGCTGACGGGCAACGCCCAGGAACTGATAGCTGAGGCCAACGCGCACTACCAGGCCGCTCAGGTGGCCCTGCACAACGGCGATCTGGCGACCTACCAGCGGGAGATGAACACCGTCGGCCAGCTGCTGTCACAGCTCGAGAAGGTGCTGGGCACACCCGCACCGTCTGGTCCGTAACCAGGGTATTCGAGGGCGCCATGGGGCTCGTGGACGCTCACCCGACACCCGCAAGAACGGGATGGTTGGGACGGATGCGTCGGGCATTGGCGTTCGGAATCGACCGGGACACGATCGTCGTCGCGCTGGCGGGGTTCCTCCTGCGCGGCGGGATCGTGCTCCTTCTGGTGCCGAGCGTCGTGCTGCCGTCCGTGATCGGCGTGGCCGGTGTCATCGGCGTCAACGCCTTCGGCATCGACGGCCGGCCGACTGCCTGGCTGTTCGAGATCGTGGCGATCGGTTCGACAGTCGCGGCGGCATGGCTGATGCTGGCCGCCGTGGTCGGATCGCTCGTCGACGTCTGGCTCATCGAGGCCGCCCTGGATCCCGAGGAACGATCTATGGGTCAGCCGAGAGAGCTGCCCGACCTCCGAGTTCTCCTGGACATGGCCGCGATTCGAGCCGTCTGCATGCTGCCGCTCGCAGCCGCGATCGCGTGGGCGAGCTCCCGACTGTATACAGCCGCCTACAACGAGCTCACTACCCCGACGAACCTGGCCACGCCGCTAGCAGTGAGAGTCGTCGAAAGCGCCGCGGACGGGGTGGTCGTGGTCGGGCTCGCATGGCTCCTATCGGAAGTGGTGGCCGGGGTTGCGGTCAGGCGCCTCGTCCTTCTCGATCGGGGCGTCTGGCGCTCGATCGCCGGCGCGCTCACCCAGCTGGTCCGCCGGCCTCAGTCGTCGGCATTGACGGTAGCCCTCTCGTACGGGGCCAGCATCGTGGCGACAGGACTCGCGATCGCCGCCAGCGCCACGGCCTTCGACTGGTGTCTTGTCGCCGCCCGCAACCAGGTGCCCATCGCGATGACGATCGGTGCCGGCTCGCTCAGCACCACCCGCGACTTCAGGCCGGCGGTCTTCATCCTGGCGACGGTCGTTCTGGCAGTGGCCTGGGTCGCGGCCGTGGCTCTCTCCGGGATCGCATCGGCGTGGCGAAGCGCGGCGTTCACTTTGGAGACCTCCGACGCGGCCGGCGACGTCGGCGCGAGCTCCGAGAGAGACAGGTTGGGCCGATCGGGCGCAACGGCGGAGATCGGGGGATTTACTCTTGAACCCGGCCGCGGGGAACATCCGCGGTGAGCGGCCGAGCGGTCTCGGCCGTCTAGCGGAGGAATCCGCGTGGTCGAATCGTCGATCTGCCAGGCCTGTTCCTCGCCCTTGGTAGCTGGCTGGGCCTTCTGCGCGTCATGCGGCGCACGGGTTTCGGACAGCTCACCCTCCGAGCCGGTGGCCCAGACGGAGCCCGCGGCGTCCGCAGAGCCCGAACCGGTCGCCTCGATCGAACCCGAAGAGGCACCTCCGGCCCGCACTCCCGGCGGCTACGTGCCGCCATCCACCGAGGGTGAGCCGTCGCCTTGGGCGCTGAAGCCGTCGCGCGAGAGTTCCGGAGGCCGAGGACCAGGCCCCAGCATGAGCGTCTCGGTCGGGGCGATCCCGGTGTCGTCCCTCCGACCTTCGACACCGGTGCCTGACCACGTAGACACGGCAGAACCGGTCGAAACGGCCGCCGGTCCCGCGCCCGCGTCGCCAGCGGCGCCGCTCGAGCCTGATGACGTCGCGGCTCCGGTCTTGCCGACCGTCACAATTCCCACTTCGTCCCCCGCGCCGCCAGTGCCGGCGCCCGATAGATCAGCCCGCAGGGAGTCGACATCGGAGCTCGTCGCGTTCGGCCTGGTCGCGGCGGGCGCGGTCATCGGTGTTGCCAGCCTGTTCATGCCCTGGGCCAATGGCGGCGGCATCGGTATCGGCAACTACGCGACGGCGAATGAGACGCCGCCGGCCAATCAGTGGGGCTGGGGGATGCCGGCCGGCATTCCACTGCTTCTGCTCAGTGGTCTCGTGCTCGCTGCCATAACCGGCAAGGATCGAGTTATGGAGCGGCTCCCGAACCTGGCCGGTGTCCTCGGTCGCGTCACCGACCTGATCCTGCCGATGACCCTGGGAGGCCTGTACCTGGGGGTCTTCCTGCTGTATCTGACGCTGCCGTCCGGCTACGGGTCCGGTGTGGTCGTGCTGTTCTTCGGAGCCTGCCTGATGATTGCCGGCGCGGCCGTCTCGCTATTCACCAATCCCGAGGTACCCCAGGGAGGCAAGTGAGCCCACGCGGTCGGGCCCGATCACGCTCGCACCGTATCTACCTCGGTGTCGCGCGTTGACCGGCCCGATCGTCACCAAGCCGGCGACAGAGTCGTCTCAGCCAGTCAATCTTCGGCAGTAGCCCAACCCCACCCTGATACACTGCCAAGCGCCTTCCGGAGCGACGGAGAACGCCTCGGAGGGGTGCAATCGAGAGAGAACCAATCCACATGTCGGACCTCACGGGGCAGCTAGGGAACGCAGTCAACTCGTTCTTCGCGAGTGCGATGGTTCAGCTCGTCCTGTATTCGATCGTGCTCTACCTGTTCATCGTGTGGCTGGCCGCCGCGTACTGGGCCTTCCGGGACATGCACGACCGCACCGAGAACCCAGCTCTGCCGTACGTCGCGGCCGCCCTGATCCTGCTGCCCACCCCATTCCTCTTCATCCTCGGCGTCGTCGTCTACCGGGTCATCCGACCGGCAGAACGGCTTGGCGAGGTCTACGAGCGGAACCTGGCCGAAGAGGCGCTGCTGGCCGAAGTAGAGGCGGTGAAGACCTGCCGCAGCTGCGACCGGCGCGTCCACGAGGAATGGATCATCTGCCCGTGGTGCCGGGCTCGGCTGAACCGCGTCTGCCCGAACTGCGAGCGCCTGGTGGGCCTCGACTGGACGCTCTGCGCCTGGTGCGGCAAGGACTTCGAGCGCGCGGTGACAGTTGATCGACCGGTCGCTCAAGGCGCGGTCGCGGCTCCCACGCCGCCGATTGTCGGAGCGGCGGTACCGGCCAGGTCAGCGCCCGCTACGATCACCAACCGCAAGCCTGCCGTTGGTGGCTGAGGCGAGCATCCTCGGAGGCCTCACCCTGCCTCATGCCCGAAGACCGGCGAGACACGGAGCGCGCCAGCTCTGACGGCGAGCCAGGATCGGAATCGGCCGAGCTGAAACCAGCTGACGCCGATGCTCCCGGGGCTTCGCAGGGCGCCCGTGGACCGGCACTGAGTCCTCCGCAGCCGGGTCCGTGGCCGCAACCGAGCGGGTGGCGTGCGCCGGGTCAGTGGCCGCAACCGGGTCAGTGGCCACCTCAGTCGGGCGCCTGGCAGCCACCCGGCCAGTGGCAGACACCACAGCCGAGCGCGTGGCCGCAGCCGGGTCAGTGGCCGCAGCCGGAATACTGGCCCGGGGCCTACTCGACCCCTTGGGTTCCGGCGCCGGCCTTCTGGCCGCTTGGGTACGTGCCGTGGGGCTATTCCAATCCACCGGCCGTGCCCCCGATTCTCGAGCCTCCTGGCAGTTTCCACCCCGAAGCCTCGCGGCGCGCTCCTCTCACAGTGAAGGGACGAGCGTCCTTGCGGCTCTACGTGCTGAGCCTGGTCATGAGCCTGCCCTGCATGGCCGCGCTCCTCCTCTACCTCATCGGCGTCAGAGCCGGCTTTACTCTCGGCGCGGGGCCGATCCCGCCGTGGTTGATCGTCGAGGCGGTGGGCATCGTCGCCGCCATCGGATTCGTCGGATGGGCCGTCGCACAGGCGCGCCAGCGGCGGGCCGATGGTTGGCAGGACTACAACGGCCCATCACCGCTGCTGGTGTCCGGCGCGCTCGTGGCGATGATCACGGCGATCCAGCTGCCGCTCGAATTCATCCTCAGATCCAACAACGTGGATCTCGATTCGGCCCCCGCGACCGTGGTGCTGATCCTGCTCTATCTGGCTGTCTACGTCAGCCTCGTCCACTTCCTGGTCGTGCGAGTCGGCGCGTTGACCTGGCACGACATCGCGCGGCCGGGGCATCTGGCTCCCAGCTCGGGTGACTGGGCCGCTTCTTCGCCCGCCTGGGAGTCGACCGGAAGGCCGGTCTCGGTCATCACGTCGCTGCGCTCCCGAATGACCGGTGGCAGGCTCGGCAACATCCTGATCCCCCTGGCCATGGTCTTCCCGCTGATGATCATCTCGAGCGTCCTTGAGTCGGCCATGTTGCTCGTTCTGGGCCTGCATCCCACGGATATTGCGACCCAAATCCCGTCGCACCTGAGCGATTTCGATCGGCTGCTGACCCTCGTCGCGATCGCGGTCATCGTCCCGATCGGCGAAGAGACCTTCTTCCGCGGCTTCGCGACGAATGCCTGGGGCCGGTCCATGAGCCGCGACTCGGCGATCCTGCGCGCCTCGCTGTTCTTCGCGTTCATCCATGTGATGAACGTCCAGACGGGCAACGATGGCGGCATGGCCCTTCGGGCCGCGATCTTCAATTTCGGCGCCCGAGTCCCGGTGGCGATCGCCCTGAGCTGGCTATATATGCGCCGGCGTTCGATACTCGCGTCGGGGATACTGCACGGTGGCTTCAACGGCCTGATAACCCTCGTCTCCTTCCTCTGAGGCGACGACCGAATGTCGCGGCTACGCCGTCTTGGGCAACGGTGGGGAATGGCTCTCTCGCGGCTCGGTCGGCATCGCGCCGGGCCGAGCACCCAGACGGTCGGAGCGCCAGAACGTCGGATAAGCCGCGGTTGGGCGACCGGTAAGCGGCCCCGCGTAGGCTCGCTGCGTTCCCGGGGCCTGACGGCGGGAGGAATCGGCGGGCTTTCGTCGTTTGGCTCCGGGAGCAGCCAGAGCAGCCCGTTCGCCGCCTCGGAGGATTCGATTCGGTGGGTCGGTCAGACGGGCTCGACGGCCACGTAACGACTCGCGGCGGGTCGGCGAGGCGGGTAGGGGCGTGAGGGAGGTGACTGGATTCCTGCCTCTATCCGAGAGACCGAGGGAGCGTCTTGCACACCACGGCGCGGGAGCGCTGAGCGCCGCGGAGCTGATCGGAGTCCTGTGGGGGTCGGGGACGCACGGCAAGACGGCAGTCGAGGCCGCGGTGGACGCGCTACGACGCCATGAGGGGCTCGTCGGGCTGGCCCGCGCCACGGACGTCGAACTGGAGGAAGTGCCGGGCGTGGGGCCAGTGCGAGCGGCCCAGCTGAGCGCGGCCTTCGAGCTGGGCCGGCGGGTCGTGGCCGACTGGCCGCAGGGCCGCTGGACCGTACGTGCGCCTCGCGACGTCGGTGAGAGGCTCGTGCCGCTGATGGGCTATCTCGAGCGGGAGGAGTTGCGAGTCATACTGCTCAACACGCGCAACGCCGTGCTGCGCCAATCGACCGTCTACCAGGGCAACGTCTCGTCGAGTCTGGTCCGGATCGGCGAGCTGTTCAGGGACGCAATCCGCCTCAATGCTACGGGCGTCATCCTGGTTCACAACCACCCGTCCGGCGACTCCACCCCCAGCCCCGACGATCTGCGGCTCACGGCCGAGGCCCTGGCCGCCGGGCGCCTGCTCGACATCCAGCTCCTCGACCACCTCATAGTCGCCGGCGATGGGTTCGTCTCCCTGCGAGACCGCGGCGTTGCGTTCGATCGACCCGGCTGAGACGGGACGTTGATCGTTCTTCATCTCGTCGCAACATGTGCGGCGCCTGCACTTGCGCGGGAGGGGTAAACTGCCGCAGCCCGGCGAGCACGCTCGACCTCGAAAAGCGCTTGCTCGTTATCGGGCGCGTATACTGCTCGCGCTTTACATGATCGGGGCGGGTCGACTGAACTTCCCGCGAATTGGATTGGGCACCCCGTCACAATCCGAGGCTCTCCCGAGCACTCGATCACCCGGGTTCTCAGGCTGGTCATCCCGTCTCCACCGCGAGGGAGCCAGCGCCACGACATGAAGGAATAGCCTCGCATCATGCTCGGCATGCACACTCTGCTCGGTCTCTTCTCGCGAGACATCGGGATCGACCTGGGCACTGCCAATACCCTCGTGCACGTCCGCGACCGCGGGATCGTCATCAGCGAGCCGAGCGTCGTGGCGATGGATGCCAAGACCAGGAAGGTTCTGGCCGTCGGCGCCGAAGCCAAGCGAATGGTCGGCCGGACTCCGGCGAGCATCATCGCCGTCCGCCCGCTGCGCGACGGAGTCATCAGCGACTTCGACGTGACGCAACAGATGATCGCCTACTTCGTGCGCAAGGTTCACGACCGGATCGGAATGGTGCCCCGACCTCGAATGCTCCTGGGCATCCCCTCGGGCGTGACCGAGGTAGAGAAGCGGGCCGTCCGGGACGCGGCAATGAACGCCGGCGCGCGCTGGGCCGGACTCATCGAGGAGCCGATGGCGGCCGCCATCGGTGCCGGCCTCCCGATCAATGAGCCCACCGGCAGCCTGATCGTCGACATCGGCGGCGGCACGACCGAGGTCGCGGTCATCAGCCTCGGCGGCATCGTGGTGTCCCGGAGCATCCGCATCGGCGGCGACGAGATGGACGCCGACATCGTTGCCTACGCCCGCCGCGAGTACAACCTCTTGCTCGGCGAGCGCACGGCCGAGGACATCAAGATCGCCATCGGATCCGCCAGCCCCGGCGAATGGGACGCCCAACGCGTGACCCTCCGCGGCCGGGACCTGTTGACTGGCCTGCCACGCAGCGTCGAGGTCGGAGGCGAGCAGATCCGCGAGGCGATCGACGCGTCGCTGGCCCTGATCGTCGACACCGTCAAGGACACGATCGAGGAGACGCCGCCGGAGCTCGTGGCCGACATCATGGACCAGGGCATCGTCCTCGCCGGTGGTGGGGCGCTGCTCTCGGGTCTGGATCGCCGCATCGCCGAGGCTACCCAGATGCCGGTCCACGTCGCCAACGACCCGCTGACCTGCGTCGCCAGGGGCACCGGAGTCGTGCTCGAGGAGCTCGACCTGATGGAAGAAGTGCTGGTGGCGGACACGTACGCCCGCCCGTCGCGCTGACGACCAGCCTGGCCATGGTGGCCGCATGAACGCGATCACAGCCACCCGACGGACCATCCGTCGCGAATGGACGGCCTTCGGCACGCTCCTCATCATCAGCGTCGGCCTGATGGGGGCATCGGGCTCGCAGACAGCCCATGACCTCCAGTCGGCCGTGAACTGGGCGGCGAGACCCATCGAGACGGTCCTCAACAACGCGGCCGACACGGCCGGCTCGTACTGGTCCGCCCTGACCCAGATCGACCGGCTCCGAACGCAGAACGAGCTGCTCACCCAGCAGAACCAGCAGCTCCAGGAGCAGCTCAACCGGATGCCGGCCATCGCCAGGCTCAACGACGACTGGTCGCAGATCACCGCCGCGGCGGCAGGGCTTCCATACCAGAGCACGGCCGTCCGGGTCATCGAGCGAGACATCTCAGACGTGCGGCCGAGGACGCTGATCATCAACGAGGGCAGCGACGGCGGGATCGCCGAAGGCCAGGTGGTGATCGACGCCGGAGGAGCGGTGGTCGGTCGGATTCAGACGGTGTACACCACGGTCTCTACCGTCCTGCTCATCACAGACGCGAATGCGGTGGTGATCGGCAAGGAAGTGAAATCCGGCGCCACCGGGACCATCTCCGGATCGGTCAGCGGGCAGCTCCAGATGCAGTACGTGGACGTCACGCCGGACGTCGCGGTCACGCTAAAGGGCAGGCCCGTGGTCACGGCCGGCGAGTTGCTCCCGGGCACCTGCGACACGTCCCCATACCCGCCTGGCCTGCTCATCGGCACGATCACCTCAGTTTCGGCCGACCCGAACGCGGTCGTCCAGAGCGCGGTTATCGCCCCGGCCGCGCACCTGGCCGACGCCACCTTCCTGCTCGTTATCACGGACTTCCACGGCGGTTTCGGATCGACGATCGTTCCATGCCCGGGCAGCTCCGCCAGCCCCAGCAGCTCGGCGAGTCCCGGCACCTCGGCCAGCCCCGGCACCTCGGCCGGTCCCACGGCGTCGTACGCCCCCGTCGGCACGCCGACCCCATCGGCGACTGTCAAGTCGACTCCCCTGCCGTCAGGGTACTGACGATCGGCGAGCGCGGGCGGCGGTGATCTCAAACCTGCTACGCTCACGACTTGGACGCCCAGGGCCGTTATGCTCAAAGAGCCCGTCCGACGGTCGAGGCCGAGGCGGAGCCGAGGACCGCAAGCGAGCGTACTCCAACGTCCGTGAGCGCGGACCGCAGGCGACAACGAAGGCATCGGCCGGCTGACTGGCTCATGGAGATTGAGTGAAGGGTCTCGTTCTGGCGGGAGGCACGGCCACTCGCCTGTTCCCGCTCACCATCGTCACCAACAAGCACCTGCTGCCGATCTACGACCGGCCGATGATCTACTACCCGATCGCCACCCTGGCGGGGATGGGCATCAGGGAGGTCATGGTCATCGTGGGCGGCAAGAGCGTCGGCGACGTCGTCGAGCTGCTCGCGGACGGCGAGCACTTTGGCCTGGATCTCACGTACCGCTACCAGCGCGGGGCCCTCGGGATCGCCCACGCCATCGGTCTGGCCCGCGACTTCGTCGGCGACGATGCGTTCTGCTGTGTCCTTGGCGACAACGTCCTCCTTGGAACGCCGCTGGCGGAGACCGCTCGCGAGTTCGAGGCGGGGCCATGGGGCGCCGGGACGCTGCTCTACGAGGTCGCCGACCCGGAGCGGTTCGGGGTGGCGGAGCTAGACGCCTCGGGCAAAGTGGTCGCCTTCGAGGAGAAGCCCGCTCAGCCGAAGAGCAATCTGATCCCCATCGGCGTGTACTTTCTCCGACCCGATGCCTTCGCAGTGGTCGATCACCTCGTGCCCTCCCGGCGTGGGGAGCTGGAGATCACGGATTTGCTGAACCACTACCTGCCCGGCCGGCTCTTCGCGCCAACGTTCGATGGCATGTGGACCGACGCCGGGACGGTCACCTCGCTCATTCGGGCCGCGGAGCTGGCCGAGCAGGAATCGCGCGCCGGCCGGCTCGCCGCCCCGCCCGCCAGGCCTACCCCGTGAGCACGTCGGGGGATCGGCCGTTCAACAGGCTGCTCGTGACCGGCGGCGCCGGCTTCATCGGATCGTGTTTCGTTCGCGACGTCCTGGAGCGGCGGGACGGCACGACAATCACCGTCCTCGACAAGCTGACCTACGCCGGCAATCGAGCCAATCTAGCCCCGGTGGACGCCGACCCGGAAACGGCCGGACGGCTCCGCTTCGTGGTGGGCGACATAGCGGATCCGGCCGTAGTGGCGCCGCTCGTCGGCGAGGCCGATGCGATCGTCAACTTCGCCGCCGAATCGCACGTTGACCGCTCGATCCTCGATCCGGAGGCCTTTCTCCGCACGGACGTGCTGGGCGTCCACGTCCTGCTCGAAGCCTGCCGGCGGGAGCGGGAACGAGCCGTCAAGGGGGAGCGCGCGGCGGCGCCAAGGTTTCTCCAGGTCTCCACTGACGAGGTCTACGGTTCGGTGGAAACGGGCGAGAGCCGCGAAGACGACCGGCTCGAGCCTCGCTCGCCGTATTCCGCGGCCAAGGCCGCCGGAGAGTTGCTGGTCCGTTCCTATTTCGTCACGTACGGGTTGGACGTCGTGGTAACCCGCGGCTCGAATACGTACGGGCCCTACCACCATCCCGAGAAGCTGATCCCACTGTTCATAACGAACGCGATCGAAGACCAACCGCTGCCACTCTACGGCGACGGGCTGCAGCGGCGCGACTGGCTGTATGTCGCCGATCACGCCGCGGCCATCGGCCACGTCCTCGAACACGGCGTCTCGGGCGAGACGTACAACGTCGCCGGCAACAACGAACGCTCCAACCGTGAGGTCGTGGAGGCGTTGCTCAGGCTCCTCGGCAAACCGTGGTCGCTTGTCCGGCTCGTCGACGACCGGCCCGGCCACGACCGGCGCTACGCCATGGACAGCTCCAAGCTCGGGGCCCTCGGCTGGAAGAACAGGATGAAGTTCGAGGACGGTCTCGCCGCCACGGTCGACTGGTATCTAGAGAACAAGGACTGGTGGCGCTCCATCAAGTCCGGCGAATGGGACGCCTACTACAGCCGCCAGTACGGCGCCCGGCTGGCGGGGTCGCGAGAGGCCACCTGATGGAGACCGCCGGGTGATGCGCGTCGCCGTCACCGGAGCCGGCGGCCGACTCGGAACGAGCCTGATCGCGGCTCTCGCCGACTCGCCCTTCGTCGCAGGGACCCTCGCCTGGGATCTGCCGGAACACGACCTCGACGATCCCCGCTCGGCCGATCGGCTGGTCTCCCGCCACAAGCCCGATGTAGTGATCCATGCCGCGGCATGGACGGACGTCGACGGCTGCGCCCTCGACCCCGCCCTTGCCCTGCGGCGCAACGGCGCCGCCGTCGCTGAGATGGCGGAGGCTTGCGTACGAGCCGGCGCCGGTCTCGTCATGGTGTCGACCAACGAGGTGTTCGACGGCCTGCGAACCGACGGGAGTCCGTATCGGCCGACCGACCCGCCCAACCCGCAGAACAGCTATGCCCGAGCCAAGGCGGCCGGCGAGCTGGCGGCCCGAGCAGCGTACGGCGTATTCGGGCGCGAGTTCGAGTCGGCCGTACTGGAGCCCGGCGACCGGAATCCTCAGGTTGGAGCGGCCCTTGCGATCGTGCGGACGGCGTGGCTCTTCGGGCTCCCCGGGGCCGACTTCCCACAGAAGATCCTCGCCGCCGCGAGGCGGGCGAAGGCTGCGGGCCAGCCGCTCGGCCTGGTCGCCGACGAGATCGGGACTCCAAGCTACGCGCCCGACCTGGCGGCGGCGATCGTGGCCTTGCTGGCCGAGCACGACCGGGAGGGCGGCCGCGGCTTCGGCGGCGTCCACCACGTCATCAATTCCGGACGTGCATCGCGGGCCGAGTGGGCTCGGGAGACGCTTCGGCTCGCCGGCCTCGACGTGGCTACGGAAGACGTGCCGATGAGTACGTGGTCGCGCCCATCCACGCCACCGCCCTGGGGCGTGATGAAGCCGACGCCGCTACCGGGCGGCCCCTTGCGCGAATGGCGCGCTGCGCTGGCGGAGTACATGGAGCGCATCTCGCCGCGAGACCCGGCCGGAGGATGATGCCGGTCGATCCGGCCGCGGCGATCGCCGATCTGGCCCCTCGCCTGCGAAGTCGCGCACGCCTTCTCAGCACGTAAACGTCCGTTAGCGAACGTGCTCGGGGACGGCCAAGATACCGTCAAGGTTCCTTCATTCGTCTGGCGCGACCCCGAAACCATGCCTAGTATCGGCGTCCTCCGAGCCCGATCCGGGCTGGCCCCGTCCGCACCTAAGTCCACAAGAACTCGTCCCACCGGACCTACCGGTACTGGTACCAAGGCGCGATTGCCCCGGGAAATCCCGCGCCGCAGGCTAGCCGCAATCGATACTCGGCCCATGGGATCTGCGCCGCATGGGCGCATCTCTAGCGGATCTGCTGCCTCGGCAACCGCGAGGGCTGACAGGGAGAACGCCATGCGGAAGCTCGTCCTCGCTCTCGCGGTCGGCATGCTCGTCGCGGCGAGCGCGTCCGCCGTCGCCCCGCAGAGCGCGAAGGCCGCCGCCGTTCAGGCCAAGGTGGTCATCGTGGTGGGCGCCACACAGGGCACGACCGCCTCGTACCGGTCCGATGCCGACGCCGCCGCCGCCGTCTTCGCGAAGTACACCAGCAACATCACCAAGGTGTACTCACCCAACGCTACATGGGCCGCCGTTTCCGCAGCCGCCCAGGGCGCCAACATCCTCGTCTACCTGGGTCACGGCAGCGGTTACCCGAACCCATACGTTGGCTACCTGCAGCCAAACGGCGACAACGGCATGGGTCTCAACGCTGCCGCCGTCAACAGCGACAGCAACACCCAGTACTACGGCGAGAACTACATGGCCCAGCTCGCCCTCGCTCCAAATGCTGTGGTGCTCCTCAACCACCTCTGCTACGCGTCGGGTGACAGCGAGTGGGGCAAGGGATTGCCTTCGTTATCGGTTGCGCAGCAGCGCGTCGATGGCTATGCCTCGGGCTTCCTGCGCGGCGGCGCCAGGGCCGTCATCGCCGATGGCCTGAACGACCTGTCGTCCTACATCGATGGGATGTTCACCTCGCACTCGACGATCGATGCCGTGTGGAAGTCGGCAGACGACTTCCACAACCACCTGTCCTCATGGGCCAGCACCCGCAGCGCGGGCTACACCTCACAGATAGACCCCGATCTCGACCACCCGGCCTCCGACGGTGACGTCTACTACCGGTCCATGGTCTCGATCCCGAGCCTCGCCACCGACAGCGTGGTTTCGGGCGCAACGCCGCCTTACGTCAGCCAGTCCGGGACCTACCACCCAGTCACCCCTGCCCGCGTCGTCGACACGCGCGGTCTGGGCATCGGGCCGGCCGGCAAGCTGGCCTCCGGCGGCGCCTGTACGTACCAGATCAGTGGCAAGGGTGGCGTTCCGAGCGGTGCGATCGCTGTCACGGCAAACATCACAGTCACGGGCCAGTCGTATGGCGGCTGGGTGTTCGTGGGTCCGACCATCTGGACCAAACCCGGCTCGTCGACGGTGAACTTCCCGGTGAGTGACGACCGGGCCAATGGCGTGACGGTGCCTCTATCAGCGTCCGGGTCCCTCGATGCCTGGTACGACGGCACGGTGGGCGCGACCACGAATCTGATAATCGACGTCACCGGCTACTACCTCGGCACCGATGGCGACGGCTATACGCAATACGGACCTCACCGGATTCTCGACACGCGAGACGGCACGGGATTGAGGGGGCAGTTCGTTAGCTCGACCCCACGAACGATCAACGTCGCAGGCGTCAGCGGGATACCGTCGACAGGCGTGGTCGCGATCGCGGGCAACGTGACCGTCGTCAGCCCCAGCTACCGCGGCTACGTGTTCGTCGGTCCTACGGCCACGAGCACGCCTTCCTCGTCGACCATCAACTTCCCGGCCGGCGACATAAAGGCCAACAACTTCATCGTCCCGGTCAACTCGGACGGAACGATCTCCGCCGTCTACATCAGCTCAGTGACCGGCCGGCTCGACCTCGTGATCGACATCTTCGGCTACTTCACGGCCGGTAGCGGGGCCCAATTCCACACCCTCAACCCCACCCGGATCCTCGACTCGCGATCTGGCACCGGTCTGACCGGGCCTATCCCGTCCTCTACGCCTGAGACGCTTCAGATCGTCGGGGCCGGCGGCGTTCCCTCCGGCGCCGCGGCCATCTCCGCCAACCTGACCGTGACCGGGCAGAGCTACGCCGGCTGGGCTGCCATCGGGCCGAGCATCAGCACGGCGACGCCATTCTCCAACCTCAACTTCCCGGTCGGCGACAACCGAGCCAACGGAGTCATCGTGCCGCTGACCGACGATGGCAGCGCCCAGCTCGCATATGGAGCCTCCCCGGGCCAGCAAGCCCAACTCATCCTCGACGTGAACGGCTACTTCAAGTAGAAGGACCGGGCAGAGATCCCCGACTCCGGGCCGCGGCGCCGGAAACGGGCAGGCGCGCCACCAGACTTGAATCGTCCATTTCCTCGGCTACTATCGCCGGCCGGGGCGATGTAGGCTGGCACGAGCAGTCGTGTCCGGCCAGCCCGGGCCGGGCGACTCGCTGAAGCGGAGATGGGCGACATGAGCGAGGAGCCGGGCAGCAAGTCATCTGTTGGGCCTGGGGCGCGAGGGCGGGCGAAGGCGCCGGCCTCTGATGAGATCGGCGCACCCGAAGGCAAGCTGGCTCAGGGAGGGGCCGAGACATCCGGCGCGGCGCCGGCCCCTGCCACAAAGCCGGGGCGCCGGCGGGCGGCGCCAAGAGTTGCCGCGGTTCTGAAGCTGGCCTCGAGGCCGCCCGCCACGGCCACCCGGCGTGCGCCGGAGTCGGTGGCATCAGCCCTCGCGACGCCCGCGCCTGAGGCCGTGCCTGTCGCAGCGGAACGCCGGATCGAGGCCACGACCGTCACGATCACCCAGGGCGGTGCCGCGGAGGTGGAGGCCGACTCGATACAAGTCAACCGGGGCGGTATCGGCGCCGCGTCGGCAGAGGACATCACCGTGACCTCAGGCGGCATCGGCCTCGCCCAGGCCGACGACATCGCGGTCCGCATGGGAGCCATCGGCTTTGCCCGGGGCGAACATGTGTCGACCGAACTCGGTGCCATCGGCTTCGCCCTGGGCGGAGACGTCTCGGTGACCCAGGGCTTCGCCCGAACAGTGCTGGCCCGCGACGTCAACATCCGGCAGGGGGCCGCCGGGACGGTCGTCGCCAACCACGTCACGCTGGGAGAGCAGACGGGCACGCTGGTGCTGCTTGCGCGCAAGGTCGAAGGCGACGTGCGAACGGTACTCGATTGGCGTGGCGCCCTCGCCGCCGGAGCGGCACTGGGCATAGTCGTCGGCCTGCTGGCCCGGCGCCGGCACGACTGACAGCGCAATCGGCCGGCTGACAACCGATCGCTCGCCGTCCGACGGAGCAGGCCTAGGCGACAACGCTGGCATGCACCGGCTGGCCGAACCGCCTCAGTACTGCTCGCTCGGTCCGACGGCGCAGGCCAAGGCGCCGACGAGCACCGCAGCGAGCGGGCTCCAACGTGCGCGAGCAAGGAGCGCAGGAGGCAACGCTGGCATGCACCGGCTGACCGAGCGAGCCGTCCAGTATACTCGGTGCCGGCTGAGCGGCGTCCCGAGGATCCCTCCGCCAACTCCGAGCCGCCAGAGGAGTTCCTCGTGATCGACCCCACGGCGAGAGTTCATGCGTCCGCAGAGCTCGAAGCCGACGTCAGCATCGGCCCCAAAACCAGTGTCTGGAACCGGGCCGTGCTTCGTAGTGGCGCGAGCCTCGGGGCCGAGTGCATCGTCGGGCGCGATGCCTTCATCGACGAAGGCGTCCAGCTCGGCGACCGGGTCAAGGTCCAGAACGGGGCCCTCATCTATCACGGCGTGACAGTCGGGAACGGTGTCTTCATCGGACCCGGCGCGATCCTGACCAACGACCGGTACCCGCGGGCCGTCACCGCGACGGGCGAGCTCGCTCGCGGCGACGACTGGGTCGTCAGCCCCATCGAGCTCCGCGACGGCTGCTCCATCGGCGCCGGAGCGGTTGTCGTCGCCGGAACCACGGTGGGTCGGTTCGCGACAGTCGGGGCTGGTGCAATCGTCACCCGGGACGTCCCCGACTACGCCCTCGTGGCCGGCAACCCGGCCCGCCGCCTCGGTTGGGTGTGCGCCTGCGGGTCGCGTCTTGTCGGCCCTGACGGAGCTTACGCCGCCCCGAATCCATCGCCGAACGCTCCTCTCGCCTGCCCGCGTTGCGGTCGCGCATTCGTCTTCACCACCGAAAGCGGCTCGCTCGCGGAGCGGCCCGTTTCGAGCACAGGAGTCTCAGCATGATCCCGCCAGCTCGCCCCGATCTCGGTCCCGAGGAGGTTGCCGCGGTAACGGAGGTCCTGAACAGCGGCATGGTCGCCCAGGGACGCAAGGTCGCCGAGCTCGAGGAGCGCTGGGCCGCCTTTTGCGGCGTAAAGCACGCCATGGCTATGTCCAACGGCACGGCCGCGCTGATGTCGATCTTCGCCGGTCTGGGCCTCGGCCCCGGCGACGAAGTGATCACCGTCTCGCACACCTTCAACGCGACCGTCAGCTCGATCCTCTTCACGGGCGCCTCGCCCGTCTTCGTCGACATCGAGCCGGACACGTACCTCATGGACGCGGGCCGGATCGAGGCCGCGATAACGCCGCGGACGCGGGCCATCTGCCCGGTCAGTCTGTTCGGGGTCGTGGCCGACATGGACGCCATCCAGGCCATCGCCGACCGCCACGGCCTCACCGTCGTCGAGGACGCCTGCCAGGCCCACGGCGCGGAGTACCGCGGCCGTCGTTCGGGCAGCTTCGGCTACGCGGCCTTCAGCCTGTACGGCACGAAGAACATGACGACCGGCGAAGGCGGCTTCGTCAACACGAACGACGACCGGCTTGCCGACTGGATCAGGTTGTATCGCAATCAAGGCATGCGCCAGCGCTACTACCACGAGATCCTCGGCTACAACTTCCGCATGACCGACATCGCCGCGGCCATCGGGCTCGTTCAGCTCGACAAGCTCGAGCGCAACACCGCCCGCCGCCAGGCCGTCGCCAAGCGCTACGACGAGGCATTCGCCGACCTGCCCATCCGGCTGCCGACCTGGCCGGAGGGTCGAACCCACGTCTTCCACCAGTACACCATCGGCGTCGGGCCGGCCCGCGACCAGATCGTCGCCGACATGAAGGATGCCGGCGTGATATGCGGCATCTACTACCCGATCCCGTGCCATCGCCAGGCCTACGTCATGGAGCTCGGCATCGAGGCGGACCTGCCCAACACGGACGCAGCCGCCGCCGGCAGCATGTCCCTGCCGATGTACCCGGGCCTGACCGAGCCCGAGATCCAGCAGGTGACCGCCGCGCTGCGAGCGTGCGTCCTCCGCCACGCCGTCGGGACCGGCAACCCCTCGTGACCTCGCTCCTGAAGGTCGGCCTCGCCGGCCTGGGCTCGATGGGCCGGAACCATCTGCGCGTCATCTCGAACCACCCCGAGACGAAGCTCGCGGCCATCGCCGATCCGGACCCGGCCGCTCTCGAGGCGGCGGCCGCCCAGACCGGAGCGAACGGCTTCGACGACCCGCTGGCGATGATCCGCGAGGCCGATCTCGACGGCGTGGTCCTGGCCGCGCCCACGACGGCGCACGTGACCCTGGCCCTGGCCGCCATAGAGCGCGGGCTGCCCGTCCTGGTCGAGAAGCCGCTCGCGGCGACCGTCGAGGACGCGCTGGCGATCATCTCGGCCGCTCGCAAGCGGAAGGTCCGCGTCCAGGTCGGCCACGTCGAGCGCTACAACCCGGCGGTCCTCGAGATGGGCCGTCTGCTCCGCGCTGGTTGGCTGTCCACGATCTACGCCATCACCAGCCGCCGCGCCGGTCCCTTTCCTGCCCGCATCCGCGACGTGGGAGTGACCGTCGACCTCGGCACTCACGACGTCGACATGCTCTGCTGGATCGCCGGCGAGCGGCCGGTCCGCGTCTACGCCGAGACGGCCCAGCGACTCCACGCCAGCCACGAGGACCTGACGTTCGGGCTGATGCACTTCCCGTCGGGTGCCACCGGGTTCCTCGACGTCGACTGGCTCACGCCGGCCAAGCGCCGCAGCCTCGTCGCCGTCGGCGAGGAAGGCATGTTCGAGCTCGACTATCTGACGCAGAAGCTCACCTTCACCCGCTCCAATGTGGAACGACCGCAGATGATCGACGGCTATGCCACGACCTTCACCGGCGACGTGGCCGATATTCCAGTCGAGAGCGTCGAGCCGCTACGGGCACAGCTCGACGAATTCGTCCGCGTCCTGCGCACCGGCGATCAGCCGTACGTCGACGGCATGGACGGGCTGTGGGCCGTCGCCATCGCCAACGCCCTTCTGACAGCGGCCTCCGAGCGCCGCCCCATCGATCTGTCCGACCTTCCTTCGAGGCTCGCAGCCGAATGACCATCGTTTCACGGCCCTCACGGGTCGTCAGTCTCCTTGGCGGCTCCATCAACCCGCCGCCCAACCCGTGCAGCCATGGGGCTCCGAAATCGGCGAGTCCGTGGACTGCGGAGCCAGGCACTGTTGGCCGGGCCGTCGTCGTGGGCGCCGGCAAGATGGGCCTGCCGCTCGCCGTCCAGTTCGCGCGCCACGGCTGGAACGTGACGGCGGTGGACATCAATCCCGAAGCCGTCGCAGCGATAAATGCCGGCCGGTCGCACGTGACCGAGGAGCCGGGCCTCGCCGAGGGAGTGGCCGAGGTCCACGCCGCAGGCCGGCTGCGCGCTACCTCCCACGCCGCGGCGGCGGTCCGCGACGCAGACGTCGCCGTGCTCATCGTCCCGGTCATGCTCGACGACGCCCAGCAGCCCGACTACCGCTACATGGATTCGGCCGTCGACTCGATCGCCGGCGGGATCCATCCCGGCGTCACGGTCATCTTCGAGACCACTCTCCCCGTCGGGGACACGCGCGGCCGGTTTGCGCCGCGGCTCGAGGCGGCCAGTGGGCTGAAGGCCGAGTCGGACTTCTTCGTCGCGTTCTCGCCGGAGCGCCTGTATTCGGGCGCGGTCTTCGCCAACCTGGCCACGTATCCAAAGCTCGTCGGCGGCATCGGACCCGAGTCCAGTCGGAGAGCGGCCAACTTCTACGACTCCGTCCTCGACGCCGAAATCGTGGCCATGAGCTGCGCCGAGGCGGCCGAGTTCAGCAAGATTGCCGACACGACCTATCGCGACGTCAACATCGCCCTCGCCAACGACTTCGCCAGGTACGCCGACCGCGTCGGCGTCGACATCCAGGAAGTCATCGACGGGGCGAACAGCCAACCTTACTCGCACATACATCAGCCCGGAATCGGCGTCGGCGGCCACTGCATCCCCGTCTACCCCCACCTGCTGCTCAGCCGCGCCCCCGACCTCGAGGTCGTGGCCGTCTCGCGCCGGACGAACGACGCCCAGGTCGGCCACGCCATCAAGGCCCTGGAGGGGCTGCTCGGCGGCCTCGATGAGGTTCCGGTCCTGGTCCTCGGCCTCACATACCGCGAGAACGTCAAGGAGCTGGCCTACTCCCGAGCCCTGCCGCTGATCGAGCGCCTCTCGTTCCACGGCGCCGACGTGTTCGGTTACGACCCACTCCTCTCCCCCGAAGAGATCGAGCACTGCTGCGCGACGCCTTATCAGTGGGGCCAGCCGACCCAGGTGCGGGCGATCGTGACTCAGACCGCCGACAAGCTCTGGACGCAGATCGACTTCTCGCTCTTCCCGGAGGTCCAAGCGATCGTCGACGGCCGCAACAGCCTGCGCGACGTCGATCTGCCGGCAGGCGTCCGCTACGTCGGCGTTGGGGTTCAGGCCGCGACCAGGCACCGAACCGCCGGCGCCCCGGGTCAGTCAAGGTAGGCGGAGGCCGGCGGTGCGTATCGTCAGCGTCGTCGGCACGCGGCCCCAGCTGATCAAGGCCGCCGCCCTCCAGCCCGTGCTGCGGGCGAGCCACGAGGACGTTTTCGTGGATACGGGCCAGCACTACGACGAGGCGATGGCCGGCAGTTTCTTCTCCGAGCTGGGGCTGGCCCGGCCCGACCACTCGCTGGGCATCGGCGGCGGCGGCCACGGCCAGCAGACCGGCCAGATGCTCATCGCTCTAGAGCCGCTGCTGCGCGACGCGGCACCCGATGCGGTCCTCGTATACGGCGATACCAACTCCACTCTGGCCGGGGCGCTGGCGGGGGCGAAGCTCGGGCTGCCGGTCGCGCACGTCGAGGCGGGGCTGCGGAGCTTCGATCGGCGCATGCCCGAGGAACTGAACCGGGTCGTGGCGGATCACCTGTCGCGCTGGCTCTTCGCCCCGACCCCGGCCGCCGTCTCCAACCTGGCCGCGGAGGGGATCGAAGACGGGGTCCTGCTCGTCGGCGACCTGATGCTCGACCTGGCCGCCCGCGCCTCCGAAGAAGTGCGCCATCCGGCCGTCCTGGGCCCAATCGCGGAAAGGCTGGGCGTGGCCCTCACACCGGGAGGGTTCCTGTTCGCTACGGTCCACCGTGCCGAGAACCGCGATCCGGCCGCGATGGTCGCCTGGGCGGGGCTGCTCGGTGCGGTCGCCGCCCCGGACCGGCCGGTCGTCCTGCCACTTCATCCCGGGACGCGGGCGGCGCTCGCGGCCGCCGGGATCGAGCTGCCAGAGGGAGTGATCGTCGTGGAGCCGCAGGGCTACCGAACCTCGCTGGCCCTCCAGCTGCACGCCGCGGCGGTGCTGACCGATTCGGGCGGAGTCCAGCGCGAGTCGGCGTGGCTCGGGGTTCCCTGCCTGGTTCTCCGGACCACGACCGAATGGGTCGAGACGGTCGGAGGCGAGGCCAGCTCTTCGGTGCTGGTCGGGCTCGATCGCGATCTCGCCATGCGAGAGCTCGCGGCGCGAGCCCCTGTCGCCAGAGCTCACGCCGATGCCGCGGAACGAGCGACGAACCTGCACCTGACGGGTTCCGGCGCCGCGGAGCGGATAGCTGCGGCCCTGAGCGCGACCGGTCGATGACCGCCGCCGCGCCGCGCCGCCCGATCTGCATGATCGTCCACGCCTACTACGAGGAGGACCCGCGCGTCAGGCGCGAGGCGGAGACGCTCGTCGCTGCCGGCTGGGAAGTCGACGTCTACGGCCTCCGCCGGCACGGCGAGGAAGACTCGGCCATCGTCGCCGGCGTGAACCTGCGCCGCCTGCCCGTGCGCCGCCACCAGGGCGCCGGATTGCCCGTGTATCTGATGGAGTACGGCACGTTCCTCGTTCGAGCCCTGTGGGCCGCCGCGATCGCCCATCGCCGCCGGCGATACGGCCTCATCGAAGTCCATTCGCTACCGGATTACCTCGTCTTCGCCGCGCTGCCCCTCAAGATGTCGGGCGTGCCGGTGCTCCTGGACCTGCACGAGGCGATGCCGGAGTTCTTCCGGAGCCGCTTCCCGCGGGCGGCCAACCCGTGGAGCTACCGGCTGCTGCGGCTCCAGGAGAAGGTGTCGATCGCGTTCGCGGACGAGGTCATGACCGTCAACGAGCCGCTGGCGGAGCGGCTGCGAGGGCTCGGCGTCAAGCCGGAGCGGCTGACCGTCGTCCTCAACAGCCCAGACCTCGGGCTGTTCGATTCGTCGGCACAACCGCATCGCGAGTTTATGGCCGACGGCACGCTCCGCATCGTCTACGCCGGAGCGCTCACGCCGACGTACGAGCTCGACGTCGTCCTGCGCGCGATAGCCGAGATCGTCCGAACGCGACCCACGCTGAGTATCCGGGCAACGTTCTACGGCCGCGGCGACGCCCTGCCCTCACTCGAGGGGCTCGCGGCCGAGCTCGGCATCTCCGCGATCGTCGGCTTCCCCGGCCGGATCCCGATCGAGGACGTGCCGGCCGCCGTGGCCGCCGGCGACATCGGCGTCGCACCGACCCGGCTCGATCCCTTCACCGGCATGAGCCTCTCGACCAAAGTGCTCGAGTACGCGGCCATGGGCAAGCCGGTCGTGGCGTCGCGACTGCCGACCGTGGAGCGCTACTTCGCGGCGGAGACACTTTCGGTGTACGAGCCGGGCGATCCGGATTCGCTCGCCGCCGCCGTCCTCCGGCTCGTGGACGATGACCGGGACCGCGCCGCCCGCGTTGAGAGGACGCGCCGGCGCGTCAATGAGTTGAGCTGGACGCGGCAGGCCGAGGCATACAAGTCGGTCGTCAACCGGCTCGTGGCCCGGCGCCACGGCGAAGGAGCGAGCCGAACCCCTGAAACCTAGATGACGGCCGACTCTGCCCGAGTCGATTTCCACTCGGCGGCCCGCCGTTTCAGGAAGCGGAATGCGGTAGCATACGGCTCCGTTACCCGGCGTGCCTTGCCGGACCACGCTCGCACCAGGACGCCCAGATGACCTTCCGCACCAGAACGGCTCCAAAGCCAACGCGCCGCCGAGCCCGCCGTGACGACAACCGGCGCACGATCTACATGACGCTCAGCTTCACCCTCGCCATCGTGGCGGCGTTGTCGCTGATGGGTGGGGTCTTCGTTGCGGGCTACTACGCGGACCACGGGGCGTCCATCGCGGCGGTCAACGGCGAGGTCATCAGCAAGGACGCGGTCCGAGATAGGGCGAGTCTCAACCTGGCGATATACGCGCGACAGATCGCGGACTACACGACGCTGCGGAACCAGGGCAAGATCACGACCGATGAGTACACGACGCTGACCAACACCATCCAGTCGAACGAGAGTCTGTCGACTATCTACAGCAGCTCCCTGACGCAGCTGATCGACGAGTCGGAGATCCGGCAGTACGCCGCCAAGAACAACATCGCGGTCACCGATCAGATGGTGACCGACCAGGTCCGAACCGACAGCACCATCGATGAGATGCGCCACGTGAAGATCATCGGCGTGACCCCCGAGCCGACGCCTCCCTCCAGCGCGGTAACGTCGACGGACATCACGAACGCCCTGACCAAGATCCAGGGCTATCTCAACGAGGTAAAGGGCGGCAAGGCCTGGGACGACGTGGCCACAGAGGCCAACTCGGCCAGTACCGGGACCAGCGTCGGTGACATCGGACTGGTCACCAAGAGCTCGCTCCAGGTGGACCCTGACATCGCAGATGCCATCTTTGCCCTGGCCAAGCCGAACGACATGACCACGATCTTCAAAGGCACTGACGGAACGTATCGCTTCGCCACTGTATCGAGCATCGTGCCGGCGTACGTGGATGCCGACTGGCAGAACTCGATCGGAACCGCCTCGAACGCCGGCCTCTACCAGGCATATGCCCGCGCCGAGGCCACTCAGAAGGCCGTCCAGACGGCGATCGAGGCCAAGTACATCAGCGGCGCCACCGTCCAGCGCCAAGTCCTCGAGATCGCTGTCGCACCCGGCTACGGCCAGCCCGGCAACGGCGACGAGGTCAAGATCTCGATGATTGTCTTCGCGCCGGGGCACAGCGAGTCGAACGCGGCCAACGTGCCCACCACCGACTCGTCCTGGACGGATGCCAAGGCTCGAGCCGACGCCGCCGTGGCCAAGCTCCGGGCAGACCCGTCCCAGTTTGCGAAAATGGCCGCCGACACGACGGTCAACGACGACCAGTACTGGAACTCGAGCGGCGGCTCGGTCCCCTGGATCCCCGCCGACCTCTTCAACGCCCAGACCACCGCCGGTTCTACCGGACTTGGCCTGACCAACGTGGCTCAATTCGTGTTCGCTCCCGGACTCGCTACCGGGGCGATCCTCGACCCCATCCAGGAGCCGTCGCAGGGCTACGTGGTCGTCCTGTACCAGGGTCGCCGGGCGGCACCTGACCAGCGGATCGCCGACGATCTGCTGCAGATCAACTCGGGGGTCGACTTCGCGACCGTTGCCAAGCAGAACTCCGAGTCCGCCGACGCCTCTACGGGCGGCGACCTCGGCTGGGTCTCGCCGTACATGCTCACCGCGGATCAACAGGCCGCCATCTTCCAGACCCCGGTCGGTCGCGTCAGCAACATCGTCAACGGCAACGGCTACTACCTCTACAAGATCATCGACCAGCAGACCAGGACGCCCGACGCGGCCCAGCAGGCCAAGCTCAAGAAGGTGGTATTCCCGCGCTGGCTCAGCGAGCTCCAGGCGAACTCGCTGGTGTGGCAGGACACGGCGGCTGTGACCGCCCTGGCCCCCGCGACGCCGTCCTAGTCCCTGCGGTGCTCGACGCTTTCGTCGCCGAGGCCAGGATCCGCTGGGGCTTGGACCCGGCGGCCGGGCTTCAGATCGTCACGCCCGAGCGCCTGACGAGCACGCCGATCGAACCGTCGCGGCCGGTCCTGGTGGTGCCGCTTGCGGCATTCAGGGCCGGCGAACCGACCGAGCCCGCGGACGAGCCGCTGCCCGGACGGCACGCCACGGTGGCGAGTGGCGCGATCGGAGTCCTGCGGCGGCTCTATCCCGCGGATCACCCCGTCGGCCGTATCGGCGCGACCGAAGCGGCCACGATCGCCGACCTCGACGAGGCCGCCCTGACGGCGCCCCTCTACCTCGCGCCCGTGGCGCCGGAGCTGGCGTTCGCGAGCCCCTGGGCCCTGCCGTGGATCGCGAACCGGCTGCGCCAGCCCGACGGCTGTCCATGGGATCGAGAGCAGACTCACGCCTCGCTCAAGAAGCATCTTCTCGAGGAGGCGTACGAGGTCTACGACGCGCTCGACGGCGGCGCGACTCCCGACCTGGCCGGCGAGCTCGGCGATCTCTACCTGCAGATCGTGCTGCACGCGCAGCTCGCCGCCGAGGCAGGCGTCTTCGACATGACCGACGTCGAGGAGGCGATCAGCCGCAAGATCGTCCGCCGCCATCCCCACGTCTTCGGCGACGCGAAGGTCGCCACCGCCGGCGACGTGAACCGCCAGTGGGAGCAGATCAAGCGGGCCGAGCGCGAGGACGAAGCGGCAAACGGTGGCGCCGATGCCGAGGTCCGGAGTGCGCTCGACGGGATCTCGCCGTCGATGCCCGCCCTCGCCGCCGCACAGGAGATGCAGGAACGGGCCGCGCACCTCGGGTACGACTGGCCCGAGATCGTCGGCATCATCGACAAAGTCCACGAAGAGCTGGCCGAGCTCGACGAGGCCGCCAGCGACGCCGAGAAGCGCGAGGAGGTGGGCGACCTTCTGCTCGTGGTGACGAACCTGGCCCGGCGCCACGGGGTGGAGGCGGAAGGGGCCCTCCGTGCCGCCGCAGACAAGTTCCGTGACCGCTTCCGGCGCGTGGAGCGGATGGCCCGCGAACGCAACGTCCTCCTGCGGGATATGACCTTCGCCGAACTCGACGATCTGTGGGATGCTGCGAAGGCCGAGGCGCGAGCCGAGGCCGCCAACCGCCAGGCGGCGGCGGGCCAGACCTCGGCGCCGAAGGAGACAGCACGATGACAATCGGAGCTCAGCCGTTGCAGCGGGCAGACGGCCGCCTCCCCGCCGACCTGCGGCCGTTGACCCTCACCCTCGGTGTGCAGAAGTGGGCCGAGGGTTCCTGCCTGATCAAGCTCGGCGGCACGGAAGTGCTGTGCGCCGCCACGATCGAGGACAAGGTCCCGCCGCACCTTCGGGGCAAGGGCACCGGCTGGGTCACGGCCGAGTACAGCATGCTGCCGCGGGCGACGAGCGAGAGAAGCATCCGCGAGGCGGCGAAGGGCAAGCTCGGCGGCCGAACCTACGAGATCCAGCGGCTCGTCGGCCGGTCGCTGCGCGGCATCGTCGACATGGCCAAGCTCGGCGAGCGGACGATCACGATCGACTGCGACGTCATCAACGCCGACGGCGGCACCCGCACCGCGTCGATCACCGGCGGTTGGGTTGCGCTGGCTGCGGCGATGCGCACCTACGGCATGGAGCGCTGCCTCATCGGGCGCGTGGCGGCGGTCAGCGTCGGCATCGTGGGCGGCACGACGTACCTCGACCTCGACTACTCCGAGGATTCCCGCGCCGAGGTCGACTTCAACGTCGTCGCCACCGACGCCGGCCGCTACGTCGAGCTGCAGGGCACCGCCGAAGGCAAGCCGTTCGAACGGTCGGACGTCGACCGCATGCTCGATCTGGCAGGCGGCGGGCTCCAGCGTCTCTTCGCCGCCCAGGCCGAGGCGATCGCCTCGGTCAAGCGCTAGAGGCGTACGCCCAGGTGACCGGTCGAACCTCAGGCTCCGCCGATCGAGCGCGCGTGCTCGTCGCCACCCGGTCGGCTCACAAGCTCCGCGAGCTGCGCGAGCTGCTGGGCTTGCGGGCCGAGCTGATCGACCTCGACGACGCCGGGATACTCGACGAGGCGACAGAGGACGGGGCGACGTTCGAGGCCAACGCGGCGAAAAAGGCGCGGTTCTTCGCGCTGCGCTCCGGCCTCCCGACTCTGGCCGACGACTCGGGGCTCGAGGTAGACGCACTCGGCGGCGGGCCGGGCGTGCGGACGCGGCGCTACGCCGGAGAGAACGCCACCGACGAGGAGAACAACGTGAAGCTGCTCGCCGCCCTCGACGGCCTGGAGCCTGCCCGGCGCAGGGCCCGGTATCGCTGCGTCCTGGCGCTCGCTCTGCCTGAGGAGCTCGGCCCCAGAGGCGGGCTGCCCATCCGGTTCGCCCGCGGGACTCTCGAGGGCCGGATCGCCGGCGCTCCCAAGGGTGACGGCGGCTTCGGCTACGACCCGATCTTCGAGCCCGCCGGGGAGCGGCCCGGTGGCCGGACGCTCGGTCTGTGGACCGCCGAGGCCAAGAACCGCATCTCGCACCGGGGCCGAGCCGCCCGCCGGATGCACCGCTGCCTGGTAGACCTCGGTTTCTGATCCGGCGCGGACACTCGAGCCCAGGCCTGCCGCGCTAGCTTGCGGCGCCGCGCCGGACCTGCCGGTACAGCGCGAATGCGCTCGCCATCAGGACGGCCATCATCACGTAGTCGGACGACATGTTCCGCCACGGCCGGTACATGTCGCCGGCGAAGGCGGTGCCGACGAGCTGCCACGAGACGAGCGCGGCCAGCAGCACGCAGGCCATCAATCTCGTCTGCCCGTCGGGCGGCGCCCGATACACGCGCCACAGCGCGAGGAAGGCCGCGGCGTAGACGAGTACCTCCAGGACGAGCGCCGGCAGCCCGAGCTCGGCGGCGACCTCGGGCAGCATTGAATGGGCCCAGTCGAGGTTGAGCCTGGCTTCGGGCGGCTTGTAGCGGCCGGGCACGTACTGCGTCTTGAACTGGTCCAGGCCGATGCCGAGGATCGGGTGATCGACCGCCATCTCCAGCGCCGCGCGCGTGGCATACCAGCGCTCCAGAAGCGAGCCGGTGCCGGAGATCGTCGATGGGTTCCAGGAGTCGTATCGACTCTCGCCCATCAGCGACACCATGGCGCTCCGATACGCCTGCTCGAGCGGCGGGGCGACCTGCAGGAAGAAGGCCGGCCACGGGATCACGGCGGCCGAGATCAAGGTGACCGCCAGGACCAGCGTGACCCGTCGCCGCCAGGTGCGGATGACCAGCAGCACCAGCACCAGACACCCACCGAAGGTCGCCAGGTACGCGCTCTTCGAGAATGTGAGGAAGAGGCTTGCGAGAGCCACGACGATCGCAGCGACGATCAGGGCGATGGCGGCCCGGTTCAGGCGGATGTAGCGGCGGCGGTGAGCCAGGAGCACCGCCAGAAGGACGGGCATTGCCATGGCCAGCATCTCGCCGAAGAGGCCCACGTTGAAGTAGTTGATACGGGAGAAGAGAAGCCTATTGGCCTGCATGGCCTCGAGGGTGCCCATTGCCGGGATCGTCTGGACCATGTCGATCAACCCGCCAAGGCTGACCGAGACCGCCAGAACGACGAGCGCCACCGCCAGCTGGCGTCCGGTCGGACGCAGGGCCAGCAGGATGAAGCCCATCGCCGCCGGTTCCAGGATGCCGTGGAGCAGGATCGTGGCGCTGGTAACTCGATCGGGCGAGACGGCTGTCGAAAGACTGGCCAGGACGAGCAGCGCGACGACGGCTGCTCCGGCTACGTAGTCCAGTCTCAGATTGGCTCGCCGGAAACCACGGGCTGCGGGCTGAGCCAGCGCGGCGGCGGACTGCGGAGCGACCGATTGCGCGGCAACCGATTGCGGGGCGACCGATTGCGGGGCCGGCGGGGTGCCGGCGGCCGGGGCCGTGAGAACACCCTGGGTGCCCGGCGCGCGCGGACGAAGCGCGAGGCCCAACCCGAGGACACCCACGAAGAGCGTCTGGGCGATGACCTGGATAGGACCGACATTCAGCCAGACCTGGGGCACGTCGAAGACGGGCGTGAGAAGCAGGATGGCGAGGAACGCCGGCCACGGTCGAAGGACTGCGTATCCGGCGACGGCGGCGGCAACCAGCGGCGCGAGCCCGGCAACGATGCGTGCCGGTATCCCGGCATGGATGTCGTAGGGCGCGTTCTGGTTGAAAGCAAAGGCCCCGAGCACAACAAGTGCGGCCGATGCCGCGGCCACGACTCGGGCGAGCTCCCGGCCGCGCAGGTCGGTCAAGCCAGCGAGCCGCGCGCTCCCCTGGATTCGCTCGAGTCCGTGCAATGGTCTTCCAGTGGCGTGAGTTGGGCGGCGTGGGTCAGGGCGTCGACCGGTCTCGGAGGCAGCCGAGGTAAGGCGAGCCCGGCATGCGGCCGTTGAGGTGGAAGACGATAGTAAGGCAAGGGCGCGTCGGCGGACCGTGCCGCCCGCAAGCCAAGGCGACAGGTGCGGAGGCTCGGGCATCCCATTCGGGCGTAGTCGGGCGAAACAAGCGTGGCAACCTCAGGCCGAGCTGCGAGTTCGTGCGGCCAGGAGAGCCGAAGAATCCGTCCGAATGGCTGTGGTACGCGCGTAGGCGAGCGCCCTAGCATCGCCGCACGCGGAGGGAGCACGTGCCTATGGAGTTCCGCATCCTGGGCTCGGTCGACGTCATCGAGGACGGTCGGCGACTCAGGGTCGCCTCCGGCCATCAGCTCGCGCTGCTTGCGTTCTTCCTCATCCACGCGAACCGCGTCGTCTCGGCCGAGCGGATCATCGACGAGCTGTGGCGCGACGAGGCCCCGGAGAGCGGCGCCAAGAGCGTCGCCTTCCACGTGTCCAAGCTCCGCGACGCGCTCGAGCCCGGACGGCCGCGCGGCAAGCCGAACGGGGTTCTCGCGACGGAGCCCGCCGGCTACGTCCTCCGCGTGGCGCCGGACGACATCGACGCAGTCCGCTTCGAGCGGCTCGTCCTGGAGGGGCGGGGCCTGCTTGCCGACGACCCCGAGACGGCTCGCGCCCGCCTCGAAGATGCGCTCTCTCTGTGGCGCGGCGAGCCGTATGCCGACCTCGCCGACGAGCCTGTCGTCCAACCCGAGATCCGGCGCCTGCAAGAGGTCCACCTGCATGCGGTAGAGGACCGACTGGAAGCGGATCTGGCGCTGGACGGCGTCGCGGCGCAGGAGCGCAACCTGGTGCAGGGTGCCTTGCGCGCCGGGACGTTCCGCGTCGCTGCCTCGGATCTCATGCCGACCCGGGTCGCGGCCGCGGTCGATCAGGGGATGCTGAGCTACCTGACACTGGGGAGACTCAGCCTGTCGCAGGTGCTCACCGAGATCGACGGAAGCTGGCAACAGAAGAAGTGAGAGGTGGGCTCGTCGGACCGACCCGACAACTTGCCGGTTCCTTGCCGGAGGCAAACCGCCCTGGGACAGGATCGTCGGGACGCCCCGGCAGATGGAGACCGGGGCATCGAACAACGGAAGGGGTGCGTCATGGGACGCTTCACCACCATGATCGGGGCGCTGGCGCTGGTTGTCTCAGCGTGCAGCGCAAGCACCACACCGACGCCGACCTCGGTTCCGGCGACGGTCACACCCGCGGCGACGGCCGCGGCCCCGGTCAGCCCCACGGCGACGGCGACGTCACAAGCGCTGTCCGCAACGGTCACCTGGGACGGGCAGAAATGCACCTACGCCGGCCCGACGGTCATACCGCGTGGGGCGGCGCTCACTTTTACGATTACGAACATGCCCGCGGCGCTCAAGGGCGGCCTAAAGGGGGCGAGCCTCTACGTCGTCCCGGTCGCAGACGGCACTACCTGGGAGATGATCACCGGCAACGCGTATCAATCGCCGCGCGCCAACGCAAATGACCCTCCGAGCTGGGTCTACGTGGACCAGGTTCGCATCCTGGACAGCACTCAAGTTTCAGGCGGGACGCTGGGTGTCGTCATGAGCAACAACCTCTACGACATCATGTGCGTCACCCCGGATGAATTCGTTTACCCGGCGATCCTGCTCAAGGTCCTCAACAGCTGACAGCATGCCAGCCGCCGGCGCGGGCCAGCCGCCGCCAGCCCGCGTCACCACCCCCGCCCGAACTCCGCCCGTTGCGCCCGGCCCCCGGGCGCAACGGCGTTTAACACTCGGCGTGGCGACCGCCTCCCGCCGCGTACGATTGGCCAGGATCGGGGTGTGGCCTGGCGGCAAGGCACGTGCTCTGGGGGCCGCCGCCCGATAGGCGGTGGCGCCGAGCGGGTCATGAGCGTGAGTGGCCGAACGCTGAAGCCGCCGATTGTTGCGCGATTGGCCGCCCAATACGACCCGCGGGCACCGACCCTCCGCACTCGCCCGGCGCAACAACGCTGCCCTTCCGGTCGCATATCGCGTGCCTGGCCCTATGGTTCGAGAACAGGGCCCCGCGAGGTCGTCGTCTGGTATTGGTGCGCGCCGGTTCGTTTGCCGGCCGTCCCCGCAAGATGCGGCAACCACGACCCCATCGGTTGGGCTCAGGGAGACTTCAGCTGTGCGCAGAACTTGGATTGTGCTTGCCTTCGTGACGGGACTCGTCGCGGCGTGTAGTGGGTCCGCCGCTACCGGCGTCCCTCAGGCCACTGGGACACAAGCCGGCGCGACGCAGACTGCGATCGGCGCCACCGACAAGCCGACAGCCGGCGTTCCGCAGACGCTCGATGCCTGCTCGCTGATCACCGCCGGTGAGGCCGCGGCCGTCTTGGGCAAGCCTGTCGATCCGGGAGCGGCCCCAGAACCGGGAGCCCATAGCTGCATCTTCGTCGACTCCGCCAAGGCCACCGACTCCGCCGAGATATCCATCACCAGCGTCGCCGACTTCAAGCCAACGCAGAAATCCATCGCTGGCGTAACCATCACGCAGGTCCCCGGCATCGGCGACGACGCCTACTACGTGAGCCTCGGCGCCGGCATGGTGGTGCTCAACGTCCGCAAGGACCAGACGACGTTCACGACCGCCGTGATCCTCAAGGGCGCATCGGATAGCCAGCTGATGGACGCCGAGAAGACCCTCGCAATTTCGGTCCTGGGTCGCATCTAGCCAACCGCAGATCACGTTGTGACGGCGCCGGCTGGCCTCGACAAGGTCGGCCGCGCCATCCCAAACGTTCGACGTTCTCGCCCGGCTCGGTCGGTCGGATCTGCCAACTGGGCCACACGCCATCCCCGCCGCCGTATCATTCACTCCGCTCGGGGTGTGGCCTAGCGGCAAGGCACGTGCTTTGGGAGCACGAGATCGTGGGTTCGAATCCCACCGCCCCGACCACCCCTCCCCCAGCCTCAGTCGCGCCGCCAGAGGTTGGCGATCGGCTCGCCTCGCCCGGCGATCGCCGCGATCTTTTCGACGCGCGCCGCCCGCGTCTGCGGTCGCTTGGCCCCGTAGACCCAGGCCAGCGCGGCTTTGCGGATCGATGCCGAGCTCGCGTCGAAACTCTCCCGCGCCCCCGGCCAATCCGCGAGGGCAGCGGCCAGGTCGTCGGGCACCACGAGCCCGTCTATGGCATCGAGCGACTCCCACGACCCGTTGGCGCGAGCCAGGGCCACGGCCGCCAGCCCAGCCTCGGTCATAAGGCCCGCGGCCTCGAGTCGAGCCACTCGCTCCTTGTTCGAGCGCGCCCAGGTCCCCTTCGGCCGGCGCGGCGCGAACCATTGCATCGCCCGCTCGTCGTCGAGCCGGCCGACGACGCCGTCGATCCAGCCGAAACAGAGCGCCTCTTCCACCGCATCCTCGTAGCCGACGATCCCTTTGCCGGTGCCGCGCTTCCACGACACCATCCAGACCCCGGTCGAGATCCGGTGGTTGGCCTCGAGCCACGCTCGCCACTCAGCCCGGGACTCGGGCTGGACCCGGGGTTTGTCGTTCATGAGCGCAGTATCACGCTCGCCGCGAGACTGAGTGGCGCCATGCGGGCTTCTGTGCCGTAACCTGGAGCCATGAACGGCCAGCGCCGGCTCGAGGTCCCAAGGCCAGCCCACGCCGCGGCCTGGATCGAGCTGCAGGCCGGCGACATAACGACGATCCGGGCGGACGCGATCGTCAACGCCGCCAACCAGGAGCTCGCGGGTGGCGGTGGCGTCGACGGGGCAATCCACCACGCCGCCGGGCCCGAGCTCGCCGCGGAGCTGCGGTCTCGATACCGCGGTTGCCCCACGGGGAGTGCCGTCATCACGGGTTCCGGACGGATGGCAGAGCACGGCGTCAAGTGGATCGTCCATGCCGTCGGCCCCATCTGGCGGGGCGGCAGCCAGGGGGAAGAGGCCCTGCTCCGGTCGGCGTACGCGACATCTCTACATCTGGCGGACCACGCGGGCGCTCGAACGGTCGCCTTTCCGGCAATCAGCGCAGGTGTCTACGGCTACCCGCTCGATCGGGCGGCCGCGGTCGCACTCAAAGCCGTTCGAGACGCGCTCGCTCAGTCAAAGGCGGTCGAGCTGGCCGTCTTCGTCCTCTTCGGTGCTCAATCGTTGGGCGCCTTCGAAGGGGCGCTCGCGGATCTGGCGGCGGAGGCCTGACGCGCGAAGCCCGCGCCGCGTCCACCCAGCCCGCGCCTTGTCGGGGTGGCGGCCCAGGCGGCGACGAGCGAAGCCTCGCTCAGTGGACCACTACCACCGTCCGTCGGGCGTGAGTCGCCACGTGCTCCGAGACGCTGCCCTCGAGCATCCGGCCCAGCGCCCCGAGTCCACGCGATCCGACGACCACCATGTCGTATCTGCCCTCATCGGCGATGTGCTCGATGGTGCGGGCTGGGTCGCCGGACGGTTCGAGCAGCCGCGGCTCGATGCCCTGCTCGTTGAGCAGCTTTCGGGCCTCTACCAGGGCGTGGTCGTGGACCTGGCGGTCGTCCCATGGATCGAGCGGCACCGGCCCCGGTCGCGCCGGGACGACGCTCACGACCGAAACCTCTGCGTTGAGGGCGTTCGCGAACTCCGCCACCTGCTCGAGCGCCCGCTTCGAGGGCTCGGTCCCGTCGTAGGCCAGCAGGATCCGTTTCATCGTCGCCTCCGCCTGCGGGTCTAGGCGGTGCCGCTATCTCGGAGTCTCGGGGCCCGAGTTCGGCGCCGGCATCGCCCCACCGCGGGCGTGAGTTTGCGCCCGCGGCGGCCCGCGGCCAAGGGTCCGAGAGACCGTTTCGGCACGCGCACCGGGCCAGATCGCTTCCGCAAACGCTATCCTCGGGCCATGAGCGAGATCCACTTTCCAGCCGGGTTTCTCTGGGGCACGGCCACCGCCGCGCATCAAGTCGAGGGCGCCAACTCGAACAGCGACTGGTGGGAGTGGGAGCTGAGGAAGGGGTCTCCCTGCCGGGAGCCGAGCGGCGTCGCGATAGATCACTACAACCGCTACGAGAGCGACATCGCACTGCTAGCCGGACTCGGCTTCAACACGTATCGCTTCTCCGTCGAGTGGGCCCGCATCGAGCCGAGCGAGGGATCCTTCGACGAGGCCCAGCTCGAGCACTACCGGGCCATGGTTACGGCCGTTCGAAGGGCCGGGTTGACGCCGATGGTCACGCTGTATCACTTCACGCTGCCGCTCTGGGTGGCGGCGAAGGGAGGCTGGCTGGCGGAGTCGACGCCCGGCCTGTTCGAGCGGTATGTCCGGCGCGTCGTCGAGGCTCTGGGCGACGGGGTCGATTGGTATTGCACGATCAACGAGCCCGGTGTGGTCGCTTTCGGCGGCTACGCGGGCGCTCTCGGGTTTCCGCCCGGCACCCACGGTCTGGCCAACTGGCGACGAGCCACGCGGGGCCTCGTAGAGGGCCACCGGCGGGCCCTCGCGGCGGTGAAGGCGCTGCGTCCCAACGCGCACGTCGGCCAGACGCATTCGATGCAGGAATGGGAGTCGAACCGCGGCGGCCGGCCCCTCATGGAGTACGCGCGTCAGATGGCCGAGGACGTCTACCTCGAGGCTTCGAAGGAGGACGACTTCGCCGGCGTCCAGACCTACACGCGCGCCAAGCTCGACATGCCGCGACCGTTCGGCCGGTTGATCAAGGCGGCGCTGTCGATCGATCCGATCGAGAAGCTGCTGGTTTCGCAGATGGTCGGCAGCCAGACCGGCAGCAGCCCAACGGTCGAGGGTCGGGACGGAATTCGCCGCACGCAGATGGGCTACGAGTTCCGGCCCGGGGCCGTGGCCGCCACGGTCCGGCGAGCCGCTGAAGTGCTGCCGGGCATGCCGATCGTCGTGACCGAGCACGGCGTCGCCACCGCCGACGATGCAGAGCGCATCGAGTTCATCACCGAGGGCCTGGCAGCGCTCCACGCAGTCCGAGACGAAGGAATCCCGCTCGGTGGCTACATCCACTGGAGCGCCTTCGACAACTTCGAGTGGGCGCTCGGCTACTCGATGGAGTTCGGGCTGATCGCTGTGGATCGAACGACGCAGACCCGCACGCTCAAGCCGTCAGCGAGATTCCTGGGCGAGATAGCGAGATCCGGCAAGCTGGAGACCCCTGGCTCGTAGGCCCAGGCGGGCCCGGGTGCGCCCAAGCGCGCAAGCGCGCAACCTCCAGACAGCACAAGACCGGCGCAACCTGACGCCGGTCCTGGCAAACTGGGTCGCGGCAGAGGCTCATGGCCCCTACCGCGCGGGCTTGCCAGCGCGAGTGTCACCGCTGAGGTTTCCGGCGCGAGGTCTCCACTCGAGGTTAGACACTGCACAGATCGGATCGGCCGTGGATGGGAACGCCCCACCGTCACCGCGAGAAAGTCGCGAACCTGTGGCCGCCGTCGCTGCCTGCATCATGCCTCCAGAGACTCTGGCGCGGGATGAGACTGACATCACCCTACGCCTGTCAATCGGTTACTGCAACACCCGATCGGATGCCACCCGATGGGCAAGCCACCGCCCGCCCGACTCCCGCCAACGAGCCGGCGGCGTGGACCGCGGCAACCGAGCAAACCCGGCCATGAAGAGACCCGCCTGTCGCGGCCAACGCATTGGCGGGTTCGCCGATCGGGCTAGCCAGTTGGGGCCTAACGGGTTACACCCAACCTCACGAGACCTCCGCAGACCCGCCGAGAATGCACTCGTTTCACGTTGCAGCCGGGCAACGTGGAGGGTCCCATCCGGCCCCTCTGAAGGTCCTGTGGCACTAAGATGCACCGTGAGTCGCAAGCCAAGATCCACTGGTTGCGCCCCAAAGCAGGGCCGTGTCTAGCGTCGAGCCTCTCCTGGTGGTACTCGTGGCGGCCGTCGTCCTCCTCGTGCTGATGGCCGTCCTGTTGTCGGCCGCCCTGATGGGCCACGGCCCGTTGTACGGGCGCTTCCTGGAGATCGAGCGCAAGCCGCCCCGCTCGTCATCGGACGACGCATGGGAGCGAGCGATACCCACCACTCAGCTCCCGATCCAGCCGACGATTCGACTGCTCACTCGCGAACACAGACCGGGAGCCAGAGCCAACGCCCTTGCCCGTCGTGGAATTCGATCGTCGGACGACGAGCTCGACGAAGTCCTGCGCGGCGGCTACGCGGTCGACACCTACAACCGGGCTGTTCGAATCCTGGCGTGGTCGTTCATCCTGATCACCCTTCTCATCGTCTCTGTGAGCCAGCTCTGGCTGTCGGTGGAGCCGCAGGTCTTCACCACATTGATCCTGGCCGGCATCTTCGTCCTCGTCGTTCACGAAGTCATTCCGTCGGGCAAGCTGCGGACCGCGCGGGCCGTCGTCGAGGGCACCGCCGCAGTCGTCTTCCTGACGATGCTCGTGCTCCTCACCGGCAAGGTGTCGAGTCCCTTCTTCTTCGTCTACCCGCTCCTGGTCGGCGGGGCGGCGCTGGTCGCATCTCCGGCGCTGACGCTGCTCCTGACCTTCGAGACGGCCGGGGCATACGCCGTCGCGGCGCTCTCAGGGCCGATCGACGCCGCCACCGCCCGAGACACGCTGACCCGCGTCGCGATCAACCTGACCGCGCTCGTCCTGCTCGCGTACTCGAGCATGGTCGTCTCGCGTGTCCAGCGGCAAACGCGCGACGCGGCCGTCCGGCTTTCCACGGTCGATTCGCTGACGGACCTCCACAACCGGGCCTTCTTCTTCAACGCGGTCGACCGCGAGATCCAGCGCGGCCGGCGGTTCCGGCGCGGCTTCTGCCTGCTGATGATGGATCTCGACGGCCTCAAGTCGATCAACGACCGCTACGGCCACTACCAGGGCGACGTGATCCTGCGCGGAGTGGCGCAGCTCATCCGAGCCGGCTTGCGCTCGATCGATACGGCGGCCCGTTACGGCGGCGATGAATTCGTTGCCCTGCTGCCCGAGACGGACCCGAGCGGCGCATATGTCGTGGCCGAGAAGATCCGCCAGATGGTCAGCGAGCTTCTGGTCGAGGTGGGCGGCCAGCAGATCACCACGTCGCTATCTATCGGCGTCGTGTCATACCCGGAAGACGGCAAGACCGGCGACGAGCTGATGATCGCCGCGGACGAAGCCATGTACTCGTCGAAGCGCCTCGGCAAGAACCGGGTCGTGGGGTACGCGGAGCCGGGCGAGCTCGCGCAACCGCAGCCCGTATACCATCGACCCCCGGCAGTGACACCGGGATTCCGGCCGCTCCCGCACGACGGCGACGATCAAGCCGACCACGACCGCCGCTAGGTCCGCGGCATGATCGGGTAGCATCTCCTCATGGTCAGATTCACGACCCGAGCGATCCTCGCCGCCACGCGGTCCCCAAAGGTCACGCAGATCCCTTCGGCGATCCCGATCTACCAGTCGGCCGCGTTTTCGACCGCCGACGCCGCCGAGCTCGGTGACGTCCTGACCGGTGCCCGGCCAGGCTATGCCTACAGCCGGATCGACAATCCCACCACGGCGGCGCTGGGCGCGGCGGTTGCCGAGCTGGAGGGTGCGGAAACAGGCCTCTCATTCGCCACCGGGATGGCCGCTATACACGCCGCCCTGGTCTCGAACGTCAGCGCCGGCCAGACCATCGTCGTCACGCAGGCCGTCTACGGCACCACTCGCGACCTGCTGGTCAAGGTGCTGTCGCGGCTCGGGGTCGCGACCGAGTTCGTCGACCCGACGGACCTCGACGCGGTAGATGCCGCGCTCGTCCGAACACGTTCCCCTCTGCTGTACGTGGAGACGGTCTCGAACCCGACCATCGTGGTCTCGGACATCGAGGCCCTGGCCGAGGCCGCGCACCGGCGGGGTGCGCTGCTCCTCGTCGACAACACATTCGCCTCGCCGTACGCCTGCCGCCCCATAGAGCGCGGCGCGGACCTCGTGATGCACTCCGCCACGAAGTACCTCTCCGGCCACGCCGACGTGCTCGCCGGGGTGGTCGTCGGCAGCCGCGAGCGCGTCGACGCCCTCCGCCCGATCCTGGTGGACGCCGGCGCCGCGCTTGCGCCACTCGCGGCCTTTCTGGTGCTGCGAGGCCTGCCGACCCTCGCGATCCGGATGGAGCGCCACAGCGCGACCGCCATCGAGCTGGCGGCCTGGCTGGAAGGCCAGGACATCGTGGAGCGCGTCCACTATCCGGGGCTGCCGGGCAATCCGGGCTATGCGATCGCGGTTCGCCAGCTCGACGTCTTCGGCGGCATGCTCGCCTTCGAGCTGCGAGGCGGGCGCGAGGCGGGCAGGGCATTCCTCGACGCGATGCAGATCGCCGAACGAACCGCCTCACTCGGTGCCTTCCGGACGATCACGAGCCACCCGCCTTCCACCACCCACCGGCAGCTCGACGCGGCCGCGCTTGCCGCGAGCGGCATCGCTCCCGGACTGCTGCGCTGCTCGGTCGGGCTCGAGGACGTGGAGGATCTGCGCGAGGACTTCGAACTCGGGCTAGCCGCCGCGCGCGAAGCCGCCGGGACGGCCTCGACGTAGCGTCGCCGGCGGGCGCTGCGGCCGGGGGTGGGCGCGGTACGACCGATAAGACAAAGAAGAAGCCCCTCCGGCATGCCGGAGGGGCTTCTGACTTCGGGCTCGGGGTCGAGCCGGGGCTCGACCTAGTACTGGAAGAGGAGCTCGCGATACTTCGGGAGCGGCCACAGCTCGTCCGAGACCAGCGTCTCGAGCTCGTCGGCCACGGTCCGAAGTTCGTCCTGGGCCGGGATGACCGTCTCCTTGAACGCCTTGGCTTCGGCGTGAACCGAGCCGGCCTCATGGGCCGCGTGCTGAGCGTGCTCCAAAGCGTGGATGGCGTCGACGAGCTTGTCGGCCAGCTCCGTGACCTTGGCGGTGACCGAGGCGATGCCCTTCGACTGGCCGGCGTCCGAGAGCTCGCCCAGGTACTTCGCCGTCGCGGGCAGGATCATGGTCTTGGCCATGTCCAGGGCGCAGTTGGCCTCGATGTTCGAGACCTTGACGTAGCGCTCCCACGCGATCTCGACGCGCGAGGCCAGCTCGCGCTCGGAGAGAACGCCGAAGTGGGAGAACACCTTCTTGGCCTTCGCGGTCGCAAGGGCCGGTAGGGCTTCGACGGTGCTCCGGTTGTTGGGCAGTCCGCGCCGGGCGGCCTCCGCATGCCATTCCTCGGCGTAGTTGTTGCCCTCGAACAGGACCTGCTTGTTCTCCTTGACGATCGCCGACAGGATCTTGGTCAGGCCGGCGAAGTCGCACTCCTCGAGCTTGTCGAGGTCGTCGGCGAGCTTCTCGAGGGAGTCGGCCACGGCCGTGTTGAGCACGGTCTGAGGCCAGTAGATCGGCGCCGACGATCCCACCGCGCGGAACTCGAACTTGTTGCCGGTGAAGGCGAAGGGCGAGGTGCGGTTGCGGTCGGTCGCGTCCCGGGGCAGGACGGGGAGCGTGGTAACGCCCAGCTCCATCGATCCGCCGGTCTTGGAGGTTGAGGCGGCTCCCTTCTCGAGCTGGGCGATCACGTCTTCGAGCTGAGCGCCCAGGAAGATGGAGACGATGGCCGGAGGAGCCTCGTTGGCGCCCAGGCGATGGTCGTTCGCAGCGTCGGCCACACTGGCTCGCAGCAGGTCCGCGTGGACGTTGACGGCACGGATCACGGCCGCGAGGAAGGCCAGGAACTGGGCGTTGTCATGCGGGTTGTGGCCCGGGTCGAGGAGGTTCTCGCCTTCGTCGGTGGCCATCGACCAGTTGTTGTGCTTGCCCGAGCCGTTGATCCCGGCGAAGGGCTTCTCGTGGGACAGGAACATCAGGTCGTGCTGACGGGCGAGCCGCCGCATCGTGCTCAGGACGACCATGTTGTGGTCCGAGCCGACCGAGGTGGGCTCGTACACCGGGGCCATCTCGAATTGGGCCGGCGCCACCTCGTTGTGGCGGGTCTTCGACGGGATCCCCAGGCGCCACAGCTCGCGGTCGAGATCCATCATGAAGGCGAGCATCCGCTCGCGGATCGTGCCGAAGTACTGGTCTTCGAGCTCCTGGCCCTTGGGGGAGGGAGCGCCGAAGAGGGTGCGGCCGGTCAGGATGAGGTCCGGGCGCTGCTCCGCCAGGCGGCGGTCGACCAGGAAGTACTCCTGCTCGGGTCCGATGTTCGTGAAGACGCGGCTGGCAGTCGTGTTGCCGAACCAGCGCAGAACGCGCAGCGCCTGCTTGCCCAGTGCCTCCTGCGAGCGCAGCATCGGGATCTTGTGGTCCAGCGCCTCGCCGGTATACGAGACAAAGGCGGTGGGGATGGTCAGGGTCACGCCGTTGGGCTCGACCTGCAGGAAGATCGGGCTGGTCACGTCCCAGGCGGTGTAGCCCCGAGCCTCGAAGGTGGAGCGGATGCCGCCCGACGGGAACGAGCTGGCGTCGGGCTCGCCCTGGATCAGGCCCTTGCCCGAGAACTCGGCGATGGTCTGGTCCTGGCCGATGGGGCTCAGGAACGAGTCGTGCTTCTCGGCGCTGCCGCCGGTCATGGGCACGAACCAGTGGGTGTAATGCGTGGCGCCCGCGGCCATAGCCCATTCCTTGACACCCTGGGCAACGGCGTCGGCGATGGCCGGATCGAAGGGCTCCAGGCCCTCGACGGTGCGGCGGAGCTTCTTGAAGACCGGCTTGGCCAGGTACTGGCGCTGGGCGGCTTCCCCGAACACGTACTGGCCGTAGATGTCCTGGCCGGCGTGCTCGAGGTACTTCTGGGTGGAGGCGACTTTGTGGTTAGAAATCGCCTCTATGGCCTTCTGGCGGGCGGTCATTTGGACTCCTATCGACCTCTTATTGCGTTACGTGTGGGCGGCCTCTTGCCAGATTCCCCTGACGGCTGCCGCTCGGGAAACCTTCTCCACTGGCTCGAGGATGAAACTACCGGAATGGTCGGGGGAAGGCCAAGGCTTCGGCCTCAGAAGGGGCCGAAATGAATCCCAAGCGCAACCTTCCGCCGATCAAAGGCTAGCAGGCTCGCGCGCGAGCCCTGGCCCAGGGACGCGGGATGGCGGGGAGCGGCGCGCGGGTCAGAACTGGACGAGCACGGCGTTCTCGTAGGTGAGGCCGGGTTCGCCCGAAATGAGGACCAGCGAGCGACCGTCCGGCGACCAGGCCGCGTCCGGTATTCCGCCCATCGGCCACGCTCCGAGCGTCAGCGTCACCAGAGGACCCCAGGTGGGATCGTTCGGCTGCGATTGCTGCATCACGCTCAGCTCGCCAGAGGTATCGGTGCCCGTCAGGACCATGCCTTGACCGGACGCTCCAACGACCTTCCCCGTATGGAAAGTAGCCACCTGGTCGGTCGTTGCCGACCAGGACAGGATGTCGATGTTCTCCCCGGGGATCGAGCTCGAAAGATCGACGAAGAGAAGTTGGTCATTGGTGGCCCAGGTGAATGGCCCGAACTTCGGAACCCTGGAGAGGCGCCCGGACGCGAGGTCTAGGATTCTTATCTGCTCCCCCTTCGTCGCGCTTTGGGTGTCGTCCCGGAAGGCGATCTTTGAGCCATCAGGGCTGAATGCCGCAGTGGGCATCACGACGCTGGTCTCGACGTTGCGAGCCGCGGCGAGACTCTGGCCGGTGGGTCCCACCACCTCCAGCCAGCCCATGGCGCTGCCGCCGAAACCGGAAGGCGTAGCCAAGTTGGGGTGGACGACAGCAAGGGCACTGCCGTCCCGCGACCAGGCAACCGGATAGCCGGGCTGGGGTTGGCCTGCGTTTCCATTCGAGACAACCCGGTAATAGGGCGGCGCAGAGATGGTTCCATCCCACGGAAGCAGAAGGACCACTGCCCCGGACGGGCCTGCCGGCAGCCAGTCGCATTCGCCGAGCGCCATCAGCTTCGTCGACCCGATCTCACCGAGGTAGGCGCGGCTGGCTGCCGCGCCCGGGGCATATCCGGTCACCTCGGACCGAACGACGACATACCGGTTCGAGTCGCCCCACGCGAAGTCCTCCGCGTCCACGGTTCCGATCGCCGCCCCGGTTCGATCGAACAGGTCGACAGTCCACGCCGGGTGCGCCGAGCCCGAATCGCTTCTTCGCATGTCCATCACCGCAAAGCGCGATCCATCGGGCGCCCACCCGACAACCCGCAGGCCCTCGCCGATGTAGACGACCGGTAGCGTTTCGTGGAATGCCGGCCCGATCGTCGGCAGGGACGCGGCCACGGCCGCGCCGGTCGGAGTCGCCGTCGGCAGGGGCGACCGCGCTTCGATCGGGGGAGTCGCCGACCCGGGCGTGGCAGGCCCTATCTGGTATCGGCTGATCACCGAGACCGCGACGATCGCGACGAGGATCCCCGCGACCCCCGCCAGCGCCAGAACCGGGCTCCGCCCGGTTGACACGTCCCCTCCAATCCCTCGGTGCATGACGATGCCGATGATGGCAGCCTCCACACCACCGTGAGGCGCCGAATCGCATTGCGTTCAATCTTCGCGGGGTTGGCGTGGTGCCTCGGCGGCCCGCCGCGAGCGACCGCCGGTCCTCGGGCGGCGTCAGGAATTCCGAGATACCGATGGCCGCGGTGATATCCCAAAGTTGGAGCGCTTCCGCCCCAGACATGCGCTGGGCACGGCCCTCACGGTGACTATGTGAGGGTCGATGGGACGTCATCAGGCCTCGCGGAAGGCCAGACGGGGGGGGCGATCCGACCCTACCAGGCCGTCCTAGGGCACCAGGCCTGGGCGACTCTTCCACTTAACCCGGATCCACCGAGCCGCGGGTGCGGCAGAGTGCGCTGAGGACGAATCAGGTGCCCTTCTGAACTGAGAAACTGGCGTTGCGAACCGCCCAGCCGGCTCAGTAGAGGAGCACCTGAT
>JBEKPB010000015.1:0-58859 GCA_049521175.1 Candidatus Limnocylindrales bacterium
TCCGAGCAGCTTCGTCCGTACGGACAGTCCCATCTTCCGAAAGGCTTGCATCGGGTTCTCCCACTTCGACACTGGCGCTTCTGGCGGCTGGGCCGCGCAAAGCCGGCCCTGGTCGAGGTTTCGGGTGGGCAGGCCGGAAGGGGATAGGTAATTCGGCCTATTTCCTGACCTGCCAACACTCCACCTGTCAACTTGACTACGCAACTAGCTACGCAATACTCGAAAGCCTGGCCGAAACGCCTCAACTTGAGGGCCCCACCGGGTTCAAGCCCCATGTCAGAGACACCGACTCCTTCTCCGTGGAAGTCTTGACCAGCACCACTCTCGACCGAGCGCGACAGATAGTCCAGCACGCGCACGCGATCAGCCCGTCTGCCAGCCTTCTCCGCCTGGAGCAGCAACTGCGGCAGGGCGACTCGAACGCGCGCCAGCTGGCCAAGCTGATCGACGGCTCTCCTGCCCTCGCCGCCCGAGTGCTGCGCATGGCCAACTCCGCCTTCTATGCCACGGCCGAGCCGGTGACCACCCTGTCCCGAGCCGTTGCCCTGCTGGGCGACACGGTCCTGCGACAGCTGGTCCTGACCTCGCTCATCGTGTCGCGGCGAGCGAGCAACCGAAGTCCGCGCGAAGCGCTGGCGGCAGCTCGCCTGACCGGCGATGCGGTTCGCGCCGCGGTGGTCGGCAAGACACTGGCCCAGATGTCGCGGACCGCCGATCCGGATACGGCATTCGCCGCCGGCCTGCTCCACGACCTCGGCCACGTCTACCTTCTGGACGACGTCGGCGGGCGTTACGCGAGCTACCTGCTCGACCCGCACGCCCACGACGCGCGCAACGCCGCCGGACAGCTGGAGATGGAGATCGAGCTGGCCGGCACGACTCACCAGGACGTCGGCGCCGTCTTCGCCTACGAATGGAACCTGCCTCCGGTTCTCGCCCGCGTCCTGTGGGACCACCACGTGCCGAGCCCCGGCTCGCTGGGCGCCCTTATCGCCGGCTCCGACGTGCTCCTCCGCAAGCTGAGCTACCCGTCCGTCGTGGACGCGGCCGACCAGCAGCTCGAAGGCGACACCGTCCTCGCGGCGCTCAAGATCACGCGCGAGCGCTGGGAGGAGCGGACCTCGGCCGTCCGCGAGTCCTTCTCGGAGCTGCTCTCGATCTTCGACGTCCAGGCCGTCTGACCCTTCGCCCGGACTCCCTCTCGTTGCGCTGCCTACGCTGCGGCGTGCCGCGCCGGGGATCAGCGCGGTCAAGCGGCGCTCGGCCCCACCGGCCAGGGCCCCGGATCAGTCGCAGCGACTGTCCGGCCGGATGCGCCGTTGCCGCTGCCGCGTAGCCGTGGCCGCTGCCGCCGTAGCCGCCGTAGCCGCCGTAGCCGTAGCCGCCGTAGCCGCTGCCGCCGTTGCGGCCGTTGCGGCCGTTGCCGAGGTAGCCACGCCGTAGCCGCTGTGGTCGTTGCCGCTGCCGTAGCCGCCGTTGCGGCCGTTGCGGCCGAAGCCACGCCGTAGCCGCTGCCGCCGCTGCCGCCGTAGCCGCTGCCGCCGTTGCGGCCGTTGCCGCTGCCGCCGTTGCGGCCGTTGCCGCCGAATCTGACCGGATCAGCATACAGACACGACTCGGAGGTCTTCGGCGGCGGCTCGTCGCTCACCCGCCGATCACATCCGACACGATGACCGCGCGGACGGACCCGACCGAGTCGAATCTGCTCAATCCCGAGTACAGACGCGACGGGCGGTACACCGACGACGGCGTCTCCGGTCGAACGTGACCGTCCAGCTGGACGGAATCGACTGGGGAAGCCGGGCCTCGCCCGCAAACACGTCGCGAATGCTCACCCGGTGAGCAGCCACCCCCGGAACCAGACCATTCGGTCGAAGGTGTATCTCGGTCCGGACGGAACCGACAGGATGCTGCCGCGGCTGGACCTGGGCGAGCCGACGCGGGCCTGGACCGACGCACGTGCGAAACCGCCTGAGGCTAGATCAGCGAACCCGAACCGCGCGGCGGTCGTACCAGCGGATGAAGAGCCGGCACAGGAAGAGGATGCCGACCGCTACGGCCGCGGCACCCTGGACCGGCGGGTAGCCGACTATCTGCTGGGCGGTCTCCACGACCGTCGAGGTCGTGGGCGGCTGAAGGGTCGCGATCACGCCCGACATGGTCCCATTCGTCCCGGGCGATGCCGTTGGATCGGCCGCCCCCTGGCCCAGAAAGAGGGACGAGCCGCGAGGCACCGCGGCCATGGCCACCGCCGCACGGTCATCCTTGAGCTCGAGCGTCCGCTGCAGGCTGCCCTTCGAATCGAATACCTCGATCCCGGTCGCTTCGGCGACATGGAGGATCGAGCCCTCGTCGCTGGCCGTCAGGACCAGTGCGGGCTCCCGTGTCGTCGCGAACGAGGTAGCGGTCTTGCCGTCGACCTTCCACAGGTTCGTGCCGCCGCCGACCACCACCATTGAGGTGAGCGCGGCAACCGAGACCGGAGCCCCCGACAGCTTGACCGTCCAGGTGGCGACCAGAGAGGTGAGATCGACGCGGATGAGTGAGTTGGGGCTCTGCGTGGCCACAAGCACGCCGCCATGGTCGCGGTCGATAGCCAGGGCGATGATGCCTCCGTCGACGGTCGTCTTCTTCAGCGTCGAGGTGGCCGGATCCACGACGACGAGCCAGCTCTTGCCGGCCTCGGCCACGGCAACGCGGGCCTCGCGGCGGTCGCCCGCCAGCAGATTGCCCCAGCCGGGGAGCTGGGAACTCTCCGTCACCGCCCCGCCATGTATCACCGCGAAGGCAAGGGTCCGGCGCGTGGGCATCGTCGCGACGAGGACTTGCCCGGCGGGGAATGCCAGCGCAGAAACTGGACCCGGCATGCCGATGCTCGGCTGAACGTCGAGCGTGGCGATGTCGATCGGAATGACGGCGCTACCGCCGCCGCTCGCGTAGAGGGTGCCGCCGTCCGGGCTGAAGGCCAGCGACTGCGGCGCCGGGGCCATCGGAATTGTGCTGACGACCGTGCTGGTCTTGACGTGGACCTCGAGCACGCCGGCCGAGCTGGCGACATAGAGGTCGCCCACGCCGTTCGCCAGAACGGCGCCCGAGAGCGTCATTGTCAGTATCGCTGCGAGCGCGCCGCCCACTATGAGTAGCTTTCCGATCTTCACACGAATCCCCTTGTCGATGACTGATGCCTGGTTAGGTATCGGTCGATACGTGGGCCGTGAGAAGCGGCCGAACCGGCTCGGGGCCGGTCCGGCCGCCCGCGTCACACGTTCCGCCGAGGCGGATCGACTACTACCGCTTCAGGTTCACGAGTTCCTGGAGCATCTCGTCCGAGGTGGTGATGACCCGGCCGTTGGCCTGGAAGCCTCGCTCGGCCGTGATCATGCCGGTGAACTGCGTGGCCAGGTCCACGTTCGACATCTCGAGCGCGCCCGTGGTCACGGTGCCGCGACCGCCGGTCGCGGCGACGCCGACATTGGCAGCGCCCGATGCGGAGGTTGCGGCGAAGTTGTTCTGACCGGCTCGCAGGAGACCGGCGGAGTTGAGGAAGTTGGCTAGAGCGATTTCGCCCAGGACCTGGGTCTGGCCGTTGGAGTAGACGCCGGAGAGCTGGCCGGCATCGCCGACGGCGAAGGTCACCAGCGTGCCCGACGTGAAGCCGTTCGCCTGGCCGGCCGGCTGGCTGGTGCCGCTGAACTGGGTCATCTGGGTCATGTTGATCGAGGGCGTTGTGGCGGTCGCGCCGTCGGGGAAGGTGAAGCTCAGCGTGCCGGTCGAGGAGGTCTCGATGCCCGACGTGGAGTAGGTCAACGTCCCGTTGTTGACGGGCAGGACGGGCGGCGTGGCGGTCGGGTCTGCGGCCACCTGTGCGATCGTTATGCCGCTGTCGGCCGGATCCTTGGTGGCGACCCAGTCCCAGGTATTCGCGGCGGTCTTGGTGAAGGTGACCTTGACCGAGTGGGCGATGCCCAGGCTGTCGAAGACCGTCATCGTTGTCGGAACCGTTGTCGCGTTGGCTGCGCCGGCGTCCAGGTTGCCGTTCAGGGTCACACTCGAGGTCGCCAGAGCCGTGGTCCGCTGGCCGATCGGGATGACGATGTTCGTCAGCGGCTGGGTGATGTCGATGTTGCCGGCCGCGTCGGCCTGCCAGCCCTGGACCTTCATGCCGCTGGCCGGGTTGGCGAGCGAGCCATCGAGGGCGATGTCAAAGGCGCCGTCGCGGGTGTAGTAGGTGCCAGAGCCATCCGACTCGATGAAGAAGCCGTCACCCTGGATCGCCATGTCGGTCGTCTTGCCAGTCGACTGCAGGTTGCCCTGCGTCTGCAGCACGTCGATGCCGGCAACGGTCATGCCGAGGCCGATCTGGGCGGGGTTGATGCTGCCGAGGCCGCCCTGGGGGGCCGTCGCACCATGGACCGTCTGCGAAAGGATGTCCTGGAAGTTGACCCGGCCGGACTTGAAGCCGACCGTATTGACGTTGGCGATGTTGTTGCCGATGACGTCCATCATGATCTGATGGCCGCGCAGACCGGAGATCGCTGCGAACATTGAACGAAGCACGGGATGCCTCCTGAGGCTGACTGGCGTCCACGCCTCATGGCGCGACGCATTGTTGGCGTCCGCGGCCAGGCCAGCTTCCTCATAGAGGTCCGGCAATCGACCTGGCGCACGCGGCGGACAGTTGTCCTGGCGAGGCGCGCCTGCCGTCTGGCAACCAGCCAGTGCAGGTACGCAGCGCCGCTACGCGATGACTACGCTGTCTATCTGGGTGAAGACCCGCTCCTTGCTCTGGTTCGGCTCCACGGCCGTGACGACGGTGTGGGTGGGTACGTGAACGACGTAGGCAACCTGGTCGAGCATCACCAGCGACTGCCGACTGCCACGCTGGCTGAGGGTGTCCATGGCCTTGCTCAAACGATCCAGCTGCTCCCGGTCGAGGGGGATCTGACGCTGCTCGACGCGCCTGAGGGCGTGCTCCGACATCTGGACGGAGCGCTCATCGGCGGCCGCCGACAGCGCATCCCGGAAGGACTGGCCGCCGTCCGACGGCGGCGCCCCCGAGGTGGGCTGGCCGAGCGGGCTCGATCCTGGCGTCTGGCTTGGGTCCCTGACGAGACCTCCGCTCCGCGGCGCCGGGTCGGCTCCGATGCGATCGATCGTGGTGATCACCTCCGGTGTCTTGGGCGGCCGTGGCCGCGGGGTCTAAGCGGTCGTGCCCGTCGTCCCGGTGGCTGCCGGGGTGGTTACGGTCGTGACGCTGTCGGGCTTGATGTACTGGGAGCCAACCTTCAGAACCAGGCCGGCATCGGTCGACTGGGTGACCGACGTGACGACTCCGTCCACCGCGGCTCCATTGACGTCCAGACCGGTCACACTCCTGCCGATCAGGGCGGAGCTCTGGGCCAGCTGGGAGCCCGCCAGAGCCTTCTGGACCTGCTGGAGGGTCTGGACCTGGGTCATCTGCGACAACTCGTTGAGCATCTGCGAGTCGTCCATCGGCTTGGTCGGGTCCTGGTTCTGGAGCTGCGCCAGGAAGAGCTTCATGAAGTCGTCGGTGCTCAGCCCGTACATGCTGCTCGTGCCGTTCTGGGTCAGCGTGTCGACGCCGCCCGAACTGCTCGAACTCGCGGTGCTCGCCGCGCTGGTCGTGGCAGCAGCGCTTGCCGTTGGGGTCGAGTTGCCCGCAGCGCTCAACCCTGCGAACGAAGAGAAGGGCGAGAAGCTGGTCGAGTTGATGGTCATCGATGGACTCCTATCAGGCCCTGACGTCGAGGGACTGCCCGCCGGGGAGCGGCATCCGTGGCATCGGCCGATTCGGCCTGGCCGCATCAGGGAGAGCGACCGGTGCCGGCTTCTGGGTTTCCCGCGAGCCCTCGCCGCTTCGCGATTCGCCGCCCGCGCCGTACCCGTTGCCGGCTGCCCAGCCGGCCGCCTCGAAGGCGTAGCCTCCGGCGCGGCCGTTCGTGGCGGAACCCCCGCCTTCGCTTCTGACCGTGACGCTTACGCCGGCCAGGGCGTCGCCCGAGGCGTGCATTCGGGCTACCGCGGCGGTGATCGCATCCGCAGCGATGCGGTCGCGGACGACGAGCTGTGCCTGAACGATCTCGCCGGCCCGGCCGGTCACGACCAGGCGGACGTCGCCGAAGCTCGGGTCGCTGATGCGAGCCTCGAGAGACGGGCCGGCCGCGGTCCGGTATGTGTGGATCGTCTGGACCGCCTGGTTCATCAGCCGGTCAGCTGCGTCGGCCAGATCGACCGGCGAACGGTCCCCGACGACGGTTTCGGCTTGCGCAGCCCTGGAGGCTGAGCCTGCGACTACGGCGGCTCCCGAGACGGCGGAGGCCGCGGCCGAGGCCGATGCGTTTCCGCCGGTTGCGGAGGCCCCCGGCGTGTTCGCGACGACCGCGTCTTTGGCTGTCTCCGACTGCGACGTGGAACTCGAACCATCCGATCCGCCCGCGGGCGGGCCGGTCGAGGCAGCGCCCGCCACCGGGGCCAGGCCCGTGGAGCGGCCCGTTGTGGCCGCCGTGACGCTGCCTTCGGAGGCATACGCCGCCGTCGCGAACGAGGGACCGCCACGGCGGATGACCCGTGGCATGAGGCGCGCCGCGTCGGCAACCGTGGCAGCGTCCGGAGGAGGCGTCGTAGCAGCGGCGGCAGCCGCCGGAGTGGCCGGCGTGGCCGACGTGGCCGACGTGGCCGACGTGGCCGACGTGGCCGGCGTGGCCGGAGTGGCCGCGCCGGAGGTCGAGTCAGCCGATCCCGCCGGCGACCGTGGGGCCGGAGCGCCCGCCTGAGGCGCTACCGGCTGGACGGAGCCACCCTGGGCCACTGCCCTGCCGGAGATAGACGCGGAGTTGGCCTGGGCGCTCCCCGATGGAGACTTGACGATCACCGGCACGGCGGCCGAAGCCCAGTTGCTCGGGACCTGCGGACCGGTGCCGGGAAAGGCCGCGGCCAAGGTGCCGGGAAAGGCCGCGGCCAAGGCGCCGGGAGCACCGGCCACGCCCGTTCCGGCCGCGGTACCGGGTGCGCCGGGAAGGCCGGCGACGGTCGGCACGGGACCCGCTTCCGAGGCGGTGACCGAAGGACCGGCTGACACGGCTTGGGCGGTGCCGACGGACGCCGTGGGCGTTTGGGCATTCGCAGCGGCATCTGCCGGGGACGCGACGGCAGCCGGAGCCGGTGAGCTGGACGCGAGCGGCACCGCCGCGGAGGCGGCGCTGGCAATCGAAGGGACGTGAGCGGCGGCATCGGCCGGGGCGTGGCCCAGAGTCGGGACCACGACCGGCGGACCCTTGATTTCGAAGGCAGGACCGGCGGCGCCGGCGATCGTCGCGGACGGGGTGGCTCGCGAACCAGGCGCCGCGGCCGGCAGAACCGCCGTGGCCTCGGCCGCACCGGCGGACGAGATTGCCGCGGCTGCCGGTGCGGGCACCGTCGCCTGAGCGGCGCCGGCGGCGCTCGTCGTGGGCTGGGCCGGTTCCGTTGCTGCCGAGGACGCCGAGACCGCCGAGCTCGCGCTCCGTGCCGTCGAGGCCGCGGACGCCGGGCCGCCCGCCGCAGTCGGGGCAGCAGCACCGGACGCGCCACCGATCGCATCGACGGCACCGACCGCCGCGGCGTCGTTCCCGCCGGATGTGGAGTCGGTCGAAGGGCCGCCGGATCCGGTCCCGGCCTCGGTCTGGGTTGGCGCAGCAGCGAGTGCCGCTCCAACCAGCGAGTCGTCGTGAGCATCGGCCGCCGAGGCACGCGCGGCCTTGTCCTCGGATTGGCCGCGTCGCACCGAGCGCCTTGGGCCGGTCTTGGGCGTTGAACCCCTGGCGGAAAGCTTGGACCCGGCCCGGACGCCCGGCTTGCCGCTCGTCGCGGCCGCGCCGGGAGCGCCTGAGATCTCCCTCGTCGTCGCCACGGCACGTGCGTCTTCCCTCGCCGGGGCGGCTGAGCGTGAGGTCGGCGGCCAGATGGGCGCCGCCGCGGGCCGGGCGTCGGCCTCAGGCAGAAGCGGTTCGGCGGCGAGGCGGGCCGGGCGATCTGCCGGTGCTGACTCGACCTGGCGGACGGCCGCGTCTCGGGCATCCACCGCGTCAAGTCGAGCGGCCTGGGCCTCGGCGAAAGCGTCGCCGAAGCTGACCTCGTCGCTTCCAGCCGGCATGCTGATCTGGCCGCGAATCGGGACGACGCCTGGACCGAGCGTGACGTTGGCGTTGAGGCCGGCCATTGCTAATGCCCTCCGAGGACGGTGTAGAGCTGCGCGAACTTGCCGGTGATCAGGCGCGAATCGGCCGAGTACTGGATCTGGGTCTGAGTCAGGGCCGTCATCTCGGTTTCGAGGTCGACCTTGTTGCCGTCGTTTCGGGTGTTCTCGTTTGCCGTGCTAGCGGAGGCCGAAGACCCGTCGCCGATCGAGCCGACGCCGGAGTAGTGGCGAGGATCGGTGGTCTTCATGGCCACATCCGCGGACGGTCCGGACGAGGGCGAGAGGACGTTTCCGGGCGAGGTGTCCATGGCGGCTATCTCGCGCTGCAGCGCCGTTTCGAAGTCGACCGTCTTGGGCTGGTAGTTGGGCGTGTCGATGTTGGCCAGGTTCGACGAGATGACCGACTGGCGACTGGTCAGGCCATCGAGGGCCTGGCTCAGGATCGACATCGAGGAATCAGTCAGACCGCTCATGCCGAAGGCTCCTGGTAGCTCTGCCACTTGTGAAGGATCACGTTGACGTAGCCCCGTTTGCTATCGGGGACCACACCGAGACGCTTGATTGCACCTGGTCCCGCGTTGTAGGCGGCCAGGGCGAGATCGACTCGACCGAACGTCTTGAGCTGGGTGGCGATGTACTTCGCCCCGCCGTTGAGGTTCTGTTGCGGGTCGAATGAATCGGTTACGCCGAGCGAGGCGGCCGTCCCGGGCATCAGTTGGGTCAGGCCCTGCGCGCCGCAGCGGGAAACCGCCTTGGGGTTGAAGCCGGATTCCGCATAGGCGAGCGAGGCGAGCAGGAGCGGATCTATCCCGTTGGCCGTCGCCGCCGAGCGGATCTGGGCGGCGTACGGGATGCGTGACGAGACTGCGTCGAAGCGAGCGAGAGCGGCAGCGCCGGAAACCTCGGTCAGGGACGACGGATCGCTGGACGATGGGCCAAGGAGCGTGGCCGAGCCGGGCAGATGACCGGAAGCCAGCCACGATGAGGGATCGACCGCCGTCCCGCCGCTCGTGTACAGGCCGAAATGGAGGTGCGGACCCGTGGTGACGCCGGTGAGCCCAACCTTGCCGATCGTCTGGCCGGCCACGACCTGCTGTCCGACCGAGACCTGGAGCGACGGATCGAGGTGGCCGTAGAGGGTCGTGTAGCCGTTGTCGTGGCGGATCTTGACGATCACCGCTCCGTCCGAGGCCTTGCCGGCTGAGATCACGGTGCCACCCGCTGCCGCTAACACGGACGAGCCGATGGGCGCTGCCAGGTCGATGCCGTCGTGGTAGTGGGCGTAGGTGACGCCGTTGACCGTGGCCGGAGGCTCGAGCGTCTCACTCGTCGGCCCGAATGCTTGGGTCAGCTGAGCGCCCGGAAGAGGCGACGTGAAGCCGGTCGTCGCGGCCGACTGCACGACCGCCTGCGACGCGACGCCGGTCGTCCCCGCGGTCGACCCGGAGACGCTTTCCAGGACGCCCGAGAAGGGCGACCCACTTGCCAGCCCTTGGGTCGCGCCGAACATCGAGTTGCCGCTGGTCGCCCAGTTCGGGTCGTAGCTGCGGAGCATCGAGTCGAGCTGGGAGATGCGGGCCAGGCAGTCGGCGTAGCTCACTGGCGTTCCCTCGCCACCCGGATGGCGTGCTGAGTGGAGGCGATCTCGGCCATGGCCAGCGTGTCCCGGTGCTCCAGCTCACGTCGCTCGGCGACCAGGAAGCGGTCCCTGAGACGCTCCACGACCTCGCGCTGGCGGGTCGCGTCGGCGAGCCTGCGGCGAGCCTCGAAGAGAGCGTCGGTGGCTCGGCCCAGGCGTTCCTGAGCGCCGACGATCGCTCGTTCAGCCGACGCGACAGCGAAGACGGCGGACTGCAGCTGCGCGGCCTCGGTGGTGCCGCCCTGCAGGGTGGAGAGCCAGTGCAGCTCCTGGCCGGCCCGGTTCTGCGCAGCCTCGACCGCAGCCAGGGCACGCTGATGGGCATCGAGGGCGTGGCTCAATTCGATGCGCGCCGTCTCCTCGGCCATCTCGCGAAGCCGCAGGACGATGCCCAATCGGAAGCGGCTGCTCATCGCTGGGCCTCACCGCGGAGCATCGACGGCATCGGATTGGCCGGTCCCGGAGTCTGCTGCACCGGTGCTGCCGTTGTTCCGCCCGTTCGGTCCGCGCCGGCCGCGTCGGGTGGTCGAGCGGACGCGAGCCCGGCGCCGGGGCCCAGGAGGGCGTGGGCGTTGAGGACGCCGCAGTCTTCCATTCCCCGACGGGCGGCGACTATGTCGGAAGTCTCCTCGAGCTCCTGGCAGAGGAAGGCTTCGAGCGCCGGGCGCAGCGCGATCGCTTCGTCGATGGCGGGGTTCGAGCCGTGGGCGTAGGCGCCGACTTCGATGAGGTCGCGAGCGCCCTCGTACTCGGCCAGAGCGGCCCGGACAGCGCCCGCGATCCGCAGGTGCCCCTTGTCCACCACGGCCGGCATGGCTCGAGAGACCGACGCCAGAACGTCGATGGCGGGGTAATGGCTCCGCTCGGCCAGCGAGCGCGACAGGACGATATGGCCGTCGAGGATCGACCGGACGGTGTCGGCGACTGGCTCGGTCATGTCGTCGCCCTCGACCAGGACGGTGAAGAAGCCGGTGATGGTGCCGTATTCGGTGTTGCCGGCCCGCTCGAGCAATCGCGGCAGCATCGAGAAGACGGACGGCGGATAGCCGCGAAGGGCCGGCGGTTCGCCCGCCCCCAGGCCGATCTCGCGCTGGGCCATCGCCAGGCGCGTGACCGAGTCCATCATGAAAAGGACGTCCTTGCCGTCGTCGCGGAACGACTCGGCGATGGCGGTCGCGATCTCGGCCGCCTTGAGGCGAAGCAGCGCCGGCTGGTCCGAGGTGGCAACCACGACGCAGGAGCGCGCCAGGCCCTCCGGCCCGAGCTGCTCGTCGATGAACTCCTGGACCTCGCGGCCTCGCTCGCCGATCAGCGCGATCACGTTCACGTTGGATGAGGCGTGGCGGGCGATCATGGCCAGCAGCGTGGACTTGCCGACGCCGGAACCGGCGAAGATGCCGAGGCGCTGACCCTTGCCGGCGGAGAGAAGACCGTCGAGGGCTCGTACGCCGGTGGAGATCGGAGTCGAGATGCGGGCGCGCCCCAGGGGGTGGGGAGCCGCCCCGGTGACGACACGATACTCGGCGCGGAGCGGTCCCTGGCCGTCGAGGGGCCGTCCAAAGCCGTCCAGCACTCTGCCCAGGACGGCCGGACCGATCGGGACGCGGAACTGATGCTCGCGCAACCGAACCGCGGATCCGGGCCGCACGCCGGAGAGATCACCGAAGGGCACGAGCGTGATCAGGCCGTCCTTGAAGCCGACGACCTCGGCGCTGACCATTCCCTCGGGCTCAAGCTCTATCCAGCAGATGGATCCGAGCTGGAGGATGAGGCCGGCCGCCTCCACGGTGGTGCCGATTACGCGCACCACCTCACCCGTCGCCTGGAACCGGGGCGCAGCCTCGGCCGCCTCCACCAGGTGGCGCAGCAACGGCGAGATGCTCTGGTCGCCGGCGGTCAGATGACCTCGGCCGGGCCGCCTGGTCAGCAGCGTGCCCCCACCGTGGCCGCCTGAGCTCGTCATGCGACATCCTCTTCAACAGTGCCGCGAGCCAGGTTCGGGATGGCACGGTCAAGGGCGATGCCAATTTCCTCGAGCTGGGCCTCCAGGCCCGCCTCGACGAAACCGTGCTCGTAGCGGAGGGTGCAGCCGCCGGCGGGCAGCGTCGGGTCGCCCTCGAAGAACCACTTCTTGCCGAGATAGGCACGGCCGTGGAGCGCTTCCCAGGCCCCCTGGACAGGCTCGACGGCGGCGGGGTTGAGGAGAACGTGGGCCTCGGGCGAGCCGTTGATCGTGCTGACCGCAGTCTCCAGGGCCGTGCATAGAAGGCTCGGCTCGATGCGAACCTCGTGCTGGATGATCCGCTTGGCGACCGAGAGAGCCAGCTCAGCGATGGAATGGGCGATATCGGAGGTGCGTTCCGGGGCGATCGCCTCGAGCCGGTCGGCCAGCGCGGACGCGCCTTCGACGGCGGCCCTCAATTCGGCCTCGGCCCGATTGCGGCCCGATTCATAGCCGCGCTCCTCGGCGGCGCGCTCGATCCGCTGGATCTCCTCGGCCAGGGCGGCCTGATCGACGTTGCCGCCGAATCCGGCCACGACCTGCGGCATACCGCCGGGGGCCTGACTCGATCCTCCGCGACCCGACCCGCGCGAGCTGCCTCGCCCGCGGCCTCTGAATACCGTTGCCGCCGGGCCGCCCGCTTCGGCCGGAGCCGGCGGCGTACCGGCCACCGCGACCTCGACCTGGCCGGGTCCTGCCGGCGTGATGTCGCTGCGAATGAGGCGCCAGCTAGACGAGGGCATCTTCCGAGCCTCCGCGGTTGATCGTTATCTCGTCGTTGTCCTCGAGCTTCTTGATCGAGTCGATGACTCGCTGCTGGGCCTCTTCGGCCGCCTTCATCCGGACCTGGCCCGCCAGGCTCATCTCTTCTCTCAGCATCTCGGCGGCACGCTGCGACATGTTCTGGAAGAACTTCAGCCGCATTTGCTCGGTGGCTGGCCGCAGGGCAAGAGCCATGTCCTTGGCGTCGAGCTCTCGGATGACGCGCTGCATGGCGCGGTCGTCGAGAAGGATGATGTCGTCGAAGACGAACATGTAACGTCGGACTTCGTCGGCCAGCTGGGAGTCTTGCTCCGAGAGCGCGGTCAGGATCTGGCGCTCGTTGGTGCGGCCGACCTGGTTGAGGACGTGGGCCAGCGGCCGCGCGCCACCGACGGACGTCACCTCCGTCACGACAGAGGACAGCTTGCGCCGAAGACCCTCCTCAACGATCTGCACGGCCTCCGGTGTGATCTGCTCGGTCAGGGCGATGCGCTTGGCGACCTCGACCTGGATCGGCGGCTCGAGTTGGGTGAGGATCCTTGCCGCATTCCGTGGATCGAGGTGGGCCAGGACGATGGCGACCGTTTGGGGATGTTCGTCCGAGAGCAGGCCCGCTGCCTGGACAGGGTCGATGTCCCGCATGAAGTCGAACGGGATGATCTGCTGGGCCTGCTGAACGCGTTCCACCAGCTCGTGGGCCTTGTTCTGGCCGAAGGCCTGGCCGAACAGCTCAAGGGCGTAGTTCTCGCCGCCGGGAAGGACGCCGGCGTGGGCGAAGAGACCCGCGTAGGCCTCCTCCAGGATGGCGTCTCGAATGCTCGAGTCGACGGCCGGCATCCGCATCAGTTCGAGGGCAACGCGGTCCAGTGCGTCCGGTGGCAGACGGGCCAGGAGCTTGGCTGAGGCCTCGGTGCCCAGAGTGATGAGCAAGGCCGCCGCCTTGCGCGGACCGCTGAGTGTGAGCGCCGCTGCCTCGGAGCTCATCGTCGGTGCTCCTCTTCACGCAGCCAGCCGTGCATCAGGCTGACCAGGGCGTCCGGCCGCTCGTCGGCGACGATTCGAAGGCGCTCCTGGATACGTCCCTGGGGCGTGGCGGCGGGCACGTCGGCAGCGGGGGCATCCGGGGCGGTGCTGGCCGGAATGCCGGCTCGGCTGATGGTTGGGGCGAAGGCGGCCGTGGACCCTGCCGGGCCGAGGTCGTAGACCGACTCATCGGCCCTGCGCTTGAGCGCACCGAGGTTCAGCCAGAAGAGGACCAGCATGACCAGGGCGAAGACGGCGCCCAGGATCGTGCCGCCCATCCCGCTGACCGTGTTCATCATGTCCGAGGAGGCGGCGGAGACTACGGGCGTCTGGGCCGACGCCTGGGCCGCGAAGGAGATCGCCTGGACGGCAACCACGTCGCCGCGCGACGTATCGGCGCCGATCGCGGCGGCGATGCTCGTCTTGAAAGCATCTACGGTCATCGTGCCCATGGCGCTCTGGTCGACGAAGACGGCGACGGAGAGCTTCTTCACGACACCAGGCTGGGTGATGATGTGCTGGACCGTCTGCGAGACGCTGTAGTTGACGGTCGTCTCCTGGTGCAGATAGCCGGAACCGCTGCTCGCGGCGGGAGTCGGAGTGGCCGCGGCCGCGGAGCCTGAGGCTGAGGTGGTCGGCGACGCTGACGCCCCGGCCGAAGGAGAAGCGCTCGGAGCGGTGGTGGTCGAAGACGACCCGCACAGGCCCGGATAAGTCGGCAGGCCGGCGACATTCGAGTTCGTGCCGGGGATACCGCAGGCGCCGGCGCTCGACGTGGAGCCGTAGCTTTCGACGATGTTGTGGATGCTTACGGGCGGGTCGCTGCCGGCCGGGGCGTAGGTCGTGACATCCGCCTCGATCTTGCTCGTGTCAACGTCCGCCGAGACGGCGACGGAGGAGTGGCCGGGGCCGAGCGCGGCGGCGATCAGGCTCTCGATCTTGGACTTGGCCTGCTGCTCGACGAGGTCCTTGGCCTGGGCGGCGGCGGTGTCGGCGTTGTTGGCCGCGCCGGCGAGGACGTGACCCTGGTCATCGGTGACGACCACGTTGTCGGTCGTCAGGCCCTGCACGGACTTGGCGACGCTATTGACGATCGCCTGCACCAGGCCACTCGACGGCGTCGCGCCGCCGGTCATGCTCAGCACGATGGCGGCGCTGGCGGGCGTGTCCTGGGATGAGAGCGCCCCGGTCTGCGCCAGCACGATGGAGACCCTGGCGCTCGCAACGCCGTCCATCCCCTGGATGGTCTTGGTCAACTCACCCTCGAGGGCTCGCTGGTAGGTCACGTTCTGATCGAACTGCGACTGCCCGAAGCCCTGGTTGTTGAAGAGGCTCCAGCCCTGGGTGTCGTTGCTGTTGCCGGTGGTGATGCCGGCGTTGCCCGCGGCGATCCTGGCGTCGCCCAGCGAGTCGACCGGAACCTCGATGGTCGTCCCGGCATCGGTCACCTGATAGGCGATGTTCGCGCCCCGGAGCGCGCCCTCAATCGTGGCGGCATCGGCGGCGGAGACTTTGGTGAAGGCTGGCGTGTAGTCCGGCTTACTGGCGAACATCACCAGGACGCCGATCATCGCCACGGCGGCCAGGGCGGCTCCAACGATGCCGATCCGCTGCGTTATCGAGATCTGCTTGAGGATCCCCTGGACCTGCTCGTTCATCGATCAGCCACCCTCACAGCTGGGTCCGCATGATGTCCGAGTACGCCTCGAGCAACTTGTCGCGCACGTCCACGGCGGTCTTGAGGCTCACCGACGCCTCTTCCATCTGGAGCATCACGGTGTGCAGGTCGGCGGAGCCACCGGCCGCAAAGCTCGAGATCGAGGCGTCCGTGGCGTTGAGCTGGCCGTTCAGCTGGCCGAATGCGTCGTTCAGCGAGTTGAGGAAGGAGTCCCCCGGCGCCTGCGTTCCGGCCGCGCTGCCGTCGACGGCGCCCGCGCCGTTGATCGTGCTCGCACCGGAGACGGGCGAGACCGAGCTCGCACCAGAGATGCCGGATATGCCCGATATGCCGGAGACACCGGAGATGGCGCCAATCGCGTTCATCGGGTGATCACGCCTTGCCGAGGTCGAGGGCGTCGAGGGCCTGCTGCTTGGCAGCCTGGGCCACGGTCGCATTGACCTGGTACGAGCGAGCGGCCCCCATCATGTCCGTCATCTCGGAGGCCACGTCCACGTTGGGGTAGTTGACGAAGCCGTTCTGGTCGGCGTCTGGGTTGCCCGGGTCGTAGACTCGGGTGTTCGGCCTGGTCGACTTCACCACCGCGACGGCGGAGACGCCCTGGGCACCGGCCATCGGACCCATCTGCTGGGCCTGGAATACGACCGCCTCTTCCTGGTACGGCTGCCCGGCCTGACCGTTCTGGGTCCGGGTGGTCTGCGCGTTGGCGAGGTTGCTGGCGGCTATGTCCATCCTCAGACGCTGGGCCGTCAGACCGGAGGCGGCGATGCGGATCGTGTCGAAGACGCTCATTGGCGTTTCCTCGGCTCTTCGGCGGGCTCTCATCGGGGGTCGATCGACTTCCCACGAGCCTCGCCGCAGCCTTCCGCATCTTCGGTTGGCTGAAGGGCCGCCGGTATCGGGGTCTACCCTGGGACCCGGAGCCCATTGGTACGACCCTCGACCCAGCGTGCGGGCCTCCCCGGACGGACCCTCCAAGCGGCCCCCCCTCTCGGGCAGGTCCGCAGGGGTCACTCGACTCGGGCGGGCTTCTGGTTCAGATGGGGCGCGCAGATGGGGCGCACCGACCGCGATGGCATACCGGCTCTTTAGCGGCGGCCATACACTGGCGCACGATGGAAGAGCGCAGCGTTGCCCGCCACCTATCGGGAGCCGAGTTGTGGGCACGCATCGATATCGCCGCCGGTTGGGCCGGCTTGTTCGGGCACCCGGATTCGCCGGAGCTCTCGGCCCCCGATACCAAACACGACGAGTCCACGGCCGTTCCGGGGGCCTGCGCCGAGGGATCGGCAGGCCCGGCCCACGCGGCAGGCTCAGGGACCGCGGCAGGCCCGGCCCGCGCGGCAGGGGCGGCCCGCGCGGCAGGCGCGGCCCACGCCGCAGGCTCAGGGACCGCGGCCGCCCCTTCGCCATCGCGACCGGCGGTTGCCCTCGTCTCGGGCTGGGAAGACGGCGAGCCCTTCTGCGCCACGATCTGCTCCACCGACGTGGGCCTGCAGTATTGCCGCCGCTGCCCGGCGGAGGTGGCGGCGCGCGTCTTCGCCACGGGCCACGCCGCCCACGGCCGATGCCAGGCCGGAGGGACGCTGCTGGGCTTCCCCGCTCCGCGCGGCTCCCGCACCACGGCCGCGATCCTTCGAGTCGGCCCGCCCGGACAGCGCGAGGCGGCAGCGGCCGCGAGGGTAACGAGGGTCGCCCCCGGCGCGCTCCGTCGCGCAGCCCGGCAGGCGCCTCCCGTGGATGCGAGGGCCGCGCTGGGCGCGGCCAGGGTGCTGCGCGACCCGGCCCTGCTCTTCGAGTGGCAAGTCCAGCAGCGGGCCCGGGGCTCCGACCGCCGCCGCACCGCCGCCGCGGCGCTGGCCCAGATGGTCGCCACCAGCGAGGAGTTCTACGAGCTCTATCGCGATTCACAGAAGCAGCGCCGCGAGCTTGAGCGCAACCAGCGCCGCCTCGATAGGCTGGCCCGCCAGACCCTGCAGGCGAGCGACCTGGCGCGGGCCCGCATCGCCCATCAGATCCACGACACGGCGGCCCAGTCGATGGTCAGCGCCTTCCGGTTCCTCGACGCCGCCCGCGCCTACGCCGCAGCGCACCCCGGCGACTCGATCGACTCGTACCTGGAGTCCGCGTCGGATCGGATGGTCACGGCCATCAAGGAAGTGCGAGCGGTCCTGGCCGACCTCGTCCCGCCCGGCCTCGAGGAGCTCGGCCTGGGCCAGGCCATTCGCAGCCGCATGCAGTCGCTTGCCGCAGAGTCGGGCCTGGAGATGACACTCAAAGGCGAGCTGCCCCGCCTCGACGACTGGGTGGAACAGGCGCTCTACGGCATGACGACCGAGGCCCTGACCAACTCCGTCCGCCACTCCCAGGCCCACTCGGTCCGGACGGAGCTGCGCGTGACCAAGAACCGTGCCGTGGTCACCGTCCAGGACGACGGCCAGGGCTTCGACCCGGCGGCCGCTGAGCGTCGCCGTCAGGGCGGTGGACTCGGCCTCCTGGGCATCGCCAGGCAGGCCCGCTGGCTCGGCGGAGCCTCTTCGGTGCGGAGTTCGATAGGCTCTGGCACCTTAGTGAGGATTTCCATACCAATTGCCCGACACACGGGGACTCGGGCCGGATACCCTGGCACGGGCAGCGATGCCGCTGCCGCCGGACGGAACGGAGAAGGCAAGTCGTGAACGAGCACGCGCGCGTCCTGCTCATCGACGACCACGAGATGGCTCGCCGCGGTCTCCGAGCGATGCTCTCGGCGGCGGATTGGATCGAGGTCGCCGGGGAGGGCGACTCCTGCGAGTCCGGCCTGAAACTGGCCGAGGAGCTCCAGCCCGACATGGTCCTCCTCGACATCCGCATGCCAGGTCTGGACGGCCTGGCCTGCCTGGAGCGCCTCAAGGCCCGCCATCCCCGTATTGCCGTCGTCATCGTGACCCTCTACGACGACCGCCGGTACGTGCTGGAGGCCATTCGCCGCGGTGCGTCGGGCTACCTGCTGAAAGACGCCAGCACGGCCGAGGTCATCCAAACGCTCCACAACGTCGCCAACGGCCAGCTGGCCGTCGAGCCGCAGCTCCTGCGCGAGGCCCTGGCCATCCGAGACGAGGCGCCGCCGGCAGGTGAATCGGCCCGCCAGCGCGCCGAGCAGTTCGCCCTGACGCCTCGCGAGCACGACGTTCTGCTCCTGGTAGCCGAAGGTCTGACGAACAAGGAGATCGGCGGCCGCCTCTCGATCGCCGAGGACACGGTCAAGAAGCACGTCCAGAACATCATCTGGAAGCTCCGGGCGGCGGATCGGACGCAAGCCGCCATCATGGCCCTCAGGTTGGGGCTGCTCGAGACGCCTGACTGACCGGCGATAGCCATCCAGGAGCCGTGGACGGCGATTTGTGTTGGCCGCTGGCAACGTTGTTGGTGTTTTCCCTGTCGGGGATAGCACGTAAACGGTCAAGTCGCGTCGTCCTCGCCCGATGACTCAACTACTCAGATGGCGACCAACGACCTGCTCCCAACGGCACTCGTCGCAACCGGAACCGCTCCGGCGGCGATCCCCCAGCTGGCGCCCACCCCGGTGGTGCCTCAGAAGGATCGCTTTGCCAAGCAGGCCGGGCCCGACGTTTCCTTCAAGGGGCCGGACGGGTTGACCGAGGTGTACGCCGTCTTCCAGATCGATCCTGAGAGCAAGCAGCTCCAGGTGATGGTCGTAGACGCGCAGGGTCAGATTCTCCGCGTGATCCCGCCACGCTCGGTCTCCCAGATGATGGAGTCCATGCGCCGCTACCGGCCTTAGGCCGCGCGACTCGTCCGCTTCATCCAACCGACCTCCCTTCTTTGGCTGGCCCGAAGAAGACCCACCTGCCAACTCGACCGTCCAGTGCGGTCTCCGAACCCCATTTCCAGCACCTCGCCGGCCACGCGACAGACCGTGAACTTGCCAGCTGAATACGTCCCCCGAGGTTCAAGTAAGAGCCCGCCGCAACCGACGCCCCGAGAGGATCGCATCGGGCCAGCCCATCGATGCAGGTGATGTCGAGAACGCCAGTCGCGACCTCAGACGCCATATCTCGAGGAATCGGCCACCAATGACGCTCACGCTCTCCGAAGCCGGTCTGAACGTCGTCGCAGGGACCTTCGGGCGGGCCATGAAGCGCGCCGGTGAAGCCCTGGGTTCGATGTGCGGCGAGATCATCGAGGTCCAGACGCCCCTGGTGCGGCGCTGCACCGCGGCAGACGTCCTGCCCATGGCCGGCGGCCCCGAGTCTGTCGTCCTCGCCGTCTACGTCGGCATCTTCGGCTCACTCGAGGGCCATGCCCTGTTGCTGTTTGCTCCGGAGGATGCCCACCGCCTCGCTCAGATACTGCTGGCCGGCCTGCTTGGCCCAGGCGAGCTGCCGATGGAGGTTACGGACGACGTGCTCGTCTACGACGAGCTCGAGCTCTCGGCCCTCCAGGAAGCAGGCAACGTCACGATCTCCGCCTTCCTCAATGAGCTCGGCATGCATCTCCACGAGCCCGTCCAGCCGACCCCACCCCAGGTCGTCGTCGAGATGGCCGGAGCCGTCCTCGATGCCGTGCTGCTCGACCTCGTGAGCGACGCCGACCAGGTGCTGGCGGCCAAGACCACCTTCAGCGAAGGCGGCCGCGCGATCGACGGCACTCTCTTCGTCTTGCCGCGCGCCGACAGCCTCCGGGTTCTCCTGGACGCTCTCGGAGCGATCGGCATATGACGCTCACCGGGAACCCAAGCCTCCTCATCGCCGGCATAGGCGAGATGGTCGTGAGTTCCAGCTCGGATTCCCATCTCGTCTCCTATGGCCTCGGCTCCTGCATCGCCCTGGCGGTCTGGGATCCGCGCACCAGGGTCGGCGGGCTGGCCCATTTCATGCTGCCGAACGGGCCCGCCAACGCCAGCAGTCCGGTCAAGTTCATCGACTCCGGCCTCGACACTTTTCTGAGGGCCGTCGAGGCCAGGGGCGCCGTCGTGAACCGCAGCATCCTCAAGGCAGCCGGTGCAGCCGCGATGCTGACGGTCGGCGGCGGCCTCGCCATCGGCAAGCGCAACTCGGAGGCGATGAACGCGGCCCTTGCTGGAAGAGGGCTTTCGCTCACCGCCACCGCGCTCGGAGGAACCGCCGGACGTACCGTTCAACTTGAGGTAGTCGACGGCCGATTCCTCATCAGGAGCTTGTCTTCTGTCACCGAACTGTAGTCAGAGATTAGGAGTACCGACGATGGCAAAGATCCTCGTCGTGGACGACGCGGCCTTCATGCGTCTGCGGGCGGCGAAGTTGCTCATCGAGGCTGGCCATCAGGTCCTCGAAGCCGAGAACGGGCGAATAGCGGTCGAGACGTATCTTCGCGAGCGACCAGACTGCGTCCTCATGGACATCACGATGCCCGAGATGGACGGCCTTGAAGCGCTCGCCGAGATCCGCTCGAAGGACCCGCACGCGCGAATCGCGATGCTGACCGCCATGGGCCAGCAGGGGATCGTCATGGATGCGATCAAGCGTGGCGCTCGAGACTTCGTCGTGAAACCGTTTGCGGCCGACCGCGTCCTGGCGGCCGTCAACAAGCTCCTCGCGGCCTGAGAGCACCGGGCGGCCCGGGGCGCGGCGAGAGCCGCCGAGCCTCCCCGGCCCCGCAACCCCGGCCCAGCGAGATTCGGACCTCACGATGGCCCCAATTCGAGTTCTGATCGTCGACGACTCAGCGTTCATGCGCCACGCCCTCGGGCGCCTCCTCAACGAGGCACCCAGCCTGGAGGTCGTGGGTTCTGCCGCGAACGGGGAAGAAGGGCTGAGGCTCGCCCAGGAGCTGCGGCCCGACGTCATCACCCTCGACGTAGAGATGCCCGTCCTCGATGGCCTGGGCATGCTCAAGCGCCTGATGCTCGAAACGCCGACCCGCGTCGTGATGCTGTCGAGCCTGACCACCCAGAACGCCAAGGTGACGCTGGACGCCCTGGAGTTCGGCGCGATCGACTTCGTGCCAAAGCCCTCCGGCTCCCTGTCCATCGACATCGGCCGGGTGGGAGGCGAGCTGGTCGGCAAGATCGAGGCCGCAGCCGCAATGCCCGAAGCCTCCTTCCTGCGGCATCGCCAGCTTGCGGCAATGACCCTGACTCTGGCCAACAACGCCGCGGCCAGGGCGGCCGGAGCCTCCGGACCCGCGGCGCCCGGCGCCGCCGCACCCTCCCCTGCGGCCTCGGCGAGCGACCAGCTTCGACCGCGGGCCCTCCCCGATCCCCTGCCCTCCCGGCGGGCGCCGCGGTCCGGACCGCGCGTCGCCGCCGCCAGGCTGGTCGTGGTGGCCTCGTCGACGGGCGGGCCGAGCGCCCTGCACACATTGGTGAAGGGATTGCCGGAGCCGCTCGGTGCGGCCATGGCGATCGTCCAGCACATGCCCCCGGGCTTCACCGCCTCACTGGCCGCGCGCCTCGATTCCGCGGGCCAGCTGCGCTGCAGCGAAGCCACCTCCGAGGACATCCTCGTGGAGAACGAGATACTCGTGGCTCCGGGCGACCGCCACATGATCTGTTCCACGAGCGGCCACATCCAGCTCGTGCATCTGCCGCCCGTCAACGGCGTCCGACCCGCAGCCGACGTCACGCTCCAGGCCGTCGCCCCTATCTGGCGGGAGAGACTGCTCTGCGTAGTCCTGACGGGCATGGGCGTGGACGCGCGCGAAGGCGCTCGGGCCGTGAAGAGCCACGGCGGGACCGTCTTCTCCCAGGACGCGGCAACGGCCACGATCTACGGCATGCCGGCGGCCGTCGCCGAAGCGGGACTATCGGACCGGGTCCTGCCACTGCACCAGATCGCCGCCGTCGTCGCCGGCTGGTGTCGGACAGGCAAGCTGGACTTCGCCGATCCGGCCATTTCGCCGGGCGGGCCCACCCGGCGCGGGGATCAGTCGGAGATCGCGTCCTGATCCGAACGAATCGGGGAACGCCCTTACTCACCAAGTGACGCTGAGAGCCGATACCTAGGCCAAGAGCCCGCAGCCGGGGTGCTTCCGGCGCGTGGTGTAAAGGAGAAACGTGCCGTGGCCGAAAAGCCAATGTCAGGCGGCAGCGGTCGTTCCGGGGAGCTGCAGATCGTCGTCTGCGAGCTCGCCGACGAGCACTACGGTCTGGATATCGCCAAGGTATTCGAGATCATCCGCCACCAGCCGATCACGCCCGTTCCCCGCGCCCCCGGCTTCGTCAAGGGCGTGATCAACCTGCGCGGCCGGATCATCCCGGTGGTCGACCTGCGTGGCCGCTTCGGAATGGCCGAAGTGGACCCGACTAAGGAGACACGCATCGTCGTCGCCGAGAGCTCGTCTACTCGCGTCGGGCTCATCGTCGACAGCGTGTCGGAAGTCCTGCTCCTGCCCCTCGATTCGGTCGAGTCGACACCGGGCGTCGCCGCCGGCGCGGATGCCGAGTACCTGCGCGGCATCGCGAAGCTTGGCGACCGGCTCGTGCTCCTCCTGGAGCTCGACGGCCTCTTCGGCCTCGAGGACCAGGCCGCCCTGGCCGGAGCTGCCTGACCATGAGAGTCCAGATTGTCAACCGCTACGTCCAGGCAGCTCTAGACGTGATCTCCAAGGAGACGGGCCTGCCCGTCCAGCGTGGCGGCCTTCTGCTCGAGGGCAACCCATATTCCACCGAGGATGTCACTGCGGTCATCGGCATCAGCGGCCAGCTCTCCGGTTCCATCTATCTGTCCATGGCTGAGACAGTGGCCCTGAGGCTCATCAGCGCCATGCTGGGTCAGGAGGCTGCCGAGCTCGACGACCTCGGGCAGAGCGGCATCGCCGAGATGGCCAATGTCATTGCCGGCAGCGCCGGCATCCAGCTTGCCGAAGAGGGCATCGAAACGGTCATCAACCCGCCGCTGGTGCTGGTGGGCCGCGGAGCACGCCTCTCGTCGGTGGAGATCCAGCGTCTCGTCGTGCCGCTCACCACGGCCTACGGCGAGGTCAAGCTCCACGTCGCGCTCCGAGAGGCGCTCTGAGATGCTTCTGACCTTCGACGTGCAACCTGGAGACGACCGTCTGTTCACGGACGAGTCCATGGAGCAGATCGAACGGATCGAACAGGGTCTGCTCGAACTCGAGCATGACCTCGATACCGGCGTGGTCAACGAAGTCTTCCGAGCCGCGCACACGCTCAAAGGGTCCGCTGCGACGATCGGCCATCGCCGTATGACCGAGTTGACCCACGCCATGGAGGACCTCTTTGGAGCCTTCCGAAGCGGAACTCTCAACGATGTCAAGCCGTTTGCCGACGTCCTGCTGGCCACGATCGACGTGCTGCGCGCGCTGGTCGCGGAAGTTCGGGAGGGCGAGACCCTGACGGACGCTCCGGAGACGCTGACCAGGCAGCTCCGCGAGCTGCTCTCCATCGCCACCGCCACCGCCACCGCCGCGCCCCGGCCCGCCGCAAAGCCGGCCCCCGGGTCGATGGCGCCGGCAGTTCCGCCGGCGACCGGCGCTGCTGCGGGAGGGCCGGCTGAGTCCGAGGGAGCCTATTCGGGTCTCGTCGAGGCAGCCGAGTCGTCCGCCGAGGAGCCTGCGGCGGAGGCCGACGCGGTCGAAGAAGCCGTCAGCAATATCGCCGTCGCCCCGCTGATCCACCGGCTTCTCGTGGAGGCTCCGGGTGGATGCGAGTCGAGGTCCATCTTCGTCTGCCGCGTCGACCCGATGAGCGAGTGGCAGTCGGTCCGGTTGCTGCAGCTCGTTCTCGAGGCCGAGGAGACGGCCGGCCTGGTCGCGTCGGCACCGAGCCGCGAGGAGATCGAGACCGGGCTCGGGACGACGCTGTTGGTTATGCTCGTCCGCGGCCGCCCGGTCGAGCTGCTCGACGTTCGCAAGCGCCTCGCCGCCATCGACGACATCGTCAGCGTGGAGGCCGTAGCCGCGCCGCTGGGAACGACCGACGCGCAGGCCACGGAAATGCCGCTCAGCGTCGACGTCTACGGCCCCGACGACACCGTCCCCCCGATGGGCGCCGCGCGCATCGACGACCACGACACTTCCGGGCCCCCGGGAACGGCCGAGCGCCGCCAGGCAGACCTGGGGGCGGAGGCGCGGGGCCTGCCGCCGGCCGAGCGGATGACAGTCGCGGGCGATCGCCTCAAGGCCGCCCAGCAGACCATCCGCATCGACGTCACCCGCCTCGACGAGCTGATGAACCTGGTGGGCGAGCTGGTCGTCCACAAGACCCGCCTCCAGCAGAGCGCGCAGCTCCTGGCCGTGCGGCTCGGCGACGATCCGCTGGCGCGACAGGCCGACGAGGACTCGCAGCAGTTCGCCCGCATCGCCGGACAACTCCAGGACCAGGTGACCGGCCTGCGCATGCTGCCGATCGAGGCCGTCTTCAACCGCTTCCCGCGAGTGGTGCGCGACATTGCCATGCGGCTGGACAAGGAAGTCCAGCTTGTCATCGAAGGCAAGGAAACCGAGCTCGACCGATCGGTTCTCGAAGAGGTCGGCGACCCGTTGGGCCACCTGGTTCGAAATGCCCTGGACCACGGCGTCGAGACACCCGAGGAGCGGCGCGCTCTCGGCAAGCCGCTGCCCGCGACCGTGCGCCTGACGGCCCGACACGCCGACGGCCGCATCCTGATCACCGTCGAGGACGACGGCCGCGGCATGGATCCGGCAGCGTTGCGACGGTCCGTGGTCGAGAAGGGGCTGATGTCCCGCGAGGTGGCCGAGTCCACCAGCGACGCCGAGATGCTGAGAGTCATCTTCATGCCGGGCTTCTCGACGGCAAAGGTCGTGACCGAGGTTTCCGGCCGCGGTGTCGGCATGGACGTCGTCCGCAACAACATCGAGCGCCTTGGCGGCTGGGTCGACGTCACCAGCACACCGGGACAGGGAACGCGCGTCTCGCTCTCGCTGCCGTTGACGCTGGCCATCATCGGCGCGCTCCTGGTGAAGTCCGGGGCGCGGATCTGCGCGCTGCCGTTGACGGGCGTCGTCGAGACTCTGCGCGTCGAGCCAGCCTCGTTCAGCCGGGTTCGCGGCCACAACGTCCTGACGCTGCGCGATCGCGTCATCCCGGTGGAGCAGCTGGACAGCGCCCTGGGCGATCCGCCGCGACCGCTCCAGTCCAGCGACCGCGGCTTCATCAATCTGGTCGTCGTGCGGTCGCGCAGCACCGAGATGGCCCTGGCCGTCGACGCCTTCGTCGGCCAGCACGAGATCGTGCTGAAGTCGCTCAGCGAGGTCACCGGCGAGCGCGCCGGCCTGGCCGGGGCCACCGTCATGGCCGACGGCACGGTCGGTCTGGTCGTCGACATAGCCGCCCTGCTCGATCACTCGGCCTCACGCTCCGCCTCGGCTGCCGCCGCGGAAGCCGCCGCGAACAAACCCAAGCGCAAGGTCGCGTAGCCCGGAACGGGGCCGGGCAATGCCTCGGCCGCGACCCTGGCCGGAGCCGGACCATGACCGTTCCCGCACGCGGCAGCTGGCCAGGCGATGACCGTTCCCGCACGCGGCGGCTGGCCGGGCGATGACCGTTCCCACTCGTCGCCACCCGGAATAGCGATAACCCCCGTTTCCGTCGATTCCACCTCTCATCGCTACCCGGGGAAGCGATAAGTGGGCGGACCGCCATTTCGACCGGCCAGTGCCCGGCTCAGACTGGCCAATGCCCCCGAAACTGAGAAACCAGCCGGTCAACTTCCTCGGGGCGCCCGCCGATAACTCCTCCGATGGAGATGCAACCTCGACCCGAGCGGCCAGCACTTCTGGCCGCGTTTGCTCCCGTGCCGGAGCTCGATGTGGTCGCCTACGACCGGATGGCAGGCGACGTGCGCACCTTGCTCGGCATCGACCTGAGCCAGTACAAGCCGGCCCAGGTCTGGCGGCGCGTCAACGGCTTTGCCAGCGCCAGGGGGCTGCCAAACGCCGACGCTCTGGTGGCAAGAGCCCGCGAGGATGCCGCCCTGCGCCAGGCCTTCCTCGACATGCTGACGATCAACGTGAGCGAGTTCTTCCGCAACCCGGAAGCCTGGGACGCGCTGGCGGCCCAATATCTCAGGCCCATGTTGCAGAACCACCTTCCGATCCGGATATGGAGCGCCGGCTGCTCGCTCGGCTACGAGCCATTCACCCTTGCCATGCTGGCCCGGGAGATCGCGCCCCACACCCCGGTCAGCATCCTCGCCACGGACCTGGATGAGACGATCTTGTCCAGAGCCCGCAAGGCCGTCTACGCCGAAAACCAGATGGCCGGCGTCTCGCCGGCCCGCCGGGCCCGCTTCTTTCGCAAGGTCGACGGCGGATGGGAGGCCAATCCGGAGCTCCAGACGATCATCACCTGGCGACGCCACGACCTCCTGCGGGACCCGTACGAGCGGCCATTCGACATCATCTGCTGCCGCAACGTGGTCATCTACTTCACCGAGGCAGCCAAGACGGACCTGTACAAGCGTTTCTGCGAGGCCCTCCGGGCCGGCGGCGTGCTCTTCCTGGGCGCGACCGAGTCGATCCCTAACGTCCGAGGGGTCGGCCTGACGCCTGCCAACCTCACTTTCTACAAGCGTCCGTGAGGCACGGACCGACGCCGCGGCCGTAGCCGTTCGAAAAGTCGATCGGAGGCGGGAAACCGGCGGTGAAGGGCGCCGCGGGCTCGCGACCATGGTGGAAAACGCAAACGGGTTGGGGATAACTCGGCCAAATCGGCCGGGTCCTGCCCAATACCCATGCAAATGCCGCATGCCGTGGTACCTGCCCGTGGGCTACCTTTCGCTCTCATGACTAGCCCGACGCCCCTCCACTCCATCTCCCCGAGGTCGCCGTGCGTCCTGGTCGTCGACGACGACGAGTACGTGCACCGAGCCCTCGAGGCGGCGTTGCGTGGTCTGCGGGTCCATCTCCTGACGGCACACACGGCCGCCGAGGGCGAGGCCCTGGCCCTCCAGCATCATCCCCTGCTGGCGATCGTCGATGTCGGCCTGCCCGATCGGGATGGCTATCAGCTGACCGCAGTCCTTCGCGGGTTTCCGTCGCTGGCCTCGATGAGGATCCTGATCCTGACCGGGCAGTCGCCCGACGAGGACGCTGCCGCGGATGCGGGCGCCAGCGGCCTGATCCAGAAACCCTTCCGGCTTCACCACTTCCTCGACCTGGTCCGCGAACAGCTGGGCAGCCGGGACCACGAAGAGGCTCGCATACCGGCCGTCCTGGCTCGGGGCGCCTGACCAGCCGACCCCGGCCGGCATGGCCGGCCGCCAACGGAATGCGTCGGCCCATTTCGTCGACCCGCCTACCCACGTCGTATTCCGCCACGACTCGCTCGCAACCGGCTGAGCGAGCGGGCGTTAGCGGCGATCGGTGGTCCGGGACAACGGGTCGTGGAATCATCAGCTCAGAACCGCACGAGTTTCAGCTGCGGAATCCGGGCCGGGCGCCACGGATTCGTGAGTTCCGCCTCAGGGCCGTGCCCTACCCCTTCACGGTACTGGTTTCGCCAGGCGCTCCCGACGACACTCGTCCGTAGAGGTCGTCCACGAGGCCGGCCAGGTAGAAGTGAGTGCGGCAGTGAGCAAGCGCTCGAATGCAGCTCGTGAGCACGGTGGCCGGGTGCAGCCCAGCAAGGGCGTCGGCGAGTGGGAGCGGGTTCTCAACATCGGCTGTGGACCGGCGTCTCGATGGATCCCCGGCACGGACGGGTTGGACATGATCGACTTCGGCCAGAAGTACGTCGGCGACTTCCTCGCCCTTCCCATTGACCTGCAGTACGACGTGGTCATCTGCCACCACATGGTGGAGCACATCCCGGACACGGTCGCCCTCTTCGACAAGATAGGCGACATCCTGAAACCCGGCGGGCTCCTCGACATCCGGGTTCCGACATTCCCGTTCCCCGAGGCGTTCCAGGACCCGACCCATGTGAAGTTCGTTCCCAACGAGACATTCTTCGCCTACTTCACGAAGGACAGTCCGGCCGGACACTGCTACTCCCGCTCCACGTTCTCGATACTCGGATGCAACCGCGATCGTTTCCCTTGGGAACTTCATGTTCTTATGGAGAAGTCGAAACCCGAAACGCAGTGTTCGGGCAGGACCGACGTCTCTGCTGCTCCAGTCAGCAGCGAACACCAGCTCCTCGGCCCTGCAGGAAGCCCCGGCTAGTCCGCTCTCGGCTGCGACGATGTCGCGGACAAAGGCAACGCCTTCGACGAGAGGGTGCCTCGAGTGGGACGCCCCCGGATGGACGACCGTCCTGGACCGGTCAGCGGTCCTTCTGCAGCGGCGACGAGTACTTCGTCGTGAGCGACCCTGACGTTGTTCCCGCTGTTCAGGGGTCTTCCCCCGGCTCACGGGTCATGGCACGCCGGCGTCGGACGGCCCACCCCGGCCGGGCCATTGTCCCCGGCCGGGACGGCCGAGACTATCCACACCATGACCACGTATCTCCCTGACCCGCTCACGCCATCCGGCGGGCCGAACGGGCGTCCATGAGCGACGAGCTGCACGTTCTGGTCTACGGTGGGACCGAGATCGGGGTGTGCGCCTTCTATCGCTTCGAGATGTATCGCGAGGCGCTTGCCCGCCTCGGCGTCATCGTGCGGCCATTCGTCAAGGCGCGGATGGCCTTCGACGAGGCGTTCGGCGATCGGTCGGACCTGGCCCTCGCCAGCGGCGAGGTGATCCTGGAGCGCGATCAACTCGATTGGGCTGATGTGATCGTCTTCGCCCGGTTCTATCAGACGGCCTGGTGGGGATGCACGGGTTGCGTCGCGACCGCGCTCTCGGAAGCGGCGGCTATCCAGCATGCGGAGACGACCCGACACGTCCTCAACCCGCCTGATCCCCTGCTGAGACCCCTCTTCGACACCCTGGAGCGTCGGCCGGACGCGCTCCGCGGCCGAGCGATCCTGTACGAGACGGATGACGACCTGCTGCATGTCCCAGCCTGGAATGCGGGGCCGCGCCTGTGGATGTCGGTAGAACGGGACCTGGTCGAGCGGATGGCCCGACGAGCGGACCTGGTGACGGTCAGCACGCCGATCCTCGCAGCCGTCTATGGCAGGTACAACCGTTGTGTCCGAGTCGTCCGCAACGCCATCGACCCATCCTGGTATACGCCTCGCTCCGGCGAGTCCGTCCTGGCTGGCGATCCCCGCCTGCTCTACTACGGCGGCGCCATGCGGATGCGCGACTACGCGGTGTGCCGCGACGCCGTCGACGAGACCAAGCGCCGCTTCCCGGACGCGCGGCGTGTGTGGCTGGGCGCGACAGGCGGGAACGCGCGATCCGGTTCTCCGGCCGAGGTGATCGCGGCCGTGGACGAGACGCTGCCCTTCGTGCCGGGGGTCCCGGCCTTTGCCGAGGCGCTCGTCGCAGCGAGGCCGGATATCGGTCTCGCGCCCGTAGTTGGCGACGACTTTGACCGCGCCAAGTCGGAGCTCCACTGGCTCGAGTACTCGATGGCGGGCGCGGCCACCGTGGCCAGTCGCACGATGCAGGGCGGTCCTTACGATGTCATCCGTGGCGGGGTGGATGGCCTGCTCGCGAGGTCCAAGGCCGACTGGCGCGACGCACTGGCCCGGCTCGCCTCCTCCGCGTCGCTCCGAGAAGACCTCGCGGGCCGGGCGAGGGAACGAGTCCTGGCGGAGTATCACGTCGAGGTTCGCGCGGCCGAGTGGGCGGAGGCATATCGCTGGGCGGCGGAGCATGCGGGTCGCGGCGCCACAGGCCGGCAGTACTCGCTCGGGTCTGCGGAGATAGACAGTCTCAGCCGTGCGGCAGGTCTGGGGCTCGCCCACCGCCGGCGAAGCCGGCGCGAGTCGGCAGAGGCACCCGAACGGCTGGCGACGCTGCGAGGAGCGCGAGAGATGTGTTGGTCCGCCGAAGACGCCGATCGACCCTTGGTCTCGGTCGTGGTGCCCGTCGCGGAGTCACCCGTGTCGCTCGTCGAGCGTGCCCTCCGGTCGGTCTTGCGGCAGGACTATCCGGAGATAGAGGCTGTCGTGGCCGCCGCCCCGGATCCAGAGCTCTCGGCGATGATCGACCGCCTCGCAGATGACCGCCTGCGCCTCGTGGACGTGCCCACCCCTCCCGACCTGCCAGCGGACCCGCTGTGGCGACACTCTGCCCTGGAAGCCGCGGCGCTCGCGGCCGGGGCCGGGGCAACGCGCGGCTCGTGGATCGCGCCACTCGGTCCGGAGTTCGAGTTCACGCCGGACCATGTCTCGCTGCTGTTGGACACAGCCGTGGAACACGGCCTCGAGTTCGTCTACGGCCAGGCCGAGGTTGCCCTCGACGGTGCGGAACCCTTCACGATCGGTTCCTGGCCCCCGATCGCCCATGGGGTCCTCACGCTCGGATCGGAACTCTACTCCGCCAGGTTGTACGAAGTCGCAGGTTACGATCCGGAAGCCTGGCGGGAACTGGGGCCGGCACCCTGGACTCAGTGGTCCGCCTTCATCGGGGCGGGCGTCCGGATGGCCAACGCCGAGGCCGTCGTCGCCCAGGTGACGAGCTGGACCTAAGCCCGGATCCACTGATCGCCGCTTGCATCTCGCTCGGTCGGCCGGCGATGAGGTCTGCGGCGCGGCCGGGGAGCCGTCGATGCGGTCCGGAGGTCAGTGGCGGATCGGCGGATCGCCGCCATCCAGGGCGTGAACGATTCTCTCGTCGTTGAGAAGCCGCAGCTCCCGACGGATCTGCTCGAGCTGGCACTGGAGCGAGATCAGCAGCTCCCGATCGTCGATGAGGATCCGCTCCAGACGCTGCTGGATGGACCGCATGGAGCGCGGGCTCATGGCAACGGCCAGCGTCCCGGCAGCGACCTGCCGTTCCATCGAGCTCCCGTGACCGTCCGGCATCATCGACGCGCGCTCCCGGCAGCGTAGCGGCCGGTCGGCGCGAAGACTGGTGTCCCGGCCGGTGCTCGAAGCTCCCGTGGCCTGCCGGCGGACTCGTCCACCAGCCCCGAAGCGGGCCTGGCGGCGAGGTCCTGCCAGGCCTCCAGCAGGCCGCGCAGAACCTGCAGGGCCTCCTGGGTCGGCTTGGCCTCCTTGGACACGTTGCCCTCGACGAGGCGTCGCAGAACGAAGTCGTACAGCTGGTCGAGCTGCAGAGCGATCGGGCCGGCGGAGAGGTCCAGCGAGCCCCGCAGGGCGGCCACGATCTCCTGGCACCGGATGGAGGAGCGGTGGGCTGACTCGATCTCATGGCGCTCGAGCCCGGCCAGGTGCTGCGTTCCGAAACGAATCGCGCCCTGGTAGAGCAGGACGATCTGGCCGGCGCGACTGGCGCTGACGACCTGGGCCGTTCGGTATGCAGCGGTCGGATCAAGCATGGATCGGGTGCCTCAGGTTCTCGAAGAAGGAGGGCCGCCCGGGTGGCGGCTCCACCTTAGTTATCGGTTCGAGGAGGGGTCCTCTTGACCGTTCGTGGCCTCCGGTCACCAGCAGAAGCGGACGTCCGGACCGACTCTCGAGGCCGTGCGCCGGAGGGCACGCGGTCATGCGGAAGCGGTCAGATGATCACGGGCACGGGCGGAAGCTGTCCCCTGGCCCGCCTCAAGGAGCAGGTCAGCCGGTCGTGGACGAGCTGCTGAGACCGCTGCCGGACGAAGTGGTCGAGGTCCCGAGGGTCGCGGCGAGCTGCGAGGACTGGACCTGGAGCTGGGCCAGTGTGGCCTCCATCGCCGCGTACTGCGCCTCGATCGCCGTCTGGTACGTGTCGATCAGCTCCTGGCGGTCCGTTTCCTCTCGATGGAGCTCGCTTATCTCACTGGCAAGGCCGACGGTGTGCGCCTGGATGTAGGAGTTCGTGTTGGCCGGGTCCTCGAGGGTCTTGAGCTTCGTCAGGACGGCGGAGAGCGGACCGGTCGAACTGTCCAGCAGCGAGGCCACCCGATTCGCATCGGTGTTGAGCGCGGCGGTCAGCTTGGTCGTATCCAGCTGCAGCCGATCGGTTGTGCCGGCAGCAGCCCCAAGGGCGCCCGTGTTGAGACCGATGGCGCCCAGGGAGTTGAGAGTGCCGGTCCCGGAAGCCCCGAAGAGAGTCTCGCGCAGGCTGAGGAAGAGCGAGCGGGCGGTCGGATCCGACGCAAGCGGGGCTGCTGTTCCGGCAGTGCCGCCCGCCTGGCCCGGCGTCATTGCCGTCAAGTTGTCGAGCGTGTCGCCCAACGAGTTGAAGCTGGTGACGAACGAGTTGAGAGCCGACGTGACGGCACTCTGGTCGACGCCGACGGTCAGCGCCTGGGCCAGGCCGAGCGGGCTTTGCTTCACCAGGTTAATCGTGACCCCGTCGATAGCGTTGGTGACGGTGTTGCTGATGCTGGTTATCGAGCGGCCGTCGACGGTCACCTGGGCAGTGTTGCCGATCGTCTGGGCGTTCGTCGTGCCGGGAGCCAGCTTGAGGGCCGCACCCAGATTGCCGCTCGTGTCTTCGATGTCCATCGCAACCGCGCCCGTGTCCTTGCGAGTGAGGATCAGCTGGTCGTTTGTGCGGTCGATCGAGGCGATCACGCCGGCCGACGAGTTGTTGATTCGGCTGATGATCGCGGACAGGGAATCGACGGTCGTGTCGTATGCGATGTCCACCCCGTTGATCGTCAGCTTGCCGGCGTTGGTGGAAGTGAGTCCGGTCAGCCCGGCGTTGTCCAGAGCGCCGGTCATCCGCGCGACGCCCAGGTTCGTGGTGCCGGCAAGAGTCGGGTTCATGGCGTTGGTGGCCGTGGCGTAGGCGATCCCGAGCATCCCCAGGGCGTTGCTGCTGTCGCCGGCGGCGCCGAAACTCAGCGAGTGGGCCAGCCCGGCGCCGCTGATGGGGAGCTGGAGCTTGTTGCCGACGACCGTGGCGCTCACGGTGGCCGTTGCGTCGGCCCCGACGTTCGCTCCGCCGGCCACGAGCTGGCCCTGGATCGCCTGGCCGAAGCCCTGCATGAACTGGCCCAGGGTCGTTGTCGCGGGATCGCCGACCGTGTAGTGGACGATGACTCCGTCGACGATGGCGCTGATCTGGCCTGCCGTGACGCTGCCGGGGAGGTTGAGCGACTGAAGCGTCCTGGACGTATCAGCCTCGGTCACGGCGGCGCCCATCGAGCCCGTCGAGACCGCCCGAGTCGCAGTGGCCAGGCGATCGACCGAGATCTGGTACTGCGAGACGGCGGCGTTGGCGGCGGCAGTTGCCGTGAAGACCGAGGTGTCGGCGGAGGTCGCGATGCGACCTGCGCCCGCGCTCGTGACGGTGAAGTTCTGGATCTTCGTCACGAGATCGTCGAGCGCCGTGCCAATCTGGGCGTAGGCGGCCTTCTGGGCCGTGAGACTGGCTTCCTTGTTCTGCAGGTCGGTCAGCGGCTGCTTCTGCACAGCCATCATGGCATCGATGATGGCCTGGGTATTCAGACCTGATACGACGCCGCCGAACTGGATTGTCGACATCTACGTTCTCCTGGGGACGTCCGCTTGGTCACCCCGCATGCTGAGGCGGCCACTCGGGGTATCGGCATCGGGTGCCCTAACCTTGAGCGACGCACCGCTCGCGCACCAGTGGGGTTCGCCCCAAATCGAACCGGGGGGTCCGGGCTCCATCACCGCACCGGCCCGATCGCGCGGGTCCGTGGGCCGTAGATGTGCATCAGCTGACGCGTGCTGGCGAGACGATCGCGGAGCGAGTCCATCTCGATCCGGAGCTGCTCGGCGGCTTCGCGATCGCGGTCGAGGATCCGGCGAAGTCTGGCGTTGAGATCCGGGGGGCGCGTGGCGACATCCGCCCGGACGAGGAATCGAAAGGCCGCCTCGCGGGCCTTGAGAGCGGCTGCGGGAGCCTCGAGATCCGGATCGGGTCGCTTTCCCAAGGCGATCAGCAGGGCGTCCGTGGCGGCTTCCAGTGCGCTGATTGTGGCGTCCTGGTGCGAGGCGTCCATTCTCACCTTAGGCGCGATGGCGGAAAGGGCGATGGCCGAGCAGAAGGGGCCGGCGGAAACCCGCCGGCCCCTTCGTCACTCTGAGTCGGTGGCCCAACCGGCGTTGGGCCGGGCCGATCCGAACTAGCGGAGCAGGGTGAGGATGTTCTGCGGAGCAGAGTTGGCCTGGGCGAGGATCGACGTGCCGGCCTGCTGGAGGATCTGGGTCTTGGTGAAGTTCACCATCTCGGACGCTACATCGAGGTCGCGAATTCGCGACTCGGAGGCGCTGAAGTTCTCGGACGCCACCTTGAGGTTGTTGACGGTGTGCTCGAGGGCGTTCTGTGCCGCGCCGAAGGCGGCGCGCTGGGTGCTGACCGCGGCGATTGCAGTGTCAACCGTCGAGATGCTGGTCACGACAGCCGCCGACGTGTCGAGGGTGGTCAGAGTGACCGATTGGGTCTGACCCTGGTCGGCCCCGACCTGGAAGTTGACGGTGCCGGACGTCAAGAGGCTCACGCCGTTGAACTTCGTGTTGGTCCCGATCTGGGTGATGGCAGCCTGGAGAGCCGTCACCTCGTTCGAGATGCTCGTCGTGGCGTTGCTGTCGTTGGTGCCGTTGGCGTACTGGACAGCGAGCTCGCGGATGCGCTGCAGCATGGAGCTGACTTCGTTCAGCGCGCCTTCACCGGTCTGGACGAGCGAGATGCCGTCCTGGGCGTTGCGCACGGCCTGGTCGAGGCCATTGACCTGCGAGCGAAGAGTCTCGCTGATGCCGAGGCCGGCCGCGTCGTCGGCCGCGCGGTTGATGCGCAGGCCGCTGGACAGCTTCTCGACGCTCTTGCTGAAGTTCGAAGCCGTCATGCTGAGGTTGCGCTGGGCGTTCAGCGCATCGATGTTGGTGTTGATGACGACGGACATTGAGGGAGGCCTCCTAGCCTTGGATCGATGCGGCGTCCTTGCCGCTGGCAGGCCACTTGCCCACCACGGGAGAAGTCGGCTTCAGGGGCCCCCACTTGAGGCGGATGGAGCTTCGCGGACATACCTCGCACTCGGGGCGGTGCTCGTCCGCGCCACCCCAGCATGCTCCGCGGCCCATCCATCGGCGTCGGCCACTCGCAAGTCCGGGCGGCAACGATGTGTTGGGCCAGCCCGGATGCACCGATCGCCGCTTGCATCTCACTCGGCCAGCCGGCGATCTGCGGCGCTGGACCGATGGATCCGGGCCCAGGAAGCGCACACGGGCCCTTCTGGCGATGTCTGCGGGGGATCACGCGAGAGCCCGCCGGCCCCGACTGGCGGCGACTGTCTGCGGTCAGGCTACTCCGGGATCGTCGGGCGACGGCGTCTCCGGCGCGGGCCCGTCGAGGGCGTGCATCGGCTTGAGCATGACGCGCAGCTTGGCCCGAGTGTCGGCCGCCTCGCGGACCTCGCCTGAGACCTCGTCGACCAGCTCGGATCGCACCACGGCGACGTGCCGTGGGGCCGCGATGCCAAGCACGACTCGATCGCCCTCGATCCTGACGACGCGCACCTCTACGTTGGGCCCGACGCGAATCGCCTGGCCCGCGCGACGCGTGAGGACGAGCATTAGCCCGGCTGCGCGACCGGCGCCTGTAGCGGGAACTCGGGATCCTCGAGGACCAGCTGACGGGCGGTCGCGCTGTTCATGTCCAGGACGAGGGGGCCAGCCAGGTTGGCCGTGATCGCCGGCGGCTCACCGTGGACGGCCAGAATGGCCAGCACCCATTCGCCCTCGTTTACAAGGCCTCGTTCGCGCAGCAGGTCGGTCGTCCCGGGCTTGACGCTGTCGGCCGACGCGGCGATAAAGGCCATGGTCGGGTCGTCGTCTGACGCTATCTCGTATAGCGCCGTCTCGGGAACGGCACTGAGGTGGTGATGGACGAGGGCAGGCAACCCGACGAGACCGTCCGGAAAGACGATCTCGGCGGCAGGGACTGACTGGCTCACGGGTTGTTCCTCGATGGCGGGCTTGGGTCCCGGGTGGCCTGTCCGGCGCGCTCTCCGGAGCGACCTACTTAAGGTAATCGATCAGACTCGTCTGCATCACCTTGGCGGTGACGGCCAGGGTCGCCTGATAGGTGGTCTGGCGCTTCGTCAGCTCCGTAATGGCCGAAGGCATGTCGGCATCCTCGAGTTGGCTCAACAGGGCCTGGTTGCTGGTGATGAGGTCCTGTTGCGATGTCTTTGCGTTGTCGAGCCGATTGGCTCGGGCGCCGACCGTCGCTCGGGCCTGCGTGAGGGTCTGAAGAGCGTTGCTGATCTGGCCGATGGTCGATTGCTGAACCGGCTGACCACTGTTGAGGTCGGCCTGGAGCTGGGTCAGGGCCGCGATCGCCGGCTGGAAAACGGCGTCGCCGCTCAGGTTGACCTGCATCGTGCTGGCGGGCCCAACGCGCACGACGCTCACACCTTGATCGCCCTGATAGGCCCCCACCTGCCCCGGGCCCGTGACCTGGAACGGCGCGCGGTCGACTCGGAAGCCGCTGAAGACGTACTCGTCGCCGACTTTGGCGCTAGAGTCCTGGGCCATCGCCTCGATGAGCTGCGAAACCTCCTGGGCCATGGCCTGGCGGTCGTTCGCGCTCAGCGTTCCGTTGGCGCCCTCGATGGCGAGCTCGTTGGCGCGCTGGATCAGATCGCCGGCGCTGGACAGGGCCGTGTCCATGGCCGACACCTTGCTGGATGCGTTGTCGATGTTGCGGACGTACTGGTTGAGCTGGGCGAGGGTATCTCGTAGCCCGAGGGCAGAGCGAACGTCGGCCGGATTGTCGGAAGGCCGATTTAGCTGCTTCGACGAACTGACCTTCTCCGTGATCGATTGAAGGGCGGCCAGATCGGTCGACAGGCTGCTGTTGGTTGAGTTGTAGATCATCGACTCGGTCACGCGCATCGCTCAGCCCTCCGCTCAGCTACGGCCCACGAGGCCGGTCCCGTTAATGAGCGTGTTCAGCATCTCGTCCATGGTCGTGATGACCCGGGCGGCGGCCTGATACGCATGCTGGAAGCGCACCATGTCGGTCGCCTCCTCGTCGAGTGAGACGCCGCTGACCTCCTGGACTCGAGTCGTCAGCTGGTCGACCACGAGCTGCTGGTTCTGAGCCATTTCGGTCGACTGGCTCGACGCCGTCCCGATCTTGCCGACGAGTCCGGCGTAGAAGTCGGTGGTCGTCTGCGGCGGCGTGTACAGGGAGGCTGCAACGATGGTGTCGTGGCCGGGCGTCGTGAAGTCCGTCACGAGATCGGCGCCGGCCTTGGCGGACGCGCCCGCGCTGAGGGTCAGCTTGATCCCGAGCTGGTCGAAGTTGAGGACCTGCGTACCGCCCGCGGCCATGTCCGCCACGGTAATCGTCTGGGTGCTGCCGTCCGCGCCGGTCAAGGTCAGGCTGTTGGCCGCCCCGCTGAAGGTGTAGGTCTGGGCCAGGGCGGTGTCGGCAGCGATCGTCATCAACCGCGCCGTCGTGTTCGTCGTCAGGTCCATGCCGCCGACCAGGTCGGTTCCGGCGACACCGGCCGAGTAGCTCTTGGCGTTCTGCAGGTCGGCGATCAGTCCCGCCACAGAGCCGTCGCCGGGAGCGTTCGGCGAGGCGGACGCAGCAACCAACTGCGGATTCGCAGCGACGGTCGGGTTGACCGCCAGCGTCGCGGCCGCGTTTCCGGCGTGGTACGTGAAGATCGGCTGGCCGGCATTGCCGTTGGCGTCGATGCCGCGCTCGTGGAGTGCGTTGGTCGAGTCGGCGATGCCCTGAGCCAGCGAGTCGAGCTGCGATCGGTAGCCAGCGAGATCCACGTCTCGTACGTCCAGCAGCGCCTTCATCTGTCCGGATGGCAGCGCCACCGCGCTGCCGTCGGCCCACACGGGAGTGACGTGGCCCGACGTGTCCGTCTGGGCGACAAGCTGACGGGCGTACACGTTGCTGACCAGGTCAGTCCCGCCGACGAGGACGCTCATGGTCCCGTCTGGCTGAGTCACCACTGTGGCCGGGACGACGGCGCTCAGCTTCTCGAGCAGCTGTTCGCGCTGATCAAGCAGGTCATTTGCATGATCGCCCGTGATCGTGACTCGCTGGATCTGGCCGTTGAGGCTGGCGATCTGCTTGGCCAGATCGTTGACCGTGGTAATCAGCTGGGTCACCTGGCTGTCGATGCCGGTGGCGACCATGCCCAGCTGGGCGGAGTCGCGGTTGATCTCCATCGCCAGCGTCGAGGCCTGCTCGGTCAGGGCGGTCCGGGCGGCCGCCGAGGACGGCTCGGAGGCCACATCCTGCCATGCGCTCCAGTACTTGCTGATGGTGCTGCCCAGACCCGTGTCGGATGGCTCCGGGAAGATCGATTCGACTTTGGCGAGCTCCTGCTGACGGGTATCCCACTCGCCCTTGAGCGAAGTCTGGGCCTGGACCTGCAGGTCGAGGAAGTTGTCCCGGACGCGAGTGATGGCGGCAACGGTGACGCCGGAGCCGATCTGGCCCGGCAGCCCGCTGCGGTTGAAGGCCGGATACGTGTACGGCGGCGACTCCACCAGCGAGGCGACCTGGCGGGAATAGCCCGGCGTGCTGGCGTTGGCGACGTTGTGGGCCGCCGTGTCGAGCATCTGCTGGGCAGCCCGCAGGGCCGAGACCCCGATGTCGAGCCCGAAGAAGGGGGAGCTCACTCTACGCCTGCCGATCCACGTAGGTTGGACCCGGGTTGGCCGCGTAGCCGCCAACGGTGCCGTCGGCGCCGACCTTGCCCAGGCCCAGGAGCAGGCGCATCAGAGCCGCATCCACGGCCCAGGCCCGTTCGATCAGATACGCGTTCCGCCGCGCCCCGGCGGCGAGACGCTCGCACAGCGCCGGGACGCCACCGCCACCGAGCAACTCCCTGTCCTCAGCCGTCAGGGCGGCGGCCAGGCGGTTCACTTCGACGACCAGGGCGTCTGCCTCCTCGTTGCAGCGGCTGAGGGCGATGCGATCATGGCGCGTGACGGCATCGGCGACACCATCGGAGGCAGCCACGAGGCGGCCCAGGGCATTCGTCAGTTCGGACAGCTCGGTCGAGCCGAAGCTGGCCAGGTAGCTGGCCGCGTTGCCGGCGAACTCAGTGTCGCCCGGCGTGAGCATCTACGCCCTGGTGTCGAGGATACCCCGGGCCACGACCTCGGCCTTGACCGTGTACGTGCCCTGAGCGATCCGCTGCTTGGCGTCGTTCACCTTGTCGGTCCGGACGTCGGGAGCGGCATTGGCGGCCTCGAGGGCCTGATGCATCTCCCGGCTGCGCGACGATAGCTCGACGCGTGCGGCCGGCTGGCTGACGGCGCGGTCATTCTGGGGTCTCTGAGCCTCCGGTCGGGCCGGCGCCGGTGTTGCCGGGGCGGCCGGACGGAGATTTGGCGACGATGTTACGGACCGCGGGTCTTCGATCTTCATTGCTTACCTCTATTGGGCGTCACCCTAGAGATCGGCCGGCACCCTGGAGACTTGACTCGCGGGAGGGGTAGATCGTCATCGATTCGACGTATCCGTTGCATGACGTCGACGCTTTCGTCCAGGGCCGATCGGCGCACCACACCACGGCGCGCCAGCTGGACCAGCATGGCACCTTCGCCCGGAACCCGGAAGTGGCCCGTTCGGGGCCCTCCGGACGACGCAGACCGGCTCATCGCAGCCGTCCCAGCTGAGTGGCGTCGCCGATCGTTCCATCCTGCAGCGACAGTGCCCTGGCGCTCATCTGGAAGTTGCGCTGGAGCGAGATCATGTCGGACATGGCGAGCGCCACGTCCGTGTTGCTGCCCTCCAGCATGCTCTGGCGTATCTGACCGCTGCCTGGGGTGAGCTGGCCACCGGCGGAGTAGAGATTCTCGCCCAGTCGGGTCACGCCGCCCGGAGGCCACGCAACCAGCGCGATCCGCTGACCGGTCCCGACGATCGTTCCGTCCGAGTCGACGGTGAAGGTCTGGCCGGGCTGGATTGTGTGGCCGGCGGTGTCGAGGACCGGGTAGCCCTTCTGGGTGACGAGGGCGCCGGTGACGTCAACCACGAAATCGCCGGCGCGTGTGTAGGCCGTGCCGCCACCCGTGCGAACGACGAAGAGTCCGTCGCCCTGGACCGCCAGGTCCGTCTGGACACCGGTCACCTGGAGCGGCCCCTGGTTGATGTCGAGCTTGAGACCCGACGGGATGGCGCCGGTTCCAAGCTCGCCGAGCTCGGGGCCAAGGGAGTTCATGATCTGAAGCTCGAAGTCGTCCTGGGTGGTCTGGGACTGCTTGAAGCCCACCGTGTTGACGTTGGCGATGTTGTCGGCCACGACCGACTGGCGGGTCATCGACGAGATGACGCCGGATAGGGCGGTGTAGAAGCCGCGGATCATGACCGCGCCCTCCGCCGTCCGAGGCGGGCGGCCACGTCCGCGTCCACCAGCCGGCCGCGAAGGGCCAGGATGGCCTCGGTGTGGATCTGGCAGACGCGGGACTCGGTCACGCCCAGGACCTGGCCGATTTCCTTGAACGTCATCTCGTCCTGGTAGTACAGGGCGATGACCATGCGCGACCGCGGGCCGAGGCGGCCGATCTCTTGCACGAGCGAGGCGATCGCGTCTCGGCGAGCCGCTTCCTCCGCCGGGTCGACGGCGTTCGGGTCCGGCGCGTTCTCGGCCAGCATGTTCGACTCGTCGTCGCTGTCGCGGGCGTCGTGCTCGTCGAGCGAAATCGTGACGACCGACGCAGCCTGGAGGCGCTCGCGGTAGCGGGCCACCGGCATGCCGAGCCGGGCTGCGATCTCCGACTCGGTCGGCGAGCGGCCCAGCTCGTGCTGCAGGTCGCGAATTGCTCCCTGGATGGCCCGAGCGGCCTCGCGGCCCGCCCGACCCACCGTGTCAAGGGAACGGACGGCGTCGAGGATAGCGCCGCGGATTCGCAGGATGGCGTAGGACTCGAAGGAGGCCGCGGACTCGGGCTTGTAGGCGTCGATCGCCCGCAGCAGCCCAAGAACGCCGGCCTGCATAGCGTCTTCGTGGTCGAAGAGGCCAGGGACGGAGACTCCCAGCCGGCCGACCACGTACTTGACGAGGTGCGCGTAGCGCGTGACGAGCTCGTCGCGGCTCAGACCCAGGCCCGGCGCCGGCGTGTTGCCGTAGGCTCCGTAGCCGCTCAGGTCGAGGGCCTCGTCGCCTCCGTCGGCCGCGGTCGCCGCGCCGACCGGCTCCTCGGACGCATCTTCGGCCGGGCTGCCATCGGGCGTCGCCGCTTCATCCGAGACGCCGGCGAGATCGTCACGGGTCTCGCTTTCGGGCCCGCCGCCCCCGCCGTCCGGCGGCGCGCCCCCGGAGCCGGACCCGAACTCATGCCCGGGTCCCGCCGGGGACCTGACGAGCGGCTCCACGACTCCGCTCGTGCGGGCCTCGGCGAACAACCCCGAGGCGGGACGGGCTGCCACGGAACCGCCAACGGCGGCGGATGCGTGGAGCGGGGGTAGAAACTGTCGGTCGAACATCACGCAGTCTCCTCAGCCTCACGCGCTTCTTGAAATGGTGGACGCGGACCGGCGGGCCCGAGCTGCAGCGACCTGGTCGCTCGTTGCCGCCTTCTGCCCCTTGGACCGCTTCGCCTCGCGGCGCTTTCGCATCTTCAGCATCCTGACTTCAGGCGGTTCGAGCCAGCCGAGGAGCCAGCGTCCCGCGAGGGTGAACGCGACCGCGGCGGCCAACGCCCGGTCCACGCAGTCGATCGCCGAGGCGCCGGCCTGATACGACACACCGCCGACCGCAAGTGCGGCAACGATCGCGATCCGCAATGTCCACGTGGCAACCAGCAGCTGCATCTTCTAAACCTCAACCTGGGCGTGCACTTGCACGGAAACACTGGACAGGATCTCTTCGTAGGACAGGACCGTGAGCTGCGGCATGTGCCGCTCGGTCAGGTTCCGGAGGGCCAGCCTGATGCGCGTCGTGCACAGCAGGATCGGCTGGTAGCGCTGGATGGCCAGGCTCTTGAGGGCCCGATCGATCGACTCGATCAGCATCCGGCTGTCCGAGCCCGAGAGCTCCAAGCCGACGTAGCCGGGCTGGACCAGGACCGATGCCCCCAGCCGGGTGTCGAGGTCCGGGGCCAAGGCAACGGCGTGGATGGCCCCGTCGGGAGCGCGGTATCGCATCGAGATGGCTCGCGAGAGCGCGTGCCGGACGGCCTCGGTCAGGAAGAGCGGCTCCTTGGTGCTGCGCGCGCCGTCGGCGATGGCCTCGAGGATCGTCGACAGGTCGCGGATCGGGACTCGCTCGCGCAACAGGCTCTGCAGGACCTTCTCGACGTCGCCCATGCTGACCAGGTTCGGAACCAGCTCTTCGACGAGACCCGGCTGGTCGCGCTTGAGGCCCTCCATCAGCTGGTTTGTTTCCGGGCGACCGAGGATCTCGTGGGCGTGGCGTCTGATCGTCTCGGCCAGGTGGGTGGCGAGGACCGAAGCCGCGTCGACGACCGTGTAGCCGAGGCTCTCCGCTCGCTCGCGGTCGGCAATGCTCACCCACGACGCCGGCAGGCCGAACACGGGTTCGGTGGTCGGGATCCCACTGACGGCGATCTCGCCGCCGTTCGGGTCCATGCACAGCATCTTGGTCGGATCGACGGTGCCGCGGGTTATCTCCGAACCGCGCAGCTTGATGACGTAGGCATTCTGTTCGAGGACCAGGTCGTCGCGAATTCGGACCGTGGGCACGATCAGGCCAAGCTCGCCGGCGATTTGCCGCCGGATCAGGCCGATCCTCTCGACCAGTCCCCCGCTCGTGCCGCCCTCGACGAGGCCCACCAGGCCGTAGCCCACCTCGAGCTCCATAGTCTCGACCTTGAGCGCGTCCATGGGGCTCTCCTGGCCGCTCTCGAGGGCCGGGAGTGCCGGCGCCGCGAGCGCGGGCCCAGCAGATGCAAGAGCCACGGCCGCGGCGGCCCGCGAGTTGGAGAGGAACCAACCGCCGCCGGCGACTATGGCGCCGCCGGTGCAGAACACGAAGGTGGGGAACCCGGGCATGACGCCGATGACGATCAGGACGCCGCCCACGACCATGAAGAGCTTCGGCCGGCTGAGCAGTTGCGTGCCCAGGTCGCTGCCGAGGCCGGCCTCCGAGCCGCTGCGGGTAACGAGGACGCCGGTGGCGACCGAGACGAGGAGGGCGCTGATCTCGTTCACGAGGCCGTCGCCGACGGTCAGGACGGTGAAGGTGGTCAGGGCCGTGCCGATGTCCAGGCCCTTCTGCATCACGCCGACGGTCAGGCCGCCGACGATGTTGACGACGATGATGACCAGGGCCGCGACTGCATCGCCCTTGACGAACTTGGAGGCGCCGTCCATCGCGCCGTAGAAGTCGGCCTCGTGCTCGATGGAACGGCGCCGCGCTCGAGCCTCGTCCGGCGTGATCAGGCCGGCGTTGAGGTCGGCGTCGATGCTCATCTGCTTGCCGGGCATGGCGTCCAGCGTGAAGCGGGCGGCAACCTCGCTGACTCGACCGGCGCCGTTGGTGATGACGACGTACTGGATCACGACCAGGATCAGGAAGACGACGATGCCGACGACGGTGTTCCCTCCGACCACGACCTTGCCGAAGGCGTTGATGACTTCGCCGGCGTGGGCGTTGAGGAGGACAAGCCGCGCCGCCGAGACGTTGAGCCCCAGGCGGAAGAGGGTCGCGATCAGAAGGAGTGGCGGGAAAGAGCTGAACTCGAGAGGCTCGCGGATGTTGAGGGAGACGAGCAGGATCGTCAGGGAGAAGGTGATGTTCAGGACGATGAGGATGTCCAGCAGCGTCGGCGGCAGCGGGATGATCATCATCGCCACGATGCCGACGACGGCGGCCGCGAGGACCGCGTCACTCCGGCGGAGAACGCTGACGGCCGGGGTCGCCTGACTCGTCATCGCAGCTGCTCCTCGTCGTCGACGTCGGTCGAGTTGTCACCGGTGACGAGATCGGCCTCGAACTCGGCTATCTCGTCCGGAGTGATGTCGCCAAGCTCATCCTCGGCCATCGCCCCGGCCAGGGCTTCTTCATCGACATCGGCGGGCCCGAGGGCGGCCGATTCTAGCCACGCATCGTCCCCCACTTCATCCACGTCCACGACCACGACCGCGTCTGACTCCACGCCGGCGCCGGCGCCGGCGGTCGGGTCGATTGCCGCATCCGAATCGCCGCCGGCCGTTTCCGGCGCGCCGCCGTACAACCGGGCGGCAGCGGCGCTGTCGACCGTGAGGCGGCTCCTGGCCTGCGGGTCGAGCGCGGCGCCGCTGGCGGAGGCCGTGGCGGCCGTCCACCAGGACCCCGGCGCCTGACCACCGGAGCCGGTTCGGGCTCCCTCGGGAGACCAGCCGCGCGTTCCCGGCCGCGCGCCGGATCGCCCGCCGGCGAATCGCCCGCCGGCCGCGAACCGGGCCTGATGGACGAGGACGAGGAGCCTGGCCACGGCCCTGTAAAGATGGGCCGGGACCTCGGCGCCGATGGGGCGGGAGAAGAGCGCCCGGGCCAGAGGCTTGTCCTCGATCACGGAGACGTTGTGCTCGCGCGCGATCTGCTTGATCCGATCGGCCATCAGCCGCTGGCCCTTGGCCACTATCTTCGGCGCCCGCATCGTCAGCGAGTCGTACTTGAGGGCCACGGCGAGCGTGGTCGGGTTGGCGACCACCACGTCGGAGGTCGGCACGGCATCCATCATTCGGGCGAACGCCATCTGGCGGGCGCGGCGGCGGCGGGCGCCGCGCATCATGGGATCGCCTTCCGATTCCCTGTACTCCTGCTTGATCTCCTGCTTGGTCATGCGGATCGACTGCATGGCCTTCCGGCGCTGGACGACGAAGTCGACCAGGGCCACGACCGCAAGCAAAATCGTGATGGTCAGTCCCAGCTGGAAGACCGCCGAGAGGCAGCTGCCGGCGATGGCCGCTGGGCTGGAGCCCTGCGTGGCCACGATCGTCGGAATGCGGCTGCCGACCACCAGCCAGGAGATGAAGGCGAGGATGGAGAGCTTCGCCGCGGCCAGTCCGAGCCTGACGAGCGCCTGCTTGTCGGCGAGGCGCTTCATACCGGTGAGCGGGTTGATGCGGCTGAGGTCGAAGCGAATGGCCCGATAGGAGAAGACGAGCCCGCCCGAGACGAGGTTGCCGGCGACGCCTGCCACCATCACCAGGCACGCCAGCGGCAGGATCAATAGGACGGCCGTCAGGATTGCGTCGCCGGTCTCGCCGACGAGCTGAGAGTTGCTGGCATGGGGCGACATTTCGATGATCGCGGACTGCGTCCGCGTCACCAGCGTGGCGGCTACACCCGGCAGCAGACTGGCGAGCGCCAGCGTGCCAACGCCGAGCGTCAGGCCCATAGCAAACTCCCGGGACCGGCCAATGCCCTGGCCCTTGGCGCGAGCTTCGTCGCGCCGTCGCGGAGTGGGAGCTTCGGTCTTCTCAGCCATCGCCCGCGCCTACGTCGACACGGCGCCGCCGGTGGCGGCGTTGAAGACGAACCGGTAGATCGAAGCCGCGCCGTTGACCAGGGTCGGCATGGCCATGGCCAGGACTCCGATGCCGACCAGCATCTTGAGCGGCAGACCAAGGATGAATACATTGATCTGCGGGATGGCGCGAGCGAGAAGAGCCACCGAGAGTTCCACGAGCAGAAGCACGAGAGCGATCGGCAGCGCGACCCGGACCCCCAGTTCAAGAGTCAGGGCCATGGTCTGGGCGCCGGTCAGAGCGAGGTCCGCCGGCCAGCCACCGCCCATCGGGTACACCACAAAGGAATCGGCCAGAGCCTTGACGACCGCCAGATGGAGACTCATGGCCAGGAAGAGCAGGCCGGCCAGGACCGAGAAGAACGGATCGATCGCGGTGGAGGCTTCCTCCTCGGTGGGGCTGAAGACGGAGGCAAGCGAGAGGCCGAGTTGAATTGAGATAACGCGCCCGGCCAGCTCCACTCCCTGGAAACCCATCGACAGGATGAAGCCCAGCGACATGCCGATGATCAGCTCGATCGGCGCGGCGAGCAGGAGCGGCAGGCTCCCGGCCGTCGCTCCGGCCGTCTTGGCCAGGGCGACCGTGAGCGCCGCCGCGAGGCCAAACTTGACCAGCGTCGGGATGGAGTGATGGCCGAAGATCGGGGCCGTGAAGACCAGCCCCGTGCAGCGCAGCATCACCAGGAAGAGCAGGGCGGTCTGCCCGCCTGCGATCGTGAAGTTCATCGGCCGGCCTCCGAGGCCGCCTGGAAGATGTAGCGGGTGAAGTCGGTCAGCTGGCTGACCATGTTCGGCCCGAGGATCATCAGGACGAGGGCGACCACGAGGAGCTTCGGCACGAAGGTCAAAGTCGCCTCGTTGATCTGGGTAGCGGCCTGGATCACCGAGATCACCAGGCCCACTGCCATCGACGCGAGGATGATCGGCCCGCCGACCATGAGGGTCGTGGTGAGGGCTCGCTGGAGAACGGCGCCAACGTCGGATCCGCTCATGACTAGCCGAAGCTCCTGACCAGCGACTGGACCACGAGGACCCAGCCGTCGACCATGACGAAGAGGAGCAGCTTGAAGGGCAGGGCGATCTGGGTCGGCGAGACCATGACCATGCCCATCGACATGAGGGCGGAGGCGACTACCAGGTCGATGATCAGGAACGGGATGTAGAGCAGGAAGCCCATCGTGAAGGCGGTCTTGAGCTCGCTGACGACGAAGGCCGGCAGCAACACCTCGAGGGTGACGTCGTTCGCCGTCGCCGGCCGCGGCTCTTTCGACAGGTCGATGAAGACCTGCAGGTCCTCCTGCCTCGTCTCCTTGAGCATGAACTGGCGGAACGGATCGGTGCCGCGCTGGATGGCCGCGTTCTGATCGATGGTGTTGTTCAGGTACGGCTGGAGGGCGTCGTTGTTGGCCTTGGCGAAGGTCGGCGACATCACGAAGAGCGTCAGGAAGAGCGACAGGCCCAGGATCACCTGGTTGGGCGGCAGGTTCGGGATGCCGATCGCGCTTCGCAACAGCGAGAGCACCACCACGATCCGGGTGAAGCTCGTGGCCAGCATGAGGATCGCCGGCACCAGCGAGAGGACGGTGATGGCGACCAGCAGCTCGAGGGAGAGCGCGAACTGGCCGTTCCCGCTGGAGGCCTGGCCGTCACCGACCTTCACGGAGATGTCAGATTGCCCGGTGGTGGAGGAGCAGCCCGCCACGAACAGGACGGCAAGGCCGAGCAGCAGCATGAGACCGAGCCGGCGGCGGTTCATCGGACCCGACCCCCGTTCAGGAAGGTCGTCAGGCGGCCGGTCAGGGCATCCAGCGGACGCAGCACCGAGTCGAGGGCGGAGCCGAGCGTCGGCTGCGCCGGGCCGCTCGAGCCGCGGCCGAGATAGTTCGCGAAACGGAAAGGCTCGCCGGCGGCCGTGGCCGGCTCTTCGGCGGGCGCATGTGCGGCTTCGATTTCGAGCTCCGTCGCGTCGAGCTCGGCGAGCGAGACCATCCCGCTCGGCGTGAGCCCGACAACGAGACGGCGGTCGCCGATGGCGACGAGGTGGAGCGACGCCTTTGGCGCGAGCGGCCGCGACTCGAGAACCTCCAGCCGGCCGCCTCGCTTCGGAGCACCGGCGCCCGTCCGGCCGAGCACCCGCAGGGTGATGAAGAGCAGGGCCAGAACGATCGTGCCTTTGAGGATCAGGTCGGGCCAGTTCACGCCGCCGGTGGCATCGCCGCTGCCCCAAACGCTGCTTGCGTTCGAGGTGGCGGCGATCGCGTCGGTCGCGCCCGGCCCCGCGCCGCCGGCGACGGGGAGCGGGTGCAGAGTCCCGATCAGCGCCAATCCGGCGAGTGCCGCAAAGCAGGCGATCGTGGCGACGCGGCGACGGAGGCCCGTTCGGCGGGCGTCGAGTTGGCGCGCAGTGGCGCCGCTCGAGGCTGCCGTGGGGCCGGTGATTGCCATCTTCAGCGGCCCGTAGTCGAGAGTCGCTGCTGACGGGCGACGACGTCGGTGACGCGGACGCCGAAGTTCTCGTCGACCACAACGACCTCGCCCTGGGCGATTGGCCGGCCGTTGATCAGGATGTCGACCTTCTCGCCGGCCAGTTTATCCAGCTGGATGATCGAGCCGGGGGTGAGCGCCAGGACGTCGCGGATCGGCAGCGTCGTGCGGCCGATCTCGACCGTCACCTGGAGGGTCACGCCGAGAAGAAGGTCGATGTTGTAGCCGGGTCCGGCGGTCGGTGCGCCGGTCAACTCGGGCAGCTGGGCCGGCCGGACGTTGGCCGGCAGCGGACTGGAGCCGCCGTTGCCGTTCGGGGCCGGCGCCGCGGCGGGAGCCGGCGTAGCGGGTCGCCCGGCCACGGCCGCCTTGAACTCCTGAGTGCGCTGGGCCACCGGCGCCGGGGCGGGCGGGGGCGTGGTCGAGGCCTCGGAGGAGAGGGCTTGAAGCGCGACGACGTGGGCGGAGAGCTCGCCGGCCACGGCCGCGTCGTAGGCGGAGACGAGGACCAGCTCTTCGTTGTCGACCGAGGTGATCGGCAGCCGCAGGAGCAGCATCGGAGCGTTCGGAGAGGAGACCTCGACGGGTGCTCCGAGGCTCAGGCCTTCGCCGAGGATCGACTCGAAGGCGGTGTCCATACCTTCGAGCACGAGCTCCTGAAGTCGCTCGGCGGTGTAGACGTTGCCGCCGATCTTGTCGCCCTTGGCCGGGTCGAGAGCCGCCCAGGATCCCCGCCGGTCGGCGCCGAGCAGCTCGAACGAGCGCGAGGGCGCCGGCCGCGTCGGCGCCTCGTCGTAGTTGACGTGGCCTACGGTCAGCTCCCCGATCGTAACCGGGCACAGGGCGTCGGCCGAGATCCCCTCGGCGATGGCCGAGCGGAGCATCGGCCACAGCGGCAGGATCGATGCGCCGGCACCGAGGGAGGCGCCGTCGGCCGGCTTCCAGTCGAATGTTTCCCAGCTCATGTCAGGCCTCCGTGGGCTGAAGCGGGGTCACGAGGCGCAGGGCGACGCGATCCCCGACGCGACCGGGGATCGCCCACGCCTGGGCCTGATCGGAGACCGCAATGAGGACAGGCTCGTCGAAATGCTCGTCGAACCTGATTACGTCGCCGGGCCGCAGCTCGGAAAGAGCCTCGACCGGAATGTCGACCGCCCTGAAGGAGGCGGCGACGGGGATCTCGACCGCGCGAACTTCGTTCTCGAGAATGTCGCGGACGCCGGCGCTGCCGGTGACCTGGCGACGCTGCGCGTACCACATGGTCGCGGCCAGTCTTGGCAGCAACGGCTCGATTGAGGCGTACGGGTAGCAGATCGTCATCGGGGCCGTCTGGCCGGCGAAACGAACCTCATAGGTCATGACGGCCACGACTTCCGCGGGCGCCGCGATGCGCAGCAGGATCGGAGTCAGGGCCGACTCGGTAACCGACACATCGAGTGTCTGGAGGGGCGACCAGCCCTCGTTGAGGGCGGGAGGCAGATGTCCAGCGATGCGGGCGATGAGGTCGGTCTCGATCGGAGTCGGCTCGTGGCGCTCACTCGGGATGCGACCCGATCCTCCGAGCAGGCGATCGACGGAGGCGAGGGCGAATCCCATGTCCATATCGATCATGAAAGGTCCGGCCAGGCCGGTGCTGGCCATGACCACGAGCTGCGTGGGGAGGGTGAGCTGGGTCACGTAGTCGTCGAAGATGAGCTGGTCGGTGCCGGCAAGCTGGATCACGATCGGGCTCCGCAGGAAGGATGAGAGCCGGGCCGCCGCGATGCGGCCGACGTTCTCGTGGATTGCCTGCAGGGTTCGGAGCTGCTCGTTTGAGAACTTGGCCGGACGGCGGAAGTCATACGTCTTGACAATTCGGCCATCTGCGCTGAGGGACGGCGGTTGATCCTCGGTCGGCAGCGAGCCATCGGCTACCGCCCCGAGGAGTGCATCGATTTCGGCCTGCGACAGCATCTGACGGCTCGCCTACTGCATCACGAAGTCGGTGAAGAAGACATCGAGAACCTCGTCCGTGCCAAGGACTTTCTTCGCGGCCGCCAGTAGCTCCACCTTGAGCTTGGCCCGCCCGTCGGAGGTCGTGAGAGTGCTCGAGTCGTGCGCGGAGACGACGCCGCCCACGGCGTCGATCAGGAGCGGGACCTGCTCGGTGTGCTTGCCGAGCTCGGTCGTCTCCTGCTTTGTCCGGTCGGCGCCGTGCAGGTCGTAGAAGCTGGCCGCGCTGGGCCGCAGTTCGATCGTCACGCCGATCTTGGCGTACTTGTAACCACCCGGCGTCGTCGTGGACAGGTTGATGATCTTGTCGTCCAGGGCCAGCATCGGGCCGAGTTGACCCGGACTCGGGTCCGGGACGGCCGGCGGCACCGAGGGGGCCGCGGACAGCTGAGTGAAGATCAGGGCGCCGGCGGCGGCCAGCCCAAGCGGCACTCCGAGAGCGAGGATGGCGCGGCGGCCCTGCGGAATCGAGAGTCTCACGGGCGGTACTCCAGGTTGTTGCCTGAGCGGTTGTTGTCGGCGGCCGCCGACTCGGGGTGGGTCATCAGAAGGAAGGCATCGCCAGCGGGGCTGGCGATGCGCCGCTTGCCGCCGCGTACATCACGACGATGTCCACGCGCCGGTTCTTGGCGCGCGACGCGTCGTCGGTGTTCGGCAGGATTGGGTCGTACTGGGCGTTGCCCTGGGCGGAGAGACGGCTTGGATCGATACCCATGTCGACCATGGACTTCAGAACGGCCAGGGCACGGGCGGTGGATAAGTCCCAGTTGCTCGTGAAGAGAGCGCCGTCGGGCACTTGATCGTCGGTATTGCCCTCGATCCGGATCTGGTTCGGCAGGGGCTTGATGATGTCCACGACCTGGTTGACGAGCTTGAGGGCGTGGTCGTCGAGATGGGCCCGACCGGAGGAGAAGAGCAGCGCGTCGTTGAGCCGGATGACGATCCCCTGGGGCGCCACGCCGACCTCCACCTCGCCGCCCAACCCCTGGCCGATGGCGTAGTCCTCGAGGGCGGCCTTGATGGCCTTGAGGTCCGACTCGACGGGGCTCGTTCCTGCGGCGCTCGTGTCCTGCTGGATCGTCGTGTCCTGACCGTTGGTGATGGTGATTGCCTGCTGGCCCTGCATGACGCCGGCGTTGAAGGCCGCCGAGACGGACTGGGCCAGGGCCGTGAACTTGCGAACGTCCGTCGTACTGATCGCGTACATGACGACGAACAGCACGAACAGGAGCGTGATCAGGTCGGCGTAGGTCAGGAGCCAGCGCTCTTCGTTGTCGTGCGGTCCCTGGACGTGGGCGCGCTTGCGTCTGACCATCAGGCGGCCTCCGCGACGGCCGACCCGGCCGATGACTTCTCCGTGGACTCAGCCTCGTCGGCACCGGGGCCGGCGTGGGCGCTGAGCTTCTGGGCGACGATGCGCGGGTTGTCGCCGGCCTGGATCGCCAGGATCGCGGCCAGGGCCAGACGCCGCTCCTGGGCTTCGGCGCCGTCCTTGCCCTTGAGGTTCGCGGAGATCGGGAGCCACAGGATGTTGGCCGCGCCGACTCCAAACAGAGTGGCGATGAAGGCCGTCGCGATCGACTCGCCCAGGTTCGACGGATCGGAGAGGTTGGAGAGGACGCTGATCAGGCCCATGACGGTGCCGAGGACGCCGAAGGTCGGCGAGTAGCCGCCCATCTTGGCGAACATGTCGATGCCCTTCAGGTGCCGGCTCTGCATCGATTCGAGCTCGATTTCGAGGATCTCTTCGACCGTGTCGGGCTCGAGACCGTCGATCACCATCTGGAGGCCGTGGCGGATGAAGGGATCCTGGACCCCCTCGACGTCGCCCTCGAGCGCCAGCAGGCCCTCGCGGCGGGCCCGCGCGGCGAACTTGACCAGCATCTCGCGGATCGAGCCGACGTCGCTGACGCGCGGCTTCATGCTCATGGCGAACAGTTTCGGCATGGTCATGAACTGCTTGACTGAGGTCGACGCGATCGTCGCCCCGAAGGTCGCGCCGAAGATCAGCAGGATCGCCGAGGGGTTGATGAACGCGGTCGGAGATCCGCCGTCGAGAACGTCGGCGATCATCATCGCCACGATGCAGACCGCGATTCCGACGCCAGCGTCCATCGTTCGTGCCTAAGCCTTGCTGGAGTCGCCGTAGGGGCGAAGGCGCCCACGGTTGAGGTGTTCGTACTGCGCCGGGTCCATATCCTCCGGCGGGTCGTACGCACGCCGGCCGCCGAAACGGGCGTCGACGTGAAGCGATCGCTGGTAGTAGTGGAAGCGAGTAGCCACCTCGGTGGCCGTTTCGCGGACGAGCAGCTTCTTCCCGTCGGCGAGCGTGATGACGGTGTCCGGGGTCTCCTCCACCAGCTCGATGCGGTCGGGGTTGATCAGGACAGCCGTTCCGTCTGTGCGCGTCAGCGGGATCATCGGATCAGGCCAGGCTGTCGGTTAGGGCAAGCCGCATCAGGCCCGCCCGGGATCGGACGTTGAGCTTGCGGCTGAGGTTGGCGCGGTGGGCCTCGACCGTCTTCACGGAGAGGACCAGCGACTCGGCGATCTCGCGATTGGAGAGACCCTGGCCGATGAGGTAGAGCATCTCGCGCTCGCGCGGGGTTAGCAGCGAGACCGGACCCTCGTCCACGCGGGCGGCATCGAGATGTTCGTTCACGGACGGGAAGCCGGCCACGATCGGGCCAAGCCCATCCATCACCCGGCGGATGACGACGAGGAAGGTGTCTCGGTTGACGTTGTCCATGAGCATCGCTGCGTCGGCACCAACCGACAGGCAGTCGTTCGGAGAGACTTCGCGACCGCGAGTGACCAGGGCGATGAGCCGAGGACGCGGCCACAGGGCCGCCAGAAGCCGGCAGACCTCGGGCCCTTCGGCGGGAACGTAGTCGAACAGCACGAGTTGCGGATGCACGTCGGAGGCGAGGTGGAATGCCTCGTAGACGGAAGCCGCGCTCGCGACTTCGCAGGCCGAGCCGCTGGTCAACATCGTGGAGACGCCAAGGCGGACGATCTCGGCCTGGTGAATGATCAAGGCATGGGTGACAACGCGTGCGGGCCTCGGGGGCACCACAGCCGAGCGACCCGCCCCCCGACGGTCCTGCACGGGATAGCTGCCGATCGACATTTGGCCATTCCTTGGGCTGCCTGTCTGGTTGGCTGGCGAGTCCGCCGGCAGGCACGGCATCGGGCTCGTCTTGCGATCTGGGTCGAAGCATTCGGCAGGGAGGGCGTGTAGGTGTATTCCCGGCTTGAGCAGGTCGTTCGGGGAGTGACGCCCGTTCGCGGCGAGCGTCCGGAGGTACTGCCACGCTCAGGGGGTCTGGATGGGCGAGAGCTTCTCGCTGCCAAGGTGGCGCCCTCTGGGGAGACTTTCGAGGGCGATCACAGGCACGTGCGGCTCGCCCCCGGCTGACGCCGAGACCCTAGACTCACTCAGGCATGCGACGTTCTGCCGCATGGCCGTCTAGGCGACTCGAAACCGCGTGGCGGCCACCCGACGAGGTAGGGACCAACGGGACCAGTTGGTCAGCGGCGATCGGGGCTACGGGTTCAAATGTCCCGTACAGGTGCGGTTGTGGCTGTTGCTGTTCGTGCCGTCCGGACAGGTCGTGGCGGACCACGTGACGCCGCTGAAGTTGGCGCCTGTTGTCGTGGCTCCCGCCGGGGAGAACGCCGCCAGTTCACCGGGGCGGCTGACAGACGAGCGTTGCGATCAGCGGCCCCGCACTCCGCCGACGACCTCCCTTGCCTCGATTGCGTCGCGGACGGCGCGGCCGAGCGCATCAGGCGCGAAGGGCTTGTTGAGGAACGCGACGCCAGGGTCCAGCACTCCCTGGTGGATGACCGAATCCTCGGTGTAGCCCGAGATGAACAGGGTGCGCAGTGTCGGCTGGCGGGCCGTGAGTCGCTCGGACAGCTCGCGGCCGTTCATGCCCGGCAGCATGATGTCCGTGACGAGTAGGTCGATCGGTCGGCCGTGGTCGCCGACGAGGGCGAGCGCGTCTTCGCCGGTTCGCGCGGCGGACACGGTGTACCCGAGGCCGCACAGGACATGTTCCACGAAGGGCCGGACGGTATCGTCATCCTCGACGACGAGGATCGTCTCGGCCCCGCCTGCCACCGGCTCAGCGACGGGGGCCAGGCGCTGGCCGACAGCCTCGGCGACCCGCGGCAGGTAGACCTTGAACACCGCGCCATGGCCCGGTTCGCTGTAGGCGGCGATGCTGCCTCCCGACTGGGTGACGATCCCGTACACCGTCGCGAGGCCGAGTCCCGTGCCCACGCCAGCTGGCTTGGTTGTGAAGAACGGCTCGAAGAGGTGGGCCATCGTCTCCGCGTCCATGCCCGTGCCGGTGTCGCTCACCCCGAGCAGAACATACGGACCGGGGGCGACGGGCGTGTGCATCCGGGCGTACTCGGCATCGAGCTCGACGTTCCACGATTCCCTCGGACATCGCGCTCACGACGGAACGATAGCGTTCCTCGGATCGGCGCAGCCCCTCCTCGGCCTGTCGACGCTCCTCGATTTCGCCGGCAAGTTGGAGGTGCTTAACACCCGTTTCCGCGAGGCTCTGCACCATGTTATGCAGGAACACCACGTTGCCGCGAATGTGTTCACGGCTGAACAGTGGGACCCGGTCCAGGGCCTCGAGATACTCGGCCTCGTCAAAACCAAGAGCCCTGGCCTGGGCGATGAAGAAGGCTCGGTCCGGCGGATCGTCGTCGTAGAAGAACTGACCGGTGAAGAACGTCGCCAGATGCCGGCCGTCGACGACGATCGGCATGGCGATGTCGATCATGTTGTTCTTGCACCGGTACTCCAGGAGCCCACCGGCGGAGTCGTGGAGGTGCTCCTTGATGAAGGCGTCGCTCTCGCGGCAGCGGACGGATGTGACGGGGTTGACCCGGTGAAATCGAACGCAGATGTCCTGCCATCCCACGGCAATGAGGTTGTTCTCGTGGGCGTCGAACAGGCCGTAGGCCATCCCCGAGAGACGGTGGTGGGATTCCAGCAGCTGCCGCACCTGCTCCAGGTCGACGAGCTGGTCGAACGCGTAGTCGGGCAGGGAGCACGCCTTCCGCCGCGTCGGCCTCCGGGCATCGCCGCGGCGCTCTACGATCCGCCCGAGCCCCGTCCATATGCGGACCAGGTAACAGCATCGGTCTCCGGCACCACGCCCCGCGATAGCCAAAAGTCGCGTTCTGGCCGACGAACTCGACGCGTCACCGTCGACCGCGACGCGGAGGCTGGGACGGACGCGTCTCAGATGGCGCGGGGCACCGACCCGGACGAACCGGGCTCACCTCCGTCACTCGCGAACCAGGTTGCCCGCACAACAGTGCAGGGCGCAGCTGGTCGCCTTGCCCAGTTCAGGCGCCAGCTAGAGCCCGACCCTTCCGGGTCAGTGATCGCGGCCACCGTGGCGGAGTACTTCGCCACCCCCGATGCCGTATCTGGATCACCTTCAGTCGCTGAATCGCCTCGCTATCCTCCGAGAGGGCCTGGTGGGCTGCGATCGCGCCACGCTATCTCGTCGAAGGTCGCGTCGGCACCGATCGCAGTGCCGCCGCAATTCGAAGGACGTCCACGCCAGAACGGCCACCACGATGACCCGTGACGAGACAGCCGTTGCCATCGGCGCTTTCGGAGCGGACACAAGGGCGCGATGATTCCGTGGAAGGAGGTGACCGTGCGTGTCAGCGGGCCAGATGCCGAGGCGGTCAGGCAGCTCACGGCCACCCTTGGCGGCCGCTACTCCATCGAGCTTGGCGTCGACGTCGACCGCGGCCCGGGCGAGGTTGAGCGCTGGTTCCTGGCAGCAACCCTGTTCGGGGCCCGCATCTCGGCCCGAGTGGCCATGCAGTCCTATCGGGTCTTGTCCCGGGACGGCATTTCGACGATCGCGGACGTCTCGGGGGCTACCTGGGACCGGCTCGTGGAGTTGCTCGACGAGGGCGGCTACGCGCGCTACGACTTCCGGACAGCGACCCGGCTCCGGGAGCTGGAACGAGCGGTGCGGGAGCGATACGTTGGCCGGATCTCCAACCTCGGTACGGCCTCGACCGATCCTGTTCAGCTGGAGACGGCTCTGGACGGTCTGCCAGGATGGGGCCCCGTCACCGCCCGACTGTTCCTTCGTGAACTCCGCGGCGTCTGGCCCAACGCCCGACCGGCAGTGGATTCCCGGGGGCGCTGGGCCGCGGCGCACATTGCACTGCGGGCGGACGAGTCCGCCGAGGGCGCGCTTGCCTGGCTCGAGGAAACCGCCTGGGCTGCCCGAACGGACTGCCGCGACGCGGAGGCCGCCTTGGTCCGGCTGGCGCTCGCACACGGCGGGCGGCGCTCGCCGTGCCCGGGAGGTGCGCGGTGCGTCGTTTGGGCAGCGGCCCTGGAGCAGGCGGCCGGGTCTTGAGACGGCGCCTGCGGAGGACCGCCGGGGCGAAAGCGGTCCATGAACACGTCCCCGCGAGGAGGCGTCCAGGCTGAACAGTCTCCTCGTTCTCCAACTCGCAACGCAACTGTCACCCGATTGCGTGTCGCCACTCCCGCCACCGTCCCAAGTAAGGTCCCCAAGCAGCTGATAAACCTTGCGCGCTCGCAGGTCGTCCAGCTTCAGGGTCTCGGCGAGGTCGTAGGCGGTGATCTTCGCGCCGGGGCCTTCGTCGCGGAACCTTCCGTATGCGTGCTTGGTCAGGTCCAGGAGGGCATGCCGTGAGGGCGTCCGCCATCGCCCCGCTGCCCCTCCGCCGACCCCACGACTCGAGCATTCGACTATCTAGCTGGCCGAAGCCCGAGTGGAGCCGGTCCCTGGGGTGCGGGTCGCAATCGCCGTCGCGACCTGCCTCGCCTGATCTGCAGAGAAGCTGGGGCTCGCGTGCTGGATGGCGCTCGCCATGGCGGCAACCAGAGCGTCCTGACTCATCCCCTTGGACGATGCCATGGACGAGATGCTCATGCCGCTCTGATACGCGCTGCGCATGTCGCTCAAGGTCATGCCGAGTGCCGATGCGGCGCCACCCAACGCGGGATGACTTCGGGCGGGCCCGGACTGGTGGGATCTGATGCTGACTGCCCTGATCGCACTCGTGTCCAACCGCACGTACGAAACGCCAGCCAATGTGTAGCTCCTTACTATTATCTTCCCTCTGGTCGAATAGTCGGCTATCACGGTAGGAAGTTGTAGCCCTGCCCCGGGGTCAACGCCTAGGGAGAATGCCGCCAACCAGGAGCGAGCGGGGTCGAAGCGGCGCCTGGACCAACGCGCATCGACCCCACCGCAGTCTCGGGCTCCTGGCCCCTGAGACAGCGCCGACCTCGCTCCCCACTGCCCGGGCATCACCACGCGAGGTCCGGCGACGCGACCGGCTCGCCGGGCTGCTCCACGAGTACGAGCTCGCTGCGTGATGACCGAATAGTGGCACCCTACACGCTCCTGGTCGATGTCCTGCCTCGGGAAGCCGTCGCCCGATCCAACGCCGCCCAGCACTGGTATGAGCTCGCCAACGGCTCGCGCATCTGCCTCTTCGGGCTAGATCCCGACCCGATCACGGGCGTCCCCTCCAAGGTCGGCACTGTCGAGCTCGGCTGCCGCCCATGGACACGCCGACTACGGGCGCCGTCTCCCTGAACTCATGCAAGCCGCCGTGGTCGCGATGTGTCAGTCCTGCGCGACACGATCGCTTGAATAGGGACGGGCCCGTTGTCCAAGCAATGCTTGCTTGAGGAGCGCGAGAAGGTGGGCCAGGGGCGGGCCGTCACGGGTCTGGGGCTGCGGGTCGCACCGACGACTGCCTCGTAAATGCAACGACCGCTATCGATATGGCGCCGGCATCGCACGCGAATCCTTGCCCGCAGGCGACCGCCGCGCGGGTGAGTCGCAGCGGACGGCTCGCTGAGCCGACTTACGCGAAGCCCCGGAATGCTCGACCAAGCGTACCAAACAGCGCGTTGAGCGGCGCCGGTTCAGGCTCGATGAGAGCGCCAACGACGCCCGGCTCATGGGTGTCGTTGTAGTCGGTCAGGATGAGCTCGGCGAGTGATCGCGCCATCGGCTCGGAGTACGTGAGCCGGCCGTCGCACCAGCGACTCCGGATGCGGACTATTTGGTGATAGATCGACCAGACAAGACCGGTCGGGAAGATCGGTGTCTCGACCTCGGGCTCCTCGCAGCCGCTCGTCATTTCGGCGAACCGCCTCTCGACAAAGCGGGCGGCGTGGATCGGGAGCACCGCAAGACCAGCGGCCTGTAACCCGTCGGTGAGAGCCATCGCCGCCCGTTGCGCTGCCGGACACTCGGATAGATCGAAGGGGTGCGACTGACCGCATGCAGTGCCGTGGGAATAGCGGATGAGGAGCGGGAGGGGATCGAACGCCTGGCTCGACATCGGATGACTCCAGAGAAAGGAACGACCTGTGGGACCGCTACCTGAGTCATCGGTGGATATGTCTGGTCGTCCAGCCATCTTCCCGAAATGCAACCTGCATGTAGGGTCCGCGGCGGGCTGGGCGGTATACCCGGCCGGCGGTTCCGCAGCCGGTCGCCGAGGCCTATTTGGCGGGACTCGCACGGGTCGACGGGCGAAGTCACGCTCGCCAACGCTGGCGCTCTGTCGAATCGCGGATTCGCGGAACTCCATCTCGCGGACCACCCGCTGGGCGACGCGGGTCGGGCGGACGTACTCGAGATCGAACGTGCTGCCGAGCGCGCCACGCAGCTGACAGCGGGTCTGCTCGCGTTCGC
>JBEKPB010000016.1:0-114794 GCA_049521175.1 Candidatus Limnocylindrales bacterium
CTGCGCTTCGTCCTGAGCGAGGGTCAGGACTTTGCGGGCGCGATCCGTGAACTTGTCGAAGCGATCCATCGAGCTGAACGCCTGTTCTAGTTGGTCGCGTGCTTACGACCGTAGGGGCATGCTAGCACGCCCCGGTTGCCGTGTAACTCGCCCCTTCGGGGGAGGTCCAATCGGCCCGAGACGTGGTCCTGAGGATCGGCTCCGCAAGTCGTTCTCGGGCTCGGCCCGCCCCGTTTGGGGCGGTACGAGGGACCCGCCGAGCCCGGCGCCGGGTTGGGCCAAGAACAGCGATGCCCCGAACCGCCGCCGAAAAGTAGAAGACCCGCCGGCTTGGCCGGCGGGTCTTCCGTTGCGTCGGTACCAGATGTACGCGTCGGACGGCTCTCCGGATGACCCGGACCGCCCGCCGCGCCAGTGTGCGTCTACTCGGTCGGGGTCTCCGGGGCGGCCTCTTCCGTAGTTTCCGCCTCAGCCACGGGCTCGGCTTCTGGCTCGGCGGCTGGCTCAGCCGCGGGCTCTGCCACAGCCTGCGTCGCTGTCGGTGCCTCTACCTCGGGTTCGGTCTCGGTTTCGGCGTCCGCAACCTCGGACTTGGCCGGCTTGGCGGCGCGGACCCGCGCCGGCTTAGCCGGTGCTGGAGCGGCCGCTTCGGCCTGAACAGCCTCGGCTGCCGGCTCCTCGTCGCCTGCGGCCATCGCTTCGGATTCGGCCACCTGGGCTCGAATCTGGGCGAACGCCGAGGCTAGCGTGTTGTCGATTCCGCCCTCGGGCTCCTGGACGGCGTCGGCCATTGAGTAGCCGCGCTCCGGGCGCGGTCGCCGCTCGGGGCGTGGGGCTGTCGAAGTCAGCTGAGCGGGGGCCTCGGGGGCAGCCGGCCGGGCCGGCGGCTCCTCGGCCTGCTTGAGGCTCAGGCCAAGGCGATGACGCTCGGAGTCAAGCGAGATGATCTTGAGCTTGAGCGTCTGTCCTTCGTGGACGACATCGCCCGGATGGGCAACGCGCTGGTGCGACAGCTCGCTGATGTGGATCAGGCCCTCGAGGCCGTCGCGGACGCGGACGAAGGCGCCGAAGTTGACGAGCTTGGTGACCGTGCCGTCGATTACGTCGCCAACCTTGAAGTCGGCCACGGTCGAGTGCCACGGGTCCGGCTGCAGCTTGCGAATGGACAGGCTGATCCGGCCACGTTCGTGGTTGATGTCGATGACCTCGGCCTCGACCTGGTCGCCGACCTTGTAGCCGGCCTCCGGGTTGTTGACCTTGTTCCACGAGAGCTCGCTCTTGTGGACGAGGCCGTCGATGCCGCCGAGGTCGATGAAGACGCCGAACGGGGCGATCGATCGCACCGTGCCCGTGACGCGCTGGCCGACCTGGAGGCTGCTGAACAGCTCGTCGCGCTTCTCGCGGCGCTCTTCGTAGAGCGCCACCTTCTCCGACAGGATCAGGCGGTTGGCCTTGCGGTTGACCTCGAGGATCTTGAGGCGGAGCTTACGGCCCACGTAAGGCTGGAGCTTCTCGGCGATCTCCTGGGCCGCATCACGCGGCTGGTCATTCTGAGGCCGGCGCGGGAAGTCCACGATCTGGCTGATCGGGACGAAGCCGCGGATGCCGCAGTCGACGATGAGGCCGCCCTTGTTGTGGTCGATGACTGGGGCGTCGATGATCGCCCCGGCCTCGAACTGCTCCTGCATCGCTCGCCACTTGCGCTCGAGGCCAGCGCGACGAAGCGAAAGGACGGCGTGGCCTTCCTGCGATTCGGGCTGCAGCACGTACACGAGAACGACGTCGCCGACAAGCAGCGCCGGCGCCGACTCGGCATGCCGACCGTAGAGCTCGCGGTTCGAAACCACACCTTCGCTCTTGGCCCCGATGTCGACGAGAATCTCGTCCCGATCGATGCGAACGACTGTGCCTTCGACCACGTCACCGTGCTTGAAGCTTCGGATGTCCGCGTCCTGCTCGGCGAGGAGCTCCTCCATCGTCGAGGGCTCGGGTCGCCGGACGACGGGAACCGGGGCCTCTTCAGGCTCCTCGGCCGCCGGCGCATCGGCTACCTCGGCTTCGGTCACCGCGACTGGATCGGGAGCGGCCGGGGCGGGCGGCTCGCTGGTTTCGACGGTCGCGGCTGCGGTGGTCTCGGCGGGCTCGTCTGCGATTGCCACGCTGACGGCTTGCTCGGACGCCTGTTCATCGACAGAGGCCGTTGCCTCGGTCTCCGGCGTGGTCCCGCCCATTTGCTCTTCGGTCAAGATTTGTCTCCTATGGTCGATATGTGCCCAGAAAAGCAAAACGGCTCGAGCCGTGCTCAAGCCGTCGGTCGATCAGCAGTCCGGGGCTTCGTGCGCTCGGTCCACTCCTTCGAACAGGCGATGGGTCGGCTCTCAACCTATTAGTGCCCAAGGGCCGGGTGAATCTAGCACACGCACTCAAGGGGCAACAATCGCTGCGGGACGGCCGATCCAGGGGCCGAGCCCTCTTCGAGCGGTTCGTACAATCCGGATGTGCCCGAGCTACCGGATCTGTCGATACTCGCCGACGCGTTTCAAGCCGCGCTGACCGGACGACCTTTGCTGTCCTCAGAGACGCCCGGACCTCTGACCGTGCGCGGCACACCGGCGGAGCTCGATGCCCTGGTGGGGCAGAAGTTGCTGCGGTTCTACCGGCGCGGAAAGTTCCTCTGGCTCGACTTCGAGCGCGATCGCGTGGTCATGAACGCCATGCTTACCGGCCGGCTCCAGCTCGCCGCCGATCCCAAGGTCAAGAAGCCGCAGAAGACCCTCTTGATCATGAGGTTCGGTCCGCGGGCGGCGCCACCCGCGGACGTCGAGCCGTGGACCGCGGGAGCGGCGTGGATTCCGCCCCTGAATGCCACGCCCGAGTTGCGTTATCGCGACCCGACGAAGATGGGGAAGGTTTACGTGCTGCCACACGGAGTCGAGCGCCCGGTCCCCGGCGCCGGACCGGATGAGATGGGCCCCGATGCGGACGACCCCGAACTCACCCTCGAGCTGTGGCGAGCTCGAATCCGACGTCACCCTGGAGAGTTGAAGAACCTGCTCCGCAACCAGGAGTTCGTCGCCGGGATCGGCAACGCTTACTCCGACGAGATCCTCCACGCGGCGCGGCTCCTGCCATCTCGCAAACGAGGAACGCTGGCCCCCGAGGAAGTGGACGAGCTGTACGCGGCCATGCGATCCACGCTGGCCAACGCCATCGCCGTGCTACGCGATCGCGTGCCGCCGACCTTCGAGACGGAGGTGCGTGACTTCCTGGCAGTCCACAACCGGGGCGGCGCCGAGTGTCCGAGGTGTGGCAAGCGGATAGCCCAGACCGAGGCCGGCGGCTTCACAACAAGCTACTGCCGTCACTGTCAGAGCTGATACCCACAAGGAAACATGGGGTCAAGCAGGGCGGAATGGAGGTCCGCGACGCGAACGGCGCCGTCACAAGCGCATTAGCGACCGAAGGTCGGCTAAGCGCGCAGCGAGGGGCGACCGTGAGAAGGAGCGGGCCGGCTCGACAGCGAGTTAACGCAAAAACCCTGGCGACGACCTATTTTCCCGAAAGGCTGCCCTCTCAGTATCTTCGGCGCTGGAGAGCTTAACTACCGTGTTCGGGATGGGAACGGGTGTGGCCTCTCCGCTAGTGTCACCAGGGTTTCTTGCGTCTGGACGTGTTTCGGCAGGACGGGCGCGCCATATGGCGCCGCGGCCGTCACCGCAGATCTTCAATCTCGATTTGTGTGCTGGTTACATCCCGACCACAGCCACCAGACCCTTGGTAAGGTGCTGTAGCGGTCAAGCCCTCGACCATTAGTACCGCTCAGCTTCATCCGTCACCGGACTTCCACATGCGGCCTATCAAGCAGGTAGTCTCCCTGCGGTCTTACCCGGTTAACCCGGTGGGGAACCTCATCTCGAGAAAGGCTTCGCACTTAGATGCTTTCAGCGCTTATCCTCACCGAACATAGCTACCCAGCAGTGCCCTTGGCAGGACAACTGGCACACCAGCGGTTCGTTCACTCCGGTCCTCTCGTACTAGGAGCAACTTCTCTCAAGTTCCCTACGCCCACGATGGATAGAGACCGAACTGTCTCACGACGTTCTGAACCCAGCTCGCGTGCCGCTTTAATTGGCGAACAGCCAAACCCTTGGGACGTACTTCCGCCCCAGGATGCGACGAGCCGACATCGAGGTGCCAAACGGTGCCGTCGATGTGAACTCTTGGGCACCATCAGCCTGTTATCCCCGGGGTAGCTTTTGTCCGTTGAGTGATACCCCTTCCACTCGGAGGTACCAGATCACTAAGCCCGACTTTCGTCTCTGCTCGACTTGTAGGTCTCGCAGTCAAGCTCCCTTATGCCTTTGCACTCTACGGCTGGTTTCCATTCAGCCTGAGGGAACCTTTGGGCGCCTCCGTTACACTTTAGGAGGCGACCGCCCCAGTCAAACTGCCCGCCTGCCACGGTCCCGCGCCCGGATTACGGGTCGCGGTTAGAACCGAACTTCAGCAAGGGTGGTATTTCAACGTTGGCTCCACCGAAGCTAGCGCTCCGACTTCTCAGCCTCCCACCTATCCTACACATGTTAAAGCCCAATCCAATGACAGGGTGCAGTAAAGCTCCACGGGGTCTTTTTGCCCTATCGCGGGTAACCTGCATCTTCACAGGTACTTCAATTTCGCCGGATCCCTCGTAGAGACAGCGCCCAGATCGTTACGCCATTCGTGCGGGTCGGAACTTACCCGACAAGGAATTTCGCTACCTTAGGACCGTTATAGTTACGGCCGCCGTTTACCGGGGCTTCGATTCAGAGCTTGCACCCCTCCTCTTAACCTTCCGGCACTGGGCAGGCGTCAGCCCCTATACGTCAGCTTTCGCTTTCGCAGAGACCTGTGTTTTTGCTAAACAGTCGCCTGGGCCTTTTCACTGCGGCTTCGATCAATCACTGCAAGCAGCAATTGCGAAGCGCCCCTTATCCCGAAGTTACGGGGCCATGTTGCCGAGTTCCTTTACGAGGGTTCTCCCGATCGCCTTGGTATTCTCTACCCGCCTACCTGTGTCGGATTGCGGTACGGACACCTTCGATCTCGCTAGACACTTTTCTTGCCAGCATGGCTCACTCGAATCGCAGCATGCGCTGCTTTCCATCGCTGCTCGGGGTTGAATGAGAAGACGGATTTGCCTGTCCTCTCCCCCTACCGGCTTAGACGCGTATAGCCAAGAACGCGCTCGAATTACCACGCTGTGTCATGCCCTTGCTCTCACCTGGGCTCGGCTAGCGGACTCGACTGGCTTGCGCCAGCCAACCTCCATTTGCCTACCCCCAGGCGACACCTTGCGGTGCAAACGATCTAAGGTGGTTCCGGAATATCAACCGGATGTCCATCGCCTACGACTTTCGTCCTCGGCTTAGGCCCGACTAACCCTGAGTGGACGAGCCTTCCTCAGGAAACCTTAGGCTTACGGCGTGTGAGATTCTCACTCACATCTCGCTACTCATGCCGACATTCGCACTTCCGTCAGCTCCAGCCGTCCTCACGGTCGACCTTCTCAGCGAACAGAACGCTCCCCTACCACCCATGGATCGGCAAGCCGATCCACAGATCCGCAGCTTCGGTACCAAGCTTGAGCCCCGCTGAATTTTCGGCGCGGATCCACTTGACCAGTGAGCTGTTACGCACTCTTTCAATGATGGCTGCTTCTGAGCCAACATCCTGGTTGTCTGCGCGAATCCACATCCTTTACCACTTAGCTTGGATTTAGGGACCTTAGCTGGCGGTCCGGACTGTTTTCCTTTAGACCACGAAGCTTAGCCCTCGCAGTCTCACTCCCGAGCTCTAGAATCACGGGATTCGGAGTTTGGTTGGGTTTGGTAAGCGGGAAGCCCCCTAGCCCATCCAGTGCTCTACCCCCGTGATTGAACGCCCGAGGCTGCCCCTAGAGGCATTTCGGGGAGAACCAGCTATCTCCGAGTTCGATTGGCATTTCACCTCTATCCACAGTTCATCCCCTAGCTTTTCAACGCTAGTGAGTTCGGTCCTCCACGAGACATTACTCCCGCTTCAACCTGACCATGGATAGGTCACTCGGTTTCGGGTCTACTGCACGCGACTGAACGCCCTATTCAGACTCGCTTTCGCTCCGGCTCCGTCCTTCTGGGACTTAACCTCGCCACGCGCAAGTAACTCGTCGGCTCATTCTTCAAAAGGCACGCCATCAGGCTACCGGCCTTGCGGCCGGCAACACCCTTTGACTGCTTGTAGGCACTCGGTTTCAGGTTCTATTTCACTCCCCTTCCGGGGTACTTTTCACCTTTCCCTCACGGTACTCGTTCACTATCGGTCGCCAAGAGTATTTAGCCTTAGACGGTGGTCCGCCCAGATTCCCACATGAGAGACCTTCCACGTGGTACTCAGGTGGTCGATAACGGAGACCATGTCGCTTTCGCCTACGGGGCTATCACCCTCTATGGCCTGCCCTTCCTGACAGGTTCGACTAGCGAATGGCTTTGTAACTCCGCCGAGACCTTGCAGGGTCTCGCCATCAACTCCTTCAACCCCCACTCAGAAAGGGCTGCAACCTATCGCGCTGAGTGGGTTTGGGCTATTCCCGTTTCGCTCGCCACTACTCAGGGAATAATCTCTTTTCCTCCAGCTACTGAGATGTTTCAGTTCGCTGGCTTACCTCTCACTGGCCTATGTATTCAACCAGTAGTGACTGGGCATTACCCCAGCCGGGTTTCCCCATTCGGACATCTCCGGATCAAAGTCTGCTCGCGACTCCCCGAAGCTTTTCGCAGCCTGCCACGTCCTTCATCGGCTCTTGGCGCCAAGGCATCCACCTAGTGCCCTTTGTAGCTTGACCACCACAGCAACTCACCAAGCGGTCAGCTGCCATGTGGCCCGGGATACACCTTGCACACAACTCGGCGAAATTGAAGATCTTCAATCTGCCGAAACACTATCCAGTTGTTAAGGTTCGGCCTTTCGGCCTCGACAGGACCTTGAGGGTCCCGCCTCCAGCGATCCGCTGGTCGGTGGGTCTGTGCCCACGGATCAGAGGAGCGATGCCGGTCTAGACGCAAAACGACGGCTCGATCGTGCCGAGCCGCCGTATCAAAGGCGCTTGCGCTCGAGCTCATTGGGGCTGTACGCCCCGCTATTCAATTTGCTATTGGTGCCACTGAAGCAGCGGTCAATCCTCCAGGTTCGCCCAGGGTTGGTGGAGACGAGGAGACTCGAACTCCTGACCCTCTCCTTGCAAAGGAGATGCTCTGCCAACTGAGCTACGTCCCCGGACGTCGAGGAAGTGGTGGGCGACACTGGACTCGAACCAGTGACCTCTGCCTTATCAGGGCAGCGCTCTAACCAGCTGAGCTAGTCGCCCGCCTGGCGGTGCCGACGAGCGTCGACCGTCGGTCGCCACGCGGTGCACCCTAACCCTTGAAGAGTGACAGGAATCCCGGCTCGTATTCGAGCGGTATCGGTGCTTATGCCAGGTCGTCATCGACCTCACCGGCCCGAGGGCCGGCGCCGCGCTCACCTGGCGAGAGCGCAGTGTCGATCGCGACGATCAACCTGGGAGCCATCAACGCCGAGATCACACCGATGGACCTCGACTCGGATCTCCCTAGAAAGGAGGTGATCCAGCCGCACCTTCCGGTACGGCTACCTTGTTACGACTTCGTCCCAATCACCGACCCCACCTTCGACGGCTGCCTCCTTGCGGTTGGCCCACCGGCTTCGGGTGTTGCCGACTTTCATGACGTGACGGGCGGTGTGTACAAGGCCCGGGAACATATTCACCGCCGTATGCTGACCGGCGGTTACTAGCAACTCCGGCTTCATGCAGGCGAGTTTCAGCCTACAATCCGAACTGAGACCGGCTTTAAGGGATTTGCTCCACCTCGCGGTTTCGCCGCCCGTTGTACCGGCCATTGTAGCGTGGGTGTAGCCCAGGACGTAAGGGCCATGCTGACTTGACGTCATCCCCACCTTCCTCCGAGTTTCTCTCGGCAGTCCCGTGTGAGTGATACAACACACAGTAGGGGTTGCGCTCGTTGCGGGACTTAACCCAACATCTCACGACACGAGCTGACGACAGCCATGCAACACCTGTGGCCAGGCCCCTTGCGGGGAAGCGACGTTTCCGCCGCGATCCTGGTCATGTCAAGTCCTGGTAAGGTTCTTCGCGTTGCGTCGAATTAAACCCCACGCTCCGCTGCTTGTGCGGGCCCCCGTCAATTCCTTTGAGTTTTAGCCTTGCGGCCGTACTCCCCAGGCGGGACACTTAATGCGTTAGCTTCGGCACTGGCGGGGTTGATACCGCCAACACCTAGTGTCCATCGTTTACGGCTAGGACTACCGGGGTATCTAATCCCGTTTGCTCCCCTAGCTTTCGCGCCTCAGCGTCAAGAACAGGCCAGGAAGCCGCCTTCGCCACTGGTGTTCCTCCCGATATCTACGCATTTCACCACTACACCGGGAATTCCGCTTCCCTCTCCTGCCTTCGAGTCGAACAGTATCGAATGACCCTCCCCAGTTGAGCCGGGGGCTTTCACATTCGACTTGTACGACCGCCTGCGCGCTCTTTACGCCCAGTAAATCCGGACAACGCTCGCCACCTACGTATTACCGCGGCTGCTGGCACGTAGTTAGCCGTGGCTTCTTCCTCAGGTACCGTCATCATCGTCCCTGAGAAAAGAGGTTTACGACCCGAAGGCCTTCATCCCTCACGCGGCGTTGCTGGGTCAGGCTTTCGCCCATTGCCCAAAATTCCCGACTGCTGCCTCCCGTAGGAGTCTGGGCCGTGTCTCAGTCCCAGTCTGGGTGATCGTCCTCTCAGACCACCTACCGATCGTCGCCTTGGTGAGCCGTTACCCCACCAACGAGCTAATCGGACGCAGGCCCCTCCCGAAGCGCCTTACGGCTTTGGAATCACGACTGAACGTGACACCACATGCGGTATTAGCCACCCTTTCGGGCAGTTATTCCCCACTTCGGGGCAGGTCACCTACGCGTTACTCAGCCGTCCGCCACTATCAATCGAGCAAGCCCGATTGACCGTTCGACTTGCATGTCTCATGCACGCCGCCAGCGTTTATCCTGAGCCAGGATCAAACTCTCCGACAAAACCTCAGCCTTGCGGCTGAATACGTCCGAGGGTTATTCCCGCTCGATCCTTACCGGATTTCCTGCCACTCTTCAATTGTTAAGGTACCCGCGCTGAGGGCGCACAACCACGCCGGGCGCAACGCTCCAATGATGAGGGCGTACCTCATCACTGTCAAGCGAGGGGGACCGAAGCGGCCCGCTCACCGACGGTCCGAGAACCGCCGGACCAGGGCGCGAGGGCGAATAGTAAGGGGCCCTGAGCCGGGTGTCAAACCGGCCTCGAGATGACCTTGGCCGACCTCGTGGCCGGTGCCATTCGGGGCCTCGACCTCGCTCGGAAACAGGGCTGGAGCCGACCCCGCGGGCTCAGATCTCGTGAACGAATTGCGCTAGATCGGGCTGCTCTCCACCAGGAGCAGGGCTGCGGCTGCCGACATCCAGCACAACGCGGCCAGCTCGAACGACGGAGGGACGTTCAAGGGCAGGACGGCGACTGCGTAGAGGATCGCACCTATGATGCCCGCTGCCGCGAGCTTGGCGAGGCGGAGCAGGATCTCGTTGATGAGCTGGCTCATATGGCACCCCTCGGCTGTGTGGCGTTTTGGGTGACGTATATCAGATGGCTCGGCGGCCTTGGAGAGCCCGGATCAACGTGACCTCGTCGGCGTATTCGAGGTCGCCGCCGACCGGGAGGCCGCGCGCGATTCGTGTGACGCTCCCGACCAGCGGCTCCAGCCGCTCCGCCAGGTACATTGCCGTCGCCTCTCCCTCGAGAGTCGGGTTGGTGGCGATGACCACCTCCTCGAAGCGCTCGCCGGCCTGCTGCGCCTCTTCGGCTCGGTCGAGCAGCTGGCGGATCTTGAGCCGGTCGGGACCCACGCCGTCGATCGGTGAGATGGCGCCGTGCAGCACGTGGTAGAGCCCCTTGAACTCGTTCGTCCGTTCGAGCGCGAGGACGTCGAGTGGTTCCTCGACGACGCACAGCCGCGTGCCGTCCCGCCTCGAATCCGAGCAGATCGAGCAGACCGGCGCGTCGCTGATGTTGAAGCAACGCTCGCAGAAGACGACCTGCTCGCGCACCGCGATCAGGGCCGCCGCGAGTGCCCGGGCTTCGGTTTCGGGCGCGCGGAGAAGATGGAAGGTCAGCCTCGAGGCAGTTTTTGGCCCGATGCCGGGCAATCTGGCAAAGGATTCGATGAGCCGGGCCACCGGCTCGATCAAGGGTGCCGCCATGGAAGGGGCTACATGCCGGGCAGGCGGAGCCCGCCGGTGACAGCCGACATCTTGCCATCGCCGAGCTCTCGCGCCGCCCTCAGGGCGTCGTTAACGGCGGCCACGATGAGGTCCTGCAGCATGTCGACGTCGGCCGGATCTACGGCCGATGGATCGATCGTCACGCTGACCAGCTTCTGGTCGCCCGTTGCGACGGCTTTCACCACCCCGCCTCCCGCAGATCCGTCGACCGTGGCCACGGCCAGCTCCTGCTTGACCCGCTCTATGGCCTGCTGCATCTGCATCGCCATTCGCTGCAGGTTGGCCATGCTCATTTGTCGATTCCTCCTGGCGCCGTTTCGCGCCGACTGTGTCGACGATCGAACCGAAGTCTGGCCGAAACCGCGCCGGGTTGCACGCCCAGCCGGCGAGCAACGGAGCGAGCGGACTTCAGCGTCCGTGAGCGAGGACCGGAGGGTGGCAACGACGGGGTCGGCCGGCTGACGGCGATCGGCTAGCCTACGTCGCCGACGTCCACTACATCGTCACCGTAGATGCGGCGGAACTCCGTCAGGAGACGGGCGCTGTCCGGGTCCTCCGGCAGCGGCGAGACCTCGACATTAGCGGCCACGCAACGGACCGACACGGGCACGCCGAGGACCCGGCTGACGCCGTCTTCGAGACTCGCCCGGCGCCGCTCGGCGACGTCCTTGAAGAACGACTGCGTCTCCGGGAACCCGAGCGTGACCACGGAGCCGTCGACGCTGACTGGGCGGCAGGCCAGGATCAGCGGCTTCGTGGGCGGGCTCTTGCTAACGACCTCGACGATCTCGGCCCATCGTTCCAGCAGCAGCTGGAGGGTCGGCCCGCTGCCGATCTTGCCCACCGCGGCCGGCGGGGCCACAGCCGTGGGCTGGGTCGGGGTGACTGGCTGCACCGAGGACCGCGGCGAGTCCGGGACGACAGTTGGCGAGGGCGTCGGCTTCGATCCGGTGGTCGGCGTGGTCGCGGCGGCTGCAGGGGTCGCTCTCGCCGTGTTCGGTGAACTGGATCCCGCTGCAGACGGCGCGCTCGCCTGCTGAGGCGAGAGCTCGGGCGAGCCCTCCGCAGGCCGGCGGGTTTGACTCCCGGCCGACTCGTTCGCCCGGCCCGGCGCGGGTCGCTCGACGACCGCGGGCCCGGCGGGCGCGCCAACGGGAGCCGCAACGTGAGCTGCTCGCCCCTCTGCGACCGGGAACGACGGCCGAGAGGAGGCCACGACCTCGAACGGCGCCAGGAGGGCCAGCTCGAGCTGAAGGCGCAACCCGCCCGGCCCCGGATGCGTTGGGTCGATCGAGGAGAGCCGCCGGGCGGCCCCCGCCAGGGCCCCGGGACCGGCCACCGCCAGACCGATTCCTGGCTCACGCCCGAGCGACGCCACCAGCGCCATGCGCAATCGTTCGATTGCCTGCTCCGTGAATGCTCGGAGATCGCGGCCGCGTTCCTCGAGCCCGTCCAGAAGCTCGATGCCGGCGACGGGCTCGCCCGACAGCAAGGCCTTCAAGAACGCCTCGACCGTCTCCTCTTCGACGAGGCCGAGCACCTCCCTCACCCGCTCCGCCGTCAGGGACCCCGAGTCGGTCGCGAGGAGCTGGTCGAGCATCGATTCGGCGTCCCGCATGCCACCCGCAGCGAGTCGCGCGATCAAGTCGATGGCTTCCGGATCCGCCTTTCGTCCGTCGGTGTCGAGTATCGTCCGCAATTTGCCGGCGATCTCCGGGACCGTGAGGCGCCGGAAGTCGAAGCGCTGGACTCGCGAGAGGACTGCCGGGCGGATGCCGCTGCTGTCGGTCGTGCAGAACACGAAGACGGCATGGTCGGGCGGCTCCTCGAGCGTCTTGAGGAGCACGTCCCAGCCCTGCGTGATGCGCTGGACCTCGTCGATGATGAAGACTTTGCGGCGGAGATCCGAGGGGGCTGTGAAGACGCGCGGCAGAAGCTCGCGCATGTCGCCCACCGTGTTGTTCGAGGCGGCATCGAATTCGTTGACGTCGAGGGCCCGGCCTTCGCGGATAGCCACGCAGGAGGGGCAAGCGTCGCATGGTTCGCCGTCGCGAAGGTCCGTGCAGTTGAGGGCCTTTGCCAGGATCCGGGCGAGCGAGGTCTTGCCGGTGCCGCGTGGACCGACGAAGAGGTAGGCGTGGGAGGTCCGGCCGGATCGGATGCCGTTTTGCAGCGTCTCGACGACGGCCTGCTGCCCGACGATCTGGCCGAAGACCTGGGCGCGCCAGCGTCTGTAGATGGCTTGATGCGGAGGGGTCGAGCTCACGACGCTCCTGCCGGCGTGGACGAATGGTTGACCGCAGCGGTCAGGCGAGCCGGTCGCCCGCCGGTTTGAGTGCCGTGCACCCTCTGTCGATCCATCGCTTCCGCGCCCACCGCTGGAGGTGGCTCAGACCAGGCCGAACCGCGGCACCCGACGATCATCGCTTAGTGCTGCTTCCTTCCGGACCTGACACGATTCACGAGCCGCCGCTGCGCGGGACCCGGCCCTCAACGTCACCAGGAGAGGCGGCTTTCGAGAGCTGGGACCTCGAGAGGGAATTCAGCCCTGCTGGAGCGGATTGCAGGTACAGGGCACCGCTAGTTCCCCGCCTAGCACGGCCCGGGAATCATAGCAGGCCGCCACAGCCGACCCGAGTGCGGTCCAGGCTCCTCGCGGCCGGCGGCCGGCTCTCCTGAGCAGGACAGCGAGGGAGATGGCGGAGAGGGAGGGATTTGAACCCTCGATGGCTTGCGCCATACCGCATTTCCAGTGCGGCGCCCTAGGCCACTAGGCGACCTCTCCGCGGAGACAACCCTCGACGGGCCTGCTCACCGATGCGCTGACCGATGAGACGTCGCCGGCCGGCCAGACCGGCGACCGCCCGCACCTGCGGGCCTGGGTTCAAGAGAGTGGCGGAGAGGGTGGGATTCGAACCCACGGTGCTCTCGCACACCGCTTTTCGAGAGCGGCACCATCAACCACTCGGACACCTCTCCGCGCGAGAGGATACCAGAGCGGGGCTGTGGCTCCGCGCCGAGGCTCCGGGCGGTCAACCGACCGCGGGCTTGAGCCTTTCGGCGGCGCGGAGCTGTTCTGCAGGTCCGGCCTTGGCGAACAGCTCTTCGGCTTCGTCGCACCGGATGCCGCTGACGACCTTGACCTTGCGGGCAAGTCTGCCGTCCTGTGCGAGCTGCATGACGCTGCCGGCTGCGCCGTCGACCGGGTTGGCGACCGCGTACACCAGCGCCTCCACGTTGGCGGCGAGGAGCGCTCCAACGCACATAGGACAGGGCTCACGCGTAACGAAGATCGTCGCATCGGCGAGGCGCTCCCGACCCAGCTTCCGGCCGGCCTCACGCAACGCGACGACGACGGCATGGGCGGTGGGATCGTTGGATTGATGGACTCCGTCGTGGGCGCGGGCGACCATCGCGTCGTTGACGACCGCGACTGCCCCGATGGGCGTCATGCCCTGGTCGAGCGCCAGCTGCGCCTCCGCCAGCGCCTCTCCCATGAACAGCTCGTAGTTCATGACCGGATCATACAGGCCCGGTGTCCCGTTTCGCGGAGCCGCGAAAACCTTCAGCCTCGTCCGCTGCGCCGGCGGAGCCACCCTCGACCGGAGCTGAGGCGGCCGTGGCGCTGCCCCGTGGAACGTTTCGGAGGGGATGGGCGAGGACCGACATGTCCTCATTCCCATGCCCGTCGGCCAGCAGCCCGTCCTCTATTGCCGCGGTCAGCCGAGCCACGGAGAGGTCGAGGCCCAGACCACGGGCCAGTTCGAGGGCGATACCGAGGTCCTTTCTGTGGAGCGCAAGCCGGAAGCCGAGCGGGTACTCGTCCTCGATCATCCGGCCGCTTCGGTTGGCCAGCACCCAGCTCTGGGCCGCGCCGGCAGACAGGGCCTCGACCAGCCGGTGCGGATCGAGCCCGGCCTCGATGCCCAGCGCGATCCCCTCGGCCACGCCCAGGTACGTTCCGCTGATGATGACCTGGTTGACCGCCTTGGCCGCCTGTCCGCTGCCGAGCGGGCCGATATGGGTGACGGTCTTGCCTACTGCCTGGAGGACGGGCATGGCACGAGCCACGTCTGCGTCCGCTCCCCCCACGAACATCGTCAGCGTGCCGAGCCGCGCCCCTTCCGAACCGCCCGAGACCGGGGCATCCACCATCGCGACGCCGACACCGGCGAGCCGGCGGCCGAACTCGCGCGTCGCCTCCGGTGAGATCGTCGAGCAGTCGATCACGAGGCTGCCGGGCCGCGCACCGCCGGCGACCCCATCGGGGCCGAAGAGTACGGCCTCGACGTCGGGTGTGTCCGATACGCAGATGACGGTTGTGTCCGATCTAGCCGCGACGCCGGCGGGCGAAGTCGCCTCGTTCGCGCCCAGCTCTAGGACTGCGGCCGCACGCCCCGAAGTGCGGTTCCAAATGATGAGTTGGGCCCCGGCGCGAAGCAGATTGGCCGCCATGGACGAGCCCATCGTACCGAGCCCGATGAACCCTAGACTTTCCATCCCCAGCTCCCTTCGGACCGATGACGTCGGCCCGAGGATAGCGCGCTTCTACGAGGCGGGTCGAGGCTGCCCGGCTACGGGACGCCGGGCGGGGCGAGGCCGGCGCGCTGCGCGACTCCGGCCTGCTCGGCCCTTCACCAATGGGGCGATCTGGCTCCACAATACCGGCCGTGAGGGATCCCAGACATCGCGCGAGGCTACTGCTCCGGGCACATCGGCTGCCGTCCGCGCCCGTGGCCCGAGGCCTGGCGTCGGCGGCGAGGGGCGGCTCGATGGTGCTGTTCGTTGCGGTCATAGCGGTAGCGACGCTTGCCGCGGCGGGGTTGAGCACGTCCTCGTCCACCGCCGGCCTGGGGCCCGGCGTGGGTCGAGTCGATGCACGGGCGACATCGGGCACGGTTGCCATGACAACGCCGAGAGCCGGAGGGCCGGCCGACGCTCCAGCCGTCGCGGGCGTTCTTCCGCTGCCAACCGCATGGAACGCGCTTCCGGCTGGCACGCCGCCGGCCGATCTTGCGAGCGCGGCACCGTGCGCGCCGGGCCCGGATGCCATCTGCCGGCCCGTACCCGAGCCGACGCCGCTACCCACGATCGCGGCGGCGGGCATGACCCTGCACGTCCCGATCCTCGAATACCACCGCATCAAGCCGCCGGCGGGAGAGACAGGCTCCGCCCGGAGCTTGATCGTTCCGCCGGAGTTGTTCGCCGCTCAGATGGACGCGATGTCCTCAGCGGGCTGGCACACCATCACCATGGGGCAGCTCGGGGACGACCTGCGGCTGGGTATGCAACCGAGTCCTCGGAGTTTCGTCGTCACTTTCGACGACGGCTACGAAGATGGCTATACGTACGCCGCTCCGGTCCTCGGGCGCGATGGTTTCGTCGCGACGTACTTCGTCGTCGCCGGACGGATCGACACGCCGGACCACCTGACGGTGGACGAGCTCCGGGCCCTGCAGGCAGCCGGGAACGAGATCGGCAACCACACCGTGAGCCATTCGAATCTCGAGGCGATGGATCCAGCGAGGCTGACGAGCGAGATCTTCGGCGCCTCCAGGATCATTGCGTCGGACGTCGGGGTCTGGCCCCAGTCATTCGCCTATCCTGCCGGACTCACCGACGCGCTCGTACAGTCCGTGGTTGCCGCGACGCCGGGCGTCGAGACTGCCGTAATCCAGAGTGGCTCGCTGCCGCAAACGTGGAACAACCGTATGCTCCTTTGCAGGGTCCGAGTTGGACCGGGCACCTATCCTCAGGACCTGGTCGCCAGAGCAGACAGGTATCAGCCGTGAAGTTCTTCCGCCGCAGCAAGGTCGACAACGCTACCGAGGCCGGCACTCCGGCGGCGGGCCTCGCGGACAAAGCCCGCGGGAAGGGCGTGCGCCGGATCTTCTCAGCCCTCCTCGTGGTTAGCGTTCTGGCGATCTTCACCCGGCCCGGCCGGCTCCTGGCCCGAGCGGTGGCCGGCTGGGTTGACGCTCACGTCGAGAGATTCTCGGAGCCCGAGAGCGCCACATATGCCCGGGTTCTCGCCCCGATCCTGGGGCGGCTGTATCGCCGCGTCGCGGAGGACGTCGCGGAGGAGCTCGCAGATCTGGGCAAGAACCGGCGCGCCACCATCGTGGACCTGGGCTGTGGACCGGGTGACCTCGTGGTGACGCTTTCGAGACGCTTGCACGACGCGCGCATCGCCGGGCTGGACCTGTCGCCCAGCATGCTCCTGTGGGCCAGCCGGCACGCCACCACCGATGGACGGCTGCGGTTCATCGTCGGCGACGCGGCCAATCTGCCTTTCGCCAACGCCTCCGTCGACCTGGTGGTCTCGACTCTGAGCCTCCATCACTGGACAGAACCGGCGGCTGTCTTCGCCGAGATCGCACGAGTCCTCCGTCCGGATGGCGTAGCGCTCATATACGACCTCGGGCTGCTCACCTTCGGGCCGGCGGAGATGGCATCGATCGCCGAAAATGCCGGCTTCGAACCGGCTGACATTGCCCGCGAACGAATGGGCGGAGGATTGGTCTCGCGCTTCTTCGTCCGCTTCCGACTCGAGGGATTTGCCGAGGAGTGACCTCGGCCATTGCTGCCGCGGTCGGCCATGCTAGAATCCCGGCCGCTGTGACTCTGGAGAGGTCGCATAGCCGGTCTAGTGCAGCGGTTTGCTAAACCGCCAGGTGGGGTAACCTGCCTCGAGGGTTCGAATCCCTCCCTCTCCGCCAGTCCTTCCGCACCGAGGCACAGCAGCGCGCGCCCGTAGCTCAGTGGATAGAGCGCCAGGTTGCGGACCTGGAGGTCGTGGGTTCGAGTCCCGCCGGGCGCGCCAACATTCGAACGCAAACGACCCCGAGATGTGCTCTCGGGGTCGTTGAGTGATTGGAGCGGCGGTCGATGGCCGAGCAGACCACAGTCTGGGTCGTGCGTGATGCGGTTCCGGACCGCGACGCGGCTGCATGTCTAGGCATATATGCGCCGTTCGTGCGTGACACCTCCGTGTCGTTCGAGGAGCAGGTACCCACGCTGGAGGAATTCCGCGACCGCATCCGGTCGACGACCAGGACTCACCCATGGCTCGTGCTCCAAGAGCGCGGCGAGGTGGTCGGCTACGCCTACGCTTCGCCGCACCGGGCGCGAGCCGCGTATCGGTGGGCGGCCGACGTATCCGTATACGTCGCCGCTTCGCATCGGGGCGCGGGAGCCGGCCGGCGGCTATACACCGAGCTCCTGGACAGGCTGCGCCGGCAGGGATTCCAGGTGGCTTGCGCCGGCGCCACGCTACCCAACGACGCGAGCGTCGGGCTCCACCTGGCGATGGGGTTCAAACCTGTCGGCGTCTACAAGCGCATTGGCTGGAAAGCGGGTGCGTGGCGTGACGTGATCTGGTGGCAGCTGGAGCTGGCGCCGCCGACGGACGAGCCGCCGCCCGACCCGCTGCCCCCTTTCTAGGCTTGAGACACTCAGGCGATCGGGCCGGCCCGCGAGGTCTGGCTCGAGTGGATCAGCCCCTATGCGTCAAGCGGTGAAGAAGACCGACCGCGTGGCCGGCAACGGCAGGTTCGGCAACGGTCTCGTCTACGTTCTCGGTCTCATCGACGGGCCCCACCGGGAACTTCCACTCGTCGCCCGGCCCATACGTGCCGGGTCCCAGTTTCACGCTGTCCATCACCATCAGGATTGCGGCCATGCCCTCTCCGTCGACAAGGGGCGCGCCGACACTCCGGTCATCAGCCCGCTTCCCATCGCCCATCGACGTCTCCTCCCCAGGGGTGCGACTCAGCGCCCATTCTTCTCAGCGCCCATTCTCGGAGCGACCGCGGCACCGGTCAATGGACCGATGGCCCTCCGGCGCTGCCCGTCGGAGCGGCGGCACGGCTCGCGTTCAGCGCCTGTGCGTCAGGCGGTGCAGCAAACGCAGACCGCCGCCCTCGAGGGCGGGCGCGGCAACCGCCTCGTCTGCATCCCCGGTCTCGCCGCCAGGCCGCGCCGGAAACGCCCATTCGTCTCCAGGCCCCGGCTCTCCTCGCCCCACATTCAGGCTCGTTACCATCAGCAATGCCCACGATTCCGGGTCTGCGAGGAAGGGTACGGCGACCTTTTCAGCACTTCTCTCCTCATCGCCCAAGGCCGTGCCCTCCGGGTGGAGGTGTTCGTCTCGTCGCACCTTCCGCCAGACCGTATCAGATTTGACACCTGGGAAATTGGCCGCTACTGTCGCGAGCACCGATATGGACCAGACTTTCTTCTTTTACCGCAACCCGGCATGACCGTTCCCGGAGCCTAGGCCCGGGATCGCGGGTCGTGCCGGGTGCAAGCAGAGGCAACGCCTCTGCTTTTTTGTTGCCCGACCAGGACCCCGCCGGCAGGCCCCCCAAGGAGGACCGCCAGATGATCATCGTTATGTCGATGGGCGCTACGGAGCAGGAAGCGAACAACGTTCGCGACCAGCTCCGCCAGTACGATCTGACGCCCCATGACAATTACGGCACCCAGCGGGTCGTGATTGCCGTCCTTGGCGACGTGGCTCCGGTAAGGGACCTTCTCATGAGTAAGCTGTCCGTCATGCCCGGCGTTGAGTCTGTGACGCCGATCACGCGCCCGTTCAAGCTCACCTCGCGTGAGTCGCACCCGGAAGACACCGTCATCGAGGTGTTGGGCACCAAGATCGGCAACGGCAACCTGACGATCATGGCCGGCCCGTGCTCGATCGAGGGCCGCGAGATGATGATCGAGACGGCAAAGACCGTGGCCGCGGCCGGCGCCACTATCCTGCGGGGGGGTGCCTTCAAGCCTCGAACCAGCCCGTATGCCTTCCAGGGCCTTGGCGTCGAGGGTCTCCGCTACCTGGCCGAGGCGAGCAAGGAGACCGGCCTGCCGACCATCACCGAGGTGATGGAGCCGAGCCAGGTCGAAGTCGTTGCCCGGAACTCCGACATCCTCCAAGTCGGGACCCGGAACATGCAGAACTACTCGCTGCTGACCGCGGTCGGCAAGGCGGGCCGGCCGGTGATGCTCAAGCGAGGCTATGGCGCCACGATCGAAGAGTGGCTCATGGCCGCCGAGTACATCGTTTCGTCGGGCAATCCGCACGTGATCCTGTGCGAGCGCGGCATCCGGACCTTCGAAACGTACACGCGCAACACCCTCGACCTGACGGCAGTGCCCCTGCTCCACCACCTGACCCACCTCCCGGTCGTGGTCGATCCATCGCACGCGACCGGAAAGCGCTGGCTGGTCAAGCCCATGGCCCTTGCGGCCGTCGCCGCCGGAGCAGACGGCATCATGGTCGAGGTCCACCCCAACCCTGACGAGGCCAAGTCGGATGGCGAGCAGTCGCTCACCTTTGCCCAATTCGCCGACATGGCCAGCGCTCTCACGCAGATCCACGAAGTGGTCCGGACGCTTATCAAGGACCCGTTCGCCATGGCAAGCCCGGTCCACGTCGGCGGGACGAGCAAGCATTAGCTCCGATGGCAGCCACGTCGCCCGCCGGGGGGCTGCCCCGGCTTGTCTCCCGAGCCACGCGCCTGCGTGGCGAGCCACGGCTGCCCGGCGATAAGTCGATCTCGCATCGCGCCCTGATCCTGGCGGCCCTCTCTGAGGGCGACGTCTCGATCTCCGGAGCCGGGGACGGCCGTGACGTCCGGGCGACCGCCGGCATCGTCGCCGCCCTCGGTGCGACCGTCGAACGAGTGGCTGAGGACGGATTGAACGTCGACTATCGGGTGAGCTCGCCTGGCGCCAGCGCCCTGCACGAACCCGAGGGCGTGCTCGACTGCCGCAATTCCGGCACCAGCCTGCGACTGTGCTCCGGGCTCCTTGCCGGGTTGCCATTCTTCGCCGTCCTGGACGGCGATGCTTCGTTGCGGACCCGACCGGTGGCCCGTATCATCGAACCACTGCGCTCTATGGGCGCGGCTTTGTACGCGCGTCGTTCGGATACCCTCCCTCCGCTGGTCGTCATCGGTAGTCAACGGCTCCGAGCCATCGACTTCACGACCCGCGTACCGAGCGCCCAGGTCAAGTCGGCGATCCTGCTGGCTGGCCTTCGTGCGGAAGGGGTTACGACGGTACGCGAGGCGGTGGCCACGCGAGACCACACCGAGCGGATGCTTCGGTCGCGCGGCATAGAGGTCCGGCGGGAGCCGGCGACGAGTTCGGAAGGCGGACCAGTGGCCTGGACTCTAGAGGGTGGCGCGCGGCTTCGACCGCTGGACGAGAGAGTCCCGGCCGATCCTTCCGCCGCGGCGTTCTGGCTGGTGGCGGGAGCCGTTCACCCCGATGCGGAGCTGACCCTGCACGCCGTCGGCGTCAACCCGACCCGCCGGGCGGCGATTGACCTGCTTTCACGGATGGGGGCCCAGATCGAGGAGACCCCGATCGGCGGCGCTTCGGCGACCCCCGGCGATGCGGGCGAGCCGCTGGCGGACCTGACGGTCCGCTCGAGCGAGCTGCGTGGCATCGATCTCGGTCCCACAGACGTGGCCGCGGCCATCGACGAGATCCCGATCCTATGCCTGGCCGCAACGCAGGCGCGCGGCCGGACCACGATCCGTGGCGCCGGCGAGCTCCGGAACAAGGAATCGAACCGTATCGCCGGGATCGCCAAGGGGCTGCGTGCTCTTGGCGCAGACGTGGCGGTCGACGGTGATGACATCACCATAGAAGGCCCCACTCAGCTCGTCGGGTCTCCGACGGAGACGCTCGACGACCACCGGCTGGCGATGACCTTTGCGGTCGCCGGCCTCATCGCGTCCGGCTCGACATCGATCGACCGTGCCGAAAGTGCGGCCGTTTCGTACCCGAGTTTCTTTACCGAACTGGAAAGGCTCCGAGCATGACCAACCGTGTCGTCCTGATCGGCCATCCCGTCGCCCATTCCTTCTCGGGCGCGATGCAGCAGGCTGCCTTCGACGCCCTCGGAATCGACGCCCGCTACGAGCTGTGGGACCGCCGGCAGATCGACCTCGCGGACGCCGTGGCCGAGCTCCGGGGAGAGGACTTCCTCGGAGCGAACGTGACCATCCCGCACAAAGAGCACGTCGTCGCGCTCGTCGACCGGCTCAGCGAAGATGCTCAGGCGACCGGCGCAGTAAACACGATCTCGCGCGACGGCAAGAAGCTGGTCGGCCACAACACGGACGTGGCCGGCTTCAAGGTCGCCCTCGACAAGGTGGTCGGCAAGCAGAAGATGCCGCGGCACGCCGTCGTGCTCGGCGCAGGTGGTGCCTCCCGGGCGGTCGTGTCGGCGCTGATCAGCGAAGGCTTCCAGCGCATCGTCATCTTCAACCGCCATCTCCATCGCGGCGAGGCGCTGGTCAAGCACTTCGGCCGCAGCGCCGCCCACATGGACCTGCGGGCGATGCCGTGGCATGAGTCCGTGATCGAGGCGGAGCTCGCCAAGACCAAGGTGCTGGTCAACGCCACCTCTGTCGGTATGGAGCCGGGTGAGACGCCGATCCCGGCCGAGCTCCTGCCGCCCGACATCTTCGTCGTCGACCTGATCTACAACCCACCCGTCACCCAGCTCCTGAAGGACGCAGCGGCGGCGCACGACGCGGCTCTCGGCGGCGAACTGATGCTCCTCCGGCAGGGTGCGCTGGCATTCGAGCTGTGGACCGGCAAGCCGGCCCCGATCGAGGTCATGCAGGCCGAGCTCGACCGTGCCCGCGAACAAGGACTCCGGCAGATGCCCGTGGATATGGGGCCGGCCGGAGATGCGACGAATGAATCGGCGGGGCCCTCCACGGATGGCGCGGCCGCCGGCAAGCCCGCATAGGACCTCACGATGGGCCGTCTGCGATTCTTGACTGCCGGCGAGTCCCACGGCCCTGCCCTCTCGGCTACCGTCGAGGGCATGCCGGCCGGCCTGCCGCTGACCGCGGACCAGATCGCGGTCGACCTCGCGCGCAGGCAGCGCGGATACGGGCGCGGGGCACGGAGCACGTCGATAGAGCAGGATCGCGCCGAGATCCTCGCCGGGGTACGCCACGGGTTCACCCTCGGCTCGCCGATCCTGCTGCTCATCCGCAACCTCGACTGGGTCAATTGGACGCGGGTGATGCAGGTCGAGCCACTCACCGATGAGGCGGCCGCGGAGCTGGCCGCGCTGGCCGAGGCGGGCGACAAGAAGGCGGCGCGGGTCACGCGGCTGCGGGCCGGCCACGCCGATCTGGCCGGCGCCGCCAAATACGGCTTCGACGACGTCCGCAACGTCCTCGAACGGGCCTCGGCGCGGGAAACCGCGGCCCGCGTCGCGGCCGGGGCAGTGGCTCGGGCGCTGCTGGCAACCTTTGGCATCGACGTGTGGTCGTTCACGGCCGAGGTTGGCGGAGTTGCCTACGATCCGGCCGGAGCCACTCGGTCACGCGCCGAAGCCGAGGCGAGCCCGCTGCGCTGCCCGGACCCTGCGGCCGAGGAGCGGATGATCGCCCGCATCGACGAGGCCCGGAGCGCCGGCGACACGGTCGGCGGCGTCTTCGAGGTCGTTGCCAGCGGCGTTCCGATCGGCCTTGGCAGCCACGTCCACTGGGACCGGCGCCTCGATGCGGCGCTGGCCGGCGCGGTCATGAGCATCCCGATCGTCAAGGGCGTCGAGCTCGGACTCGGCTTCGCGCAGACGCGGCTGTTCGGCTCGGGCGTCATGGACGTGATCGAGGGCCGGAACCCGGCCGGCGAATGGGAGCGGCGGACCAACAACGCCGGCGGGCTCGAGGGCGGGATCTCCAACGGCCAGCCGATCGTCGTCAGAGGGGCCGCCAAGCCCATCTCTACGCTCCCTCGCCCCCTCCCCTCGGCCGACCTCATCACGGGTGAGCCGGTCGAGAAGGCCCACTACGAGCGCAGCGATATCTGCGTCGTGCCGGCCGCGGGTGTCGTCGCCGAGGCGATGGTCTGCCTGACCCTGGCCGACGCCGTCCTCGACAAGTTCGGCGGTGACTCTCTGGCCGAAGTGCTGGAAGCATTCGCGCGGCACCGCGCAAGGCTCACGGCGGGGCCCGCCGGTCATGAGGGTGGCACTCCGCTTCCCGGCGGCGCCGCCCCAGCCGAAAGCGAGTAGACCGTGGACGTCGTCCTGGTCGGCCTTTCGGGCAGCGGCAAGAGTGCCGTCGGACGCCGGCTGGCCAGCAGGCACGCCGCGACGTTCATCGACCTCGACGAGCTGGTCGAGCGGCAGGTCGGCAAGTCTGTGCCCGACATCTTCGCCAAGGAAGGCGAGCCCGGTTTCCGGCGGTACGAGCGCGAAGCTGTCCTCTCGCTCGGCCCGGCCGATCCCGATCCGGTTCTCCGGCGTGTGATTGCCACCGGCGGCGGCGCGGTCATCGATCCGCGCAACCGCTGGCTCCTGTACCGCGACCGCTTCCCGGTGTGGCTGGATGGCTCGCCCGAGGTCCTGGCAAGCCGCCTCGGGCGGAGCTCCAACGTCCGCCCGCTGGTCGCCGGCACGGATGCCGTGGCCACGCTGCGCCGGCTCGGCGAGGATCGGCGCCGCTTCTACGCGCCCGCGCTCCAGATCAGCGGCGCGGCTAACCTCGAGGCCGTCCTGCGGGCGATTGAGGGGCACCTCGGCGACGTCCGGCGGGGGTCAGTGACCGTGCTTCGCGCCGACACGGCGATCGGGGACGTCGAGATCGGCTGCGGCAACGCGGCCGAGGCGGTCGCATCGGCTCTGACCCGTGCCGAGGCTCGGCGGGCAATCCTGCTGGCCGAGCCACGCACCTGGGAAGTGGCCGGCTCGGGCATCGCTGCCGCGCTGTCGGCCGCTGGTTGGAAGGTTGAGCGGATCCTCCTGCCGCGCGGCGAGGACGCCAAGCGGATGAATGTGGTGGAGGAGACATGCCGCGCCCTGGCTCGACTCCACGTCGATCGCAGGGAGACGCTCGTGGCGATAGGCGGAGGGGCCCTGACCGACGCCGCGGGCTTCGCTGCCGCAACCTACCTGCGGGGCGTGGCCATCGTCCACGTGCCCACCACGCTGGTCGGCCAGATCGACGCCGCGCTCGGCGGCAAGACCGCCGTCGACATTCCCGAGGGCAAGAACCTGATAGGCGCGTTCCACCAGCCCGTGGCCTTCATCGCCGACGTTTCGTTCATCGCCACGCTCCCCGCCAGAGAGCGGCAAGCCGCGCTGGGCGAGGTGGTCAAGATGGCCGTCCTCGGCGACGAGCGGCTGCTCGAGCTGGTCGAGGAGGACGGCGAGGCGATCGCGCGCGGCGACGTGGAGGCGATCGAATCCGGCGCGGTTGCGGAGATGGTCGAGCGCTGCGCCTGGGCCAAGGTCGAGGTGGTCACCGCCGACGCCCGCGAGGCCAACGTGAGGATGACCCTCAACCTCGGCCACACGATCGGCCACGGCATCGAAGCCGCTGCGGGTTACAGCTCGATCCTCCACGGGGAGGCCGTGGCCTATGGCTTGCGCGGCGCATTCGCCATCGCCACGGCAATGGGCCTCACCACGATCGAACGGGCCGCCAGGGTCAACCGGCTCCTCGACAGGCTCGGATTGGCCGTGGAGCCACCCGCGGTTTCGCGCGAGCAAGTCCTCGAACACGTCGCGACCGACAAGAAGCATGTCCTGGGCCGCCTCAACTGGGTCCTGCCGACCGAGTCCGGGGTGGTCGTTCGTTCGGATGTGCCGCCGGAGGCAGTCGAAGCCGGGCTGGCTGCGGCTCTCCGGGTTGGTTCCAGGCACCCGGCCGGTCCGTCGGTGCCGGTTCGGTCGGAGGCAGGCGTCGAATGACCCGTGTGCTCGTCCTGAACGGCCCGAACCTGAATCTGCTGGGCATTCGCGAACCCGAGATCTACGGCCGAACCACGCTCTCCGAGATCGAGGAGGGTCTGCGGCGGCGCGGCACGGAGCTCGGCCTTGAGGTCGAGTGCTTCCAGTCGAACCACGAAGGGGCGCTGATCGATCGCCTCCACCTCCGCGACTTCGATTGGGCGATCGTCAACGCCGGCGGCCTGACTCATACGAGCGTCTCGCTCCGGGACGCGCTCAAGGGCATCGGCCGGCCGTTCGTCGAGGTGCACATCTCGGACCCGGGCGAGCGCGAGCCGTTCCGCCGCGTCAACTACCTCCACGACATCGCCGCGGAGCGGATCGTGGGCAAGGGCCCGGCCGGCTACACGATGGCCCTCGAGCTGGTCGCCGCCCGAACGGAGCCGGGGCGCGCCAGATGATCGACGACGACCTGGACACCCTCCGCGCCGAGATCGACGCACTGGATCGCGAGATCGTCAGGCTGCTCAACCGCCGGGCCAGGCTCGGTGTAGACGCCGGTAAGGCCAAGGTGCGCGTCGGCCGCCCGATCACCGACGCGGAGCGCGAGCGGGAGGTCATGGTCCGGGTTGCGATGGCCAACAACGGCCCGCTGCCACAGGACGCCCTACTGGCGCTCTACCGCCAACTCATCGAAACTATCAAGCGCCTGGAGGAACTGGAGAAGTCGGGCTCGCAGCCTGCTTGAGGAGGCGCGGATCGATGGAGTCGGACGGACCGAAACGGCGAGGGATGCGCAGCTATACGGTGGCGGCGCTGCTCGGGCTGTTCGTGATGGCGGCGGTCGTTGCTCTCGTCAGCCGTCTCCTCCCCGGGAGCGCGTCCGGCGTCGCCAGACGGTTGCTCCGCGGCCACCGGAACGACCGCGAGGGCTGATCCGCCAAGCGACTCCGCCCAGCCTCCAGTGTTCCCCGGTTGGGAACGGCGCCCGAACCACCGGATTCGCATGGGTCGGCCATGTTCGCCGTCGCATACTCCCAGGCACGGGCGCATGATGTGTCTCAGGCAATGCTCCGGGGGGTGGATCCGAGTCCATGGCAAGCCAATGGTTACGTTGTCCGGCAACCGACACTGAGGGCTATCGCTGCGTCCGGTTCCTCTCACATCAAGGACCCCACCAGTGGCGACGTTGTGAATGGACCGACCCTGAGGGATATCCCTGCTTCCTGCCTCCATCGCATCCGGGAGACCACGAGCTAGCCTGGTTCGCCAAGCCAACGGCTCGGGGCGCGACCCGGACAGTCCGTTATCGAGGCGACTTCGAGTTGGCGGCGGCCCAAGCCGAAGAGGAAGCGCAGGAACTCGCTTTCCACCATTGGTTCCCCGCCTCGCAGACCTACGTCCCCGGAACATGGGGCAAACGGGCAAGAGTGCTGGCCTTCCTCAAGGTGGCGAAGCCAACAGGCGAACTCGTTGTGGTCTACGAATACCGACCGGCGAGATCGACCCCGGCTCTCGCAGCGGCTCCGGCCCCGATCCTTCCCACCGCCGACGGCTCGAACGACGACACGAAGACGTGCCCCCAGTGCGCCGAGCGAGTCACGGCCGGCGCGCTCCTCTGTCGCTTCTGCGGCTACGAGTTCGGCCCTCCCCCGCCGTCGGGCCAGACGGGCGTCTGACCTAACGACCGAAATGGCAACGACGCTGACGGCGGGCCGGCGCCAACCATCCCCTCCGACCAGATGCGATGGCTCCGGCGTTGGCTAGCGTGCTGTCGCGGCGCGCAACGCCCCGACCAGACGGCCCAGGGCCGCGATGTCGCGGCCGTCGGGGCCGAGGGCATCGACCAGGGCCGAGGCCACGATGACGCCGTCGGCTCCCGCCCGGACGAGCATCGCGACGTGGCTGGGCTTGCTGACCCCGAAACCGACGGCCACGGGCACGGGCGAATCCGCCTTGGCCGCGGCTACGAGGCCCTTGACCGAAGGCGGCAGTGAGGATCGGGCGCCGGTGACGCCCACGAGTGACACGCAGTAGAGGAAGCCGCCCGAACGGTGCGCGACTTCGAGCCGGCGCGCCGGCATCGTCGTTGGGGCGATGAGATAAACGACGGCCAGCCCGACCTCGCGGGCGACGGCCTCGAAACGCACGCCCTCGTCCGGTGTGAGGTCGGCCACGATCACGCCGCTGGCGCCGGCCTCCGCCAGCCTCGTGGCGACGGCCCGGCCGTCCCCGCCGCCGATGATCTGATTGGCGTAGCACATGGGCACGAGCGGGACGTTCGGGCGGGCGACCGAGATCGCCCGGAGCAGAGCCACGGAGCTGCCGAGGTTGGCGCCGGCGCGGAGCGCGGCCGAGGTAGCTCGCTGAAGAGTGGCGCCGTCGGCGAGCGGATCGGAATACGGCAATCCCACTTCGAGCAGATCGGCGCCGGCGTCGGCCGCGGCCAGGGCCGCCTTCAGCGAGGTATCGCGGTCCGGATAGCCGGCGACCACGTATGGAATGAGCGCGGCCCTGCCCTCGGACGCCGCGCGAGCGAAAGCCGAGGCGATGCGCGCGGCCCCGGCCGTCCCCGAGGTTCCGGCCGAGGCGGCCGCTGCCCCCGAGCCCGGGAGGGTAGGCGCGGCCGCGCCCGTTGGGGTTGGCACGGCCGCACCATGAGAACCGGCGGTCGACCGGCGTGCCACCGCCGTCATCGACCGGCCTCCTTTAGTCCGAGGGCGGCGAGGTCCTTGTCCCCGCGGCCCGATAGCCCGAGCACAACCACGGCCTCGCGAGGCAGGGGGCCGGCGGCAGGAGCGGGGGCCACCCTCTGGCGGGCGGCGTCCGGGACCACTCTCTCGCGGGCGTTGCGAGCGGGCTCGCCGCTCCCCCGCTCCATCGCGATGCGCGCCAGGACGTCGGGCAGCGCCGCGACGGCGTGGGCCGACTCCACGGCCGCGAGGATGCCCTCGGTCCGGGCGACCTGCCGAAGTGCAGCCACCGCCTCTGCGTCGGTCGCGGACGAGACGATGAGCCGCCCCGCCTGCATGAGCGCCGAGAGCTGCGGCCCGATCCCCGGGTAGTCGAGCCCGGCCGAGATCGAGACCGCCTCGATGACCTGCCCGTCGGCATCCTGGAGCATGTACGAGCGCGACCCGTGCAGGATGCCAGGCGTTCCCCCGAGCAGGGCGGCAGCGTGGCGACCGGTGGCAATCCCCTCCCCTGCCGCCTCCGCTACGGCGAGCCGAACACTCGGCTCGCCGATGAAACGGTGAAGCAGTCCGAGGGCGTTGGAGCCGCCGCCGACGCAAGCGATTGCCAGGTCCGGCAGCCGTCCTTCGACCTCATACAGCTGTGCCGCAGCCTCGTCGCCGATGACGCGCTGGAAATCGCGCACGAGCTGCGGGTACGGGTGCGGGCCCATCGTCGAGCCGAGGCAGTAGTGCGAGGTTTCGACGTTGGTCACCCAGTCGCGCAAGGCCTCGCTGACGGCGTCCTTGAGAGTGCCCGAACCGCCGTGGACCGGCCGTACCTCGGCCCCGAGAGCCTCCATGCGCAGGACGTTCGGCGCCTGACGGTGAATGTCCTCGATGCCCATGTGGACGACGCACGGTATCTCGAGGAGCGCGCAGGCCGTTGCCGTGGCCACGCCGTGCATTCCGGCGCCTGTTTCGGCGATCACCCGACGCTTGCCAAGCCGCCTCGCAAGCAGGACCTGGCCCAGGGCGTTGTTGAGCTTATGGGCGCCGGTGTGGTTCAAGTCCTCGCGCTTGAGGTAGAGGCGGAGCCGCTCGGGCAGAGCGCCGGCCGCGACCGAGCCGGCAGCGATCGAGTCGCCCGACGAACCGACCGAAGAGCTCGCGATCTCCCGCGCTCGCTCCAGAATCTCGGCCGCGAGCCGGTCCGACCGGTAGATCGGAGTCGGTCGACCGCCGTAGTGGAACTGCAGCTCGCGCAACTCGGCCCAGAAGCGCGGATCGTGGCGAGTCTGGATCCACGCCGCCTCCAGCTCCTCGAGCGCGGCGATGAGAGTCTCCGGCACGTACCGACCACCGAAATCGCGATCCAGGCCCCAGCGGCCGGCCGAATCGGGGTCGAGAAGGGAATCCGGAACGGGGGTGGGTCGGGGTCGGACGTGCGGCCGATCGAACCGAGCGGCGCGGGCACGCTTGACGAAGAGCGCAACCCGAAGCGGATCCTTCCGAGGCCTCGAGCCGACCGCTGCCGTGGCCCTGGCGGTCGCCGATGCGACGCGCGGCGAGGCCGCAGCCGGATGGATCTCCACGCCCGAGGCCACATCGACGCCGATCGCCGGCACTTCGAGGACGGCCGCGGCCACGTTCCCCGCATCGAGACCGCCGGCCAGGATGATCGGGATCTCCCGGGCGACCGCGGCCGCTATCTGGCGGGCGATCTGACGGCCGGTCCCTCCGGGGAACGGACCTCCGGCGGTATCGAGAATGAGCCGCTCGGTGCCGGCGGCGAGATACGCCTTGCCTGCCTCGATCGCATTTGCGGCCACCTGACCGGCGTACGCGGGTCCCGCTGACGCGCCGGCCGCAGTGGCGGCGGCGTCGATCGTGTCGCCGGCCGGCAGATGCAGCACCTTCCAGACGGGTCGCCGAACGGCGGCGATCGCGGAGACCGGCTCGTCGCCCGAGAGCTGGATCGCGTCGGGGTCGAACGCGGCGATCGCCGCCTCGATCATGGAGGCGGGGGCGTCGGCCATCACGGCCACTACCCGGGGCCGCTTTCCGGCGGGTGAAGCGCCACGCGCCAGAGAGGCCAGCCACGAGGCCTCGGCCAGCGCGAGGGCTCGCGGCGTGCCGGGGACCAGGTTCAGGCCTATGGCATCGGCGCCGGCACGGAGAGCAGCGAGCACTCCTTCCGAGTCGGTGACGCCGCAGATCTTGACGAGCGGCTGCCGCGCCTCCGCGGCCACGTCGCGTGGCACAGAACCAGCGGCGACGAATGCACGCGCCGCCGAGGCCGGATCGGCCGAGCGCATCAGCGCCTCGCCGATGAGGGCAGCGTCGATCCCGACCGCCCGCCAGCCGATCAGGGTTCGGGGCTCGCCGACGCCCGACTCGCCGACCACCAGCCGGTCGTTCGGCACCAGTGGTCGCAGCCTGACGCACTGCTCGGGATCCACCCCGAGCGTTCGCAGATTCCGGTTGTTCAGGCCGATGAGATGGGCATCCGTAGCCAGGGCGGCGTCGAGCTCGCGCTCGTCGTGCGCCTCGACGAGCGGCTCCAGACCGAGCTCGCGGGCCAGCCCGGCGAAGCGCGCGAGCTTCTTGCTCGTCAGGACAGACGCCAGGAGCAGGACCATGTCGGCTCCGGCAGAGCGCAGGGCCGGGAGCTGGCGCTCGTCGACGACGAATTCCTTCGCCAGCACCGGCAGGGTGACCGCGGCTCTCACGGCGCTCAAGTCCGCCACGGAGCCACCGAACCAGTGCGGCTCGCACAGGACGGAGATCGCGCTCGCACCGCCCGCCTCGTAGGCTTGGGCAAGGGCTACAGGATCGGCGTCCGCGGCAATGGCGCCCGCCGATGGCGAGCGGCGCTTGACCTCGGGGATCAGATGCAGGCCCGGCGCCGCCAGACGCTCTGCGATCGGCCGCGGCGCGTTACCCGGCAGCGCCGAGTATTCGGCCGCGTCGTCCGCGAGGGCTCGATAGCTCCTCGACCCGAGCTCACGATCGACGTCAGCTCGCCGCCGCTCGGCGATCTCGGCCACTACGCCGGCACGAACCCGGTTGGCGGCGTCGCCGGGTCCAGGCGCGGGGGCGCTCACCGCCACAGTGTCTCGGCCCCGGGCCTGGCCTTCTCCTTTGCCCGTAACGGTCGTCATACCGGAGCCACCTCTGCCTTTGCCGCGTCTCGCGCGCTCTTCGCCGCTCTCAGCCGGGCGAGCAGCCGCGTCGCGGCTCCCGATCCGATCGTCTCGGCCGCGAGCGCTAGACCGTCGCCCAGCTCGGCGACCCGGCCGGCCGCCATCAAGGCCGCGGCGGCATTCAGCAGGACGACGTCGCGGCGTGGCCCGGCCTCGCCGGCCAGGACCGCCTCGACAAGCGCGGCGTTTTCGGCGGGACTCCCGCCAGAGAGCGCGGTGAGTGGCGCTGGGGATAGGCCCAATTCCTCTGCCACCACCTCCCGCCTCGTCACGCCGGCCGGGGTGACGTCGTAGAGGACGCCCGAGCCGTCGAGGGGCAGCTCGTCGAGGCCGCGGCCATGGACGACCAGCGCGCGCTCCGCACCGAGCAGCCGCAGCACCTCGGCGAGCTTGGGGGCCGCGGTCGGATCGCCAACTCCAACGACCTGGCGCCGCGCGCCGGCCGGGTTGGTCATGGGGCCGATCAGGTTGAAGGCCGTCCTGACGCCGATCTCACGGCGCGTGGGTCCGGCGTGCTTCATCGCCGGGTGGTAGCCGGGCGCGAACAGGAATGCGAACCCGTGGGTCCGCAGCTCCTCGGCCGCCTCCGACGGGGAGAGATCGGTCGAGATCCCGAGGGCCTCGAGCACGTCAGCTGAGCCGCAGGCCGAGGTTATGGCGCGGTTGCCGTGCTTCGCCACCGGGACTCCGGCCGCGGCAACGACCACGGCCGCGGCCGTCGAGATGTTGAAGGTGTTGCTGCCGTCGCCGCCCGTGCCGCACGTGTCGATGGCTCCGTCGGGAGCTTCCACTCGCAACGCCCGCTCGCGCATCGCGACCGCGAAACCAGCCAGTTCCTCGACCGTTTCACCGCGCATCCGCAGCGCCACGAGCAGCGCCGCAAGCTGGGCCGGCGACGCTTCGCCGTCCATGACCGAACCCATCGCCGCGTGAGCCTCGTCCATGGAGAGCGTCTTGCCGTCGACGACGGCCGCGAGGGCCGCCTTGACCTGCTCGCTCATCGCACCGCCTCCACGCGGCCGGCGGCCGCTGCGGGCGTCGAGGCGGGGGTGGCCGCCGCGGCTGCGGCCGCCGCGGTTCCGGCGTCGACACCGTCCACGAAGCCTGCCAGGGCGAACGAGCCCGACGCGTCGTCGAGGAGAATGCCGTCGCCCTCGCCGGACAACCTCAGGAAGTTGGCGAGCAGGTGCGGTCCTTGGGGCGTGAGCACCGACTCGGGATGGAACTGGACGCCTTCCGCCGGGGCGTGGAGGTGCCGGATGCCCATGACCACGTAGTCGTCGACCGTCCGGGCGGTGACCGCGATCTCCGGCGGGAGCGTGTCCGGATCGACGCTCAGTGAGTGGTACCGAGCCGCTGAGAACGGCGACGGCATGCCGGCGAGGAGCCCCTTCTGGTCATGGCGGATGTTCGAGGCCTCGCCGTGGACGAGGGTCGGCGCCCGCCGGATCGTCGCCCCGAAAGCCTGCGCCATGGCCTGCATCCCGAGGCAGACGCCAAGGAGCGGGATCTTGCGCTCCACGGCGACGCGGATCGCGTCCATCGACACACCCGCCGAGTCGGGGTCGCCCGGTCCGGGCGAGACGACGATGCCCCGCAGGTTGACCGTCGGATCGTCGGCGAGGGCCTCGATTCCGGCCCGATCGATGGCGTCGTTGCGGAGGACTCGTACGTCCGCGCCCGCGGCTTCGAGGGCCTGGACGAGGTTGAAGGTGAACGAGTCGTAGTTGTCGATCATGAGAAGCATCGGGTTACTCCTACCGAGCCGCGCCGGCCGTCGCGCCGGTGCCACTTGCCACGCCACGGGGCGTTGTCGTGCCACTCCCCCCGCCGGCCGCTCCATCTCCGGCGCCACTGGCGGCACCACTGCCGGCGCCGCTTGCCTCGCCGCTGCCGGCGCCACTCCCTGAGTATTCGAGCGTCTCGGCGATCGCCATCTCGATGGCCCGTCGGACCGCCCCCGCCTTGTGCTCCGTCTCCTCGAATTCACGCTCCGGCACCGAGCCTGCAACGATCCCCGCGCCGACGGTGAGGTGGATCCGGTCCTCGCACAGGACCGCGGAGCGGATCGTGATGGCCGTGTCGAGGTTGCCGTCGTAGCCGAGATAGCCCACGGCGCCGCCGTAAAGCCCGCGCCGCTCGCCCTCCGCCTCGGCGATGAGCTGCATCGCCCGAACCTTCGGCGCGCCGGAGAGAGTGCCCGCCGGGAAGATGCTCCGCAGCACATCGAGGGCGTCGAGCCCGGGCTTCATCCGCGCCTCCACGTTGCTCACCAGATGGAGAACGTGGCTGTAACGCTCGACCTCCATGTACTTGGTCACCGCCACTGTCCCGGCCCGAGCCACCCGGCCGAGGTCGTTGCGGCCCAGGTCGACGAGCATCACGTGCTCGGCCCGCTCCTTGGGGTCGCGCTGAAGGGCATAGGCCAGGGCGTCGTCCTCGGTTGGAGTGGCGCCCCGAGGGCGAGTGCCGGCGATCGGGTGAGTGGTCATCCGGTCGCCCTCGACTCGCACGAGCAGCTCCGGGCTCGCACCGACGACGGAAAACTCCGGCATCCGTACGAAGAACAGGTACGGGCTCGGGTTGATCCGGCGCAGCGACCGATACAGCGAGACGGCGTCGAGCGGCTGGCCACCGATGACCGGGCGCTCGAATGTCTGGCGCCGCGCCATGACGATCTGGATCGCCTCACCGGCGGCGATGGACTCCTTCGCCGACCTCACGGCCGCCTCGTATTGGCCGCGATCCAGGCTGACTTCGATCTGCCGGGGGCCTGGCGTGGCGTCTCCGTCGGGGCTGGCACCAGCGTCAGGCTCGGTACCGTCCAGCCGTTCGGCGTCAGCCGCGTCGTCTCTCCCGTTCGCCCGTCGGCTCCGTCTCGTGAGGCTGGCCATCTCGGCCTCGGTGGGCCGCCCGGTTCTCTCGAGCGCCTCGAAGATGGCGCGTTCGGCGATCGCGTATCGGCCTTCGATGTCCGGGGCTTCGGTGTGGAGCGCCGCGACGGCCGAGAGCGTGTGCGTCAGGTGGTCGAAGACGATGACCAGGTCCGTCTCCTGGAAGGCCGCCATCGGTGTTCCGATCGGGTCCTTCGCCGGAAGCGGGACGGTCGGCTCGAACGTGGAGACCGCGTCGTAGCCGAGGGCACCCACGGCGCCACCGGGAAACCGTGGAATGTCGGCCGAGGGCAAGATGCGGCGCTTCGGCATGAAGTGGCGCAGTGCGGCGAGCGGATCGGCGGCAGCGAATGTCTCGGTCGGGAGATCGGGGTAGAACTCGGTAACGCCGACGGGCCTCGACTGGATCGTGGCCTTGCCGTTGCGGACCGTCAGGAGACGCCGCGGACCAACGCCAAGGAATGAGTAGCGCCCAAGCCGCTCTCCGCCTTCAACGGATTCGAGAAGGAACGAGGGGCCGCCGTCGTCGAAGCGCATGAATGCGCCGATCGGGGTTTCGAGGTCGGCGTTGCGGGTGGCCGTCAGGAGGATCGTGTCGGCCGAGCCAGAGAGCTGCCGGACCTCGCGAAGACTGAGCGGATCGGTTCGAGCCATCGGTATCGCCTGTCGCCTTTCGAACGTGGTGCGCCGCGCCTGTCGTCTCCTCTGCATCGGTCGGGCCTTCGCATTCGGCTGAGCTCATCCCGATCCGTTGCGGCAGAGAATCAAAAACCCTTCGTCCACAGGGACGAAAGGTCGAACCTTCCGCGGTGCCACCCACATTCGGCGATGCCGCTCTCTGGCCGACGGGTCGGGCTCTTGCGCTGGTGGCGCTACTCCCGCCGATCGGTGCTGCCCTTTATCGCTGGCGCTCTGCGCCGGAGCCTACTGGCGAGCCCTGGAAGCTCGCGGTTTGGTCCGGAGGCTCACGGGTCCATTCGTTCTCGTCGCCGCCCCAGCTTGCACCAACCGCTGGGTCTCTACGCCGGCGCCGGGAGTTACTCGTCCCGCTCACAGCCCGTATTCGGATGTGGCGGGAGTCTAGGGGCTTGGTCGCACGGCTGTCAAATACGACCCGCGCCGAGCGCGACGTCGAACTTCGGACGGGATGGATTGTGGCCGGATTGCCTGCCAGTCATCGCCCAGGTTCGAATGTGGTCAAGTCAATGGGTGCGTCGGCCGCAGCTACTGGCCTGCGGCGCCGGACAGATCACCGACGGAGACCGTGACTTCGGCAACACCACTGATGGTGGCGACGACGACATGTCCGTCGAACGCGGCCATGGACGTCAGGTAGGGCTGAAACGCCGGCGCGGCGCCAAGGAGTTGCCACGCAGACCCATCGCTCGAGATCCAGACACTGGGGGGAACCAGGGCGGGCATACTCGGGCTTGGGACTCCGGCGGCTACGGCACTCCCCACGTGACTCACACCGATTGCCACTACGCTGCTTCCGACGACGGTCGCGGCGTCGAACGTGGCCCCGAAGCCGCTGACGGGGGCGGCGGACTCCGTCCATGACGTGCCGTCGGCGGACGACCAGGACGCGGGAACCATTCCCAGGCTTGCGTCCTGCTTGGATCCGACGACGACGAGTCGATGAGGCAGCGCAACGATGGCCTGTGCGCCGAAGGCGGCGATTCTGCGGACCCTGTCCCAGGCGATCCCGTCCGGCGACGTCCAGACGCCGTACCCTGCGTCGACACCCGGCTGGGTGGCCAGCGCGGCGAAGCCGCCGCTCCAGGCGGTCATCGAAATCGCCGAGTATCCGTCCGAACCGGCCAGATCCGTGTGCGTCCAGGTGGACCCGTCGGTGGAGTGCCACGAGTCGAGGCCGCGCACCTCCGTGCCCTTGTCCGTGCCCTTGGCGACGCCCACGATGTCATGGTCGCCAAAGGCAACCATCTGTCCCGCGGCGACCGCGGCGGACACGATCTCGCCGGAGCCTGTTCCCGTACCGGGAGAAATATCCGGCGGCGGAATCTGCGCCTTCGCGAATGTCTTTCCGTCGGCGGAAAGCCATATCTGAGGCACGACGGCCTCGCTCGGCGTCAATTCTCCGACGACGACCAGGCCCCCTTGACCGTACGCGACGGTCGCGCGAGGGACGAAGTCCGGCTCAAAGCCAGGGTTGGCGACCTGCTCCCAGTGGGCCGCATCGACGGAGGACCACACCTGGACCTTCCGCGCGGCCATCTCCCTGCCGATGCCGACCATGTAGAGGCGGCCACCCGACGCCGCAAGGAAGGGGCCCAGCCCAAGTTGCGCCGGCACGTTCGTGGAGTGCCACTGGATCTTGGAGGGCGCCAGCGCCCAGCCCGGATTGGACTGCGACGCCCGATTCAAGGTGACGACGAGGAAGCCCGTCCCGAGAATGACGGTCGCGGCCAGGCCTGTCGCCGCCGCCGCGTTGCGCCCCCTACGGCCCATGCCGCACCCTCCCCTCGCGAGCGAGCGCCGCCGACATGCGTCAAGCGGATACCAGCTCCGTTGAGAGTACGCCTTAAGGCCAGCGGCAGATCACACGCGGCCGGGGCCAATGCGGGTGTCAGAGCAGATCGAGTGCCCGAGCCAGGGCATCGTGCATGACCTTCACGGGGGCATCGAGGCCCGTCCAGAGCTTGAAGCCGATGGCACCCTGGTAGACGAGCATCCCCAGGCCGTCGAGCGTCTTCGCGCCGCGGCGCCGCGCTGCGTCGAGGAACGGCGTTGCGCGCGCAATGATGACGTCGCAGACGACCATTCCGGGAGTGACGGACTCGTACGCGATCTCTGGGCGATCGTGTACGTGCGGGAAGAGCCCGATCGAAGTCGCGTTCACCAGGAGGTCCGTGCTGAGCGGGACGGCGAACGATCCCGACAAGAGCGAGAACTCGGCCGTCACCGGCGTCTTCGAGTTGAGCAGCTCTACGAGATCCCGACCTCGCGCCGCCGAGCGGTTGACGACTGTGATGCCCGCCGCGCCGGCCAGGGCAAGTTCCACGGTTATGGCGCGCGCCGCACCGCCCGCACCGAGCACGACAACCCGCTTGCCTGTCGGGTCCACGCCGGCATCTTTGGTCAGCGCCGTCATGAAGCCCTTCCCGTCTGTGTTCTCGCCGACCAGGCGATCCCCCACTCGAACAACTGTGTTCACGGCGCCCATCAGAGCTGCCGCGGGCATGACTTCGTCGAGATACTGCAGCACCGCGACCTTGTGCGGGATCGTCAGGTTGACTCCCCGCATGTTCAAGGCTCGCACGCCCCTCATCGCGGCCTCGAGATCCTGGGGGTAGACCTCGATCGTGAGGTAGCGCCAGTTGAGGCCCAGTTCGGCGAATGCGGCCTCGAGCATCACCACCGTCGGGTTCTCCGCCACCGGGTGCCCGAAGACGCCGACGAGCTCGGCCTTGTAGTTGGGTGCGTCCGCCATGCCGGTCTCCTTCACCTAGATCCGAGCCCCACCGCGAGGCACCGTCGGTCACGCTCACCCGGGCGAGTCCGCCGGCGCGCGACCGGCACGCGCGCGGCAAGTTTCCTGCCATATTCCAACCCGGGTAGCACGAGTCCGTGATCCCGGAGGCTAAACGGCCCGATTCTCCGTGGGTCGCGAGCTGAACACGGGAAGCCAAGCTCAGACAGCTGCTGGGTCAGCGCCACGGAAGCCGACTGACCCAGAGATTGTCCCATTTGGTCTGCCCCGTGCTACCCCCATTGGAATATGACCAGATTGGTCGGCGCCGCTGCCATCCGCGGGCCTCAGCCTCGCGTCCCGGCCCTTGCCGCCCGCCGGCCCCGCGACCCAGACTCGACTTACCAGTACTCCTCGGTGTGGAGAGTGCCGATGTCGTGGCCCTTGTCGCGGACGAAGCCACGGGACTCGGCCCAGCCGATGACCGTCTCGATCATGCCCGGGTTGCCGCACAGGAAGATGTCGAAGTTGTCGGGCGTCAGCGCCAGACCGGTCTCCTCCTCGATCGCGCCCGAGGCGATCAGATTCTGGAGGTAGCCGCTTCGACCGCGCCATGTGACGTCTTCCTTCGGCCGCGTGATCACCGGCATGTAGTGGAAGTTGGAACAGTGGCGGGCCAAGCCGATCAGCTCGGTCCGGTAGCCAAGGTCCCATGAGAAACGGGCTCCGTGAACCACGACGAACTTGCGCTCGTCGTTGCAGACCAGCTCGCTACGCAGCATCGACATGTACGGCGCCAGTCCGGTGCCGGTCCCGATCATGAGGATGTGCTTGCCGGGGGCCTTGTCGAGCGTGAAGACGCCGACGGCCTTCGGACCGACGTACAGGCGGTCCCTGAGCTTGAGGTTGAACAGCCGCGGCGTCAGCTCGCCGCTCATGACCACCGTCAGGTAGAACTCCAGGAATTCGTCGGCGCGGCTCTCCGAGGCGATCGAGTAAGCGCGGCGGATCATCCGATCCGGGTCGGCCGCGGCTCGGGCGACGGCGGCCGCCTGTGCGTCGACCGCGGCCCGGCTCTCGGCGGTTCCCGCAACCTCGGCGGCATCCACACCGGCGGCCCCGGCGGCCACAGGTGCGGCTCCGGGCAGGACGCTCGGTGCATCGGCCTCGGACTCGTCGATCCGCGGCTCGGACGCCTTCAGGCCCAGGACGACGTACTGGCCCGCCTTGAACTCGAACGGCAGCTTGTCGGGCACTACCCGCAAGATGACCAGCCCTGGGGCCACTTCGACCCGACTCGACACCGTTGCGTTGTACTCAGCCGCCATGCGTCCCTCCGATGAGCCGGCCCGAACGCGAAAGTCCGGCGACGGCGAGCCCGTCGACCCGACACAGCCATCGCTCGAGCCGCATCAAAGTGTACGGGGCCCATCCGGCGGTGTCAGGGAGGTGGAAGCGTCAGAACCCTGTGAGAGTCCATACCGGCCCTGTTCCGACCATCACGGGCTTGAGGGCGGCCCAGGAGACGACGATCGTCGGCAACGTCGGCAGACGAGACGAGACCTGGTACTGCGCGAACGTGATCTTGATGCCGGCCGACGTGATGTTCCAGTTGACGTAGTTCGCCGGCGCCGGGCTCGTTCCTTCGCTGGTGACCTGCGGTTCGTAGTTGGCTCCGAGCTCGGCTTGGAGCTGCGGCACGGCTTGATTGGAGATGACAACGCGCGCCGCCTGGGCATCGACGAAGAGGTCGTCGAAGGCGATCCGCTGGCCCGAGCCCAGATCATAGTTGAGGGTTTCGACGCCGTTCGCGGGAGTTCCGGTCGAGCTGTCGTCCACCCAGGTCAGTGTGAACGAAGCCAGGGCCGGCGTCAGCAGCTCCGTCGTGAACGAGCCGATGAGGGTGTTGACCTTGCCCGATGCTTGCCTGTTGGCAGCCGGCCCCAGCTCCCATTGGGCGGCCCTGGTCTGGAGCTCGCCAAGGATGTCCGCGTCGATGGCATCGGCCCACGGAGTCGTGCCCGCCACGAACGCCGGATAGCGGAGATACACGCTCCAGGTACCGTTGGGGTCGGATGCGGAGACCGCGGAGTTCACGATCGTTGGGCGTGTGCTGGGCAGTGGCGCAGTTGGGACCGGGGTTGCGAAGGTCGTGTCACTGGCCAGGGGGAGCAGCGACGGAGAGCCCGCGAATGACGGCGGAGTGCTCACGGACGGCGACGGGCTGCGGCTGATCGCGACCGGGGCGGCAGTGACCAATACGTTCATCGCCACGAAGACCCCGGCGGCTCCGATGCCGACGACGGCGAGAACCGGCAGCCCTTCGAGCGCACGGGCAAACATGGACTTTCTCCGTTCTCGCATGACCCGAGTATGCCGGACAGGGCAGCCAGCCGCATCCGGCGACAGCTGGCGCGCGCGGTCGGGGAACGGCGACCGCCGTGGCTCTTGCAGCGGCCGGATATGATCGACCTCACGGCTACCGACCGCCAGTCGAGGAGGATCCGGCAGTGAGCGAAACGAGTTCCACGCCCGAGCGAGCCGGCGAATGAGCGGGCCGGCCGACGTATACGCCCGATTGGCGTCGGACGAGGCCGCCTGGGCGCGCCAGCATCTAGCGGACGACGTCGTGGGCTGGCTGGTCACGGTCGCGAGCGACGGCCGGGTCCAGGCCTCACCGATATCGTTCCTATGGGACGGCCGAACGATCCTCTTCTACAGCAAGCCGGGTACGCCGAAGCTGCGGAACATCGATGCCCACGCCGCGGTTGCGTTCCATCTGAATTCCGATCCATATGCGGACCATGCGCTGGCGATCGAGGGAATCGCCGCCCTCGACCCCGGCTGCCCCGCCTCCGACGTCCACCGCGAATACGCAGCGAAATACCGGGCACCGCTCGCGCACTGGGGCATGGACGAGGCCCAGACGGCACGCGAGTTCTCGGTGGCGGTGCGGATCACACCGACGCGGATACGAGCCTTCTAGCGTCGCGCCGAAGAACCGGCGCGCGGCGGCAGAACCTGGCACACGCCCACGCTGGATGGGCGACCTCGTGTGCAGCCAGGGAATGGCGGAGAGGGTGGGATTCGAACCCACGGATCTCTCGATCAGCGGTTTTCAAGACCGCCGCAATAGACCGCTCTGCCACCTCTCCGCGCCTGTCTCCGACAAGGTCGCTCGCCGACGCCGCGGGCAGGTCGCACTCTACCGCGTCGGACACGGATCCGTCGCAGCAACGAGGCGGAGAGCTTGGTTCGACCGTGAGGCCGGCTCGCCGGCCTCACAATGGTGATCGGATCAGGCCGTGGAATCGGAGGCCGTCGATGCCGGAGCGTTCCCCTCGCCCGGCCAGGTACGAGGCTGGATGAGCCCCTCGGCGATCTTGCGTACGTCTGTAGCCGTCGACGACGCGATGGCTGCATCCGCGGCGCCCCGTGCCGCCGCGATATCGAGACCGCGGAGGGTCGCCCGCAGCCCGGCGATCGCGCCCGATGCGACGCTGAGCTCATTGACCCCGAGCCCGACGAGGATAGGCGCGAGGAGCGGATCGGCAGCCGCCTCGCCGCAAACCGCGACTGGCCGCCCCGCGGCGGCTGCGGCCGTCGTGACGCCGCGGATGAGACGCAACACCGCAGGCTGGTAGGGCGAGGCGAGGTCCGCCAACGCGGGGTTCGTCCGATCCGCGGCCAGCGTGTACTGGACAAGGTCGTTCGTGCCGATGCTGAAGAAGTCGACTAATGGTGCGAAGGCGTCCGCCATCACGGCAGCCGCCGGGATCTCGATCATGATCCCGAGATGGATCCGTTCCGGGACCGGACGACCGGACGCCCGCGCAACGCGCAGCTCGTCGTCGATAAGTGACCGGGCGGCCTCGAGCTCCTCGAGCGCCGCGATCATGGGCAGGAGAATCCGCAGATCCGAACCGGCGGCCGCCCCGATGAGCGCTTCGATCTGGATCCGGAAGAGGACCGGTTCACGAAGACCCAGGCGGATCCCGCGCACGCCGAGCGCTGGGTTCGGCTCTGGCGGTCCGACCTGGTAGGCCGCGGGCTTGTCGCCCCCTATGTCAAGCGTTCGGAAGACGACCGGCCGGCCGTTCATGGCCTCGACGATCCGGCGGTACAGGGCTCGCTGCTCTTCGGCCCCTGGAGCGGTCGAGCGCCCGAGGAAGAAGAGCTCGGTCCGCACCAGCCCGATCCCGGCTGCGCCCGCGTCGCGGGCGAGCTCCGCCTCTCGCACAGACCCGACGTTGGCCTCGATCGAAACGGGCAGTCCGGTGTCGTCCCTCAGGTCGACGGACACGGGCAACGCGGCAACGCCGGCGGCCGCCGCCGCTTCAATCTCGTCCGCGTTCGGCTCGAGGAGCAGGCAGCCGGTCGATCCGTCAACCAGCGCAGGCTCGTCATCGAGGACTGTGTCGAGAGCAGCTCCCAGGCCCAGCACGAGCGGCAAGCCGAGCGCGCGGGCGACGATGGCGGAGTGGCCGTTGGGAGCCCCGCCGGGGAGGGCGATCCCGGCCACCAGGCCCGGCCTCAGGGCGGCGACCGTCGACGGGTCAAGGTCGTCGGCGACGAGGACCGCAAGGGCGCCGTCCGCACGCACCAGTACCGGCGCCTCGCGCCCCATCAGGATCCCAACGACCCGCCGGGATATGTCGCGGACATCAGCGGCTCGCTCGCGGAAGTACTCGTCATCGACGGATGCCAGCTGATCCGCCTGCGCAGCGGCGACGCGGTCGAAGGCGTGGGCGGCGGACTCGCCCGCGGCCACAGCCGCCAGCGCCGGCTCGACGAGTCCCGGGTCCCTGACGAAGATGCCCTGCGCTTCGAAGATTGCGCCGATCTCGCTGCCAGCACGTTCCGCCGTCGCACCAGCGAGGGCGTCGAGCTGGATGGCGGCCATGTCGAGGGCGGCCCTCAGCCGAGCCGCCTCCTCGACCGGGTCGGCGGCCAGAGCCGGCCCGACCCCGTGTTGGCCGGGAGGATTCGAGGGAACTCGGAGTATCCGTCCGACCGCCTGTCCGGACGAGCCAGGCCGACCCTCCAGCCGTGCGCGTGCCATCCTGCAGATCCTCTTCGGTCAGGCGACGGAGTCAGCGAGCGCGCGCAGGAGCAGCGCTGCCGATGTCGCGCCGGGATCCTGGTGGCCGATGCTGCGCTCGCCCAGGTACGAAGCCCGTCCCTTCGTGGCAAGTAGCGGGATCGTGGCTTTGGCTCCGGCGTCCGCTGCGTCGGCCGCGGCTCGCAGCACGAGCGCCGAATCCCCTCCGGCGGCCGCCGCGGCTCGGGCCGCATCCAGGGCAGGGAATAGCGCATCGAGCATCGTCTTCTCACCGGCGGTAGCCTTGCCGAGCCCGGTGATGCCGCGGATCGCTGCGTCAAGCGCCACGACGAACGCGGCTCCCGGCTGGTCTGCGTCCGCGTCTGCAAGAGCTGCAGAGGCACGCAAGAACGCGGTTCCGTAGAGCGGCCCGGCCGCGCCGCCCACGGTGCTGATGAGCCGCCTGCCGGCCGTGCGCAGCGTCTCTCCGGCTGACTCGATGTCAGGGATGTCCAACAGGGTCTCGGACTCGTCGAGAGTCGTCACGATCGCACTGAAGCCACGATCCAGGTTCGTCCCATGGTCGCCGTCCCCGATAGCCGCGTCGAGGGCGGTCAGCTCCTGGGCGTGTTCATGAATGCGCTCCGCGGCAAGGCGGAGCCAGGCATCGATCGCCTGCCGCATGTCATCACCTCACACTGCGGGACGGCAGTGTCGCCTGCGGCGACCCTGAGCTCGTCCCCGTCGCTGGTCGGAATGTCGGCTGCCGAGTCTCTGACGGGAGCTCGACTCGGCAGCCGACTGAGACATCCGTCCGGGGGAGGGAGCCGAAAGCTCAGATCCCCCAGCGGAGTGCGGCTGTGTGGACGGGGGCGTCCCACCAGCGCAGGAGTTCGTCGTCGAGCCGCAGGAGGGTGACCGAGAAGCCAGCCATCTCCAGGCTCGTGATGTAGCTCCCGACTAGGCTGCGCTTGATCGAGATGCCCTTGGCGTCAAGGATCCTGGCTACGCTGTCGTAGGCAACGTAGAGCTCGATGAGCGGCGAACCGCCCATGCCGTTGACGAAGGCCAGGACCGAGTCGCCGCGCTTGAGCCCGAGGTCGTCGACGATCGGCCCAACGAGCCACTCCGCCATGTCGCCGACAGGAGCGAGCTTCTCCCGGCGCCGGCCAGGCTCGCCGTGGATCCCGATGCCGACTTCAACCTCGTCGCCGCCAAGATCGAACGTGGGCTTGCCAGCGGCGGGGACCACACAGCTGGTGAGAGCCAAGCCCATCGAGCGGGCGTTCGCGTTGACCTTGACTGCCGTCGCAGTCACCTGAGCGAGCGAACCGCCCGCCTCGGCGTGGGCACCGGCGATCTTCTCGACGAGGACCGTGCCGCCGACTCCCCGCCGACCTGCGGTGTAGAGAGAGTCCTGGACCGCGACGTCGTCGTTCGTGACGACAGTAGCGACCTCGATCTCGCCCGCAACCAGTTCGGCCGCCATCTGGAAGTTGAGAATATCGCCGGTGTAGTTCTTGACGATGTGGAGCACGCCGGCGCCGCCGTCGACGGCCCGAGTGGCCGCCTCCATCTGATCCGGAACCGGCGAGGTGAACACGGCACCCGCACAGGCCGCGTCGAGCATGCCGCGCCCGACGAACCCGCCGTGCAGCGGCTCATGCCCAGATCCGCCGCCTGAGACGAGGGCGACCTTGCCCTTCCTCGGGCCACCGGCGCGCAGAACGACGTTGTTCTTGGCGTCGATCTTGACGATGTCGCTGGACGCCGCGCCAAGACCGCGGAGTGCCTCCGGGACGATGTCCTCGACCTTGTTGATGAGCTTCTTCATGGCAGTGACCTTTCTGTAGTGGCAGATGGTCGAAAACGTAGGTGGGTCGGTGCCGCGGCCGGCTCAGGCCTCGGTCTGCTTCGAGACGAGGTCGTATCCGAAGCCGCCGATGAGACCGCCAAGGATCGGGCCCACGATGTACACGACGAGCTGGCTCCACTTGGTTGCGGAGTCGACGCCGATGAGCTGGCCGACGATGACCGGGCCGATCTGGCGGGCCGGGTTCAGGGCGGCGCCGGTAATCGGGCCGACGAGGATGATGATGCCGAAGACGATGAAGCCGACGACGAGCCCACCGAAGCCGGCGGGCGCGCGGCCGTCGAAGACGCCGAAGACGGTGAAGACGAGGATCGCGGTGCCGATCACCTCAGCGGCGATGGCGATGCCCATCCCGCTCGTGGCATCGGTGTAGCCCACCGCGCCGAGCCCCAACTTGTCCGGCTGGTTGCCGATCAGGATGATGAAGGTCAGGCACGCGCCGATGAGCGCGCCGATGATCTGGGCGACGATGTAGTAACCTGCCGTCTTCACATCCACGCCCCACCTGCGCGTCGCGAGTGCGGCGATCGTGACCGCGGGATTGATGTGGCAACCGCTGATGTGGCCGACTGAGTAGATCGCGGCGATGATCGCGAACGCGAACGCGAACGAGATCGTCGACAGCTCAGCGCTGCCGAACGGGTTGTTGCCAGTGAGCTTGAGGGTCAGCGGCACCGAACCGGCGCCGATAAACACGAGGATCGCGGTACCGGCCACCTCGGCGGCGAATTTCTGAACGATCGTCGGAGACTTCATCTAGGAACCTCCCTATGGCTGGGCCGTATGACCAGTGACGTGACGGCCACGATCAGATCGCGGGACCTGGGTGTGGCTCGGAGATCTCCCGGTTGACGAACGGGCCGAGTTGTGCAGCGAGCGCGTCGAGCGCCTCTTCGGCGTCCGGGCCAGCGGTGACCAGCACGATCTGGCTGCCCGCCCGGATGGCGAGACTGAGGACCCCGATGAGGCTTTTGGCGTCCGCTTCACGCTCTCCGTCACGGATGCGCACGGTGCTCGCGAACCGGCTTGCTACCTGCACGAAGCGCGCCGCCGGGCGGGCGTGGAGGCCGCTCGGGTCAAGGACTGTGACGGTGATCTCGGCCATCTCAGGACCGCGGCATCTTGGCCATCGTCGACGCGCCCGCGGCGGCTGCCGCGACCTCCTCGATCGATGCCCCAACGCTGGCCTGAACGGCAGCGAGAATCGCCCCTTCGACGAGAGGCGCCTCGCTGATCCGGACCCGCGCGCGGTCCCGCTCGGTTAGCTCCTCCAAAGCGACCTCGAGGCTGAGCGCGGCGCTCCCAAGATCGAGCAGGACGAGTACGTCAGGCACCCCGTCGAATCCCGGAGCCAAGGCAATTCGGAGCGCTGAGACGATCTTGGTTGCACTCGTACCGAGCCGTCCGTCCTCCGTTCCGCCGGCGATCTCGACGCGGACCTCGCCGCCGGCGACCTGCCCGACCATCTCGCGCAGGCCTTCGACGAGGGTCCCGCTGTGGGAGATGAGGACCAGGTTTACCTTCAAACGCGCCTCCTGTTCAAGCGAGTTGACGCTCGTCATCGTCGGCCCAGACTCGTCAAGAACCAAGCAAGGGAAGATAAGTAAGTGCGCTGAATTGAGCGTCACGGTGGGAAGGGACTCGATCCGAGTTGCCGCGCGATGACGGCGTACCTACACTCAAGCCACCCGATGGGGCCGGCCGGCTGGTCGACCAGGACGGGGCGCCTGAGGTGCGGCACGTCCTGACGTGCAGACCGTCACCGAACCGACCACCGATGCCGCCGCGCTGAGGGCGGCAATTACGCGCTGCCGGATCGCGGTCGAGCGTCATCGATGCGAGCTCACGCGCCTCGATGAGGTGCTCGGCGACGGAGACCACGGCGACAATCTCGTGATTGGCTTCCGCGCCGCCGAGCTGCACGTCGGCGAGCTGCCGGGGGACACGCGACCGGGCGAGTTGCTTCGTACCGTCGGCCATCGTCTCGTTGCTGCCGTTGGCGGTGCATCGGGGCCGCTCTATGGCACTGCCTTCATCGAGGCGGGCTTCGCAGCTGGCGGAGCTACCACGATCGATGGCGCAACCAGCGCAGCTATGCTTTCGGCGGCCGCCGCCGGACTGGCACGACGGGGCCGGTGCTCGGTCGGCGACAAGACGATCCTCGACACGCTCGAGCCTGCCATGAGAGCGTACGTGGACGCCATCGATCGGGGGTCGAGCGTCGGCGCGGCCGCGAGGGCGATGCTCACCGCGGCTGCAGCCGGGATGCGCTCGACGCGACCGCTGGTCGCCCGACGCGGTCTCGCGCTCCGGCTCGGAGCACGCTCAGCCGGTCATCTCGACCCGGGTGCCGTTTCGTGCTTCCTGCTCCTTCGGGCGATCGTCGGGCAATGATCGAGGTCGACCTCAGAGCGCAGATCGCCGCGCTCGAACGAGAGAGCCGCCAGGCGTTCGACGAGGCGCAGCGTGAGGCGGACGCACTCTTCGCTCAGTACCAGCTCAGCCAGCTCATCGCCTCGGGCGGGTCTCCGGCAGAACTCGGTGCCGCGGTCCTTGTCGAGCTGACACGTCTCGCCGCTGCGGCCAGGGGTGCGCTCTGGTTGGGCGCCCCCGACGAACCGGAGCTCCGACTCATCGCAACCACGGCGTCAATCGTGATCCCCACACGGCACGCCGATCTTGCAGCAGGTCGAGCCTGGTGCGCCGAGACCCCGGATTGCACGGGTCTCGTGCTCGGCGAGGAGCCACCGGTCACGCTCCTCGCTCTGTGGTCGACGCCCGACGCCCCGCTCGACGGCGAAGGCCTTCGAATCGCTCAGCTATCCCGTCACGAGCTCGTCGTGGCGTTCCGAGGGGCACGCCTGCGGGAGACGCTCGATCGCGAGCGGACCGAGTTGTCCGAGATCGTCGAGGGGGCGACCGATCTGATCATGCAGGTCGACGCCGACCTGCGCGTCGTTCGGCTCAACGCAGCCGGAGAGCGGCTCCTGGACCGCTCCCGCGCCGACGCCCTGGGGAGGACCTGCGCCGAGGTGCTCAGCTGCCGTGAAGTGGTCGGGCACGCCGAGGATGCCTGCCCGTTCGCCGCGGTCATCGCCGACGGCCAGCCGATCTCGTACCGGGAGACCTCGATCCGCGGCGCCGGCGGACTGCCGGTGCGAGTCGCCGGAAGCTATACACGGGCCGCGGCTGAAGGGAGCCGCGGCGTTCGCGCGACCTCCATCCTGCGCGACATCAGCGCACAGAGAGCGCTCGAGGAGTTGCGCGAGGGCTTCGTTGTGACGGTCAGTCACGAGCTCAGGACGCCGCTCGCCCTCGTCCGCGGCTACGCGGAAACCCTCCTGCACCCCAAGCTCTCCCCGCCCGACCAGCTGCGGACGATCGAGCGCATTCTCGCCGTGTCGGAGCGTTTGACCAACCTCGTCAACCAGATCCTCGACGTCGCCTACCTGAACGCGGACCCGCTCGTCGTCGAGCGAGCCCCTACGAGCTTCGGCAGCCTCGTCGCCCAGCTACGCGGATACCTGGTCCTGGCCGGCATGGATCACCGGCTGATCAACGAGGCACCCGCAGACCTGCCACCGCTGGGAGTCGATGCCGGACGGATCGGCCGCGTGCTGGAGAACCTGGTCGACAACGCGCTGAAGTACGCGCCGCCGGACTCGTCGGTCGTGATTCGGGCGGAGTCTGTTGGCGACTGGCTCGCTGTCCACGTCGACGATGACGGGATCGGCATCCCCGAATCGGAGCGCGCCCTCGTTCTCGAGCCGTTCCACCGCGCTTGGAACGTCCGCGAGTCGGCGACGCCCGGAACGGGCCTCGGCCTCTATATCTGCCGGCGGCTCATCGAGGCTCATGGCGGCCAGCTGCGAGTCGAGGCGCGCCCCGACGGCAAGCCGGGGACCAGGGTGACGTTTACGCTTCCATTTCTGCGTCAGCGCGGCACGGGCGCTTCGAAAGCCGGCGAACCCCTGACAGGAACGATCGCCCATGGCTGAGACGATCCTCATCGTCGAGGACGAACCAGAGTTCTCCGCCCTGCTTGAGTGGTGGGTGAGCCAGGCGGGATATCGCCCGATCGTCGCCCGGAACGGCAGCGAGGCTCTCTGCCAGTTCTACGACAACCACCCGGACCTCGTGATCCTCGACGTCGCAATCCCTGGCCTCGACGGCTGGCAGGTCGCGGAACGGATCCGTGAGTTCAACCGGGTCCCGATCATCATGGCCACGGCCCGCAGCTCGGAGGCGGACAAGATCCGCGGCCTCAAGCTCGGTGCGGACGACTACATCACGAAGCCGCTCAGCTTCCCTGAGCTGCTCGCGCGGATCGAGGCGGCACTTCGGCGGGCTGCCACGCCGGCCCCGGAGCGCCAGCGGCGGATCCGCCATCGCGAGCTGGTGATCGACCTGGACGACCACCGGGCGCGGCTGCACGGTGCCGACGTCCGGCTTACCCCGACGGAGTTCCGCCTGCTCACCTATCTTGTCGAGCACTCCGGTCAGCTTGTGACCCATCGGCAGGTCCTCGCGGCCGTCTGGGGCGTCGGATACTCGACCGACATCCATCTTCTCCGAATGACGATCAGGAACCTCCGGCTCAAGCTCGATTCGGTCGCGCCGGGCGAGTCGTATATCGCGACCGAGTACGGAATCGAGTATCGCCTCATCGGGCCGGCTTCGCCTGAGCGTTGAGCCAGTCACGGGCTCGACCCCGGTAGGTCTCTTGGAGATTCGGCGGCTTGATTGTGGGTCGCGACCGCCGCGCGGACTCCATGCCTTTTCGCCGAATCTTGCGGCGTCGAGGCGCAACGCAGGACGACGAGCTACTGCACGAACTCCGCGGCGGGGCTGCCCGACTTGATGATGGCCTTGATCGCGGACCAGGCCAGCGTCGCGGACGGCATGCCGGCGGCCTGGCTGGCTATGTCACCCTGGCCCCAGGTGAATTCCAGGCCGGCCGGGGTCATCGCCCAGGCCTTGTCGAAGAAGGCGATCGAGCTGGCCGTTCCATCCCAGGTCAGATCGGGGCCCAGCGTCTTGGCCAGGGCCGTATGCGCCTGAGTGGCCAGGATCGCCGTGGCGGTCGCCGGATTGTTGAGGATGTCGGTCAGCTTGATCGCGGCGCCGCTCGACACGACGAAGCTGGCGCTGCCCGGCTGGCCGACGGGGTGCGCCGCGCCCGAGGTGTGGGAGAGCATCGTGAACCGCAAGCTCAGGAGCGTGGGCGAGTCCAGAGCTATCGAGAAGTCACCTTCCAGCGTGCTCGGGCCCATGCCGATGGCAACGGCGGGCAGGCCGCTGCCGGTGAAGGTGCTGATGTAGCCATTCACCAGGTTCGCGATCGTGTCGTTCATCTTGGTCGCCGCGCCAGTCGAGATGCCGGACACGACGGGCTTCTTGAATGTCACCGTCCAGCGGTTGTCCGGGGCGTTCGACGAGATGAGGACACTGTCGATGACCGGCAACGGCAGCGCGACCGTGGGGGCCGGAGTCACACCCGACGGCAGCGGCGTCGGCGACGAAGGCGGGAGCGTGATGTAGATGATCGGCGGGGTGGCATTGCTGCCAGTGCAGCCCACGGCGGCCAGCGCCGCCACCACCGAGATGCACCCCACAACGCCCAACCGGGCCCCTCGGCCGCCGACCGTCACCATCCGATCCTCCGTGTCCCCTGCTCTACCGTCACGACCCGAACCGGCCGAGACCCCTGCGAGCCGTCTCAATCCTGACAGAAAAGGGCCCTACCCGGCTATACGGTCGACTCGCATGTACGGCCGCAGCGCCTCCGGCACGACCAGGCTGCCGTCGGGCTCCTGGTACGTCTCCAGGATCGCGGCGACGGTTCGAGCCAGGGCCAGCCCGGAGCCGTTGAGGGTGTGGACGAGCTCGGGCTTGGCGCCGGGTTCGGGCCGGTAGCGGATCGCCATGCGACGGGCCTGGTAGTCGCGGAAGTTCGAGCACGAGCTGACCTCGAGCCAGCGCTCGACGCCCGGCGCCCAGACCTCCAGGTCGTACTTCTTGGCCTGGACGAACCCCATGTCCTTCGTCGCCATGAGAAGGACCCGATAGGCCAGCCCCAGCCGCTGCAGGATCACTTCGGCCCGACCGGTCAGCCATTCGAGCGCTTCGGTCGAGGCCTCGGGCTTCTCGAAGAAGACCATCTCGACCTTGTCGAACTGGTGGACGCGCAGGATGCCGCGGGTATCCTTGCCGGCCGCGCCGGCCTCGCGGCGGAAGCACGGCGAGTAGGCCGCGTAGCGGATCGGCAGCTGGTCCGCCTCGAAGATCTCGTCGCGGTGAAGGTTGGTGACCGGGACCTCCGCCGTGGGCACGAGATAGAGGTCGTCGCGCGGCACTACGTACATCAGATCCTCCTTGTCGGGGATCTGGCCCGTGCCCCTGGCGGATGCCGCGTTGACCAGCGCCGGCGGCCATATCTCGGTCATGCCGTGCTCTTCGGTATGGACGTCGAGCATGAAGTCGATCAGGGCGCGCTGGAGCCTGGAGCCCGGGCCGGTGTAGACCGGAAAGCCCGAGCCGGTGATCTTGGCGCCGCGCTCGAGGTCGAACATGCGGAGGCGTTCGGCAACTTCCCAGTGGGGCCGGCGTGTCCAATGGGCACCCGCATCACCGCCTGACGTGGCTTCCTTCGGCAGCAGCTCGCCCCAGGTCCGCACCGTCTGGTTCGCCGAGGCGTCGCCCACCGGAACGTCAGGATCTGCCGGGTTCGGGATACGGAGCAGCAGCTCGTCGAGTTGGGACTCGGTCGCGGCCAGCTCGGCGTTGAGCCGCTCGATCTGGACACCCGCATCGGTGGAGGCCTGTCGGAGAGCCGCCACCTCCGGGCCCGTGGGGGCAGCTCCGCCCCGAATCGCCTCGCCGATCTGCTTGGAGGCGACGTTGCGCTCCGCCTTGAGACGGTCCGACTCGCCGAGCAGCCCGCGGCGCTTGCCCTCCAGCGCGAGCGCAACGTCGACGATCGACGGGTCCTCGCCCTTGTCGATCGCACCCTGCCTGATCCGCTCCGGCTCCTCGCGCAGCCTGGCCAGCCCGATGCTCATGCGTCGCTACTCCATGGTGGTCCGTCGGCGGCCCGGGCCGCGTGGCTGCCGTTGAGTTTAGCCGGGAGGAGCGGCCGAGGGCGAGAGCGCGGGCGGCGGCGAGGGGCGAGAGCGCGGGCGGCGATTGACCGCGTTGCAGGCGAGGTCGGCACCGGGGCGGGGCGCGACTGGCGCGTCACCGACATCCTGCCGCTTGCCAACCCCATGGCACCGGGACCACTCGCGGCGCCTCGAAGAGCCCCAGACAGGGATTTGGGGGCTGCACCGGCCGCTCGGCGAGCACGAAGCGGCTCACGAAGGCAGCCGCCAGGGGCCATAGATCGACCGGACAGCCTTGTCAGACGGCCGCGTGCCGCCACCATTGGCGTTTGTCCAAGTCATCGGGCAAAGCCCGTCCCTGGGCGAGGATCAGCCAGCCCCGGCCACAGCGCGAAGACGCTCCAGCACGAACGTGGGCTCGAGGCTGGCCAGCAGCCAGCCGGCACGTGGACCGTTGGTTCGGCCAAGGAAGGCCGCGTACAGCGCCCCGAAGGCACGGCCCGAGGCCAGCTCGGTCTCCGAGGCCACGCGGAAGATCAGACTCTGCCACGCGTCGCCCGACCCGGGCTTCTCGGTCGCGGCGGCGACGGCGAGAGCCGCGAGGTAGCCCCGCTGGGACGAGTCGAGCGCAGCGGCCTCCGCGGGAACGGCCTCCCGCTGGATCACCAGCCGCGCGCGCTCCGGGGCATAGGAATCGAGCCAGGCTCGAGCGGCGGCCGTCCGTTCGGCCAGGACGGCACCCTCGAGCTCGGTCAGTGGTGTCCCCTTCTCGGCCTCCATCCGCTCGCCAATGTCGACGCCGGGGATCTGGAGCAGCAGGGCGAGGTGGGCGAATGCCGGTCGGAATGCAGCGGCGGCTGCAGCCACGTCTGGCGAGGGCCCCAGCAGCGAGTAGGCGAAGAGACGTTCGTGGTCGGCCGGTAGCTCACCCTTGACCTCGCGGCCGGCGGTAGCCGCGGCGATCCGGTCGAACTCGTCGAAGAGGCGTGGGATCGTATCGCCCTCGGGATCGAAATCAATGACCTGGTTGGGGCGTGGCCGCAGGAAGAGGAACCGGAGCTGCTCGGGCGGCATGACCTCGGCGATGGTGTGAGCGGCCGCACCCTGTCCCTTGGACGTCGACATCTTCTTCCCGCCAACGTTGAGGAACTCGTACGTGACGTTGCGCGGCGGCTCCACCTCGAAGACTTCGCGGCTGATCGCGTCGGAGCGATCCCGGGAACCGCCCGCCGTCGCCAGGTCCTTGCCGCAGCCCTCGACCGTCACCCCGAGCAGGCCCCATTTCGCGGCCCACTCCAGATTCCACGGCAGCTTCGCCCGGCCGCCGAACGGCGACACTCGCCCCTCGTGGCCGCAGCCCCGGGCCCACGCCACCATGTCCGGCTTGCATTCGTAGCACACCGTCTCGCCGTCCCAATCGGTGGCGTACGTCGTGCCGATCCTGCCGCAGACCTCGCAAATGACTTGGATCGGCAGCCAGCCGCTGGCTCGCTCGACGTGGCTGACGCGCTGGTAGATCGCCCTCACCCGATCCGCCCGGTCGAGCGCCAGCTTCACGTAGGGATCCATGCGGCCCGCCGCGTAGAGCTCGGAAACCCAGTAGAACTCTGGCCTGATTCCGAGCGGCTCGAAGGTGCGGAAGAAGATCTCGCCGACGAAATGGCGGGCGTAGTTGGGCGCACTGCTCCCCTCCGGTGCGGGCACGCGGCAGAGAGGCGCGCCCATGTACCGATCGACCGCATCGGGTGTCAGCTTCGCCTGGGAATCCATGGCGTCCATGTCGTCGACGCCGTATAGGAACCGGGATGGGAGGCCCGCTCCAAGCAGCGCCCGATGGATCGCGTCGTGGAGCACGACGCCGCGCAGTGAACCAACGTGGACCGTGCCAGATGGCGACTTGGAGTCGTTGACGACCTGAGGCCCCGTGAGGGAGGCAGCCAGCTCGTCGGCCCAGTACACGGCGGCCTGCTAGCTGATCTCGAGGATCTTGTAGGAGGAGTCTCCGGCCGGGACGTGTACCACGACGGAGTCGCCCTTGCGCTTGCCGAGCAGGGCTCGACCGACGGGCGATTCGTTGGAGATCCTGCCCTCGCCGGGACTTGCCTCAGTCGAGCCGACGATCGTGAAGACTTCCTTGCCATCGCTGCCGTCGACCTTCACGGTCGACCCGATCTGAACGTGATCGGTGCCGTGGTTGCCCTCGATGATCGTGGCGTTCTTGATCAGCGCCTCGAGCCGCTGGATCTGGCCCTCCACGAAGGCCTGCTCGTTCTTGGCGTCTTCGTACTCCGCGTTCTCGGCGAGGTCGCCGTGCTCCTTGGCATCGTGGATGCGCTGCGCGATCTCTTGACGACGGACGTTGACCAGCTCTTCGAGCTCGGCCCGAAGCTTGGTCAGGCCCTCTTCCGAGACGTACTGGGTCTTGTTGTTCACCTGCGGGGGCTCCCGTTCTCGTCCGTCCGGCACTCGGCCGGCGAAGCTCCGGTGCCTCGCGGCCCGGGATAAGGAAAAGAACTCCAGGAGACATCGACAGATGTCCTGAAGTTCGACCGGCGCGTATCCTATCCGTCACCTCTCCCCATGTCAAAGAGTTGGCTCGCCGAGTCCGGTCGACGCACGTCCGAAACGCATCGCAGGACCGTCGACTCCACCGCCGAAGTGGGGGGCAAGCTTGTGATTCTTGGGTCCCGCGGGTCCGGCAGCGATCTGCAAGCCGCCTGCTGCATTCCGACGGCGTAACCACCGACGTTTGCACGAGGACATAGGTCCTATGCGGAAGGGACCAATGTGGCCTGTGACCCTGAAGAATCCCCGACCATCATTCAGGTCAACAAAGCAAGTCCACCGGCCCCGCCTTCCGGATCCTCCCTCCTCCTCCCCGGAAGCCGGGGCCGGTCCGCGTCCGGGGCACGGTCTCGGCGCAAGGACCGCAGCCGCGCCGGGATTCGCGCGGACCTACCGACCCAGCGAGGCCAGTCGGGCCCGAACGCGCTGCATTGCGGAGCGGTCTCCGAAAGCGACGAAGACCGTGTCGTCCCCGGCGATGCTGCCGACAACCTCCGGCCAGCGCGTCCGATCCAATGCTGCCGCGATGGCGTGGGCCGAGCCCGGCAGGGCCTTCACGATGAGCATCAGGCCCGACTCGCGGACCTCGACCGGAAGGTCGTGGAGCAGCGCCCGCAGTCGTTCCTCCCCGGTGCTCTCCGCCTCGGTGACCCGGGCCGGCACTACGTACGCCTGGACTCCGTCGCGGCTGGCCTTGATGAGCCCGAGCTCGGCGACGTCGCGACTGATCGTCGCCTGTGTGGCCCTGAAGCCACGCTCGCGAAGGGCGGCCGCGAGCTCCTGCTGAGTGCGCACGTGGCGCTGCGCAAGCAGATCGCGGATCTCGCGTTGTCGGAGCTGCTTGATGACCTCCATCGGGGCGGCGTGGCCTTTCTCAGGCGCCGTGCGGCGACAGCAGCACGACGAAGACGGCAATCGCGGCCACGACCCGGTAGACCACGAAGATGGTCACCGGCTGGCGCTTGAGGAACTCGAGCATGAAGCGTATGGCCAGCAAACCTGCGATCGCCGCGGCAATGAAGCCGATGATCATCAGTTGGGCACTCGGATTCGGGGCCGTAGGATCGTGAGTCAGCAGTTTGCGAGCCTCCCAGATCCCGGCGCCAGCAACGACCGGCGTCGCCATCAAGAAGCTGAAGCGGGCGGCCGCCTCGCGGGTAAGGCCCTGGAAGAGACCGGCGGAGATGCTGATGCCCGAGCGGCTGATGCCCGGAACCAGGGCCAGCACCTGGGCCACGCCGATGCCGAAGGCGCCGCCATAGGTCAGCGAGTCCATCTCGCGCAGCTTGGTGCCCCAGCGGTCGGCGAGCCACAGGATCGCGGCGCCGACGCACAGCATCAGCGCCACCCGAGCCGGCTCGCGTATAGCGTCCTCGACCGGACCCGTCAGAAGCGGCCCCACGATGACGGCCGGAATCGTGGCCACGACGATCAGCCATGCCATCTTTCGGTCGGGATCGCCGCCCACCGACCGATCTCGGACGGAGGCAAGGCCTGCCGGGACGAGCCGGAGCCAGTCGCGCCAGAAGAAGACCAGGAGGGCCAACAGCGTACCCATGTGGAGCGTGACGCTGAATTCCAGGGAGTCGATGAACGGATCCTTCCAGCCGAACAGCCAGGGCACCAGGATGAGATGACCAGAGCTCGAGATCGGCAGGAATTCCGTTAGGCCCTGAACGAGCCCCATGATCAGCGCCTGGATGGACAGGTCCACGCGACATCTCCTCAGTTCAGGTTTGGTTCCGAGCTTGGATTAGCGCGAGCCGGCGGTCAAATCGACCGCCGGCTCGACGCTTCAGAGAGGGGCTAGCGGATGAAGAGCGGAGCCATAACCAGGGTGATCGTGGCGAGCAGCTTCACGAGAACATGGAGCGACGGACCGGCGGTGTCCTTGAACGGATCGCCCACCGTGTCGCCGACGACTGCGGCGGCATGTGCCGGGGTCTTCTTGCCGAGCACCTTGCCATCTTCATCGAGAAGATGACCGGACTCGATGTACTTCTTGGCGTTGTCCCAGGCACCGCCGCCGTTGTTGAGGACAGTGGCCAGTAGAACGCCCGCGATAGTACCGACCATCAGCAGACCAGCCACGGCCTCGTAGCCGAGCAGGACACCGACGACGATCGGGGTGGCGACGGCGACGATGCCGGGCAGCATCATCTCGCGCAGGGCGGCTCGGGTCGTGATGTCCACTACTCGGGCGTAATCCGGCCGGCCGGTGTAGTCCATGATCCCGGGGATCTCGCGGAACTGGCGGCGGACCTCGACGATGATCGCCTGGGCGGTCGTGCCGACTGCCCGGATCGCCAGTGAGCTGAAGAAGTAGACGAGCATGGCAGCGATCAAGGCAGCCACGAAGACGTCCACGTTGGCTAGGTTGACCGAGGTCATGAGGCCCTGCTGGACGGTTCGGGTACCGGCGTCGATCTGCCGCTGCAGGATGAGGTTGACCTTGTCGATGTAGGCGCTGAAGAGGAGGAAGGCGGCCAGCGAGGCCGACGCGATCGCGTAGCCCTTGGTCAGTGCCTTGGTCGTGTTGCCGACCGCATCGAGGCGGTCGGTGATCTCGCGGGCGCCCTGCTCGGCCCGACTGAACTCGGCGATGCCGCCGGCGTTGTCGGTGATCGGGCCGAAGGTGTCCATGGCCAGGACGTAGGCCGTGGTCATGAGCATGCCCATCGTGGCGACAGCGGTGCCGAAGATGCCGCCGATGTTCTTGCCCGTCGCGTCGAGCAGGCCAGCCTGAGATCCGAGCCAGTTGCTGGCGATGAGGGCGATGCCGATGGTGATCGCGGTTACGGCCGTCGTCTCGAAACCAACAGCGACGCCGGCGATGATGTTGGTGGCCGGGCCCGTCTTGGATGCCTCGGCGATCTCCCGAACCGGGCGGAAACCACCCGCGGTGTAGTACTGGGTGATGTACACGAAGGCGATGCTGGTCGCGAGGCCCACAACGCCACAGCCGAAGAAGAAGACCCACGTCGGAATGCCGTTCGGGCCGGTTTGGGTGCCGGTGTTCATCATCGAATACGTGACGAAGGCCAGGGCGGCGGCACTGAGGATCGTGGTGACCCAGTAGCCACGGTTGAGGATGTTCATCGGGTTCTCGGTCTCCTTGCCGCCAATGAAGAACATCGCGACGATCGTGGAAACCAAACCGAAGGCTCGGACGACAAGCGGGAAGAAGATCCAGGCGGTTGGGTTTTGCCAGCCGGCTTTGACAGCCAGCGTGTAGACGGCGACGCCGAGGATCATGGCGCCGATGTTCTCGGCGGCCGTGGACTCGAAGAGGTCGGCGCCGCGGCCGGCGCAGTCGCCGACGTTATCACCGACGAGGTCCGCGATGACTCCGGCGTTGCGCGGGTCGTCCTCGGGGATGCCGGCCTCGACCTTGCCCACGAGATCGGAACCCACGTCCGCGGCCTTGGTGTAGATCCCGCCACCGAGCTGGGCGAAGAGGGCGACGAAGCTGGCGCCGAAGCCGTAGCCGACGATCAGGAACGGTGCGTCATGGGTGTTCTGGCCGCCGGCCAGACCGCCGTTTATTGCGAAGATGCTCCAGACGCCGAGCAACGAGAGGGCAACGACGAGGAAGCCCGAGACCGCGCCGCCGCGCATTGCCACCTGGACAGCCTCGACGAGGCTGCGACGGGCTGCGGAAGCGACCCTCACGTTCGCCTTGACGCTGACGAGCATGCCGATTATGCCGCAGGCCATCGAGCAGGCCGCGCCGAGCAAGAACGCCCCGCCGGTGCGAAGGCCCAGGGCGGGTCCGTAGGTCTCGGTGTCGGCGACGTTCGCCGTCTCGACCAGCGAGATGACGCCGAAGATGACGACCGCGCCAACCACTGCGAGCACGGCGATCGTCGAGTACTGGCGCTTGATGAACGCGACCGCGCCCTCGTTGATCGTCGCGGAGACGTCCATCATCTCCTTGGTCCCGGTGTCGCGGGACAGGACGTCGCGGGCGAGGAAGATCGCAAACCCGACCGCGAGCAGACCCGCGATCGGGATGAACGCTTGGAGCAGACTTGGGTCCATGGGGGGCGAGCGGCTCCTTCTCTGACGACACGGGGAGAGCGCGGCGGGACGGCGCACTTCCGGGGGCTAAGCCCGATTTCGGCGATGAGATGAATTCTCGGGCCGCGCGGAGTGTATCAACGGCCCAAAGGAGGGGTCAAACTGCGGAAAGACCCTCGATTATGCAATCGTGGCCCGCGAACCGAGGCTCTTGGTCCCGGTGGCCCGGTCCGTTCGGCCCGCGCGCCGTCCAGGCCGTTCCCTTCGGACTGCAACCGTGCCCCGTCGGCGGCTCAGGAATCCCCGGCCGAGGCGCCGCGGAGCACCGGAGCGAGCTCACTTGAAGGTGCGTGAGCGAGGAGCGCAGAAGGCAACGAAGGAATCGGCCGGCTGACGGCCGACAGATCGCCGGGCCGACGAGTCGAGTCCGAGGCGCCGCCGAGCACCGGAGCGAGCTCACTTGAAGGTGCGTGAGCGAGGAGCGTAGGAGAGACTCGTCAGACCCGTGCCGTCGCTCTTGACGATCCAGATGCCCGCCGAAACGCCCGGGGACTGCGATCCGATACGCCCGAAGACCAGGGTCGATCCATCCGGCGAGAACGACGGCGACGACTCGTTGTAGGCAGGATCGTCGACGACGAACGTCGCGGAGCCGCCGGCGATCGCTGAGAACGCGACGTGGTACGAGCCGTCGATGGACTTCACGACCAGGGCCAGGGCCTGGCCGGCAGCGGCGATGTCGCTGGCGCCGGCGCCGAGCCTCGTCACGGGGCCGGACGGCGGGACCCGATAGTAGGACCACGTCACGCCCTTGTCGGCCGAAGCCGAGAGAAAGAACGCGCCATCGGACTGGACCCAGACCGGGCGCGAGTTCCCCTGCAAGCCGAGCGTTATCGGCGGGTTGACGCCCGTCATGTCGACTAGCTCCACCGCGCTATCCGAGCCCCGGACGAGCAGCATCTTCGTCCCGTCCGAGGTGAAGGCCGCCCGTGGAGCCCACGACGGCATGCCCGGCTGTCCGATCAATCCGTCGCCCGCGATGGTGACGCTGCCCAGGCCCGGAGCCCCAGCCGGGGCGATCTGCGTGGTGTCTCCCCCGGTGACGAGCGGGTAGCGCCAGTAGCCCTGGTCGGCACCCGTGCCGTCGCGCCGGCCGACGATCAGCCCGGTGCCGTCAGGGGTGATGGTCGGTGCGTATTCGAGGTTGTTGCCGCTCGTCAGCGTCGTCAGGTTGTCGCCGCTGACCGACATCTTCTTGACCACCCCGCCGGCGGCGTAGGCGATGATCGTCCCGTCGCCGCTGATGTCGTAGCCGCTGACCGGCACGAGCTCGGAGGTGATTTCGCGCTGGTTTGAGCCGTCGGGGTTCATGACCCAGACGTTGCCTACGCCGCTTCGACCCGAGATGAAGGCGATCTGGTTGAGAGCATTGGCGGGAGACTCACCCGTGGTGAAGGACCATGTCTGTGTCGACGCCACCTGGCCGTCGGTCCGCTTCACGGTAGAAGCCATCGTGACCGTGTAGGTCGTGTGGGGCGACAGCGCGTTGTTCGGCGTGAAGACGAGGACGTTGGCGCCGGGAGCAGCGGGGGTCGCCGTCGCGGCGCTGGGCGGACTCCGGTCGTCCGGCAGCGAGATCACCGTCGTCGAGCCTGATGCCGGCGGCGTAACGCTGATCGCGCCGTTTATCGACGTTGGGTCTATGGGGGCATCGAAAGTCACCGCGATCTGGCTATGGATGCTGACTCCGGCCACGTTCGGGGCGGGAACCAGGGACGTGATGCGCAGACCGATCCCGACGGTCTTGAAGTTGGTGACGTATGCCGGAAGCTTGGATCCGTCCGTGTCGACCGCCGGGTCACCGATCTTCACCGTGTAAGTCGTGCCATAGGCCATCGGCTTGGTCGGCGCGAGGGTGAGGATAGGACCGTTCCACGAAGCCTGGTAGGTGATGTCCGGCTGGAGTGTCAGCCCCGCCAGCACCTTCTGCGTGTCCATCTGCCGATCGAAAGTGATCTGGATCGACGAATCGACCGCAACAGAAGCCGAACCCGTCGCAGGCAGGGCGGAAGTGACGGCCGGCGGACCGACCGTCGTGAAGTCCAAGTCGCTGGTGCCGCTTTGTGAGTTGCCGTCGAGGTCCTGAACTCCGGCCGACATATGAATGTGGAAGGTCGCAGACAGCAGCAGCTTGGCTGAGGGCGTGAAGATCAGCTTGAGGCCCTGCCAGTGGAACGTGCCTGCGACCGCCGGGTTCCCCGGTACCTTCTCGGTCATCGCGAACGCGTTTTCGGCGGTGGCGTGTTTGACGTTCTCGCTGAAGTCGACGTCGATCGAGGTTAGCGTCATCGCCAGGCCGCCGGCGGCTGGGCTGCTGACGTGGATCGTATATGTGGGCGGAAGTCGGTCGATCATCACGGCGTTGTAGAGAACGCCGGCCAGGACCACGAGGGCCAAGAGCGCGGACAGTAGCCTTATGAAGCGGCCGCTCTTGAGCCAGCCGAGGCGCTTGGGGAGTTCCACGGGGCAGGACGATAGCACAGCCCCTATACTCGCGAACTTGTGAACCGCAGAACGTTCGGTTGCCTGCTCGAGCTGCTGGAAACATTCCTGCTGGTCCTCGTCATCTTCCTTGTGGTCCAGCAGTTCGTCGCCCAGCCGTACCAGGTAGAGCAGACCTCCATGGAGAACACGCTTCTGCCCGGTCAGTTCGTTCTGGTGGACAAGCTCACCCCCCGATTCGACAGTTTCCACCGCGGCGACGTCGTCGTCTTCAACCCGCCGTCGGGCTGGACCGGGGATCCAACCGGGACGCCCTACGTCAAACGAATCGTCGGTGTCGGGGGCGACTCGGTGGACATCCATGGCGGCCATGTGTTCATCAACGGCAACCAGCTGACCCAGGCATACCTGTCTCCTACCCAGACCACCGACATGCCGGACGGCAAGGGCAGGACGTGGAAGCTCGGGCCGGACCAGCTCTTCGTGCTGGGCGACAACCGCACGGGCTCGGTGGACTCGCGCGAGTTCGGACCGGTCGATCAGTCGTACGTGATCGGTCGGGCGTGGCTGCGCTACTGGCCAATCAGCCAGTTCGGGCTGCTGAGCAAGCAGGCGCCCGCCGCCAGCGTTACCCCGGCGCCCTCGAAGACGCCATGACCCGGCCGAGCAGACCTCGGGTCGCCGCGATCAGCGCCGCATGATCCAGCTCGCCGTCGTTGCAGGCGTGGCCGCCGCGCTCGGGGGCGTCGTCGCCCTTGGCGCTCGCGATGCGCGTCTCGTCGTCGTGGGGCTGGTTGTGGCGATGGTCGCGTCGCCAATCGCGGCGGCGCCCGTGCCAACGAACCTGACACTCGCGTTCCGTATTGTCGGAGCGGTCCTGGCCGGCTACCTGCTCTGGGTGGCAGCGCGGAGCGAGGGAATCTCGAGTGAGGGATCCGGTATTGGCATCCTGGCGCAGCTGACAGTGGCAGGGGCCGCCTTCGTCGTCGGCTGGATCGTCGCCCCCGTGAAACCGCTGGCCGGCCCGGTGGCAGCCCAGGCCGCCGGTCTGTCGCTCATGGTGCTCGCCGTCGCTCCGGCGGCCAGCCGGGACGTATTCCGCGTTGGGACGGCCCTCGCATTGATGACTATCGGCGTCTCGCTCTTGCTCCAGGCATGGGTGGGACCGGCCTCAGGGCTGGAACAGATCGTATTGACGGCGCTCATGGTCGGCTTCGTCGGAGCCACCAGCCTCCTGATCTCGTCGTTCGTGCCGCGGCCGGCGAACGCATTGACGCGGGCCGGAGAGCCGGATACCGCCGACATGGCCCGCGAGGTTGCCGAGCCGGATGCGGCGCCGTCCCAATCTCCGCCAGAGCCGAAGCCGGCGCGACTATCTGCCGAGAAGGCCCGGGAACCCGCCCCGGCACGGGCGAGGAGGACCGCGTCTCCGCGAGCGCTGCGCCAGGCCGCGCCGCGAGCCCCTTCCGACGGGGAAGCCGCGATCGACGAAGCGCAGGCCATCCCCTCGCAGCCGCCGGAAGCCCCCGTCGAGAGCACCGTGCGCCGATTGCGGCCTCGCGAGCCGCGGAGATGAGCCTCCTCGCCTTCCTGGCGGCCTGTGGAATCGGGGCGGTGGCATGTCTCCTCGCGCAACCGTCCGCCCGGATCGGCAGGCTGGCCGGCATCGCGGGCCTGCTCGCGGCATTCGTTGCCGCGCTCTTCATCGGACCGACCACCCACCTCGCCGTCGGAGACGTGACCCTGTCGGGGACGGCCTATGCCGGCCTCTTCCTGACGTGTGCCGCCGGCTCGGGCCTGGTCCTCTGTGTCGTGGCCCTGGCGTCCGGCTGGCCCGACGAGCTCGCCCCGGCCGCCCTCGCATCATTCGCCGGGCTGGCTGTGGCATTGACAGCCGCAGAACCTGGAGTCTCGCTCCCCGCCGCTGCCGCGGCAACAACCGCCGGTGCGCTGGTCATCGTCCGTGTCAACCCACACCGTCCGGAGGATGACGGACGGCTGGCCGAGATCAGAACCATCGGCCTCGTGGCAGCGGCCCTTCTCCTGGCGGTGGTCGCGCTGCTGCGGCCCGTCTGGAACGGCGCGAGCGACACCCCGGTCTTCGTGCTTGCGTTCTTGGGACTCGCCCTCGCGCTGGCCGTTCGAGGCGGCGCCGTCCCCTTCCACGTTCCGGCGGCTCGACTGGGTCGAAGCGCGACGGCTCTGGCCCCGGCGGTGCTGCTGATCTGGCTCCCCGCAGGGCTGGGCATCCTCGTCCTGAGTTGGAGCGCGACCACATTCGCGATCCAGAGTGACTGGCTCACAGCCGGCGTCGCCGTCGTCCAGGCCGTCGCCGTCGCGACGATCGTCCTGGGTGCCCTCGCAGCCCTCGTCCACGACGAGATCGATGAGGTTGTCGCCTACTCGATCGTTTCGGATGCGGGGTTCGTCCTGCTCGCTCTCGCCGCTCGAACCGACGCCGCGGCGGGTCCGGCCCGGCTGTGGTTGCTCGCCTTCGTCGCCGCGAAGACCGGCCTCATCGCCTGGTCGGCCGCGGTCGGCCGCGCCTTTGGCACGACGAACCTCGACCGCCTCCAGGGCTGGTTGCGCCGCACTCCGATGCTAGGGCTGGCACTGGTGGCGATCGCAGTCGCAACCCTGGGCTGGCCGGGCGGCGCGGTCTATCAGGCACGTTCGACCCTGATCCAGCTGGCTCTCCCGGGCGCGCTTCAGCTGTTGTTTGGTGCGGCCGTCGTGCTCTCGATCGCCTACTACGGCCGATTGCTGGTCGTCGGTCTTCTCTCGCCGTCAGAAGAAGTCTGGTCGGCGGGGGGCGAATTGCCGCGATGGTCGGCGAGACCGTCGGGGGCGAAGCGGGCCGTGCCTGGAGATACGGACGAAGGGACGGTGATCGGACCCGACGCGATCGGTGTTGACGCGGGTGTCGGTGCCGTCACGACGAAGACCAAGCGCCGAGGCGCCCGGGCGGCCGCCGCAGCCGCCGCGGCCGCCGCTTCCATGACCCAGCTGGAGTTGGCGACCGTCGCCGAAACGACGCCCATGGCGGTTGCCACTCCCCCACCTGGGCAAGAGCCGAGCCTCCGTCGGAGGCTGGCGGGCATCTGGCGGCTGAATCGCACGGTCGAGGTCAGCCTGGTCGTCCTGGGTGGGACGGCCCTGGCCTTGGCCCTGGCGTTTGGCGGGCTGGGTGCCAGCGCGGCGTCGCGATCCGGTATCCCGCTGGACACGGCCACCCACGCCAGCCCCGCGCCCACTCTCCCACCTACGCCGGCACCCACTCCGACGCCTGCCGCAACACTCGCCCCGAGCCCCACGCCCGTCCCATCGGGCTCGGCCGGCCCGAGCGGTTCCGCCGGCTCGTCGACTACGCCCGCTCTTTGAGAACGGCGGACCGCCGGCTCGTCAAGACTACGGACCCGTGACCCAGCGGTCGATCTCACGGTCGTAAGAGAGCAGCTCGTCCGGCCGGAACCAGATTGCCAGCTCGGTTTCCGCGCTGTCCGGGCTGTCCGAAGCGTGGACCAGGTTCTGCCCCATCTCAACGGCAAAGTCGCCTCGGATGGTGCCCGGAGCAGCCTCGGCGGGCCGCGTGGCGCCGTTCATCGTACGGACGAACTCGATGGCGTCCGGCCCCTCGAGGGCCAGAGCCACGAGCGGCCCCGACGTGATGAAGGTCACGAGCCCCTCGAAGAACGGCTTGCCCATGTGGACGGCGTAGTGGCGCTCGGCCAGCTCGCGGTCGACGTGGACCAGCTTGAGCCCGACGATCTTGAGGCCGCGCTCTTCGTAGCGCGCGATGATGCGGCCGGCCAGCAGCCGCTGGACTCCGTCGGGCTTCACCAGAACGAGGGTTCGCTCGATCACTGCACTTGTACCCCTGCGGACGATTGATGCGATGGGGAGTGTAGCGGGTCGCCGATCCTCGCTCCCGGGCAGACGTGCTGCGACGGGCGAGGCTGGACTCAGTCCCAGCGGATCGGCGGGGGCTCTACGACGGGATGCCTTGTCGGCGCTGCGGGCTCGGCGGCTGCGGGCTCGGCGGCTGCGGGCTCGGCGGCTGCGGGCTCGGCGGCTGCGGGCTCGGCGGCTGCGGGCTCGGCGGCTGCAACCGCGTTCGGGACGGGCTTTGAAGCGCCGAGGGCGTTCGCCACGGACAGGTACGCTTGTCCGGCGTCCTCGTCGAGACCGAGCATTCGGAAGGCGTCGCCGCGGACGAGTTGCATCCCGAGGTCCTGCCGATCGCCGATCGCGTCGAGGACCTCGCGTGCAGACTCCGGAGAGATTCTGATGGCCACGCCGAAGTGGAGAGCGGCCATCATCGGGTCGTTCGCGTCGAGGTACGAGCGCCCGGCCGCAATCTCGGCGCGGGCCTGGTCCGCTTCCGAAGTCGAACAGGGGGGCTCGACCGGCTGGGCGGCGGGCTCGACCGGCTGGGCGGCGGGTGCGATCGGCTGGGCGGCGGGTGCGACCGGCTGGGCGACGGGTGCCACAGCTTGGGCCTGAGCGACTCCCCCGCTCCGTCGCGGCGAAGGCCAGGTCGCCTTGCGAGAAATCCCGGCGAAGACTGGGTCGAGATCGGCCGGATGGCACTCGAGTGCCTTCTGGACGTGGAGCCGGGCCTCATCCAGGTGGTTCGAGAGAGCAGCCGCTTCGGCGGCGATCACGAACCCGAGCGCCTCGTCCCCGCCGTCATCCAGGTAGGAAGCCGCAGCCTCGCCCGCGCCATGCAAATCTCCGGTACGCCATCGGACCTCCGCGAGGTCGAGGAGCGCCCCCGTATCGAGCTGGCCGCGACCGGCGAGTGTCTCGAGCTCGGCCCGCGCCATCGCCAGTGACCCCGTCTTGAGATGGATTCGAGCCAGCCTGATCTGGAGCGCTGGATCGTCGATCCCCGTGGCCTCGGCGGGCCCGGCCTCCGCGGGCTCGGCTTCTTGAGGCACGACAGGCCCGGCAACCTCCTCCGACCACCGCACGGCCGCGGTGGACTCAACCGATTCCGCCCCCTCGGCGCCCTCGTCGGTTTCGACGAACTCGGCTTCACCTGCTAGAGCCTCGGGCGAGATGTGGACGAGGACCTCAGCGGATCCATCCATACCCTCGAGCAAGAGCTGCCCTGCCGGCGCTTCGTCGGGCGCCGGCACAACGCTCGACAGGTTGTCGGCGCCGGTCGCGGGGGTGCCCATCGAGTCCGCCGTGTCAATAGCCTGGCTCCGCCGCGACTCTCGGTCGCCTCTCACGCCGCACCGCCAGGCAATCGCAGAAGCGATTCGAGACGACGACCTCGACGGGCCGGCGCCACGACCGCGAGTCTCAACCCATCGTCGCGTATAAGCCGCCGGGCAAGAGCATTGATGTCCTCACTCGTGACCGCGTTCAACTCGGCCAGCGCCTCGTCGAGAGTCAGAACCTTCTCGTGCAGGGCTTCCTGACCACCCAGCCATGACGCCAGATGGCGGGTCTCTTCCATCCGCAGCTCGAGCCTGCCGGCCAGGTAGCGCTTCGAGAGAGCCAGCTCGGCGGCCGGCACGGCCTCGTCGCGCACGCGAGCCATCTCCTCGAGGATCGCGGCGACCGCCGGCGCGATCCGGTCGGGATCGACCCCTGCCGCAACGATGAACGCCCCCGCATCGGCGTAGTCAACGATGTAGGAGCTGACGTCGTAGGCGAGGCCCTTCTCCTCGCGAACGGACTGGAAGAGGCGGCTGCTCATACCGTCGCCGAGGACGGCGTTCAGGACCTCGAGCGTCCAGGCCTCAGGGTCGTCTCGTCGCAAGCCAGGAAGACCCAGGCACAGCTGCGCCTGGGTCGTGTCGCGGCGGACTGCCATCACCCGCTCTCCAGCCGGAAGGGCGGGAGCCGGCTCGAAGCTCGAATGGTTTGCGGCGCCGGTACCGAAGGCCTTCTCGACTAGTCCGACGACCTCGGCGTGAGAGATGTCGCCCGCGGCCGACACGACCACGTTGCCGGGCCGATACGCGGCCGACCAGAATGCCCGCAGGTTCTCTTCGGCCAGGCTGCGGACGCTCTCCTCGCTGCCGGCAATCTCGCGGCCGAGCGGCGTGTCGCCGAACATCGCCAGATCGAAGAGGGTGTGGACGTGCTCGCCAGGGTCGTCCAGGTACGAGCGGATCTCCTCGACTATGACCGCCCGCTCCGACTCGATCTCGCTGGACCGCAGAAACGGGCGAACGATCAGCTCTCCCAGCACGTCCATGCCTCGCTGCGACTCGCGCAGCGGGACCCGCACCCAATACACCGTCGACTCGCGGTCGGTGGCGGCGTTGAAGCTGCCGCCCGCGCCCTCGATCGCCTCCGACACCGCCCGGGTCGTGGGGTACGCGGCCGTGCCCTTGAACGTGATGTGCTCCATGAAATGGGCCGCTCCCGCCGTGTCGGCCGACTCGAGACGCGAGCCCGCCAGTACGTAAGCGGCAATGGACACGGAGCGAGCGCCTGGGAGGCGCGACGTGATGACGCGCGGCCCGTCGGGCAGCGCAGTGCGTTCGTACATCGGACGAATGCTAGCGGAAAGGGCGGACCGCCAGACACGGGCCAGATTGGCCCTCGCAGAATCGGACGCGGCGTCTGGAACTGAGCCGAGACTATTTGATGAAGGTAAGGATCCAGGCGTTGGCGAAGTAGACGACGAAGGCCGCACTGACCACGTACATGAGCCAGTGGACTTCGTTGAACTTTCGCTTGAGAAGCTTGATGAACACCCACGACACGAAGCCCGCGCCGATGCCAACGGTGATGTCGTAAGTGAGGGGCATGAGCACGATCGTGAGCAGTGCGGGCAGGCCGTTCTCGATGTCGCTGACGTCGATGCCCTTGATCTGCGTGAACATCAGGTAGCCGACGACGACGAGAGCAGGACCCGTCGCCGCGAAAGGCACGATGGTCGCCAATGGAGTTACGAAAATCGCGAGGAGGAACAGCAGGCCGGTAATGATGGAGGCGAAGCCCGTCTTGCCACCCTCCGCTACGCCTGCGGCCGATTCGATGTACGTCGTGTTGGAGCTGACGCCCATCCAGCCACCAAAGAACGCGGCGAGCGAGTCAACGAAAAGGATTCGCCCGATTCCGGGGACGGAGCCGTCTTCATTCGCCAGGCCAGCCTCGGCCGCGATGCCGGTGACGGTGCCCATCGTGTCGAAGAAGTCGCTCAGCATGACTGCGAAGATCGTGAGCAGTGCGACGACGATGCTCACCTTGCCGAAGAGGGCCCCATACCAGTCGGCATTGTTGAAGGTGGCGAACGACGGGGTCGGGTTTATGTTGGACGGGATCGTGCTGACGCCGACGATCAACGCGACGATCGTCGTGACGATGATGCTGATGATCAAGGACGCCCTGACCTTCATCGTGTACAGAGCGACGGTGATGGCCAGGCCCAGGAGGAACACGAACTGGGCTGTCGTGGTCGGGAAGGCGAGTGTCATGGCCGGGTTGCTCTGGACGATCAGCCCCGCGTTGACCAGGCCGATGTAGAGGATGAAGAGTCCGATGCCGACCCCAATGGACCGCTTCAGGACCAGCGGAACGGCATTCATGATGGCCTCTCGGAGGCCCGCGACGACGAGGATCGTGATGACGACGCCCTCGATCACGATGACGCCCATGCACTCAGCCGGCGTAAAGCCCTTGGCCGGAAGAGTGAATGCGACCAGAGCGTTGATGCCCAAGCCAGCCGCGAGAGCGAATGGGTAGTTGGCGACCATGCCCATCGCGATCGTCATGAGGCCTGCGATCAGGCACGTGCCGGCGGCAACCGCAACCGGATCCAGACCTAGCGGCTTGGCGATGATGGCCCCGTTCAAGAAGATGATGTAGCACATCACCATGAACGTGGTCAGGCCCGCCCGGGACTCGGCGAGGATGTTCGTGCCGCGTTCGGCGAACTTGAAGTAGCGGGCTATGGGCGCCAGAACAGCATCCACTGGTCTCTCCTCATGATGAATCGCCTGGTCGCATCCCACCGATCGGCGACAACCCGAGACTCCCCGGGCGGCGCCTCCTCCTGGCCGTGTCTCCACACGGGCCCACCACGCCCTCGCCCAGAGTCGATCTTCGCCGCGCCCAGCCGGGTCACGGTCTCGCCGTTTCAGGCTCCCCCTACTCGTCCTCGATCGGATCGGGGCCGAGCAACTCCATTTGGACGTAGCCGGATGTGTCGAACTCGAGCTGACGAGGCTCGAGCGCATCCCCCACCGGCACTCCCGCCGGTGCGAAATCGATCATCACGGCTTCGTCCCCCTGAACCAGGCGGTACGTGAGCAGCTGGTCGGGACGGGTCTCGAACTCGAGGTGCTCGAACGAATCCACGTTCAGGCAGATCGAGAGCGGAGTGAAGAACGTCGAGGTCTCCGGCTCATTCGCCACGATCCTCTCTACCCAGCCCAACCCATGTTGAACCAGCTCGTGACCCCGGTAATACCGGTAGGCCACGGTCTGCTTCTCGAGGGGTCGGAGGACGTTGAGCAGGTCGGTCCGGCTTGAGACGATGCCGCGATTCACGAAGAACTTCGCAGGCGGCACGGACGACACCACTCCTTCGGGGCAACGGGGGTGACGATTGGAGACGCCGGTGACGGACCGGTGGATCGTACCTCAGCGGGACGGGCCGGGACAAGCGATTCGCGATTTCCCGACTGGGCCGGAAGCCGGGCTCCTGCGCGTTATCATCGACTCATGCTGCTAGCCCTCGACATCGGCAATTCGAACATCACGCTCGGGCTCGTCCACGCGGAGGCGATCGTCGCCGCCCGCCGCGCGGCGACGAGAGCGGAAAGCACAGCCGACGAGCTCGAGGTCCTGATAGACAACCTGCTGCGTCTCGACGGGGCCTCGATGGCGGACGTCACGGGCATCTCGCTGGCGTCGGTCGTTCCGACTCTGACGGGCACGACCGCCGATCTGGCCGAGCGGCGCGGGGTGCAGCTCCTCGTGGCCGGAGCCGGCAACATGCCGATGCCGATCCGGGTGCAGCGACCGACCGAGGTCGGTGCGGACCGCCTCGTCAACGGCGTGGCGGTGGCGCGTCTGTACGGCACGCCCGCGATCGTGGTGGATTTCGGTACTGCGACGACCTTCGACTGCATCTCTCGCGACGGCGCATACGTCGGCGGCGCGATAACGCCCGGCCTCGAGCTCGGCCTCGAAGCGCTCGCCTCACGCACCGCCCGCCTTCCGCGCATCGAGCTCGAGGAGCCCGCGAAGGCGATCGGCACGGACACCGTGTCGGCCATGCAGTCCGGCGTCGTCCTTGGGTACCGCGCCCTGACCCTGGGGCTGCTGGAGCAGATCCGGCTCGAGCTCGCCCGAAACGAGAAGGTCGATCCCAGCCACATCCAGGTGGTCATCACCGGCGGTCTCTCCGGCGCGCCGTGGGCCAGGACGCTGCCCGGTGTGGACGCCGTAGACCCGGAGCTGACGCTCAAGGGCCTGGCCATCTTGTGGGCGCTGGCCAGCGGCGAGCCGGTCATTCCCGGCGAGGAGGCGGTGGGCTGGACCGGCAGCGCGGCCGGTTCGATCCACATCATCTCGGAGAACCCGAGATGACCGAGTCGGCAGGACGCCTCCGCAACCGCCGGATCGCGCTGGGCATCACCGGATCGATCGCGGCTTACAAGGCCGTCGAGCTGCTGCGCACGCTCCAGAACGAAGGGGCCGACGTCCGGGTTCTGATGACGAGCTCTGCCGTAGAGTTCATCGGCACCCTCACGCTCGAGACTCTGAGCCACCACGCGGTCGACTCGGACGTGCTTTCGCTCGGGGGCGACGGGCGCATCGGGCACATCGCGACCGCCCACGACGTCGAGGCGATCGTGGTCGCTCCGGCCACGGCCCATTGGCTCGGGGCCATGGCCAACGGCATGGCGAGCGACACCGTCACCGCCGCATGTCTTGCCACTTCCGTGCCCGTGGTCGTGGCCCCGGCTATGGACGGCGGCATGTACGCCCATCCCGCCACCCAGGCCAACGTGGCTCGCCTGCGGGAGTTCGGCTACCGCATCGTCGAGCCCGAAGTGGGCGAGCTCGCATCCGGGCTGGTCGGGCAGGGCCGGCTCGCCGCCCTGCCGGTGATCGTCGACGCCGTCGTGGCGGCGCTGAGCGGAGCGCCGTCCGCTTGCTCGGTCGCCGCCAGCGGCCCCGCTGGCGAAACCTCGCGCAGGGATCTGGCGGGCCTCCACGTCGTGGTCACCGCCGGCGGGACGGCCGAGCCGATCGACCCCGTCCGTTTCGTCGGCAACCGCTCGACCGGAAAGATGGGGATCGCCGTTGCCGAGAATGCCCTCGATCGCGGAGCGGCTGTGACTCTGATCCTCGGCAACGCCACGGTCGAACCGCCGGCGCGTGCCCGCCTGGCCCGAGCCGAGACCGCCGCCGAGATGCAGGCTGCACTCCAGGCCCTGACTCCGCCGGAGGGACCGCGCTTCGACGTACTCGTCATGGCCGCCGCCGTGGCCGACTTCCGGCCCCGCTCCCCGTCGGACGTCAAGGTCAACCGATCGAACGGCCTGACTCTCGAAATGGACGCCACGCCGGACCTGCTCGCCGAAGCGGCAGAGCGAGTCCGGGCCGGCGTCGGCGCGACCGGGGGCCGCCGGCCGGTCCTGGTCGGCTTCGCGGCGGAGACCGGCTCCTTCGATAGAGTGGCCGAGAAGCTCAGCCGCAAGGGCGTCGACCTGCTGGTGGCCAACGACGTGGCCGAGCCGGGGTCGGGGTTCGGGACCGACACGAACAAGGTAACGATCTACTCGACCGACGGGCCCCCCGAGGAACTGCCGCTGCTTACGAAGCGAGAGGTCGCCGAGTTGCTCCTCGACCGCGTCGTCGTGCGGCTGGCGGCTGCCGCGGGCGGCTCGAGTGGCACGCAGACCGGTACTTCGGATGGGAAACCCGCGGAGGTCCCTCCATGAGCCAGGCTCCGTCACCGCAGCAAGAAGCGCGCTTCACGATCTCTTCGATTGGCCGCCTGTACGCCGATGGCGAACGCATCGCCATGCTGACGGCCTACGACTACCCGACCGCCCGGATCCTCGACGAGGCGGGGATTCCGATGCTTCTCGTGGGCGACTCGCTCGGCCAGGTGGTCCTGGGCTATGACAGCACCGTGCGGGTCACGATGGCCGAGATGCTGCACCACACCAAGGCCGTGGTTCGGGGCACCCGGCGGGCCCTGGTAGTGGCGGACATGCCGTTCCTGTCCTACGGGGTCACGCCCGAGGCGAGCCTCGAGAACGCAGGGCTCCTGATGAGCGAGGGCGGTGCCGGAGCGGTCAAGCTCGAGGGCGGCGAGCGGAGCGCCCGGACGATCGAGACGATCGTGCGGGCCGGAATCCCGGTCATGGGCCACATCGGTCTGACGCCGCAGTCGATACACCAGCTGGGCGGGCATCGGGTTCAGGGCAAGACGCCCCAGGCTGGTCGCCAGCTCATGGCCGACGCTCTGGCGGTGCAGCAGGCCGGCGCCTTCGCCATGGTCCTGGAACTGGTGCCGGAAGGGCTGGCGGCGGCTATCACCGACCGGCTGCGCGTGCCCACGATCGGGATCGGGGCCGGAGCGGGTTGTTCTGGCCAGGTCCAGGTCCTGACAGACCTCCTGGGCATGAACGCCGACTTCACGCCCAAACACGCGCGCCACTATGCCGAGCTGCACTCGATCATCAAGTCGGCCGCCGAGGCGTACCGGGCCGACGTCATTGCGGGCACCTTCCCCGGGCCGGGCGAGAGCACGCGAATCCCGGAGAGCACGCTCGAGGAGATCCTCGGTACATCCGCCCTCGATCGGCCCGATATGGTCGAGGCAAGCCACGGGATACCGCTCGACCGGGACCTCTAGAACCATGTCCGAATCGGCGCCGCCGATCGTTCTCCGAACGCGGGCCGATCTGCGCGCAGCCCTTGCCCAGGCCGCCCGACCGATCGGCCTGGTACCGACGATGGGCGCTCTCCACGCCGGGCACGCCTCGCTCATAAGCAAGGCTCGAGCCGAGAGTGCGACCGTACTCGTCACGATCTTCGTCAACCCGCGCCAGTTCAACGAACCGGCCGACTTCGACCGCTATCCGCGCGACGAGATAGCCGATCTGCGCCTGGCCGGCGCTGCAGGCGCGAACCTGGTCTGGATTCCTTCGGTCGAGGAGGTCTATCCGGCAGGATTTCAGACGAGCGTGCGTGTCGGTTCGCTGACCGAGCCGCTCGAGGGAGCATCCCGGCCAGGTCACTTCGAGGGCGTGACCACGATCGTGGCGATCCTCCTGGGGCTGGCCGGGGCCGACCGCGCCTACTTCGGCCAGAAGGACGCGCAGCAGCTGCTCGTGGTCAGGCGGATGGCCCGAGACCTGGGGATCGGCGCCGAGATCGTGGCCTGTCCGATAGTGCGCGAGGCCGACGGGCTGGCTTTGAGCTCGCGCAACATGCTGCTGACGCCCGACCAGCGGGCGGCCGCCCCCGTCCTGCGTCGGGCGCTGCTGGCCGCCCGTGCCCGCTACGACTCCGGCGAAAGGGACGGCGAGGCCCTACGAACGGCCATGCGCGAGACGATCGCGGCGGAGCCGCTCGCCAGACCCGAGTACGTGAGCTGCGCGGACCCGGCCACGCTCAACGAGCTCGCCCGAATCGAGGACGCCGCTCTCCTCTCGATGGCCGTTCGTTTCGGCGACGTCCGTCTCATCGATAACGAGCCGCTGCCGTAACGCCTGGCGCGAAGGTCGCGCCACTCCCCAATGGAACCGCCACGGCCCTGACGCCGTCTGCGTGTCGACCGGCCGAGAACTCGGCCTGGAGGCTCACCGGAGGGCGGAACCGTGATACCAAACGACAGCGACCCGATCGAGACCAACTCCGAACCCGAAATCGAAACCGATTCGCCCCTGGGCCCACACCCTTCGCTCAGACACCGCCTCGTGACGCGACTCGGCGGCCGCGGCCGGCTGACCAAGATCCTGGCCGTCCTCGCCACTCTCGCCGTCGTCGGAGGCGCCTATGTGGTCGGCTCGCCGGCGAGCCCGTCGCAGCAAAGCCTTGACTCCTTGTCCACCGCGCGATTTGCCGTTGGGCAGACCCAGCCACTCGAGCCGGCTGCGACCGCCGCCCCGGCCGCCGGGCCTGTCACCGACCAGGGTTTGCTTTCTGGGGTGGACAAGACCGGTGCCGGAACGTCGAGCGGTGGCAATCAGACTCAGACCGGCGGCCAGAGCCAGCTCTTCGCCGCTATCGATGCCAGCCAGATCGTCAAGACCGGTCAGATGACGCTGGAGGTCGGCGACATCGACACCGCGATCGGCCAGGCGCAGACGGCAATCGCAGGCTTGGGCGGATATGTGGATGCCTCGACGAAATCCGGAACCGGCCCCGATGCCATGGCGACGATCACCTTCCGACTGCCCGTTGCCAAGTGGGATCAGGGGCTGGCCGCGATGCGCAAGATCGCAACCAAGAACATCAACGAGCAGACGAGCAGCAGCGACGTGACGTCTCAGGCCATCGACCTCAACGCTCGAATCGACAACCTCAAGACCACGGAGGCCGCGCTCCAGGCGATCATGACGAGGACCGGATCCGTAGCCGACATCCTGGCCGTCGAGACCCAGCTGAGCGATACGCAGGGACAGATCGAAGAGCTCACGGCCGAGCTGGACAACCTCGCCAAACTGGCGGCGATGAGCACACTTCAGGTGACGTTCCAGCTGCCCACGACCACGGTGACCACGCAGGCAACTCAGGATTGGACCCTCGGCAGTCAGGTGGACCAGGCCGTGGCCGCGCTCGTGCGGGTCGGCCAGGGCCTGGCGACCATGGCCGTCTGGCTTGTGATCGTTGTTCTGCCGGTCGGCATCGGCCTCCTGGTGCTGCTGGCCATCGCAGTGTTGGCGCGTCGGATCGCCCGGCGCGGACGGCGCAACGCGGTTGCCGCAGCATGAACAGCCCACAAGCGCCAGCGGCAGGCCCGAGTCGGGCCGTCCGCGCAATAACGGCGACCGGCGCTTTGATCACGGTCGCCGCGGTCGCCATCGTCTTCGGGTACGCCGGCTCGGGGGCAAATGTCGACTACTCCCGACCGGCGCACTCGGTCTCTCCGACCAACGCGGGAGTGGGCCCACCGTCGCCTACTCCATATCGAATCTGCGGTGTGCCTATGTTCGAACAGCTGCCCTGCTAGGCAGCACGGGAGCCTCCGACAAACCGCAGCATCGGTCCGGCTTCGCTCCCGTTGATCCACGGTCGTCTCGTCGACGCATTCATTGGTGAGACCTCGCCGGCAGGGTCCGATGACGAGGCCGAGGGCAAGAGAGGGTGATCCATGCGAGCCAGAAGGTTCTGTTTCGTGCTGCTCGTCGGCGGCATCTTGGCCGCGGCGTGCTCCAGCTCATCCGCCACACCGGGCCTGCAGCTCTACGGGGAGGCCAATCCGACCATGGCCCCGGCGATGCCCGCGGCTTCGGAAGCCGGCCTCTACGGAGGGGCCGGCGCGACGCCACCGGCTCCGGCTCAGACCGGAAACGCGAACCCGACCGATCAGGCGGCGCCGGGGGCAACCTCGCTGGTGCTGCCCGAGAATCAGATCATCAAGACCGGAACGATCAGCGTGCAGGTCGCGGCCGTCGACGCGTCAATCGCTCAAGCAACCGACCAGATCCACGCCCTGGGCGGCCTGCTAGCAAGCTCGGACCGGACCACAAACACGGCCGAGGAGATGGCCTCGGTAACCTATCGCGTTCCCGTCAATCGGTTCGAGGACGCTCTCGCGGCCATGCGAAGGCTCGGGACCAAGGTCCTGAGCGAGCACACAGACTCGACTGCCGTGGGGGGCCAGATCGTGGACCTGCAGGCTCGGATCGCCAACCTGAAGGCCAGTGAGAAAGCCATCCAGGCGATCATGGCGAAGGCGACGACGATCGGCGACGTTCTCACGGTCCAGCAGCGCCTGGCCGACGTCCAGGGCCAGATCGAAGAGCTATCCGGCCAGCTCACCGGCCTGACCGATCAGGCGGCAATGAGCACCCTCACTGTCGTATTCGTCGTCCCGATCCTGCCGACGCCGACCCCGAGCCCCACTCCGACGCCGTCGCCGGCACCGACGGCAACGCCCCTTGCGTGGAGTGCCGGCGATCAGGCCAATCAGGCGGCTGGAAGCCTGGCGGAGGTCGGCAAAGCGGCGGCCACCATCGCGATCTGGATCGCCATCCTGGTGATCCCCGTAGCGCTGGCCCTGGTCATCTTGCTGGTCCTGTTCGGCTTCGCGGTGCGCATCGTGGACCCGTATCTGAAGCGCCTGCTGCCGTTGACTGTGGCCGCGCCGGTCACATTCGGTTCGCCACAGGCACCGGGCGGGAGCGAGCCCCCGACCGGTACGAACCCACGTCCCGGCGATCAGCCCAAGGCGTAACCGGAAGACGTCGGGCGGCCGCGATCGAGGCGGCCGCCCCTCGGCACTGAGCTGGGTGCCGCAAGGACGTCGAAACCCGCGCCGGAGCTCCGGATCAGCCTCGCGTCGCCGTCTTTCGTTCGACGAGCTGGACTGCGTCGCGGAGCCTGCTCAGCGTCTCGGCGTCGACGGCGTCGGGACCGAGATACGGCCCAAGCCGCTCGAGGACATCCACCACGAGCCCGAAGAAGACGCCCGCGTCGGCGAGGAAGAACTGCGGCTCGTTGTTGTATCGCACCAGCGTCAGTCGACCCTGCAGGACCTGGCGCTCGTCGGTATGGGCGATCTGCGTCGAGAAGTTGTGGCCCTGGATGCCGTCGGGGTTGTTCAGGTAGTTGAGCGCGTTGTCGATCGCCAGACCGAAACGAGCCCGCCAGGCGATCAACCGCTCCTGGACCTCCGGTGGGATCCGGACTTCGGACGTCTCCTCGAAGACCTCCGGCGTGACGGTCAGGAGCCCCACCAGGGTGGCGCCGGCCCGGGCCCCGAGCATGACCTGCAGCGAACGCTCGAGGGTGAACACCTCGGAGTCGAACCGAGGGCTGGTTATCACGTCTGTCAGGAGGTCCTCGACGTTGTCCAGCACGCCCGGCTCGGCCAGCGCGTTCGCCAGATGGAGGGTCTCCTCCTTGAAAAGGAACTTCTCTTCGTGGTCGAGCATCGAGGCTCCTATCCCGAGCTGCTCCGGATTGCGATACCAGGTCGATTCGGCGCCGGTGGCGGAGGTGGCCGAGGGATGGTAGCACCGGGACACTCGCTACACGACCAGGCGATGGACTGGAGGGGCACCAGGACGTTGAAGTGCCACGCTCATGCCCGCAAGCTCGCCGAGCGCGGTCCTAGGCGGATCCGAAGACCGGAGCGAGCGGACTCCAACGTCCTCGAGCGAGGACCTCAGGAGCCAACAACGGAATGCGCCTGCTTAGTCGCCACGGATCCGAGCTCGCCCGTCCGACGGCATCGGCTGGCTGACCGGCGAGCGTAGAAAGCGGCCCCGACGCGAGGGGGTACGTCGGGGCCGCAAAGGAGTTAGCTAGTTACGCATACATCTTACGGATAAAGACCGCGGACGGACGTGGCATCTGCGACCCGTTGCACGGCGAGCATGTAGGCCGCCGTGCGCATGTTGACCTCTTCCCTGAGGCTCATCTCGAGCGTGCTCGCGAAGGCCTTCGTCATGACGGCCCTCAGCTTCTCGTTGACCTGCGCCACGTTCCAGAAGTCGCGTTCCAGGTCCTGGACCCATTCGAAGTAGCTGACCGTGACCCCGCCGGCGTTGCAGAGGATGTCCGGGATCACGAACTTGCCGGCCTTGTAGAGAATCTCATCCGCCTCGGGTGTCGTGGGACCGTTGGCGGCCTCGCCGATCAACCGGGCCTTGATGCGACCCGCGTTCTCGGCCGTGATCTGGTTCTCGAGGGCGGCCGGGACGAGGATGTCGCAGTCGACCTCGAGGAGCTCTTCGTTGGTGATGTCGCGGGTGCCGGGGAAGCCCCGGACCGTGTGGTGCTCCTGCTTCCAGGCCAGGACCTTGTTCGGGTCGAAGCCCTCGGCCCGGTAGATGCCGCCGGTCGAGTCGCTCACGGCGACGATCGTCGAGCCCTGAGCGGCGAGCAGCTGAGCGGCGATTGCGCCGGCGTTGCCATAGCCCTGGACGGCCACGCGGCACTTCGAGACGTCCATGCCGAGGTGCTTTGCCGCATCGAGCAGCGTGTAGACGGCGCCCTGAGCGGTTGCTTCGTTCCGGCCTTCCGAGCCGCCCAGCGGGATCGGCTTGCCCGTGACCACGGCGGGCGACGTGTACCCGACGTGCATCGAGTAGGTGTCCATGATCCAGGCCATGGTCTGGGAGTTGGTGTTGACGTCGGGGGCCGGGATGTCCTTCTCGGGGCCGATGAGGATGCTGATCTCGGTCGCGTAGCGGCGGGTCAGGCCCTCCACCTCCCGCGCGCTCAGCTTCTTGGGGTCGACGATCACGCCGCCCTTGCCCCCGCCGAACGGGATGCCGACGACGGCGCATTTCCACGTCATCCACATGGCCAGAGCCTTGACCTCGTCGAGGGTCACGTTCTGGTGGTAGCGGATGCCGCCCTTGGCCGGTCCTCGACTGAGGTTGTGCTGGATTCGATAGCCCGTGAAGACCTGGACCGAGCCGTCGTCCATCTTCACCGGAAAGTGCACCGTGAGCTCGCGTTTAGGCTCGCGCAGGACCTTGCGTAGACCTGGTGACAGGTGCAAGCGCTCGGCAGCCAGATCGAACTGGCGCTGGGCGACGTCCCATGCGTTGATCGCGGCAGCGATCTGCTCGGTCGCCATCGGCCGGATACCCTCCATAGCGAAACCGTCGAGTCTTGGGGCGGCCCGCAGACACATCACGCCGGCGGTCAGCGTTCATCCCCCGACGGTCCCGACAATGTCGCGGCGGCCTTCCGCTTGAAATCGGAGAGCTGCACCGCAGGTTCCACTTGGGCCGAGTATAGACCTCCTACCAAAGAGCGCCACCTACCCGATGTCCTCGGTATCCAGGCTGGTCGGCCTAACGTTCATGGACCAGGACCATCGAATCGCCAATGGAATCGACAGTGCCCAGGTCACCTGGCCTTGGGCTCGGATCAGTACTCTCGGACCAGGATGGCGCCATATGCGCCCGGGCCGACGTGGGTTCCGATAACCGGCCCGATGATCTGGGTAGTGACCAGCCTGGGCGCCGGCTCAGGCATGTGAGCCAACACCGCCGCGACGAAGGCATCGACGTCAACCGGCGGCGAATAGAGCGCGTGGAGCTCGGTTACCGGCCGGTCCGTGAGAAGCTCGATCACCCGCTCCGTCGCCTTAGACCGGGTCCGCGGCTGGTCCGCTACGACGACCACGCCCTCGTCGACGGTCACGATCGGCTTGATCGACAGCAGCCCACCGATTGCGGCCTTGGCGTGGCTGATCCGCCCGCCCTTGCGCAGGTATTCGAGCGTCTCGAGCCCGACGTATAGATCCAGGCGGCTGCGCATTATGGTGAGCCGCGAGTGGATCTCCGAACCGGAGGTTCCGGCCTCGGCAAACTCCGCTCCCCGCAGCGCCAGCGCCCCGATCCCCATCGATGCCGACCGCGAGTCCACGATGAAGATCTGCCGGTCCGGCAACATCTCCCTGGCCATCTGCGCGTGCTTGATGGTGGCCGACAGACCCTCGGAGATGCAGACGCAGACCACGGACTCGTGGCCATCGGCGAATGCTTTCTCGAACGCCTGCTTGAAGAGGCCGACGCTCGGTGCCGCGGTGTGGGCGAACGGGCAGCCGGGCTCGCGGAGGCGCTTCCAGAACTCATCCGGCGACATCTCGTCCGGGGAGAGGAAGGTCTCCTCATTGAAGGAGACCGACAGGGGGACCTGCCTTATGCCTGTCCGCAGGATTGAAGCCGGTGTCAGGTCGGATCCGGAATCGGTGACGATGGCAACGGTCATCGCTCCTCCTTCGCTGCTTGCCTCGGTCGGCCCCCACCGCCTCAAAGCCTTGGCGACAGCGTATCTCGTATGGAGTCGTGCATCGAAGGCGGCGGGCCATTTCCGGCAATCTCGCTGAGAAGAGTCGATTCCTGGGCACGAAGGTTCACCAGCGCGGCGATCCCGATCGCAAGCAGGCCGGCGGTAGCCACGACCAATCCGTCGATGCCGCGCCAGGACGCGGCGAGACCTCCCACGGCGGCACCGATCACCTGGCCCACGCCCAGGAAGACCGAGTAGAGGCCCATGATGGCGCTGCGGTCCTCCTCGAACCCCTCGCTCACGTCGGCGAGCAGACCCAGCGCCGCCGGTGTCGCCCCCGAAAGAACGAAGAGGGCCAACAGGGCGAAAGCTCCCAGGGCTACGAGCACCGTCGCCGAGATGCCGCCCAGGTGGTTGATCGCGAGGATGTCCACGGTAATGGCGACGAACGCACCGACGCCCATGAGCAGCATCGAGCTCCGCCTGAAGCGGGCGTAGACGGTCCCCCAGAAGAGCAGCCCTGCGCCAAATGTGACGGCCAGGACCGCCTCGCCGAACCCGATCGTCTGGGGCGAGATGCCGCGCATCAGGAACTGGCTCGTGTCTTCGATATTGCCGCGCAAGAGCAAGGGCGCCTGCAGGGCCCACATCCCCAGGATCGCATTGATGGCCAACCAGGTCGGCGCAAACAGGAGGACCTTGTGGTTGGTGGCGATTCTCAGGTAACGGGAAACCTCGGACCCAACCCGGCGCGCCGGCGGGCGTGTCGCAACGATATCGCCCTGGCGGTCGCGCGGCACCTCGTGAACCCCGTAGGCGTAAAGGCACAACGCCGTCGCGTAGAAGACGCAATTGAGGAAGAACGCCGGCCGTCCCATTCTCTCCCACAAGACGCTGCCCAAGGCGGGGCCGACAGCCAACATGCCGCCGAGGGACACGAACTCGAAGAGAGATACCACCCGGCCGCGAAGCTTCTCGTCATGGGCCGTCTCGGCCGCGATGAAGCCGAGCGTCGACGGAATCGAGGCGGCGGTTGAGCTGCCCTCCAGGAGCCGCGTCACGAAGAGCACCGGGAAGTGCGTGGTCAAGCCAGTCATGAAGACGGCAATGCCGCCGAAGAGCGGGCCGAGCAGCATGATCACCTTGCGGCCGTACCGGTCGGCCAGGACACCGAACACGATCGCCCCGGTCAGCTCGGTCGTGTAGAAGCCGCCGGTGAGGACGGCGACCGCTCCGGGCCCCGTCCCGCGGTGGCGGGTGATCTCGTCGATGAGAAAGACGAGCATCACACCCGTGACAGCCGTGCTGATCCTCAGCACAAACGTGCCGATGAGCATGGAGACGATCGAGCGATTCATCGGCCGATAGCCTAGCGGTTGCAGCAGGGTCGCCGTGCCCCCGGACGGGACAAAGGGTCGCTGCGGTCAGTGGGCAGCGACGCAGCGCAGCAGTCGACCGACGACTCGACACCCCCGTCGGGCTCTGCGGCCAGCCCCGGCGGGGGGTCTATACTCGGCCTGCCGGTGGCTCGCCGCGCTCACATCGCCCTGCCACCGGTTCGGTTTTGTTGACCGATCCGGGCGCGGGAAGTGCGGAGTTGAGCCGTGTCGTCGAACATCGCCCAGAACTACCCATACTCGAGCGAGACCGAGGCAGAGAGATCGGCGAGCGTCTCCCGAACCCTCGCGGGACATGAAGGTCTGGCCGAGAAGATCAAGGGCGAGTCCGTCGGTCTGGCTCGAGAGAGTCGCTGGTGGGTTTGGAAATGCCCGTCCCGTGGCTGCGCGGGGCTGCTCCACACGGTGGGACTGGCGCGCAATACCCACGCGGTCTACACGGTGTGCGACACCTGCGCTCGCACATACCTGCGCTAGCCACTCAAGACCTGTGGACGGCGTGCCCTTGCGCGGACGGTGCGAGACTCGCATCATCCGTTTGACGCATCTGCAAGAGGACACGGTCATGCCAGTACGCCGCGTCGTGCTGTCGCGCGCCGATCCCCTGCCCCAGGGCGTGGCAGGGCTCGCTGCCTCTGTCCGGGTTCGGCCATGACCGCCAGGGCACAGCCTTCCGTTGGGGCCAAGACGCCAAGCTCCACCGGGCCAACCGAGGCCTCGGCGGTCCGCAGGCGACACGTGGCCGAACGCGTGGCGAGCCTCCCGGTCGCCGCAAGGGTAGATCGCCCCACGCGCCGCCGCGCCGGCGTCTTCCGCCGCGCGCTTCGCCACGAGATCAAGCGCATCCAGGACCCACGGCGGCTGGCGATGATGGTCGTCCTCGGTCTCGTCGGTGGCCTGGTGCTGGCGGGCTTGATTGCCAGAGGCGAAGCTGCCGGCGCCGACACTCGCGCCTACTGGGCAGCCGGTCGCTTGTGGCTCGCCGGCGGCGACCCATACCACCCCTTGGGCCCATTCATGCCGTACGTCTACTCGCCCTGGATGTTGCCGCTCTTCGTCCCGTGGTCGATCTTGCCGTGGGACGTGGCCTGGTTCGTCTGGCGCGGCGCCACCGTCATGGGCCTGTTGTGGACCATCCATTGGGCATACACCCGACGCCCGATGACCACGGCCGTGCTGCTCGTCGCCCTTGCGTTCCCGTTCGCCGCAAACCTCGACACGGGCAACATAAACCTGCCGCTGGCTCTTCTGTTGTTCGCCGCCCAGTTCTCGGGGCCGGTCATGACGGGCTTGCTGTGGATGGTCGCCACCACGGTCAAGTGGGTGCCGGTAGTCTTCTGGCCATTCATGTCGCCACGAGGAAGGCTATGGGGCCTGGTGTGGCTCGTCCTCGCGCTGGCGCTCACGGCGCTGACGCTACCCGAGACGCTGGTCCAGCTCCAGGTCCTTTTCTCGTTCCAGCGTCCGCTGAGAGTCGATTACCTGGTGCTGGCATGGGCCCTCGTTCCGTGGGCGTGGCGACATCCCGAGGCCTTCCGCTGGCTGGTTCCGTCCACGTGGCCGGGGGCGGCTCAGGCCGGGAAGGCCGCCGCGACGGTGTGGCGCCTTCACTGGCAGCGCAGCCCGGGACGGACTGCGGAGACCCTGGGCAGGGTGATGCGTTCGCGGGTCCGCACCTTCTTCGGGTTCAGCGCCTGAACCTCTTCCGGCCGCGCTGCCCTACGTTGCCTCAGGCCGGATCGGAAGCTTCCCGAGACCCGCGCGGAGATCGTCACACGCTGCGCGGTCGCCGGGCCGGAACCCTCGGTTCTGCACCATCGCCGCTGTAGCCGACCCCAGAGGTCAACCGGCGCGTCTGATCTCGGTTTCGTATTCGGGGTAGTAGTGGCCGATCACAGCGAGACCGAAAGTCCGCAGGATCGACTCCTTCGGCTCGCGGGCGAGCAGGAACTCGAACGACCGGCGCACCAGGGGACAAGGGTCGCCCGAACCCGGAGCGAAGCGATCGAGCTCGGCGGCGGACACGGCGACCTCGAACTCGCGGCTCGTCCCGTAGTCTGTGACGGTCACACAGGCCAGCCAGCCTTCGTCGACGGCCGAGCATTCGACCTCGATCCGGCTCATCGGCGTGCCACCCCCGGGCCCCGCTGAGACCCGCGGGAGCCGCCGCGGCGCCAGTACTCGTCGGCGGCCGCGGTCTCCGGCGGGAGTCCCCGACCGGCCGCGACGACCCGCCGCGTCCCCGGCCGGAGGATGTGGCCACGATATCCGGCGGCGAAGCCTGCCTCCTCGAGAAGGGGCCGCCACGGCGATCCCGCGACTGGCTCGCCGTCGACGCGCCCCACGACCAGCTCGCGGAAGCGACCATCGTCGACAAGCGCCCGAAGGGCCGCGAACGCCGCCGCCGCGATCCCGCGGTCGTCTGCCGCGGGCAGAGTCTGCAGGGAGTGGCCGCCGCGCTCGAGATACAGGACCGCGGAGCCGTCGACGAGGACAACATACGCACCCGCGCTCCGCGCGAGGAGCCGGCGATCGGTGTCACCGCGACGCGGCCAGGCCAGGGCCGCGCCGTACGGGTTCGCGGGGTCCGCCGCGGCGAGCAAGCGGACTGCCGGCCCGCTGCGCGGATCCCCCACCGGCTCGCGCATCGAGCGCAACCTATCGACGGCGCCGGGGACCGCGAACTGGGCGGCACCGAGGCCCTCGACGAAATACCCCCTGCGGATGCGCCCGGCTTCCTCCATCGCCCGCAGGATGGGATAGACGGCGCTGAAGCCGCCGGCCACCTCCTCGGAGGCGACGGCCTCCCGCGTGACGATCCCGTGCCGGTCCAGCAACGCGGTCGCCACGGAGTGGAGCCGTTCCGTGGCAATCGCGGCGCCACTCGCCATCCCGGCGCCGTTCCCAGCAACCAACGACCACCGGCCGGCCGCTTCGGGTGGACCCAGCTGCAGCCGACCCGGACGGGGCCGCCGCTCGCCCGATGGCCGACGCCAGCGGAGCGCCCGCAACGGCGCGAAGGTGTCGTTGGTTACCTCGCCGGCCCAGACCAGGTCCCACAACGCGTCGAGGACCTGGCGCTCCGACGCCGAGCCCGCGGCCGATTGCAGCTCGCGGTAGAACGACGCGCCCAGCTGCCGAAGCCGCTCGCGCAGTCGCTCGTGCAACCCGTCGCCCGGGGCGACTGCACCCGGGAACGCGCCCTGGATGAGAGCGGCTCGGCCGGGTCGGTAGAGGACGACGCGGCCGTCGTCGCGACCAAGGCCGCCGCGGCCGACCCAGGCAACCTCGCCTAGGGCACCCATCTCGTCGAGAAGCCGTGGCTGATAGCCTGGGATCCGAGCGGGCAGCACGTCGCGCTCCAGCACCGACGCGGGGATCGGCAGGCCCGACAGCTGGTCGACCACTTCCGCGAGCCGCTCGAGAGCGGCACCGGGCCGCAGCGTGGGCGCCCCGGCATCGCCGACCGGCCGGACGCCCTGCCAGGCCGGCAGGAAACGCGCCAGCACGACTTGATCGACCGGCTCGACCTCACGCCGCAGCCGGGCCAGCGAGCGGCGTCTGAGCTGCCGCAGAACCTCCGGGTCGCACCACTCCCGCTCCGTGCCGCCGGGCCGGAATTCGCCCCGCAGGATCGAACCTGCCTCGAGCAGCCGCTCCAGCACCTCCTCGACGCGAGGGGTCGGGACGGCCCAGCGCGCGGCCGGCTCCAGAATGCGGAACGGCCCGTGGGTCCGAGCCCACCGACCGACCAGCCCGCCGAACGCATCCTCGGCCGGGCTCAGCAGCGACGTCGGTATCCCGACCGGCAGCGACACCCCAAACGCATCTCGATAGCGGGCCGAATCCTCGATCGCGATCCAGCGAACGACGCCGGCGATGCGCACCGGAACGGCTCGACGCGACCGCTCGAGCGTCGCCAGCCAGTCCTCGCCGGAGGCCGGCTCGGCGATGCGGGCGGCGACCTCCTCGAGGCTCAGGTCGCCGATCCGGCGGAGCATGTCGTGCAGCCCATCCGGCGACCGCGCGGCACGCTCCGGGACGAGTCCCTGCAGGCTGAGCTCGAGATCGGCCAGCGCCCCCGGATCGATGAGGTCGCGCAGTTCCTCCTGCCCGAGCAGCTCGCGCAGCAACTCCCGATCCAGCGCCAGGGCGCCCGCTCGCCGCTCCGCCAGCGGGGCGTCGCCCTCGTACATGTACGCGGCCAGGTAGTCGAACAGCAGCGAGCCGGCGAAGGGCGACGCCACCACCGTCTCCACGTCGCGGACCTCTATCTCGCGTCGCGCCACTCCCGCCAGGACTTCGCGGAGTGCCGGCAGGTCGAACAGGTCCGCCAGGCATTCGCGGTAGGTCTCGACGATGATCGGGAAGGAGCCGTAACGGCTGGCCACCGCCAGCAGCCCAGCGGAACGCTGTCGTTGCTGCCAGAGCGGGGTTCTCGATCCGGGCCGTCGCCGGGGCAGCAGCAACGCTCGGGCCGCGTTCTCGCGGAAGCGGGCCGCGAACATTGCCGACGACCCGAGGCGGCCGACGACCAGATCCTCGACCTCCTCCGCCGATGGAAACAGGAGGTCCAAAGGCCCGCCGCCGAACCCGATGCCACCGCCCCGACCCGCCCCGTGCGGGGCTGCCCCACCGTCTCGCAAGTCGCCTGCGATCTCGCCTTCCGGGAGCCGGATGGCGATGCCGTCGTCCGACCATATCGTCTGCGCCCCACCGCCCAGCCGTTCTTCCAGCCGGGCTTCAATCGCGAGCGCCCAGGGGGCGTGGACTCGCCCCCCGAACGGCGTCAGGACGACCACCCGCCAATCCCCGAGTTCGTCGCGGAATCTCTCGACGACGATCCGCCGGTCCGTCGGCAGGTGGCCCGTGGCCTCTCGTTCCTCGGCCAGGTAGGCGAGCACGTTGTCGGCCGCGAGGTCGTCGAGGTCGTGATGCTCGAGCAGTCGACGGCGCGCCCTCGCCCGGCCACGCTCGCCTCCGGTCATATCGGCTTCAAGCTCACGCACGAACGAGCCCATCGCCCGCCCGAGCTCGATCGGTCGCCCCAGTCCGTCGCCGTGCCAGAACGGGATCTTGCCGGGAACCCCCGGTGCAGGCGAGACGACCACCCGATCGGGTCTGATCTCCTCGACCCGCCAGCTCGTTGCCCCCAGCGCGATGACCTCGCCGACGCGGCTCTCGTACACCATCTCCTCGTCGAGCTCCCCGACGCGACGCCCGGGAGTACCCACCTCACCGACCATGAAGACCGGGTACAACCCGCGATCCGGGATCGTTCCGCCGCTGGTGATGGCCACCGTCCGCGCGTCGCGCCGGCCCTCGACGCCGCCCGTCTCGCGGTTCCAGACCACTCGGGCTTTCAGCTCCGCGAACTCGTCGCTCGGATAGGCGCCGGCAAGCATTCCGAGAACACCGTCGAACGCATCGCGCGTAAGGCTCTCGTACGGTGCAGCGCGCCGCACCGTCTCGTAAAGCTCGTCCGCGGACCACGCCTCGCGCACCGTCATGGCCACGATCTGCTGGGCCAGAACGTCGAGCGGGTTCCGAGGCAGCTTCGTCTCCTCGATCGCGCCCTCGTGCATCCGGGCTGTCACGACGGCTGTCTCGAGCAAGTCCCCCCGGTATTTCGGAAAGAAGACGCCGCGGCTCGGCTCTCCGACCTGGTGCCCAGCCCGGCCGATGCGTTGCAGGCCGCTGGCCACGCTGGCCGGGCTCTCGACCTGGATGACGAGATCGACCGCGCCCATGTCGATGCCCAGCTCGAGCGAGCTAGTGGCGACGATAGCCGGCAGCCGGCCTGCCTTGAGGGCCTCCTCGATCTCGACGCGCTGCTCGCGGGCCAGCGAACCGTGATGGGCTCGAACAAGTTCCTCGCCGGCCAGCTCGTTGAGCTTGCCGGCCAGCCGTTCCGCCAGGCGGCGCGAGTTGCAGAAGACGATCGTGGAGTGGTGCTCGCGAATCAGCTCGAGGATTCGCGGGTGGATCGCCGGCCAGATGCTGTGCCGGGCTTCGGCTCCGTCGACCGGTCCGGCGTCCGCTTCAGGGAGCTTCTCGTCCGGTGAAACCAGATCCGCAAGCCTGCTCATGTCTTCGACCGGGACGCGGACGGACAGCTCGAGCGCCTTGCGCGATCCGGCGTCGACGATGCTGACCTCCCGGGACTCCCCCGCCCGACCCGGCCCCGATCCTCCGAGGAAGCGGGCGATCGTCTCGACGGGTCGCTGGGTCGCCGAGAGCCCGATCCGCTGCGGCGGCCTCGCCGTCAGCTTCTCGAGCCGCTCCAGGCTCAACGCGAGGTGCGCGCCGCGCTTGGTGCCCGCCAGGGCGTGAATTTCGTCGACGATCACGTGTTCGACGCCACGCAGGATCTCGGCTGCCTGGCTCGTCAGGATCAGATAGAGAGACTCTGGCGTGGTGATGAGGATGTCCGGCGGGTTGCGGACCAGGTGGCGCCGTTCGTCTGCCGGTGTATCGCCGGTTCGGACGCCGACCTCGATCCCGAGCATCGGCTGACCCATTCGATCCGCCGCCAGCCTGATCCCGGTCAGCGGCGCCCGGAGGTTGCGTTCGACGTCGTAGATCAGAGCCTTGAGGGGCGAGACGTACAGGACGCGGACGGTAGGTATCTTTGGTCGCGGCTCGCGGCCGAGGCGGTCCAGGGTCCAGAGGAACGCGGCCAGCGTCTTGCCACTCCCCGTGGGGGCGTGGATCAGGGTGTGGCGCCCGGCGGCGATGCTTGCCCAGCCGCCGGTCTGAGCCGGCGTCGGGGCCGCGAAGGCCGTCCGGAACCACTCGGCAACGGGCGGGCCGAAGAGGTCGAGCGGATCGTCGCGCCGGGAGCGCGACTCGGTCGAGGCAGCCACGAGGCGCCAAGTATAGGCAGAACGGCTCGATTAGACCAGATGTTCTATGGCCGGTCCGGCCGTCAGGAGCCCCCGGACCGTACGCCCGCCTTGCCCTCGCCCTGCGCCCACCGACGGCTCGATCCGGGCGGCTCGCCAATCGCGGCCCGAAAGATTGACGCGCACCCCGACCGGGACGACCATTCCCGGCCATGTGGGCTCGCTTCCGCCGTGACTCGTGATGTTCGACTCGCTGCTCGTCATCATCGTGGCCGGCCTGGTGGGCCCCGTCCTCGCGGCCGGTCGGCGGCCTCTGATCCCGTCTGTTATCGGTGAGCTGATCGCCGGGATCGCCATAGGTCGGTCCGGCCTTGGCCTGATCGATCCGACGACCCCTGCCAACGCCCTGCTCTACGGCCTCGGTTTCGCCATGTTGATGCTCGTCGCCGGCTCGCACGTGGACCTGCAGGCGCCGGGCCTCCGATCGAGCGCACGGATCGGGGCAATTGCGGCCGCCCTGGTAGCACTGCTCTCGCTGCCGGTCGGGCTCGGGATTGGCCTCAGCCTGGCCCCGGCGGCTCCATCGCTGCTCTTCCCGGTCTTGCTGGCCGGCAGCTCCGCCGCGGTCGCCTTCCCGATCCTCGAAGAGCGCGACCTCATCGGACCGGGAGTCGGGCTGCTGCTCGTCTGGATCCCCCTCGCCGACGTCCTCACGGTCCTTCTGATGCCCCTGACCCTCATCGGCGCCGAGAGGATACCTTCGGCGCTCGGTGGCGATGCGCTGATCGTGGCCTGCACCGTCACCGCCCTGTCGCTCGGCGAGCGAGTCGCGCGCTCTCCTGGGGCGATGACGCTCCGAGACCGGTCGCAGACGAGAGGCTGGGCACTCCAGCTCCGCGTGACGCTGTTGATCCTCGTCGTGCTCTCGCTCATCGCGGCGCGGACCGGCGGCTCGACCCTCCTGGCCGGCTTCGGCGCCGGGCTCGTACTGGCCAGGCTGCGCGAGCCGACCCGCCTCGAAGTCCAGCTGTCCGGCATAGCCGAGGGGTTCTTCGTCCCGGCCTTCTTCGTGCTCCTTGGCTCCGAGCTGGACCTGCGGGCTCTCGCCGGGGAACCGTCGGCGATCGCGCTGGCCGTCGCCATGGCCGCGGGCGGTCTGGCGATCCACCTGATCGCCGGTCGGGCGGTGGCGCCCTCGCCGTGGAGCGGTTTCGGCCTCGCGGCGGCCGCTCAGCTCGGTCTGCCTGCCGCGGCCGCCTCGCTCGGCCTGAGCACCGGCTCGCTGTCGCCGGCCGTCGCGGCCGCGATCGTGCTCGGCGCCTGCCTTACCGTTCTCCCGGCCGCCTTGGGAACGCGCAGGCTGGCCGACGCCCTCGCTTCTCCCCCCTCGAGCGCCTCAGACGCCGCGTCGACGGCGAGGACAGTCCCGCACCAGACCGATGTCCACGGCTCTTAAAGTGGAGGACGGCGAGCCTTGCGGCCCGCCGTCTCCGAGTGCAGGGAGCAATGTGGACGGAAATCTCCCCGCGGCTGTGTGTCTGAGACTTACCCGAGGGCGTACTTGATCACCGGGATCTTCTGGGTGATCGCCAGCTTGGCGACGACGGAGTCGAGAGCATAGGCACCGGCGCCGACGAAAGCGATCGTGCCAGCGATGATGCCGTACATGAACTGCTCGTTGAACGGGCCGGTTGCGAAGCTCCAGTTCGCGATATAGAAGAGAGCCATCATCGTGGCGCCGCAGAGCCCGGCGAAGCGGGTCGCGAGGCCGAGGATCAATGCGATGCCGACGGCGCACTCGCCGAACACGACCATCGTGTCGATGATGTGCATCAGGCCGGCGTTGCCTGCGAGGGCGACCCAGAAGCCGTGGGTCGGGTTGATGATCGCCTTGGGGTCGCTGCCGAACCATGCGCCGCCCGTAGCGCCTTTGAGGAAGCCCGCCGCCGTGAAGGGCGTGGTGCTTGCCCACATCAAGAACTTGTCGAGGCCGGCCATGAGAAAGCCCAGTCCGACCGCTGCCCTTAGAACGAAGATGCCACGATCCTTCGTTTCCACCGTATTCTCCCTGCACCTTTCACTTCTGGTCTGCGATCCCAGGTATTCCTGGGAGCTAGACCCATTTGCTCGATGGAACGAATGTATAGGCAGTCAGTGTTTCACCAGTGTGCCGTTAGTCCCAAACGGACCAGTCCGGTCGGCCTCTTGAATACCAGCAAAGTCAGTATTGTTTGTTTGGCGCAAGCGATGGTCTCGGGCTAAATAAATACCATCGCAGTTAGTATTTGAGTAGTCGAACACGCGCCGGACCGTTTGAGTAGCCAGCGGTCGCCCGCGGAATCGTCGACACCGACATCGGTGGGACGGGCCCGGGAAACCTCCGAGGGAGCGCGGAAGCGGTGGCGGCGCGCACGGAACGGCGGCGTCGAACCCGGGCGGCCGCGGACGTGAACGTAGTCCGGGGTCAGGGGCTCGGCGTCTCCGCAGCAGCCGGCAGCAATCTGGCCGATCCCCTACAACGAGGCCGACCACGCTTCGATGCGAGCCAGACCTTCGGGCGGGAAGTTGGGCGGAAGGTAGATCGCGAGCAGGGCGTCGGGGTCGACGGCGGCGACGCGTGCGGGCGCCGCGGTGGCGGCCATTCCGGCGGCGTGGGCGAGCCGCTCGGCCACTCCCCGGCGCGCCGCCCGGGGCATTGGATCCAGCGGGTCGCGCTCGGCGACGGTATGGAGGGCGATGAGGGCGCGACCCCTGCGGCGCTGCTCTTCGACGAGGGCCGCCAGCATCGCGCCGGCGAGGCCGCCTCTCCGTGACTCGGGCGCCACGCCCAGCGCCACGAGGCGGTCCACCCCGTCGAGACCCGAGGGCGCGGCCAGCGCGACGCCGACCAGCCGGTCCCCGCTGACCGCGCCAGTGGCGACGGCCCCGTCTCTGAGCGCGGCACGCAGTATCTCGAAGGCGGACGCCGGGTCCGCGATCGGCATCGTTCGGGGCGCCACGGCAAGGTTCTCGAGCTCGACGAGAGTCAACGGCGCCACGAGCGTGGGTTCCGCATGGCCCACGCCCGTGCCTCCCACGATATTCGCGCGACCCGGTGGCGCTTCTGCCGGCGGCGCTTCTGCCGGCGGCGCGGCGCGCTTCGTGGTGCCCGCCGCGCACTCGTCGAAATGCCACCAGCCCCTGTCATCGGCAACGCTCAGTAGAGCCGGCACCAGGACCGTCCGAACAAGCGCAACCGTCCGGCCCGCCCGCTCGGCAGCGGCAGGGCTGATGGAGCGTTCCGATAGCAGCCCGTAATCGTCCTCGAACGCGTCCGGGAGGGGCCAGTCGCCCCATCGAGCCGCCTCTCCGTCCCATCTCGCCCGCCAGTCGGCCGGCAGATTCTCGGGAACCTCCCGGTGTGCCCCGGCGAGCCACGTCAGCGCCCAGGCCCTCGGAACGACACGGTAGATCGCGTAGCCGCCCCCGCCCGTGGCGAACCAACGACCGGCGGCGTATCGATGCGAGACCCTATCGATCAGGCGAGCCGCCTCCCCCATCGCGGTCGTGGTCAGCGAAAGGTGGGCCAGCGGATCCCAGGCGTGGCCGTCGGCGCCGTGCTGACTGACCACCATGTCCGGCCCGAACGCCGCGGCGAGCGGCGGAACCACGGCCCGGATCGCGTCGAGCCAGGGCTCCGGTCCGCACATCGGTTCGAGGGGCACGTTGACGGACGTCCCGGCCGCTGTCCCCTCCCCCAGATCGTTGACGAAGCCGGTGCCTGGGAAGAGCGAGCGGCCCGTCTCGTGGAAGGAGATCGTGAGCACCCCCGGGTCCTGGTAATGGAGGGCCTGGACGCCGTCGCCGTGGTGGACGTCGAGATCGACGTACAGGACCCGCAGCCCTTCGCGTCGGGCCCTCGCGATCGCCAGGGCGACATCGTTGTAGATGCAGAAGCCGCTGGCGTGAGCCCGCATCGCGTGGTGGAGGCCACCGCCAGGCTGGTATGAATGCTCGACCTCGCCGCGCAGGATCGCCTCGACCGCCCGGATCGATCCGCCCGCCACTGTTGCCGCCGCCTCGTGCATGCCCGCGAACGCCGGATCGTCCCCCGGCCCGATGCCCGCCCCCGGCAGATCGTCGGGATCGGCCGAGAAGCGCCGGACGATTTCTATGTATCGGGCCGCGTGAAGCCACTCGAGTTCTGAATCGGTCGCCGGCTCCGGGGCCAGGCCCGGCTCCGCTCCAACGGCCCGAAGCAGCTCTATGCCCGGCCCAAAACGCCGGGGGCTCAGCGGATGGCGCGGCCCGAAGTCGTATTCGAGCGAGCGCGGCCCGAAGACTAGAAGCGGTCCGCCAGTGCGACTTGCCACGGTCGAATGATGGCGCGGTGCCGGCCGGACCGCCTGGAGCGCGCCGGTCCGTTCGGCAGCCGGTCCACCCGAACGGTTACGCTGCCGGCATGACTGCGAGCCCGATCACGGTGATCGTCCGCCCCGTTCGGCCCGAGGAGTACGCCTCGCTCGGAGAGCTCACCGTGGCCGCGTACCACACGCTCCCCGACATGTGGCCGGACGAGCAGCGGATCTACGACGACGAGATCCGGGACGTGGCCGCTAGAGACCGGGTCTCCTGCGTGCTCGTTGCCGTCGGTCCCGATGGCGAGCTACTCGGCGGCGTGACCTACGTGCGCGGGCCCGACGATCCCTTTTCCGAGGAGCTGCGCGAGGGTGAGGCCGGGATCCGGATGCTGGCCGTCGATCCGGCGTGCCACGGTCGAGGCGTCGGTCGAGCCCTGACCGAGGCGTGCATCGAGCGCGCCCGAACGGGCGGTCGGCGCCGCATCGTCCTCCACACCGGGCACTGGATGGTTGCCGCCAAGCACCTGTACGAATCGCTGGGCTTCAGGCGCGAGCCCGCTCTCGACTTCACGCCCGTGCCCGGCATCCACCTGATCGCCTACGCGATGGACCTCACGTCTGAGGACCGGCAGCCGAGCTGATCGAACCCGTCGAGGCGTCCCCGGACCGGCAGCCGCTCCGTAGGGTGGCATGGAAGGGCCGGGCAGCCCCCTATCTAGTCGATCGACGGAACTCGGGCCCGGGCGCCTGCGGCTGCCCGTTCAGGCTCGGCCACCCCGCCGCTTCGACCGCCACCGATCCGCACTCGACCCCGGAGCACCGCCACCGCGGCAATTGCTTCGGCGCCGAAGGCGATCGCGCCGTTCATGACCAGTGCTGCGGGTGTCCCGCCCAGACCGCCAATCGCTCCCGTCAGACCGTTCCCGATCGGCGTCGAGCCGGCGAAGATTGTGGTGTAGACGCTCATTACGCGACCTCTCAACGGTCCTGGGACAGTGATCTGGACCAGCGTGTTGGCACTGATCGCCGTGGCGATGGCGCCAACGCCGGCAAAGTAGACCGCCACCATCGCGACAGGGAACGAGGTCGTGCTGGCAAGCACCAGCTCGGCCGCGCCGAGGACCATCCCGCCCCCGACGAGGATCCGGAGTCTCGGCCTCGCCAGCATCGCCACGGTAAGCGCGGCGGTGAGCGCCCCGGCTCCCATCGCAGCCATCAGGTCCCCGAACCCATCCGGCCCGGCGTTCAGAGTCGTTGCCGACATGACCGGCAGGATGACGTTGAAGTTCATGCCGAAGGTCGAGACGAACCCGATCACGGCTATGGCCAGGAGTACCAACGGCGTCCGCTGGACGTAGCGCAAACCCTCGCTCAGGCCTTCCCGGACCTCGGCTACGGATCTGGGGACCGCCAGGCGAACGGCCGGGCGAAGGTCGCTCTCGCGCATGGCCAGCAATCCGATGACGACCGCCCCATAGCTGAGCCCGTTGAGGATGAACAGGGGCGCGGTTCCGAGGATCGCTATCAGGACGCCGCCGACGGCCGGCCCGACGATGCGGGCCCCGTTGAAGACGGCCGAGTTGAGTGCGATCGCGTTTACCACGTCGTCCCCGCCGACCATCTCCACGACGAAAGACTGGCGCGCGGGCATGTCGACCGCGTTGACCAGGCCGAGGAGGAAGGCCAGGACGAAGACGTGCCAGACCTGCACCGCGTTGAAGTAGACGAGGCAGCCCAGGACGAGGGCGAGCAACCCCGCGGCGGTCTGCGTTCCGATCAAGGTCCTGCGCTTTGGCCAGATGTCGGCGATTATCCCGCCGAAGAGGCCAAGGATCATGACCGGCAGGAACTGCACGGCGCCGAGCAGCCCGATGTAGAAGATCGCCTTGTCCCATCCGACCAGCGTTCCCAGCAGCCAGCCCTGAGCGAGCGTCTGCATCCACGTGCCCGTGACGGAGATCAGCTGGCCGAAGAAGAAGAAACGGAAGTTGCGGTGCTTCAGCGCGCGGCCGGCGGCCACGAACTTGACCCGCCCACCGATGATCAACGGGCGCCCTCGCGCTCGAGTGCCGGGACGCCGGCCCCTTCATATGAGCGGTGCTCGCCGCGCATCAGCGACGCGACGGCTCCCAGGGCGCTGGCGACCACGCCCGCCATGAAGGCCAGATGGATCGCGTTCATGAAGGGGTCGAGGCTGATGCCCTTGCCGCCGATCTGGGTCCCGGAGAAGACCGCGACCATCACCTTCGGGTCCATCGAGCTCGTCACGAGACCGAGCGCAAGGGCGATCGAGACCATGAACCCAGATTGCATCAGCATCATCCGAGTGCCCGCCCCAACGCCGCGCTTGCTCGGCGGAACCACGCCCATCACCGCGCTGGTGTTGGGTGAGTTGAAGATGCCCGAGCCGGCGCCCACGACCAGCTGCCAGAACGCTAGCTGCCAGTAAGGGGTCGTCGTTCCGAGCGTCGTGAGCCCGGCCAGGCCAAGGGCGGTTATGACCATCCCGGCCGTGGCCAGGGCCCTCGAACCGTATCGATCGGCCAGGACGCCGCTGATCGGCGATAGCACCACCAGCCCGATCGCCAGTGGCGCGAGCATGATCCCGGCCGTGACCGGATCCTCGCCGCGGGCGCCCTGCAGGTAGAACACCAGCAGGAACAGCACGCTGTTGCGAGCGATGGCGTTGAGGAAGCCGGTCAGGTTGCCCATCGCGAAAAGCCGATCGCGGAAGAGCGACAGGTCCAGCAGCGGGGCATGGTGGTGGACCTCCACCCACAGGAAGATCGGCGTCGCCAGCAAGAAGGCGAGGAACCCGCCCAGCACCCACCAGGTCGTCCAGCCGTAAACGCCGCCGAATGCCAGCGAAATCATCAGGCCCATCAGACCGACGAAGTAGAGCGCCGAGCCGAGCCAGTCGATCTCAACGCGGCTGTCGTGCCGGGTCTGCTCGACCAGGATCAGGCCGGCCGCGACGCCTCCCGCCAGGCCGATTGGAACGTTGAACCAGAAGATCGTTCGCCAGCCGAAGCCGGTCAGCCAGCCGCCGAGGATCGGGCCCATGATCGCGCCCGCGCCGATGACCATGGCGTTGATGCCGAGGGCGCGGCCGAGCTCGGGCCGGGGAAACGCGTCCGTGACCAGCGCCGTGGCGTTGGCCATGAGGAGCGCCCCGCCGACGCCCTGGACCAGCCGCCAGGCGATCAGCTGCCCAGCATTGGGGGCAAAGGCGCACAGGATCGAGGCTACGGTGAAGATGACGAAGCCGAGCGTGTACGACCGCGCCCGGCCCACCATGTCCGCGAGGCGACCGGCATTGAGCACCAGGACTGTGGCGACCAGCGTGTAGCCGACCACGATCCACAGCAAGCTGAAGATGTCGGTGTGGAGGTCGCGCAGGATTTGGGGCAGGGCGATGATGAGGGTGCCCGAAGTCAGCGAGGCCATCAGCGCCCCGATGCTCGTCACGACCAGGACCCACCAGCGGTAGCTCTCGGAGGCAGGGTCGATCGGGTGGCGGATGAACCCCATCATTCGTCGTTCGCCTCGAGTTCGGCGAGCCTCGCCAGGCTGCGCATCCGGCGGGCCTCGGTGTCGTCGACCATCGCCTGCAGCCGGGCGATCTTGGTCCGGAGCGTCCCCGCCTGCCGCTCGAAGCTGGCAACTCGGTCGCGCAACAGCCGGACCCGTTCGGCCGGATCGTCGGTGGCGTGATACGCGACGTGGTTGCGGTCGCGGGCCGCCTCGTCCTCGAGCAACTGCGATATCTCGGCCAGGGAGAAGCCGGCGTCGTCGCGCAGGCCCTTGATGAAGCGGAGTCGCTCCAGGTCGGATTCGTCGTACAGGCGATAGTCGCCCTCGGAACGGCCGGCGGGCCTGAGGAGCCCGACCTCTTCGTAGTAGCGCACCGACCGGGCCGTGAGTCCGACCTCGGCAGCTGCCTCCTGGATACGCACCAACCTCGCGGCGGAGGAAACCTGTGTCTCAGTCATGTGCGCGAATCCTACCGCAACATTGCCGTTTACGTGAAAGTTAGGGAAGGCCACCGACGGACCTCGCTCGGTCGGCTGAGCTATCGTCCGGGGACTGTGGCATCGATCCCGTCCCCCGCCCTGACCGAAGAGACGCTCGCCCTGGCCGTCCGTGAGCTGGCGGCAGGCGACGCGGACCTGCGCGGGATCGTCGACCGGATCGGCCCGCCGCCGATGTGGCACCGGCCGGCCGGGTTCGGGACTCTCGTCCACATCGTGCTGGAGCAGCAGGTTTCGATCGCATCGGCGCGGGCCGCCTTCGATCGCCTTCGAGCCGCCGTGGATCCGCTCACCCCGGCGCGATTCCTCGAGCTCGACGATCCGGGGCTCCTCGCCATCGGCTTCAGCCGGCAGAAGGTGCGTTACGTTCGCGACCTTTCGCGGGCGGTCGAGACGGGCGCCCTGGACCTCGATCGACTGGCCGGGCGGGCTGACGAGGATGTGCAGGGCGCCCTCGTCGCGCTCAACGGGATCGGGCCGTGGACCGCCTCGATCTACTTGATGGAAGCCCTGTTGCGCCCGGACGTCTGGCCGGCGACGGACATGGCGCTGGTCACGGCGGTCGTGGAGGTCAAGCGGCTGGACCGCCGACCGGACGCAGTGGAGATGGCGGCGCTGGCGGCGCCGTGGCGGCCGTGGCGTTCTGTCGCCGCCCGCCTCTTCTGGCATGACTACCTGAGCCGCCGCGGACGGGGCGCGCCCCGCCCCTGACCCCCAACCGGTCCAGGCTGGGCCGGCGGGCGAGGATCGACGACGCCAAGAGAGGCACGGCGTCAGGCGCAGGCTGTGACACGCTAGCTGTCACAGGGGTTGGCTACTTTCCGGCCATGGAAACCGCCCGTCTGGTCCCGCTCCCGTCACCGCCGAGCCGTCAGTCGAGCATTCGTATCGAGGCCGACCGGCTCGTGGTCGATCACCTGGTTCTGGACGACCCCGCGCTGGCCGCCTTCGTCGCCGACCGCCCGGCCGAGGAGCGCGCCGGCTTGTTGGAACGGGCCCTGAAGGTCGGCCTCACGGCCATCCAGAGCGTTGGCGTCAGCGTCAACGTGGATGCCGTCCGGAACGAGTTTGCGGGCCTGCTTCGCCAGACCGAAGCCGCAAACGAGAAGGCAGCATCCGCCCTGGACGCCGTCCTGCGCCAGAACTTCGCGGACGGCGACGGTCGTCTGCCGCGTACGCTCGAGAAGTTCCTGGGCGACAGGGGCCAGCTGCGCGGCTTCGTGGACGAGCTGTTCGACGAGAGCAAGCGCGACAGCGCCATCGGTCGGATGAAGCTTCTGCTCGGCGCGTACTTCGACGGTGATGCGTCACGGCTCGCCCAGCTGCTCGACCCGACGCGCCTCGGCTCGCCGCTCCACCAGTTTCGGACCGAGATGGCCGAGGGCTTCAAAGTCATCGGCGAGAAGCTCGCCGCCCTCGAGGCCGCGGGCGCAGCCCGGGCGTCGGAACGCGCCCGCTCGGCGGCCAAGGGCGGCGATTTCGAGGGCCTGGTCGAGGTCATGCTCGGCGATCTGGCGCGCGGGTCCGGCGACATTGTCGAGCGAACCGGCACCGAGGCCGGCGCGCTCATGAGCTCGAAGAAGGGCGACTTCGTCCTGACCCTCAACTCCGAGGCGACGGCAGGAGCGGAACTCGGAGTCGTGGTGGAGTGTAAGGACCGATACGTTTCCGGCCGTGCCATGCGCGACGAGCTCCGCGCGGCCAAGACGAACCGCGACGCCGCCGTAGCGCTGGTTGTCTTCACGCCCGCCCACGCCCCCGCGGGGATCGCCCCGTTTGACGTTCGGGCCGGCGACGTCTACTGCGTCGTGGACCCGGCCGTCCCGGATCGGGCCACTCTCGAGGCCGCCGTGCGATTGGCCCGGCTTCTGGCCCTGCAGTCGCTGCGCGACCGCGACGTCGAGGTGGACGCCCCGGCGGTTGCCGAAGCACTCAAGGGCGTGCGGGAGCAGCTCGAGATCCTGCGCGCGCTCAAGTCGACCCTGACATCTATCGGCACCAACGCCAAGGAGGTCTACGCCGGGTTGGATCGGATGCGCGACGGCATTCTGGCCCGTCTCGCCGAGGCCGAGGCCGAGCTGCGGCCCCACTGAGCGATCGCCGGGGACGCGCAGTGACGTAGCCTGCCGGCCACCGCCTCAGGGCCCGCCCAGCGCCGAGCGGAACGCACAACGCATCACATTGGACACGACGTCACGCTGCGTTATGCTCGCCTCGCGGGCCCCGCCGAGAGGGGCTCGCGTCGCGAGGTGCTGCCCGATGGCGCGATCGATGTGGAAAGGCGCAATCCAGTTCGGCCTGATTACAATTCCGGTGAAGATGTATCTCGCAACGGAATCGAAGGGCGTGAGCTTCAACATGCTCCACGGCGAATGCCACGGCCGAATCCAGATGAAGACCTACTGCCCCACCGACGAGGTCTACATCGAGCGCGGCGACACCGTGCGCGGCTACGAAGTGGCGCCGGGTCAATACGTCGTGGTCACGGACGAGGATCTCGCGGCAGTGCCGCTCAAGACCGTCCGCTCCATCGAGATCGAACAGTTCGTCCCGGTCGACTCCGGCAGCGAGACGACGCGGTTCGTCAAGCAGGCCTACTACCTCGAGCCTGAGCCGGTCGCGCGCAAGGCCTTCTACCTGCTCAAGCAAGTCCTCGCAGAACGGGGTCTGCGAGCCATCGCCAAGATCGTGCTCAGGGACCGCGAGCAGCTGGCCGCGATCGACCCGTTCTCGTCAACCATGGTCCTCTCGACTCTCCACTGGCCCGACGAGGTCCGATCGCTCGGCGAGCTGGCTCTTCCGGAGGCCGAGGTCGAGATCAAGCCAGCCGAGCGAGCCATGGCCGACCGGCTCATCGACGCCATGACCAACGAGTTCGACGTGACCGCCTACCGCGACGAGTACCGCGAGGCGCTACACGAGATCATCGAAGCCAAGGCAGCGGGTGCCCAGATCGCACAGCCCACTGCTGCTCCTGCGGCCGGCGTGACGGACCTTATGGCAGCCCTCGAGGCCAGCGTGGCGGCGGCCAAAGCCGCCCGCGGGTCGGCCGCTCCCGAAACCATCACCGCCGCTGCGTCGCGGGGGCGCAAGGCCGCGAAGAGATCGGCTGCGGCGGCCGAGGTCGAGTCCGAAGTCGAGGTCGTTCCGGCTCGTCGCCGCAAGTCGGCATAAGCCCGGACTCCCGGCCGAGACCCCTACCCAGACGCATCCCAGTCCGCCCGCGGCGGGCGGACTCCTGGCGACCGCGCAGATTGCGCATCCAGAACACCGTCGCCCGACTTAGCCTTAGGGACATGTCAGGACACCCCTGGCCGCTCTTCGATCTGCGGGTTCGGACGCCGCGCCTCGAGCTCCGGCTGCCGACCGACGATGACCTCCTCGAGCTCGTCCGGGTCGCGCGAGCCGGAATTGTCGATGCCGAGCGGGCGGCCTTCCTGGTCCCGTGGCACAAGCTCCCCTCGCCCGCTTTCGAGCGCCAGTTCCTGCTCCACTGGTGGGCGACGCGTGGCAGCTGGAATCCATCGAAGTGGGCGCTCGGGCTGGCCATTCTCCAGGAAGGGCGTGCCGTCGGCATCCAGGAGTTGATCGGGACCGACTTCGCCATCCGGCGGACGATCCTGTCCGGAAGCTGGCTCGGTCGCGAGTTCCAGGGGCAGGGATTGGGCACGGAAGCGAGAGCCGCAATCCTTGCCCTCGCGTTCGACGGTCTTGGAGCGGAGATGGCGGAATCCGGCTACCTAGAGGGCAACGTGGCCTCGGCGCGGGTCTCAGAGAAGCTCGGCTACCGCGAAATCGGAGACACCTTCGTCGCGATCGAGGGCAAGAGAGTCCGCGAGGTCAAGCTCCGAGTGACGCGGGACACGTGGCGGCGGGACCTCGTTCCGGTCACGATCGAAGGCCTTGAGCCTTCCCTGCCGCTCTTCGGCATCGGCCACCTCGGCCCCGACGACTGGGCAACTCCCTGAATAGCCTCCGCCGGGCGCTGCCCTCCATGGTCGCCGCCCTCCATGGTCGCCGCCCTCCATGGTCGCCGCCAGGCATGTTCTTGCGTCGCGACATCATTCCGTCCTGCGAGTATCCTGGAGCGGAGAGGGCTCGAAGGCCGATCGACGGCACGATCTGGCGGGAGGTGAGGGCATGAGCGACTGGTGGAACCAGCCGACCCGACCGGTCGAACCCCTGGCATCGACTGACGAACCGCCGTCGGAATGTCCCTGGTGCGCCCAGCCCGCCTCTCCGGATGCCTACTACTGCTCGAGCTGCGGCGCAGTCATGGCCCAGCACGAGGATCTGGGTGGGCTGGCGATTCCGGGCGTCACCGTCGTCGACCCGGCCATGCAGGCCCGTACCTACAGGTCGTCGGTCATCGGGTCTCAAGCCCGGATCTCCACTCTGAACACGATCGGCAACGGTCCTGGCGGAACGATGGTCCAGGTTGCCGCCGCTGCCGCGATCCTGGCGGGTGATAGTGTCCGTGGGTTGGGCGGTTCGGCAAACGTGGAGGAGATCGGCAAGCCCAGCCAGTCGGCGCTCGAGATGTCCGAACGCCTGCGCCATGTCAAGCCCGAGACAGCTCCTAGGGAGGCAGTCGAGAACTCGACGCCAAAGGCCGGCGAACCGGCGGCGCAGTCCGAGGAGACCGGAGGGAGTCGCTAGATCTTCGATGCCGCCGCCGCGAACTCCGACACGGTTCGCTTGACCTGCCGCGACGCGCGGCCTGACCCGACCGATTGGTCGACGGCCTTCGTTCTCAGCTTCCGTAACCCTGGGCTTGACCGGCGTATGCGTCGCGGGTTGGGGCATCTCGGCGAACGCCGGCATGCTCTGGAGAGCCCGACCATCACGGAAAACGCCGCGACGGCGTCACAGACCCGCATCCGTCACGCGAGTTAGGATCTATGAGCTTGGAAAAGAGAACCTCAGTCGAAAATAGCCGCGGGCGATCGCCTTCCCTGGCCGCCCTGCTCTCCTTCGTATGGCCGGGCCTTGGACAGCTTTATGTCCGCCGGCGCCGGGCCGCGGCGTTCTTCGCCTTGCCTGCAATCCTCGTCTTGCTGCTCCTCGCCTACCAGATGCGTCAGGGAATTGTCGTGTTCGCGGCGCGTTTCGCCGACCCGTCCTTTAGCTTCGCTGCAGTCGTGATAGTCATCTTGTTGGGCGTCTGGCGACTCGTGGCGGTGGGGGACGCTTACGCGCATGTCGAGCGGCGGACCGCCCGCCGGCTTCCCGAGAAGCTGATAGTGGCAGCCCTGGCAACGATCATCGTCATCAGCCACGCCGGCGTGGGCTACCTGCTCGCGGTGACCGGCAATGCGGGGTCGCAAGCGTTCAATCAGAACTCCGACCTCATCGACCCGGCAACTCCCGGGCCAAGCCTGGCATTCGGGCAGACGCCCGGGCCCACAGCAGAGCCGCTCCCAACGGTGTCGGCCAACGGGCGCGTCACCATCCTGTTCACCGGCGTGGACGCGGCTCCAGGTCGTGGACAAACCCTGTACGACTCCATCATGGTCGTCAGCTATGACCCCAGCGCCAACTCAGTTCAGATGGTAAGCGTGCCGCGTGACAGCGCCAGCTTTCCCTTCTACTTCGGCGGCGTGGACAAGGCTTCGGTGAAGATCAACTCGCTGCCGACATACGTTCGCAACGGATGGATCAAGTCGCCGGACAGCCCGTATATCACACTGGTCAAAGAGATCAGCTACCTCGTGGGCGTCCCAATCAACTACTACGCCGTCATGGACCTCAATGGGTTCGTTGCGATGATCGACAAGGTCGGCGGGATCGATATCGTCAATCCAGGCGCGATCAACGACTCTTCATACGACTGGCTCGACGGCAAGACCTATGGCTTCTACCTGGCCGCCGGTCCGCAGCACCTCGACGGCAAACACGCCCTTGCATACGTGAGGTCCCGTCACGGTTCCGGCAACAGCGACTGGGCCAGATCCTCACGTCAGCAGCAAGTCCTGGTCGCCCTCCTGCACAAGATGGCCCAGCCAAGCGAGATCCTGGCGCTGCCGGGCCTGATCTCCACCCTGGGATCGAGCGTGACCACGACATTCCCGGCGAACAAGGTGGCCGACTACGTGGCAATCGGACAGGGCATCCCCAGCGCAAACATCTCGGAGGTCGTGCTCGGCCCGCCCTACACCATCACCGGCATCACCAGCGTCAACGCCGCAAGCTGTCTGCTCAACGCCAAAGTTGCGGCGCTGTCGGTCCAGCTCTTCGGCAAGGACAGCCTCTGGTATGGGAAACCCGAGCCCGCCAACACCTGTCCATAGGCGTTTCCACGGCAGAGCTGGCAGTCGTCTAGGATCGGCGGCGTGCAGGCGCTGTCTGCCCTACCGAGGCACGGCTGCCCCGTTCCAGATGGCATAGAGTTGCCGTTGCCATGCAGCTGCTATCCGTCGTCCCTCGGAGCTCCGTTCGCCCGATCGCCCTCGCCGCCGCGATCCTGGTCTTGATCGGGGCCGCAGGCTGCGCGGCGCCGAATCCTTCGACCTCCGGGCCGTCGCCTGCGCAGCCGACGCAGATCGCGCCGGTCCCGACGATGGCCGGCCGCACGGCGACATATGGGCCATCTCCCGGCAAGGCGACTCCCGAGGCGTCCAATACGCTGCCGCCACCGGCCGGAAGTCTGCCTTCAGTGAACAGCTGCGATCCGGCTTCGGTCCCGGGTGCGACTGCGACGTCGGCGACAACGAGCGTCAAGCCGGACTCCTTCACGCTGCACGTACCGGTACTGATGTACCACCGCATCGTGCCGCTCAACGAGGCTGGGAACTCGATTGCCGGGCTGGTCGTGCCGCCTCAGACGTTCGACGCTCAGCTGACCGCCCTCGCGCGGGCGGGATGGCAGACGGTCACGATGGCGACCCTGGCAGACGACCTGGCGGCCCACATCAAGCCCCCGGCCAAGACCTTCGTGATCACGATCGACGACGGTTGGTACGACGGCTTCACATACGCGTGGCCGATCCTCAAGAGCCATGGCTTCGTCGCGACGTACTACGTGATCGCCGGGCGGATCGACGCCCCAAGTTTCCTTTCGTCCATCCAACTCCGGCAGCTCATGGCCGCTGGCAACGATATCGGCGATCACACCATGAACCACGTGAATCTGACCGCCCAGGGGAACGCGGCGCTCACGTACCAGATAGACGCGGCAGCCTCCCGAATTGCCCAGGTGACGGGAGCCTGGCCCAGGTCGCTGGCCTATCCATCGGGCCACGAAGACAGCCAGGTCGTCGCCGCCGTCGGAGCCTGCGGTGTGCTCCGAATGGCAGTGCTCGAGAAGGCGCTGTTCGTCACGACGCCTGCCGCGGCACCGAAGCCGGGCGCCAGCCCGGTTCCTCCTATCACGCAGAAGCTCCAGGCGTACGAAACCTGGACCTATCGCTTCCTGGTGCCGAGAATCCGCGTCTCGCCAGGCACCACGCCTGCCACTCTGCTGGCGTGGTTGGGATAACCCCGGGCAGCCCGGGCCGCCCGGCGTCGTCACGCGGCCCGCTCGTCGCCCGGCGAGCTCAGGCTGAGGCGACGACGAGCACCGGAGCGAGCGCACTCCGACGTGCGTGAGCGAGGAGCGCAGGAGTCAACGAAGGAATGAGCCGCCCGGCGCCGAGCGGTCTAGCGGTCGCCTGCGCGGCGGCCGACCAGCCACCACGCCATCGGGAAGATCCCGGCCGCGATCGCGAGCTTGATGGCGTCGCCGATGATGAACGGCGTGAAGCCCTTGTCGATCGCCATCTGGGGCGACATGCCGGCGGCGAGAGCAAGCCAAGGCACACCGAAGGCGTAGATCACGACCTCGCCCAGGGCCATCGCGGCGATGGCGCCGCCGATGTGGCGATCCCAGCCGAGCTCCGCCAGCCAGCCGACGAGGGCGCCGGCGAACAGGAAGCCGACGAGATAACCGCCGGGAACCCCCAGCACCAGGCCGCCAGATCCGATGCCGACGATCGTGTTCAGGCCGTGGGCCTGACCCGCGTAGACCGGTAGGAAGAACCCGAGAATCAGGTATAGCGCGACAGACATCGCACCTCGCCGAAGCCCGAGGGCGCCGCCGACAACCAGGACCGAAAGCGTTTGTCCGGTTATCGGGACGGGGTTGTCAGGCAGCCAGATCGTCACGTTCGCGGTCAGGGCGATGAAGACTGCGCCGATGCAGATCATGGCGATATGGCGCAGTCGAGCGCTCATGCGCTCCCCGACACGAATCGGAACCAGGAAGTCGCCGATGGTTATGCCTCGCTCGGCGGCCGGGAGGCGGTTCAGCTGGTGAGTCACGAGCATGCGGTGGTTGGTCCTTCTACGGGGCGGCCGGGCCGCCGACACGACCGGATCCTTCTCCCGATCTGGCGGGCCGAGTGTAACAAACGATTCGACCGGCGCGAGCCCGCCGGAGGCCGCCTCGTTTCTCTTGCGGCTACTCGTGCTGTAGGGCCCTCACGATCGAGAGTCGGCTGGCGAGACCGGCCGGATAAATCGAAGCGGTGATGCTGATCAGAACGCCGAAGCAAACGGCCAGGGCGATCGACAGCCAGGGTGGATCGAAGACGAGCCCGAAGCCACTGCTGGACCAGGTGACCAGCAAGGCGCCGACCAGCAGCCCGACGGCAGCTCCGACGATCGCGCCAACCAGGCCCAGGATGCCGGCCTCTATGACCACCATCCCCCATACCTGACGCCCGGTCATCCCGGTCGCGCGGAGGACGCCGATCTCGCGAACGCGCTCCAGGACGCTCATCGAGAAGGTATTGACCATGCCCAACCCGGCCACCAGGACAGCGATCAGCGCCAGGGCGTCGAGCAGTTTGAAGATCCGATCCAGGGCGTCCCCAACCGTTCCAGAGACTCTGTCGAGCTGATTGGGCTCGAGGGCGTAAGAGGCTGCCGTCGAGTCGAGCGCGGCGCGCGCCGTCGACTCCTGTCCGGGAGCGTAGCGGACCGCGTAGAAGTCGGCCCCGGTGGCACCGAACTCGTTGAGGGCGTCCTGCCAGCCCACCAGGATCGCCTCTTGAGACTCGGCCGGGATGGAGTGAGCGACGATGCCGACGACGCGGAGCTGGCTGAGCGTCGGGCCCGTCGCGAACTCGAGCGCGTCGCCGAGCCGTATGCCCACCTGATCGGCGAGCGACTTCGGCACGATCACGGATCCAGCTGAGTCGAGAGCGCCGAGCGCCGCGGTTCTATCGCCGGCCACGAAGTTGAGACGGCCATCGGCCAGGTAGTCGCTGCCAACAATGGCCGCCGCCGCCTGACGAACCACGGACCTCACCGTTCGACCGCCCGTTTGCGTCGTGAATACATACGGGACGCCGAATACTCCGATTGGCGAGAGCGATTTCACGCCGGGTGTCGAAGCCAGCTGCTCGCGGATGGGATCCGTCGTCGAGACCGGCCGGATCGAAGACAGCAGCTCGCTGCCCGGCACCGTCTCCGCCAACCAGCTGGCGCCGATCTGGCGAACGCCCTGGGCCGCGGTCCCGAGGGCCACGACCATTGCCAGCCCGACCACGAGTGCGCCGGCCGTAAGCGCGGTACGGCTGCGGTCGCGCGAGAGTGAACTGCGGGCGAGGCGCTCCTCGTTGCGGAAGATCCGGAATGGGAGCCCTGCCACCCGGACGAGCGGCCCGAGAACGCGTGGAACCAGCAGGACAGCGACCAGCAAGAGACCGTACACGGCAAGCGGTCCGAGCGTCCCGCCGCCCGCGCCCGTCGCGAGGGGCCCGGTCCCCGAACCGCCTCCCGTCTGGGCGCTCGGCCAGACAGCCAGGGCCGAGACGGCCAGAACGCCGAACACGACAACCAACCAGCGCAATCTGGCGGCTCCCGTGGCCGCACCGGGCTGGCCTCGTCGCAGCGCTTCCACCGGCGGAATGCGCCCGGCCCGCCATGCGGGCTCGAGCGAGGAGGCGAGCGTAACGACGACTCCGATGAGGAGAGCCATGACGATCGAGCCTATCGAAAAGGCGGGTGCGGTCAACTCGATCGGGCCCGACGAGCCGACCCATGACAGGGTGAGCACAGCGAGGCCCATGCCCGCGCAGACGCCGACGAGAGAGCCCAGGACCCCGAGCGCCAGAGCCTGCAGCAGGACGAGGCCCATCACCTGGGCGCGTGTCGTCCCGGCTGCGCGCAGCAGGCCGACCTCACGAGTCTGCTCGACCACCGTCATCGACAATGTGTTGAAGATCAGGAAGGCACCCGCGAAGAGGACGACAGCCGCCACGAGCAGGAGCGCGCCACGGAAGTCGGACATCTCAATACGCAGGGCGGCCGCGAGGTCATCGGTCCGGGAGAGCAGATAAGGCTCGGCCGTGATGCTGACGTCGAGCTGACCGATCAACTCGTCAACCGAGGTGCCGGCGGCGACGCCCAGGTCGACCCGCGTCACGCCCGCGACACCGAACAGAGTCTGGGCCGATGAGAGGGGCAGGAACACGACGCGGCCGTCCGCATCGGGGACCGACCCGTTCCCCTCCACGATGCCGACGATCTTGTAGGCCTGCGGCCCGGCCGCGACCGTGCCGTTGAGGGAGATCGAGTCGCCTATCGCAAGGGCTTCTTGAGCCGCCAGAGTCTGGGTGATCAACGCGGACTGGGTGTCCGTGCCGGCAAGCAATCGACCCGAGGCCAGCGGCATGTCGTGGAGCTGCGGCTCTATCACCGGGTCGATGCCCAGAACGGTGACTGGCGGCGGCAACTTCAAGGAGGGTCTCTGGCTGAGGCTCGCCGATTCGTACGTCTTCCGCTCGAGGGCCGGAGCCGCGACTGCCACGCCGGCCGCGTTCTCGATCGCGGCGACGGTAGCGGTGGTGAGGCCCCTCTCCTCGAGTGCCTCGATGCGGAGATCCGCGTGGCCCATCTCGTCGGCGGCGGCCTTGTTCACGGCCGCGTCCATCGTGGCGCCGGCCGAGAGAGAAGCGAACAGGACAGCCACGCCCAGCGCGACGCCGGCCATTGTGAGGAAGCTCCGCAGCTTGCGCGAGCCGAGGCTTCGCCAGGCGAGCGACGAGAACCGCCGCACGAGCCTAGAGGCCCAGTTGCGCGAGCCGGGCGATCAGCGGTCCGGCGTCGCGATTTGTCCGGCGCCCGAGCTCGATCTCGTCGCGGATTCGGCCGTCGCCGACCACCAGGACTCGATCGGCATGGGCCGCGGCGCGGGCATCGTGGGTGACGAGCACGATCGTCTGGCCGAGGCTGTCGCACGAATGCCACAACTCATCGAGGATCTCGCCGCCGGTGGCGTAGTCGAGGTTGCCGGTCGGTTCGTCCGCCAGCAGGATTGCGGGTCGCCCGACCAGGGCGCGCGCCAGCGCGACTCGCTGCTGCTCTCCGGCCGAGAGCTGGTCGGGCCGGTTGCGCTCCCTGCCGACTAGGTCGACGAGTTCGAGAACGCCCTGGATGCGCGCGGCGGCGTCGCCGTGGCGCGGATCCACGCCGGCGATCGTAAACGGCAGGGCGACGTTCTCATATACGTCCAGCAGCGGGATCAGGTTGAAGAACTGGAAGACGAAGCCCGTCTTCTCGCGCCTCAGTCGAGTGGCCTGGGCATCGCTGAGGTGGCTCACGACCTCGCCGTCGAGAACGACTTCGCCACTGGTCGGCCGGTCCAGCCCGCCGAGAAGCTGCAGCAGAGTGCTCTTGCCCGACCCAGATGGCCCCATCAGGGCTACGAACTCGCCGCGGCGAACGCGCAACGAGACGCCGCGCAGGGCATCCACGTCGCGGCTGCCAAGCCGGTAACGCTTGGTCAGATTTCGCGCTTCGAGGATCGCGCCGTCGAGGTGGGCTCGATCGTACGGGGACCCGGCTGGTCGGGCCCCCGATGGTTCGGGCAAGGGCGGAGTCGTTGACACGTCCGCAGTGTAGTCATTCGGCAGGGCAAAGGAAGCGGCCGTGCCGCGCAACGCAAGTCAGGGCTCGGAGCAGCTCGGGCGAAGGCGGGAGCCCGTATTGGGCGCGGCTCCCGCGCGCTACCAGCCGAAGAGGCCGCCGAAGATCGAGTTGAAGAAGGACTCGATCGGGCCCTGCGAGACGGGCTTGTCTCGGACTCGCAGACTCAGCGCTCCGGCTGCAGTCGGCGTTGCGTCCGGAACGGGGGTGGTCGGCGAGGTGGACGTCGCGGCGGTCGGGGCGACTGTCGGGGAGGCTGGCGCCAGGGTCGGCGCAGCGGTCGGGCTAGGTTCCGGAGTGGGAGTGTCAGTGGGCGTGGGGGTTGCGCTCGGCGCCGGAGGCACGTATCCGTCGGGCGTGCGAGTCGGCACGATCGTCCAGGTCGCAGTCGGCGCAGGCGTCGGCTTCACTGTCGGCTTGGGCGTCGGCTTCGGCGTCGGCTTGGGCGTCGGCTTCGGAGTCGAGGCGGCCGGGGGCGCCGGAGTCGTCACGGGCGTCGGCGCCGGCGCCGTGACACCGCATGGGATCGAGAAGAGTACGTCGTAGTACTTGTTACCGTTGGCAGCCTTGTAGGCGCCCACGCCCATGTGGGCCCAGGTGCCCAGGATGTTCGCCCGATGCGAGGCCGAGCCCATGAAGGCGATCTCGATGTTGGTGGTCGCGGTGTCGTCCGGGTAGGAACTCAGGCCGATGTTCTCGCCGGCCACCTTGAAGCAATAGCCGTCGGCCTGCATGTAGTTGAAGACGGTCTTGTTATCGGGCGGGATCTGGTGCGAGAAGTAATCCCGATCGCCCATGTCCTGGGCTCGCCATTCGGCTTCCTTGTGCAGGTAAGTGTCGTTCACGAGGGCGTTGAGGCCCGCGGAGGCACGGTCCTGGTTGGTGAGCGAGAAGAGGAGTTGCTCGTCGGCGGGACTGAATGCCGAGGCGTCCCAGGCGAACACCGTGCCGGCTGTGGCGACTATTGCCACCGCGGCGAGGGCGAGCGAAAGGCCGGCGACCCGCAGCCTGCGCAGCGGATGTCGAGGAGTGGCGTCAGCATTTGTTGCGAAGCCCAGCATTTCGGCGATCGACCCCTGGTTGTGTTTACCAGTCAAAGGTAGGCCGCCATTCACCGCCCCGCGCCGACCCTCTGGTCCCGCCCCGGGCGCCAAGTGGTACCAGTGGTGACTGCGGACGATATGGGGGGGTCCTGGCGGCGGTTGAAGTCGATGGCCACGTGGGCCGCCGGGCATCGCTACGTATCTGGGCGCAGGGCAGTGGGGATTTCGACTCGATACGCGCGATTACGCGAGGCGCCGCGCAGCCGCTATACTCCCCGTCGCCCCGTTGCAGGCGCGACCGATCGGACGCTGCGCCCTGGGGTAGGCAATGGTGGCCTTAGCTCAACCGGCAGAGCAGCGGACTGTGGATCCGCAGGTTACGGGTTCGACCCCCGTAGGCCACCCCAATTTCCAACCCGTCCGCTTCTGGCGGCGCCGAAGGAGTTGCCTGCTCAAAGGGGGCGGTGGTACCCTGCCGAGGCCCGGACCAGCTCGGGAATGCGCCCCCTGAAGAGGAGACCGCCGATTGCGGAAGATAGCGGCTGCGGCGCTCGCTCTCCCGGCTAGCGTCTTCGCTCGACTCGCTCCGCACGTTCGGGGCCGCGCCGCGCTTCAGTTGGGCATGGTCGCGGCTTCGGTCATCCTGGTGGTCACAGGGCTGCTCGTCGGTCTCCCCGTCAAGCAGGTCGCCGGCCAGCCGCTCCCCACCTTCGCACCGCTGGCTCCGCAGGCCGTGGCACACCGAGCGCAGGGCGATCTGCCGCTCGACGTCCCGTTCGAGGTCCAATTCACCAAGCCGATGAACGAAGGCACGGTCGAGGCTGCGCTGACCATCACGCCTTCGATCAGCGTCAGGTACCTCTGGGATGCCACGGCACAGGTCCTCTCGATTGCGCCGAACTCGTACTGGGAAACCAATACGCAATACGCGATCGACATGACGACCGCCGCGACGGACCAGGAGGGGCTGAGCCTTGCAGCGGCGATCCATTCGTCCTTCCAATCGGGCGCTCCGACCGCCGGCAAGATCAACGCGACCAGGATGGTCGGCGACCGGGCCTCGCCAAGCACGGCATTCCAGATCACCTTCACCCGACCCGTAAAGCTCTCTACCGTGATGCTGCGTCTCGGCATCAGCCCGCAAGTGGACTACACGATCTCGGGTGACGATCCGACCGACGCGTCGTCTCAGGTCTTCACGCTGACGCCCGACAAGCCGCTCCAAACTAACCTGACGTACCTTGTGAGCATGGTCTCCGGCGGCACCGACTCGGCCGGGGCTGCGCTCCAGCCGGTTCCATCTCTAACGGTCCTGACCCTCGAGGCCCCGGCCGCCAAGTTCAGCCCGCAGGACGGGACCGTTGTCCGCGACACCAACCAGCCGATTTCGATCACATTCACCGTCCCGATGGACGAAAAGTCGGCCGCGGCTGCCGTCTCGGTGACGATGAACGGGCGCGCCGTTTCGGGCTCTCTGCATTGGACCCAGAACGACACCGTCCTGGTCTTCACGCCGAGACGCTCCTACTCCGTGGGCTCGTCGATAAAGGTTCGAGTGGCCGCCTCGGCACGCTCGGCCGGCGGCATACAAATGAAGGCCGCAGCCAGCGTCACCTTCTCAATCGCCGTTCCTAGAACGCGCACCATCACTTACACAAGGAAGATCACCTGGACCGGCGGCATCTCGACCGCCAGCGCGCCGTACCACGCGTCCGAGCTCTACTACCTGAGCCTGATGAACTGCACTCGAACCGGAGGCTGGGTTACCGGGGCGGGCGACTGCTCGACGGCGACGCATCACACCCTCCCGGCTCGGGCTGCGCTGGCCTACGACGACGGCATCTCCAGCAAGGTGTCGCGGCCGTATGCGAAGGCCCTGGCCGACCGGGGCGTGCTCACCCACTATCTCGACGGGACTACTGCCCACGGCCGGTTGACCGCGGCCGGCTATCCGAGCGGCTCCTGGGGCGAGAACATTGCCTCGCCGGGCAACCCCGGCCAGAGCGGGATGATCTCCATAGAGATCGTCTTTCAGAATGAGTACTGGAACCGGGGCGGCCACTACGCCAACATCATGAACGGGTATTTCCACAGAGCCGGCGTCGGAATCTGGGTATCGAATGGCGTCCGCGTCGTGGTCGACTTCTACGGCTGATCCGCCTCTTGCCCTGCTGATCTCGCTGCCTGATTGACTCAAGCGTCCACCCCGGAACCGGCTCTCGGCCGCCGTTCGGCTACGATCGCGCGGTGACAACCCACGGCACCGACCTGCGCCAGTGACTCCAATCGAAGTCGCGGCCATCTTCGGCGCGGGCATCGCGGCCGGCACGATCAACACCATCGTCGGGTCGGGCTCGCTCATCACCTTCCCTACCCTCCTCGCCTTCGGCTTCCCGCCGCTCGACGCCAACGTGTCGAACACGGTCGGGCTCGTTCCAGGCTCGCTCAGCGGCGCGGTGGGCTACCACCGCGAGCTCGTGGGCCAGAGATCGAGGGCGATCCGTCTCGGCCTCTCCTCGGCAGCGGGCGGGCTGACGGGCGCGATCCTGCTTCTTGCCTTCCCGGGGGCCTTCTCCGCAATCGTCCCGGTGCTGATCGCGGTGGCCCTGATCCTGGTGGCGGCGGGACCGCGACTTTCGATAGCCCTGACCCGCCACCGGCACCCCGAGTCGCATCGCTCGTGGCCGCTTGCGGTGCTCTTCTACGTCACTGCGATCTACGGCGGCTACTTCGGCGCGGGGATGGGCATCATCATGATCGCGCTGCTGGCGATCTTCGTGCCCGATGATCTCCAGCGGCTCAACGGCCTCAAGAACGTGCTGGCCGCCTTGATCAACGGCGTCGCCGGAATCCTGTTCATTGCCATCGCTCCGGTCCATTGGGACGTGGTGGCGCTGATCGCCGCCGGGTCGATCGTCGGCGGTCAGATCGGCGCGCGCGTAGGGCGGCGGTTGCCAGCGCCCGCGCTGCGGTTCGCGATCATCGCCGTCGGCCTTGTTGCGGAGGTCCGGTTGCTGCTCGGCTAGGGAGCGATGGGCCCTTCCGCTCGATCGCTCGGCGGAGTCGCGATGTCGGTTGCGGGCGCGGACCAGTCGGCCTGTTCGGAGCCGTCGGCCGCTCCCGGCTCACTCGCCGGCCCGCTCGCGGTCTCGCCTTCGGCTGCGCCGGCTGGTGCGTCGGGCAATCGCGCCCAGAAGCTGGCCCCCGAACCGGGCCTGTTGAACGCCCCGATGCTGCCGCCGTGCTGATCGACTATCCACTTGGCGATGGCGAGACCGAGGCCGGTGCCGCCGGCCGGCGCATCGTCGGCCCGCCAGAACCGCTCGAAGAGCCGTGGCAGGTCTTCGGGCTTCACGCCCGGCCCCTGATCGTCGACCTGCAGGAGCGCTCCGCCCGGTTCAGGCCGGACCCACACCGTCACGGTCGAGCCGAACGGGCTGTGCCTGACGGCGTTGTCGACGAGGATGGTCACGAGCTGGCGGAGGCGGAGCGGGTCGCCCGACACCGCCGCAGGCAGCGGATCCAGCACGACCTTGACGCCGCGGTCCTGACCGACGCTCGTCAACATCGACGCCGCGTCGGCCGCCACGTCGCCCAGGTCGAGCGGCACGCGATCGACCTGAACGACACCCGAGTCAGTTCGCGCAAGCAGGAGCATGTCCTCAACCAGGGCGGTCATGTGCCGCACCTCGGCGTCGATGTCGCCAATCGCCTCGCCGACGTCCTCGACCCTGCTGCGCCGGTTCCGTTTGAGGTCCTCGACGCTCGTCGCGATTACGGTGAGCGGCGTCCGCAGCTCGTGGCTGGCGTTGGCCGCGAACTCGCGCTGGCGCTGCAAGGCCGACTGGCGCCGTTCGATCGAGGCTCGGATCGGGACTAGGGCGCGGCCCGCATACAAGTAACCCGCCAGGAGCGAGGCCAGCAAAGCCAGGAGCCCGCCGCCAAGCAGGACGTTGCGCAACGTGTTCAGCAGGTCGAGCTCGAGGGTCCGGTTCTCGACCCATTGGACTTTGAGACCGGCGGCGTTGAACCCGCTGATTACGCGGCAGGGCGTGCCATCAGGCAGAGTGACGTTGCGGATGTCGATGTCGCCGCGTTGCGTGATCGCAGCCAGGCTACCCGCGTCGGGCAATCCTGCAGGAAGAGCGAATCCGCGCGGAACCTGTGGAACACCTGTCGAACTGATGGTGATGGGCACGGCGCCTGACCCCGCGCCGCTGAAGCGGTAAGGACTGTCGAGATCGACCGGGCGGACTACGGCCTCCTGGAGGCTCGTGCGAGCGTCGTTCTCGGTCAATGTGGCTACAGTCCAATACGCGGCCGCCCCGAGAGCCATGAGGATGACCAGCGTGACCAGCCCGCTGACTGCCATTAGACGCACGCGGGTTCGGCGGAGGATGCGGGCGTCGTCGTCGCTGCGAGCCCGATCGGGACCAGCTGTTGAAGTCGCCGAAGGCGAATTGCGGCCCAGACGCCATCGCCACGGCCGAGGAAGCTGCAGCCGCGGGACGTGGAGCCGCGGGATCCTCACCTGTCAGCCTTCTCTGAGGCGGTAGCCGACGCCACGGACGGTTTCGACGTGAGCGGCGGCGGCGCCGAGCTTCTCGCGCAGAAGGTGGATGTAGGCCTCGACAGTGTTCGGTGTGAGCGCGACGCCGTAAGGCCACGCGTAGTCGAGGAGCTGGTCCCGCGAGAGAACCTGGCCCGGCCGACGCAGCAGACATTCGAGGATCGAGAACTCGCGCTGGCTGAGATCGACCGGCTTGCCGGAGACGGTGACCCGCCTGGTCGTTTCGTCGAGCTCGATCGGCCCGGCCTTGAGCGCCGTCGACTTCCGAGACGGGGGACGGCGACCCAGGGCCCGCAGCCGAGCCAAAAGCTCTTCGTAGGCGAACGGCTTGACCAGATAGTCGTCCGCCCCGGCGTCGAGGCCCTCGACTCGATCGCTGACCGAGTCGCGAGCCGTCAGCATCAAGATCGGCACCTGCGAACCCTTCTTGCGGAGCGTCCTGGCTACGTCGAAGCCGGACCTGTCGGGGAGTCCGACGTCCAGGATGATCGCGTCGAGCTCGAGGCTGGAGGTCGCGGCCTCCAGCCCGTCCTCGGCCGTCAGGGCGGTCTCGACGACATGCCGATCCTGGCTCAGTAGCCGCTTGAGGAGGCGGCTCAGGCGGGCATCGTCCTCAACGACCAGCAGATGCACGACGATCTCCTACTGGTTGGTTATGAGCACGTCTTTGGCGGTTAGAGTACGTCCGCCGAGTGCGCCACTGGCACTGGGGTTGGGAGTCTCACTGGCCAAAGCGGTCGTATCGATCTGGACGGTCACGCTCGAACCAACCTTGACGTCGCTCGGGCTTGCCGGAGCCTCGCCGTGGTACGTGGTGGTGCCGGAGAGATCGATCGTGACCGACGTCCCGTTCGCCTCCTGGATCGTGATCGTAGAACCCGTGACCGACTGGACGGTTCCGCTGACGCCACCGGTGACGGCGCCGAGTCCGCCGCGTCCGGCTCCGCCGCCGAAGGCACTCGAATCGAAGGTCTGGCCGGGGGCGAGAGACGGCCGCGCAAAGCCGCCGAAGCCGCGCCCGCTCGCGTTGGCCGCCGCGGCGGTGCCTGGGGCAGTCAGGTGGCCGAGAGCAAAGCCGATGCCGCCGACTGCGATGAGAGCGGCGATGAATAGCAGGATCATCGTGGCTCGGTCCTGCTTGGCCGGACGTTGGACCGGTACTGTCATTCGTTCTCCCCTTTCATCGATGGAGTCCTATTCGTAGCGAAGAGCAACGACGGGATCGAGACGAGCGGCCTGACTGGCGGGCCAGACGCCGAAGACGATCCCGACGACGAGGCTGAAGGCGACGGCGACGAGGACGGTCACCGGGCTAAAGACGAAGCCCCAGCCGGCATAGGTGCCGATCGCGAACGAGGCCACGAC
>JBEKPB010000017.1:0-49250 GCA_049521175.1 Candidatus Limnocylindrales bacterium
GCGTCCGATGGTCGAGGGCGACTAGGCTTTCCATTGGGCGTACTCCTTGTTGTGGTGGAACACACACAGGTTGTACGCCCGCTTGCCTCCGGGCAAAGTCCACAGAGAACGTTACGGCGCTCGGGCGAGGTGGGCCGTTGACAGGGCCTGGGCCCGTCGCGTACATTCTCGCGGTCTGCCAGATAGGCAGCCGTGCAAGAGGTGTTTCGTGCGCAATCTCGCTACTGCACCTAGGCGAACCGCCCGAGCGGGCGGCGGCCTTGTCGTGCTCGGGAGATCTGCGCCCATCGAGAGGTAGACCCAGGCGGGAGAGCCGCCGGATGAACCTCTGAGCCGTGGGCCAGATCGGGCCCCCGGCTTTTTTGATGCCTTGCGCAGGCGCCACGCGCCTCCGGGGCAGGCCGCGAGCCCAATCCCCTTCCAAGCGCTCGCGGTTCTCCTTACCGCGAGCCATGCCTTCAAAGGGAGGTGACATGAGTTACGCGGTTCTCGAACAGACTCAATCACCGGCCGTGAACTGGCCGATCATCCGGGCTCTACCCACGAGCGAGGCAGCGCTCCTTGTCGAGCACGCTACCAAGCGATTCAAGGTCGACCGCCGCAAGCCCCCGGTGATGGCCGTGGACGACGTCTCGATCCGGCTGGAGAGAGGCGATATCTACGGCTTGCTGGGCGCCAACGGCAGCGGCAAGTCCACCTTCATCCGGCTCATCAGCGGCTTGCTGACGCTCGACGAAGGCCGGGTCGAGGTCTTTGGCCACGACCTGGTTCGCGAGGAGATGGCGGTCAAGAGGCTGATCAACCGGGTCAGCGTAGATGCCGCCTTCTTCAAGAAGCTCTCGCCGGCCGAGAACCTTTCCTTCGCGGCGAGGTTGTACGGCCTGGACGCAGGTAAGGCTCGCCGCGAGGCGGTCCGGATCCTGGCCCGTCTGGGCATCGGCGAGAAGCGGATGAACCGGCCCGTCGAACAGATGAGCCGGGGCATGCAGCAGAAGGTGGCGATCGCCAGGGCCCTCCTGACGAGCCCGGCCCTGCTGCTGCTGGACGAGCCGACAACAGGCCTCGATCCGCGCTCCAAGCTCGACGTCCAGGCGTTCATCGAGGAACTCCAGGCCGGCCACGACGCGACGATCGTGCTGACCACGCACGACCTCGCGGAGGCGGATCGGCTGTGCGGGCGAATCGGAATCCTGGCTGGCGGCCGGGTCACGGCGGAAGGAACGCCGGAACGACTCAAGACCGATATCGCGACCGAGCACGGCCTGGCGCCGACACTCGAGAGCGTGTTCATGAAGTACACCGGCCGCTCGCTCGACGATGACGTCGAGGAGAGCGAAACCGACCCGGCCGAATAGGCCGCAACCGACGAACGAAGCGCCGCCGGCCGGCGGCACCGAAGGGACACCACGTTGATTACCCACCGAATCGCCAACGACATCCACGGCGAGCGGCAGCGCCAGATCGAGCGGAGGCTGCGGCTCCGGCGCAACGACCGGGCCGCCCCGATTCCTCGACTCTCGTTCCGCAAGCGCGTCGGGCACGGCTTGATCCATGTCGGATGGATGCTCGCCGCCGACGGCCCACTGCCCGACGCTGAGGCGCCGGGCGGCAGCCCCCAGGCGGCCCACGGGTTCGCCACAGGAGATACCACCGTGATCGCACTAACTCGCGAGGCGCGTGCCAGTTACGCCTTCGTGGAGCGCAACTTCAACCTCACAAAGCGCTATCTCGGCTGGGAGATCGCCTTCCTGGTCTATGCCGTCGCGGGCGCGCTGTCGGTCTCGCTGATCGGCCAATCGGTCGGCAGCACCAGGTTGCTGATGCTGCTCGTGGTGGGTGCCGTCTTCTGGAACTACCTGTCGGTGGTCTTCCAGTCCATCGGCGACACCATCACTTGGGAACGTTGGGAAGGGACGCTCGAGTACACGATGATGGCGCCCGTCCGACGCTCGGTGCAGTTGCTCGGATCGGCGCTCTACGCGGTCATCTACGGGCTGATCCACACCACGATCCTGCTGATCGTGCTGGCCCTCTTCTTCTCGCTCGACCTCGGACGGGCGAACATCGGTGCAGCGGCGCTGTTCATGGCCGTCGGCTCAGCCAGCTTCGTCGGCATCGGGATGCTGGCCGCGATCCTGCCGATGATGTCGGTCGAGCGCGGCTCGCAGATGGTCTTCGTGCTGCAGTCGTGCCTGCTGCTGATCAGCGGGGTGACACAATGACGCCCATGACCTACGAATCTGAGGCGATCTCACGTGCGTTCTACGAGGCACTGACCCCGGCCGGCCTCGCCGGCAGGACGCGGACCGAGTGGGACGAGATCGTCCTGCACGACCTGGCCGAGCTGCTCCCGCCGGCGAGTCGCATCCTCGACATCGGGTGCGGCTACGGCCGCCTCGCCCTGCCTCTGGCTATCGCCGGACACTCCCTCAGCGGCCTCGACCTGTCCCCGGCCATGATCGAAGCGGCGCGGGAGAACGCGGCCGCGGCCGGCCTGAGCATCCCGTTCGAGGTCGGGTCTATGACGGACCTGCCATATGAGGAAGCATCGTTCGACGTGGTGCTCTGCCTCTGGTCGGCCTTCCACGAACTCCTCGAAGTTGACGCACAGACCGCGGCCATCCGCGAGATGTCGCGGGTCCTGGCCGATGGTGGGTTCGGCCTCATCGAAGGTCCGCCCTACACCGCGCCGACGGCGGAGGAGATTGCGAGTGGCTACCGTCGCGGGCACGAGAATCGCGTGCGTTGGGACATGGTCGAAGGGGGTCCCAACCCGCACTACCTCCACGACGAACACAGCTTCACGGAACGCTGCCGCGCAGCAGGTGTGAAGTCCTTCGAAGTGCGGCCGCGTGATTGGGGCGGTCGTCCCCGCCTGATTCTCCGCCTCGGCAAGCCGCACGGGCCGAGCCTCGCACCATGACCGGCGACCGACCCTCCCCGGCCTTCGTCCAGGAGATGACCGAGGGACTGCGCTCTGCCCTCGGGGCCGACCTCGCGGCCCTGTATCTGTATGGCTCGTCGGTCGCTGGCGGCTACGACGAGGGTGTCAGTGACATCGACCTCCTCGCCGTCACCGCGCCTGACGTCTCCGAGATCGACATCGCCGGCATCGAGGCATTTCATCGGCTCATCGTCGAGAGACATCCTGAGTGGGACGACCGGCTCGAAGTCGTCTATGTAGGACGCGAGACGCTCGCCGGCTTTCGTGCAGGCGTTTCTCTCGCCGTCATCAGCCCGGGCGAACCCCTTCACATCCGCGACGGGGTGGAGCTTTGGCTCGAAAACCTCTACCTGGTCCGCGAGACCGGCGTCACTCTCTTGGGCCCCGGCGCCGCCTCGGTGATCCCTGCCATCTCTTGCGATGAGTTCCTTGCCGCCATTGCCAGCTACGCGGCCGAGGTTCGAGGTCGAAGCCTCCGAGACGCGACGCCGGGCGCGCGGGCGTATTGCGTCCTCACGATGTGCCGGGCGCTCTGCACAGTCGAGTCCGAACGTCCCTGCTCGAAACAAGATGGGGCAGCATGGGTCCGGTCGCGGCGGCCCGAATGGGCATGGCTGATTGATGCGGCGGAGCACTGTCGCCTCTCCCGAGGCCTGGCGGGCTTTGCGGACGACGAGACACTATCCGCGGCAGAGAACCTGATCGACGTTCTCGGCGACGAGATCGCCCGTGCTCCGATCCTTCCGGACCATCGAAAACTACATACGGGGGCGTCATGAGACGATCGAAGGAGATGCCAACTGCTCCCACGAGCGATCGGGCGGTCGAACTTGCGCGGCGTTTCCACGCGGCAAACGGCGACGTGATCGCGTTCGCCCAGGGCCTGACCGACGACGACTGGACCCTTCACTGTGAGCGCGAGGGTCGGAGCGTCGGCCAGGTCGTAGAGCACATCGCCGCCGGCCACCTGATCATCGGCGGCATCGTCGAGGCCATGGCTCTCGGGTTGCCGCTGCCAGTCGCCGCCCGACGGACCGAGGTTACCGGCGCCCGCTACAACGCCCGCCAGGCCGCCCTTTTCGCCGATCGCTCACGGAGAGACGGTCTTCGGTCGTTGCGAAGGAACGGCGGGGTCGTCGGGCGATTCCTGGCCAGCCTCACGGACGAACAGCTCGACCGGGCGATTGGCACTACCGAAGGACCGATCACGACGCAAGACGAAATCGAGGGCGGGTTGATTGGCCACGCTCTCAGGCACTTGGAGGCGGTTCGGGAAACGGTGGCGAGGTAGGCACCGATGTGCCGCGGAGACGCAGTGCGTCCTCTCGCCCCGGGCACTTCTGCCGTGCAGCCGCCACCGGGGTATACGCACCACTTCCATCCTCGATCGGTCCGCTCCGTTACATCAGCGAACTCTCGCCAGCGACCTACGTCCTCCGCGGCGTCCGGTTGGCACTGATTGACGGAACCGGACCTGACTGGGGCGAGGTGGCCATTCTGGTCGTCATGGCCTGCTTCTTCATCCCGGTCGGGCTGTGGGGTTTCGGCCGGGCCGAACGCTACGCGAAGCGGACGGGGAAACTCAAAAGCGTCGGGTAGGCCGACTCATGCCGGCGCGAGACCGGCTCGAAGTGTTGCTAAACGGTGGGCAAAACGGGCCATCCCACGATACCGCCGCCCCCGTGCGTGAACGCTCACCGGAGTATCGTGGTGGCACGATGGTCGGCCAGATCGTGGTGTGGCTTCCCTGGCTCCTGGCAGAGGCGAGCCTCGGATGGATCGAGGCCCAGCTCTGGCCGGACGGCGGGTTGTGGCTGATCGTCCTATGGACCGCAGTCCTGCTCGTCTTCCGCCGGATAGTCTCCCTGACCAACGAGCGCCTTGCGCGTCTCCTCTTCGATCTCCTGTTCGCTGGGTTCTGCGTCCTCGCCGTGTTCGAAGGCGGCTGGTATGTCCTGCCGGCCGTGGCAGCCTTCGCCCTGTGCGATCTGGCTGGGCTCAGGATCCGGCTGCCTGCGATTTCGCAGGACGCTCGTGGTCATGAAGTGCGCCTCGCCGTCGCCGCGACGTTCGTCGGCTGGGCGGGCCTCGCGATCGCGATAAGCGGACCTCTCTATTCCACGGCGACGAGCGCGATTGAGCCCGACGGATCGGTCGTGACCACGCACTCGCCCGCGCCATTGCTGCAGACCGGTGTTGCGCCGCCGCTCGCCGCCGCCCTGGTCATCGTCGCAGTCCTCTTCGTCCTCATCACGCTGACTGCGGCGGTCCATCTGCGCACCGGTCAGCGCGCCGCCTGGCTCGGGCTCGGGGCGGTGACCGTCTTGCTGATCATCGCGGTCGTCCTGACGGTCATCACGCTCGGGCCGTCGCTTCTGTGGCTTGCCCCCGGTGTCGCTCTCGCTGTGGCCGCCGCCTCGGCCGCGAGAGACATTCCGTGGCGGCGTTCGCGCAACGCCGTGTGATTCAGCGAGGGTTGTCGGATCCGGGTCGGCGATGGCAACAGAGGGAAGCGGTCGTCGGGAGATCAAACGAAACATCACCACGCTGCTTGCGATGGCTGGTGCGTGGGCGGTGCCAAATAGCCCACCGCAAGCAACACTTCGAGCCGGTCTCATGCCGGCGAGAGACCGGCAGCAGCCCGAGACGGAGTACTGGCACAAGATGGCCCGCAGACGACCGTTCCAAGGTCCTTCGATCGGGGTTGGCTCGGGAGAACTTGGCCGACTCGACTCTGTCCGCTTCCCGACAACTGACGAGGAAGATGGAGTTCCATAATCGGCGTTGAGGGAGCCGTCACCAACGGTGAAGGCACTTAGGGAGGCGGCATGCTGTTGTTGATCGCGGCGTGGGGGCTGCTCGTCGTCGTGGCAGGCGTCGCCCTCTGGCCGAGGCCTCGCCGCGCAGTGGTGACTGTGCCAGGCCAAAACGGGCCGAACGCGTCCTCGAACGGCGGAATGGTTCTGGCTCTTGTTCGATGGGTCCCCTGCCGGTATCGGCCTATCGCGCTCGCATTACTCCTGGCCCTCGTGTCCCTCCCGTTGATTGCTCTCACACTCGGGCCTACGTCCGCCGGCGACTACGTCCATCAGGATCAACCGATCCCGGTGACTGCCCTCGGCCAGTGGTCCGCCGCGGCGGGTGCCGCATTCTTCTCGGCACTCGTGGCTGGGAGGCTCGGCGCGGGGGCCGTCAGAAGGCACGCGATCCTGGGGGCCTTCTTCACGTTTGTGATCGCCCTGCTCGTGGCGGTCCCGGCTCTTCCGCTCCTGCCAGCGATGCTCGGCGAGAGCGTCGGAGTCGGTCGCGTGTGTCTCGACACTTGCTGGGCGCTGACCGGAACGAACAACCTCGGAGACGGCCTGTGGTCGGATGTGTTCTTCGTGCTTGCCCCCTTCTACGAGCCAGTGCCAGTGCTGACCCTCGCGGTAGGGGTTGGTGTCTGGACCTACCTGGTCAGACGACTTCCGGACGCTTAGGTCGCGCGACGTTGGTCGGGCCGGGCGGCCGTTCCAGATCGGTCGGGGGTGGCTGAGTGTGGTCCAGTGTGGACCAGTCCAGTCTACCGGCGTCTACTACCCGACCTCCATCCTGCCCGGCTGGATGCAGCTGATCTCGCGCATCTCGCCGGCTACGTACGTGCTCGACGCCGTGCGGCGAGCGCTGATCGACGGCGCCTCAGTCGGTCAGCTCCTGCCCGATCTGTGGCCGCTGCTGGTCATGGCCTTCGTATTCATCCCGCTCGGGCTGTGGGGCTTCGGCAAGGCCGAGCGCTACGCCAAGCGCACCGGCAAACTCAAGAGGGTGGGCTGACGATGTCCGCGAACAATGACGCCGTCGGTAGCTCGACGGCGCCCCCCCACTCTTCCTGCGCCCCCGACGTGCTCAGGACCTGGGGCTGGGACGAAGTCAGGACCGTGGAATTCGCCCCGTTCCTGAGAAACGGCCTCTGGCCGGCACGCGTGGTCGCCCAACACCGCGGCCTCTGGCATCTGGTCGGCGAAGGGCGCGAGACCGCAGCATTCCCGACTGGTCGGTTCCGGCATAACGCCGACGAGGGCGACCTTCCTGCCGTCGGCGATTGGGTCGGCTGCGTCTCTTCGCCACAGGGCGACGCGGCGCGGATCGACATCGTTCTGACCAGGCGTTCCGCATTCCGGCGGCGCGCCCCCGGTTCCCGCGTGGGGGCCCAGATCCCGGCCGCCAATGTGGACACGCTCTTCGTGGCCACGTCGCTCAACGGCGACCTGAACCCGCGCCGCCTCGAGCGGTACGTGGCCATGGGTCGCGAGTCGGGCGCCGAGCCGGTCGTGCTGCTGACCAAGGCGGACCTCGTCCCGGACCCGATCGGTCCGGTGGCGCGGCTGGAGGCGGAGTTCCGGGTCCGGGCGGTCGCGGTCATCTCGCAGACCGGCGCGGGCGTCGACTCACTGGCACCCTGGTTCGGGTCCGGGCGGACGCTCGCCCTCGTCGGTTCGTCGGGGGTCGGCAAATCAACTCTCCTCAACCGGCTGGCGGGCGAGGAGCTGATGGCGACGCGCGAGATCCGCGAGGACGACGCCCGAGGCCGTCACACGACCACTCACCGCGAGCTGTTCCTCCTCTCGAGTGGCGCGCTGCTGCTCGACACGCCTGGCATGCGCGAGTTGGGTCTGTGGGACGCGGACGAGGGAATCGACGAAACCTTCGCCGAGATCGTCGAGCTGGCCGCAGGCTGCCGTTTCGCCGACTGCAGCCACAGGTTCGAGCCAGCGTGCTCGGTTCGAGCCGCAGTTTCGGCGGGGCGGCTCGACGCCGCGCGGCTGAAGAGTTATCGCCGGCTCGTCCACGAACTGGCAGGCCAACCTTCCACCACACAGAGGCGCGAACGAGACCGGCGCTTCCAGAAAGCCGTCCGCAACGCCGCCTCCGACAGCATGGCCCGCAAGAGATACGTGGGTTGGGAATGAACTGAATCGATCGAAAGGACGGCTTGAGAGATGACGATCGATCCGGGTCCAATCGAGCCCGAGGCGACGGCGCGGACCGCGCCGGGCCGTCGTGACGAGCCGCAGATAGTCGAGTTCACCTCCAAACACGTCGCCGATGCAGCTCGTCTCTACGCGGCCGACTTCGGGCGGCTGCGAGCCGACGTTCCAGCCTTGCCAGCCGACTTCCTCGACCCGGCGACCACGGAACCACTCCTCCGCCGCGCCATATCCGCCGGCCCGGCGGCCGCGGCGCTGCGGCACGGCGAACTGGTCGGGTACATGGCCGGCCTCCCCGTTCCGGGCTTGCGAGCATCCGGAACCTCGGTCTTTCTCCCCGAATGGGCTCACGGAGGAACCAGGACTGGCCGCTCGGATACCTACGATGCGATGTACACCTACATCGCGGCCCGATGGGCAGAAGCCGGCTGGCTGACGCAATGCCTGTCGATCCTCCCGGGCGATCCGAAGCTCGAGGGTGCGCTCGTATGGCTCGGCTTTGGGCTGTGCGTGGTCGACGCCGTTCGGACGCTCGAGGAAGTGCCGGTCTCAGCGACGCCGCCGGGAGTAACCGTCGGACAGGCCGCCCCGGAGGACCTGGATGCGCTGGTACCTATCGTTCCCGCCCATGACGCCTACTACGCGGCCTCGCCGACGTTCCTCATTCGCGAGACCAACGATCCCAGCCACGAGCTGGCGAGCTGGATCCAGACTCGCGGCGAGCAGGTCCTGTTCGCGCGGTCGGGTATCCGCGTCCTCTCGTTCATCTATCTCCGGCCCGCTCCTGACGATGTCTCCCGGGTCGTCCGCCACCCCGGCACCATGTCCATCTGTGGCGCCTACACGGTGCCCGAGGCGCGTCGGTCCGGCGTCGGAAGCGCCCTCCTCTCGGCGGCCGTGGCCTCGGGACGGGAGGCCGGGTTCGAACGGATGGCAGTGGACTTCGAGTCGGCCAACGTGCTCGCACGCCGCTTCTGGCTGCGAAGTTTCCGGCCGGTCTGTCTGACTTTCGAGCGCCACCTCGACGACAGGCTGGCTCGCCCGGGCACGGCACCATCGGATCAGCCTTGACCTCTCGATCCGACCGCTACATCCTGGCTTCGATGGGCAGCTTCCGAAGGCCGGGCCTGGCGTGCGGAGTCGCTTTCGCCGTCGTCGTGACCTGCGCGTCGTGCTCGTTCGGAGGTAAGGCGCCGACCGATCGGTCGGCTGCGCCAGTCGACACATCCGGGGAGACAGCGATGGCCGGTTTCGTACTCTCGAGCCCAAGCTTCGCCGACGGCGGCGCAATCCCCATGCGCCAGTCGTGCGACGGCGCAGACCTATCCCCCGCGCTGACCTGGCAGGGCGCACCGCAGGGAACCGTTTCGTTCGCGCTGATCGTCGACGACCCCGACGCGCGCGGGTTCATCCACTGGGTGATATTCGACATACCGGGAGGCTCCGGCGGGTCGTTGCCGGAGGGCGTCAAACCCGCCAACACTCTGCCGCAGGGTCGCAACGACTTCGGCCAGACCGGTTACGGCGGTCCGTGCCCGCCATCCGGCACTCACCACTATCGCTTCACGCTGTTGGCGCTTTCGTCACGCCTGGGCCTGAGCGGGACTCCGTCCGCGGCCCAGGTGCGCACCGCCCTGACGACGAAGATTCTCGGCCAGACGACGCTGACGGCCACTTACACCCGCCAGAAGTAGACGCCGGCCGCGACCTTTAGCGTGGCAGCCGGCTACGACGCCGCGGCCTCCTCCGCCTCGAGGCGCGCCTTGAGCGATGCAAAGCCCCCGTCCGCCGCCTGCTGTATCGGCCCCTGGACCATGGCCTCAAACCCGCCGAGGAAACCGCCGAGTGTCGCGTCGGCGACCCAGGTCGCACGCGTCAGCTTTGGCCCCAGCTCCGCCAAGTCGATCGAGCCGGTGCCGTTGATCGGGCCACCCATGACCGCACCCTCGATCGTGGCCGCCAGATGCGACGGTTCGTCGACATCGGTGATCTGCAGATCGAGGACTACCGTGATCGGCATCATCGCCGCCGGCGCAGTCACCGAGACCTTGTAATGCCGGTCGTCGATCTTCTCGACCTGCGTCAGCCCCGATGAATTCGAGGCAGCTGCCCGGTTGGGGTTGCTGATCGTGTCCCAGACGCGCTGGCGAGTCGCCGCGATCTCGGTTTCTCCGGACAGATGCATCGTTCCTCCTGGGCGTCGAGCCGGGCGATCCTTGGCGGGCCCCATCACGGCGCCGCCATGGTAACGGCTCCCGCGCCGGAACGGCCCTGCGAGCCAGACCTGCCGCACCGACGCTGGGGTTCGGATCCATTTGACTCGCATTCCAAGCGGCGCGTAGGCTCGAGCCAGCGACGGTCCGCCGGGCCAGGGCTCGGGGTCGCCGCATGGCCACGAAAGCGCTCCCGAGCGAGTGTCCGGCTTCCTGTGGCTCGATCCTCACGACCAGGGGTTGTCACAGTCCGCCCTGCTGCACAAATGGCGGGTGGTGCTCGACTATCCGACGGTCCGGCCGGACCCGGACGAACCCGCCATCGTCGCCGTGGGCGACCTCACTGAGATCCGCCGGGATCGGACGCACCAACCCTCCGGACTGGCCGTTCTCGGGTCGCGCGAGCTCGTGATCGCCAATGAGCCGTCCGAGTACCTCGACGCCGACCGCTACGGAGTCGACCTGCTGGCTGTGCCGCGCGAGCGTTTGGATTCACTCAGCTGGGACGGCCGATCTCTCACCGTGCATTTCGCCCAGGAGCAGCCCGGCGCCGGCAGGTCCAGCGCAGTCATATCCCCGCTGAACCGGAGCCTCGTCGAAGCCATGCGAAGGGCGTTCGGGTCTGCCATTCGCTGGTCTTGACGCGATCGGAGGATCCGCCGTCGAGTGGCGGCTCGGGGCCCGGTGCGCGACGTCTTACGTTCCACTTACATCCGTCCCACGAGTCCCGCTCCGACCGACGTATGCTCCGCCCATGAAGACAGTCCTCATCGTCGACGACGAGCGCAATATCGTCGAGCTCGTCCGGCTGTATCTCGAGAAAGAGGGCTACAACGTCGTCGCCGCGAGCGACGGCGAGCAGGCGCTGGTCCAATACGAGCGCAGCGACCCGGACCTCGTCGTGCTCGACCTGATGCTGCCCAAGATGGATGGTTTCGAGGTCTGCCGCGAGCTGCGACGCCGCGGTGACGTTCCCATCCTGATGCTCACCGCCCGCTCCGAGGACGTCGACGCCATCGTCGGTTTGGAGCTGGGTGCAGACGACTACGTGACCAAGCCGTTCAACCCGCGAGCGCTGGTGGCGCGGGTCAAGGCGATCCTTCGCCGGACGGACGTCACCGCCAAGGGCGGACGGCCCATCCAGCTCGGCAACCTGCGCATCGATCCACGCCGGCGAGAGGCTTCCGTCGGCGAGAGGTCGCTCGATCTGCGTGCCCGCGAGTTCGACCTTCTGGCAGCGCTGGCACGCGACCCCGGCGTTGTCCTGAGCCGCGACGCCCTTCTCGAAGGCGTGTGGGGCACCGACTTCCCGGGCGAGACGCGAACCGTGGACGTCCACGTCGCCGAGGTCCGCAAGAAGCTCGGCGACGACGGCCCACAGGTAGAGACCGTACGCGGCATCGGCTACCGGCTCGTGCCCCCGCCGAGGGGAACGGCCGTTGCTGCCGCGCCTCCCTCCGAAGTGCCGTCGACCGCCGCGCCCGACGCTCCGCCCGCAGCCGACTAGGAGACCACCCCGATGCTTCCGCGCAGCCTGACGAGCCGGATAATCCTGGCTTTCGTCGGGTTGTCGGTCGCCCTTCTCGTCGCCGTCAGCGGCTCCTTGTTCTTCGTTCTCCGCAATGCGCATCAGGACGACATCAAGAAGTCGCTTGGCTACGAGGTCGTCGCGGTCGAGAACAACCTGATCGCGAACCCTGCCGCCGGCCAGGGTGGGTTCGAACAGCGGATCAGGAACCTGACCACTTCAATCGTCGACGACGGCGGCTTCGTGCTCGCCCAGGGCCCGCGAGGCGTAGTTACCATCGTCGCCGGCAGCCCCTCCTCCACCACGATGCCGGCGCCGCCCGATCCGGGCGTCCAGAACGCCATCGGAACGATGAAGACGTCCGACGGCACGCAATACGTCTACATCGAACCCAACGCCAACAAAACCGGCGGCTTCAAGTTCGCGTTCGCGACACCGGACAACTCCGTGAAGCTCGCGCTCGGCGACCTGTCAAGAGCGCTGCTGATCATGGTCGTGGTCCTGTTCGGGCTGGGGATCCCGATTGCCTGGTTGCTCTCGCGGTCGATCACGGGGCCGATGCGGCGGCTCGCCAAGGCGGCAGGCGACCTGCCGAGCCGCACAAGCCAGCAACCACTCCCGGTCGAGGGCCCGACCGAAGTGAGAGCCCTCACGGAGCGCTTCAACGCGATGGCCGGCGAGCTGGCGTCGACGAGGGACGAGGAGACGCAGATGCTGGCGAACCTTCGCCACGATCTGCGCACACCACTCACGAGCATCGGTGGGTTTGCGGAGGCCATCGCCGACGGCACGGCCTCAGGCGATCGGGCGGCGTCGGCGGCGCGGACCATCGCCGAGGAGGCGCGGCGCCTGGAGCGGCTGGTCGGCGAGCTTGGCATCGTCGAGCGGCTGAAGGACGGCCCGGCCGCGCTGCGGCCCGAGGCTCTCGACGCCACCCTGCTGATCTCCGATGCGGTGGCCCGAATCGAGAGTCGAGCCTCCGGCCAGGGCGTGACCGTGGAGTCCTCCGGAACCTCGCAGGGCGAACCCGAACTGAAGTTCACTGGCGACCGTCTAGCGGCCGAGCGGATCCTCCAGAACCTTGTAGACAACGCTCTGTCGGTTCTTCCCAAGGGAGGGCGGGTCTGGCTTCGGGCGGCGCCGATGACATTGCCAGGCCGCGCGCCTGGTATTTCGATGAGTGTCACCGACGACGGGCCGGGCTTCCCGCCGGGAACGACCGAGAAGGTCTTCGAGCGCTTCTATCGAGCCGACCCGTCGCGCAGCGGCAGCGGCTCCGGCCTCGGCCTGGCGATCGTCCGAGAGCTGGCTCGAGCGCACGGCGGCGAGGCATGGGCCGAGAACGTCGCCCCGCATGGGGCCCGTGTCACCGTCCTGATGCCGATCGTGCCCGCCATGCCGGTGGCCAGGTCGGGCCCCGGGACCGTGGAGTAGCAGCCGAAATCGCCTTTCGCAGCCGGCAGCTGGGACGCGTCAGCCAGGGTCGCCATACCGATGGCGCCCGGTGCCGCGTCGCCCAGTTTCCGCATACGCCTGGGGGAGTGTCATAGAGATCAGATCGGGCCTGTGACCATGCCTGGTCCTCCCAGATGCAGAAGTTGGCCGCCAACGGCTGACGAACGACCGAATCGGACCGCGATTCGGGCCCCCAGAGTCGCCTCTGCGTCCGCTCGAGTCATTCGCGGTGCATAACACTCTCCGGGGGAGTGCAAGGAAACGGCGCCGCCACTCCGCCGAGCCACGGGCCTCGCCGCTCGCCGAAAGCCACTCGCCGAAAGCCACTCGCCGAAAGCGTCGGCGGCCGTCACGCCGCTATCCTTCGAGGTGTGAGCAGCATTCCACCCGCCGGACCCCCGGCAGAGATAACCCACCTGGTCCGCGAGCGCACCGAGGCCCGTGCCCGTCGGGATTGGGCCCGCGCCGACGCCCTCAAGGACCAGATCGAGGCCGGCGGCTGGCGAGTCGTCGACCACGGCAGCCGCACCAGCATCGGCCCGGCGGCCCCGGCGAGCGTCGAACTGGACGGCGAGATTCGGTATGGAGCCGCTTCGGCCGTGCCGTCGCTCCTCGACGAGCCGGCGACCACCATCTGGACCGTCGTCGTCGTCGCCTCTGAAGAGCCGGACCGCCTGTCGCGGCTGCTCGCCGCCTTGCGCACCCACGTCCCGACCGGGACGAAGGCCGTTGTCGCCGCCAACGACCCGAGCGCCTCTCAGGCCGACGCCCTGGCGCCCGGAGCCCAGGACCGGGCCCCGATCGGCGGGATCGCGCCGGAGGTGCTCCGCACGTCGACACGCCTGGGTCATGCGTCCGCGCTCAACATCGCCATGCGCCGTGCCACCGGCGAGTTTGTGCTGCTGACCGACGCCACCGCCTGGCCAACGGGCGATGCCTTGACGCCGCTGGAGGCCGCGCTCCACGATCCTGCGGTCGCGGCCGTCGGGGGCTTCGGGCTGGTTTCCGGGGAGCAAGGCCCGCTCCGGCCGAATGCGCTCCGGCGAGCGGGGGGCGTCAGTGCCCCTGGGGAAACCGCCGCCGCAACTGACGTAACGGCTCTCGAGGGCGCCTGGCTCGCCTTCCGCCGGTCCGACTACCGCGATCTCGGCCCCTTCGACGAGCACTTCGTGACGCCGGCCTGGCTCGACGTCTGGTGGTCGTTGCGGCTGCGTGCCGGGGCCGAACCGGAGGGTGCCGAATACGTCGAACCCGACGCCGGGGGCGACCCCGACGAGCCGCCCGAAGCCCCAGCCCAAGCGCTGGCCACCGCCACCGCGACTCCGGCCGCCGCAGCGCCGGCCGCCCCGGATGTTCAGATGCCGGCGCCGCGCCGCGCCGTGCGGCTGGCGCTTCCGCTCGACCGCGACGATGTCCCCTGGCCGCCCGACCGGTCGCGGCTCAATCGCCGCAACATGTATCGGGTGCTCGACCGCTTCGGCTGGCGCGAAGACCTCGCCTGACTGCGGCTAGCGGAGAGTCGCGATCTCCGGTCCGGAGGGCTGTCGCCCGGCGGTGATGAAGTGGCCGGGAGCGGCCACCGAGCCATAGATGTAGCGGTAAGTGGGGTCGGCCTGCCACTTGGCAGTGCCATACACGATCACCCCGCCTACAACGACAACCAGGGCCGCGACTCCGGCGACGCGCAGAGCAATCGTCTGGACCGGGGATCGGCCGCCGCGGGGAGCCTGCCACACAGAGGAGAGCGTCTGGACCTGGCCGGGGGGGAGGATGAAGGCCAGCCACAGACCGGCGACCAAGCCGCCGACATGGGCATAGTTGTCGACGTTGAAGATGCCCGAGAAGCCCAAGGCAAGGTTCAGGACGATGAGGATCCCGACCTGCGAAGCGATGGCTCGCGACTGGGCGTCGAGGATGGCGTGGTGGAAGCGCGTGGCGACGAGGACGATCCCGAACAGGCCGAATATCGCTCCCGACGCGCCGACGCTCCAACCGCCCGCCGACAGACCGAAGGCGTAGCTCGCGGCGCTAGCGGCGATGCCGCAGACGGCGTACAGCGCGATCAGCAGCCATGGTCCGTACATCCGCTCGACGAGCTGGCCGGCATACCAGAGCGCGTACATGTTGAACAGCAAGTGGAGGATGTCGGTCGGATCGTGAACCAGGGTCACCGACAACAACCGGTAGAAGTCGCCGTGAGCGACCAGTATCGGCTGAAGGGCCAGCTGCCCCTCGAGAGAAGAGAGGTTGAGGCCGCCCTGGAAGGTCAGGGCGCCCGACATGGCCGACAAGGACGTCACCACCGTCACGGCGATGATCAGGTAGGTCATGAAGGGCGGGCGCGTATCGCCGCGGCTCCGCGCGAAGTAGCGATTCGCGGCCCCGGCGTTGCCGGTCTCCTTGTTGAGCCAGCCGAGCCGGGACGCGATCTCCGGACGATCCTCCTTTGGGGCACGCTTCTCGCACTGGCGGTAGGCGTCGAGCGCGCCTGGCAGGTCTCCCTCGCGGACCCGGGCAGCAGCCACCTGGCGCCAGGCCCGGTAGGCCACCGGCGTCTCGCCCAAGGTCGTCGCCCGCTCCCAGGACCCTCGCGCCTCGGTGTCGCGGTCCAGCCGGTAGAGAGCGTTGCCCAAGCCGTAGTAACCCGCGGCCGAGACGTCGCGATCGCTGCACCCGGTCGCCCACGAGTAGAAGGGCAGAGCCAGATCGGGCTCGCTCTGCTCCATCAGATCGTCGGCCCGGGAGATCGCCGCGACCGCCGTCGAGCGGTCGGGCGGGGTCTGGGCTCCGGGATCCAAACCCGGCGGGAGGGCAGCAGCTCCGTCGATTCGAAGCCCGTTGGTGGCACGGTCCATAGATCGGCACTCTACAGGAAGAAAGGACGGGTCCGTCGCCCCCGCAGCCATCCACTCGGCACGCGGCCAGGACTCGTCACCATCGGCCGTCATAGCGACGCGGATCAGTCGGCGATGGGCTCCCAGCCGGTGGCGGCGACCGCCTCCTTGAAGGCCGCCTCGGGTTCGACTCCGGCATCGAGGGCGCCGGCGAAGAGGCCGACCAGCCGACCGAACGAGCCATCGTCCTCGGGTGGGGCCTCCAGGACGATCGCTCCGGCGGGGACGGCCGGTGCCGTCGCGCCGGCGGGGAGGAGCACGATCAGGCGGGCGGCGGCGAAGTCTGCACCCTCGGCGCCGGCAACGACCGCCGATTCCAGCAGCGTATCAGCGAGGACGATGACCCCCGCCTGTGGCAGATACCGCAGCGCCAGCTCCACGTCGGCCGCCTCGAGCGCCGGTCGAGCATCCGGAGACTCGGGCAGCAATCGCACCTCGGGCATCTCCGCGTCCACTTCGGCCGCATCGTCGTCAGCCGCCGCGACCGTAAGGACGGGCGTCGGGCGGGCGGGGTCGCGCAGCAGCGCCGCGTGGCCTACGCCCAGCCGACCCAGGGCAACAACGACGGTGTCACCCGCCCCGTCGTCGCCGATCTTCCCGACGAGCTCGACCTCGCCGCCGCGGCTTTTCGCCGCGGCCGCGACCTGGACCGCCAGTCCGCCGGCGCATTCCTCGCAATCGGGCGAGTCGGCGTAGGCAGGCAGCCCAACGACGACTATCACTCGGCCACCTCGTCGCCCTCGCCCGCCTCGGCAGGCATTTCCTCGGCGATGACTTCGATCTCGCCGAACCCGGCCACCTGCAGTTCCGTCCCGACCGCGACGGCGTCGCCGACCGCGACGATCGCGAGTCGCGCGGGGTCGATGTGATCCTGCGCTGCCTTCTGGACGCCCTCGATCGTAACTGCCTCGATCGCCTGCCGGTAGCGGGCCAACTCGTCGTCGGGAAGCTCGTGGATGAAGAGCCCGCCCAGCGTTCCGACCACGGCGCCGGGAGTCTCGAACCGCAGCGGGAAGACCCCGACGAGGTAATCGCGCGCGGCCGCCAGCTCCGCCGGCGTGACCCGCGTCTCGCGGATGCGGCGCAGTTCCGAGAGGGACTCGGCTATGGCCGGAACCGTGGCCGCCGTCTGCACCGCGGTTCGAACCGAGAATGGGCCCGCGCCGCGGCGCATGTCGAAGCCTGCGCCGACGCCGTATGTGTAGCCCTTCTCCTCACGCAGGTTCATCTGGAGCCGCGAGTTGAACAGGCCGCCCAGAATGGCCGCCATCACCAGGACGGCATGGAAGTCCGGCACGCGTCGCCGCAGCCCGACGTGGCCGATCCGGAGCTCGGTCTGGACCGCGCCCGGGCGGTGGTAGAAGCGGACGATTGGGTGATCCACGGCCGAGTCCGCCCTCGGCGTGGGAGCGCCGGCTGCGTCTCCGGCCGGGGCTCCGGCGCCGGTCCGAGTGCCGGCGGCGGCCGGAGAGCCCCCGAATGAGCCGAGCACCATCTCGACCATGTGCGCGACGTCGAGCCCGGCAAGATCGCCGCCGATGACGATGGCCGCCTGCCGTGGGTTGAGTAGCGAACCATGGACGCCACGCAGAACCTCGGGCGTCAGCCCCGGGACGGAGGCTTCGTCTCCGCCTGCGGGCCGAGCGTAGGGCGATTCAGGCGTGTAGATGGTCGCGGCGAAGGCGTGCTCCACGCGCCGGCGGGGATCGGCCTTGACCTGAAGCAGGTCGTTGAGACGCTCGTCGCGAAGACGGGCAACGTCCGACTCGGGGAAGGTGGGTCGCTCGGCGAGCTCCGCGAGCAGCTCCAGGGCCGAACCGAGGCGCGTTGCCGCCACATCGACAGAGACCATGAACGCATCCCAGCTCGCGTCCACGTGGAGAGTTGCGCCGAGCCGTTCCGCAGCCTCGATCAGCTCCACTCCCGGATAGCGCTGCGTGCCCTCGGTCATCGCCCGCGCCGCAAGGATGGTCGCCCCAGCCACATCCGCCGGCTCGTCCACGGCACCCCGTCGCACGACCAGATTCGCCGAAACCAGCGGCCGGCCGGGCACATGGACCGCCAGAACCTGGAGGCCGGACGGCAGGACCGTCCGCTCGAAGCTGGGGAAGTCGTAGGCGCGCGGCTGCCCGGGCGACGGTCGCGCCGCCAGAACCTCTTGAAGCGTCATGCGGCCGGCTCCTCGTTTGTGGCGGCTGTTTCGGTTGCGGGGACGTAGGTCAGCACCGCCCGGTTGTCGGGCCGCAACACCTCCGCGGCTGCCGCCTGGATATCGGCCGCCCCGACGGCGAGATATCGACTCAGCTGCCGGTTGATCATGTCCGGGTCGTCGAGCAGCGTGGCATGCATCGACAGCCGGTCGGCCCGCTCCTCGACCCGCTGCAGCGCCTCCAGCTCGTAGGTCTCGATCAACGCCCGCGCTCGTGCCAGCTCGTCGTCGGTGACCGGTTCGCGGCCCAGCCGCTCCAGCTCTTCCTCGAAGGCACGCTCCACGACGACCGGGTCCACGCCGGGTCGCACCGTCGCCTGGCCGGCGACGATCGATGCCCCCGAGACGAGGCCGAGCGAGAAGAACGACACGTCCTGGGCTATGCGTTCCTCTCGAACGAGGCGCCGGTAGAGGCGACTGCCCTTGCCGCCGGCAAGGATCTGGGAGGCGACCTCGAGGGCGTCGAAGCGCGGGTCGCCGAGGACGGGCGCCCGGAAGCCGAAGAAATGGCGCGGGAGAGGCACTCGATCCTGGACCACCTCGCGACTCTCGGCGCCGAGGATCGGCGGCAGGCTGCTGTCGCCGAGGAGCGGGATTGCCGGGTTCGCCGGAATCTCGCCGAAATACCGCTCGACCCAGGCTCGCGCCTGCGCCGCGTCGACGTCGCCGACTATCGAAAGCACCGCGTTGTTTGGCGCGTAGTAGGTTCGGAAGAACGCGGCAACGTCCTCGAGCGAGGCCGCGTCGAGATCCTCCATCGACCCGATCGTCGGGTGGTGATAGGGGTGGCCCGCCGGAAAGAGGTGGCCCTGCAGCTTGTGGAACCAGTCGCCGTATGGCCGGTTGTCGTACGACGAGCGCTTCTCGTTCTTCACGACGTCGCGCTGGTTGTCCAGGTTCTCCTGGTTCAGGGCCTCGAGCAGCGTGGCCATGCGATCGGCTTCCAGCCACAGGGCCAGCTCGAGCTGGTGGCTCGGGACCGTCTCGAAATAGTTGGTCCGGTCGAGAAAGGTCGTGCCGTTCATCGTGCCGCCTGCGGCCTGGACCAGCGCCATGTGCTCGGCCTTGGCGACGTGGCCCGAGCCCTGGAACATGACGTGCTCGAAGAGGTGCGCGAAGCCGGTCTTGCCCGGAACCTCATGCTTGGAACCGACGTTGTACCAGATGTTGACCGCGACGACGGGCGCCAGGTGGTCCTCCGAAACGATCAGCCGAAGGCCGTTGGCCAGGCGTTCGTCGCTGAACGTGACGCTCGGGGCGGTCATTCGGTCGGACTCCTTTGGCGGCGAGCGCGGCGACTTCGGTGCGGCGCGATTCTGGGGCATTGTACCGACCGCGCCGGGGACGACCGGGCCGACCCGGCAACGGGCCGATCCACTGCCCGATCGACGTGGTCATCTGGCACCTGCTCGGCCCCGCCGAGGGTTCCGGCAGCCGGTCTGGGGCTTGATTCTCTTGACGTCCGTGTTAGTATTCCATCTAACAAGTGTTAGAGGACTCATCCAAGTGGCAGCGACGCAGAAAGCAAGCCCCGCACCGATCCGACCGGGCGGACTCGTTCGCCCTGGGCTGATGGCCCCGCAGCTGCCTACCGTGGAGCTCGACCCGCGAACCGGCTACGACTTCCTGACGAGCCTTTGCGGCGACTGCGGCGAGCTCGAGGACCTCCTGCCCGAGGATCGACGCTGGATGGAGGATGCGCATGCGGCGCTGGCCGCCGAGGTCGGTGGTGACGCCTCGACTCAGACCTGCATCGCGTTTGTCGAGGAGCTCGGGCGGATGCTCGTCGGGCACCCGACGATCAAGTCTGCGCACGACGTCGTCGACGCCATCGACGCGATGTCCGACGGAGAGTTGCTCGAGACGATGGTCCAGGAACTGCTGGAAGACCCGGATTTCGGCGGGCTGACTCGCCGTGCGATCGACGGCGACGCGGAAGCCTACGGCGAGCTCCAGGCCAAGCTCGCGTCTCACAAGGGCCACTCGGTAGTCGCCGGGCCGATCGCCGAGCTTGCCCCGGCCGCGCGCCGGGTCGTACACGCATGGCTGCCTCGATACGAAACCGTCGAGGCGCGAGTCGGCCGCATCCTGGAACGCGACGTCGCCGCTCGCCGACTGGAGGACGCGACCCGCGATCCGGTGGGGTTCGTGGAGCAGACGACCAATGGCATCCGAATCGTCCCGGAGCAGCGCATCCGCCGCATCGTTCTCGCGCCGAGCTACTTCGGCCGGCCGTACAACTCGTTGAGCAAGATCGGCGATGTCCAGCTGGTCTGCTACCCCGTCGCGGACTCCGCGTTGGGGGCCGCCGACCGGCTCGCGCCACCGGCGGCCACGGTGCGTCTGTATCGCGCCCTGGGGGATGCCAGCCGCCTCCGGATCTTGCGCTTGCTGGCCGAGCGAGACCGCTACCTGACCGAGATCGCCAACGAGGTCGAGCTCAGCAAGCCGACCGTCAAGCACCACCTGGCCCTTCTTCGAGCGGCCGGCCTGGTCACGGTCACCGACCAGGGCAACATGACCTATTACAGCCTCCGGCGCGACCGCGCCGAAGAGGCCGGCATCGAGCTCAGGGCTTACCTGGCCCACTGAACCAGTGAGGATCTCAATGCCCAACCCCGCATGTCCTTGCGTTAGATAAACAACTAACGTCACATACCATTTCTTCTAACATCGGAGGAGCCAGAATGTGGCCCGACACGGCTGAGCACAGGCTCACAACCGTCAACCAGCAGAATTCCGCCCTCATCGACGAGGCGGCGTCGACTCGTCTCGCCGCGGCACGAACGCGCGATCACCCCGGCTTCACCGGCCTGCGTCTTCGGCTGGGAACCTTCTTGATCGTCGTCGGACGTACTCTCTGCGAAGACGATGTCCTGCGACACGACCCTGCCCATTCCTGATCGCAGCTTGCCCACGCGGCAACGAGGAGACGGGTGACCGGAGCCCTGGCCCGCTATCTGTATAGCTTTACGGGATTCGGCCGCGACGCGCGGCTCTTCCTGCTGACCACCATCATCTACGGCGCGGCCCTCAGTCTGTATTGGGTCGACTTCAACCTGTATCTCGGAGCGATCGGACTCGACCGCCCGACCATCGGCTGGATGATGTCGATCTCACAGCTGGCGGGCGTGCTGGTGGCACTCCCCGCAAGCGCCCTGTCTGATCGTTTCGGGCGGCGGTCGATGATGGCCGCAGGCATGGGGCTCGTGTCGCTGGCGCTCTTCGCCTTCCTGCCCGGCCAGCGTGCGCTGCTGGTCGTGGGCGTCGTGGCTCTTGGCGCCGGCTCGCAGGTCGTGGCGGTGGTGCAGATACCGTTTATCGCCGAGCACACCCTGCCGGAGCAGCGCAACGCGTACTTCTCCATGTGGTCGGCCTTCGGGTTTCTGACTTCGCTCTTCTCTGCCGTGGCTGGCGGCGCGGTCGCGACGGCCCTCGCCGACAGGCTCGGCTACGTCTCGGCGGCGGCTCCATACCAGATCCTGCTCGCCGGGGTGGCGATTCTGGGCCTCCTTGCCCTGGGCACCGTCTACCTGCTGACCAGCGACCGTCCGGTCTTCGACCGCGAGCGCTCTGAGACGCGCAGCCGGTTCGGGCTGGTGGTCTCGGACCGCCGTCTCTTCTTCCGGCTGCTGCTACCCGGCTTTCTGACGGCGCTCGGTGCGGGCCAGTTGATCCCTTTCCTCAACGTCTTCATCCAGACCAAGTTCAACCTCGATCTCCCCGTGGTGAACCTCATCTTCGGCATCACGAGTCTGGGCACGGCGATCGCGATCCTGGCCCAGCCCGCGCTGGCGCGCCGGTTCGGCCGCATCGGGTCGATCGTCCTGGTCCAAGGGGCCAGCATCCCGTTCCTCGTGGTCCTCGGATTCTCGCCCGTTCTGTGGACCGTGGTCGTGGCCCTGACGGTGCGCAACTCGCTGATGAATGCCGGCAGCCCGATCTTCGATGCGTTCGCCATGGAGCACGTTTCGCCGGCGGAGCGGGCCACGGTCGCGGCGGGCATGACGCTTCTGTGGTCTCTCGGCTGGACCGTCGCCCCGCTCTACTACAGCTGGCTCCAGGCCACGCTCGGTTTCACCGCGGGTTACGCGGTGGACTTCGTCACGATCATCGTGCTGTACACGCTCGCCACGTCGCTGCTCTGGATCTGGTTCCGCGGCACCGATCGGGTCGCCGCCGAGCTTACAGTCGAACTGCCGATCGCGACCGAAGCGCCGGCCCTCGTCGAGCACGCCTGAGGCAAGGCGGTCGGGCACGACCCGCCAGGTCGCGTCGACCAACCGGGGCCTCAAGCGAACGAGATCGCCTTCCGCGGAAGTCCCGGGTCGGGCACCCACTCGCCGAGCGACAGGACCTCGGCCAGACGCGATCGCAGGTCTGGATCCAGCGCTTCGGCGGCGGCAACGGCCGTCTCGATGGCGGTCAGGCACAGGATCCCCTCGGCCGTGGCGGCGAGGCGAATCTCGGCGGCGTCGCGGACCGGGCCCGACTTTGGAGCTGGCGTGTTGACCACAAGCCGCACCGACCCGCCGGCGATGAGATCGAGGATGGCGGTCTGCCCGGGCGCCGGCTTCTCCCCCACCTTCGCCACGACCTGCGATTCGTAGCCCAGGATCCGCAACTCGGCCGCGGTGCCCGAGGTGGCCGCAAACCGATACCCGGCGCGGGCGAGGGCGCGCGCCACTCGCGGCAGCTCGCCGTGGTCCCGCTCTGCGATCGAGATCAGCGCCAGCGCTCCGTCTGCGCCGGGCCGCGGTGGAATCAGCGCCGCGCCCTGCATCGCCTTTGCGAGGGCCACTCGAGGGTCGGTGTGGATCCCGATGACCTCGCCGGTCGACTGCATCCCCGGTCCCACCGACGGGTCCACACCCCGCAGCTTGGCCGTGGAGAAGGCCGGTGCCTTGACCGCGACCAGGGGCGGCGGGGCGAGCAGCCCATTCCCCCACCCCATCTCGCGCAGCGTCTCCCCAAGCGCTATCCGGACCGCGAGCCTGACCATCGGCACGCCCGTAACCTTCGACATGAACGGCACCGTGCGGCTGGCGCGCGGATTGACCTCGATCAAGTACACACCGTCGTCGCGGACGATGAACTGCGCGTTGACCAGGCCGTGGACGTCGAGCGCGCGCACGATCCGGTCCATCGCCGCGACGATCAGCTCCTGGTCCGAGATCGAAACCGTCTGCGGGGGGAACATCCCGACCGAGTCGCCGGAGTGGACGCCGGCCCGCTCGATGTGCTCGAGCAACCCGGGGATCAGCACCGTCTCGCCGTCGGAGATGGCGTCCACGTCGACTTCGACGCCTTCAAGGTAGCGGTCGATCCGGACCGGCCGATCCGGGTCTACGACGGTGGCCCGGGCAAGCTGCTCGACGAGGTCGGAGGGCGAGTAGCTGAAGTCGATTGCGAGGCCGCCGATGACGAAGGACGGGCGGACGATTACCGGGTAGCCGATCTGGTCGGCCAGTGCCAGCGCTTCTTCGATCGATCGAGCCATGCCACCTTCGGGCTGCGGGATGCCGACCGACTCGACCAGATTGGCGAAGCGGATGCGGTCCTCGGCCTGGTCGATCGTTTCGAGATTGGCGCCGAGGAGGGGGATCCCGGCCGCCGCCAGCGGCGCGGCCAGGTTGAGCGGCGTCTGGCCGCCGAACTGGACGAACGCGCCCAACATCGGCTGGCCATCGGGCGACTCGGCCTCCACCACCGAACGCACGCTTTCGGGATCGAGCGGCTCGAAGTAGAGACGCGACGACGCGTCGAAGTCGGTCGAGACGGTCTCCGGGTTCGAGTTGATCATGACCGCCTGCCAGCCGCGTTCACGCAGCTCGGCCGCGGCCTGAACCGCGCAATAGTCGAACTCGATCCCCTGCCCGATCCGCACCGGCCCGGAACCTATGACCAGCGCAGCCGGCCGATCCACGGGCGGCACCTCCGGCTCGGAGCCCGAGGCGGCGTACGTGGAGTAGAAGTACGGCGTCTCCGCTGCGAACTCCGCCGCGCACGTGTCAACCATGGCGTAGCCGGGCACGAGGCCGAGTTCCATCCGTGCGAGGCGGATCCCCTCGGCCGGAACCCCGGCCATCTGCGCCAGCTCGCGGTCCCCGAAGCCGGCGCGCTTGACCGTCGCGAGGAGAGTGGCCGCCTCATCGTCCCGTGGCTCCGCGATTCGGGCGCCCATCCTGCGGACCTCGCGCTCGAGCGCGATGGCCCGCTCGAACTCCCACAAGAACCAGGCCGAGATGCCGGTGACACCACGGATCGTCTCCGCCGGCATGCCGCGTCGCAACAGCGCCAGGATCCGCCACAGCCGCGAGTCGGAGGGCGCGAGGAAGCGCTTCAGGACGATGGGATACGCGGCCCGCTCAGCGTGAGCTTTGGCCTCGCACACCAGACCGCCGGCATCGACCGGGACGAACGCGGGCTCCGCGGGTGCGGGTTCGATCAGGTAGTCGAGCGTCGGGCCCCAGGCGGCGTTCTCGGCCAGCCAGCCGGCACCGGCCTGTTCGAGCGCCCGCAGCGCCTTGTTCAATGCCGAGCCAAAGGTTCGGTCGATGGCCATCACCTCGCCGGTCGCCTTCATCTGGCTGCCGAGCGTTCGGTCGGCCGTGGGGAACTTGTCGAACGGGAAGCGCGGCAGCTTGACGACCACGTAGTCGAGCGCGGGCTCGAAGGCCGCGACCGTCGTCCCGGTGACGACGTTGGGGATTTCCGCCAGCCGCCGCCCCGCCGCGATCTGGGCCGCAACGCGCGCGATCGGATAACCGGTCGCCTTCGACGCCAGCGCCGACGATCGGCTGACGCGCGGGTTGACCTCGATGACCGCGTAGTCGGTGTAGTCGGGCGAGAGCGCGAACTGGACGTTGCAGCCGCCCTCGACGCCGAGCGCCCGAATGATCGAGAGCGCCGCCGAGCGCAGCCGCTGGTGAACCGGGTCGGGTAGCGTCTGGACCGGCGCAACCACGATCGAGTCGCCGGTGTGGACGCCGAGCGGGTCGACGTTCTCCATCGAGCAGACGGCGATGCAGGTGTCGTCCGCGTCGCGCATGACCTCGTACTCGATCTCCTGCCAGCCGACCAGGCAGCGCTCGATCATGACCTGGTGGATCGGGCTGAGGCGCAGGCCGGTCCGAACCCGCTCCCAGTACGCGGCCTCCGTCTCGACTATCCCGCCGCCGGTGCCGCCGAGGGTGAACGCCGGCCGGATGATCGCGGGCAGCCCGATCGTCTGGAGCGCCTCGTGCGCGGCCTTGTCACGCGCCTCGTCGGTCTCGCCCTCGACGATGTGGCTCGGCGCGTAGGGCTGGCCGATCCGGTCGAGCAGGTCGCGGAACAGCTCGCGGTCCTCTGCCATCTCGATCGCCTCGAGCGGCGTGCCGATCAGCCGGACGTTGTACTTGTCCAGGACGCCGGCTTTGGCGAGCGCCACTGCCAGGTTGAGCCCGGTCTGGCCGCCGAGCCCGGCGAGGAGTCCCTCCGGCCGCTCTTTGGCGATGACCTGCTCGATGGCCTCGACGGTGAGCGGTTCGAGGTAGACGGCGTCGGCCACCTCGGCGTCGGTCATGATCGTGGCCGGGTTCGAGTTGACCAGGATGGTCCGAACGCCCTCGGCCCGAAGGGCCCGGCAGGCCTGCGTGCCGGCGTAGTCGAACTCGGCCGCCTGGCCGATCACGACCGGCCCAGACCCGATGATCAGCGCGCTCTTCGGCTTGGCGCGGTCGGCGCGTGCCGGCGCGGTAGGGGGCTCGGGCTTGCTGGGCTGCGGCAAAGGCGGCCGCCTCACACAAAAACGCCACCGGCCGAACAGGCGCGGTGGTTCAACTGGCAGGCGACCATGGACCTCCCTTCCGGCCTCTCAGGACCGGTACGCCGGCCTCACAGGACCGGCCGCAAAGGTTGGCGGTAGGTTATCACGAAGGCGGACTCACATGGGCTCTCGTGGTTCAGGTCCGGCTCTTGCCGCGACCGAAGCACTGCTCAGGAGACAGCCTCATTCAGCGCGTCGATGAACACGCGAGTGTCAAGGAAGTAGTTGGGATAGGCGCGCCGGAGCGCATCGATCGAGTCTACCGACACTAGGACGGCCTCCGCGCCGGGTCCGCTCAGATTGCGCTCAACGTCGAGATATCGATCACTAGCTTGACCCAGCTCTCGTTCCGTGAAGGCTTCAACACTGATCTGATGGTCTGCCGGGCGAAGTTCAAGAAGGAAGTACTTCGCGCCCCTCACCTCGGGCACGTCGAGCAGGGGGATGGTCGAATGATAGGCGGAGAGCTTCGACGCGACATCGAGCGACTTGGCTCGTTCGCGCAGCTCGTCGAGCAGATCGCTCGCCGATGCAGGAGCGCCCGGGACCGGTGGGCAAACTTCGCGCGCGGCCATCGCGGAACCCATGAGAACGAAGAACCGCAGCCATTCGTCCGATCCCTGACTGGCCTTTAGCGATTGCTGAAGAAACGTACCGACCGTTTCAACCGCCGTCGCCCAAGCGTGTTGTAGCTGCGACCGGATCTGCACCTCGATCAGCAGACCCTTGTAGGTATCCTTACGGTCACTGACGTACCTGTAGACCAAGTGGACACCCCGGTACCCGGAGGTCTTCGGGCAGTCGATGTAGTTGTCTTCCTTCGCGAGACGGTGCTTGAAATGACTGGCCAGGCACAGATCGCGCACCCGCTTGACCGTCTCAACGTCCTTCAGGACAGCACGGCAGCCACCGATATCCTGCATTTGCGACAGTTGCATCGTGGCCTGTCGCTCGAGTTTGGCCTTGATCGAGGACAACCGTTTGATGCGCTGTGCCACCACTGCGGACGGGTCCGGCTGGCGGCACCGAGTCCGCATGCCCATCTGGAAGGTGTTCAACGGAAAGCCATGGGCGGTCCGCCAATTGGCGATGATTGCCAACGCGTCGTCGAGATCCCCGGCCTCCCTGCCAGACAGAACTCGTCCAGCCCGGTCGACCTCGGATCGGCTGTACTGGGGAGTAGCCCAAGCCATAAACAATCCTCTGATACGGCCAACAATCGAAGAGAACGACGCAAGCATTCATCGCGCGCGGGCTTAAGGCAACACTGGTCGCTGCAGCCAGCTTCGATTGGACGCCGTGCAGCTCAAGCTCCTCGTCTGAGGCGAGTCACCCCACCGAATCGAGCTCCGCGGGAATCACCTCACCACCAGGAAGCCGAAGTGCATGGCGATCAGGAGGCCGGCCCTATCCGCTGGCGACGGCCGCGTCGTCGGACTCGCTAGCCTGCAGGCGACTCGGCAGGAGCGACCACCGGCAGACCTAGGTCTCGTGCCGCAGCCGACAGCCGGTCGTCATAGGTGACGAAGGCGGTCAGCTCGTGACCAAGCTCGAGGGCCGTCGCGAGATGGATAGCATCGAGAGTGCGCAGGCCAACGGGACCTAGAGCGGCCGCGCGGGCGGCGATTCGAGCGTCGAAGGCCAGAACGTTCAGCGCCTGGATCACGGCAGCGACGTCGGCCATCGATCCCGGGGCGACCCGCGCTACTGCCCGCGAGACCTCGACCGTTGCGAGGATGCTTGATGTGAGCGGGCCAGCCGAGACGACGAATCGCCGCAGCGCGTCGGTTTCCGACTCGTCAACGATCAACTTCACGAGGGCCGACGAATCGACGTAAGTCTGGCTCACCAGCGTTCTTCCTCGCGCATCCGAAGGAGCACATCCGAGACGCTCTCAGACCCCGCCGGGAGTTTGATCGGTTCTGGGAGGTCGGCGATCGAACGGCTGGCCGGCGTCGCTCGACCCTCGGCGATGAGTCTGTCCAGGATGCTCGTCTCCGGAGCCGGGGCCGGCGCAAGGCGCGCCACGAGACGGCCGTGTTCGGTGACGTCGAGCGTTTCACCCTTCTCGACGCGCCGCAGGTAGACCGATAGGTTTTGCCGAAGCTCGCGCACGCCTACGCGCGCGGGCGTGTCGCCTTCGCTCATCTTCGTGCTCGGATCTGCATGTAGCACAATGTAGCACTTTCTCTGGCCGACCAGCGAAAGCCCCTGTTTCGCATTCCCCAAATGGCGCTTCCGCCGCGCAAGGGGTAAGCGTCAGGGGGCGCCCTCATCGTCGTGTGTTCTCTTTGACCCTGAATTCGACGATTCGGCGGATCAGATCCGCGGGCAACGGCTTGCCAAGTGGAAACTGCACTGAGCCCCTCCCCCGTTCATAGGGCCTTAGTTCTTCGTAGAACGCCTCCATCCCGCTCGGGATCGGATAGAACCCGATGTGCTTCGCGTAACCCGCGAAATGCACTAGGTGGCGCCCGTTCAGATCGAAGGTGGGTATGGCGTAGCTCATTGTCTCCGTCGCCCCGGGCGCCGCCGACCTGATGAGGGCTCGCAACCCCTCCAGCACCTTCTGGGTCTCCGGTGGGAAGCCGGCTATGTACTCATCGATCGTGCTGGCAGCCGACGTGGTTGGCATCTTGCGCACCTGCCTGTCACTTGTGCCCGGTGGTTGTGGCGCGCCCTCGGGGCGCGATCGAGCCGCTGCTTCTCCAGCATACGGCCCCGAATTGAAGGCTTCCGGACTCGCTCAGCCCATTCCCGCCAGCCGGCGCTGAAGCTCGGCCGTGTCCAGGTGGAGCGGCTCGACCTTGCCGATAGTCGGCTCCGGAGCCGCGCCGCCATGGTGCGCGCGTGCGGCGCTCACGAAGCGATCGAAGACCGCCAGAGCGTCGAGTGGACCCGGACCGCCCTCCGGGTGGTATTGGACCGTCTCGATGGGCTTGTCGCGGTGACGCAGACCCTCGACCGACCCATCGTTGAGGTCGATCTGGCTGACCACGAAACCGCTCGCCGCCGGCAGCGTGTCGCCCACCACCGTGACCTCGTGGTTCTGGGCGGTGACCTGGACCAGGCCCGTCTCGAGGTCCTGGACGGGGTGGTTCGCCGCGTGGTGGCCGAACGGCAGACGGCGCGTGCTCGCCCCCGCGGCACGTCCGACGATCTGGTGGCCAAGGCAGATCCCGAGCAGCGGACGGCCGTCGGCGATCACGGCGGCGGCGAGTGCCACGGGGCCGTCGAGTCGAGCGGGGTCGCCGGGTCCGGGCGAGAAGACGACGCCATCGACTTCGGCCGCCAATACGTCCGCAGACGTGGCGGTGTGCGGCAGGACGCGGACCCGCGCTCCACGCCGGCGAAGGCTTCGCACGATGTTGGTCTTCAAACCGAAATCCAGGATGGCCACGAGCGGCCCGCCCTCGGACGGATCGCCTACGTCCCGCGCGGCCTCGGGCGATACGGCGGCCACGAAGTCCTGGTCTTCCCATCGGGGCACGGCTCGGGCGAGCGCGCGAGCCTCCTCCGGGTCGGTCTCGCCGGGCGCGGTCACGATAGCGCGCAGGCTGCCGTTGGCTCGGAGGTGTCGAGCCAGCGCTCGGGTGTCGACGCCGGCGATGGCCGGGATGCCCGCCTCACGCAGCATCGTGGCGAGCTGCTGGGCATCGTCGAGGACCGCAGCAGTGGCGTTCGCCACGATCAGGCCGCGCAGCCAGGGCCGCTCAGATTGGTCGTCGTATCGGACTCGGCCGTAGTTTCCGATGAGCGGGTAGGTCATGACGACGAGCTGGCCCGCGTACGAGGGATCGGTGGCGATCTCCTGGTAGCCGGTCTGGCTGGTGTTCACGACGAGGTCGCCCTCGCCGGACCGCTGCGCCCCAAAGGCGATGCCGGGGAAGAGCCGGCCGTCCTCGAGGGCCAGCAAGACCGGCCCGTAGTCACCGACTCTTGGATCGACGACTGCGCTGGGGCGAGGAAACGGCGGCTGCTTCACACAAAAAGGCCACCGGCCTCGTGGGCGCGGTGGTTCTCATTGCAGACGACCATGGACCTCCCTTCCGGCCTCTCTGGACCGGTACGCCGGCCTCACAGGACCGGCCGCAAAGGCTGGCCGTAGGTTAGCACGAAGGTCCGGACGAAGAGCGCGCCCTGGTGACCGTCGGCCAGACTCGCCTTCACGAGGGATTACCCCTCGGCACCGTCCAGGGGCGCCGGGATGTCCAGACCCAGCAGGTGCAGCAGAGCCGCTCGAACCTCCGAACGCACCCTTGGATCGGTCACGTACTGCGCCCGGCCCGAGATCTCGAACGCGGTCACCCTCTCGAGCGCCACGGTGCGGACCTGGTGGCACAAGATCAGCCCGTCCTTGGTCTGGCCTGCGTGGCCGGCCGGGACCGCGACCTCGCCGACATACTTCGGGAGCCGCGACGTGATCGGGCACACAGTCGCCATGGTGGACCGATGGAAGGCTTCGTACGAGACGACGAGTGCGCGGCGCGTGCCCCCTTGCTCGTGGTCACGGGTAGGGTCGAAGTCGATCAACACCACGGCCCAGCGAAGCGGACCGCCCGTCAGCGTGGCCACGCGTCCTTGTCGCCGAAGTCGGCTGCGATGCCCGACATTTCCGCCCGAAACTCCGGATCCTCGGCAGCGCCCGCCCAGAGGCCAGCCTCTTCCCGATCACGCATCTCGGCGTAGATACGGTCCACGGCCAGCTCGACAACGGCGTCCTGGCTCTTCGCGACCTCGTACTTGCCGGCAAGTTCGCGGACGCGGCGGATCGTCGACTCGCTCAGGTTGTAGGTGCGCTTCACCTTGACGTTCACGGGCGCGAGGATCTCACGTCCCTTGATGAGTGTCAAATCAACGTCCGCAGCATACACGTATTCGGGTGCGAGCCCTGCGCCGCCGACACGCAATCAACCGTCTGGTTGATGCCCCCTCCACCGACTGCCCGCTGCTGCGACGGGTCTGCGAGCTCGATCCTCCAGGCATAGCCACCCCAGCAGAGGATCGTTTTCGATGAACCACCGGCCGAACACTAATCTCCCCACGCCAGCGCGGTCGCTCCCAGCTGGAGCCCCCGGCTCCCGACGGGCCTGGACCGTCCGCGTCGCCATGTGGAGCGCCCGCCATCGCTGGCCGGTGATGCTGGCCTGGTTCGCCTTCACGTTCGGGCTCCTGGCCGTGAGCATGAGCCTCGGTGGCCTCCGGTCGGTGAGCGCCACGGGCGGAACCGGAGCGCCTCAGACCGAGTCAGGGAGAGCGCTCGCGGCGATGAACCCCACCGGAGCCGCCGCCTCGTCGGAGGAGCTCGACGTCGTGATCACGAGCATCTCGCTTCCGGCCACCGACCCGGCCTTCCGGTCGACCGTCGAGGCCATCGTTGACCGGCTCCGCGCGGTCGGGGCGACTGTCGACGGCGTCGCCGGCCCGGCTCTGTCGGACATGGCCGATCCGTATGCGGCTCCCGCGGCCGCTGGGTACGTCGCACCGGACAACACGAGCGCCCGCATCGTTGGCCGGATCGACGGCGACGCGTCTGCGCTCGAGACGCGAACAAAGGCACTGGCGCCCGTCATCGCCTCAATCGAGAGCGACTACCCCGGGTACCAGATCCACGCCTACGGCAACACGCTTCTCAGCGACCAGATGAGCGAAGAGATCAACCGCGACATGGACGGGTCGATGGCCCTCAGCCTGCCGCTGACGTTCCTGATCCTGCTGTTGGCCTTTGGCGCGCTCGTTGCCGCGGGGGTGCCGCTGCTGTTCGCCATCAGCGCCCTGTGCGCCGCCTTCGGGATCTTCGGGATCTTCAGCCAGACGGTCGAGCCGGTGAGTCCGTTCGCGGCCCAGTTCATCATGCTCATCGGCCTGGCCGTGGCGGTCGACTATTCGCTCTTCATGATCACCCGCTTCCGCTCGGTGCGACGGACTGGATTGGACCGGCTCACGGCTATCGAGGTCGCCAGCGCGACCTCTGGGCGCGCTGTCCTCTTCAGCGGTATGGCTGTCATGATCTCGCTCGCTGGCCTGTTCTTGCTGCCGGACTCCCTCTTCCAGTCGATCGCGATCGGAACCATCGCCGTGATCTTGGTTTCGGTCGTGGGCAGCGTCGTCTTCCTGCCCGCGGTTCTGGCGATCCTTGGCGACGGCGTCGACCGTGGCCGGATCCCCTTCATCCGGCGCAACGTGCACGACGGGGGCGACACGGGCGCGTCAGGTCGGAGTGCGTGGACGCCGATCGTCCGCGGCGTAATGCGCCATCCGGTGGCTGCCATGGCAGTCGCGACCATCGCGCTGTTGGCACTTGCCTCCCCCACTGCCCGACTCCACCTGGGCGAGATGGACACCTCGGTTCTGCCCTCGAGCCTCGACGGCGTCAAGGCGGTCGAGGCGCTGCAGACGCATTGGCCCGGCGGAGCGCTCCTGCGGCTGAATGTGGTCGTCACCGAGGCTGATGAGCATGCGAAACAGGAAGCGGTCGATCGGCTGGAATCGGCGCTGGTTGCGATTCAGGGCTTGAGCGGTCCGGCTCAGGTGTCGACCTCGCCAGACGGCAGCGCGGAATCGATTTCGGTAGTCATGTCGGGCGCTGGAAACGACCCAGTCAACTGGGAGATCGTTCGCCGGGTCCGCTCGGACGTCGTGCCCGAGACGATCGGGGGCCTGCCGGGGGTCACGGCGTACGTCGGCGGCGACGCGGCGACGGCAATGGACCAAACGCAGATCTACACAGACGGAATGGGCCGAGTCTTCCTGTTCGTGCTCGGCTTCTCGTTCGTGCTCCTGCTGGTCGTCTTCCGTTCGATCGCCATCCCGGTCAAGGCGATCCTGCTGAACCTCCTCGCCACGGGCGCGGCCTTCGGCGCGCTCGTCCTGGTCTTCCAGGATGGCTGGTTCGCGTCGCTGCTCGGCGTCAGGCCAACCCCGATCGTGCAGGATTGGGTGCCGATCTTCATCTTCACGATCTTGTTCGGCCTATCGATGGACTACGAGGTCTTCATCCTGTCACGGATCAAGGAGGCCTTCGATGGTGGGGCGGACTCGCATGAAGCGGTCGAACGCGGGATCACGCTGACTGCGGGCACGGTCACCAGCGCCGCCGCGATCATGGTCGTGGTGTTCGGGATCTTCATGACCCTGCCCCTGACGATAGCCCGCGAGCTTGGGTTGGGCCTGGCAGTCGCCGTCTTCGTCGACGCCACCCTCATTCGCTGCGTCCTGCTCCCGGCCACGATGCGACTTCTCGGCGACTGGAACTGGTGGATGCCCCCGTTCCTGCGCTGGCTGCCGCGGATCACGATCGAGGGCGAGAGTCCAGACGCGGGCCTTGCGAACGGCGGGCCGGTTGCGGAGGGCTCAACTCACACAGCTACGGTCGGTGGCGCTGTCGTCGGCCTCGCGGAGGCGAGCATTCTGCCGTCCGGCACTGGGGTCCAGCCCCAATGACGTCGACAATCGCGCTGTCGATTCCGTCCGGCCTTTTGTCCGAAAGGATCGCCCCAATGGCTGAGCGCCCCGTCCCCGAAGCCCGCGACTACTATGACATCGAGGGAGCAGCCGACACTTCTGCCGAGCCGTGGTCTCGGTGGCTCCCGGCCGGGCGGGTGTACGGGTTCGTCGTCCTCGCCATCGCTCTCTGGACCGCGAGGCCATGGCTGACTCCGGGCGGCTGGCCCGGGGCCCTGGCAATGGCGATCCTGGCCGCGCTGACCGTCGCCTTCGTGGTGATGTGGGTCTACCGGCCCATCTGGCAGCACGGCGTCCGAACTCTGGCCTGGCACGGCCTTTTTCTGATTGCCGCCTACACGGCGCTGGTCGCCATCTCGCCGGCTTTCCTCGTCCTCCAGTTGCTGGTCTACCCGCAGGTGGTCTTTTCGCTAGCGCTTCGTTGGTCTATCGCTGGCGGGATCGCCCTCGGCGTGATTTCCGCCGCCGTTGTGTTCGCGGGGGCCGGCGGTGACATCGGAACGGCTCTGCCGGGTGTGGCCACGAGCCTGATGACGGCCATCGTGGTCGTGGCCATGGCGGTCTGGATCCGCGAGACGATCACCCAAAGCCTGCAGCGCCAAAGCCTCATCGAGCAGCTCACCGCAGCGCGGCGAGATCTCGCCACGGCCGAGCGGGCAGCCGGCGTGGCAGAGGAACGGGCGCGGCTGGCGCGCGAGATCCACGACACCCTAGCCCAGGCATTCGCTTCTGTGGTGACGCACCTCGAAGCTGCAGACGCGTCGTTGTCGAGCGATGCCGAGCGGCCCCGACGCCACATCCGGGCCGCCGAAGAGGTGGCACGGGCGAGCCTGGCAGAGGCGCGGACGCTCGTCTGGGCCCTCCGGCCAGAGGCGATCGCGACCGTTGGTCTCCCGGCCGCGATCGAGCGGGCCGCAGTTGCGGCTGGAGCCGGGCCGGGCAGTCCCACCACCGAGTTCGCGGTCTCAGGTAAGGCCCGACAGCTCCACGTGGACGTCGAAGTTACGCTGCTGCGGGCCGCGCAGGAGGCCATCGCCAACGCGAGACGCCATGCCGCGGCCTCGCACATCACCGTGACCCTGACCTACTACCCCGACGAGGTTAGCTTGGACGTCATCGACGACGGCTGCGGCTTCGATCCGTCCGCGGCCGCGAAGAGGGGCGGACTCGGCCTCGTCGGCATGCGCGAGCGCGCCGAGGCCCTCGGGGGAACGCTCGCGATAGAGAGCACACCTGGCGAAGGCACGGCCGTGGCGATCACTCTGCCGGCCATCGAGGCGGCCGCCCAATGAGCCTGACCGACCCGCCTAGGCCGCTCCGGTTGTTCATCGTCGATGACCATCCGGTCGTCAGGACGGGTCTGCGCGGGATGTTCGAGACGGACCCGGGGTTCGTCGTGGTAGGAGAGGCGGCCGACGGCGCCGCGGCGGTCGACGCGATCGAGGAGGCCACGGCCGCTGCGCCGGAGTCCGGCGGCGCGCCCGACTCCGCAGCCATACCGCGCCCGGATGTCGTTCTGATGGATCTCCAGATGCCGATCATGGACGGCGTGGAGGCGATCCGGCGCATCCGGGACCTGCCCGACCCACCGCCGGTGCTGGTCCTGACCACCTACGACTCCGATGCCCAGATCCTGGCCGCGATAGAGGCCGGGGCCGCGGGTTATCTGCTCAAGGACGCCCCTCGGGAGACCCTGTTCGCCTCGGTTCGAAGCGCCGCGGCAGGCGGCTCGCCAATCGCGCCTGCGGTCGCGGCCCGGCTGGTCGCGCACCTCCAACGCGATCCCGGCGCCGAACCGGAGGCCCTCTCCTCGCGGGAGATAGAGGTCGTGGCGTTGGTAGCCAGAGGCTCCTCGAACCGCGAGATCGCGCGCGACCTACGGATCAGCGAGGCGACCGTAAAGACACACTTGATCCACATCTTCGGGAAGCTCGGCGTGGGGGACAGGACGTCGGCTGTGACCTCCGCCCTCGAGCGCGGCCTGATCCAGCTGCCCCGAGGTTGACATACGGCCGATCGCGAGGAGTCGACCGCACCGTCGGTTCAGGTCTACCACCACGGTCGGAGTGGGAGCGACGCGGGTCCGTCCGGGCCGGGCCGCGCGAGAAGAAGCTGGGCCACGCATAGGTTTGCGGCTGCCGGCTAGCGCGCGGGCGGCTCCGGCGCCGGGATGACGCCCAGTTGCTGCCAGAGCGACAGCCGATCGGGGATAAACCACGACTCCACGATTCGACCGCCTTCGAAACGGTCGATCCGCATCTCCTCGAAGGCGATCGCGCGGCCCGTGGCGGTAACGGATCGCGCTGGCGAGAGTCTCAGGTCCCCGGTGTTGGTACCCGATCCTCGCCAGCGGCTCGCGACACGATCGCCGTCGACCAGCTGATCCTCGAGGGAAACCACGAGGTCCGGGATCGCCGCCCGAAGCAGGGCTGCCTGGACCTTGATCCCCTCCGTCCCCACCCGAGGTGGCATTCCCGGGCCGTGGCTGACGCAGTCCGCGGCGAGGATCTCGTCAGCGGCCTCGGCACGACCCTCGCCGAAGACTTCCACGTACAGGCGCCGCGCCAGTTCCTTGTTCTCTTGGGTCGACACGGGTGCGTCCTCCTTCTCGAGTACTTCTGCCACCCCCAGGCTTGAAGCTCGTCAACCAACGCGTTCGGCAGTCTCCGCGCCAGCCTCGATGGCTTCGCGGCTCGAACCGGCACCGGTGTTCCGCAGGATCAGCCGGACCGCATGACGGTCCCGATCCTAGCGCGGAAGTCACACCGGCAACGGCTCACGATCTGGCCCGCGCGGTGAGCGGGACGAGTTCGAGCCGGTCCGCCATGCCGAGAGCTGTCCAGAGGCTAGCGGTGTCCCCGCCAGGCCTGGCCGAACGATGGGGGCGGCGCCCCTGGTCTGCGGCGTTGCGCGAGCAAGGCCTCGATCTCGACCCGCAGCCTTCTGCCGACCGTCGACCTGTACAGCCACTCCAGACAGTCGGTGTCCTGGCGGGCGATCTCCCCGAGTGACCAGCCGGCGTAGCGACCGAAATCGAGGACGGTGCCGGAGGGATGGCCGGGCGGCGGGCCGGCTTGCGACTCGGCTGCCGCCGATCGGGCCGTCGGCTCCGGTGCTCCGGGTGTCTCGGTAGGCGAGCCTGCAGTCGCGGGCTGGACTCGCGTTGCATCGTAGGCCGCTCGCCGCCCCGAGTCGCCCAGGACGTCCCAGGCATCGTTGAGCTCCATCATCCGACGCGCATCGCCGCCATGGTCGGGGTGATACTTCCGTGCCAGGATGCGGTAGGCCGCTCGAATTACGTCCGGTTCGGCTCGCGGATGGACCTGAAGCACTTCATACAGGTCGGGCATTGCCAGAGCCTACAACGGCCGTCGCCTCGCCGGGCAGCCCTCGTTTTGAGGAAGTTGCCGCCTCCGCTCAGCCCGAAGCCGCCGATCCTCGGGCCCCCGGTCGCCAGCGTCGACCCAGCAATGGCCGTTCTCGAGGCGGCGGGTTGCCCGACCGTGGTAGTCGCCCGGGACGCCGGGCAATCCGTCGGGCCAGTTGCCGCTGAACTCATCGAAGCACGACCTCCACCCTCACCGTCGGCGTCCCGGGCACCGGCAGCGGAACGACGTCGCCGGGCACTTCCGCCCCGTCGACTAGGAGCGAGACGGCACTGCCGGGACCGTCGCGGCGAACAGAGATCTCGTAGGCCGTCCCGCGGAACTCGCGATGGGCCCTGAAGCCCGGCCACGCGCTGGGAAGCGTGGGCGCGACCCGGAGGCCGGCATACGTGGGCCGGATGCCCAGGGTCCATTGCGATGCGGCCACGAAGGTCCACGACGCCGTTCCGGTCAGCCACGCGTTTCGGGCCATCCCGAAGGACGGATGAGTGGGCCCGCAGATGTTCTGCGGGTACGTGTATGGCTCCACCTTGTAGAGGTCCGAGTCGGTGCGGGCGAGCGGCAGGATCTGGCGGTAGTACTTGTACGCCCCGTCGCCGTCGCCGAGCATGGCCGCGGCCACGATCGACCAGGTGTTGGCGTGGCAGAAGATCCCGCCGTTCTCCTTGGCGCCGGGCACGTACGTCGACGTGCCCCGGACACGATCGTCGGCGCCGTCGTAAGGCGGCCACAGCAGCGCGATGCCGAATTTCGTGTTGAGCTTCTCGTCGGCCGACCGCATCGCCAGGACGGCGCGCTCGCGAGGCGCAACACCGCCGAGGACGCTCCAGCTCTGCGGAATGAGGTCGATGGCCTGGTGCGCCGCGCCCGACTCGCCGATCGGCAGGCCGTCGTCGTCGAAGGCGCGCTTGTACCACGCGCCGTCCCAGGCGCAGTCGTTGATCGTCCTGGCCATCGAAGCTTGGAGGCCGGCGTAGCGGCCAGCGTCGGTCGTCCGGCCCAGCTCCTCGGAGAGCTCTCGCAGGTCGAGCATGGCCCGGCAGAACTGCATGCCCGTCCAGACGCTCTCCGCCTTGCCGGAGCCGTGGTCGATGTTGAGCGTGTCGTTCCAGTCGGAGAAGCCGGCGCGGGGCAGGCCGTGCGGGCCCAGGTGGCCCAGCGTGAAGTCGACCGCCCGCAGCATATGCTCCCAGACCGTCTCCTCGGCATGGTCGACGTAGGCGACCCTCTGCTCGAGGTACTCGAAGTCGCCCGTCTCCCGCAGATACGCGCAGACCGAGATGATCAGCCACAGGTGGTCGTCGCTGAACCATTGCGGCCAGTTCGGGTATTCCGACGCGAGACCGGGACCGCCCTCCAGCGTCAGCGGGAAGAACTGGTGCCAGGTGTGCCCGTCGGCGAACTGCATCTGCCAGATCTTGGTGAGCATCCGGCGGGCTTGGTCCGGCACGGTGTGCATGATGCCGAGCGTGTCCTGGCCGCTGTCGCGCGTCCCCATGCCGCGGCCCAGGCCGCTCTCATAGCCGGAGACGAAACGGGACCAGTACAGCGTGGTCCTGCACTGGACCTGGTTCCAGAAGTTGATCATGGCATTCGTGTCTGCGTCCGGGGTCTCCACGGTGAAGCGCGACAGGTAGGCGGCCCAGTCGTCGCAGAGCGCGGCGAAGGCGGCGCTCACCTCAGCCGGATCGGAGTAGCGAGCCACCACGCGGCCGATCTCCGCGGGACGCTCCGTGGCTCCCATCACGAAGACGATCTGGCGCTCCTCGCCGGGGGCCAGCTCGATCTCGTGCATAAGCGAGCCGACGCTGTTGCCGCGGGGCGAGCCTGCGTTCGACGGCTCGCCGGTCTCCACGACGATCGGGTCGGCCAGGTCGCGGCCGCGCCCGACAAAGTCCTCGCGGTCGCATGTATAACCGGTGGGCGCCTCGCTGCTGGCGAAGAAGTACGTCAGCGGGTTGAACTTCGTCCCGACCCGGATCACCCCGCCATCACAGCCGGAGAAGACGATGTGCTGAGCCCAATCCAGGTTCGTCATGTCGTTGAACGCGTCGGCCAGGCTGAACTCGGCGTAGCTGAAGGACCGCAGCCGCCGCGGGGTCGACCCGGCGTTGCGAGCCTTGAGCACCCACAGCTCGCACGGGGCGAGCTCATCGGCCGTGCTCAGCGGGACGAAGTAGGTGATCTCCGCCGCGATGCCCCGCCAGGAACTCGAGATCCGCGTGTACGCGGCGCCGTGGCGGCATTCGTAAGCGTCCAGCTCGCGCCTGGTCGGGCGAGCGGTCGGGCTCCAGTATTCGCCCGACTCCTGGTCTCGGAGGTAGACGTACCGGCCCGGCTGATCGACCGGAATGGCGTTGTACCGGTAGCGCGTCACCCGCCGGTTGCGCGGGTCGCGGTCGAACGAGTAGCCGCCACCCGTGTTCGACACGATGCCGCCGTAGCGCCCCTCACCGATGTAGTTGAGCCACGGCGTGGGCGTGTCGGGCCGCGTGATGACGTACTCACGCGCCGCCACATCGAAGTAGCCGTAGGCGTTGGCGCCCGGGCGGGCCTGGACCTCAGACATCGGATTGGTCTCCAGCGCCGCCCGAGTCGACGGGCCGGGCGCGAACGCGGCTGAACGCAGCCGAATGCTACCGGACGAATGCCTCGACCACGAAGGATTGGCCCGGTTTCGTTGGCAGCGGCAGCAGATTGCCGTCGATCGCGGCGCCGTCCACCGTCATCCGCGCGACCCGACCAACCGTGCCCCGGGCCTTGCGAATCGTTATCTCGTAGAGAGCTCCGCGGAAGCGGCGCGTGACCGTGTAGTCACCCCAGTCCGCGGGGAGGATCGGATCGATGCGCAGGCCGTCGTGCTCGGCGCGGATGCCCAGGATCCACTGGCTGATCGCTACGAAGTTCCAGGCGGCCGTGCCCGTGAGCCACGAGTTCTTCGCCTCGCCGTGGGTTGGCGCGTCCTTGCCGGCGATCATCTGGGCGTAGACGTACGGCTCGCAGCGATGCACCTGGGAGATCTCTTCGCGAGCCGAAGGGTTGATGCGCAGGTAGTAATCCAGCGCGCCCTCACCATTGCCGGTCATCGCCTCCGCGATCATCACCCACGGGTTGGTGTGGCAGAAGACGCCGGCGTTCTCCTTGTAGCCCTCAGGGTACGTGGAGATCTCGCCGAGCTCGAGGTGGTACGCGGTGTAAGCCGGCTGGTTGAGGACGATGCCGTGCGCCGTCGCGAGCCGCTCACGAACTGACGTCAACGCCTTGTGGGCGAGACCGTTCTCGAGGCCGATCCCGGCCACGACGCACATGCCCTGAGGCTCCACGAAGATCTGGCCTTCCGCGCATTCGTTCGAACCGACGGGCTCTCCAAAGTAGTCGTAGGCGCGGCGGAACCAGTCGCCGTCCCAACCGGCGGTCTCGACGATCTCCGTCATTGCGGCTGCCGCGTCCGCCGATCGCTTCGCCTCGACCGCGTCCCCTCGCCGGGCCGCGATCTCCGCCATCTCCTTGGCTACCAGCACGAACAGGCCGGCGATGAAGACGGATTCGGCGACGCCGTCCTCTCTGTTCTCCGTCGTCTGGAACGACTCGCCGGGCGTCTCGGAGAAGCAATTGAGGTTCAGGCAGTCGTTCCAGTCGGCCCGGCCGATGAGGGGCAGGCCGTGTGGCCCAACGCGTTCAAGGGTGTAGCCGATGGAACGCTGCAGGTGCTCGTACAGCGGCTTCTCGGTGCCGTGGGCGTTGTTGTACGGCACCGGTTCATCGAGGATGGACGCGTCACCCGTCTCCTTGAGATATGCCGCCACGGCGAGGACGAGCCAGGCTGAGTCGTCGTTGAAGCCGCTGCCGACGTCGTCGTTGCCGCGCTTGGTCAGCGGCTGGTACTGGTGGTATGCGCCGCCGCTGGGCAGCTGAGTCGCGGCGATGTCGAGGATCCGCTCGCGCGCACGCGCCGGGACCATGTGGACGAAGCCCAGCAGATCCTGGTTGGAGTCCCGGAAACCCATGCCGCGGCCGATGCCCGACTCGAAACCCGAGGCGGAGCGCGAGATGTTGAACGTCACCATGCACTGGTAGGCGTTCCAGATGTTCACCATCCGGTTCACGTGCTCGCTCGGGGTGTGGACCTGCAGCGTGCCAAGGGCGTGGGTCCAGTAGGCGTTGAGGTCGGCAAACGCCTTCTCGACGACGGCCGGCTGGAGGAAGCGGGCGATGGTCGGCTTGACCCGCTTCTTGTTGATCGTCTGCGATCCGGGCGGGTCGAACTTGTCGTCCGCGGGATTCTCGTGGTAGCCGAGCAGGACGATGACTTCGCAGGTCTCGCCGGCGGCCAGATCCAGCCTGACGTGGTGTGAGCCCATCGGCTGCCAGCCGCGGGCGATCGAGCCGGTGGCCGCGCCGTTCTCCACGGTCAGAGGCCGATCCCAGCCGCGGTACGGCCCCAGGAACGCGTCTCGCTGCGTGTCGAACCCCGCGAGAGGCGCCGAGCAGGCGAAGAACGCGAAGTGGTCGCGTCGCTCGCGGTACTCCGTCTTGTGGTAGATGACGCCGTCCTCGACCTCGACCTGACCCGTGGAGTAGTTCCTCTGGAAGTTGGTGGCGTCCTCGTTGGCTTCCCAAAGGCAGAACTCGATCGAGTCGAAGAGGGAGATCTTCGCCGGCGTGGCTCGCTCGTTGGTGACGCGGATCCGCCACACCTCGAGGTTCTCGCCGAGGGGGACGAAGTAGAGAGTCTCGCCTCGAATGCCCTTGAAACGCGAGCCGATGATCGAGTATCCCAGCCCGTGGCGGCAGCTGTAGTCCTCGATATCGCGCTGGGTGGGCTGCCAGCTCGGGCTCCAGTACTCGCCCGAGTCGTCGTCACGCAGGTATACGTAGCGCCCGCCAAGATCCAGTGGAGCGTTGTTGTAGCGGTACCGGGTCAGGCGGCGCAGGCGGGCGTCGCGGTAGAAGGAGTAGCCGCCGGCCGTGTTCGAGATGATCCCGAAGTACGCCTCGCTGCCCAGGTAGTTGATCCACGGCAACGGCGTGTCTGGACGGGTGATGACGTACTCGCGTCTCTCATCGTCGAAGTGACCGTAGCGCACGACTCTCCTCTTCGTTAGCCACTTGTGCCGACCGAGTCTCGAACCGAGTCCGGCGCTGCCCAGGCGGCCGGAAGGCGAGACGAACCTCATGTCGGGGTGCTCGGCCGGCCCAGATTTGGCTCCGCGCCCGGAGGGACATTACCATTCCGACCGGCGCCGCTGCTGAGAGACGAGCTGAACGCCGTCCGACGGCGCCCGGAACCTCGCCGTCGGCTACCCGCCCGCCGCTCGCCGGCCGCCGCCCACGGCCCGCCGCTTGCCGCGGTTGCATCAGGTGATCGGGGCGAGGCCGTTCGGGCCACCTGCCCCGCGCGGAGTACAGTGCCCGTGGCGTCTGCTGGAAGCACGCTCGAAAATCGCGCCTTGAACCGTCGGTCCCGGAGGCCCATGCCAGACAACCCGTTCGGAGACGACTTTCACAAGACGATCGTCGACAATCTAGCCGACGGCGTCTACTACGTCGATCGGGGCCGTGAGATCAACTATTGGAACCACGGCGCAGAGCGCATCACGGGCTACGCGTCCGGAGACGTGGTCGGCCATCTCTGCTTCGAGAACATCCTCGACCACGTCGACGGCGAAGGCAACTCGCTCTGCCACTCAGTCTGCCCGCTTGCCGCCACCATGCGCGACGGGCAGGCTCGCGAGGTTTCCGTCTGGCTCCGCCATGCAGACGGCTACCGCAAGCCGGTTCGGATCCGCACGGCGCCGGTCAGTGACCAGAAAGGGGAGATCGTCGGCGCCGTTGAAGTCTTCTCGGACGACTCGGCCGTGTTGCGGGCGGTCGAGGACGCGGATCGAGCTCGTCATGACGCGCTGACAGACGAGCTGACGGGGCTTCCCAACCGCCGGCTCTTCGACGCCTCGCTCGCCGGCCGGCTCGACAACATGGGCCGCTACGGATGGCGATTCGGGCTTCTCATCGTCGACATCGACCGCTTCAAGGACGTGAACGACAGGTACGGTCACGCCTTTGGAGACGCGGTGCTGCGGGCCGTCGGTGCCACTCTCCGTGGAGCGGTGCGAGGCGGCGACGTGGTGGCGCGGTGGGGCGGCGAGGAGTTCGCGGTCCTGGTCGAATCCTCAGACGACGCCGGGCTGGCCGACGCCGCCGAACGCATTCGAGTCCTTGTCGCCGAGTCTGAGGTTCGCCTGGCCGGAGTCCATCACAAGATGCACGTCTCAGTGGGCGGCGCGCTGGCCTGCCCCGGGGATTCGGCCGACAAGCTCTTCGCGCGTGCAGACGGCGCGCTGTATGGCGCCAAGAAGGCCGGCCGCAACCGCATCGAGATCGCTCAGCCCGACTGAGGCCGGCGGAGCGTCACGGTCGCGCGTCGGGTCACGTTGCTCCCCGCTCGATCGCTCGAGGCGCGCGCGCCAAGCGAATTGGTGAGCCCGCAGGGATTCGAACCCTGAACCTAGGGATTAAGAGTCCCCCGCTCTACCGTTGAGCTACGGGCCCACGGCCGCGAAGGATACAGCAACACGTACCAGCCCGGCTAACTGCCCGATGAGGGAGCTGGGCCCGACCGCTCTCGTGGGCCTGTCCACGGCCACATCGGCAGAATGCACTACCTCCGAGTAGGACGCTGGTGGGGCTGAGCCGCGACTCGCCCACCGGCTACGATAGCGCCTGCGATTCGGAGGACCCGACCCAATGTCGGTGATCCGTCGCACTCCCGGCGGCAGGCGTGACTCAGAGCTTGGCAGTCGCGGACCTCCAGCTGCTCGAACAGCTGCAGGCAGGCATCGTCATCATGGACTCGGCCGGCAAGGTCGTCCGCTGGAATTCGCACGCCGAGACCATCCTTGGCCTCTCCGCCGACGCTGCCTTGGGCCGCCCCTGGTCCGAGCTTCTGACCATCGTTCGGGGAGCAGATATCTCCGGCCACGCCGTCCGCCTGGAGGCGTTGAAGGCGGGCGGATGGCACGGCCTTATGAACCTGCGCGTCGGGACGGCCGACGTCTGGGTGCGGGCCCACGTCCAGGCTCTCAAGCTGTCCCCGAAGGACGCGAAGCCGGGGCTCGTGGCCATCTTCTGGTCCGATACGGGTCGCGCCGAAGCCGATGCCGCGCGCTCCGCGCTCCTGCCATACCGCGACCTGTTCGTCCGCTCGCCCGAGGCCCTCCTGCTCGTGGATACCGAGGGCAGGGTCATAGACGCCAACGATGCCGCGGCGGCCATGCTCGGTGCTCCGCGCGAGGAGATGATCGGCACCCTATACAGGTCGGTCCTGGTGGGCTGGTCCGATGCAGACGCGGACGCCGCGCGACGGGAGGTCGCCGCGGCCGGCACGCTCGTTCGCGAGATCACGATCAAGCCCCGTTCAGGTGAGCCGATCCGGGTCGAGGCTATCGGCACAGCGGTATCCCCGACCGACCGCGGCTACGTTCTCGTGCGCCTGCGTGACCTGACGAAGATCCAGGTACGCGAGCAGCTTCTCCGCGACCTTGGCCGGCTCGCGCGTCTCACTGACGAGCCGATCGATGTCGAGGAAGTCGCGCGTCGGGTCCTCGAGATCGTGGCCGCCGCGGAGAAGAGCTCGGCCGCGATCATCGTTTTGCAGACCGTCGACAACTTCGGCGTCGTCGCGGGACCGGACACGTCGGAGACGATAAGGGCGGCGTTCGGCAGCCTGGACCCCGCCGACTCGCCATTCGCCCGCCGGATCCGAGAGTCCGATGCCCCGTTCGAGCTGGATCTCCGTGAAACAGGAGCTCCGGAATGGGCCGACCGCGGACGGGCTCTCGGCCTCTCGACGCTGCGCGCCGCGCCGCTCTGGTTTGCCGACGAGCGGATCGGCGCCATCGTCCAGCTCTGGGCCGCCGACGCGGGCACGCCGTTCGAGACGGCACGCCTGGAGCAGATGGGCCGAGTGGCGGGTCTGGCGATCGGCAACGCGAGTCTACGCGACGCGATGCGTCGCGACGCTTCCCTCCGAGCGAGCCTCGAGGACCTGGCCCGAACCGGGGGCGTGGTCCTGTCGCAGATGGCCGAGGCGATCGTCACGACCGATGCCGAGCGGCGCATCACTGCGCTCAATCCGGCGGCCGAGCGCCTGTACGGCTTCCGGGCCGAGGACGCCGCGGGCCGTCTCGTAAGCGACGTCGTCGAGGAATTCGAGATCGACGGCAGCCCTCTCGGCAGCGCGTCCGTGGACGCCGCCGCAAATGCCGGCTACTGGCACGGCCGGGTCATCCAGACGCCCCTGATCGGGACTCACCCGGGCCGTCACCTCGTGGCGGAGGTGTCGCTCACCGCGATCCACAACCACCGGCACGAATTGACTGGGTTCATCGGCATGAACAAGGCGGTCATCGCCGACGCCGCCATCGAAACCGACCCGGCCGCGCTCGGATCGCTTGCAGTTGCCACGGGCAGGGCACGAAATCGGCATGAGGCAGCAGCCGCGGCCCTCGAGCGGCTGTGCGAAGCCACAATGTCAGACTTCGGGGTCATCGCAACCTGGACGGACGACGGAGACCGCCAGACCATCGAGGCCAGCCGCGGAGTTAGCGAGAAACTGCTGGCCATCATCCGACTGATTGAGATTCCGAACCTTGGCCAGGCGATCGAGCAGCCTGGCCAGGTCATCGCCTTGGAGGCCTTAGGTGAATTCCTCCAGGGCACCGAGATCCCCGACCTGCTGGTTCGCGACGGAATAGTGACCGGGTTCGTGGTGGGCCTCCGCGTCAGGGACGAATCGGTCGGCTTCCTCGCCCTCGGCTCGCGCCGTCCTGACTGGCGCCGTCCTGCGGACGACATCGTCCTGCAGGCAGCTTCCCAGGTCGCGAGCGCCTTCGAGAACGCGCGGCTGATGGAGCAGCTGGAGCGCGGTCTCGATCAGGAGCGCCGCCTGACCGCCCAGCTGGAGACCCTCATGGGCTTGACCCTGCTGCCGCAGGGCGAGATCTCCCAGGCGGCGATCGCGCATCTGCTGCTGGAGCGGATCCTCGGCGCACTCGGGGCCGGAGCCGGGGCCGTGGTCGACACCACCAGTGGCCACTTGCGCGTCGTGGCGTCACGCCAGATGCCCGAACGGATGAAGGACCTCCTCGAGACGCGCCCGCCCGCATCGTTCGCCTTCTGGCGCCGTCTCAACTCACCCGATCACGGCGGCCCCTATCAGGAGAATCTCGGCACCGCCGCCGAGGCGGAGCCTGAGCTTGTGCGCATGGCCCAGGCAGGCATGACCGGCCAGGCCGTCTTCCCCGTGCGTGAAGGCGACCGCCTAGTTGGCGCGTTCCTGTGCTACTTCTTCGGATCGAGCGAGACGAAAGGCCACGCCGAGGACCGCAACATCGAGGCGGTGGGCCGAGTGATCTCGATCGCCTACGCCAACGTCCGGATGAGCGAAGGCCTGGCCGAGGCAGCCGAGCACGAACGCCGGCTGACGGCCGAGCTGCGAGCCCTCCAGGAGCTCACCTTTCTTGGGGCCTCGACCGACGACCTATCGCGATTGGCCCAGGAGACGATCGAGGCGGTCGTGCTGGCCACCGGTGCGGCCGGAGGCGGTTACCTCCTGGTGGACCCGTCGCTCGCAAAGGTCGACCCGGTGGCGTGGGTTGGACTGCCCAGCCGAAGCTGGTCAGACCCCGGCGCGCAGGCACAGATCCCGGCCGGGTGGCCATCACTGTCGCAACTCGAAGCCGACGGCGAGATCTGGCTCGCCGCGGCGGACGGCGCGTCCGGCGCAAACGCGGATTATGCCCAAGCCGTCCTGCCGCTCAGGCTCGAGGGCCGACTCGAGGGCGTCCTCTATCTCGAGTGGGCCGAGTCGCCTCGGTCGGAGCAGTTCGACGTCCATTTCCTCGAACCGATCGCCCGCATCTGCAGCATCTCGCTGGCCAACTTCAGGCTCCGCTCCGAGCTGCTACACAGGGCCGCTGCGCAGCGATCTCTCGGCCACCGCCTCGACACGCTCGACGAGCTGACCCGGATCGGCGAGGAGGCGAGCTCGTTCGAGGAACTCGCCCACCGGACCGTCAGCCTCGTCCGCGAGGCGCTCGGAGCGAGCGGCGTCTGCTACCTCCTTATCGAACCCGGCCACCACTTCGAGACGCACGCCGTCGCTGGCGAGACCGGAGCGTTCCGGCTGTGGCTGAAGGGCGTCCCGGCAAGGGAAGCGCCCGGCGGCGCGATCCTGCTATCGGGCGGCACGAGCGTGCTCGGCGACTTCGTGGCCAGCCAGGTCAACGAGCGGGTCCTGCCCCTCGCCCGCGCCACGGGTTTCCACTCCTTCGGCGCGATCCCGATCCGAACCGGAGAAGAGTTGGCCGGTGCCCTCCTGTGCTTCTTCGAGGGACCTGTCTCGAGCCTGCCGCTCGACGAGTCCGCGCTGGATTCCGTGGCCAGAATCGCCGGCATCGCCCTCGCCAACTACCGGCTGCGCGAGCGGCTGGTCTCGTCCGAGGAGCGCTATCGCACCCTCTTCGAGGAGTCCCCGGACGCGTTCCTCGTCTCCGCCCTCGACGGTACCGTTCTCGACGCCAACGAGGCCGCGGTCCGGCTGTACCGCGTAAATCGCGGCGAGATCCTGGGCCGCTACTTCGGCCAGCTCATCGCGGCCGACGAGCGCGAGATGGCCCGCCGCCGGCAGATCGTGTGGGCCCAGGGCCGCGGAACGTTCAGCGATCGGGGTCGAAGGCCGGACGGCTCCGAATTCCCCGTCGAGGTCGAAATTCGCGTCGTCGAGCTGGGCGGCCAGCGCCGCTTCCTGCATCTGGTCCGCGACCTCTCAGATCAGGAACGCCTGCAGCGCGAGCTGCTGCAGGCCCAGAAGATGGAGGCGATCGGCCAGCTGGTTTCAGGCGTCGCACACGAGCTCAACAACCCGCTGGCGGCGATCATCGCCTTCAGCCAGTTGATGCGCAGCGACGAACGGTTGCCCGAGGACATGAAGCACGACGCAGGATTGCTGGTCCAGGAGGCCGACCGAACCCGACGAATCGTGCAGAACCTGCTCGACTTCGCCAGGGCGCGACCGCCGGAGCGGCACCCGACGAACATCTCGATCCTGGTTCAGAGCGTTCTCGAGCTGCAGTCGTACGCCCTCAGCACGAATCAGATCAAGGTGGAGATCGACATGCCGACCAAGCTGCCGGAGGTGGATCTCGATCGGGCTCAGATGCAGCAAGTCCTACTCAACCTGACCATCAACGCCATCCAGGCGATGCGCGGCCGCGACCGCAGCAAGCCGGGCCACCTGTGGGTCAGCGCCGCCCTCGTCAAGCCGCAGTCGAATTCCGCCGCTTCCAAGGCAGGAGGGCTCATCGACGGCGAGCGAGTCAGGGTCTCCATCTGCGACGACGGGCCGGGAGTCCCGGAATCGGCTAGAGCACGGCTCTTCGACCCTTTCTTCACGACCAAGCAACCGGGCGAAGGGACCGGCCTCGGGTTGTCGGTGTCGTTCGGAATAGTCGCCGCCCACGGCGGCCATCTCTGGTATGAGCCGCGGCAAGCCGGCGGCAGCTGCTTCGTCATGGAGCTGCCCGTCAGCGGCCGGACCGTGGAGGAACAACGTCTGGCAGCGGCCGCGCCACCGAGCCCACCTGCCCGGGCCATCTCGAGCAAGCCCGGTTCGAAGGCGCCCAGACCGGTCCTCCTCGACAAGGGCCCCGCCCCGGAAGACGGCGATCTGCCAGCCGCTGTGGTCGGTGCAGCTGCACCTCCGTCCACCGCCGCGACCGGCGCAACCCCGCCTGCGTCCGCGGCTTCGACCAAAGCCGTTCCACCCGCGGCCGCCTCGCCGTCGCCGGCCGAGCGTCGTCCTCTCGTCCTCGCCCTCGACGATGAGCCGTCGATCCGGGCCTTCCTGCGAAAGGCTCTGGCCGCCGCCGGAATGGATTGCCTGCCCTACCAGGACGGCGCCCAGGCGCTCGACGGCCTGCGCAACGCCCAGTTCGACGTGATGCTCATCGACCACCGCATGGCCGGGATGAGCGGCACCGAGTTCTACGAGGCGGCCATCGAGTTCCGTCCCGAGCTCGCCAGACGGGCCGTCTTCATGAGCGGCGACGTGTTGAACCCGGACCTGCGCGGTTTCGCGATGCAGCGCGGCATCCGCCTGCTGGCCAAGCCGTTCGACATCGAGGCGGTCATCCGAGTCGTTCGGGAAGCCGTGGCGGCCGCCGAGCGAGCCGAGGCCGAGGCTGAGGCCGAAGATCCGGCCCCTTAGAGCTTGTGAATCTTTCGGCTTGAGGGATTCCCAGCCGACTGCATCGCAGCTACGATTCTCGGCATGGACGACACCCTCTTCGATCTCTCGCCCACTGAGCCAGACGAGCGCGAGG
>JBEKPB010000018.1:0-47517 GCA_049521175.1 Candidatus Limnocylindrales bacterium
ACTACGTCCGCGTGGATGCGTCCGGCGCGATGCACGTAGGCGAGCCAGTACCAACCGACCCTGTCGGCTGCAAGGACTACCTCGTCACTCTGCGTTGAACCGAACGTGCTAACGATCCGCGCATCGTGCGAAAGGCTGAACTTCTGGGGCCCCGGACTCCCCGAGAAGCTACCTCAGGCCGGACGCAAGAGAAACGGGTCGCGCACCTGGCGCGGCCCGTTTCCTAGTCTCAGCCGGTCGATTACAGCGCGTGACCGACGGTGCTGAGGATGCTCTGGATGGTGCCGCTAAGGAAGAGCAGCGCGAGAACAGCGGCGATGGCGATGAGGGCGAGGATCAGGGCGTATTCGGCAAGGCCCTGGCCGGCCTTGTCTCGGAGCCCCTCGACCGTGAACATGAGAGATACCTCCAGATCGAATGATGACTGGCACCCAACCGACGAATGGGGTGCATAGCTCGGCCATCGTAGCGCTCCCGGCAGGTCCCCGATCGGTTCCTTTCACAGAAATGGTGCACTCCGCCAACGCCACCATCTTGCGTCCCGTGAGTCTGCGCGGCTCAATCATCGACGACGTGGTCATCGTGCGTTATGAACGGGTTCCCTCCACCAGGCAGGAGCCTCACCGCGACGATGCGAGTTCGAAGCGGGCGGCCGCGGCTGTAAGCCGGTCAAGTTCGGTCCCGCTCAGCTCGAGGTCTGCCGCGGCGACGTTCTCCTCGAGCTGCGCCACGCTGTGAGCGCCGGGAATGGCGACGACGTTGCCGTGGGCGATGAGCCAGGCAAGTGCCACTTGGGCCGGAGTCGCGTCATGAGCAGCGGCCGCATCGCTGAGCGCGGCCAGGAGGGGCTCGGAGAGTCGCAGCGAGCGCGGGCCAAACAGCCGGTTGCGCCCGCGGATGTCGGTCGGCGCAGGGCCGCCCAGCTTGTGTCCTCCGCTCAGGAGGCCCTGCCCCAGCGGGCTGTAGGCGATAACGACCCGCTTCTCCTCCTTGGCATAGGGCACGAGCTCCCAGTGCGGCAGCGGCGCGGCCAGGCTGAAGCGGACCTGGTTGGTTAGGACGGGATGGCCGAGGCCGCGTTCCGCGGCCCGCCAGCGCCCGAGCGAGTGATTGCTTACTCCGACGTGGCGAACGAGCCCTTCCTCGAGGATGGTCCGCAGGGGTGCCATGGTCGATCGGGCCGAGACGAACGGGTTCGGGAAATGCACCTGGTAGAGATCGATCGCGTCCACACCGAGGCGCCGCAGGCTCCCGCGCACCTGCCAGCCGACTATCGAAGGCAGCGGCAGCACCGGAACGAGCTTCGAGGCGATGACGAGCCCGTCCCGCCGGCCGGCGATCGCCTCGCCCACGATTCTCTCCGAGCGACCGGGGCCGTAGATCTCGGCAGTGTCGATCAGAGTGACTCCGAGCTCGATTGCCCGGTGCACGATGGCGGGAGCGGTGTCGCTCGCGTAGGTCTCGCCATAGCGCCATTCGCGCGACCCGAACTGCCAGGTCCCGAGTCCGATGACCGAAAGCCGCAGGCCGCCGACCTCGACGTAACGCATAACGAAGCCTCCCGCGAAGTTGCCGCCTTCGGGCTATGTTCCAACCCCTGGGGTAGCCCAGCCTCGGCCCGTGAATGCGCGGACCTTGTCCGGTGTAATGACGAAGATCTCGCGCGGGGCTGTGCGCGGATAGGGCGCTCCGACGTAGCGCTGCGAAAGCTTGTTGATGAACTCGAGCCCCTCGTCGGGGCGGATGTCGATGACGTGTCCACTGATCGAGAGACGTCGCCAGGCGTCCGCCGGGTCCATCAGCGAGATCGCGACGTTCGGGCGTTCGCGCAGGGCCCGGCTCTTGTATGACTGGGTCGGCGAGCTCGTGAGGATGTGCTCCCCGTCGTAGTCCACCCACATGACGTGGGTCACGAGCGTTCCGTCGGCTTCGGTGAGAGACACATGCGCAGGCACGTTCGTGCTCAGCAAGTAGACGAGTTCCTCGGGTATTGCTGGCACGCTGGCACCTCTTGCCGAACTGCTCGTTGTCGCGATCGCGCCGCGGATCGCCGGGTCGGGCGACGGTCTCTGGAGCGCTCCAATTGTAGCGGCCGCCCACCACTCACAAGCCATAGAGTCGGGTCTGAGGTCCAGTTCGCACCACGATCCGGCGTGTCTGGCTGGAGGTTCTACGCCCGTGCGACCTGCGAATGTGCTTGTCAGGCGCCTGCCTGGCTGAGCTTCGAATACCCGCGGTTGGGTCGGGGCGAGAGGCGTAGCGCCGACTCTATATGGGTGAAGGTGCGGGTTGGCTCCCGGGGACCAGATCTGCGAACACAAATCCGTCGCGTTCGACGACCTCCCCGGACTCTACGGCGACGGGACGTTTGAACATTGGTCCCTCGTACGCGAACGTGTGGAACTCGCCCCGCTCGCCACACGGATCGACTGTCGCGGGCAGTTCGTCGAGAAGGGCCGCATCGAATTCCCTGCCCGCGAAGCTCGGTGCGAGCTGCTTCGGGTCCACGCAGGTCAGCCTTGCGCGCAGCCCGCCCGAGACCATGTCACGCGCCAGTGCGTGGGTCGGAATCCCCCAGATCGGGAACACGGGCTGAATACCGGTGCCGGCCATCTTCTCTTCGCGGTAGCGCCGAATGTCCTCGAGAAACAGATCTCCAAATGCAGCGACGGTAATGCCGGAAATGCGCGCTCGCTCAAGTGCCGCACTCATTGCGGCCTCGTACTCGGCGTTGCTGCAGGGGGACGGGATCGGAACGGGCCAGAGCGGAATACCGGCCGCCTCTGCTTGCGTGCGGAGCAGGGCACTGCGCACGGCGTGCATGGCTACCCGATCGTGTACTTGGTTGATGGTGGTGAGCAACGCGACAACATCGACGTCGCCCTTCTGCCGCAGGACATGCAGCGTCCAGGCGCTGTCCTTGCCGCTGCTCCAGGAGAGAATCGCCTTCGGCCGCATGCTCATCTGGACTGAGGGTAGCATCTACGCCTCTCCGCCCCAGGTCCTCTCGCCCGGACCCTCGCCACACGATCGTGCGATCGTGACCGAGGGCCCCAAGGACTGCCAGGCAGTCCGGCGGGCACACATGCCGGCCGTGGCCACGGTGACCGGAGCGGCGACCATCCCGTCGATGATTGTGCTCCCGGTCCTGCGCGACCGCGCCGTCATTCTCTGGCCCGACAACGATCAGCCTGGCTTCGCCCACATGGAGCGGCTGGCCGAGGCACTGACCGGCATCGCTCGCGAGATCCGCTGGCTTCAGGTCCCTGGGCTGCCGCCCAAGGCCGGAGCAGCCGATGTTCCGACTGCGGACATTGCCAGGATCGTCAGCAGCTACGCGCGCGTGATGCGCGCCTGCGTAGGTAGCGATCAAAGTTCTTTGAGAGAGAAAGGTCACTCTCCTCACTCCCTCCAGGGATCTCATCGTGCTAGTTACGCACACGCGCGCGAGGTCGAGGCCAGGCGCTACAGCCGCGCCGAGATGGCCCAGCTGCGCGTCGGTGTGGAGCTGCGCTTCGATGCTCCGAGCGATGCTGCCCTCCGTGATCTCAGGGACGCCTTCGAGGGCATGCAGGGCCATCTCGCCACGCCCAGCCAGATCGGCTACCTGATCCGCTGCTACCGCATCCACGGGCCGGGCACGGCCCAGCTCCTGCGACGGCTGTACTGGGAGCGCGGCAGTACGGAAGCCCTGCTCCTGGCTCTGGAAGTGGCATCGCCTGCATGGGCAGCCACAGAGCCCGACGAGGTCTCAGTCACGGCCAGCCCTTCCGCCTCCGAGCCGGACCCCCTGCCCGACTCGGCCGAGGCTCTCTCAGGCTGGCGCCGTGGCTTCGATCTGGGTTCCGGGCACGTCCCTGCCCGCCGTGCCGACGGCTCGGTGTTCTGCGGCACCTGCCATCCGGGGACGGTGCGATGAACGCCGGCCGTTGCTTGGTCTGCGGCCAGAAGCTGCCGATCTGGTCGAGATCGGACCGGCGGACATGCAACTCGGCATGTCGGACGAGGCTGTGGCGGTCGCGGCAGAGGGCCGGTGACGCCTGTGTGACGGGTACGAGGCTCGCTGGCGGGCGATCGGGCCGGCTGGCGAGAATGTGGCCAAGAGCAAAGATCATGGCCGCCGTGGCCGGCCTCGCACGCGTGCACTCGCGGCCGGGCGATCGCGGGCACCGGGCCTCCCCATGAAGCCGACAACCCCGGGCACTAGCCCAGCTCGCCGGAACCTCCGGCCCCTCACGGCGCCCGAAGGCCTCTCGGTATCGGCCGGTGATGGCGAGGCCGACCTTCTCGACCGGCTCGCCCTCTGGCTGGCCGACGTCTCGGCCGAGGCCGCGCGCCCACGGACGACCGACGGGCCCGGAGAGCTCGAGCTCCACGGGCCGGCGCGGGTCGGGGAGCCGACACCGTGAGCGCACTTGCATCGCCGGCCCCTCAGAGCGTTCATGCGACCATGACCGTCTCGATCATCTACGTCCGCCGCTCCTACAAGGAAGCCACCGCAGCCGACGTGTCGGACGAGATGCAGGAGGGGGCCTGCCGGGCCCTGCTGCCGCCCGATGCCCGGGTCAGGGTCATCAGTGACTCGGGCGGACACCACTCCGGGTTCACCGCGCAGCGCGACGGCTATCGGGCGCTTCTGGCCGCCCTGGGCAGGGGGGAGGTGGCGGCCATCGCCGTCTACGACCTATCGCGCCTGGCCCGCAACACCCGCCTGATGCTCGATCTCAAGTCGGAGCTGGAGCGCCGGCAGGTGCCTCTTCTTGTGGCCAACCTGCCGGGCGCCTGCTTCGACGGCGCCACGGGGCGCTACATGTTCGGCCAGTTCGCCATGGCCAACCAGTTCCAGCGAGACCTCGACTCTGAGCGCATGATCCGCATCCAGCGCCACCTCTTCGAGGACGGCCGCCACCGGGGTCACGATCCCTTCGGCTACCGCAGTCTGCGTGACGAAGACGGGCGCCTTGTCCATCCTCGGGAACTGGTGGTGGTGCCAGAAGAGGCGGCGATCGTCCGGCGCATCTGGGACGAGCTTGAGACCGGCTCGTTCGACACGGTAGCCGAGCTGCTCAGCGCCGAAGGCATACCCGCCCGGGGCAGGCTCTGGACCCGCGACGCGGTCAAGGACATCTACCGCCGTGGCCGCCTGTATCTGGGCTACGTGGTGGAGAAGCGGGGCCGCGACGAGCGGCCCGGCCGCCACGAGCCCATCCTGTCCGAAGCTCAGTACAACCGCACCCGCTCGGCCGTCGCGGACCGGACCAGGCTCGGCAACAAGCCCCTCCCCTTCCGCAGCTACGCCCTGCGAGGTCTCGTCTACTGCGCCTGTGGCACCCGGATGCGAGGTGAGGCCCACCTCCAGCGCGCCACCGAGGTCCGCTACTACCGCTGCCCGACCCTTGGCTGTCGGGCCCGGCGGGCCCGGGCAGATACCCTGGAGGGTGAAGTCATGGCCTTCATCTCGGCGGCCAGGCTGCCCGACTCGGTCATCCAGACTGCCCGGGCGGAACTGCGCCGCAGGCTGGAGACCCCGGGCCTGGCGGACGCCGAGAGTCAGCGCACAAGACTCACCAATCGCCTGGAGCAGCTGCGCAAGCAGCATGCCTGGGGCGACATATCCGATGCCGAGTACATGAAAGAGCGTGACGCGACACGAGCCACCCTGGCCAGCCTGCCCGATGGGGATCGCATCCGGGCCTTCGACACCTACCGGGCGCGGGTGCTCGCGCTGCCCGAGGCCATCGAAGCAGCCTCACCGGCCCGGCGGGAGGAGCTGTGCCGCCTGGTGGTGGAGCGCGTGGTCGTGAGCGACCGCGCGGTCGAGGCCATCGTTTGGACGCCGCCGGCCCGCCCGTTCTTCGCCGGAGTGGGCGAGAAAAGACAGCGGGCGTGCCCCCAAGGGGATTCGAACCCCTGATCTCAACCTTGAAAGGGTCGTGTCCTAGGCCTCTAGACGATGGGGGCGCGGCGCGAACGGGAGTGTAGCAGGGCGAGGGTTGGCCTTCCGGAACGAGTCCGACCGATTGTCGGCGCCACGCCGAGCTGAGCCGGCACGGCGCCTCCCGCCTTAGCTGTTGAGCACCAGGATCATCACCACCAGGCCGGCGAATGCGCCCAAGCTCACAACGTATGAGATCCCGCCGACCAGGGCCAGCAGCACAGCCCGGCTCGACTCGCCGCTGATGGCCGCCTTCCAGGTCGCGATCGAGGAGATGACCGCGTCCGCACCGAAGATGAGACCGGTCACTACGCCGGCGCCCATGAGGACCGGCACCGGCGTCGTGTGGCTCGTAACAGCCCGGAACAGAAGGACGAGCGAGCCGAGCGAGCCGCCGGTGAGGATCACGAGTGCCGGCGGCAGGCGGCGCAGCCGCTCAGCAAATGTCAGCTCCGGCTCATCCTCGTCCTCTGCATCGGTTTCCTCGTCGAAGGCACCCTCCGCGTCGAGGTCGACCTCTGAATCGAGGCCCACCTCTGGCCCGACGATCGGGGCGTAGCGGGCGTCCGGTGCGGTCGCGAATGTATCGGTAGCTTCGGCGGGGGAGACATGCGGGGGCGGGACGGGCGGGACTTGCGGCGGCGGGACGGCCGGGGGCGGCGGGACGGCCGGGGGCGGCGGGACGGCCGGGGGCGGCGGGACAGCCGGGGGCGGCGGGACAGCAGGCGGCGGGACAGCCGGGGGCGGGACAGCCGGGGGCGGCGGGACAGCCGGGGGCCACGCGGGCGCGGGCGGAGCGGCGTTCGACGGTTCAGGGGCAGCCGGCTTCCGCAAACCGCCTGGGGCGGCCGGCCGGTCGTGCTTGCTCTGAGCTTCTCGAGAGTCCTCGCTCATGGCCAGAGGTTATCAGGAGCGACGATGCAGGCGAACCGGACCGCCCGACGCCCGGAAACTCAGCCGATGCCAGCAGAGACCTCGCGAGGCGCCTCACCATCGCGTGGGGGCGCAGGCACCGGGCGATGGTAGATCGCGACCTGGTATTCGAGTCGTGGCCTCTTCATCCCGTCGGCCAGCCCGATCCCCAGCTCGCCGAACCCGGCCGCAAGGAGATCGCGCGCCTGCTCGATCGACTCGAACGTCCACCAGCAGTGGATCACCCTGACCCGAAAGCCGGCGCCCAGGAACGGCCCGCGGCGCTGACTCCACTCGACCTGGCGCGCCTGCCGTTCCGGCCACAGGGACCACACATCGTCTCGGCCGTAGTCGTGCACGAGCAGCAGGCGGCCATCCGGCCGCAGCAGTCGTTCGGCTTCGGCGACGAACGCCGACCCCGGCACAGCGAGCTGCGACCACATCGCGATTACGGCATCGGCCTCGCCGGCCGGCAGCTCGGCGATACGGGCTCGGACCGCCTGCTCGTCCTGCGGATCCGGAAACGCCACGGCGGTGACGTCCGCACCTGCCTCGGCCAGCTGCCGCTCGCGGACACCACCGCCGGAATCGAGCAGTATCACCCGGAGGCCGCCAATCTCGGCTAGATCGCGCAGCGCCGCGATCAACTTCCCCTCGACATCGACGACGCGAAGAAACGCCGCCTCCAGGTCCGTCGTGGGCAACGCGGCGGATAGGTCGGGCATGGGTCCTCCTAGAGGTTCGGGACAGCCTCTATGACCACTCCCTCTCGGGCCTCCAGCTCGACCTCGAGAGCCCCCGTTTCGAGCAACCTCGACGCGAAGGCAGTCGACCAGCCGCGTCCTGGCCAGCTTACCTGCTGGGCGAGGCGGCCTGCCAGGCCGGGATGCTCGAAATTGAGACGTGCCGGTCCGCCGCCGGCATTCATTGCGACGACGATCGACCTTCCGGCTGGGTCTTCTCGATCGAACATCCCGTACGCGACAGCCGAACCCTCGGCGGCGAGCGGCTCGAACCGCCCGCGACGGAGAACCGGATTGGCGTGGCGGAGCGCCGTCAGGCCGGCGACGAAATCCCGCATGGCTCGATCCTGCCGCGCAACGTCCCAGGGGTAGCCGCGGCGGCAGTCCGGGTCCTCACGACCCTCGAGCCCCACTTCGTCGCCGTAGTAGATGCAGGGCGCACCGGGCAGCGTCATCTGGATCAGCACCGCCAACCGCAGGGCGGTGGCGTCGCCGCCCGCCAGAGAGATGAAGCGCGGCGTGTCGTGGCTGTCGAGCAGGTTGAGCTGCAGCGACGTCACCTCGGGCGGGTACGTGGCCATGACCTCCGCCAACTCGCGTACGAACTCGGGCCCGTCGATGGCGCGAACGTGGCGGGAGTATTCGTGAGTCTTCGAGACCAGCTCCTCGTCCAGCCGACCGGCGCCCGTGAACGACAGGATCGCCTCGGTCAGCGGGTAGTTCATCAAGGCGTGGAAGCGGTCGCCAGCCAGCCAATCCGGGGCCGGATTCCATATTTCGCCCACCAGGTACGACTCCGTGTCGATCGCCAGGACGCGGCTCCGGAACTCCTCCCAGAAGCCGGGCTCGCCGATCTCCTCGGGCACGTCCAGGCGCCAGCCGTCGATCCCGAAACGCGTCCAGCGCTCCACGACGCCATAAACGTACTCGCGCACCGCCGGGTTCGAATGATTGAGCTTGGGCAGTGCCGGCAGGTCCCACCACGCCTGGTAGCCGAGAACTCGTTCCGACGGCGTGGCCGGATGGACGAGCTCCGGGCCGGTCGGGTCGCCGGCTGTGCCAGTGGACTCATCGTCGCTCGGGAACCGCCGGATGGCCTCGATTTCGTTCGCCCCTGGATAAGCGGTGAGCCCGCGCCGGCCGGACAGGACCTCCCGGTCGAGGTAGAACCAATCGCGATACGGTGACGCGGCGCCGTTCTCCAGGACGTGGTGGAACGGCCAGAAGCCGCGGCTGGCGTGGTTGAACACGCCGTCGAGGATGATGCGCATGCCACGGTCATGGGCCGCGTCGATCAGCTCGCGGAGAGCCTCATCCCCGCCCAGGAGCGGGTCCACCCTCTCGTAGTCGAACGTGTGGTAGCGGTGGTTGGACGCAGACGCGAAGACCGGGTTCAGGTAGAGCGCCGTGATGCCGAGCTCGCGCAGGTCGTCCAGGTGCTCTGCGATGCCCAGCAGGTCGCCGCCCTTGAAGCCGTGCAGGGTCGGCGGGGCGTCCCAGCGTTCGAGCGTCCCCGGCTTGGGCACGCGGACGCTCGAGGCGAATCGATCGGGGAAGATCTGGTAGAAGACCGCGTCTCGGACCCAATCCGGGCCGCACGCCGCCGGCCGGCCTGGGAATCCCGCGGCGTTCAACGCGCCGACGCTCCCCGCCCCATTCTCGACCCGGATCCGCCCAAGGAACTGTGCCGGCCGGCGGGAATCGCCGCAGTCGAGGCGCGAATGATCAGGCGCGTATCGAGAACCTTGTGCTCGGGCCGCTCGAGGTCGGGGTTTGCGATCATCCGGAGCAGCAGCCGGGCCGACTCCTCGCCCTTCTGGCGGATGGGCTGGTGGACCGTCGTCAGCGGCGGGTTCGAATGTGGCGCCACGTCCAGGTCGTCGAAACCAACGATGCTCAGATCGGCCGGTACCTTCAGCCCCACCTCGCGCGCGGCCCACATCACGCCGATGGCCATGACGTCGCTCATCGCCAGGATGGCCGTGGGTCGAAGCCCGTCTTCCCAGATGCGGTGGAAAGCGGCGACGCCGCCATCGAACGTGGCCGGGCCGACGACGATACGCTCGTCGCGGAGCTTGACCCCGCCGAGCTCGAGGCCCTGGCGATAGCCGGTCAGGCGGCGGGTGGTGACGTTCTCCGTCGGTCCAGTCGAGTATTCGAAGAGGCCCGGCATGTTGGGCGGCTCGACGCCGATGACGACCACATCGCGATGGCCGAGCGACAGCAGGTGGCGGGCCGCCGCGCGTGCGCCCACCTCGTCGTTCGATTCGACCGAGGCGTGCTCGGGCAGAGCCGCGCCATCAACAAGCACGATCGGCAAACCCGCACGCCGTATCTGCTCGACTTCGGGGTGGTCCTCCGACAGCCCAACCGCCACGAAGCCGTCGACCGTAGCGCGATCGATCGCCCGCACCAGCGATCCATGGAGCGGCGACACGAAGAGGAGCCCGTAGCCGGCCTGGTCGGTGCGGGCGGCGACGCCGGCGCACAGCTCGGCATAGAACGGGTTGCCGAAGACGACGCTCAGGACCTGTGGCGTAAGCAGGCCGATGGTCATGGTGTGCTTCTGACTGAGCATCCGCGCGCCGGCATGGGGTCGATAGCCGAGCGAGTCGGCGACCTCGCGGATCTTCGCGGCCGTCGTGGCGTTGAGGCGCTCCGGGCTGTTGAACGCGAAGGAGACGGCCGTCTTCGAGACGCCGGCCTCCTTAGCCACGTCGGCGATCCGGGTGCGCGGCGGACCGGACCTGAACAGCGTCTTGCTCGTCCCGTCGGCCGGCCGGCCCGCTGGGTCGGCGGCCCTGTTCGTCCCGTTGGCCGATACGTCCTGGCGCCGGCCGCCTTTGGGCGCCGGATCCCTCGCCACCCCGGCGGACTGCCCGCGGCTGATGCTGTTCACGCCATCCTCCACGGTTCTCGGCCCGGGCCTCACGGCCTCTTCGCGGAAGCTACCACTCCTGGCACGCTATCGACGCGTGCTTTGGCTGTCAACGAGGACTGGAGTCGGGTCGCGGGTACGGCCATAGCGGCGGCACGGCGGGGAAGCCGCCGGTCCGTCTGTCAGGCCGGAGAACCGGACCCGTGGGAGAATGAAGTGGTGCTCAGCGATCGGGCGACCCGTTCCGTTGCGACGGCCATGATGGAGGCCAGCCCATGCGACTGGTGACGATCCAACCCCCGAGCGGCGACGGAGCCGATCCCCACAGCCGGCGAGTGGCAGTGGTGCTCGGGAGCGGGCGATTCCTGCCGCTCTCGATGCTGGCCGAGCTAGCGCCGAGCAACATGTCGGACGAGATCGAACGTCTGGATCTGGCGACACTCCTCGCCCTCGACCCCGGGCTCGGCACCATCCGCGAAGCCCTGGAGCTGGCGGATCGGGGTGCGCTCGAGGCGGGCGCAATCGACCCGTCGACGGTCCGGCTGGCGGCTCCGATCCCGCGACCCGGCAAGATCATCGGGGTCGGCTACAACTACCTCGACCACGTCCGCGAGCAGGGCCGGGAGCGCCCGGCGCGGCCGGTCCTCTTCTCGATCTTCGCCAACGCCGTGACGGCGGACGCGACGCCGATCCGGCGCCCTGCCGGAACGCATGCCCTGGACCTCGAAGCCGAGCTGGCGGTCGTCATCGGCCGCCGCGCGAGCCGCGTGCAGCCGGCCGATGGCCTGAGACACGTCGCGGGGTACACCGTCGCCAACGACGTGACGGCGCGCGACTGGCAGGGCCAGGAGAAGGCCCTTCGGCCGGGCGAGAAGGGCGACGGGCAGTGGCTCCGGGCCAAGGGCTCGGACACGTTCCTGCCCCTCGGCCCGGCGTTCGTGACCGCGGACGAGCTCGGCGACGGGCGCGGGCTGGCGGTTCGGTCGTGGCGGACCGCGGCGGCCGGACCCAACGCCGGAGAGTCGTTCCAGATGCAGGACGGCAACACCGCGGACCTGCTCTTCAGCGTGGCGGAGCTGATCAGCATGATCAGCGTGGAGGTCACGCTCGAGCCTGGTGACGTCATCGTGACCGGGACGCCGAGCGGTGTCGGCGTCTTCCGCGACCCGCCGATCTTCCTCGAACCGGGTGATGTGGTGAGGGTCGAAGTCGAGCGCATCGGCAACCTGACGAACCCGGTCACGGACGCGGATGGACGCGCACCGGACGGGTCCCCGGCGGCGCAGTTCATCGCCGACAAGGCCGTTGGAATGCCGGCCGAATCCTCAGCCCGGAGGGCACGATGACCGAGTCGTCCGAGGCGGCCACGGCCGCGAGCGCCACGTCCGCCGGGGCGGCTTCGGCCGGGGCGGCTTCGGCGGGCGCCGGCCCCGCCGGCGCCACCGCCGCGAGCACTGCGGCGGCGATCGCCGCCGCCACCTCGATAGACCTCCGCATCCCCAAAACGATGCAGGCGCTGGTTAAGGCTCGGCCGGAGGCCGGCGCCGAGTTGCGCGAGGTACCCGTTCCTCGCCCCGGTCCCGGGGAAGTCCTGATACGCCTGGAGGCCGTCTCCCTGTGCGGCACCGACCTCCACATCTACCGCTGGGACCCGTGGGCCCAGAGCCGACTGGGCAAATACCTGCCGCGGATCTTCGGCCACGAGATGGCAGGACGCGTCGTGGCGCACGGACCCGGCACTGGTGCAGTTCCGCTGGGAACGCGCGTGGCCGCGGAGACGCACCTCGTCGACTGGACCTGCTACCAGTGCCGGACCGGCCGCGAGCACGTCTGCGCCAACCTCCGGATCCTGGGCGTGGACGCCGACGGTGCATTTGCCGAGTACATGTGCCTGCCGGAGCGCAACGCCTGGCCCAGCGAGGGACTGAGCCCAGAGATAGCCGCGATCCAGGAACCGATGGGCAACGCCGTCTTCGCCACATTCGTCGAGGAGATCACGACGGCCAGCGTGGCGGTGCTGGGCTGCGGGCCAATCGGGCTCATGGCCGTGGCGATCTGCCGCTTCGCCGGGGCCTCGCGGGTCTTCGCGACCGACATCATGCCCCACCGGCGCGAGATGGCCGCCCGAATGGGCTCCGATTGCGTTCTGGACGGCGCGGGCGACGTAGTAGCGGAGATCAGGCGCGAGACCGGCGGCACGGGCGTCGACGTCGTGCTCGAGATGAGCGGCGCCGAGGCGGCGATCCACCAGGCCTTCCAGATGACGACCAACGGCGGGCGCGTCTCGCTGCTGGGCTTGCCGTCTCGCCCGGTCACGCTCGACCTCAACGACGCGATCATCTTCCGCGGCGTTCGCGTCTACGGCATCACCGGCCGTCAGCTGTGGGGCACGTGGTACAAGACCGCCGCGCTGTTGCGGGAAGGCCTCGATGTCAGCCCGATCATCACCCACAGGCTGCCGCTGAGTGGTTACGCCGAGGCATTCGACCTGCTCGCGCAGGGAGTCGCCGGCAAGGTCGTCCTGCTGCCCCACGAGGGCGATTTGCCCGAACCCGAGTCCACGCCCGAGTCGATGGTGAGCGAAGGAGGCGCGGTATGACCGCCCAGGGAACGAAGACGAACCCGCTCGGCTTCCTTGCCGACGAGATCGAGGAGCTCAAGCGCCAGAACCTGTACCGGCCGATGCGCGTGCTCAGCTCGCCCCAGGCCGCCGAGGTGGTCGTCGACGGGGCTGTGCTGATCAGCCTCTCCTCGAACAACTACCTGGGCCTGGCCACTCACCCCAAGCTCAAAGAAGCCGCCCTCGCCGCGACCCGCGATTTCGGGGTCGGCTCGGGCGCCGTCCGGACGATCGCCGGCGACATGACGATCCACGAGCGGCTCGAGTCCGAGCTGGCCGAGTTCAAGCACACCGAAGCGGTCTTGACGTTCCAGTCGGGCTTTACCGCGAATACGGGCGTCATCCCGGTCGTTACCGGCGAGAACGACCTGATCGTCTCCGACGCGCTCAACCACGCCTCGATCATCGACGGCATGCGGATGAGCAAGGCGCCGCGGGTCGTCTTTCCGCACAAGGACACGGCGGCGCTGCGCGAGCTTCTGCGCGAGGCCCGCGAGAAGGGCCGCAAGGAGGCGGGCGGGGCGCCGTACCGCCTGATACTCGTCGTCACGGACGGGGTCTTCAGCATGGACGGCGACATTGCCCCGCTGCCGGAGATTGTTGCCGCGGCCGAGGAGTTTGGGGCGGCGGTAATGGTCGACGACGCCCACGCCTCCGGGGTGCTGGGCAAGAACGGGCGCGGGACGGTCGACCACTTCGACCTCCACGGCCGAGTCCACATCCAGGTCGGGACGATGTCCAAGGCGATGGGCGTGCTGGGCGGTTACGTGGCCGGGAGCCGTGCCTTGCGCGAGATGCTGATCCAGCGGGCTCGCCCGTTCCTCTTCTCCACCTCTCATCCGCCGGCCGTGGCTGCGGCTTGTCTGGCGGCGATCCACGTCCTGCAGGAGGAACCCGAGCTGATCGACCACCTCTGGGCCAACGCGATCTATTTCGAGGGCGAACTGAAGCGCCTCGGGTTCGACACCGGCTTCTCGGAGACGCCGATCACGCCGGTGATGATGGGCGACTCGGCCACGGCAGGACGCTTCAGCGGCCGCCTCTTCGAAGAGGGCGTCTTCGCCCAGGCGGTCGTCTATCCGACGGTCGCGCTGGACAAGGCTCGCATTCGGACGATCGTCACGGCCGAACATTCGAGAGTGCAACTCGATCGGTGCCTGGAGGCGTTCGGCAAGGTGGGCCGCGAGCTCGGGCTGGTGTCGGCCTAGTGGATCGTCCCAGTCAGGCGACGCGGGGCTTTCGAAGCGCCCCGGCGCAGGCGTTCGACGTACCGCTCGACGCCCATCTTCACACCGAGCTCTCGCCCGATTCGGCCGTCCCGCTCGAGCTCTACTGCGCTGCCGCGGCCGAGCGCGGTGTCCGAGAGCTTGCCATCACCGACCATCTCGACTTCATGCCGGGGGCGCCGGCATACGAGTATGCCGACTACGCCAGCCGGGAACGGATGGTCCGCGACGCGGCCGAACGGTGGGCTGGCAAGGTCATCATCCGGTTTGGCGTCGAGCTGACATACGAGAACCGATACGAGGGCGAGATCCGGGAGCACCTCCGAACTCACTCCTACGACTACTCGATCGGCTCGGTCCATGCCATGTTCGACGGCCCATATCACCGGACCCGGATCGCGGCGTTCGTCGCCGGCAAGACGCTCGCCGAGGCCGTGAGGCCGTACTTCACCGAGGTCATGGGAGCGATCCGGAGCGGCCTCTTCGACACTCTCGGCCACATGGACCAGTGCAAGCGCTGGCTCCTGCCGTGGTTCCCCACCACCGCCTACGCCGCCGCTCCAGAGTTGTACGAACCGTTGCTCGTGGCCCTGGTGGCGAGTGGCACGGCCCTGGAGGTCAACGCCTCGGGGCTGCGCCATCCCGAGAACGAGACCTATCCGGCGCCGTGGGTAGTGCGGCGTTTCCGTGAGCTCGGCGGGCAGCGCGTGACGACGGGCTCGGATGCGCACCTGCCGCAGTCGTTCGCGTTCGGCATCGAGCAGGCCTGCGAGATAGTGGCCGCCGCGGGCTTCGACCGGCTGGCCTTGCAACGGGCCATGGACCGCGGCGACCTGATCCTGCCGGAACGGTTCCGCGGCTAATCGGATCCTCCGGTCGGCGGCCGAGCGTCGCCGATCGTTCGCGTCGCCGATCGTTCGCGTTTCCGGCCGTTCGCCCGGTCGGAATGTCGCCTTGAGCGTCGCCCGGCGTCCGCGTTTCCGGCAAGTCGCGTCGCAGACAGCGGACCTCTGGTGCCCTCCCTTACTCTTCTTCTGTGGAGTTGATCGTCTTGGGCGCCGCGCCTGCCTACACGGACCGTCGTGGTTCGGCCGCATCGTCCTATCTGCTGCGAGCCGGCGGCGCCGCCCTGTTGCTGGATCTCGGCCAGGGCGCGTATCCCAATCTGGCTTCCACCGTCGACCCGAGCACGCTGACCGCCCTGCTCGTCAGCCACCTCCACCCCGACCACTTCATCGACATGGTGCCGTTGCGCCACTACCTGAAATGGGAATTCGATCCGGCTCGGCGAGTTCGCGTGCTCGGCCCGGCTGAACTGGCCGCTCGGCTCGATGCCCTGGACGGAACCCCCGGCTTCACGGCCGAATCGCTCGACGTCGAACGCCTTTCGGAAGGCGGACAACGCCTCGGACCGTTCGATGTCGACGTCCGGCGCGTCACCCACACCGAGGAGAGCTACGCGTTTCGAGTGGCGAGCGGCGCGGGTGCGGGGAGAGGCGCCCAGGCGGGGAGTGGCGCGGCCCCCGGCTTGGTGTACTCGGGCGACTGCAGTCGCTTCGAGGATCTCCTGCCCCTCATCCGCCCCGGCGACACACTCCTGGCCGAGTCATCCTTCGGGGCCGGGCCCGTCGCGCCGGGCGCCCAGCACATCACTTCCGGCGACGCCGCCCGCGCGGCCAAGACCGGCGGCGCTGCCCGGCTTCTGCTGACTCACGTGCTCTCGGGCCACTCCCGCGCGGAAGCCCTGGCTGCCGCGCAGGCCGTCTTCGCCGGCCCGGTTCAGCTGATCACCGAAGGCGACCGCTTCGAGTTTTGAGGCGGCCCAAACGCCATCCGACGCGACCCGCCCTTCGAGACATCGACCGCGTACCTCCCGCTGACACGGCGCCTCGACTCGTTCAAGATGGACGCCTAGCAACGGCGTTCTGATCGGCATCGACTCGAACCGACTTCAATCGACCGCAAGGAGACGCAACATGGCTGACAGCGCGGTGACAGCGAAGGGACCGCTCAGCGCCGAAGAGCTGCGGCTCATCGACGCCTACTGGCGCGCCGCCAACTATCTGAGCGTCGGCCAGATCTACCTGCTCGACAACCCGCTGCTCCGCCGTCCGCTCGAGGCCGGCGACGTCAAGCCGCGTCTCCTCGGGCACTGGGGCACCACGCCGGGCCTCAATCTGATCTACGCCCACATGAACCGCGAGATCAGGGCCCGCGACCTCAACACGATCTACATCATCGGCCCAGGGCACGGGGGTCCAGGGCTTGTCGCCAACACCTACCTCGAGGGCAGCTACACCGAGTTCTACCCGAGCATCACCCGCGACGAGGACGGCATGCGCAAGCTGTTCCGCCAGTTCTCGTTTCCGGGCGGCATTCCAAGCCACGTCGCGCCCGAGACTCCCGGGTCGATCCACGAGGGCGGCGAGCTCGGCTACTCGCTGTCGCACGCGTACGGCGCAGCGTTCGACAACCCCGACCTGCTCGTCTGCTGCATCGTCGGCGACGGCGAGGCCGAGACCGGCCCGCTGGCGACCGGCTGGCATTCGAACAAGTTCCTCGATCCCAAGGGCGACGGCGCGGTCCTGCCGATCCTCCACCTCAACGGCTACAAGATCGCCAACCCGACGGTCCTTGCCCGCATCCCTGAGCCCGAGTTGCGCGACCTCATGATCGGCTACGGGTACAAGCCGTATTTCGTCACCGGCGACGACCCGGCCGTAGTCCACCAGCAGCTGGCCGCGACTCTGGACACGGTTCTTGATGAGATCCGCGAGATCCAGTCGGCGGCCCGCTCGGGTAAGTCGACCGGGCGTCCGCAGTGGCCGATGATCGTCCTTCGGACCCCCAAGGGCTGGACCGGCCCGAAGATCGTCGACGGTAAGCAGGTCGAAGGAACGTGGCGGTCACATCAGGTTCCCATGGGCGAGGTCCGCACTAACGCCGGCCATCGCGCCCTGCTCGAGCAATGGATGCGGAGCTACAAGCCCGAGGAGCTGTTCGACGACAAGGGCGCGTTCCGCGACGAGCTGGCCGCTCTGGCACCGAAGGGCGAGCGTCGGATGGGCGCAAACCCCCACGCGAACGGTGGCCTTCTGCTCCGCGAGCTGATCATGCCCGACTTCCGCGCGTACGCGGTTGATGTGCCCAGGCCGGGCGGCACCCTTGCCGAGGCCACTTACGTTGCCGGCACATTCGTCCGCGACGTGATGGCGAAGAATCCCGACAACTTCCGAATGTTCGGTCCCGACGAGACCGCCTCGAACCGTTTCCAGGCGATCTTCGAGGTGACGGGCAAGGCCTGGGACGCCGCGGTGATCCCCGAGGACGCCGACGACAACGTCCTATCCATTGACGGCCGGGTGATGGAGGTGCTATCCGAGCATCAGTGCGAGGGCTGGCTGGAGGGCTACCTCCTGACCGGCCGGCACGGGATGTTCAACTGCTACGAAGCCTTCATCCACATCATCGACTCGATGTTCAACCAGCACGCCAAGTGGCTGAAGGTGACGCGCGACATCCCGTGGCGCCGCCCTATCGCCTCGCTCAACTACGTGCTCTCGTCCCTCGTCTGGCGCCAGGACCATAACGGCTTCACGCACCAGGACCCGGGCTTCATCGATCACGTGGTCAACAAGAAGGCCGAGATCATCCGCGTCTACCTGCCGCCCGACGCAAACACGATGCTCTCGGTCACGGACCACTGCCTGCGCAGCCGCAACTACGTCAACGTCATCGTGGCCGGCAAGCAGCCCTCGCCCAACTGGCTGACCATGGAGCAGGCGATCCTGCACTGCACGCGCGGCATCGGCATTTGGGACTGGGCCAGCAACGATCAGGGCGGCGAGCCGGACGTCGTCATGGCCTGCTGCGGCGACGTGCCCACTCTGGAAACCCTGGCCGCGGTCGATCTCATGCGCCAGCACCTGCCCGATGTCAAGATCCGGGTCGTCAATGTCGTCGACCTGATGCGGTTGCAGCCCGACTCCGAGCACCCACACGGCATGACCGACAAGGAATTCGACTCGCTCTTCACGGTCGACAAGCCGATCGTCTTCGCATACCACGGCTACCCGTGGCTGATCCACCGCCTCACCTACCGCCGCAACGGCCACGACAACCTCCACGTCCGCGGCTACAAGGAAGAGGGCACGACCACCACCCCGTTCGACATGGTCATGCTCAACGACCTCGACCGCTACCACCTTGTGATCGACGCCATCGACCGGATCCCCGGGTTGGCGCCGCGCGCCGGCCACGTGCGGCAGCTCATGCAGGACAAGCGCACCGAGGCCCGCGCCTATACCCGCGCCGAAGGCGAGGACGCGCCCGAAATCAGCAACTGGGTGTGGCCCTACTAAGCCACTCGCAGAATGAAGGCGGCCGCCCGGGCGGCCGCCTTCTTCGTTGTGTGGCGGTCGTTGCCCGCCGGCCACTACGCCCTCGCCACTCAGGACCCGCCCGCCAACCGCAGGTTCTTGCGCGACAGCAACGCCAGTAGTGGTAAGGGACCGCGGCCGGGCTCCGACCTTCTGGCTGCCCGCCCCCACGCTCAACGCGAGCGTGGGGGCCAGCCTCGGGAGCGATGGCGAGCCACTTTCGATCCAATCCGCAGGCCGCCGCCGCTTACGATTTCTGAGGCTGCTATCGCGCAATATCGATCCCCGACCCGACCCGAGCCGCGCCGCCCGCTCGCTTCGCGTGACCGCTTCCACCTCGCTACCATTCGGGCATGACCCCTGACGCCACAACCAGCTTGCGCAGCCAGGTCCGCGCGGCACTCGAAGCCGCATGGACGCGCGCCCAGGCCGAGCTGCCCGCGCCAACGGAACCGCAGGACGGGCCGATCACGATCGAGCGCCCGGCCGACGCAAGCAGGGGCGACTACGCGAGCAATGTCGCCCTCAAGCTGGCCAAGCCCTACCGTCGCGCGCCCCTTCAGCTCGCCCAGGCCATCGCGGCACATGTCGTCACGACGGCCACGGACCCTGCCTCCCCGATCGCCGCCGTCGAAGTGGCGCCGCCCGGCTTCCTCAACATCCGCCTGGCCGACCACGCCCTGGCCGCCACCGCGGCCGGTATCCTCCGCGATCCAACAACCTGGGGCCACGTAACCGCCGCGCACCTCGAGCACGTCAACGTCGAGTTCGTCTCGGCAAACCCGACCGGACCGCTCCACATCGGCAACGCCCGCGGCGCCTTTACGGGCGATCTCCTGTGCCGCGTGATGACGGCGGCGGGGCACAAGGTCGCGCGCGAGTACTACTTCAACGACTTTGGCAGCCAGGTCAAGAACCTCGGGGCGTCGGTCGTAGCCATCCGCGAAGGCTGCGAGATCCCGGAAGACGGCTACCACGGCGACTACGTCTACGACATGGCCCGCGATCTCCCGGCCGAGGTGCTGGCGACTGCCGAGAACTCGGGCGAGGGCGCCGACTGGGCGGTCGGTCGCTGGGCCTCCGAGCAGGTGCGCGCCGGCATCGAAGCCAGCCTCGAGCACCTGGGCTGCCATTTCGACGTCTGGCGCTCCGAGAGCACGCTCCACAACGACGGCTGGGTCAAGCAGGCGGTCGAACGGTTGCGGGCCGCCGGCGACGTGTACGAGGAGGACGGCGCGGTCGTCTTCCGATCGACCCGGTACGGCGACGACAAGGACCGCGTCATCCTCCGCTCAACCGGCGACGCTGCACCCACATACTTTGCCGCGGACATCGGCTACCTCGTCGAGAAGTTCAGCCGCGGCTTCGACCGCATCGTCTTCATCTGGGGCGAGGACCACCACGGCTATGTCGCCCGGGTCAAGGCCGCGGCGCAGTCGCTCGGCTTCGACCGCGACCAGGTCCAGATGATCCTGACCGCCTGGGTTCGCTTCGTTCGGGACGGCAAGGAGATCCCGATGTCCAAGCGGACCGGCGAGTTCATCACCCTCGATGAGCTGCTCGGGGAGATCGGCGTGGACGCGGCTCGATGGTTCTTCGCCTCACGCGCCGCTTCGAGCGGCATCGACTTCGACATCGAGCTGGCGAAGAAGCAGTCGAGCGAGAACCCCGTCTACTACGTCCAGTACGCCCACGCCCGGATCGCCTCGATACTGCGCAAGGCGGCCGACTCGGGGATGGCCGCACCGCCGCCCGACGACCCACGCCTCCTGAGCCTTCTGACGTCGATCCTGCCAGGCGCGCCGGAGGCGAGCCTGGTGCGCCAGATCGCGCGCCTGCCCGAGGTCGTCGAGGACGCGGCCGCGAGCGAGGAGACGCACGGCATCACCGCCTACGCCACGGAACTCGCCACGACGTTCCACGCCTTCTACCGCGATGCCCGCGTCATCGACGAGGCCGAGCCGGATCGGTCCGCGGGGCGTCTCGCGCTGGTCGCCGCCGCCAGGACGACGCTCGCCAACGCCCTCGGCCTGCTGGGGATCTCCGCGCCGGAGACGATGTAGCCGGACAGGGACCGTGGCCTGACGCGATCAGAGCGGCGGCCGGCAGGGCGCGAAGGCCTCCAGAGCGGTCACGTTCGAGGCGACATAAACCGCGGCCTCGTTCCCCGCCGAGCACACGACAGCCGGCCCCGCCAGTTGGCCGGTGTGCGGCGTCGCGGCATTCTGGAAGGCCAACCGGCCGTCGACGGTACGCCAGGCCGTCTCGACAACGACCGCCCAGGCGCCGTTCGGGCCCTCGTACAGCCCCACGCGGTCGCCGGCCCACGTGCTCGCAGCCGACTGCGCCGCGGCCGTCTCCGCGCTCGTCGGCTTCTGCCCTTCCAGCCAGATCCCCAGCTGGAACTCGCCCAGCGTGTCCTGCATCGTCAGCTTCCAGCCACTCCCAAGCGAGGCGGGCACGGGCGGCACGGACAGGGCCACGGGCTTGACGCCAGTGGCGTACAGGTCGGGATGGAGAATCTGCGAGGTCGAATCGGGCGGGTTCGAGTACAACCTGTCGACCGCGGCCCAGCCGCCCGAGTTGTAAATCCCCTGGACGAAAGCCAGACCCTGCTCGTATGGGAAGGTCAGCGTCTGCTGAAGGATTTCGGGCGCGTTTGCGAGCTGGTCGGCGCCGGGCCCGCTGAGCGACTCGCCGGCGATCTGGAGCAACTCGAGCATGGACAGGTTCTGCGCAGACCACAGGGTCATCAGCAGCGTGGCGTCGCCTTCGGGCAGAGCGGTTCGCGCAAGGTCGCGATCGCCCTGGTCTGGCGTGTCGATGGCCAGCTTGTCGAGCCCGAAGTTCTGGTCCTGCAGGGCGTGCGTGTATTCATGCGAGAAGGTCAGCTTCTCCGTCGGCCCGACACCGCCCGACTGCGAGAGCACGTACAACCCCTTCGAGACCGGATCGTAGAACCCGACTACCTGGCCGGCCTCAAGGTCGAGCTCCATCTGCTCGAGCGACGATCCGGCGGCAATGAGCCCAAGATCGGCGAAGAGGCGGCTCTCATTGGCCAGGGCGGCGTGATCCGTCTGTTCGGCGGTCGCCTTCGTCAGCCAATCGCGAACGCCTTGCGAGTCGAGCAACACAGGCGTTACGGTCGAGGTTGGGCGCAGCTCGCGCAGGGCCTCGACCTGGCGCTCGATCGTCGCGTAGACCGCCTGGTCTGATTGGCCCGTCGAGACAGCGGCCGACGGCGCTGCAGTGGACTGCGCAGTGGCGGCCGAGGCCGCCACGGACGGCGCGACGGTGTTCGCCGTGGACCCGCAAGCGGCGACGACGAGGGCGAGACTGAGGAGGAGCGCCACTGTCGAACGGCGCGCGCGGCGTGGCTGCATGAGATCATTCTGCCAGCGACGCCAAGGCACGGGCACATACCCCGCTCTCCCGGCCCGCGTCCGCCGGGTGGCGCTTGAGGCCGTTGGGCGGATCCCAACTAGCGACAGTGGCCCGGAAGCGGCCACTCGGCTTGCCGACTCGTCGGCGGAAGCGATCCGGATCACTATGTTGCGATATCTTAACGCACCAGCGTGCTCCGCTTTCACGTAGGGCGGCTACCTTTCTAGACGTACACGAGACGGAAGAGAAAAGATCCATCCTCCCTCCCTCCGACCGGAGGTGCCGATTGGGCAGGCGCCTCCGGTCCTCCTTTTTCCGGCACGTTTCGGCTCCTCCCGGAAAGCTCAAGGGATTAGCTCCGGTTGCTGAGCCGCCGATGAGCGGGCGATGAGCGGCCGATCGGCGACCTGTGCAAGAATCCCCGCATGGAGCTCACCTGGTTCGGGCGGACTTGCGTCCGCATGCGCGGCAAGGACGCGGTCGTTGTGGCCGACGCCTATCAAGCGGTCGTGGGGCCAACGGGTCGCGGCATCACCGGCGACATCGTGACCTACAGCCATCCCGACGACTCCCCGCTTCCAAGAGCCAAGGGTCGGTCGTCGCGCGACGGCTCTACGCTGCTGCCCAGCAGCCTGGAGGAGGCCTTCTGCCTCGATGGCCCGGGCGAGTACGAGGTCAAGGATGTCCTCATCACCGGCATTCGGACCTTCCGAGACGATCGTCGGGGAAACGAGCGCGGGCGCAACGTCGCCTTCGTCGTCGAGCTCGACGGGGTCCACGTCATCCACCTCGGCGACATCGGCCATCTACTGACGGAGGACAAGCTGACCGACATCGGTCCCGTCGACGTTGCCTGCATCGGCGTTGGGGGCGCCTTCCCGGCCAACAAGGCTGCCGAGCTTGTGGCGCAGCTGGACGCGAAGGTCGTCGTGCCGATGCCGGTCTGTGAAGACGAGGAGGCATCCGAGGCCCTCGCCAAGTTCTTCCATGAGATGGGCGTTTCGACGCCGCCGGCGCCTCAATCCAAGCTGGTGCTCATGCCGTCGTCGGTGCCCACCGAGCTCACGACGGTGCTGCTGGAGCCGCGCGGCAAGATCTAGGCGCCCTGCCTAGTTGCGCTCGAAGACCGTCCTGCCGCGCTTGATCACGGCCCGAACGTTGGAGGCGCCGAGCCAGTAAGCGATCTGCGTCACATTCGGCACGTTCCAGACGACGAGGTCGGCCTGCTTGCCGGCCTCGATCGAGCCGATCTCCGCGCCGAGTCCCACCGAATGCGCAGCGTTGACGGTCACCGCGACCAGCGCCTCCGATGGGGTGAGACCCATCTCCAGGCAGGCGATCGACATGACCAGCGGCAGGCTGAGCGTGGGGCTCGTGCCGGGGTTGAGGTCCGTCGCCAGCGCCACCGGAATGCCCGCGTCGATCAGTCGACGGGCAGGCGCGAAGTGATGCCTGCCAAGGAACCAGCTCGTGGCCGGCAGAAGCGTCGCCACGACCGGGCGCGCGCCCGGAGCGGCACGTGCCAGCGCCTCGATGCCCGCCTCGGAGGGGGCCGAGAGGTGGTCGACCGACGTGCAGCCCAGCTCCGCGGCCAACTCTGCCCCGCCTGACGGTGCCAGCTCGTCGGCATGGATGCGCGACCTGAGGGCGTGCCCCGCCGCGGCGTTGAGAATCCGGGCCGTCTGATCGGGGCTGAAGACGCCGGTCTCGCAGAAGACGTCGCAAAAGCGGGCAATCCCTTGTGCCGCGACGAGAGGGAGCTGCTCGTCAATGATGCTCGCCACGTACGCGTCGGTTCCGTCAGGGCGGTCGCGGTACTCGCCCGGGATCGCATGAGCCCCCAGGTACGTGGGCACGAGCTCTACCGGACCCTCGCGATCGAGTCTCCTGATGATGTCTAGCAGACCTAGTTCCGTCGGGACGTCCAGCCCGTAGCCGGACTTGGCCTCGGCCGTGGTCGTGCCGTTGGCGAGCATCGTCGAGAGGCGGCGGCGGGCCCCGATCAGTAGCTCGTCGTCGGAGGCGGCGCGGGTTGCGGCGACGGTGGACAGGATCCCGCCACCGGCTTGCAGGATCTCCAGGTAGCCGGCCCCGGCCGATCGCATCCGCCACTCGGCTTCGCGCGTCCCGCCGAAGACGAGGTGGGTGTGAGCGTCGATCAGCCCGGGCGTGACGAGGCCGCCGGCCGCGTCGATCCGATCGAACGATTCAAGGGCGTGCCCGGCGGCCACGATCTGGCGGTGGACGTCTGCTGCCAGCCCGACGGCGAGGATTCGACCGTCCCACGCGGCGACCGCCAGCGGACCGCCGCTGAGTTCGGCCGCGTCTCCCTGGTCGGAGCCACGCCGCAAGGGGCCTGCGACGGTGGCGATCGACGCCGCTCCCTCCACGAGCAGACCGCGGCCGGGCCCGCGTGCCTCGTTCACCGGGTCACGCTCCACGCGCGGCTTCGAGGCGCAGTTCGAGCGCCTGGAGCGGGGAGAAGTCGCGCAGCTTGAGGAAGGCCGCCGCACCGGCGAGCCGCTCCGTCTGAGGCAGTCGCGCGGAGACACCGGCGTGGTCGGCAACGTCTAGAAGAGCACCCAGCGGCGCCAGCCCGATCAGCTCGGATTCGGCCAGATGGACTCCCTCCTCGGCTGCCTCCGATCGGACGACCTCCCACACGAGCCAGATCGGCGTCGTCCGGTAGTCGAGCAGGTTCATCGATACTTGAGCCCGTTCGAGCTCGTCGATCCAGAAACCGTTCGCCTGGACGCGTGGCAGACCACCGCTCGACTCGCGGATCCGCCGCGCGATCTTCTTTGCGAGCTCGAGGTCCCGGCTCTCGAGGTTGATGTTGTACGCGATAAGGAACGGCCTCGCGCCGACGGCCATTGCTCCGGCGCTGGCGTGCACGGCGGCCGGTCCGAAGTCTGGCTCGCGGCCGGGTTCGGCGATCCCTGCCTTGAGGCCTTCGTACTGGCCCCGCCTGACGACGGCCAGACGCTGCCTCGACGGCGAACTTGCCGCCTCGCCGTAGAGATAGACGGGGATCGCAAACCGTTCGGCGACGCGCGCTCCAAAGGCCCGAGCGAGCTCGATGCAGTCGGCCATGGTTGCCCCTGCGAGCGGCACGAACGGGACGACGTCGACGGCGCCTATGCGGGGGTGCTCGCCCGAGTGGCGCTCCATATCGATCTGGGCGACCGCAACCGCAACGGTGCGCTCCAGGGCCTCGAGGATCGGCGCCGGCTCGCCGGCGAGGGTCAGGACGCTGCGGTTGTGGCTCGCGTCGCTCGTCCGATCGAGCAGGAAGGCGCCCGGGACGCTCTCGACGGCGGCGGCCAGCTTGTCCACGACCTCGATTCGCCGGCCTTCGCTGAAGTTGGGAACGGACTCGACCAGCTTGGCCACACTGCCTCCGTTGGACCTGCAAATGCCGCCGCAAGGCGATGACCCGGCCGGGCCCGGCCACCGGTAGTACCCCGCCGCCGGCTACGAAAGTCACTACCCATGAGGCGCGCCGACCGTATCGTGGCACACCGACAATGCGACGGGTCGCTTAATGCCCGATTTATCGGCGGCCGATAGGATGCCGCGCGATGAAAGGACGGGCATGATAGGCATCTCGAAGCCAACGCTCTGGCGGCACCGCGACTTCGTCAAGATCTGGTCGGCCGCGACCGTCTCGATCCTCGGCAGCCAGGTAACGATCATCGCCGTGCCGTTCATCGCCCTGACGATGCTCGGCGCCAGCGTATTCCAGGTCTCTCTGCTGACGGCAGTCGAGATGCTGCCCTTCCTCCTCTTCACGTTGCCGGCGGGGGCGTGGCTCGACCGCGTGCGGCGCCGGCCGGTCCTGGTGGCCGCGGACATCGGCCGCGGCGTGGTGCTGATGTCGATCCCAGTGGCCTACGTCTTACACACGCTCACGATGGGGCAGCTGTACGTGGTCGCCTTCGTGACCGGCACCCTGACGGCCCTCTTCGACGTGGCCGACCAGTCGTACCTGCCGGCCATCCTGGACCGCGACGATCTTGTCGACGGCAACGCCCACCTGCAGGTCAGCTACTCGGTGGCCCAGATCGGCGGTCCCACGCTCGGCGGCAACCTGATCGCGATCATTGCCGCGCCCATCGCCATAACCGTCGATGCGATCAGCTTCTTCGTGTCCGGTGGGTTCATCAGTTCCATCCGCCGGCGTGAGGAGGCACCGAAGCGTCGTCTGGACGAATCCGGGCTGCCGACGTCGATGCGGGCCGAGATTGCCCAGGGCCTGGAGTATGTCCTGGGCAACCGCTACCTGCGGCCGATCGCGGGTTGCACCGGCATCTCGAACCTGTTCGCGGCGGCGCTCTTCAGCGTCTTCCCGGTCCTGATCTGGCGGGACCTCAGGCTCCCACCGGCCTTCTTCGGGACCGTCATGGGCGTAGCCAGCGTGGGCTTCCTCGCGGGTGCGGCGCTGTCGAGCCGGCTGCCCGGCGCGATCGGCATCGGGCGGACGATAGCCATTTCGGCGAGCCTCGGAGCGCCAGCGTTCCTTCTTCTGACGCTGACGCCCGCGAGCCTGGACCTGGCTGCGGTGACACTCTTCGTCGGCTGGTTCGTGGCCGGCATGAGCCAGGTGATCTACAACGTCGCCCAGATCAGCCTCCGGCAGGCCATCACGCCGCCGGAGATGCAGAGCCGGATGAACGCCACCATGCGTTTCATCGTCTGGGGAACGATCCCGATCGGCTCCCTCATGGGCGGTGCCATGGCCACGATCCTGCCGGTGCGGGCAGCCCTGATATTCGCTGCCCTGGCATCGTTCGCGTCGGCCGTGCCGATCCTGCTGTCGCCGCTGCGATCGCTGCGCGAGATGCCGGCGTCGAGCGAAGACGCGGCCGCCGTCCCGGTCTTCGAGATGCCGGAGCCGGAGATGCAAGGCCTACAAACCGAGCCTCAACGAGCCGCCTGACCGATCGGCGGCGCCGAGATCCACGCCGCGTCCTGCGGCCCTATCGACCGGGATCCCGCCGCCAGCCGGCTCCCAGGTCCCAGGGACTGCCGTCGAGGCCCCGAGCCTCGAGCAGGCGCACCGCGCCAACCTGACCGCCGGTGAACGTGCCGATGCCGAGCCCGGCAGCGCCGCCGGCGAAGCCTTGCATCTCGGCAACGACGTTGCCGTGGAGCGGATAGGCGCCGCTGGCCAATTCCTCGGTGTCCAGGAGCGTGACAACCGGAATCAGCGACAGTTCCTCCGGTGGAGTCGGCGGCTCCCCGGGGGTGCCATCGCTGTAGAACGGCTGGATCGCCAGCGCACCGCTCTCCCACCGGAGCAGGTACTGGCCGAGCCTGTCGCCGATCACCTCGATTCCGTCCGGCGTCGCGATGACGGCGAAGTCGAGCATCTCGTCGTCCGAAACGAACCCCAGGACCGGCTGACGCAGCTCCTTCGCGGCGAGGGCCGAGGCGGCCAGCCAGGCGACCTGCTCGAACGCTTCGTCATCGGCCCCGAGCATCCGCAGGGCATCGACATAGGTAGCTGCCAGCGGTCGGGCGGCCCGCATGAGCCCGCGATCGCCGGGCTTGGGCACCGGTACGCCAAGGTCGACCAGCCACAGGCCGCAGCCCGGCAGCTCGAATAGCCTGTAGCCGTAGGCGCGCTCGAGCGCCGCCAGGCCGGCGAGATCGGGGGCGGTTCGGAAGAGCACGCCCTGGACGCGATACCCCAAACCTGTCTCCCCCTTCGCCGTCGAGGGCGACGGCCTACAACCTGTCTTCGCGGGCGCCGTCGATCATCGGGACGCGGACCCCACGCTCCCGTGCGACCTCGATTGCCCGTTCGTAGCCGGCGTCGGCGTGGCGAATCACGCCCATGCCCGGATCGGTCGTCAGTACGCGTTCCAGCTTCTGCGCCGCGAGGTCCGAGCCGTCGGCGACGACAACCATTCCGGCGTGTTGAGAGTACCCGATGCCGGTGCCTCCGCCGTGGTGAATGCTGACCCAGCTCGCCCCGGCCGAGGTGTTCACCAGCGCATTGAGGAGCGGCCAGTCGGCGATCGCGTCGGAGCCGTCGCGCATCGATTCGGTTTCGCGATTGGGCGAGGCGACCGAACCCGAGTCGAGGTGGTCTCGGCCGATGACGATCGGGGCGCTCACCGCGCCCGACCGAACCAGCTCGTTGAAGGCCAGCCCGGCCTTCGATCGCTCGCCGTAGCCAAGCCAGCAGATCCGAGCCGGCAACCCCTGGAAGGGCACGCGAGCCTCGGCCATCTCGATCCATCGCCGAAGCGATTCGTTTTCGGGGAAGAGCCCGAGGATGGCGCGGTCGGTGGCGAGTATGTCTTCCGGGTCGCCCGAGAGGGCCGCCCACCGGAACGGGCCCTTCCCCTCGCAGAAGAGCGGCCGGATGAACGCCGGCACGAAGCCCGGGAAGTCGAAGGCGTTGGTCACGCCGGCGTTCTGGGCCTGGGCGCGGATGTTGTTGCCGTAGTCGAAGGTCACGGCACCGGCGGAGCGGAGCGCGAGCATCGCCCGAACATGCTCGGCCATCGACGCCATGGAGCGGCGCACGTATTCGTCGGGGTCGTCGCGCCGCAGCTCCGCCGCCGCCGCCACCGAGACCCCCGCAGGCACGTAGCCATTCAGGGCGTCGTGGGCCGACGTCTGGTCCGTCACGACGTCGAACCGCTCGCCGCGCCGGACGAGCTCGGGCTCGACATCGGCTGCGTTTCCGACCAGCGCGATCGACTCGGCGCGTCCATCCCCGGCCGCGGCCCGCGCCCAGCGCAGCGCCTCGTCCAAGGAGTGTGTGAGCCGGTCGACGTAGCCGATCTCCAGTCGCCGCTTCGCCCGTGCCTCGTCGACCTCGACGACCAGCGCCACGCCCTCGTTCATCGTGACGGCGAGCGGCTGCGCACCGCCCATCCCGCCCAGCCCGGCGGTCAGGGTTACGCGGCCCTGCAGCGTCCCGCCGAAGTGCTGGCGCGCCAGCTCGGCAAAGGTCTCGTAGGTGCCCTGCAGGATTCCCTGCGTACCGATGTAGATCCACGAACCGGCTGTCATCTGGCCGTACATCGTCAGGCCGGCCCGCTCGAGCTCGCGGAACGTCTCCCAATTGGCCCACTTGCCGACCAGGTTGGAGTTGGCGATGAGCACCCGCGGCGCCCACTCGTGGGTCCGGAAGACGCCGACCGGCTTGCCCGACTGGACCAGCAGCGTCTCGTCGTTCTCGAGGCGGCGGAGCTCGCGGACGATCGCGTCGAATGCGTCCCAGCTGCGGGCCGCCCGACCGGTACCGCCGTACACGACGAGGTCGTCCGGGCGTTCGGCAACCTCAGGGTCGAGGTTGTTCATCAGCATCCGCAGCGCCGCTTCCTGCGCCCAGCCCTTGCAGGTGCGCTCCGGACCACGCGGGGCGCGAACGGTGCGGGGTCCTGCGTGGGACGGTGAGCCGGTATCGATCGCCATCGGAGGCCTCCGGAGAGACGGCCCGGACCCTGCCCGAGCGCTTGGTTCCAGTGTGCTCCGGTCGCGCCGCGGCGTCATCTCGGATTGGCTCGATCGGGGCGGCGGGCTCGCGCCCGAACCGCTAGTAGAGGGCCTGGATCAGCAGCCGACCGTAGTCGAGCGGACCGTCGCCGAACATCGACAGGACGACGCCATTGCCCAGAGAGACCGTGTAGACAAACAGGCCACCGACGCAGGTACCCTGGTCGACGGGATCCCAATCGCCGATCTGTATCTGGCTCGTGGTGGAGACGCCGCTCGCCTGCGAGCACGCTCCGGTGTCGTATTCGCTAACCCAGGCCGAATACGTGTCCGGGAACGTGTCCGAGTTCTGGATCTCGGGCCGGAAGTGGCCGATCGCGATCTCGAGCCAGTTGGCGTACCCCATCTGTCCTACCGACGCCGCCGCATAGCCATCGAACGTCTTGGCCAGGTCGGCGTTGTCCATGGCCGTGCCCTCGCTTGTGGCGTCCTCGACGATCGGCTGCGCGTGAACGAACGGCGGCAGCTTCCCGAGCAGGCTCGGGTCAACGTGGAGGCCGTACTGGCCGGTCGTCCCGCTGGGCCATGGCGTGGCCGCAAGCGGCACCGCAGTTTGTTGCAGCGTGGGCGTGGCGCCGACGCCGTTGCACGCCCCGAGCGCCGTGGACGCCACGAGGAGCGCGGCTCCGAAAGCCATGGCCGCGCGCCGGCTGCTGCGGCGGCCTAGGCGGCCTTCGTGGCCGCGGCCACGCCGGACCTCAGAGCTCACGACGCACCACCGGGTAGCGATCGTCGTCCACGGCCAACCGGAAGCCGGCGCGGATCCAGAACTCGGGTCTGGCCGCGGGCGTGGAGTTCTCCCTGGCTCGCGCCTCCGGATACGCCTCTACGGCGGCGAAGCCACGACCGGCGAGGTCGTCGCAGACCTCCGCCACGAGCCGCAGCGCGTAACCGCTCCGCCGAACCTCGGCCGTCGTCGCGATGCAGGTGATGACCGCCGGCAGCGGGGCGACGGGCAACTCCGCATAGAGCTCGCGCAGCCGCAGCGCGCGCGGGTACGCGGAGAGCGGCCCGAACTGGCAGTAAGCCTCAGCCTCACCGTCGACGAGCAGCAGCTTGGCGTAGCTGCCGAACACCCCAAGACCCCGGCCCAGGAGCTGGAGCTTGCGCGGCGCCTCGGCGTCGATCGACGGCCGGGGCGGGCGCTGGGGCGCGAACGGGTTTTCAGCTGGTGACTCCCCCAGGTCCTCGAGGAACGGGTTGCGGGCGGGCGCGGCCCCGGCGGCCGCGAAAGGGTTAGGTGCCGCCTTGGGAGCAGGCAGGAATGGGTTCGTCTCGGACCGTGACGCTGGCGCGAACGGGTTGCTCGAACGACCGGCGGCCGAACCCGCGGTCGAGCTCGACGCCGAACCCGCGGTCGAGCTCGACCCCGAACCCGCCGCGCCCGCATGAAGCCAGCTCGAGCGGCTCGCCCTGGAACCCCGATCCGCGTCCTCCCAGTAGTCGCAGGTGCGGTGATCGAACGAGGGGTCGGCACAGGGCGGGACCAGCCCGAAGCGAGCTTCGTCGGTGACGTCAACGATCTCGAGGCGTGCCATTGCCTGCCCACTTTACGGCAAGGAGCGAGAACGGCGCCGAGCGCACTCGGTCCCGCCTGATGCGGTCGCCGCCGCACGGCCCCTCGAGGGCTTTGTCCTACTCGCGCACGGCCCAGGCGATGCTCAAACCACCAACTCCCGCTACGACGGCAAATAGCAGAACGCCGCTCGCCGGAGCCGGCAGGTTTGCCCGAACCCCCAGCCACGCAACGATGAGGGCGAGAATCGGCCCGACGAACAGCTCCCAGCGATCACCCACCAGGAAGTCGTACCAGAAGCCGAAGAACGACCTGACGTATCTCATCTCAGCGCTCCGGGCTCGCGGCGGTCACGCGGCTCCGTCTGCCGCCGAGCCGAACCTGAACGAGGTAGATGCCCACGAACGCCAGTGCAACGTAGCCGGCGAGCAGCGCGGGAATCGTCGCGTCGCCGGCCGGCCAATCGATGCCTACGCCTTCGCCGGCCCAGAAGGTACCGAACCCGATCAGCATTATGCCGACCGCGAATTTGAGCCCGTTCTCCGGCACGGCAGCGAGTGGCCTGTGGACGAGGACAGCGATTCCCAGCACGAGTGCCCCGGCAACGGAGGCCCCGAGCACGGCCGGCCCAAGCATTCCGGCGGTCGCTCCAAAAGTGACCACGATGAAGGCGACTTCGAGACCCTCCAGCAGGACTCCCTTGGCGGCCACGGTGAAGCTGATCCAGTCCATGCCGGCCGCCGGGACGGGCGGCTCGGCCCGAAGCGCGGCGATCTCGAGTTGGTAGACGGCCGTCTCGTCGTGCTTCGCCCGGGCGCCACCCGCCCTGAGAACCGCCTTGGTGAGCCACTGCATGCCGTAGATGAGCAGGAACCCACCCACGACCAGGCGGACGACGCCGATTGGGACGAAGAGGACGATCGCGGTGCCGAAGACGGCAACGAGAAGCGTCAGGGCCACGAGCGCGGCCACGACGCCGATCAGCGTGGACCGCCACTGACGCGTCACGCCGACCGCCAGGACGATGGTGACGGCCTCGACGAACTCGACAGCCGAGGCGAGGAAGCTAGAAAGGACCGTGACCACGGCGAGGGAAGACATGCTAGCGAATGTTAACCGTTGCCGCGCCGGGGTCGCGTGGCGCAACTCCGTTCCCTCACGTGCGACCGCACCGCCTCGGGCGTTAGCCAAACGTTAACGTGGGACACGAACACCCGGCCGATGGGGCGATGGCCGGCACGCGGTCCCGTGATTGAGCCCTGCGGTCGTGCATGGCCGCCGTCCGCCTGTGAGGTGAAAATGCGGCCCCTCGACGTTCGGATCGAAGCCGCCCTCGGGACCTACGACGACGATTGTCGCTGGGACCTGATCGGCGGCATCCTGACCGAATGTCCCGACGACGTACTCGAGGCTGCCGCAAGCCTGCTCCACGGCGCGATGGAGCGCGGACGCACTCTTGGTGCAGACATCCTTGGCAGGCTGGCAGGGGTCGAGCCGAACGCGCGACCAGCCATTCAGGAGGCTCTGCTGACTGCTCTCGCGGTCGAGAAGGGCGCCTCGCCTCTAGCTTCCATCGTCGCGGCACTGGGTCATCTCGGCGACTCCGGCATGCTGGGGCTCGTCTTTCCCGTGGCCGACCATCCGAGCGCGGAGGTGAGGCTCGCAGTGGCCTTCGCCGTCGCCACGATCAGCCCCCAACCCCTGGCGCCGGAGGCACGCAGGGCGCTCATAACCCTCTCCCGAGACACCGACCCCGAGGTTCGCGACTGGGCCACGTTCGGGCTAGGGACACTCTCCGATGCCGACGGGCCTGACGTGAGGGCGGCGCTGCTGGCCCGCGCCGAGGACGCGCACCGCGAGGCCCGAGCAGAGGCACTTTTCGGCCTGGCGGTACGCCACGACCCTCGCGCCGTCCCACATCTCATTCGGGCGCTCGAGTCGCCGCTCGTCGGCGGGCTCGAGGTCGACGCCGCCGCGGCCGCAGCAGACCCCCGGCTTCTGCCGGCTCTCTGGGCGCTTCAGCATGCCGGTGCCGCCGACGAGGTGAGGCTGCGGCGAGCCATCGACCGCTGCTCCGGCCGATAGCGACCCGCACTGGTCTCCTGACCAGGCGCGGGTCGCTATCGGCCGCCCCTGCAGGCGCTCGGCGGTGGCACCTAGCCGGCAAGCTCGACGAGAGCGCCGTCCCTGACAAGCCGGACCGCCGATTCGATGTCGCTGCCCTGGAGCCGATCGCGGTCCAGATGCGGGACGACGGACCTGATCCGGCGATGCGCTTCCTCCACCCCGACGCCCGGCCGGACCTTGGCTCCCTCGGCGGCGACTTTATCAAGCCTGAAGTCGAGGGCCTGGGCGGCGACGAGCAGCTCCAGGGCGACGATCCGCTGGACGTTGGTGAGAACGGCCATTGCGTGCCGGGCCGCGATCGAGCCCATGGAGACATGGTCTTCCTGATTGGCCGAAGTGGGGATTGAGTCCGCGCTGGCCGGGTGGGCCAGGACCTTGTTCTCGGAGGCCAGGGCGGCGGCAGTGTACTGGAGGAGCATCATGCCGGACTCGAGCCCGCTGCCCGATGAGAGAAACGGCGGCAGCCCGCCGTTTAGACGCGAGTCGATCATCAGCGCGACGCGCCGCTCCGATATCGAACCCAGCTCGGAGATGGCCAGCTTGGCAAAGTCGAGGGCGATGGCGATTGGCTCACCGTGGAAGTTGCCACCACTGATCACGAGCCCGCCGCCTGTTGCCGCGGCGGTGGCGTCGGCCACGCCGCCGCCCTGCGGGAAGACGAGCGGATTGTCTGTCGCCGAATTCAACTCCACGTCCAGGACTCCGCACAGGTAGTCGATGGCGTCGCGAACGGCGCCGTGGACCTGCGGCACGCAGCGGAGCGAGTAGGGATCCTGGACCCTGTGCGACGAAGCGTGGTGGCTGGTCATGAGAGTCGATTCGCGCAACAGCCAGCGCAGCTCGGCCGCGACGGCGATCTGGCCAGGGTGTGGTCTGGCCAGCTGGTAAGCCGCCGCGTAGGCGACGTCAGTGCCGAGCAACGCCTCGCAGCTCATGGCCGCCGCAACGCTGGCGGTTCGGGCGAGGCGCTGGGCATCCGCGGCCACGAGCGCACCGATGGCGCTCATCATCTGGGTCCCGTTCAGGAGGGCGAGGCCCTCCTTGGCCTGGAGCTCCAGCGGTTGGAGCTTCGCAGCGGCCAGCGCCTCAGACGCGGCGATCACCCGTCCGCCGACCTCGACGTGCCCCCTCCCGGTGAGAGGCAGCGCGAGGTGGGCCAGCGGCGCGAGGTCCCCTGACGCGCCAACGGATCCCTGCGACGGCACGATCGGATGGATGCCGAGGCGCAGCAGGTCGCAGATACGGTCGATCACGACGGCCCGGCAGCCCGAGTGGCCGAGGGCGAGGGTGTTGGCGCGCAGCAGGAGCATCGCCCGAACCACGTCCCGCGGCAACGGCTCGCCCACGCCGACGGCATGCGAGACGAGGAGGTTCTCCTGCAGCCGAGCCGAGTCGGCCGGATCGATGAAGGTCGTGGCCAGATCGCCGAAGCCTGTCGTCACGCCATACACGATCTCGCCCGCGGCAACCAGACGCTCGATCACGGAGCGCGCTTCCTCTACCCGAGCCCGCGCCTCCGCCCCGAGCGAAACCCCGCGACCACCGCGCGCGACCATCTCGACGTCCGCAATCGAGAGGTCGGCGCCGGTCAGCACTATCTCCGCCTCGGCGGGGAGTGGCTGGCGAAGCGAGTGCGACTCGGGCAGATGCCGGTGTGGTCCGAAGTCGGGGGATCGAGGCGTGTCGCTCACGCCGATGAGAATAGCCCTCCCTCGGCTCCGAGGTGGGAGCGCGCTCGGCACCGCGTGTGCTTTGCCCTGCGCCCACAACCGGCCCGGTCCGCGCGCCACTGGCTGGCGTCGGTAAGACGCCCGCACGCCCGCTCGGGTATCCTGCGGAGGACCTGCGGCGCCCGTCGCCGTCTGCAGCGTCCTCCATCCACAAGCGAGGCCTTGGTGCTCAGCTTCATCGACACCGGAATAATCCCGTTCCTCCACGACCTCTACGCAGCGGTCGGCTACCTGGGCGTCTTCTTCGCCATGGTCGTCGAGTCGACCCTGCTGCCGCTTCCGTCCGAGCTGATCCTGCCCTTTGCGGGCTTCCTGATCAGCGACCACAGCATCGAGCCCCTGACCCACAGCCAGTGGAGCTTCTGGATCGTCGTCGTCGTAGGCGTCGCCGCCAACACCACGGGCTCGCTTTTCGGATACGCGCTCGGGGCCAGGCTCGGCCGGCCGTTCCTCGATCGATGGGGCCGTCTGCTGCTCATTCGTCCGCATGAGGTCGAGCAGGCGGAGCGTTTCTTCGACCGCTGGGGTTCGCCGACCGCGTTCATCAGCCGTCTACTGCCCGGCATCCGATCGGTCATCAGCTTCATCGCCGGCGTATCCCACATGCCGATCGGCCGCTTTGCCGTCTATTCGACCCTCGGCGCAATCCCGTGGACGATCGCGCTCGTCTACGCCGGCACCGTCCTGGGCTCCAACTGGACCCAGATCCGGGACACTCTCAAGCCGTTTGACAATCTCATCCTGGTCGCCTGTCTCGCTGCCGTCGTCGCCTTCGTCTGGTGGCGGCTCGGTCATCCGGGCTGGCGCAACGACAGTGCGGAGGCGTAGTCTGGGTGCGTCAGGCCCCGATTTCGAGGGGCTCACACTCGGGCTCAGGGGTCGCGGAGCACGGTCGGACCATGTGGTGGCAGACTTAGGTTGTGGCCGGGAGGCGTACCGAGGCCGCGAATTGCAGGGAACGCTGATGCGCAGTAGTCCTACTCGCGTCCAGTTGCAGGCGCTGAGCATCTACCAAGACGACCGGCGGATTCGCACCGCCGCCTCCGGAAGCTGATGAGTTCGCTTCGAGACGGGCAGAAGCCGCTTCGCGGCGCAGCGTCTGCGGAATCTCAGTCGCGGCCGATGGCCCACCCCGATCCCAAGCTGGCTCAGTCGAGCCGGCGCATGGCGCATCCGGTTCATCGCAACCCTGTTTCGTCGCTCACCGCCCGCTTGATGGAGCTCCTGCCGAACACAAGGGATCCCGGGATCTACGGAGCCGTGGCCCGGTTCTTCAGCCGGCTGAAGCCGAGGGAGCAGAGGCGCCGCGAGCTCGTGGCCGTGCTCGCCCTGCTGGTGGCTGCCGCCGCCGTATCGGCCAGCATGCCGGGCGGCTGGGCCGAGTCGGCTACGTCGAGCCCCTCGGCCGGCCTGGCCGCGAACGTCGTGTCGGCCGATACCGCCACGGCGGCCCCGACGGCCGATGGAACATGGTGGCCCGCCCCGACGGTATATTCCGTGTCTACTCTTCCGCCGCCGCCCGTGAGCCCGACGCTGCCGCCCACACCCAAGCCAACCCCGGTGCCAACCAAGAAGCCCGCCGCCAAGGTATACACGTTCGTCGCCCTCGGGGACTCGCTGACGGCATGGCCTTCCGATGCGCCGTGGCCCAGCCGCCTCGACGCGGAGGACGCCAACCTCACTCTGGTCAACAACGCCGGCGTGCCTGGCGACCTTACGGGTGACATGCTGGCGCGACTCAACAGCGACGTCTTCGCCTACAAACCCGAGGTGCTGTTCATCATGGGCGGCACCAACGACCTGGGCCATAACGTCAGCCAGGCAACCACGATCGCAAACCTGAAGGCGATAATCGTGGCGGCCAACGCGAGGGGGATACGCATCGACCTCATGACGATCCCACCGGACGCCTATCCCGATATGGCCGCAAAGATCGACTCCCTCAACGCGGCGATCGTTCAGCTCGGCAACAGATACAAGCTAGTCGTGATCGACATCAACACCCCCCTCTCCACCTCGACGGGTGTGTACGTGCCGAAGTACACCAGCGATGGGCTCCACTTCAGCGAGCTTGGGGCGCAGGTCGTCGCCAACGCGATCTACAACCGGATCCACCGGTACGGCTTCTAGGCCGGAGCAGGCTCCGACTCACGGCCTCCGACGAACGGCAGCACGGCCGCCGGCGAAAGGCCCCGGCACGACGCTAACCCCAGGACGCCTCACCGGTAGCCCGCAGGTGCCCGATGTCGTTGGCCAGAACTAGCTGGGCGCCGGCGGGTGTGTCGCCGCGCTCGTAGCGCAGCACCGTCAGATTCGTTCGGTCCTGTAGGAATCGACGCTGGTAGTCACGAACCGGCACGCCCAGCGCCACGCACATGAGGATTCGATTGAAGGTGCCGTGGGCAACCACCAGTACGCGCCGCTCGCCCTCGGCTTCCGCCTGCGTTTCGGAGACGCGACCGCGCGATCCGCCCGGATCCGGGGAGCTGTGGGCACTCGATGCCACGTTCGGAGCGCGAAGCTCGGCCTCGAGCAGATCTTCCAGGAAGCCGGCCGCCCTGGCGGCAACGTCGTTACCGCACTCACCGCCGGGAGAGTGGGTCGCCGCCGGATCGTCCTCCCAGCGCCTGCGGAGCTCGGGATCGCGAGCTTCCATCTCGGCGTAGCTCAGCCCCTCCCAGCGCCCGTAGTCGAGCTCGCGCAGCCGCTCCTCGACCTCCACGGGTCGCCCGGTCGCGATCACCTGGGCCGTTTCGAGAGCCCGTAGCATCGGGCTGGCGATGATCCTGTCGATCCGAACTCCGGCCAGCCTGTGCGCCAGCGCCTCTGCCTGAACCCGTCCTTCGGGCGCCAGCGGCACGTCGAGCTGGCCGCCGAGCATTGCGTCGCCGGCGGGGGTCATGCCGTGGCGAGTCAGCAGGAGCGTCAGCATGGGTAGAGTCTATTGGGTCAGGCGCGGGCGCTCCACGACCGCTAGAAGAGGCCCACGATGTTGCCGTCGGCGTCGATGTCGATCGATTCGCCGGCAGGATGCGATGGCAGCCCGGGCATCGTGCGCATCTCGCCGAGGAGCGGCGTCACGAAGCCCGCTCCGGCGGAGAGACGGACCTCGCGGATGGGGACGCGGAAGCCGGTGGGCCGGCCCTTCAACAACGGGTCGTGGCTGAGCGAGAGGTGCGTCTTGGCCATGCACACCGGCAGGGTCCCGAACCCAAGCTCCTCGTACAGCTTGAGCGCCTTCGTCGCCGCCGGCAGCTCGTCCACGCCGCGGGCGCCGTAGATGCGGACCGCCACGGTCTCGATCTTCTCACGCAACGGTAGGTCGTCCGGGTAGAGCAGCCGGAAGTCCGGCGCCCCCTCCTCCGCCGCCGACCAGACGGCATGGGCCAGATCTTCCGCGCCCGCGCCCCCTTCGGCGAAGTGGCGGCTCACCACGACGTCGCGCGCCCCCGCGGCCAGAGCTACTTCCCGGATTGCGGCGACCTCCGCCTCGGTGTCCCCGGGGTAGTTGTTGACCGCCACCACCACCGGTACGTTGAAGTGGCGCACGTTCTCGATCTGGGCGGCAAGATTGTCCGAGCCCCTCCGCACGGCGTCGACGTTCTCCTCCGCCAGCGCAGGGTCGAGCGGCCTGCCGGCCACGATCCGGCCGACGCCGCCGTGCATCTTGAGCGCCCGAACCGTCGCCACCATGACCGCGGCGTCCGGCCGCAACCCGCTCTGGCGGCACTTGATGTCGAAGAACTTCTCGGCGCCCATGTCGGCCCCGAAGCCGGCCTCGGTGCAGGCGATCTCGCACGTCGCCAGGGCCAGCCGGTCGGCGAGGACGCTGTTGTTGCCGTGGGCGATGTTCGCGAACGGGCCGCAATGGACGAAGGCCGGGCCACCTTCGAGGGTCTGGAGCAGGTTCGGCTTGATGGCGTCGAGCAGCAAGACGGTCATCGAGCCGGCGCATTTGAGGTCCTCGGCGGTGATGCGCCGTCCGTCGAATGTCGTGGCCACGACCATCCGCCCGAGCCGGACCCGGAGGTCTTGCAGGCTCGACGCCAGCGCCAGCACGGCCATGACCTCCGAGGCGACCGTTATCTGCCACTCGGTCTCGCGCGGGTAGCCGTTCTCACGGCCGCCCAAACCGATAATCGCTTTTCGGACGGCCCGGTCGGAGATGTCGACAACCCTCGGCCAGAGCACGCCCAGAGGGTCGATTCCGAGCGGATTACTGTGCGTCAGCGAGTTGTCGACGAAGGCGGCTAGCAGGTTGTGGGCCGCGCCGACGGCGTGGTTATCGCCGGTCAGGTGGAGGTTGAAGTCCTCCATTGGGATCACCTGGCTGTAGCCGCCACCCGCCGCCCCGCCCTTGATCCCGAAGACCGGGCCGAGCGACGGCTGGCGGATGCAGACCGCGGCGCGATGGCCGATCCGGTTGAGCCCCTGGACCAACCCGATGGTGGTGGTCGTCTTGCCTTCGCCGAGCGGCGTGGGCGTGATCGCAGTGACGACGACGTACTTGCCACGGCGCCCCGCGGCGGCCGCCTCGGCCTCGAGTCGGGTAATGCCCTCGAGTCGGACCTTGGCTTTGTACGGTCCGTACAACTCGACCTCGTCGTCGTGGAGCCCGAGCTCTCGCGCCAGGTCGATGATCGGCCTCGGGGTCACCGAGCGGGCGATCTCCAGGCTCGACGGCATTGGTGCGGCGGCACTCATGGCGTCGCGCCGGCTTCGGCGCGTCCGGCAGCCCGCTCCGCCTGGTCCGTTGCGGCAACGAGCAAGTGGCTCAGCAGCAGGGCGTTGGTGAGCGGCCCCACGCCGCCCGGGACCGGCGTGATCGCCGAGACGACGCCCTTGGCTGATTCGAAGTCCACGTCACCGACGAGCCGATCGCCGACTACGTTGATGCCGACGTCCACGACCACGACCCCCGGAGAAAGCATCTCGCCCGTAACAAGACCCGGCTTGCCGACTGCCACGACCAGGATCTCCGCGTCGCGCGTATGGTGGCCGAGATCGCGGGTCTTCGAGTGGAGGACCGTTACCGTGCCGTGTTCGCGCATCAGGAGCAAGGCGGCCGGCTTGCCGACCACGTTCGACCGCCCGACCACGACCACGCGCTTGCCGGAGATCTCGATGCCGGACCGCTTGAGGATCTCGACGGCGGCCTGGGCCGTCGCCGGCAGGAAGCCGTCGTAGCCGAGCGCGAGCAGACCGGCGTTGCGGGGATGGATGCCGTCGATGTCCTTGGCGGGATCGATCGAGTCGATGACCGTGCGCAATGGAATGTGGCGCGGGAGCGGCATCTGGACGATGATCCCCGCCACGGATGGGTCGGCGTTGAGTTCCTCGATCTCGTCGCAAAGCGCGCCGGGCGTCACCTCCGAGCCGATCTCGACGAGCCGCCCCTCGACGCCGACCTTCTCGCAGGTGCGCAGGATCTGCTGCAGATAGACGGCCGAAGGGGCGTCGGCGCCGACGAGCACGACCGCTAGGGTAGGCGCATAGCCCCACCGATCCTTGAACCTGGCGAAGTCCTCGGTCAGCCCGGCGCGGATCCCCGAGGCGATCGGGCTGCCGGTAAGGAGACGCGGGCCGGCGACCCCCGCCGCCGTTCCATCCCGGTCGTCGCTCACGCCGGCTCCGGCTCGCGCGACTGCCCCGACAGGACGACCTCGCGTGTCCGGGCGACGGCCGCGGCGATGCCGTGGAGGGCATGGTCGACCCGCCAGCGCATCGAGTCGGCATATTGCTCGTCGCCGGTGGACGGCAGGTTGATCAGCACGTTCTCGGCCGCGCCCCGAGCCGCGGCTTCGCCGAGCAGCGCGGCGACCAGGACGTCGCTCGCGGCATTGACGTTGCTGCGTCCGGCGAGCGATTCGGCGGCCGTCGCGAGTCGGGCGCACGCCTTGACGCACTCGAACGGGACTTCAGAGGCCGCTCGTGCCGCCGATTGGATGGCCGACTGGCGAGCGTGCTGCTGCTCCTCGGTCTCGCGCGGCAACTTCAGTGCGACCGCGTAGCCGGCGTACGCATCGGCATCGCGGCTCGCAAGCTCCAAGAACTCGGCTGCCAGCTCATGCCCAACGGCCTCACACTTGGCGTGAGTCGTCGCGTATGCGGCGTACTTGGGACGCCCGATAGAAAGCGCCGCGACCATTGAGATGAGCGAGGCACCCAGGGCTGCTGCCACGGCCGAAGCCGCTCCGCCTCCGGGCACGGGCTCGGCCGACGAAAGGCGCTCGACGAACTCGCCGACCGTCAGTTTCGAGAATGAGTCGTTGCCGCTCGAATCGTCCATGGACAGATTGTATGAACCGTTGGCGGATGGCGTTCGATCCGGCCGGCGGTCGGGCAATACCGACCAGCGCGACGCCCGCGGATACGGCTGACCGGCGTTCGACTCGGAAGCCATCCTGCGTTCATGAACCTGATACCCGAAACCATCCGAACGGTAATGGCCGAACTGAAGGCTCGCGACGCCGAGGATCGGTCGGACGGCACGCCCCACGAGGCTCGCCTGCGGGCTATCTCACCGGAGGTGGGCCAGTTTCTCCTGACCCTGGCGATATCGATCGGGGCGACGACCATCGTTGAAGTAGGCACGAGCGGCGGCTACTCCACTCTATGGCTGGCGATCGCCGCCTCGAAGACCGGCGGGCGTGTGATCACGTTCGAGAACGATGCGGCCAAGGCTGTGCTGGCTCGCGACACGTTCGAGAGAGCGGGAGTGGGCCGCGTCGTCGAGCTTCGCGAAGGCGACGGCGGGGCGGATCTCCTGGCGCTGGGCGGCCCTGCCGACCTGGTCTTCATCGACTCCGAGAAGCGCGACTACATCAGGCTTCTGGATCTGGCGGTCGGCGTACTGGGGCCGGGCGGATTGTTCGTGGCGGACAACCTGATTTCGCACGAGTCCGAGCTCGTAGAATTCCGCGCTCGCGCGCTCGCCGATCCGCGCCTGACCGGCCTCGTCGTCCCAATCGGTGCGGGGGAGCTGGTGGCCGTCCGCCTCTGACGGCCGCACGGCATCGTCCGCCCGGCTACGACGGAATCGGCCGCCCAATTCAACGGTCGGACGGCATCGGCCGCCCGAGCGACCACGCTGCCGTTCCGGCGAGCCGAGGCGAGGCGGCGTCCGGGCCGGAGCGAGCGGACTTCAACCTCCGTGAGCGAGCAGCGCAGGCGCCAACGAAGCAATCGGCCGCCCGAACGGTGGCGGACTCAGGACAGGCCGACCTCGTCGTCAACTCCGTCAACCGTCCAGCGCCGCGACCAGTGCTCGAAAGACAGTGCGAGTCTGGCCGCAGGAGTCTCGACCTCGAAGACCGTTCGCGGGCCGATATCGGCCCGGTACGCCGAATCCTCGCGCCGAACCGCCGACAGGCCGGTGACCGGCAGGTGGATCTCGCCCCACGTGATTTCACGCGGCGTGCCGTCGAACCAATCGGTTCGGACTCGCACGATCACAGGCTCCATGCGCACGATGGCCATCGCGGGCGCTCCTCTTCGCTGGGCCGTCGCTCGCTCGGGCACTGAGCGAATGAACGGACGTTCTATTACGACGCTGAGGCTAGTCGAACAGACGTTCGATGTCAAGGTCGGCGCCGTAAGCGACCGGCCATTGCCGGGAGGTTGGACCCGGCCCGTGTCACCTAGCCTGTCACGGCCGAGGATAGGCATTAGGGCGCTGAGTGCGTCCGCGGCACCGGCGCGTGGGAGCCTATCGGACGGGCCTGGCCCGCTCGTCAGCCTTGCGCGAGATCCGGTCCGCGCCCGCGAATCCGGCGCCCGATGGGAGCAGCAGCGGCGCGGATCCGACCCTGGGCAACGGCGACGCCGAGCAGCACCACCAGGCCTCCCACCGGTTCGTACCAGGTCACGTGCTCGCCAAGGAACGCGGCCCCGACCACGACCGCGACGAGCGGCGTGAGATAGGTCACGGTGCTAGCGGTGGACGGTCCGGCGGCCCGGATCACCTGGTAGTTGAGTGCGAAGGCGATCCCGGAACCGAGCGCGCCAAGGCCGAGCAACCCGAGCACCGGTCCGGCAGTGATCGGACCCGGAAGCCCGCCGGCGACGCCGAGAGGCAGCAGAACGAGTGCTCCCAACATGACCTGGCCCGTCGCAAGAGCCACTCCCCCGTCGGGCAAGCCGGCGAGGTGGCGGCGCGAGTAGGGGAAGGCGATGCCGTAGCAGGTGACCGCACCGAGGCACGCCGCGATGCCAGCCCACTCGCCGGAGCCGAGCCCCTCCCAGACGCCGACCACGACCAGTATGCCGACGAAGCCGATCACCAGCCCGAGCACACGCTCCGACGTGGGGTGCTCTTCTGGGAAGGCCAGCATGATCACCGCCAGCGTGGTCAACGGCGTGGAGGCGTTGATGATGCCGGCGAGGACGGACGAGATGTGCATCTCGCCGAACGCGAAGAGCGTGAACGGGATGCTGTTCATGAGCATCGCCACTACGAAGAGGTGGCGCCAGGTCGAGAGGCGCCGCGGCAGCCGCGAGCCGGTCAGAGCCGAAACGATGAGCAGCGCGGCGGCGCCGACGGCCAGCCTGACGAAGGCAACCTGGACCGGCCCCAGCATCTCGAGGCCGAGCTTGATCCACCAGAACGAACAGCCCCAGGTGGCCGCGAGGAGCAGAAACGAGACCTGCCAGGGCAGATTCGGCACGCGAACTCGAGGCGCTGTCGATTTCACGTTTGAGCTCCTCCGGAGGCGTGTCGGATCGAATATCGAAAGACGGTACAGGCTACGGCCGAAACGTTCTTCCGGAGTCGTGCTTCGCAGGTCGTTGCGCGGTCGAGCGTCCGACGCGAGCCAAAGCCGAAGGCCGGAAGCCGGGCGATCCGGCGGCGACTATTCTCGACGCCATGAACGAGTCAAAGCGCTTGAGCGCGATCGGTCGACCTCCGACCGAGGCCGAATGGGCCGCCATCTCCAACCGGCGCGCGGTGCCGCCGTTCCTGTTCGTGGTCACCAGCACCGGCATCATCTGCACCCCCGGCTGTCCTGCCAGAGTCCCCGGACGCGACCGGGTTCGAGTCGTCTCCGGGTTCGACGAAGGCCTGGCGGCCGGGGCTCGAGCCTGCCTGCGGTGCCGGCCTGACAGGCTATTCGGTGCCGAAACCACCCCCGTGCCCGATCCAGTCGGAGCCGCCGTCGCCCGAATGAGCGCCGCCCTTGCCGACGGCGACGTGCCGAGCGACCGGGAGCTCGCCGGAGGGCTCGGTCTCCCGGAGCGGAGACTGCGTGAGCTGTTCCGGGCATCGCTCGGCGTTACGCCAAGGGCGTGGCTCGCCTCGCGGCGAGCCGAGTCGCTGCGCTCCAGGCTCGCTGACGGCCACGGCGTCACTGAGGCGCTGTACGACGCCGGCTACGGCTCGTCGAGCGCCGCATACGAGGCCGCCAACGGCGAGCTCGGCATGACTCCGGGACGGTATCGAACCGGCGCCGCGGGCGAGTCGATCCGCTGGACGATCGCCCCGATTCCCGAGGGAGTGGCGCTGGTCGCGGCCACGGAACGAGGCGTGTGCGCAGTCCGGCTCGGCGACGAGACCGCGGCGCTGGCCGCGGAGCTCCGATCTGAGTTCCCGCGGGCGGAGCTCGCCCGCGACGACGCCGGTCTCGCCGGAGTGGCCTCGATCGTCTCGGATCTGGCGGTGGGACGCCGCCGGCCGGAGGCCGACACGCTGCCCCTCGACGTCCATGCCACCGCCTTCCGGCGGCGCGTGTGGGAGGCGCTGCGCCGGATCCCGTTCGGCGAGACGCGCTCGTACGGCCAGATCGCTGCGGCCGTCGGCGCGCCCGGGGCCGCTCGAGCCGTGGGGACTGCCTGCGCCCTCAACCCGGTCGCGGTCGTCGTGCCGTGCCACCGCGTCGTCGGCTCGGACGGGTCGCTGCACGGCTATGCGTACGGACTGGCCCGCAAGCGCCAGCTCCTCGACGCGGAGGCGAGTGGCGCGGCCGAAGCGACGCATCGAGGCCCGGACCCTGACGCTCGCACCTTCGTCGCGGCCACGCCTCGAGGCGTAGCGCCCGGTCGTTAGGCACGGCGACGGGTAGCTCCAGAACGCTCCTTCCACGCGTACCAGGAAACGGCCGACCATCCGGGCGTCTCACGCGTCACCGACGGAGCAGAGGCCGGCCGACTTGCTCCCCGCCCGACCGGACCGCCGATGGCGAGGCCAAGACCCGACCTTGCCTGCTTGACGACGCTGAGATACTCTCATGAGTATCGAAATATCGAGGCGGCATGGCCACTGAAACGAGCTCACCGGACCTGGCGCGGATCTTCCGAGCGCTCGGAGATCCGAGTCGACTGGCCATTTTCGAGCTCGTCCGCGACTACTGCGACCAGGGCTCGGGTCAATCGGCCGAGGACCTCCGCAACAGCGTCTCGGAGATCGCGAAGCAGTTCGACCTGTCTCTCTCGACCGTGTCTCACCACCTCAAGGAGCTTCGGACGGCGGGGCTCATCCGCTGCGAACGACGGGGCCAGCACATCTTCTGCTCGGTCGATCCGATGGCCCTGGGCGCAGTCGAGCGGTTCCTTCGAACGCCGGCGTAGTGAAGGTCCATTTCGGCGGCCGTCTTTGCCCCGTCGATTCGATATTTCGACAACTACCGTTGTTGACCAACCGGATAGCGGCATTCCATCAAGGGAGGAGCCATGACATCTCGATCTTCGCAACCGGACGGCCAATTGGTCGGGCGGGATTTCGATTTGGGGATCTGGGATTGGTGCAAGGGCATCTTCAGCGCGGAAGGAGATCACATGGGTGAGAGCGCAGATCCGCACAAGGTCGAGCTCGAGGGCAGGCTGGACTCGATCGGCTGGGGTCTTCTGTTCCTGCTCGTCGGCGTCCTGGCGATTCCGAACGGGACGGTCGAATACGCATGTGCGGCGGCAGTCGGAGCGGCCATGCTCGGCCTGAACCTCCTCAGAGTGATCCTCGCCGTCCCAGTCCGCTGGTTCACGATCATCCTCGGCGCCGCATTCCTTGCCGGCGGAAGCGGTGCCATGGCGGGACTGCACATGGACGTCTTCGTGCTCTTCTTCGTCGTGGCCGGGGTCGTCACGATCGTCGGCGCCATCGTCAAGCCGGGGACGGCGACGGCGCGATAGGACTACTCGGCGTCGTCCTCGATCTTCGGGACCCCGACGCGACCCTCGACGGCGGAGGCCGGGTCTCGCTCGAACGGGGCGGGCAATCCCCGATGGAGCAGGCTGGCGCGAGTGACGGCGCGCTCGCCGAAGCGGCGCCGGACCGCATCGGTCGCGGCGACCACGCGCCGCTGCCGCTCGTCCACGACCTCGAACATGCTGATCTGCTCCGGAGCCTTGAGCTGCGTGGCAGCCACTCCCAGCAGCCGAATCTTCTTGCCGCGGACCTCGGGCCGCGTCAGCTCCAGCGCCGCCCGCCAGATCGTGTCCGTCAGGTCGCTCGGCTCCGGTAGCGTCTTCTGCCTGGTGATCGTTCGGAATTGCGAATCGCGGATCTTGACCGCGACCGTCCCGGCGCGGATCCCCGCGGCCCGAAGCCGGGCCGACACACCCTCGGTCAGCGCCAGGAGCGTCCGTTCGATCTCGGCCGGATCCGTCACGTCGAGGGCGAACGTGGTCTCGTGGCTGACGGACTTCGCCGCCTCGCCACCGCCTATGACCGGGTCCGGGTCGATGCCAAGCGCCCGGTCATGGAGAGTGGCGCCGTGCTCGCCCAGGACGCGGCCGAGCGTCTCGACCGGCAGCGCGGCCAGCTCGCCGATTGTCCGCACGCCGAGCCCGTACAGTCGATCGGCCGTCTTGGGCCCGATCCCCCACAGCCGCCTGATCTCGAGCGGCGCAAGGAACGCCGCCTCCTGACCGGGTTCCACGACGACCAGACCGTCGGGCTTTCGTAGATCGCTCCCGACCTTAGCCACGAGCTTTGTGGTGGCGACGCCGACGGAGACGGTCAGCTGCGTGGCATCCACGACCTCACGCTTGATCCGGCGCGCAATCTCGGGCGCGGTCCCGAACAGTGCTTCCGAGCCGGCGACGTCGAGGAACGCCTCGTCGATCGAAACCTGCTCCACAACGGGCGTGAACCGTCGCAGGACGGCCATCACCTCGCGGCTGACGCGCTGGTACTTGGCGCCGTCGACGGGCAGGAAGATGCCGCTGGGGCAGAGCTGGAGAGCCGTCCGCAGCGGCATCGCCGAGTGGACGCCGAACTTGCGCGCCTCGTAGCTGCATGTGCTCACGACGCCACGCGATCGCGGGTCACCGCCGACGATTACGGGCTTGCCGCGCAGCTCGGGCCGATCCCGCTGCTCCACCGCGGCGAAGAACGCGTCGAGATCAACGTGAATGATGGAAAGGCGGCCGGCCGTCATGGCCGAATGATGGCGCTACGCGGCGCCTCTGGCGAGGGGCCCCGCCGGTTGCGAGACTAAGGGCCTGTGAATGAAAGTTCGCGCTCGGCGTGCCCCGCCCGTGCCATAGAACTTGTCACGGCGGGCTGGCAGCCTGCGCCCATGACCGCCGTGATCGCCCTCGACAACGCGCAGTGGGCGC
>JBEKPB010000019.1:0-46063 GCA_049521175.1 Candidatus Limnocylindrales bacterium
ACGGCCTTGAGGACGGCCACCCGGTGCTTCGACATGCAGCAGACTGTCGCGCATGTCCCGACTCACCAGTCACCGATCAGGTGTCACCTATGTCCTGAACTCAGACACCTCCGGGCGCGCCAGAACAGCCTCGGCGGTCCCCGAATCAAGGGTTTCCATCCTCGCAGCGCTGGCTCGCCAAGGCCTTCGTGGTGGGGAACGAAGGCGGCGTCACGGGCTCGGTGAATGTGGTCATCAACGACATACCCTCGTACCTGCAGAATGGCGGGACGACTGTCGTAGTGGAAAGGATGCCCACGGGTTCCACATACGTGAGCGCACCGACGGTTGTCTCGAATTCGTCGATGACTGTCAGCAACAACTCGCTTGTCGTTAGGATCAGTTGGAACACGCCGACGGACGGTTATGCCCTCACGTTGACTCCGGACAGCGGCAGCGGGGCTACGCCCGTGCCAAATTCTGCTGGGACCTAGTGCGAAGCAGGGACGGCATTCCTGGCTCGGCGTAGAACTCCAGCCCGACCGAATCCGCTCGTGGGTGCGTCCACTCTCCGGGCAGTGAGTTGCGCTAGCCAAACGATGCGGCGTCAGAGATGATTCTTGAGGTTGGCTGCACTGGGAGGAGATCGGTGCCGGTTCCCGAGGCTCCCCGCTCAGACGATGCCGGGCGCCAGGCGGCATGTCTCTCCGCCCTCGCCGCGGCGCTATCCGACATGCGGGCCAAGACAATCGCCGAGCTTGGCCTCGCGCCTGGGATGTCGGTTCTCGACGCCGGCTCCGGAGTGGGCGAACTCGCCATCGGCCTGGCTTCCCACGTGATGCCAGGCGGCCTGGTCGTCGGTATCGACCTGAACCCCGACGCTGTCGATCGCGCCAAAGCGGCCGCAACCGCTGCCGGTGCGACGGTCGATTTCCGCGTGGGTGACATCCGGGAGCTCCCGCTCGAGGACGATCAGTTCGACGCGGTGCGGTCCGAGCGCGTCTTCCAATATCTCGATCAGTCGGAGGCGTCCCGAGCGGCGGCCGAGATGCTTCGCGTCGCCAAACCGGGAGGGATCGTCCAGATCATCGACCCGAACCATCTACAGACGGCGATCACCGCGACGGACCGCGAGGTTGCTCGCCAACTCGCCCAGCAGTTCACGCTCTTCTCGAAGAATCCGGAGTCCGGGCTCTTCCTTGCTGGTCTGTTGCGAACAGCAGGCGCAGTCGACGTTCGGGTCGAGCTGTGGCCCACCACGTTCATTAGTCTCGCTGACTTCCTGGCGGTCAGAGATCTGAGGAGCGAGCTCGCCTATCTGGTGGCGAGAGGCATCGCCGATGCCGACCGGAGTGGCGCCTTCATGGCCGATCTCGAGGCTCGTGACGGCGCCGGCACCTTCCTGAGCACTGTCATCACCTACGCAGCGACCGGACGAAGGGCCTGACGTTCGCGCCCGAGCTCCCACGTAGACACAACGCACGATGTTCGGGTAATGACGACTGGGCAAGGCGATCCGGAGGGGTTTCGGCGTTGCGGTGATCTGGGGCCGATAGGAATGGTCAGATCGTTATCGCCGACGATCTGCCCCGGCCTCGCTCATTAGGCCCGCGAGGTCCGTCTCGAGGCCCGAGCCGCTGCGCAAGCATGGCCACCACGCGCGAGCCACCCGCGCGGAACTCGCGAGCGCCCGGGGTCACCGGCATTAGGGTCTCCTGCCTGCCGGCCGCCCCACGCAGCCCAACACACCTGTATGATACTCCCGTGCTTCGGACTATCCCAGAGTTGGGAGTACGGCGACGTGGTCCTTGATCCAACGGAGCGCCGGGTGCTGCGCGCGTACCTGAGAGCCGTCGCGTTGGCGGAGCCTCTCCAACGCGAGCTCGCCGCCACGCATGGCATCTCGCTCGGGGATCTGCACGCCGTCCGCGTTCTGGCTCGGCAAGGCGAAGTCCCGATCAGCCGCTACGGGGATGAGCTCGGCGTACCGCGCTCCACGATCACCAACCTCGTGGATCGTCTAGAGCGCGCAGGGCTGGTAGAGCGTCTGCCCGGCCCGACCGACCGACGTGTAACGCTTGTTCGTCTGGCGCTGGCGGGACGCAAGGCGGTCGAGGAGACCGGCCTGCTTCGCGACAGCGAGGTCGCCGCGCACCTGCTGGCTCTCGAACCAGAGGCACAGGAGTTGCTCGCAGAGCTCCTCGAGCGCGTCGTCGAGGGACCGTCCGAGCAGAGCTCCTCCGACGACGCCACGGCCGAGGCCAACCGATGACGGCCCAGCGTCCGCGCCGTCTCGCCCACATCGACTACCGCTGGATCGCGCTGTCGAACACGACGCTCGGCGTATTCATGGCCGGACTCAACGGCAGCGTGGTGCTCATCGCGCTTCCGGCAATCTTTCGAGGCATCGGCATCGACCCGCTCGGGCCGGGCGAGTCGGACTACCTGCTGTGGACACTCGTCGGGTACACCCTCGTGACGGCAACGCTGCTCGTGAGTGCGGGACGGGTCTCAGACATGTACGGGCGCGTTCGTCTGTACAATGCCGGCTTTGCGGTGTTCACGGTCGGGTCGATCCTGTGCTTCTTCGTCCAGGGACAGGGCAACACCGCGGCGCTCGAATTGATCTTCTTCCGGCTCGTTCAGGGCGTTGGCGGAGCATTCCTCTTCGCGAACTCGGCGGCGATTCTCACCGACGCCTTCCCGCCCGACCAACGCGGGCTGGCCATGGGCATGAACCAGATCGGCATGCTCGCGGGCACGTTCGGCGGGCTGCTACTGGGCGGCGTGCTGGCGGCGGTCGACTGGCGCGCCGTCTTTCTCGTGAGCGTGCCTTTCGGGCTCTTCGGCACCGTGTGGGCGTATCTGATGCTCCACGAAACCGCGACAATCCGGGCGCACCAGCGGCTCGATATTCCGGGCAACCTGCTGTTTGCGGTCGGGCTCACGTTGGTCCTCGTGGGCTTCACCTACGCCATCCAGCCATACGGCGGCGCGAGCATGGGTTGGGGCAACCCCTGGGTTATCGCTGAGCTCGGCGGCGGTGCCGCGCTCCTTGGAGTCTTCATCGCCGTCGAGGGGCGCGTACCCGATCCGATGTTCCGCCTCGAGCTCTTCCGAATCCGGATGTTCGCGGCCGGCAACATTGCGGGCTTCTTGTCGTCGCTTGCCCGCGGCGGTCTGCAGTTCATCCTCATCGTCTGGCTACAGGGGATCTGGCTGCCGCTCCGCGGCTACGCTTTCGAGGACGCACCGTTGTGGGCCGCCCTATACATGCTCCCTATGACGGCCGGGTTCCTGCTCGCCGGACCGTTGAGCGGCAAGCTGTCCGATCGATACGGAGCTCGCTACTTCTCGACCGGCGGCATGCTCCTCACCGCAGCTGCTTTCGCGGGCTTCTTCGTGCTCCCTGCCGACTTCGACTACGGCCCCTTCGCGCTGCTCCTGCTCATGCTGGGGATCGGCATGGGTGCCTTCGCTGCCCCCAACACGGCGTCGATCATGAACGCCGTTCCGCCCGAGCATCGTGGTGCGTCATCAGGCATGCGCGCCACGTTCCAGAACGTCGCCATGAGCCTGAGCATGACGCTCATCTTCACGCTCGTCATCGCGGGACTCTCGGCGAGCCTGCCCGGCGCCCTGTTCGGGCACCTCACCGCGGCAGGCGTCCCGTCGGACGTGGCATCGCGGGTCTCCGGCGTGTCGCCGATCGGCGCGCTCTTCGCGGCATTCCTCGGCTACAACCCGATGGCGAGCCTGCTTCCGCCGTCGATGCTCGCTGCACTTCCGGACGCAACCCGCTCGACCATCCTTAGCACCTCGTTCTTCCCGCAGCTGCTGTCGGGCCCGTTCCACGATGGGCTGCAGATCGCGTTCTCGGTCTGTGTCGTGCTGTCGCTCGGAGCCGCGGCCGCATCCTGGTTGCGGGGGCCTCGCTACATCCACGACTACGAGGCAGGGAAGGCGAAAGCGACGGGAGTCCCAGGTTCGGCCGTGGAGCTCAAGGGCTCAACCGCGGCACCACGAATGAAGCCGCGCTGAGGCGCAGGAGGTCGGTATGGAGCTCCGGCTCGAGCCAGCTCACACGGCGCTGGTGGTGATAGACCTGCAGCGGGGGATCGCGGAGGCGCCGACAGCCCCGCATCCTGCGAGCGACGTGGTGGCACATGCGGCGGCCGTGGCCGTTGCGCTCCGGGCCGCCGGCGGGACCGTCGTCCTCGTTCATGTCACCCCGTCGGCAGACGGCAGGGATGCGCTGCGACCCCATACCGACACGCCGGCCTGGCAGCCGGGGCCCCGTCCGGCGGACTGGGCCGAGATCATCCCCGAGCTTGGTCCCGAACCGGGCGACCTCGTTATCACCAAGCGGCAATGGGGCGCGTTCTACGGCACAGAGCTCGACCTCCAGCTCCGCCGACGCGGCATCGACACGATCCTGCTGTGTGGCATTTCGACGAACGTCGGCGTGGAGAGCACGGCCCGCGACGCCTATGAGCGCGGCTACGAGCAGGTGTTCGTGGAGGACGCCATGGCGGCCCGGAGCCCCGACGAACACGCGCACACGGTCCGCTCTCTCTTCTCGCGGATCGGCCGGGTGCGCTCGACCGCCGAGGTGCTGGCCGCGCTCGAGGTCGCGACCAGGCAGGCATGAACGCGAGAACGTCACACTCAAGCGATCGTCATCGGTGATGAGGGCTCGCCGCCGCCAATCTGCATGTCCTCACGGCACGTGCCTCTCAATCCCACATCACCCTTGTCGCTCCAAGCAATGGACCTACCGCCCAGGCCATCTTCGATGTCACGGGGTATTTCGCGCTAGCAGGAAGCTGAGCTAAAGGCCCGCAGTCCAATGGCGACCAGACAGGATGGCCAAATGGTCGCTGTCAGTGCGTCACTTTCGACCAGCCGTCGCGCTGGTGCGATGGTTCGACCGAGGAGGCGGGTGGCTCTCCACTATCAAGCCGGCCGAGCGCATGGCTAGATGACCATCTGCCCCTGCCTCCACGGTTTGAGCGAGCCGGACGTGGCCTCATAGAGCTTGGTCATAGCGTTGCGTATCCGCGAAGACGGCCACCCTCGGGCGGTTGCGTGCCTCGCTTGAACCAGCTGGGCCACTTGGTCCTGGGACCAAGGCTGGATTGCCCAGTACCGCCCAACGTGACAGCCTGGACGAACGATCAGAGTTCGCAACGCCCCAACTCGGGGCTGGTCGCGCGCCCTGGCAGGTCCGCCGCCTGCCATCAGGGAGACCTACCAATGCGAAAGCTCGCCCTCGCGCTCGCGATCGGACTGCTGGCGTCGGCCGGCGGATTGGGGGCAGCCGTCCAGAGCACCGCCGCCGCCGTGACGCCGGTGCCCGGCGCCACCTACGTACCGCTCACTCCGTCGCGCATCCTCGATACCCGCACCGGCACGGGACTGTCGGGCTCCTTCGGCTCCGATAACGCCCGGACGTTCGGGGTGACAGGCCACGGTGGAGTTCCCACCAGCGCTACGGCCGTTACCGGCAACCTGACCGTGACCGGCCAGACCAGCCTCGGCTATCTCTACATCGGTCCGGTGGCTCAGAACAAGCCGACTAGCTCGACTCTCAACTTTCCCGTTGGTGACGACCGGGCCAACGCGGTCACCGTCGCTCTAGGTGCCGGAGGCACCCTCTCGGTCACCTACGTCGCTCCGACTCTGGGTCCCACCGCCCAGGTCATCTTCGATGTCACCGGCTACTTCACGCCTTCATCGCTGGGGACCGTGACATGGACACTCGATCTCTATGATGCGCGAGCAGAACGCTGGCAGAACCCCGACCTCACGGCGTGCACTGCAGCGTCGACCGAATCGATGCTGAATACCATCTCTTACGCTGGGTCGACTTCCGGCCTCGTCTGGCAGCCCACCACTTCCTATTCGACGCAGGAGTCGATCCTCGCTTTCGAGCGGGAGCACATGACCATGCTTACGAGCTCGGCCGGCACGGACCCACACGGCTGGCGTAATGCCCTCAACTACTACGGCTGGGGCAGCATCGACGCCGGTGTCTATCGCGACTCGTCCTACTCGTCGTTCGACGCGGCCGCGAATGCAGCGGTTTCGGCCCTTGCCACGTATCACAAGCCGGTCGGAATCCTTGCCCGCTCCGGCCGCCACGGGCAGGTCATCACGGGCTACCAGGTCACGGGCGCTGATCCAAGTACCGGCTCATCGGATTTCAGCATCGTCGGCGTCGATCTCACCGACCCCTTGGAATCCGTTGGCTATCGCGATGCCTGGATCACCGTTGCCGACTGGCGCTCGGGAGGGTCGTGGATTCAGTTCTCTCAGTACCTGCAAGACGACTCGCCGTATCAAGACCCCATCGATGGCCAAGTCGGCAACGACGAGTGGTACGGCAATTGGGTCATCATCGATCCGGTCAATTAGGATCGGCGCAAGTGCCTTGGTCGATCGGCCCGGGTTGATGGTCTGACTGCTCCAGCGCCAGGCGAGGCATAGTAGGCGGCAGGTCAAGAAGGCCACTGCGCACTCAAGCCATAGAGTGAGATCAGGCGGAGCGTGAGAAGGTCCCTTGTAGCCACTCCAAGCCTTCGGCCGCAGCCACCCTGAGCACTTTCAGCGTTCGTCAGGTCCAGAGCTCCCACCCTGGCGGCGTGATGGTTGAACGTTGGGCGGGGTTCGATTGGCGGCGGGCTCTCCGGATCGCAGGGCAGATAGCGCTCGCAGCGTGGTTTGCCTACTGGGCCTGGCAGACCATCCGCCCCTACTTCGAGAGCTTCCCCTACCACCTCGACATGCTCGGGTTCGATGCCCGCATCTACCTGCACGCCGCGCAGGCTTGGCTTGCCGGTGGCGATCCCTGGACGGCCTACGCCTCCCAGCATTCGTGGGCGGCAGGCGCTCCGGACGTGGCCTACTACTTCACCGGTCCGCCGCCGACTGTGCTGGCATTCGTTCCGTTCTCCTGGCTGCCTGACAGCGCGTTCACGGTGGGGTGGATGGCGCTCACCATTGGCGCAGCGTTCTATACCATTCGACGGCTAAGCCTGCCAGCCTGGTGGGTCCTGTTTCCGCCGCTGGCTCAGGCGGTGTTCGTGGGCAATCCGCACGTCGTCTGCCTCGCGCTCATCCTCAGCGGATCGAGCGTCCTGCGGGCGATCGCACCCGCCGCGAAGGCCTACGCCGTTCTGCCGATGATCGCGGAGCGTCAGTGGCACGCACTGGGGCTCTTTGCGGTTGCCGGAGCGCTCTCCGTCGTCATCCTCTGGCCCCTGTGGGCGCAGTACGCGACGGACTATCCGCAGATTCAGGCGTGGATTACGAATGCCACTTGGGGCGGGTTCTCTGCCGCGCGCGATCCACGTCTGTTCGTCATCGTGGCGGCTGCCCTTGGAGCCCTCTGGCTCGTGGACCGCCGCGCGGTGGGCTGGCTCGCGGTTCCTGCGCTGTGGCCCGCGGCGGAGTACTTCTACGCCACGTTTGCACTGCCGCTGCGCTCACCCTGGCTCGTGGCAGTCCTGGCCGTTCCCGGGACCCAGGCGGCCGCCTTCGTGCCGTGGACAATCGCGGCGTACGCTGTCGTGCGGCTTGCCCAAGCTCTGGGCGCCCATTACGCGCCAGAGGCCGATCTTGCTCTGCTACCAGATGAACACAGCGAGCCGGAGAGGCGGGACGTGTCCGTCGAGGCATGAACGTCCCAGGCCCGGCCTGTGCCCCAGGTCTCTGAGCCACGGGGTGGGGGCGGCCTGTAAGTCGAGGGGTCGCTCCATGCCCACTTGCTTCCCGCCACGCTCCGCCCGGGGCCACTCCGTGCCAAACTTCACTCCGGAGGAATGACATTGCCCCTATTCGGACCGCCAAACATCGATAGGCTCGCGGCCAAGGGTGACATCTCAGGGCTGGTCAAGGCACTCGATTATCAGAAGCTCTGGCGTGTGCGCCGGGACGCAGCTCAGGCTCTCGGCGAGTCACACGATGCGGACGCGGTTGAGCCTCTCATGGCCGCTCTGACCGACGACAACACGAGCGTTCGCATAGCGGCAATTGAAGCTCTGGGGAAGATCGGCGACCCGGACGCGGTTGAGCCGCTAATAGCCGCTCTGCGAAGCCAGGCGGTTGAGATACGCAAAGCTGCCGCTGACTCCCTCGGCCAGATCGGGGACATACGCGCTCTTGAGCCCCTCATCGACCATCTCAACGACGCGGGCTGGAGCGTGCGTCGAGCCGCCGCGGAAGCGCTAGGCGACATTGGTGACGCCCGCGCCGCCGAGGCCCTCAAAGCCGCGCTTGAAGACAGCGACTTGAACGTGCGACATGCTGCCGCCGATGCCCTCGCGGCGCTGGGCCGGCGACCGAAGGGCTCGGTCTTTGAGGCGGGCGAAAGCGCCAGGTGGCGGGCCAAGACCAGTCGAAGCTAGGTTCCTTATAGCGGTAGGCACCGCCTAAGTTGATCGACGTAACGGGCCCGCCATATTCGCGAGGCGCGACCGGAAGCTCTGCTCGTTGCCTCGCCCGCCGACCGTGAGGGACCCTATTCAGCCATCGTGTTGACGGCGGACCTTGGTTGGCAGGGCCCAATCCGGCTGCGGTCGGCCGAATGAGTGTGGCCGTCCGATGCGTGCGAGCAGACGGCGTGGACGGGGCCCTAGCGTCGGGGGCGGACAGCAAAGCGCCCAAAGGAACCAGCTGTCCGTCGACTGGCGCACCGGCCATCGCGATTGCTCGCGACCGTCGATCCGCCGCCGGGCCCGTGACCGACGACCTTGCGGACATCGGCCCGGTTTCCCGGGACCGTCCCGGAGATTGCTCCCCGGTCCGGTTCGACAGTGAATGTCGGCCCCTTCAGGCAGAATTTAGAATGGACGTTCGAAGCGATTCGCACAAGGGACTTGTCCACCAACTAGCCGGTCGCTCCCGTACTTGTCCACCAAACGAGCGATGGTGTGGACGGAATGTGCAGAAGCTGTAGTCACGCTGGACCTTGGCGGCGGCCTCCCCGCCGGTTCGGGTTCTCGTCTATCGCCTGCCTGGCGGTGTATTGGCCGAGATGGGTGCTTGATCGGGTTCGTCGGCGGCGCGGCACTGCTCGTCAACCTCCAGCAGAGACGCATCCACTAGCCCCGCGACTCGATCGTGCCGCCCATCCGGCGGCCACAATCTGATTCGACGAGGGGAGAGCGCAAGCCACAAACTCGTGGAGCGGTTGGGGCTCGCGCGCGATGCGAAGCCACGGCCTGAGCGGCGACAGTGCCGGTCAGGGGGCAAACGCGACGGGTGAGGAGCTAGCCGATCATGGTGAGCGCAGAGTAGGGCACCCCGCGCCCAGCATTCAAGCGGTTGCCCTGGTGCCCATCCGGATGTTGTTCTCGCGCGCCGACGCCCTCTGGCCGCACCACTCCCCGTCGCGAGAGCGCCCCGAACGGGGAACGGGGAGTCGCCCACTCGCGGCTCGACCGTGGCCGTCGCGATCGCCCCGAGGTCCACTCCGCGAAGTTCGGCGCGCGAGGACTCCACCCCGTAGACCAGATCGGGCAGTCTCAAGCTCGACCGTGCGGAGCAGAGCGACGGCCAGCCGGTGTCAGACCCGTAGCTCTCTGTCCAACTCCAACATCAGCTTCTCTGGAATGTCCAGGTGCAGCGTGACGCCGAAGTAGCCACGGTCCTCGAGGCCACGGTCGAACTCGACCTTCAGAGCCACCCGGCAGGCGGTCACCTTCCCTATGGCGGCCACTCGGTCGATCACCGGCCGATAGCGCAGGGCATCCTCGCGAGAGAGATAGCCGACCTTCCCCCAGGGCTGGCCCGGCCTCGTCGGGATGACTACGACCCTGACCGCGTTGGGGCCGTGCGGGCCCGAGGGCTCTGGCAGCAGTATCGCCACGTGGTCAGGCTTTCGGGGGCCGTCGAGGGTCCGGCCACCGACGATGAGTCCCAATGTGTCCTGGCAGTCCAACACCGCCGAAACCTCAACGGTCGCCCCCTCCTTGGGTAGGAACAGGACAGCAGGGAACTTGGAGGTGAAGGATTCCCCTAGCGGCCATGTCGTGATTGGGCCGGGCGGCGGCCACTGCTGTGCGCCGGGTGCTGAAGACTGCCGCCCGCTGCCACCGACCAACCGTCGCAAGAACCCCATACCGACCTCTCCCACTCAGTGCGGGTCGCACTGCGACAACATACGCCCTCTGCCAGGGTCGAGTAAGCGCAGCCGAGCCGCATCCTCGCGACCGGCACGAATGCCGTTGCCCCAGACGGCCGTTAGCCTGCACGACCCGGAGCGTGCCGCTCGAAATCTTGCGTGGCTCCGTCGGCTCCGTCGGTCGCCCTGGGGATGTCGGGTCCTTCGGCCGGGTCCGCCTCTTCGTCGATTGCGATCTCCCGGTCGTTGTGGGCCGTGTAGTCGGGCACCGTCCGCTCGTAAGAGCCGGTCATCAGCGGCGAGGAGATCATGAAGTCGGCCGAAGCCCGGTCGCACGCGACCGGAATGTTCCACACGACCGCGATCCGCAGGAGCGACTTGACGTCGGTGTCGTGAGGCTGGGGTTCGAGCGGGTCCCAGAAGAAGACCAGAAAGTCGATGCTACCGTCGGCGATCATGGCTCCAATTTGGAGGTCGCCGCCCAGCGGGCCAGACTGAAGGCAGGTCACCGGCAGCTCGAGCTCTCGGCCGAGCATCGTCCCGGTGGTACCGGTCGCGACGAGATCGTGGGCGGCGAGCATGCCACGGTTGTAACGGGCCCATTCGATCAAGTCTTGCTTCTTGTTGTCGTGGGCGACGAGCCCGATTCGCTTGCGTGGTTTTAGGTCCAGAGTCATGCGCCATCCTCATCTGGCCGTGGCACCGAGTCGCCGCCGGCCTGCGTCAGCATGGCAGAAGTAGCGATCCGCTCATATTCGGCGTGGACGAGGTCTGCCGCACTGTCCACCATCAGCGTTGATTCTCCGCCAGGGACGAACGCATCTGCTCGTCCAACGGGGTCAATGGCAGGGGCCGAGCGGCGCCAGGAAGTCGACGATCAGCGCGTTGAGATGGTCCGGTGCCTCCATGCCGATCATGTGAGCGACGTCTGGCCAGACCACCGCTCGCGCATTCGGGGCGGCGGCCTCGAGCCGGTGCGCCGTCTGGGCGACGTCGGAGACATCCAGCGCGCCGGCGACCGCGAGGACCGGGCAGCGGAGCTCGTCCAGCCTGTCGCTGGCGGGTGGATCGAGGCGGATAGGCCGGCCCCGGATAAGCCCTGGGGCATGGAGGGGTCTGTCCATCGTTCTGACCGCCTCGCGAATGGCCGGGTCGACCCGGTCTGGCGTCTGCCCGGGACCGCCGACCCAGACTCGAACGTCGAGGTCGACGATCGCCTCGACATCGGGCTCGGCGGCCGACTCGAGACGCTCCCCTTCGTCGAAGAGGGCCTGCTCCTCCCGAGTTGGCTCACCGTAGAAGCCGCCGAGTCCGGCCCCAACCCCGACGACTGCGACGACTCGGTCGGGATACTCGATGGCCGAATCCAAAGCGATCTGCCCGCCGCGGCTGTTGCCGACGAGGGCGGCTCGGGCGATGCCAAACGCGTCCAGCACGGCCACCAGATCGGCCCGGTTGCTGAACTCGACGTCTTCCGTCGTGGAGGCGCCGAACGCCCGGAAGTCATAGCGGACGACGCGGAAGCCCGAGTCCACGAGCCCCGGAACCATTGCATCCCAGGCCCGGTGATCCACGATCGCGGCATGCAGGAGCACGATCGGCGGTCCGGCACCGTCGCTCACCGCAAACAGGCGACCGCCGGGAACCTCAACGAACCGCTCCATCCTCCGAGTCTATCAGCACCTCACGGCTCCGTTGATCGCTCTACCATGAGGTCAGTTCTGAACGGAGGCGTCCGGTCGAAATGAGTCTCGATTCGATCGTGGTACCGCCCCGCCATCGGCTGGTCCGAATAGCCGACGAGCCGGCGCTGTGGCGGCCGGCCGACCTGATGTGCAGCGCGTCCTGGCCCGAGTTGATGCTGCATGACCCGCTGGCCGACCGGTACTGGAGCCGGCTCCGCGACGACTGGCCGCGGTTCCAGCTCGTGCTCGTGGACGATGCCGGCGAGGTGGCCGCGGCATCGCAGGCAGCCCCGTTGCTGTGGGATGGCAGCGACGACGGCTTGCCCGACGGCTGGGACGCCCAGTTCGAAAGGTCCGTCGCCGACCTCGAGGCGGGGCGCACGCCGGACACGCTCGGAGCGATCCAGATCTGCGTCGCGAATGGGCGGCGCGGCCAGGGTCTGAGCGGGCTCATGATCCAGGCCGTGCGGCAGACGGCGCTCGACGCCGGGTTCAAGGCGCTGATCGCCTGCGTCCGGCCCACGGAGAAGGGACGCTACCCACTGCTTCCGATAGAGACGTATGCGGCCTGGCGGCGTGCCGACGGCTTGCCGTTCGATCCGTGGCTGCGCGTCCATGCCAGGGCCGGTGCACGCATCGTGCGGGCCTCACCGCGGTCGATGACGATCGCCGGCTCGGTACGGGAATGGCAGGAGTGGACGGGCCTGACCTTCCCGATCTCGGGACCGTACGTAGTCGAAGGCGCCCTCGCGCCGGTCGACATCGACCTGGCGACCGATTGCGGCGTCTATTTCGATCCAAACGTCTGGATGGTCCACGAGCTTTCGCGCTAGCTCTTCGACCGGTTTGCTGTTGGGTCAGGCGATCGAAGGCGAGCCTGCTGGGTAGGAGTGGAGCGGCTCGGTCGGGGCCCTTTCGGGACTCTCGGTCCACCAATCGTGGCGCAACAAAGGTGCAATGCCGACGAGCATGATCAGGCTCGTGTCGTAGATGTACGGAAGCGATATCACCGCCACGATCGGCATAACCCACCTGGCGTTGTAACGCGCGGCCACGACCGTGATGACCGCGGCGATGATCAGGCGCGGGACGAGTGGCAGGACGTGGTAAGCGAACGACGGCTCGGGGAACTTCGAGTTCAGCTCGATCACGTTCAGCCAATCCCACCACAGGTTCGACGAGAAGCTGAACGAGACGAGGACGATCGCGGCGGTCGCTCCCAGGGCTATGAAGAGGTTGCGCCACTCACGTCGGACGACGAACCACAGCAGGCCCACGCCCGGCGTGACCTTGGTGAGCAACAGGAACGCCCAGGCCCACGGTCGGCGGAAGCTGGCCACGACCGCCAGGCCCATCAGCGTGGCGACATTCCCGGCCGACAGGGCGTGTCTCGGGATGAGCAGCACCGCGATCCCGAACGTGATGAAGACTTCCGGGAAGAGCAGCAACGAGAGCCACGGTCGGGCAAGCCATAGCAGCGTCACCGTCAGTATGGCCAGCCAGATGCCGTAGAAGACCTCCCAGGGCAGAACCAGAATCGGCCAGAAAGCCTGGGCAAAGGCGGGGGAGTAGAGGTATCCCTGAGGCCTGACGGTCGCCGCCAGGGCCGTGCCGTACAGGCTGTTCGCGTGCACGTTGACCCAGTAGGTGTAGGCATCGCCCTTGTAGATGTCATGCATGAACCGCACATAGGCCCCTGCTGCCAGCAGGACGGCCAGGACCAGTACGGCACGCTGCACATTCCGTCGAGCCGTGAACTGAGCGACCGTGCCCCACGATTCGCGGAGCCACTCCGGGCTGCGACGAGACAGCGCCTCTCCCATGTGGTCCTCATGCGGTGGCCAATTGCACGAGCCGGCGCTCATGCTGGGCAGAGTCTAGGCTGCCCTGCGGACGGGATGGCGCCCGATTCCGTAGGGTCCCGCCCCTCGAAGCCCAGGTGGTCCGGCCCGTCCGTCAGGAAGTAAACGCCGCGACTGCGTTCTCCAGGCCTCGTTGGTAAGCGGCGATCAGGCGGTCCCAGCGGGCATCCATCTCGGCGTCCACCTGCTGTCGGGCCGGGTCGGCGTCGAACCAGGCGACGGTGCGCCGGATCCCCTCCGCGAACGGCGTCACGGCGCGGAACTCGGGCACGAAGCGCTTGATCTTGGTTGTGTCGAAGACGGCGCTCGCGGCCTTGTCGCCGATCAGCGTGCCGGTCATCTCCGGCATGCACGCTGCGATGAAGTCGGAGGCGATGTGGACGATGCGAGCCTCAACGCCGGCGGCGGCAGCGGTCTCCCGATATATCACGTCCCAGGTCAGGACCTCGTCCGACATGATGTTGAAGGCGTGGCCGATCGCGGCCCGCCGACCCAGCAGGCCCACCAGACCCACTGCGAAATCGCTGTTGTGGGTGATCGTCCAGAGCGATGTTCCGTCGCCGGGCACTATGAGCGGCTTCCCCTGGCGCATCCGCGCGATCGCCGTAAAGGGAAGCTCCCAGCTGTTCACGGCCAGTGGCACCTGGGTGTCGCCGTACGTAAGCGACGGGCGGACGATCGTCACCGGGAACCCGTCCTCGCGATAGGCCCGCATGAGGCGTTCCTCGCAGGCGATCTTGTTGCGCGAGTAGTCCCAGAACGGGTTCGCGAGCGGTGTGTCCTCCCGGATGAGCCAGTGGCCGAGCGGCTTGAGGTATGCGCTGGCAGAGCTGATGAAGACGAACTGCTCGGCTCGATCCTTGAAGAGCCGGAGGTCGCGTTCGATGTCGTCGGGAGTGAACGCGATCCAGTCGACGACGACATCGAACCGGTGACCTGCCAGCGCTCGCGCCGTCCACGACTCGTCGCGCAGGTCGGCGACGATCGTGGTTGCGCCCTGCCCCCGATCCGGATCGCTGCCGCGATTGAGGAGGAAGAGCTCCACGCCGCGTTTCACCGCCAGGCGGGTAGAGGCGCTGCTGATCAGCCCGGTGCCGCCGACGAACAGGACCTTCATTGCCGGGTCTCCATATGTGCATGGCCAGCCTGACCGGACCAACAGAGGGCCTCTCGCAGGTCGCGCCCTCGACCATGTCCGTTGCCGCATTCGTATGAGTGCATCGCACGGTGCTAGGATTGCAGGCGAGGGACAGCAGCCCGACACCGACAAGCCGCCTGCCCCGGAGAGTCTACAGGGCAGAAGCGAGAGGCCAAATTCCCATGCCCAAGGTGACCGACCAACCCGGTGCGAGGACTTCCACGCCGCGCGTGCCCGTGCCGGTGACGACGATGCGAGACATCGCCATAGCGGCTAGGGTCTCGCAAAGCACCGTCTCACGCGTCCTGAACGACGCACCGACCCGCGTCCCGATTGCCGAGGCGACCCGAGAGCGTGTCGTGCAGGCCGCCCGCAGGCTCGGATATCGGCCGAACCCTCTGGCCCGCGGTCTTCGCGGAGCCGCGACGATGCTCATGGGCGCGGTCGTGCGGGATTTCAGCGACCCGTTCTTTGCGACCGCGATCGAGGCTCTTGCGGTAGAGGCGATGTCACACGGCTACAACATCGTGCTCGGCCACGCCCACGGGCGCGTCGACCAGGCTCTCGCGCTGACTTCGGTCCTGGAGCCGCGCCACTGCGATGCCATCGTGATGCTTGGAGACATGCAGGACCAGCAGCGACTGCTCGAGGACCTGCGGTCATCGACCGTCCCGGTCGTGGCGCTCTGGCAGGGGTCGAGTCCGATCGAGTTTCCCACCGTCGACATCGACGATCGGGCAGGCGTAATGGCCGGACTCGAGCACCTCATCGGGCTCGGCCATGAAAGGATCGCCTTCATAAGCGCGGCGCTGCCGGGCGACAACCCGCACCGAGAAGATGCCTTCGTAGAGTTCATGAGCGTTCGTTTCGGCGGACTTCCGGATGGCTACGTCCAGCGCGTGCCGAATACCCTGGCCGGCGGTGAGACTGCCCTCCGGGCGCTGCTCGAGCTGCCGCAACCGCCGACGGCCATCGCCACCTCCACGGACCTCGTGGCCGTGGGTGTGCTCCATGCCGCATACAGCCTGGGTAGGACAGTTCCCACCGATCTGTCAGTAGTCGGGTTCGACGACCTGATCCTCGCCGCTCATACGGTGCCGGCACTGACCACGATGCGGATGCCCATCGCCGAGATCGTCGGCGAAGGTGTCCGCCAGGCGATCGAATTTGCCCGAGACCCTTCGCTACCGCGCGAGCCGCGGGTCACGATGTTCGAGCCGACTCTCGTCGTGCGACAGTCGACGGCTTCGATCGTCGGCGCCGCTCCGCCCACCGCGGCAGGCAGCCGCTCCTAGGAACGGACCGGGATCCAGACTCGCATTCCGTCGACCGAGCGGTTCGCCCAGGCGAAGTACGGGATCGCACCGGCTTCGATCGCGCGAGCCTCGACGGCTCTGCCGCATGTGCCGCCGGTCCGACGGTACGGCCACGAGCTCAGCTGGCCGGCCGGCCGGTGAACCGCCGGCACGACCAGCCCGATGAACCCCTCGCCAAGATCGGGTCGCGCCACCGTCCCCGGGTGGACCGTCGGTTCGAGCACGACATCCTCGAGAGTCACGCCGGCCGGCAGATCATCGCTCTCTATGCAGTAGACGAGCGGGCCGCGTTCCAGCGCCAGGCAGCCGCGGATGGCATCGATCCGGGGGTCTGGGGCAGTCACGCGGACGGGCATATCGAGGGCGAGTTCGATCCGGTCGCCAACCTGCCAGATGCGCGCGTCGCTCGTCCAGCGGCCGGGGAGGGCATGCTCGGCCTCCGACGATCCGACACGGACTGTCGCCGACTCGCACCACCCAGGCACCCGTAGCGAAAGCGACCACGGTCCTTCAGGCGCCTCGCGAACGGTAACGGCCACGCGGCCGTCCCACGGGTAATCCGTCTCGACCGATAGCCGGGCCTGGCCGCCCGCCACGGCGGTGCGGATCTCGGATTTGGCGTACTGGTGAATCTGGATCCCGTCGCTGTCGGATGTGGCCAGGTACTGCCGCCAGGAGCTGAGCATTCGCATGAGGTTCGGCGGGCAGCAGGCGCACGCGAACCAGCCGGCGCGGTGGCCCTTCGTCGGGTCCGCAGGCGCCCGTGTGGATCGACGCTGGAGCGTGTTGACATAGAAGAATTCCGTTCCGGCGAGCGAAGACCCGGCCAGCATCCCGTTGTAGGTCGTTCTCTCGATCACGTCTGCGCACTCTGGATCGCCCGTCGCGAGAAGCAGGCGCCAGGCGAGCATCACGCTCGCGATCGCGGCGCATGTCTCCGCATAAGCTCTGTCGGGTGGCAGTTCGAACGGGTCCCCGAACGACTCGTCGAGATGGCGGCTGCTCAGGCCGCCGGTCAGGTAGCTCCGCGTCGCGACCATGTCGCGCCAGCGACGATGAACCGCTTCCAGGAGCGCAGCGTCACCGGTCTCCGTCGCGACATCGACGGCGCCGCAATCAAGGTAGAGCTGTCGGACGGCGTGGCCGGCCACCGCGCGTGCCTCCCGCACCGGTTCGAGATCCTGCCAGTACGCGGAGCCGAAGCGCCCTGGTCCGAGCAGGCCATGCCCGCGAGCACCGATCATTCGGGCGGCCAGCTCCAGGTGTCTCCGTTCTCCGGTGGTCCGGAACAGCTCGACCAGCGCCATCTCGATCCCCGGGTGGCCATCGATGCCCACCCTGCCTTCAGGCCCGAACTCGCGTTCGGCCGAATCGGCTGCCTTCGTAGCCACCGCCAGAAGCCGGTCGTCCCCGAGGGCCTGGTGCCAGGCGATAGCGGCCTGGATCAGATGGCCGACGGAGTAGAGCTCGTGACCCCAGGCCAGATCCTTGTACTCCTGCCCCTTTGCGACCACCTGGACGTAGGAGTTGATGTAGCCGTCCGGACGCTGCGCATTGACCACAGCTCCGATCGCCTCGTCGGCTGTTCGAGCGAGGGTGGGATCCGAAGCGCTACCGAGCTCCCAGGCAACGGCCTCGAGCCACTTGTAGACGTCAGAATCGAGAAACGGGTAGACCAGGCCTACTTCGGAACCGAGGGTCCGATACTCGCCGGGTGCTCCCGCCGCGAGACGGAGGTTGTGGAGGTTCCCCGCGTGCTCCAACTGCTCGAACCCATGGGGCAGCGTGCTCTCTCGGTTGAGACGAAGTCGCTCAGCCCAGAATCCACCAGTCACGCTCACCCCGGCCGCCCCGAGATGGATGAGCCGTGAGATTGCGGACTGAGTGGGGTTCACGGCCGCGACGAGTGCCTCGAATTCCACCGACACGCTTCCAATCCTCTGTAGCAATGCTTCACGGCCGGTCCCAAAGGAGGGAAGTGCCGGCCGACTCATCCGATCCCGATCGCGCCTGGAGAATGGCTTCGGCACGCCGCGATTCGACGAGCCGGAGCCCGCTCAGCTGCCGCCAGGGTCGGTCCCCGCTCCCGGCGGCGGTATCGTAGGCACGCAAACGATTGCATACGCGGACCGAAGACGCAAGGGGGCTGAAAAGGAATTCGTGAAAACGATTGTACGCACGCGATTGCGTATGTTAGTCTGTCGCCGCCCAGAGGCATTCGCCGGCGGGAATTGGCCAGTCGGGGAGCCCAAGAGGCTATCGTTAGTGCACATCGAGAGGAGCAAGGGATGAGGAACCCGTTCAGGCTGCCGGCCCTGGCGACCGTCGCCCTGTTGGCGGTTGCAGGCTGCAGCTCGACCACGGCGACGCCGACGCTAGCGCCGCTCGTAACACAGGCTCCGGTGGTCACGCCGGCTGCCCCGGGCGCGTCCGCGGCGCCCACAACCTTCAGCGCCGGCACGGACGACGGCAGCACCATCACGATGTGGACCCGCGCGGCGACCCAATTCCAGGCGACGGCGTTGGTCGCCGCTTACAACGCCACCCACAAGAACCAGGTCAACCTGACCATCGTCCCCACCGACGACATGCAGGCCAAGGTCGGGGCCGCGGCCGGCGCGGGCTCGCTACCCGACATCATCTCCGGTGACGTCGTGTTCATGCCCAACTGGACTTCCCAGGGTTTGTTCACCGACATCACCAGCAAGATCAGCGCTCTGCCCTTCGCCAGCACCCTGGCCACAGGCCCGATTAAGGCCGCGACCTCGGGTGGCAAGGCGTACGGCATCCCGTTCATCATGGATCTCTCGGTCTGGGTCTATAACAAGGACCTGTTCACCAAGGCCGGGCTCGATCCCAACAAGCCGCCCACGACCCTCAAGGAATTCGACGCGGACGCGCGAGCAATCAACAAGCTCGGCGGCGACGTCAAGGGCAGCTTCTTCGGCGGCAACTGCGGCGGCTGCGAGGTCTTCACCTGGTGGCCGAGCATCTGGGCCGACGGCCAGCAGGTCATGAACGCCGACGGAACTGCCTCGCTCCTCAATAGCGACGAGGCCAAGGCCGTCTACGCGATCTACGCGGGCGAGTTCAAGGACGGCATCGTGGCGCCCAGCAGCAAGACCGAAACCGGACCGACGTGGGTCAGCTTCTTCCCCAAGGGCAACATCGGCATCATGCCGTACCCGGGCAGCCTGCTTGGCTCGATCCCCTCCACGGTCAACTTCGGCGTTGCCCCGATCGCGGGACTCAACGGCGGACAGTCCACCTTCGTCGGCGGCGACGCCGTCGGCATCACTGCCAACAGCAAGGTGTCCGATCAGGCCTGGAACTTCCTGGCCTGGACGCTCAGCGACTACGCTCAGGTCGAGATCGTGGCCAAGGGCGGGAACATCGTGGCCCGCTCCGACCTCGCCAACAACAAGTACGCTGCGGCCGACCCGCGCGTGGTGACCGTCAACCAGGTCGCCGCCAAGGGCGTCACGCCGCTCGCCAAGAACTTCGGCCAGACGTTCAACGACCCGAACGGGCCTTGGCTCGTCCTGACCCGCGACGCGGTATTCGGAGACCCAAGCAAGGTCGACAAAGACAACGACGCAATAACGGCATCCCTTAAGGGCTAGCGACAGGCTGCGACTAGCTAGACGAATGCGCGGGGCGCTTCACCCGAAAGCTCGGGTTCGCCCCGCGCCATCGTCCCCAGCACCACGGAGGATCATTCCGGCCATGGCCACGGCGTCTACCAGCGCCCCGGCTTCCCACTCCGCGCAGTCGGGCGCCAGGTGGTGGAAATCGCAGAGGCGGTCGCGTCAGCTGCTGGGCATGTTGTACGTGGCACCGACAGCCATCTTCGTGGGTGTCTTCTTCATCGCCCCGCTCTTCCTGGTCGCCCGGATGTCGGCCAGCACTTGGCCGCTGCTCGCCGGTGACAAAGGCCTCAATTTTCCGGACAACTACTCCGCGATCGAAACGAATGCCCTCTTCTGGCCTGCAGTCTGGTTCACCATCGAATACACGGTCCTGGTCACCGTTCTGCTGATCGGAATGGGCCTCGGCCTGGCGCTCCTGATCCAGGCCGGCGGGAAATGGAAGGGCTTCCTACGGACGTCCTTCCTGCTGCCCAGCGCGATGGGTCTCGCCTCGGCCTCGCTGCTGTTCTGGGGCCTGTATTCGGACTCGATCGGGCCACTGAACCCGCTCCTGGAGCAGCTTCGGATCACTCAGAACCCAATCGAATTCCTGGGCGATCCGCTCAGCGCGCTGCTATCCACGACCTTCTTGATCGTCTGGCGATTCGCCGGCTTCTACATGCTGATTCTCCTCGTGGGTTTGCAGGCGATCCCGCGGGACCTCTACGAGGCGGCCGCGATCGACGGCGCGAATAGATGGCACACCTTCCGGTACATCACGATCCCGCTGCTACGCCGGTCCCTCGCGCTGTCTCTGATCCTGTGCATCACCGGCTCGTTGCTGGCCTTCGACCAGTTCTACATCCTGACCAAGGGCGGGCCGGACAACTCCACGATCACCGTGGTGCAGCTGATCTATCGCGAGGCGTTCCAGCGACTCAACCTGGGAACCGCGGCCGCGATATCGATCGTGGTCCTGGCGGTCCTGCTCGTGCTCAACGCCGTCCAGTTCCGCGCCCTCCGCGGCGCGGAAGAAACGTGAGGGTAGAGCGATGAAACCGAAGGTGCTTGCGCTCGCCCTGACTCGGACTCCCTACTACGTGCTCTCAGGCGGCGCCGCGATCGTCTTCCTGTTCCCGCTCCTGTGGGCGGCTTACGCATCGGTCAACGGCCAGGCCGGCAGCGGGCAGGCGAGCGGCGTGGGACTCGGCAACTACAACACGTTGCTCCACTACCAGGACGGCCTGGGGCAGTACTTCTTCAACAGCGTCTTCGTCTCCGTCTCCACCGTCGTGATCACCCTGGCGGTGTCGTTGCTGGGCGGATACGCCTTCGCCAAGTTCGACTTCCCGTTCAAGAACGCCATCTTCCTCGTGACACTCGCGATTCTCATGGTCCCCTACGCCACGATGCTGATCCCCCTGTACGTGCTGCTCAAGGTCATCGGGCTGCAGAACTCACTTCTCGGCCTGGGCCTGGTGATGAGCATGTTCCAGCTCCCGTTCGCCACTTTCATGATGAGGATTTCGTTCGAGGCCGTGCCCAAAGAGCTAGAGGAAGCTGCCCAAGTCGACGGCGCCGGGACCTTCGGGGTCCTGCGCAAGATCCTTCTGCCGTCTGTCCGGCCGGGCATCATCACCGTGGCCCTTTTCGCCTTCCTGGCGGCGTGGAACGACTTCATCACGCCGCTCATTCTCATCAACGACAGCAGCAAGGCACCTCTGTCGCTGGCCATCACCACGCTGCGCCAGCAGACCATGGGGGTCATCGACTATGGCTCGCTGGAAGCCGGCGTCGTGGTCATGGCCCTGCCCTGCCTGCTTCTCTTCTTTGCCCTCCAGGGCCAGTACGTCCGAGGCTTCATGTCAGGCGCCATCAAGGGCTGATTTCGACGACCAAGTGGTGGCCGAATCCGTCGGCCACCACCATTCCGTGTCAAAGGCCAGCGGGGTCTCCCTCCACGCTGGCCTTCTTCGCATCTGCGGACCGCGGCTCGAGGCATGCCCGGCGGGCCGTGGAGGCGCTGGTCGTGGCCCTGAGGCGGCGCTCTCGCTCAGGAGACGAAGCGCTCGAGGGCTTGCTCGTCGGACGCGGACAGGTGGCCATTGCGCGATTGGAGCTGGAGCTGCGGAGCGGCCACCTTGCCGGCCAGCGCCGTCCGCATCTTGGCGAATTGGCTGCCGGTCCGGAGCTGGTAGGTGGTGAAGAGGGCGACCTTCGGGTGCCGCGCGCCCGGCTCCGCCGGCAGGTTCGGCATGTCGCGGACGAACGCCATCCACGGCTCGTCGGGATGCTGCATGACGACGAACAGGCCGCTCGTCCAGCAGCCGAGGAGGAGGTAGTCCGCGTCGGCCAGGCTGGCTGTGTCGCATTCGCCGACGGAGACCACCTGCGCGGCGACTCCCTTACGCCCCAGAAACGCGGCGATCTCCTCGCCGTATCGGCGAGTCACCCCAGAGTGGCTGCGGTATACGACCACGGCCTTCTTCATTCAGTCTCTCCGCTGCATATCGTCGCCCAAGGCTCCCCGACGCTCGGCCGAGTGAGCCAGTGCCGAGGGTCACGTTTCGGGGCGGGCGAGGCGGCCGCGGGTTCAAGCGTGACTCGGCCGAGGCGGCAAGTCGGGCCGCGGCCGCCCGGTGACTCTCGCATGCCCTCCACTCGGCCGGCCGCACTCCCCCGCGCCGTCAGGCCATCCGGCCCTTCGCGATAGATCGGAGGCGCGCAAGAATCGGCGTCTCTGCAGTAGAAAAGGGGACCGAATGACCACGAAGAAACAAGTCGACGACTTCCTGGCCCTCAAGCGAATCGCGATAGTGGGCGTGTCTCGCGATCCGAAGGGTTTCTCCAATGTGATGTGGCAGGAGTTCCGGCAACGCCGCTACGAGGCCATTCCGGTCAATCCGCTGGCCACCGAGCTCGATGGTCAGCCGTGTTTCGCGAAGGTCGGCGACATCAAGCCGGGCGTCGACGGCGCGCTGATCATGACCTCGAAGAGGTCGACCGACCAGGTCGTTCGCGACTGTGCCGAGGCCGGCGTGAAGCGTGTCTGGATGTACGGCGGCATGGCTCCCGGTGCCTCGACCAAATCGGCGGTGGCGTTCTGCGAAGAGAATGGCATCGACGTGGTCCAGGGTCTCTGCCCGTACATGTTCTTGGCCGGTACGCCAGCTTTCCACGCTCCACACCGCGTCTGGAAGAAGCTGACCGGTAGCTACCCGCGGTAGCGCGAGCCCCGGACGCACAAACTCGGGCGGCAGAGCCTGGGATAGCGGCTCTGCTAACCTCGACCGGTGGCCGATGGTGTCGACATCCTGGGCGGTGCGGTCGGACGGATAGTGCTGGCCGACAACCTGGCCGTGCTCGGCTCGCTCCCGGACGATTCGATCGATCTCGTCTACATCGATCCCCCGTTCAACACCGGCAAACGACAGACGCTACGGCGGCTCAGAACGGTCCGAGACGACGAGGCGGGTGATCGAACCGGGTATGGCGGGCGGCGCTACCGGACGGTCCAGCTCGGCGCCCAGAGCTACCTCGACATCCACGACGACTACCTCGACTTCCTCGAGCCTCGACTGGCCGAGATCCGACGCGTGCTGCGTCCGACGGGCAGCCTCTATCTCCATCTCGATCCGCGCGAGGTCCACTACGCCAAGGTGCTGTGCGATGCCTTGTTCGGGCGGGATTGTTTCCTCAACGAGGTGGTCTGGGCGTACGACTACGGCGCCCGGACGAAGCGGCGCTGGCCGGCAAAGCACGACGACATCCTCGTCTACGTGAAGGACGCCGAACGGTACTGGTTCGACGCAGACGCGGTCGATCGGATTCCATACATGGCGCCCGGACTGGTCGGTCCCGAGAAGGCGGCCCGCGGCAAGCTCCCGACCGACACGTGGTGGCAGACGATCGTGCCGCCCGGCGGCTCCGAGCGGACCGGCTACCCGACCCAGAAGCCGGTGGCGGTTCTCCGACGCGTGGTATCGGCGTCGTGTCCCTTGGGGGGAGTGGTCGCGGACTTCTTCGCCGGGAGCGGGACGGCGGGCGCCGCGGCGCTGGACCTGGGCCGGCGTTTCTTGCTCGTGGACTCGAACCCGGACGCGGTGGCGGTCATGCGGCGGCGCCTGGGCGGCGTGGCGGGGGTGGAAGTGGTCGGCGAGGTTTAGCCGGCGCCGGCATCGGCGCCTGAACCTGCGGACGCGCCAGCCGCCGCTGGCTCGGTACCGGCTGCGCCACTCGGGGCCGCGCCGCTCGCCCGTCGCTCGATACGCACGGTCGGCATGAAGCGAAGCGCTACCGCCGCGACGACCAGGGCGTCGATCGCCACGATGATGAAGACCCACTCGAGTCCGCCGGACAGCGCCGAGCGCATCGCCGTGAGCTGCGCCGCCGGTATGAAGTTCCGACCGATCGGGTCCAGGACGATCGCAGAAGAGTTGCCAACTGCCGCCGTGACGATCCCGCCGAGCAGCCCCACGCCCACCGCTCCGCCGATCGTCCGGCTGAACTGGACCAGACCCGTGGCCACCGCCCGGCGCTGCCACGGAACCGATGCCTGGACCATGACCAGGATCGTCGTGGAGGACAGACCCATTCCGAGCCCGGTGATGGCCTCGCCGAGGCCGGCCACCGCCAACCCTCCCTCGAGGGTTCCGGGTCGCGTCGCCTGCGTGACAACGAGCGTGCCGGCGACGAGCATCGCCATGCCCACGAGAACGGTCGGTCGCGCCCCGAAACGCAGCAGCGCTCGGCCGCCGACGATCGAGCCTACCGGCCAGCCGATCGACATCGCAGCGACGGCGACGCCCGCCTGGAGCGCCGTGCCGCTCATCACTCCCTGGACGAGTGGCGGCACGTAGGTCGAAAGGCTGAACATCACGACGCCAGACAACCCGCCGATGGCCAGCCCGGCCGCGATGACTGGAATCTTCAGCAGGCCCAGGTCGATCAGCGGCTCGGCGATCCGCCGCTCGAAGACGGCGAACGCGGCAAGGAGCGCCACGGCTCCGACCACCAAACCCAGCGTCACGGGCGACGTCCAGCCCCACAGCTGGCCACCCTCGGTTGCTGCGAACAGCAGCGAAACCAGGCTCAAGGTCAGCATCCCGGCCCCCGCCAGATCCAGCCGGTGCGGGTGGCGCTGGATGCGCTCGTTCAAGTAGCGACCAATCAGCACCGCCGCAATCAATCCCACTGGCGCGTTGACGAAGAAGACCCATCGCCAGCCGACGGTCGTGGTGATGATGCTGCCTATGGCCGGGCCAACGACCGCCGCGGCGCCCCAGACTCCGGAGAAGAGTCCCTGGATCCTGGCCCGCTGCTCGCTTTCGAAGACGTCGCCGAGAATCGTGAAGGAGATCGGCTGAACGGCCCCTGCGCCGAGGCCCTGGATCGTGCGGAAGAGGATGAGCATGGTCATCGAGCCGGCGAAGCCGCACAGCATCGACCCGCCGACGAACAGCGCCAGCCCAAACATGAAGACCGGCTTGCGACCGTACATGTCGGCCATGCGGGCGTAGAGCGGGACGGTCACGGTTGAAGCCAGGAGGTATGCCGAGAAGACCCAGCTGTACTCGGAGAGGCCGCCCAGATTGCCGATGATCGTCGGCATCGCGGTGGACACGACCGTTCCGTCGAGGGCGGCAACGGCAAGGGCTGACATGATTCCGACGGCGACCACGAATTGCTCGGGCGTCATGCCGATCCGTCGGGCGACGGCGTGGTGCCGGCGGCTGGTGGTCATGGGCATGACCGACAGTCTACGAGGCGTGCCGGCGGTCCCGTCGCTCGGCTGAGATTCGACACTCGCCGATCAGCGAATCTGCGGAGCCGCCGGCAGCAGGTCGATCAAGGGCCGGCGCGCGACCGCGAGATCGTCCGCGATCGTGGTCAGAGCCGCGAGCCGGCGGTCGATCCCAGCCAGCAGGGGCTCCAGGTCGATGTTCACCGCCCGCGAGATTTCGGGATCCAGTCGGAGCGAATTCTCGAGGTGGATCCGGGCGCCGCGAAGGTTGCGCGTCATGCCGATCGGGTTGCCGCGGACGGCGTGCACGTATCCGGCGGCGAGCTTGATCAGGCCCTGGTAGAGCGCCCGCTCGGCCAGGTTCGAGGTCCCCATCCAGGCCGGTTCCATGAGCTCGTGGGCTTCGAAGAAGTCGCCCCGCTCATAAGCCGACACGCCCGCTTCGAGCGCGAATCGACGAAGGTCGGGCGAGATCGGCCGGTACGCCTTGGCTCGATCGCCCTGCATGACCGCGACTCGGGCGCGTTCTCCGCGCTCGCTTCCAGGACCCGGTGCGGGCTGGTCGTCCGTCAGACCAGGTCCTCGATTCGACGTCGGCCGTCGAACCCTTCGGAGACCTCATGCCACCACATCACGTGGTCCTCGCCGAGGCGCCAGCACAGCCAGACCGGTCGGCCCGAGACCAGCGCCGGGAAATCCACCAGGCCGGTCTCGATCTCCCGAAGCTGGATGCCCCAACTGTCGATCTGGATCACGGTGGCCTGCATCTGGTCGACCAGCCCTTGGAGACGCATCCGGAGCCGTTTGGTCTCCAATTCCGCCTCGGCGCGGGCAGGCGGCGGCGTCGACGCCACCCCGCCGGCGAGGGCCGGCGCGTTCAGCTCCACGATCCGGTCGCGCACCGACACCACCTCGTCGCGCAGGGCGCGGAGCCGGAGAAGGGTCTCCCGGAGCTCGGGCAGCCTGGCGTCGGCCCGGTCGAAATCGTAGAAGTCAGGCATGATCGAATGTTACCGAAGGAGCCACTGCCACGCCCGGAACGACCCGCCGACCGGAACCGGGAACTGAACAGCCTCATGGTGAGCCTGCTCGCGGGCAGCTGAACGGCTCCGGCTCGGGGCCCGGCCGTCTCACTCGCCCTGTCTGACCGGGCGGCAAGGCTGCTTCGGCGTGCTCGAAGTGCAAGACCTGCTCCCGCCCGAGGGCCACAATGGACCCGCGTGAGGTGGCTGCTCGCCAGGTGGCCCCGCGCGCCGCAGGGAGTGGCCAGAGTGGCGCCGGGATCGTCGCTGGCACTGGTCGATTTGAACAGAAACGCCGCTCGCCTCGTCTGGATTGCCGGCTGCGGGCCGCAGCTCGTCGCAACAGGACAAGGAGGCTCGCCACGTTGGAGGCGGCGTTCGCGTTCGCCGGAGTCCGTCCGGTGACGTTCGTCGACCTCGCCGAGCGCGTGCTGGACGACGCCTACCGGCTGGCGGGCTACCTGCTCGGCGATGCCACCGAGGCCGAAGACGCCGTGCAGGAGGCGTTGACGCGCAGCTGGCAGGCCTGGTCCTCGCTTCGCGACAAGGATCGGTTCGAGCCCTGGTTCGATCGGATCCTTGTCAACATCTGTCGCGACAAGCTGCGCAAGCGTCGCGGCGCCCGGATAGAGGAGCTCAACGACGAACTTGCCGTCTACACAGACGACCCGTTTCGGGCATCTCTTGCCAGGAACGAGGTCGACGGGCTGCTGCACGTCCTCAGTCCAGACCAGCGGGTCGTGGTTGGTCTGCGGTTCTGGCGGGACCTCTCTCTTCAGCAGATCGCGGATGTGCTCGGCGTCCCTCTCGGAACGGTCCAGTCTCGGCTCCACTACGCCCTTCGTGCGCTTCGCGAGGAGGCCGGTCGGACGAGTCGGGCAACGAGCCTCTCGGCGGAGGTGAAGCGATGAACGAGCGAGACCTCGAGAAGCGCCTGCAGGACGTCGTCGACGGACCGCAGCCGCCGGCCCCTGTCTCCCTCCATCGCTTCCTGCGCGAGCTGCCCGAAGCCCAGTCCAGGCGGTATCGGGGCCCGCTCGGACAGCTGCGCCGTGCTCTGGAGCGGATCGCCGGGCTCGGCGCCCCTTCCCCATACGCGCGCCGAGCCCAAGCCGCCTTCGCCGTGGCAATGGCGGTCGTCATCGGAGTCGCTGGCGCCGGCCTGCTGCTGCACTTGCGGCAGAGCCCCGTGCCCTTGACCAGCAACTCGGCCAGCGGTCCCACGCCGCCGGCATCCGGAACCAGTCTGGTCACGCACCAGCCTCCGGTTCAGGCGAGCATCGGCATCGGCAGCCTGATCTGCACGGGCGTGCCTTCGATCTCGAACGAGAGCGGGGCATTGCCCACCGCCGCAGTCGTCACTGGCTCGGGCAAGTACCTCGGAGTGACCGGCGGCATGTTCGGTGCCACCGGCCTCGTCCGTTCCGACGACGGGTTGTATTGGGATTGGAGCGCGCCGGCCGCCATCAGCCAGGACGTGGCGATCCTGACTTCGATCGCCTCCAACGGGACGGCGACGGTGGTGACGGGCGGGGTCAAGGGCGCCGGCGGGACCACCGACGGCCGCATCTGGACCTCCCGCGACGACGGCAAGACGTGGCGCGAGACGGCGGCCGGCGCCGACTTCCAGGGCGTGACCGTCGAGCAAGTGGTCTCTGGCCCCAACGGCGAATTCATCGCTCTTGGCTGGAACGTTGCCGCCGCCGACTCGGCCGCCCAGGTTGGGGTGTGGTGGTCGGCCGACGGCTCGACGTGGACCTACGTCCTCGCCCCGATCAAGGGCTCGGCGGCATTCGTCTTCTCGACACCCGGTGGGTTCGTCCTGTCTGGCACGCCCCTCACCTCGAGTGCCGCGGGCGAGCCCCCGATCTGGTGGTCGACCGACGGCAAGGTCTGGATTAAGGCCACTGCCGACAGCACGACCAAGCCTTTGGGCGCGGTTACGAGCGCGACCGTGACCGGTGACGGCACCGTCTACGCCGTCAGCGGCTCGAGCGATGGCATGAGCCAGCAGCTCATGGCGTCGAGCGACGGCGGACACTCGTGGAAACTGGTCAAGGTCAGCGCTGACTCCATGCCCTACGCCGCCTCGATCGCGTACGTAGCGTCGCTCAGCGCCCAGGACGGCAAACACGACTTCCTGTTCGCCACGACGTCATCGGCCGATGGCGCGCACGTCTGGATTTCCCAGGATGGCGGCGTGACCTGGATGAAGGTCAACGACCCGACAGTCGGCGGCCCAACGGGGACGATCCTTCTGCAGCTTGGCAACAGCTACCAGGCCGGACAGACCAGGGTCCTCTCGATGGGAGAACCGGGCTCCGGCCTCGGCATCTGGCTCATCGCGATCAGCGGCTACTGACCTCAGCGTCGCTCCGCGGCGTCCAGCCGCTCGCGCAGGCGGCGCAAGCGGTCGGGCCGTTCGGCGGCGAATCGTTCGATCGCTTCGAGGATGTGGACGCCGTCGAGGTGCGCCTCCTCGATGACCTCTTCGACCGACCCGCCGGTCCGCCAGCGGTCGTCCCAATCCGAGCTGAGCGAGTATTCGCGCACGATCGGGTCGTCGGCCCAGTCGCGCATCAGCTTGTAGGCGCCGTTGGTCACGACCATCGAGTCGAGCCGGTCGGCCGGCTCGACCGTGGCCGCGCGGTAGGCCTCGTCCTGGAGCGCGAACAACTGCGGGCTGATGGCCGCCACCACCTTGACGTTGAGGCCGCGTCGATCGAGCTCGGGCAGCACCTTGACCAGGTTGGCAGTGCTGAGCGAGCCGCGGACGAAGACCGTGCCCGACTTTGGAGCGTCGTCGCGGAACGGCCGCATGACGTACGCGCCTCGAGCGGCGGCGAAGTGGCTCGGCATCCCGAGAGCGGCTCGATCCGGTACCTCGACGGGTGGCCGAGTCAGGTGGAGGGCGATGATTGGGACGTCCGTGGCGCAGGCCGCGGCCAGCACCACGGGAACCTCGTTGTATTCCCAAGGGTGCAGGTCCAGGACGTGGCCGTCGGGGAAGAGCTGGGTGACGCCGGGTTCGAAGATCCCGAAGTGAGTTCGCGAATCGTCGGCCGTCTCGGGACCGGAGTGGCCGGCCACGTACAGCACCTTGCCGACCCGCAGGTCGCAGTCCTGCGCGAGCTGGCTGAAGAGCCGCAGCGGGCCGTACTTGAGATAGCTGAACGAACCATATGTCGAGCAGGCGCCCCAGAAGCCGTCGAACTCGGCGAACGGATCGGCCGCGAAGTTCACCGAGGCGAGGCCGGCCATCATGCCGGCGTTTGTGAACTCGGTGATCTCGGTGGGCAGCAGCGAGCCGGTTGGGTTTGTGTCGCGCTCGTACCAGCCGAAGCCCGGCAGGTCTCCGAACGGCTTGGCGAAGCCGGCGATGTTGGTCGACTCCGCCAGGTCCGCCGAACACGCGATGAAGAGCGGGCGGTCGTAGTCGCGCTTGCTGATGGCGTTGACGTAGCTACCCCACGTCGCCAGTCCGGCGCGGTTGGGCTGGCGATCGCCGGGTGCCCTCCACATCTCGGCTGGGTAGCGCTCGAAATCGAAGAGACTGGAATCCGCGGTCGGCGTTGAGGGTCTGCTGGCGCCAGCGGCCAGGCGGGCCTTCGCCGTGCCGGCCTTTACCTTGCCCTGAGCCGCAGGCTGCGTGGCCGCGCCGATTCGGACCCGATCGATCGCCGCCGGCACCGAACCGGCGACCTCGAGCAGCCGGTCCGAGAGCCAGTCGACCAGCCCCTGGTCGCGCCGCAAGACGCTCATGACGGTCTTGAAGTTGGCTTCGGCCTCGGCGGAGAGGGCGGCCTTGTCGGCTACCGCGGGCTCGCCGGCGCCCTGGTACACAACGCCGTAGCGGTCCATGAATTCGCGCCGGACGGCCCAGAACTCGGGGGCATGCTGCTTGTGCGGCGTGCCGTGGCTGGCCGCGTCGTACTTGCCGTAGCCACGACCCTTGCGGGTGCGGAACCACGCCACGCTGGGGGCGCCGGCGGGGTTCGAGCCGCGCGCGGCGTCGAGGACCGCGCGGGTGACCGGACCCCACTCCATGCCCTCGAGAGTGCCGGTAACGCGCCAGCCGTACGGCTCGAACCAGTCGACCGGCGTGCCGTGAATGACGGCCGAAGCCGGCCGCTCGTCGATGCCGAAATCGTTCCAGTCGACCAGGAAGACCAGGTTCGAGAGCCCCAGGCCCCAGGCCGAATTCTTCGTCTCGTGCGCCGCGCCGGGCGTCAGGCCGCCTTCGCCCTCGACGACGAAGACGCGGACTTCGCCGGCCCCCGCCATCTTGAGTGCGAGCGCCTGACCCGCCGCGAAGGGCATGCCATGGCCGGAGGGCCCCGTGTTGGCCTTGAAGATGAGCGTCCGTCCGGCCATCTCGGCGTGGCCAGGCAACCCGCCGCGATGCCGCAGCCCCAGCAGGTGCTCCCACGTCAGGGCGAAGCGCCCGTCCTCGGGGAAGGCGAATCGAGGGTCGCCGGTTCGTTCGAAGCGAGCCCGAAGCGCCTCGTTGAAGACGGCGAGAGTGGCGTAGACGAGCGGCACGGTGTGACCCGCGGAGAGGACGAAACGGTCGGCGTAGCGCAGCCACGGCCGGCGGATGTCCCAGCGCATCGCTCCCGAGAGGAACAGGGCAAGGAGCATGTGAACCTTGGACCGAGAGCCGCCGGGATGCCCGCTCTGGCGGTAGTCGAGCTCGAGGTCTATGCACTCGTCCACGAGGTCCTTGAGGACCTCGTAGTAGTGGAAGTCGCGTTCGGCAGCCGCGAAGAGCCGGTCCGCCTCGGAGGCGTCGACGGCGTTTGCGCCGCTCGCCGCCGCGCCGCTCGATGCCGCGCCGCTCGATGCCGCGCCGCTCGCTGCCGGGCCGCCCACTGCCGCGCCGCTCGCTGCCGCGCTGCCCCCCTTCGGATCCGCCGCCGTCATCGGACGGCCGCGCCGTGTCGCGCCTCGACCAGCGGCTCGATCACGGTCCGTGTGCGGCGAACCGCCTCGGCGATGTTCTCGCGCGAGTTGGCATAGCTGAAGCGGAGATGGTGCAGCCCCACGTGGCCGAACGCGGTGCCGGCCAGCGCGGAGACGCCGCCCTCGTTGAGCAGCCTGTCTGCGAGGTCGGCGCCGGTCAGGCCGGTAGCCGAGATATCCGGGAAGACGTAGAACGCCCCTTCCGGTCGAAGGCACGTCACGCCGGGGATCGAGTTGAGCCCATCCACGATCAGGTCGCGGCGGGCCTTGAACTCGGTGACCATGGCGTCGACGGCGTCCTGCGGCCCGGTCAGGGCCTCGACGCCGGCCCATTGCGTCGCTGCGTTCGTGCAGCTGACGCTGTTCACGATGAGCCGGCTGAAAGGCGTCACCAGCGCGTCGGGGACGATTGCGTAGCCAAGCCGCCAGCCCGTCATCGCGTAGGTCTTGGAGAAGCCGTCGAGGACGATCGTGCGCTCGGCCATGTCCGGCAGCGAGGCGATCGAGAAGAACTCGCCGTCATAGAGGATCCGGCCGTAGATCTCGTCGGCAAGCACGATCAGGTCGTGCTCGCGGGCGACCGCCGCGATCTGCTCGAGGTCGGCGCGCGTCGATACCCCACCGGTCGGGTTCGCCGGGGAGTTGATGATCACCAGCTTCGTGCGGCTGGTCACGAGCGAGGCCAGCTCTTTCGGGTCGAGCCGGAAGCCGTTCTCCTGGCGGATCGGGCAGGGAACCGCCACGCCGCCGACGTAGTTCGCCATCGACTCGTAGATCGGGAAGCCCGGGTCCGGATAGATGACCTCGTCGCCCTCGTCGATCAGGGCAAGGATCGCGAAGAACATGACCGGCTTGCCGCCGGGGACGACCACGACGCGGTCCGGCGTCACGGTGAAGCCCTTGCGGGCAGTGGCGTCGGCGGCGATCGCCGCGCGCAGCTCGGGAATCCCGACCGTCGGGGTGTAGTGCGTCGCTCCCCGATCCAAGGCTCGCTTGGCCGCATCGCGGATGTTGGCCGGGGTGTCGAAGTCGGGCTCGCCGATCTCGAGGTGGATGACCGACCTGCCGGTGGCCTCGAGCGCTCGCGCCCGTGCCGCCGCCTCGAATGCGGTCTCGGTGCCGATACGAGCCATGCGTTCCGCGAGCTTCATTGCGATCTCCCTTTGTCGCCGGTCGGCCGGAGCATTTCAGCGCTCCTGCCGGGGGACTGCACTCGGCGGCGGGGCAACCGTCATTTCGCCGACGGCGCCGCGGTCGGCCTCGGGCGAGCATGCCAGCGGCAGTTGGACAGGTCAAGTTCAGCTTGCTCATCGAATGATGAAGCAGGACTAAACTATTCCTCGACAGCGCGGATGGTAGCCGGGAGCAAGCCCGGACTTGGTCCGCCTGGTCGGAGGCGTTTGAGATGCTGGGAGTCTGGCGGCTGCAACTGCTGCGTGAGATCTCGCGCCGCGGTTCCGTCAAGGCCGCGGCCGAGGCGATGGAGGTCACCCCATCGGCTGTGTCGCAGCAGCTCGCCATACTCGAGCGGGAGGCCGGTGTCGTCCTTCTCGAGAAGAGCGGACGGCGCGTCCGTCTGACCGATGCCGGCCTGCGGCTGGTGCGCCACGCTGACAAGATCACCGGCGCAATCGCTGCCGCGGAGGCCGACCTTGCCTCGATGCAGCAGCTGGTGACCGGGACGTTGCGCGTCGCCGCCTTCCCGACGGTGGCGCGAGCGGTGATGCCGTCGGTGATGACTGCGCTGAGCAAGCAGCATCCGGAGTTGCGCGTGACCCTGCGTGATCTCGAAGCAGACGAAAGCCTGACCGCTCTCCAGAACGACGAGATCGACATCGCCATCGTAGACGACTACGGCGACGGCTCGCGAGTGACCGACCGGACGCTGGAGGTCTGCGAATTCATGCGCGACCCGATCTACCTGGCGGTCGTTGAAGACCCGGCTGTCGGCCGGCCGGCGGTCGGCAGACCGGCGACCAACGTTCGCGCGTCTGCCCCGCGCAACGGCAGCGCTCCGACACGGCGACGGCCTCCAGCCGGAGAAGCCCGGCTGGAGGAGTTCCGCGATGCCTTCTGGATCATGGACACGGACAACAGCCACCTCTCGCAGGTGACGGTGAGAGCCTGCCGTGCGGCAGGCTTCGAGCCGCATATCCGCTCGAGCTGCAAGGACTTCAGCGTGATCATCGCGCTCGTCGAAGCGGGCCTGGGCGTGGGCGTGCTGCCGGGCCTGGCTTTGCTCGACCGCCCCGTTCGGGCTCAGGTCCGGCCGATCGCTCCGCCGCTCGCCCGGCGCATCTCGTCGGTCATCCGCCCTGAGCGCCGCTCCCACCCGATGATCGTCTCCGCGCTCGCCGAACTGGAGCGTTTCGGGGCGACCTACGCGCCGTAAAGGCCTCGTGAGCGAATCCCGGTTTACCGACGGGGGCGGTGCTAAATCGAAGTTTGGGCGACGCCGGGTCCCGCTCCAGGGCCAAACCCGACCCAAGGCCGGCTACGGACCGGCGCGCTTCTCGATCCACTGAGCCGGGTCGCTGTTTGGGGGCCGAACCTTCGGCTCCGATCGCAGACCTCGACAGCGTGCCGCCGCATAACACCGCCCCCATCGGTATCTCGGAGAAACTCCCGGCCAAGCCCGATGGAGGGCAAGCGGCCCGGGCGGCGTACGGTCCCGAGCTTGGGGAGCGGGGAGCAGGCCCTGCAGTCTGGCCCGAAGCGGCCGCAGTCAGATAGCTCCGGCGCGCAAGCGACCGGTCGGGCGGCGGCCGGGAGCGGCATCGCCTACGGCTTGGCCGATGGCGCGGCGGTTGGGGCCGGTGGCGCGCCGCAGGGTGAATACGGGTGCAGCAGCGACGAGGTGCAGGCCCCGTACGAATAGTCGTTGGCGTTGGCCTGACCCGGCCCAAAGAACGGGAATGACGACAGCATCGCAAAGACGAGGTAGATCGCCAGCAACGCCAGCGGGTTGATCCGTCGCAGCAGCCACCACGTCATCACGACCAGCCCCAGGGCAAGGGCATCGGGAAAGATCGGGTCCAGGATGGTCGACTGCAGGTTGATCTGGGCGCCGTAGATCGAGACGGTCGGTGCCAGGTTCACGACCACGAACTTGGCCGCGAGGGCGCCCAGGACCATATTGCCGAGCACCCCGGCGCCCACCAGGACGCGGTCGATCGTGCCCGATCGAAGGATGTCGGTCACGAACGAGCGGCCGCGGGCGTAACCCTGCATCCATGCGGTGTAGCCGATCCCCACGATCACGATCGAGACCAGGACGATGTAGAGAATTGCCCCAAGCGGGTTGCCGGTTGCGTTCGATAACTGGGGCACGGTAGAGCCGCTCGCGCTGCCGCCGGCGATGCCGATGCCGAGAGCGAGCAGGATCGGCGTGATCGTGCTCTGGCTCATCGTGTCGCCGATCCCGGCGAGCGGCCCCATCAACCCCGACTTGACCGAGTTGATCGCGTCGTCGTCGATCGGGGCGCCATTGGCCCGCTGCTCCTCCATGGCGATGACGGCGCCGTGGACGACGTTGCCGAAGTTGGGCTCCGTGTTGAAGAAGACCAGGTGGCGCTTGAGCGCGGCCCGGATGTCGTCGGGCGTCGAGTAGAGGCGGCTGATGATCGGCGTCATGGCGTGGGCGAAGCCGGTGCCCTGGAGCCGTTCGTAGCTGTAGTTGGCGTGGGCGAAGAAGGTCCACAGCACCCAGGAGTGGATCAGGTCGCGGCGCGAGAGACGGATCGCCGGCGCAGACGTGGCGGCCGGGCTCGGCGTCGAAGCCGGCGCCGGTGCGACGGCGGCTTCGGGCTCGGTGATCGCCTCGCTCGAAGGCCTCTCCGACCGGACGAAGTTGAGGTGGAGGTACGCGAGAGCGAGGCCGAGCGCGGCGACGACAACCAGCGACATCGAGCTCCCGGTCGCGGTCATCAGGATGAAGCCGATGAAGAAGTACGGAATGACCGAGCCGCGGAAGATGAACCGCATGTTCAGGGCGATGCCGATGGCGGGCAGGATCCCGCCCGCGATGACCAGGCCGTTGACCGTCCACAGCGGGAGCTTGTTCAGCGCGTCCTGGACCGCGGACGGGCCGTTGAGCGCCAACACGAACACGGGCACGAAGCTGGCAACGAAGAGGAAGACCTGGCCGGGCAACCAGTTCATCAGCGCGACGCCACCGATGTCCGCCTTCTCGGCACGAGCGTCGGCCCAGTGAGCGAAGACCGAATCGAGGGCCATGCGGCTATAGAAGATGATCGTGCCGATCAGGCCGAGACCGAAGGCGATCGGGATGGCCTTGGTGGGGTCGAGACCGCCCGCGAGGGCGACCGTGGTGCCGACCCAGCCCGCGAGGCTCGCATCGGCCGGTAGGTTTCCTCCGGCCGAGATGAAGCCCAGGTACGGGATGTTGATCGCCGCACCGATGAGCGTCCCCTGGGCCGGGTCGCCAAGGATCAGGCCGACGAAGAAGCCGGCGACGAGCGGACGATACAGCGTGAAGAAGGCGAGACCGAAGAGCCAGGGGCTGTTGGCCAGGTAGTAGCCGAGGGCAATCAGCGCGGCCTGCCAGGCGGCCACGGTGATCGTGTGCACGCCGGACCCGCCGGCCGGGCTTGCGCCGAGGACCGCGCCCGGCATCACCGCCGCGGTCAGCATCAACATCAACAAGCCCGCGCCCACCGCCGTGTACTTCGTCTTCACTCGATCCTCCCAGTTGCGCCCGCGCGGCTCAATTACCCGAATCAACCGACCGGAACGGGATCGGGCGATCGTCCGCGACGATCTGGATCACGACCCGAGTCCCCAATTGCTCCAGCGCCCGCAGGTCCCGGATCTCGTCCGGGCTCGCGGAGATCGTCTTGTGCAGGCGTCGCCGACCCGGCGCCGCGCCCATACCGCCCAGATCCACGACCTCGATCGGGACGCCGGCTTCGCGCAGGCTCAGGATCGTGCGCGGCGAGCGAGCCAGGACCATGACCGGTTCCGGGGCTCCGGCCAGCTCCAGGCAACGCACCGCCCCCGAGGCCAGGTCGCAGACCTCGACCGGGACGCCCTGTGGAGAGGCCAGGGTAAGCACCTCGCGGAGGAATTCGTCGCGCGCGGTCTCGTCGTCCACGATCACGATCCGCTTGGCGCCGAGGGCGCGCAGCCACACGGCCACGACCTGGCCGTGGATCAGGCGATCGTCGATCCGGACGAGGCGGAGGCTCAAGGAATCGGCCGGGTCAGGAGGCGCGTCGGGCGCGATGGCGCTCGGTCTCGACGATCCCTGCGCGGCCCACCTCGAGCAGCCGCTCCAGCAGCTCCTCGTCGAGGTCGCCGTCGGCGAGCGCCGCCTCGACGGCCATCGCCAGGTTGACCCCGGAGAGGCAGACAACGCGGGGTGACCGGCGGGCGATGGCCGTCGCCACGTTGAACGGAGTTCCGCCGAGCAGATCGGCCAGCACGAGAACGCGGCGCGCCCGGCCGGAGTGGCCGGGATCGCGGCCACCGTCGATTGCGGCTCGGAGGGCGGCGGCGTATCCGTCGGGCGACTCTTCCGGCTCAATTGCAACGGCGACGGCGTCGGCGATGGGTCCGCAGATCATCTCCGCCGTGGCCAGCAGCGCAGCGGGCAGCCGCCCATGTCCGGCGACGACAATTCGGAATGCCCGCACTCGCTGCCTCCGCTTTCGCTGGCCACTTGACCCTGGGATTAGTTCCTGCAAATATTCTCACGCAATGGCTTGCACCGGATTGCGTTGCGGTATCGTCGCGTCTGGCGGCATTCGTGTCAAGAAAGGGGCTCGTTGTGGCTGATCTGGAGGCTCCGAGGAGCGCCGTAGGGGAGCTGGCTGCAGCGGATGCGGCCGAGTCGACCAGCCAGCGCGAGATGATGCGGCTGGTCGCCCAGCTCTACTACGTCCGGGAGCTGGGTCAGCCCGAGATCGCCGCCCTGACCGGGTTCTCGATTTCGAAGGTTTCGCGGCTGTTGGCCTCGGCACGCGCCGCGGGCGTCGTCCACATCTCGGTCGAAGGCGCGCCCTCCGCCCCGACGCCTCTCGCTCGGGCGCTGTCGGACCGCCTCGGGATCGAGGTCTGGGTGACTCCCGGCCACGAAACGGCACCCGCTCTCGCGGCGAGGCTGTGCGGTGTCGCCGCCGCCGCTCGCCTGGCCGACGAGTTGCCCGACGACGGAGCGATCGGCCTGACCGGCGGCTACACGGTCGAGTCGCTGGTGAATGCGCTGCCGGCCCGGTCCCGCCCGGGTGCGGTCGTGGTCCCGCTCGTCGGCGGCTGGGATTCGAGCAACCCGCACCTCAACAGCAACGAGATCGCCCGACACATGGCCGCGCGGATCGGGGCCGGCGTGCGCCTGCTCCACGCCCCGGGCCTTCTCGACAACGAGGCAACCACGGCGGCGCTCCTTTCGGACAGCGCCGTCACCGCCACTACCCGCTTCTGGAGTGAGCTGCGGCTGGCGCTCGTTGGAATGAGCGGCGCGCCGCGTTTCGCTCCCGGCTATGGAACGGTGATGGATCGGCTCGACGACGCAGGGCGGGCTCGCCTGACCGAGAAGGGCGCCGTTGGAGACGTGGCCGGCCACCTGGTCCGGCTGGACGGCTCCCTGGTTCGGGACGAATGGGAACGCCGCACCATCTCGATCCCGATCGAGACGCTCCGGGCGGTGCCGCGCGTCGTGGGCATAGCCGCGGGCGCGAACAAGATCGAGACGATCGTCGCCGGGTCACGAACCGGCCTGCTGCACCTGCTCATCACCGACGAGCCGACCGCGGCCGCCGCGCTCGAGCTGCTGGCCTCGGGCAGGTAGTCCGGCCTCGGACGGAGCCCTCGGGTCGGCGGCTGGACGGCGCGCCCTGGTCACCGCTCCGAGCGCGCGCTCTGGTCACCGCTCCGAGCGCGCGCCCCGCCGCTCTGAGCCTGGGCTCCCCGACGAGCCACCCCGGCGGTATAGTCAGTTCGAGGTATCCCTCAGATGGCCACGCTACGCGCCTGGCGCGATCGGGGGTTCGGAATGGCGGCACATCGGCCGGTTGCGGCCCCCAACGCACGCGCAGCCAGGATCAGTGCGATGGCGTTCGCCGTCGGCGGAGCGATCGTCGTGATCGGCGGAGTCGCCTCGGTGCTCGCCGGCCAGCCGGAAGCCGCCCACGATCTCGCGCCACTTGCCACGCCCGGAGACCTCGTCGCGCGATTCGGCCAGATGGCGCCGCTGCTGGCCGCGGCCGTCGCGGCGGCGGTAGTAATCGGAGTCGCGCTTCTCCTGGCGTTGAGGCGGCTCGACCCGGTCGCGGCGGCGATCGAGCTGCTGGTTCTCGGAGCGGCGATCGACGTCTGTATCGGCGGCGCAGCCGGCAGGATCGGCCATGCGACCAACGGCGACGTGCTGGGTGCCGCGGTGACCTGCGTGATGGGCGGGACGGCCGTGGTTGCCGGCGGCATCGTCGGCGTCCTGAGCCGCGAATGACGGTGCCGTCGTGACCGTGCCCAAGGCCGACCAGTCCAAGCACGGTCCGGATGAAGGCGGCCTTGCGTCGACCCCGCCGAATCGGCCCCGGCTTCGACCGTCGCGGACCTTCGAGAGCGGCATCGGGGCAATCCTGATGATCGACGCGCTGGCGCTGCTGCTGGTCATCGCCTCTGGGCCGGCGGCCTATCTGTGGATGGACTCGTCGCATCCGAGCCCGATCATCGCCACGGCCGCACCGGGAGCCAGTGCGACGCCAACGCCAGAGGCGACCTCGGGACCCAGCGCGAGCTCGCTCCCTGGAGGTTCGCCAAGCTCCGTCCCGGTCGTTTCGGGCGGGGCATCGCCGAAGCTGGTCGCGGGCGACGGCACGTGGGCCAGAACCGATCCGCTGCCGCAGGCGACATGGGCAACTGCGAGCGTGACCCTCCACGACGGTCGCGTCATAGCCCTCGGTGGGGCGACGGCACAATCGAGCTTCGATGCCGTGGCGTCGGCCCTGATCTTCGATCCGGCGACCGGCCATTGGACCGCCGCCACCGACATGCTCCAACCGCGTGCCTATGCCATGGCCGTGACGCTGGCCGACGGCTCCGTGCTCGTCGCCGGCGGCTCGCGTGACGGCCAGCCGCTCGACACCGCGGAGCGCTACTACCCGGGCAACGGGACATGGGTGGCGGCCGGACGACTCAACATTCCCCGTACCCAGGGAGCTCTGACTCTCCTCAAGGACGGTCGGGTTCTTGCGACCGGCGGCGGGATCGAAGGCGGACCGGACTGGAACGCGACCGCCTCGGCCGAGATCTTCGATCCGGCCGGCGGCACGTGGACGATGGTGGCTCCGATGGCGGTCGCCCGAGCCCGCCACACCGCGACGCTGCTGCTCGACGGCGAGGTTCTCGTCGCCGGGGGAGCGACGACATTCCACGGCGACGCCGGCTTCGTGACCGCGAAGGCCGAGATATTCGATCCCGGCACCAACTCATGGCGGCCGGCAGCCCCCATGTCCAAGCCAAGGTACGTCCATGCCGCGACGCTGCTGATCGACGGGCGGGTGCTGGTGGCGGGCGGCTGGTATGCCACCAGCAACAGCGACCCAAGCCACAACACGGCCGAGATCTACGATCCGGCGACGAACACCTGGGCGGCGACCGGGTCGATGACGGGCGCCCGAGCCGACTACAGCCTGGTCAGGCTGGCGGATGGTCGGGTGCTCGCGGCCGGGGGCGTCGATCCGGCGTACACGGTCCAGGCCAGCAGCGAGATCTACGACCCGGCGACGGGCGTCTGGGCCGCGACGGGCAAACTGATGGTAGGGACGATGTGGCCGGCGGTAGGCCTGCTCCCGGATGGGCGGGTGCTCATCGCGGGCGGGGCTTTGGACGCTCTCGCGGCGCATCTCACGGCCGCCTGCCAGATCTACTCGCCGACCCTCCCCTAGACCGCGGACCGGACCGCCTCGGCCGATGTCGCGCCGAGACGGGCGCAGGCCTACAGTGGACGCCGACGACACCACGCAAGAATCGGAGGCAGGGACGGGGTGAGGCTCCTGAGTCGAAGCAACCGGACGCGGGAAGATCGGCTCGCGGCTGGATCGATAGTCGTCATCGAGGGCGCGCGATCGACGACGATCTCCGTTCAGCCGGGCCAGAAGGTCGTCGTGGGGCGCGATCCCGGGGCGAACGTCGTGCTCAGCGATCCGCGCGTCAGCCCCAACCACACGCTCATCGAGCGCAGCGGGCCGGGCTGGCTGGTCCGCAGCCTGGATGCGGCGAACCCGACCTGGATCCTCGACCCCACCGGCCGGGCCCAGCCGATCTCGGTCGAGGTCGGCCTCCGATCCGGCGAGCTGGTCGTGGGCGGCTGCCAGCTGTTGCTGTATCCGCCGTCGTAGGATGGCGGGCGGCCTGCCCCTTCCGTTGACCGGCACCAGTTGACCGAGCCCGTCCGGAGGGACCTTCGGCTCTTGCCCCCTCGATGGCCCTGCGCGAGAACACCTTTGGCGCACGAGAGCTCGCTTGACGCTCCACTGCCGGCCCGCCGCGTCATCTGAGGAGGTTGCCTGATGACCAAGCCGTTCGACGCCGCGTTCTTCACCGGGACGCTCTTTGTCCTGCTCGCGTTCGCCGTCGCCTATGCAGCGCTCACGAACTCGTCGATGCCGATCGTCGGCAGCGGCCGCGGTGCTCTCGTCGCGCTGGCAGTGCTCGCCATGGCGGGCTGTGCCGTCGGCGGCATATCACAAGCCACCGCACTCGGTTGGTCGCATCCATTCATCGTGCTCGGCAGCTTGCTGGGCGTCATAGCTCTCCTGGTCGTTGGAGCCGGTCTCTTCGGCTGGGCTGGGCTGCTGCGCCCGGTCGTGCAGCTTGCGCCGGGCAACCTTGCCGTAGGAGCGACTACGGAGCGGCTCGCGATCCTCCTGCTCACGGCGCTGATCGCGCTCAAATGGGTGGTCGACGTCATCTTCGCCGTGTCCCAACAGCTGTCGCCGGCGTAGCGCTTTGGCGGCGGGCTCGCGCGGCCGGCCACGACACGTTGTCGGGCCGCAAGGCTTGGGCGATCACTCCCGAGGAGCAGGGGTTGGAGGGCCGTGTGGGATTCGAACCCACGACCAGCCGATTAAAAGTCGGCGGCTCTACCGCTGAGCTAACGGCCCTCGAGGACGCACGTGGGGGCGGTGCGCGACATAGTATCGCCCGCCGCCCCAATCCCGGTCTTGCTTCGAGGTCTCGCTACGGATTCAGGTCCTTGACCGCCGCAAGAAGCTGCGCATCGGTCGTCGATTGGAACTGCGCGGTCGTCATCGATGCCAGCGTCGTCGGGTCCACAGGCAGGGCGCCCGTCGCCAAGGCAACGGTCTGGTCCGGCTTGATCCCGACCCCGAAGATGCGATGGCCGTTTGGCGTCAGCCAGTAGCGGGTCCCGAGGAATATGACCGACCCGTCGGAGAGCTGGAACTGCTGCAGGACTGTTCCTGTTCCGAAGGTCGGCTCGCCAACGATCTTGGCTCGGTTGGAATCCTGGAGGGCTCCGGCCACGATCTCCGAAGAGCTGGCCGAGTCGTGGTCGACGAGGACGACGAGAGGCAGGCTCGTGTGGGTCTGGCTCGAATCGACGTTGATGTCCGTGTTGTTGCCGGCGGCGTCCTGCTCGATGTAGACGACGCCACTCTTGAGGAACTCGCTCGCCACTTCCTGCGCTTCCGTGGCATAGCCGCCGGGATTGCCGCGCAGGTCGAGGATGATCGACGTTGCTCCGGCCTTCTCCGCGGCGGTGATGTCGGTCTTGACCTGGTCACTCGCTCCGGTCGAGAACTCGACAAGGGCTATGTCGGCGGTATGAGTTCCGGGAATCATTCCCCAGCCTGCCAGCGGCACGTTGATGTTCGCGCGGGTCATCGTGAGGTCGACCGGTGTCGTCGATCCGATGTGCATGACGGTGATCGTTACCTTCGTGCCGGCGGTTCCGCGCACCTTCGCGGTCAGCTCATCGATGGTCAGGCCGGTGGTCGAGGAACCGTCGACCGCCGTGATCACGTCGCCGACCTTGACGCCGGCGGCCTCTGCCGGAGATCCGGCAACGACTCGATCGACCGTGAAGGCCCCGCTGGTGTCGGAGAGGATCACGCCGATGCCGGCGACGCTGGCGCTCAGCGACGCCTGGAGGGACTGGTATTCCTGGGGGGTCAGGAAGGTGGAGTGGCCGGTGTCGCCCAGGCTGTCGATCAGCCCCTTGATCGAGCCGTAGAGAAGTTGCTGGTCGGTGACCGACGAGCGACCGACGAAGTTCTGCTTGACGATCTGGACCGCCTCGTTGTAAAGGCTCGAGTCCTGGAGCGAGCCGTTGGGCGCGGCGGTGCTGCCAGGCCCGCCCGTCGAGGTCGTGTTCGGGAAGACTGAATGGTCGACCAGCATCCCGCCGGAGAAGGAGATCAGGCATGCAGCGATGACGACGAGAATCTGCGGGAGCCGGCTGGGCCGTCTGCGGCCGGCGTCCACGGCAGGCGGCATGGCTCCGTATCCGCCCGAACCGGGCGTCTGGCTCGAACCCCAGCCCGGCTGAGGCTGCCATCCCGGTGGCGTCGGGGGCTGCCCCCAGCTCTGGCCGGGCTGCCAGGCCGGCGGTGCGGGCGGCGCTCCCCAGCTCTGGCCCGGCTGCCAGGTGGGTGGAGGTGGCGGCGGCGGGGCGCCCCACTGGTTGGGATGGTTCGGCGGCGCGCCCCACTGAGGCGGTGCCGGAAGGGTCCAGCCACTCGGTGCGGCTGGCGGCGCGGGCGGCGCGGGCTGCCACGGGGCCTCTGGCGTGGTGGGTGCCGGCTCGGATGGCGGGGTCGCCGGCGGAGTGGTGGCGTCTGCAGAGCCACGCGGCTCCCCACCGTACAGTCCACTCGCTGCCGCGTCTGCCTTGGGATCCGGGCTCGGGGCATTGGCCGCGTCGTCGGGCGGCGCCCCCGAGCTGTCCCACTGCTTGTCGTCGCTTTGCATGCCAGGCCTCCACATTTCGCTGCAGCGCACATGATGGCCTACCTGAGCCGAGGCGAATGCTGAAGGGCCCCCGCGTTGCGACCGAGGTCGTACGATTTGCCCAGGAGATGCGACGGTGACGAACGGCGATCGAACTGCGGTTGAAACGGCGGCATGGCTCGGCCGATCGGACTCGATCGCGCCGACGGTGCTCGTGCTTGGCGGCTTCCTCACCGCTCCGCCGCTCTATCGCTCGCTGGTGCGCCGGTTGATCGACCGCGGTGCGGCCGGTGCGGTGGTCGGCGACGTCTGGACTCCGGACTGGCTCCTCGCCGGCGTCCGCGGCATCGGGCCGATCTGCAGCCGCTCGGCGAAGGCGCTGCGAGAAGCCGTCCACCTCTCCGACCAAGTCTCCGCTGGGGCGCCGCTCCTCGTGGTCGGGCACTCGGCCGGCGGGATCACAGGGCGACTTCTCACGGCGCCCGAGCCGATCGACGGTCGCAGGTTCGCGGCCTCGCCCTGGATCGGCGCGATCGTCAGCCTCGGCACTCCCCACCGACTCTCGGCCGGGCGCGGAATCGGACGCCGGATCAATGCCGTTGTGACTTCGATCGCCGACGCTTACGTGCCGGGCGCATTCTTCGCCCCGGAGATCGGCTACCTGTCGGTCGCCTCGCGCGCCATCCGCAGCAACCCCTGGGGTACCGGCCGCGAGCGCGTCGCCCATTTGCTGTATCGATCGATCATCGGCCGCGCAGCCGTCCCGGGCACGGAAGGTGACGGCCAGGTGCCCGTCGTGGCGACCGAGCTCGACGGTGCCCGCCGGATCGTCCTCGACGGCGCGATCCACGGACCCGGTGCCGGCGCTCGGTGGTACGGCTCGGAGGGCGTGGTCGACGAGTGGTGGCCGGTCGCGGTGGAAACCTGGCGTTCGGCGCTCCGGTCCCGCGAAGCCTCGGGCGGGGCGGTCGGTCGGGGCGTCAGAGGCGTCGCCTGACGGCCCTATTACCACTGCTTCCGCTGACTACGCAACTATCCGGTTTGACGGGCTCCTCGGGCATCGCTACAGTTCCCGGCGCGGGGTGGAGCAGCGGCAGCTCGTCGGGCTCATAACCCGAAGGTCGGCGGTTCGAATCCGTCCCCCGCAACCAAGCTCCTAAACGTGAAACCCGGCCTCAGGGCCGGGTTTCGTGCTATGTGTTGGATTGTCCGGTCCGCGCAGCTCGGATGGGCTTGACCGCGCTCTAGCTTTTAGCGGTCGGGGCCGGGATGCCGGTCGGCAGTGCGCAGGTGATTATGTTCTGGCTCTTGTTGTGCCCGTGATTGTCCTTGGCGATGGACGAAACCCACTGGCCATGGTTCTTGAAGCCGCTCGGCGTGGTCGCCTGGGCCGCAAGCGAAACGACGCAGCCGTGGTTCACCGGATGGCTGGCTTCGGCGCTGCCACCTGGCTCGGCAGCCTCGCTGGGCTTGGCCGCGTGGGTGGGCTCGGCCGCCTCTGACTCCTCAGGCGCCTCGCTGGGTTCGTTGCTCTCGGTCGCCTTGGCGTGATGCGCCGTTGCCGATGGCTGGGAATGGCTCGGGTCCACGGATAGTGGTCCTGCCGCGAGAACCGCGGTCGCCGAAAGGGCCAGGATGGCTAGTGCGATGGATGCCGCACGAAATCGCTGCATCGCTTCCTCCGTAGACTTTGCGCTCTTGGTCCCCGGTGCTGAAACGACAGTTGGATGAAAACGTTACGGGACGTGATGAATGCGCACCCGCTCTAGCCCCCCGGATCTAGTGCTGTCATCCCGGACCTTCTGACGTTCCGCGTACGCGGCGGACGGTCCGTGGGCGTCATGGTTGGGTGATGCGAGACGATCCGGGCGGTGTGTTGGCGGGTCGCTGGGCTGCGGGGTCGAGGGTCGGCGGGCGCGGCTAGGACGTGTCTCCTTATTCGGCGGCCCACGTGAGTGCGGCGGCCTCGCGGTTCAGGGGATGCCATCGAATGATTCGGAAACCGTGCTTGATGGCTGACCGGAGGGACGAGTCGAAACGGATGAGAGATCTCGTCTTAGCGCCTCACGGTGCCGTCTGCGCAGGTCATGGCTGCGATCGCCGGACGGCTCAGCGCAGCTCCTGGATGCGGATCAGGTTGCCCGCGGGATCGCGGAAGGCGCAGTCGCGAACGCCGTACGGCTGCTCGATCGGCTCCTGGACGACATCGGCGCCGCTGGCCTGCAGCCGCGCGAAGGCGCCGTCGAGGTCGGCGGTGGCCAGGAGGATGGCGGCGTAGGTGCCCTTGGCCATCATCTCGACGATGGTGCGGCGCTCGTCGTCGGTGACGCCGGGGTCTGCGGCCGGCGGCGCCAGGACGATGGACGTGCCGGGCTGGTCGGCGGGGCCGACCGTGATCCAGCGCATCCCGCCGTATCCGACGTCGTTGCGGACCTCGAAGCCGAGGGTGTCGCGATAGAAGGCCAGGGATGCGTCCGGGTCGTCGTGCGGGAGGAAGCTCGAGTGAATGGTGATGTCCATGGCGGTCATGCTAGGTGCCTCCCGTGAATGGTGATGTCCATAGCGGTCACTCTAGGTGACCTCGGTGACCGGCGCTTCTCGATTCCTGATCGGTCTGGTCACCTGTTTCGCCACGCACGACGGCATCCCCGCCGTCGCGCGCGCCGCATG
>JBEKPB010000020.1:0-36060 GCA_049521175.1 Candidatus Limnocylindrales bacterium
TGCACATCGAGCTTCTGGCGCGATAGGTCCAATCCGGCGTATAACATTTCATGGGCCTCCTGGTGATTGGTTCCGTTGAGAACCCACGGTTTCACCAGCGGGGCCCTCTCCATAGCAGTCATCGTGCCCGTCAAAAGCCGCTTTGAGTCAGCGCCGCCCCCTCCAAGCCCCAGACCGACTTGGACACCCTGCCGACCGAATGTCGAGCACTCCGCACCAGTGCCGCTCGCTGCTCTTCGCCGCGCTCCACCACCCCGGCTGCGCTCCAGGTTCCAGAGACGCCCCGGCCGTGTCAGACTGATCCCGAGGAGGACGTACCGGTGCCGCTGTTCGGATCGCCCAACATCGAGAAGCTCGAGGCCAAGGGAGACGTCCCGCGGCTGATCAAAGCACTGGGCGATCACAAGAGCGACGTGCGAATAGCTGCGGCCGAGGCGCTCGGCCACATCGGCGCTTCTGCCGCGGAGCTTCTCATCGCCGCCTTCAAAGACTGGGATGTGCGGGAGGCTGCTGTTGAGGCGCTCGGCCACATCGGCGCCCCCGCCCTCGAGCCCCTCATCGCCGCCCTCAAGGACGGAGACCAGGACGTTCGCAAATACGCCGCCGGAGCGCTCGGCCAGATCGGCGACGCCAGGGCCGTGCAGCCCCTCATCGCCGCCCTCCAAGACCAGGGCATGCTCGTGCGTGTAGCCGCCGCCGAGGCGCTCGTGCATATCGGCTTCCCCGCCGTGGAGCCCCTCATCGCCGCCCTCCAAGGCCAGGGCATGATCGTGCGTGTAGCCGCCGCCGAGGCGCTCGTGGATATCGGTGCCCCCGCCGTGGAGCCCCTCATCGGCGCCCTCCAAGACCAGAACGGGGACGTTCGCAAGTACGCCGCCGAGGCGCTCGTCCACATCGGCACCCCGGCCGTCGGGCCCCTCATCGCCGCGCTCAGCGAACGAGACCAGGACGTTCGCAGGTACGCGACCGAGGCGCTCGTCAAGATCGGTGTCCCCGCCGTGGAACCCCTCATCGCCGCCCTCAAAGACTGGGATGTGCGCATAGCTGTCGCCGAGGCGCTCGACAGACTCGGCTGGAGGCCAGATCGCGCGGAGGCCGGAGCCGCCTACTGGGCGGCCAAGGGCGAGTGGGACGAGTGTGTGCGCATCGGCGCGCCTGCCGTGGAGCCTCTTATGGTCGCCCTCAAAGATGGAGACCAGGACGTTCGCAGGTACGCGACCGAGGCGCTCGTCAAGATCGGCGCCTCCGCCGTGGAGCCCCTCATCGCTGCCTTCAAAGACCAGGACGGACGCAAGTGCGCCGCGAGTGCGCTTGTCCACATCGGTATCCCTGCCGTCGAGCCCCTGATGGCCGCCCTCAAAGATGGAGACCAGGGCGTGCTCGTCCGCACATCTGCCGCCGAGGCGCTCGGCCAGATCGGTGCCCCTGCCGTGGAGCCGCTGATCGCCGCCTTGAAAGACCATGGCGTTCGCAGGTACGCGGCCGAGGCGCTCATCCACATCGGCGCCCCTGCCGTGGAGCCGCTGATCGCCGCCTTGAAAGACCATGGCGTTCGCAGGTACGCGGCCGAGGCGCTCGTCAAGATCGGCGCCCCCGCCGTGAAGCCGCTCGTGGCGGCCTTCAAAGATGGCGACCGAGACCTTCGCAGGTACGCCGCGAGGGCGCTCGGCCGGATAGGCGACCCGCGTGCCGTGGAGCCGCTGATGGCCGCCTTGAAAGACCATGGCGTTCGCAGGTATGCGATCGAGGCGCTCGTCAAGATCGGTGCACCTGCCGTGGAGCCACTGATCGCCGCCTCCAAAGACCAGGGCGTTCGCAGGTACGCCGCCGAGGCGCTCGTCAAGATCGGCGCTCCTGCCGTGGAGCCGCTGATTGCCGCCTCCAAAGACCAGGGCGTCCGCAGGTACGCGATCGAGGCGCTGATCCACATCGGCGCCCCCGCCGTGGAGCCCCTCGTGGCGGCCTTCAGAGATGGAGACCAGGGCGTTCGCAGGTACGCGGCCGAGGCGCTCGGCCGGATAGGCGACCCGCGTGCTCGCAAGCTCCTTCGGGCCGCCAAGTCAGACCCGGATCAGTCCGTCCGCAAGGTCGCAACAGAAGGCCTTGCCGGTCAGGCGCTGGCCGACAAGCTGCTCCGCGTCCGTATCGGGATGACGGCGAAGGCGTTGACTGGTCTGGTCGGACGGCCCGCCGTCACGAGAAGCGGAGCCGCTCCGAGGGGCGGGTCGAGCATGGTCGTCGTGGCTGTCTCGGAGGAGGCGCTTGAGCTGGAGCGCTGGCTTTTCCAGACGGAGTTCGGCCCCTTCCTAGTGGTGATGCGGCGCGGGCTAGTAGCCGAGATACTCACTGGAGGGCTGCTGGACCGCCTTAGGCCCGCCTGGAGAACGCGAAACACGTAATAAGGCGCGCCCCAGCCGAACGCTCAGCATGCCGGCGACATGCTCACGCTGCTGGCCGTGTGAGGCGCAGTTCGTCGAAGAATGTGGATCAAGTCGTCTCCCCTGCGCCGCTCGACCGGACACACATCAAGCCATCGTGACGGGGTGACGGCGGGCTTCAGGTGAGTGGCTCCCGCAAGTCTCGCTATCGCCCCCGGCACCGCTGGTCGCAGACGATCCCGGGCGCAAACCGGCCAGTCGAGCGACTGCGTCGGGGGCTTCCTAGATTTCAGCCGCGGTAACCGAAAGGCTCATCGATCCCTGCGGTCGGGGAGCGGGTTTGCTCGCCTATCTCGGTGACTCGCTCCTACCAGAGATGCAGCTCCTGGCCAATCAGGAACAAGGTAAGCCCGATCACCCATGCGAACAGGATCACGGTGATCCACTCGACGGACCGCTCAATTGGCTTGCTGTCCTCGTGGTGAACCGGGTGCGGCGGGCGTGGAGGTGGCGCGTTGTGGTGATAGACCTTGGCCAGAGGCTGGTGCATCTCGCAGAACCACGAGCCCTCCAACCTCTCGTCATCGCAGCCACGCCCAAGGCAGTGCTCACGCATTTCTTGGCCTCGACCACCGTCCAGTGCGTAGCGACCATCTACCCCTGAGGCGGTGTGGGCCTCCCAGGGGCATCGCTGCCCTCGGGCTACAGTCGGTCGGCCAATGAACATAGCACGCTGCACCCGGAATGCGGCAGAACTTGCCCACCATCGTACGGTGAACCCAACAGCGGACGTCAGGTAAGTGGCTCCCGCTCGTCTCGCCCCGACTCCCTCCCGCTGATGGTCGCCGACGATCCCGGCGTAGTCCGGCTAGTCCGAGCTTCAGCGTCAGCTAACATCCGACAATTCGGTTCGCCGTGAGATGCAAAGGGCCTCGACTTCAGGGTCGAGGCCCCTCTCGTTCACAGCGGGCTGTCCGCTGGCATCCGTCGAAAGAGTCCGGTGAGTCAGCATCGCCCGCCGACGATCCCGGCCAGTGTCGGCCAGTCGAGTTGCTGAAGTTGGCACGGGTTGGACACCTTTGGATACGTCCATTCTGCCCGGCGGCTAGATGCCGGTCAGGTTTGGTCAGCTTCTTGCCCGCTTCGTGCACCCTCCGGGCACCTCCGCTTACCCCTGCCCACTTCATGACCTACGCCCTGCGCTGGTTCTTCCCGCGAAATACCCGCATGGAGCCTGACACCCTTCCGCTGCGCGTGTGATCTGACCGGTGGCCGTGGGCAGGTCCGACATCGTCGCGACGCTCAAACGTTTGTACTCGGCTTCGGGAAATCGGAAACCGGGGGCTGTGCGGCGACCCGCATCTTCGCTTGGGGCAGCGCCGCCATGGGGTCGCGGGTCAACGCGTCAACGTCGAGCTTGAGCGTGCCGCCGATGTTTGAACTACCGGCGATAGCGAACTGCGATCCACCATGGGCGTTGACGGCCTGGAGGACGACGGCATCAACATCCGGGCCGCCTCCGGGCAACCACCCGAACGCCGCCGTTTCGCCTTCAGCGAGCAGGCGCCTATTGCGTGGATCCGCGGCCACCGCGGCCGCATTCTGGATCTCGTCGGGCCCTACCAATTGATAAAGTGCATCAAGACACTTAGGCTTTTCCCTGCAGCCCGGCTCCCTGTTGCTAGCACCGGGCAGCTCTCTTACTCGCGCTGGCCGTCGTGCCGATCAGGAGACCCAGTGCAACCCGGACCGGCGACACTCACTTCCGAGCCTTCGAGCCTCTCCGCCCGACCTTCGGCGCTCCCGCCGTACACGAGAAGGCTGCTCCTCTGGAGCTTCGCGATCGGTGTCCTCCCGCCCCTCGTGTTGATCGTCGCCGTAGCAAGCAAGAGCCTTTACCTGCTGACCTTCATCCACGTGATCAGCGGTGGAACCTGGACCGGGTTCGACATCTTCATGGGCGTGATTATGTCAAGGGTCCTGCGCACGCTCGACGTGCCGGCCCGCGTGGAGGTGGCCAAGCGGTTGACGCCCACCACCTTCTTCATCCTGCCGTCCCTGGCGGCCGTGGCTGTGACCGCCGGCATCTACCTCGCGCAAACCGAGAACAAGTTCGACCTCAGCTCGCCCTGGATCATCGCCGCCCTGGTCGTCGTGCTGATCCTGACCGCCCAGGGCTTCGGGATCTTCATGCCCAACGGCGTACGGATCTTCATCGAGCTCGCGAAGGTCAAGCCCGACACGGGGCTGATCGCCAGGCTCAACATGAGGAACGTCCGCCTCTCGGGGGTCCAGGCCCTGCTCCAGGTTCTCATTCTCCTGATCATGGCCCACCTTGCGGTGTATTGAACTTCTCGAGGCAAGTCCATGCACGTAAACCTTGCCGCTCTGCTGGCCATCCTCGCGTTCGCCGGCTTGATGCTGGCGATCTTCGCGGTCCTCTACGCCGGCGCTGTGCGCAGCTATCGGCGGGGGGAGCTGGATTTCGAGGGAATCCGGATCCTTCGCTGGACCCTGCTCGGTCAGTTCTCGATCTACGTGCTGCTAGCGGTCACAGCGTTCCTCACCTGAGCGAACGGAAGGTCTCCCCCCTGACCGGCAGGACCGTCGCCGAGCCCTGATCGCTCTCACGGCCACAGTCACCGCGGCAACCTCCACTTCAACCGCCCCTGCTGGCTGGTCGGCCAACCTGCGAGCCCCCTGTGACGGACAAGTCCAATAGCCGTCTACGAGCATGACGATGCTCGCGGCCACTCACGATCGGTCTCTTCTCGATCGCCTCCCTCGCCTCGAGCGGGAGTGCGGCACGCTCACGCATCGGATCGAAGCCCTCGTCGAGGGTCATCCGCCCTTGGGGCTGCCAGGCGCCGGACCGATCACCGTCGCCCGGCTCATCGCCGAGGCCGGCGACATGCGGCGCTTCCGTACCCCCGACGCCTTCGCGGCCCTGGCCGGTGTGGCGCCGATCCCGGCCAGTTCGGGACAGGTCCAGCGGATGCGTCTCAACCGAGGCGGCAACCGCCAGCTCAACCGCGCCCTGCACGTCATCGCGGTGACCCAATCGCGATTCCATTCTCCGGCGAAGGCTTATGTCACCCGCCGCATCGAGGCTGACGGAAAGACCTGGTGGGAGGCGATCGGGCTCTCAAGCGCCAGCTTGTCAGGCCGGTGTTCAAGCTTCTCGTCGAGGGCGCAGAGGTCCGCCTGGAGCCTGCTTGACAGATAGGAGCTTGCAGATCGTTGTCTTGATTTCCAGTCGGCCGATCCAGCGGCCCGCTTCGGCGAGCTCCGGCGGACAGGAGCTCGTGGCCCAGCGCTATCCGAGCCGCAACCGGGGTGTCGTCCCGTCCTGACTTGCCGGCCGCGGCCTCAGGCGCTTACATCGGCCGTCTCAGCATGTCCCCGAGTCGAACCGCGGGGGTGATGGTAGCGTCGCGAGCTTGCCCATCTATCGCGATGATGGCTTGCTGCTTGCGCCAGATTGGTTCCAGCTATTGCCCAGATCCGCGGATGGCCGCCTAACGTCAGTGCTCGCCGTGGACGGGAGCTAGGACCGCCAGAGCTACGGAGTTCCACGGCCGGCGGCGTCGGCCGCCCGACCGACCGCCCGGTTTAGGGCCTCCACGTTGAACGGCTTGGGGAGGATCGCGCCTGGGACGCTAAGTTCGGGGCCTCGACCGAGATCGTCCTCTGCGTAGCCGCTCATGAACACCACGCCGATGCCGGGCCGCTGCGCGAGGATTAGGGCCGCCAACTCGGGCCCGTGGACGCCGGGCATGGCGACGTCTGTGAGCAGCACGTCGATCGCCCCGCCCCGGCCCTCGCTTGCCCGCAGGGCCTCATCACCCCCGGCCACGGCGAGAACCGTATAGCCAACGGCTTCGAGACTTCGGCGCGCGAACTCTCGCACCGTGGGATCGTTCTCGACCAGCAGGACGACGCCCGATCCGCTGGGTGTTGCTTCGGCGGAGGGCTGGGGGCCAGGCAACACGGCGGTCCCCAGACGCGGCAGATCGACGTGGAAGGTCGAGCCCTCACCGGGAGCGGTCTCGACCCCGATCTGTCCACCGGACTGGGTCACGATGCCGAACACCGTCGAGAGCCCCAGACCGGTGCCCTTGCCCGGTCCCTTTGTGGTGTAGAAGGGATCGAAGATCTTCGCCCTCGTTGCTTCATCCATCCCCGTCCCCGTGTCGGAAACGCTGATCCGAACGAACGGTCCTGCGCTGAGATCGGGGTCGGGTCGGTCGGGGTCGATCGACCGGAGGTCGTGGACCGCAATGGTCATGGTCCCACCGGTCGGCATCGCATCGCGAGCGTTGACCGCGAGATTGATGACGACCTGTTCGAGCTGAGTTGGATCGACCCGAATCCAGCCGTGTTCCGCCTCGACCTCCACCGCGACGTCGATGGCGTCGCCCAGCAGCGGCCTCAGCATCGGGACCAGATCGGCGATGACCTGGGCCGGATCGATGTCGACCGGCACCAGGATCTGCCGATGAGTGAACGCGAGGAGCTTGCGAGTGATGGCGCTCGCCCGTGCGGCGCTGGCGAGCACCTGGTCAAGGTCTTTGCGGCTCGGGTCGCCTTCGGGCAGGTTCGCGCGGGCCAATTCGGTGAAGCCCTGGATCGCCGTGAGCAGATTGTTGAAGTCGTGGACAATCCCGCCGGCGAACTGGCCGATGGCCTCTAGGCGCTGGTTCTGCACTATCTGCGCGTCGATGCTGCGCTTGCCGGTCACGTCGCTGACATTCAGCATCGTCCCGACGAAGACGCCCTCGTCCGTGGTGATCGGGCTCCCGGCGACAATGCCGAACAGATCGCTCCCGTCAAGCCGGCGAAGCCGGAGCTCCATCCGCTCGCCAGCCTGGTTTCGCTGACGCGCCAGGAAGCCCTTGACCTCAAGCCACAGGGCCTCATCGAGGAAGTCGGAGATCGGGCGCCCGCGCATCTCCTTCGGTGTCGATCCCAAGAGCCCGGCCATTGCCGCATTCGCATAGGTCGTTCGACCGCTGGAGGCCACGAGCCAGACACCGTCGAACATGCCGTCGAAGATTGAGCGCAGCCGATCCATCGGCACCTGGCCGACGGAGGTGCTCATGAGTTGCTCGTCCGGCGTCTCTGCGTCCACGAACGCTTCCGGGCTGCGTGCCCTAGCCGCAACTGGAGTGCTGGCGCACTCACACCGTGTAAGTCTAGCCCCCAAACGCCGGATGACAGCGAGCAATCAAACTATCGTGTACCCGATGCACCGCCAGGCCTTGACCTGAACTTCGCCGACACCTGCGGACGGTAACGAGCGGCGAGGGCGAGCTTGCCGTCAAGCACGAACGGTCTGCATCAGTTTCGCGGGCAACAATAGGCCACGACGCAGCCATCGTGGCTAGGTGGCGGCGGACCTCAGCTTGACGCTTTCTCATCAGCCCCACTCCGCGGGTAGCCCACGTCCGTGACAGCTCGGCCCGGCCGCGTCGGGAACTTCACCATAGCGGTGCACCTGAAAACACCGGCTTGTGAGAGCAGTCCGTCGCCAAGATCCTGGGCGCTTACGCGGCGCAGGTCTGAGATGAGTGCCCGCCGCCCACTGCCTCGCCTTTGCGGATCTGGCGTCCGGCGCGGCCTTGCGTGCTGCTCATGACGTCTCACCACGCAGGCCTGCGTGATCACCAGGCAAGCCAGTTGGGGGGGAGCTGCTGATCCGCTTGAGAAAGGTGCAGATTCGGTCTGACAGATGGAGGCGCAGGGAGACTCTCCCTTGAAGCGCGGCGTCCCACACGGTCGCCTAGACCGTCGCGCTGAGCCACTGGCGAGACCGATCCGTCTCGACAGGCGTCCTTGTGACCGGTCGCCGCCCTGCTCTATCGGGCGATCCTAACCACCACCCACAGCAAGCTCTGCAACCAGCAAGCCGCTCGGGCTCACCGGGCGGCTTGCCTTACCGGTCGTGTGGCGCGCACGCCACAAGCCGTGCACAAGCGTCTAGCAGCGTCCCAAGGAGCCGTGAATGTTCCGCCCCAACTACTCGCTCGAGCATGCCACCGCCGCCGCGGAGGACGCGCGGCGGGAACGGCGTCTCGAGCATATCCGCGGGCTGCGGCTTAACGTCGTGTCGGAAACCGACTTGGGGTGGGATCTAGCCCGCCGGGCGTGGAATCTCGCCGCCGACCAGCGTCCCCGGCACGTCGCCTTCCCCGAGACGGCCGACGAAGTCGTCAAGCTCGTGACGTTCGCCGGCGGCGAAGGACTGCGGGTGGCACCCCAGGGGACGGGACATGGAGCGGGGGCACTGGGCGCGATCGAGGATGCCGTGCTGATGAGACCGTCCCGGATGCGCGACGTCGCGATCGACCCGGGCCGGCGCCGCGCCCGCGTCGGGGCCGGGGTGACGTGGGGTGAGGTCCAGGCGGCCGCTGCCGCACACGGCCTCGCGGGCCTGGCGGGCACCTCACCCGAGATCGGGGTGGTGGGCTACACCCTGGGCGGTGGGCTGGGCTGGCTCGCCCGGCGCTACGGCCTGGCCTGCAACAGCGTCCTCGCCATCGACGTCGTGACCGCCAATGGTCTGCTGCTCCGTGTCGACCGCGAGCATGAGCCCGACCTCTTCTGGGCGCTCCGCGGGGGCGGGGGCAGCTTCGGCATCGTCACCGCGCTCGAGTTCGCCTTGTATCCCGTGCGCGAGCTGTACGCGGGCGCGCTGTTCTGGCCGCAGGAGCGCGCCGCCGAGATCCTGGAGGCCTGGCAGGCGTGGACCGCCGGCGTCCCCGACTCCGTCACGTCGGTCGGCCGCCTCCTCAACCTGCCGCCCCTCCCGGAGGTCCCCGAAGGGCTGCGGGGCCGCTCGTTCGTGCTCGTCGAGGCGGCATGCCTGGCGACGGAGGACGAGGGCATCGAGCTGCTGCGCCCGCTCCGGGAGCGCGGGCCTGAGATCGACACTTTCGCCATGTTGCCGCCGACCGCGCTCGGCGCGCTGCACATGGACCCGGTCGACCCGGTGCCGGTCTCCATCGACGGGTGGCTCCTCGCGGACCTGCCGTCGGCGGCCATCGATGCCCTTGTCGAAGCGGCGGGCCCTGAGTCGGGATCGCCGCTGTTGTCGGTCGAGCTGCGCCACCTGGGAGGTGCGCTGCTCGACGCTGCGCCGGAACACGGGGCGCTGGCCTCGCTCGACGCCCGGTTCGCGACCGCCACGATCAGCCTGGTACCGAACGCGGACATGGCTGCCGCCGTGGAGCGTCATTCTGCCATCGTGCGGGCCGCGCTGGCACCGTGGGAGGCGGAGCGGAACTACCCCAACTTCGCCGAGCGATCCTTCAGTGTGTCGGATTTCCACTCGCCCGCGACCTGCGAACGGCTCGGCCGCGTCAAGGCCCAGTACGACCCGCGAGACCTCATTCGATCGACGCATCCGATCCCGACGGCGTGACGCCCGCCTGTGCGGCGCAAGACCGGCGTGGTCGTCTCAACTCAGCATATCCCGGCTGCTCTTGTGGTCTACGGTCGCTCTCGGTGCCGGCGGTCCTCTCTCGATCACCTTCGTCGCGCCGAACAACGGACCCACCGCCCACGCCATCTTCGATGTGACCGGCTACTTCGTGCCAGCAGGGGGGTGAGACCGCTCACTACGCTGCCGTAGTGTCGGAGGTCGGGGCGCATTGTGGCCAACGGCGTCGATCGCGTCGTGGCAGGCTTCTAGGACGGCTCGCTCGCGGTGTCGGGCGTGCCTTCCACCGCTTGTGCCAGCCATGCGAGCAGCGCATGCTCGCTGGCTTCTTCACTGGGGCCGAGGGCCCGGCGAGACGCCCTCGCGGCAAGAAACATGCCCACTGACAGTGCGATCGCGCCTATGAAGATCGGTCGCCCTGACGGGTTCATGACTCCAAGCACTGTGAGCACCACCAGCATCGGCGGGACCACGTACCGGTTGAGGAGTTTCTCCCGCTCAGTGGGATAGCGAGGGCGGATCTGGCCCGAAATCACAGTACCGTTCTCGTTTCGCGCCAGTTGCGCGGATAGGTTGGGTCGCGTTGCGAGTCTCCGGCGGCCGTCGGGCGCCATCGCGATTCCCACGATGGTCGCCTCGAAAGAGTCGGCCGCCCCGTTGCCGAGCACATGCCAGCCTTGGGAGGTCGGCTTGAGACTCCCGATCGGGCCCTCGACGGCCTGCATCAACCGCACCTTGCAATCATCGCTGGGCAGAGGCGACCGGATCGTGAATTGCATGTCTCGCGTCTCCGGTACTCAGCGGCTGGTCGATGACGATCCGAAAGATACCGGCCGCGAGTGCCATCGCGCCGGCTCCCGGCGCAGGAGGGATGGTGGCCGCTGCGCCTTCCTGCTCGCTGCCCAGGCCGTCGACGCGGAGCTAGAGAGTGCATCCCCAACAGCTGCCCGAACTACCAGCGATCGCGAACGCCGATCCGCCGTGGGTGTTGATGGCTTGAAGGACGACGGCGTCGACATCCGGGCCGAACCCTGGGAGCCATCCAAAGGCCGTTGTTTCGCCTACACCCAGTACAAATGAGAAGGAGCCGGCCGAGGCCGGAGCACTGCTCAGCAGCACCAGAAACCCTATCGGGATCGTGTCCCCGTCCACCAGGCATGCTGCGCTCCGCATCGACGCGCTCGGAATGTGCAGGCATGTCGTGACGGCGTAGACGCGGATGGTGACGCCGGTCGGATTGGCCTCCAGCCACGTCACGCGGAGCGACTCGCATGACTCGTTAGGGTTCATCGAGATGCATGCGGCGGTGGGGAAGTCGAGTCGTGAGCCTGTGGGGATTGCAGGCGCACCCGAAGCGGGCAGAGCCAGGGACGGTTGCGGGGCTGGCACATAGGTGGGCCCGGGGAACGGCGATGGTGCCGGGCTCGCCGTTGCCATTGGCGGGGTTGGGGCCGGAGTCGCCGAAGTCGCTGGCGCAGAAGAAGGAGTGGGCGACGGCCCGGGGCTAGCGAAATATGACCCGGGAACCGGAGTCGCCGGCGCAGTCGCCAGACCACCTGACCCGCATGCTGCAAGCATCGTAGCCGCACCCAATGCCACGACCAAGGCCATCGCCCTTCGGTTCATTCCGCCCCTTCATCGCTGCCCGGCGAGAACCCCAGGCCAGCTTTGTGGAGGACGGCGATTTCGGCCCGGCTGTGATGCCTGGCCGTGCTTGCCAACAAGCCAGCCGGCTCCGAGTCGCTGGACGATCGTCTGAGCACCCAGGCCGCGACCGAAGAGGCTGTGCACGGCTGCGACCGGTCGCCTTGCTACCAAGGCGTCAAGCAGAACAGACCGCCTCCACGGCCCGACATCAGGAAGATGCCGAGGAGCCGGCGGATGCAGGTAGTGGTGGAGTGGACACCCGCATGCTCTCGACCAGCTGGCGTACCTGCCCTCGGGCGACTTCGACGTTTGGCGCCGCGTAGTCCGCCGTCGTGCGAGGCTGGCGGCCTCTGACTCGTCACTAACACCCGATCGTGGGGATGGTCGGGTGAGAGGAGTCGGGCGGAGACTATGCGGGTGGCGGTGCGGAGCGGGTCATCGGCGTGGACAGGCGCCCATAAGTCGGCCTGACAGGACACTCTCTTGCTCCCGGCAGGACAATCTGCGTAGACACGGGAGGCTCTGAACCGCGGGCCACACCCGGCCGGGGAGTCACTCGTGGAAGCGGCGCGGCGAACGCATGGCAGGAGCGACGTCGGTACCAGCGGCTGAGGGCGCGGTCACGCTTCGCGACGGCCGATCGCTCGCATATGCCGAGTGGGGCGACCTGACCGGAACGCCGGTGATCCTGTTCCACGGCATGCCCAATTCGCGCCTGCTATGCCCGGATGAGGAAGCGACTCGGGCTGCCTGTGTGCGGCTCATCACCATGGATCGACCCGGATACGGCCAGTCGGACCCCAAGCCCAACCGCACGCTGCTCGACTGGGTCGACGACTTCGCCGAGTTCTCCGACCTGCTCGAACTGCCACCCTGTCCGGTGGTTGGCTGGTCGAGCGGCGGACCCTACGCCATGGCCTGCGGCGCCCGCCTTCCTGGTCGCGTCAAGATGATCGGTCTGGCTGCCAGCGACGGGCCCCTCGATGAGGTTCCAGGAGCCTGGGATGAGCTGTCGCCCGAAGTTCGGGGCCTCATCGAGTTACTTCGCCGAGACCGGCCCTCTGCAGTTGGGGCCATCACGAAACGGTGCGGGTGGTACGCGGACGATCCCGCGTACGTCCCAGATTCGCTGCGGGGCCAGGACAACCCGGACTGGGTGCTCTTCGGGCAACAACCGGCCATCTTCGAGGCCTGGAAGCACGGCAGGCGTGAGGGCGCCCGCCAGGGCGTGGTCGGGTATGTCGCCGACTGGATCGCGGAGTTCCTGCCCTGGGGTTTCTCGGTCGCCGACGTCGGCTGCCCGGCTCACGTCTGGTGGGGGCAGGCAGACATGCTCGTGTCCCGCGCTGAGACGGAGTACCTGGCCCGCACCATTCCGAGGTCCACCCTGGTGACGTACCCCAATGAGGCGCACCTGGTTCCCTTCACGCACTGGGCGGAGATTCTCGCGCCGCTGCTGTGAGCCGCCGGGGGCGTCCGCCACACCCCAAAGTGCCGCCGCTCCGCACCGTTGCGGTCACTGCTCCGCGCGGGCCGAGTGCAGGGTCAATCGAACGATGGCGTCGAACGCCCGGGAAGTTGGGCGCGGGATCTCGTGGCCCAACCCCTCGAGGATGGTCGGCGTCGATACGTAGCCGGCGGCGATGAGGGCCTCGTCCAGGAAAGCAGCACCATGACCACGCGTAGTGTGGACGCGTCGGGCGCCGGTTTCGGATGGTGAGCCGAGTCGGCGGCCGGATTGACAGGCCCGGCGGCCTCGTCAACATGGCGCCGAGGAGAGCCGGACGACCCAGACGGCCTAGCAGGGAGCCTGTCTGCCCGGACGACGTCCCGAGGTCAGTCGTATGGCTAAGCCTTCCGTGACGAGCGATCCGGCTCCTGACGTCGATCCGGTAGGCGCTGTCCAAGCCCAACCGACCGTACCGTCCCCCCGCCGGTTCCGGCGCCGCTGGCTCGTGGCGCTCGTCGGGCTGCTCGCGATCGTGGCTGTGGTCGCTGTCGAGCTTCCCCAATTCTTGTTTCCCGCCCAGGGGGAGACGGTCTGGCAGACCATCACCGGTGGAATCACAAACGGCGTCGTACCCAAGCAGACCGCGCTCGAAGCCTTTGCGTATCTCTACCAGGTCGACATCCCGGGCGTGACCGTGCCACAGGGCGTCGAGGGCGGCGACGAACCGTCCGACGGCAGCGGCGCGCTCAGCTGGGTCCAGGCGAACTGGAGCGCGCTCACGCCCTACCAGCAAGCCATCATCAACCGCTACCTGCAGCCCGGCCCAAACGATCAGACGGTCCCGCCAAACGCCTCGCCGACCGCCTCGGCGGTCGGAAGCGGTTCGGACCCGCGATTCGAACTGACCGGGGAGCGCAACACTGCCATCGATGTACTGGCTGCCCCCGACGCTCCGGCCGACCTTACGAGCGCGATCCTGAAGGAGTTCGAGGCCGATATCGCCCATATCGGGCCCAAGCTGGGCATGCCCGTGATCACGCAGGGAACGATTGCGTTTCCGAACATCGAGCTGACTATGAGCGACACGAGCGGCGGTGGCACCCTCATACAGACGGTCGCGGAGGAGAACGCACTCCACTACGAACCCTGCCACCTCACCGTCTTCAAGAATGCCTGGCAGAGCGAGACGGTCACAGGCAGCGGCGGCGTCTCCTCGCAACTTCACGTTCTGATCACCCATGAGGTGATCCACTGCTATCAGAACGTCGTCTGGGGCAGCAACGCAGTCCATTTCGCCATCCCACCCTGGATCATCGAGGGCACGGCTCTCTACCTGGCGGCAGACGACACGCACATCGCCGAGCCCATGATCCCGTCGATGTGGACGCACGGCTGGTTCATCCCCGAGACCCCTCTGACGAACCGCAGTTACGACGCCTTCGGCTACTACACACTGCTGGACCTCGCGGGGCGGAACCTGTGGAACCTGATGCTGCCGGCATGGGGCGCGGCGGCCAAGAACACCTCCTCGCCCTCGGACGCTTCTATAGCCGTGCTGCAAGGCGACGCCCCGAACATCCGCGACAACTGGGCCGAGTCCTACCTGCGCATGACCGCCTGGGGAAACCCGTGGGTGACGTCTGGCTTCGACCTGCCGGATACGACCCAGGTCGACCAGCACCCTGCCCAGGCAATACCGGCGCCCGGCTGGACCGGCTCTTTGCAAAGCAGGTCGAACACGGTGCTCAAGGTTGAGTCAAGTTCAGGCGAAGTCGTAACGGTTTCCACAGACGGACTCGCGAGCGTTCACGACGACTCCGGCCACAGCCTCATCGCCTTCATCGACCACAGATTCTGCGTCGTCGCCAGCTGTGTCTGCCCCAAGGGAACGAAACTCGCCGGTGAGGACATGGCCTCCGATCAGATGAACATCCCGTTCGTTGCCGCCTTCAACGCACCCGAGGCGGGATCGACGTACAGCATCATCTCGCAGACCCTGGCCGAGCTGTGCGGACAGGCCACGCCTCCCCCGACGACCGGCCAGGGTCCGTGTGGACCCACCTGCAGCAGCTCCAACGGCGACCCGCACATGCGAACGGTGAACCAGTACATCTACGATTTCCAGGCCGCCGGTGAGTTCACGCTCCTTCGTTCAGCGGACGGCAGCGTCGACATCCAGGCGCGCCAGGAGCCCTACGCATCGGTCATCCAGACGGGCTGGGCGATCAGCACGGCCATCGCCGCCAAGGTGGGCAATCACCGCGTCGGGGTGTACATGACGGGGGACGCCCTGCAGGCCCACTTGGACGGCCAGATCGTTGACCTCAGCACGAGACCGATCGACCTGGGCGGGGGTGCGAGTATCTCCTCCTTCAAGAACGGCTTCGAGGTCAACTTCCCCGACGGCACGAGGTTGTGGACGATGTCGGAGGGGTACGGGATCTTCGTCCAGATCAAGCCTTCGGCCACACTCGAGGCGAGCGGCTCCGGACTTCTCGGACCAATAGTGCCGGGCGGCATGGGCGTGCCTGCCCTGCCCGACGGGTCGCGGCTGCCGGCCGCCACGAGCGTCACCCAGCGCGGCGACATCCTGTACGGCCAGTACGCCGACGCCTGGCGCGTGACCGACTCGACGACCCTCTTCGATTACGAGACCGGCAAGTCCACCGCTTCCTACACCATCAAGCCATACCCGGTCGCCGGCAAGGTCGTGACACTGCCCGACCTGTCTGCCTCTCAGACGGCAGCTGGCAACTCCGCATGCTCGGCCATCACCGATTCGACGCTCCACGACGATTGCGTCTTCGACGTTGGCGTCACCGGCCAGATCGGGTTCGCGAGCAGCTACCAAGCGGTGCAGTCGTTCTACGACAGCGGCATCATCGCCGCGCCGCAGTCGATCGCCCCGGTGAGCTTCCCGCCCGTATCGGCCGCCCCCGGCTCCCCGCCGCCCACCGTCATCAGCGGTGCCGCCACCGTGACGAAGGGCACGGCGATCGGCGGGTATGCGGTCGGCCCGGACGACACCGTCTACCTCTCGGTCCAGACGGCAAAGAGCTCGTACAGCTTGATCTCGTTCGATCCAAGAGCCGGAAAGGTGATCCAGCAAGTGGCCGTTCCGGCTTCGACCGAGGTCCACTACGCGGCCGGATCGCTGTGGCTCCCCGGCCTGAAGGACACCATGGTCGGCAGCTGCAGCGTGACCCGCGTCGACGCATCGACGCTGACCGAACAGGCGACGATCCCGATTCCCTGCGCCAGCGTCACCGGACCGCTGATCGCCAGCGACGGCAGTGCGATCTGGTTCGAGAACACGACCAGCTACCACCCCGCCACGAAGAAAGGCGCGGTGGCAACACGGATAGACCCGTCCACCAACAAGCCGGGCGCCACGGTCCCCATGCCCTCGGCGGGGGGCTATCTCATCGACTCGCAGGGCGCCGTCTTCTATGACGACATGAACACCAACGCTTACTACGTGCTGACGGACGGCTCAGCCGCGTTCGTCTCGCTTGGCAAGTTCGCAAACGTGGCCGTTCCGTCTGGCTCCGGGCTGTGGGTCCAGAACGGCACGGGCAAGCCGGCCGAGTACTTCACGACGGCGGGCAGCCCCGACCACACGGTCCAGATCAAAGGAACCCTCGTCGCCGGCGACGCGTCGGCTGTCTATGCCGAGGCCCAGGTGGCAACGTCGAATGGGGGCACGCAGCCGGCGCTATTGCGCTACCCGATCGGTGGCTCCAGCTTCACCAGGATCGCCCTTCCGCCCAAGGTCAACGGAAATCCGCAAGGCTATACGGGCAATCCGGCTCCAACGGTCAACCCGGACGGCTTCGTCACGCTCTGGGCGGTCCAGAGCGACAGCCCGCAGGCATCGATCCTGCTGCAGTGGATCCCGCTCCACTGAGGGCCATCGGTACCGGTCCATAGCAGCCAAAGGCGCGGCGCCACGCAGCGGCCCAGCTTCGCACGCTATGCGCGGTTAGTGTCGCGACGGTTGAGAGCCTCGCCTATCGGCGAAGTCAGAGCATGCTGCGCATTCGCCACGGCCGCCCGCGGCCCGCACACGATGAGCACATCGTGCGAATTGGTGGGGCGACCGCGATGCTGCGGTTAGTTGATCCAGACGGCCGTCAGCCAGTGGCTCGACGCTTTAGGAGCAGAGTGGGAGAACCGGCCAGATACTACAGAGCCCATTGAGAGAACAACGACCCATCCCAACCCTGGAGGAAGCGCACGATGACTATCGAGCACGTTCTCGCCGTCGTCCCGGTGGCCGACTTTGACGCTGCCCACGCGTGGTACGAGCGGCTATTTGGCCGCCCTGCCGACAACCTGCCAATGGAAGGTCGCCTCGTCGAATGGCGATTGACCGAGACTGGGTGGGTCCAGGTCACCTACGACGTCGACCGTGCCGGCTCAGCCCTGTTGAACTTCGCTGTGGACGACTTGGACCGCCACATCGACGATGTCTCCCGAAGGGGCCTGGCCCCAGGAACGATCGAGACGGTGAACAAAGGCGTGCAGCTGTCCGCCATCCGCGATCCCGACGGCAACACGATCACCTTCATCGGAAACTTCCGCATCGACTACTGAGTCACCCTCCCTCGTAGCAACCCTCGCAATCACCTACGGAAAGGGCGGCTCGCCATGTCCAAGCTGATCTACTCGCCGGCTGGACCCGTCGGCGAGATTGAGACGCCCGGCGCGGGCAATTGGCGAGCTTCGGCCTCCTGCTGCGGTTGGTTGATCCAGACGGCCGTCGGGCGCTGCGCCGGCTGCGGGACGCCCCGGACGAACCGTCGGGATGGGCCGCATGGGCGCAGGCGAGGACGTGCCCCGGGCGGCGATCACGGTGCCGGCCTCTCCATCGTGGACCATCGCGGGCGTCAGGAACACGATCCTGCTCTATCGTGCCGATTGCTCCGTCGGTGGGATGTTTGGGCGCGCGAGCAGGTTGACCGTCAACCCTGGCCCAAGAACTGCAGGATGATCTCGCGCCGACGGTCTCGTAGTAGGTGCGTATGCCGGCCGCCTGTATGTAGCCGTCCATCGTGTCCTCCGATGAAAGGGCAAACGCAAATGCACCCGCCAGCCGACCGCCGTCGGTCAGGCATCATCGCCCCGACGCTACAACGCGCGAACGGTCGGCGCCTCCGGTAAATGATGCTTAGTCTAGTTATGATTAGTGGGCCGAATGGCAATTCGATAGACAGGTCCGGCGGCTCAGTCACGATCCCTCGAAACACCGGCAGGCCAAGAGGCGTCAGAGGCCGTAAGCCCGCCCGGACGCCGAGCAGAGGTGGGTGGCGTGGCCAACGAGTCGGTTTCACCCTGGACGCCCGAGTCAAACGCCACAGCCGGGCCGGCGCCTGAATGGGACGCCGCAGCGTCGCCCTCGGCTCCGACTGCGTCTGCCGCCCCGCTTGCTCCCGCACCCAACCGACCCCGCGGTCGCCGCCGGTTCGATCGCCGCCTGCTTGCCGTCCTGCTCGGGCTGGTGGTGATCGGCGGCATGCTCGCCCTCGAGTTACCGCAGTTTCTCTCCCCGGCTCCGACCACGACGATCTGGCAGACCATCACGGCCGGCGTCACCGACGGCAGAGTGCCGAAGCAGACGGCGCTGGAGGCCTTCGCCTACCTGTACAAGGTCGACATTCCGGGCGTGTCCGTCCCGAAAGGCGTGGATGGCGGCGACGAGCCGACCTCGGGCACCGGCGCCATGCGCTGGGTCCGGGCCAACTGGGAGCAGCTGACGCCCGACCAGCAGGCCGTCATCAACCGCTACCTCACACCGGGGTCCAACGGCCAGGCGATCCCGATCCACGCGTCCCCGAGCGCCGACACCTCTGGCGGCGCCGCGAAGCCTCAATTCCAGCTGACATCCGCCCGTAACGCTGGATCGATAGAGGTCCCATCCGCCCGTGATGCCGGATCGATCAAGGTTCAGCTGGCGTCGGACGCTCCCGCGGGCCTCGCCGCCGCGATGACCGCCGAGCTCGAAGCCGACATCGCCCGGATCGGCCCGAAGCTGGGGATGCCCGTCCTGTCGAGCGGATCGTGGGCCTATCCGAACATCGAGCTCATCCTGAGCGACACCGACGGCGGGAACGAATTCTTCACGACCCTTGCCATCAACGACTGGAAAGGTAACTACGAGCCGTGCCAGGTCACGGCCTGGAAGAACGGCTGGCAGAACGAGCGGGTCACCGGCAGCGGCGGCGTCTCGCCCACGCTCCACGTCCTGATGACCCACGAGGTCGTCCACTGTTACCAGAACGTGGTGTTTGGCAACTTCGAAACTGCCGCGGCGGTGCCCGCCTGGATCGTCGAAGGGACGGCGATCTACCTGGCCGCGGACGACACCAGGATCGCCGAGCCGATGCTGCCCTACGTGTGGGCGCGCTACTTCATGCCCGAGATCCACCTGACGGGCCGCACCTACGACGCGTTCGGCTACTACTCCTTCCTGGCCCAGCACGGCCGGAACTTGTGGAGCCTGATGTTGCCGGCGTGGCGGGCCGCGGCCACGGGAGCCGCGAGCTCGAACGCATTCATCGCCGTGTTGCAGGGCGACAACCCGGACATCCGCGACAACTGGGCCGAGTCCTACGTGCGCGAGTCGGCGTGGGGCGATCCGTGGATCGTCGACGGCTTCGGCCTGTCGCCCGGGACGCACGCGACGCGGCACCCCGCCCAGGCCCTGCAGGATCCGGGCTGGACCGGCTCGCTCGATAGCCGATCGAACACGGTCCTCAACGTCGGCTCGACGTTCGGCGAGGTCGTCACGGTCGCAACGGACGGTCTGGCCAGTGTCCACGACAACGGCGGCGACAGCGCCGTGGCCTTCCAGACGCAACGCTTCTGCACCGCTTCCGATGGCTGCGTCTGCCCATCGGGAACCCTGCTGGCCGGCCAGGACATGGCCCCCGACAAGCTGACGATCCCGTTCGTAGCAGCGTTCAACGCACCGACGGGCGGCTCCAGCTACAGCATCGTCTCGGAGAAGCTGGCCGACCTCTGCCAGCAACAGCCCACGCCGGAGCCCCCGGGCGGAGGCGGCAAGGGGGGAGGCGGAGGCGGAGACGGCTCGAACGGACCCTGTGGGGCCAGCTGCACCAACTCCAACGGCGACCCGCACCAGCTCACGGTCAACAAGTACCACTACGACTTCCAGGCCGCGGGCGAGTTCACCCTGCTGCGCTCGGCCGACGGCAGCCTCGAGATCCAGGGCCGTCAGGAGCCGTATGGAACGAGCGGTTCAGTCTCGATCAACACGGCGATAGCCGCGAAGGTGGGCAGTCATCGCGTTGGCGTGTACATGACCGCCACCGGGCTCGGAGCCCGCGTCGACGGCACCGCGGTGGACCTGTCCGCCGGCTCCAAGGACCTGGGCGGCGGGGCGCGGATAGCCGCAGTCGACCAGGGCTTCGAGATCGATTTCCCCGACGGCACTCAGTTGTGGACACTTTCTGTGGGCCGGTACGGCATCAACGCCCAGATCAAGCCCTCGGCTGGCCTCAAAGCGAGCGGGGTCGGATTGCTCGGCACGGTCGTTCCCGGTGGCCTCGGCGTGCCGGCACTACCCGACGGCACTCGGCTGCCGGCCGCGACCGATCGCCACGCCCGCTACACCGCGCTGTACGGCCAGTTCGCCGACGCCTGGCGCGTGACCGACTCCACGACCCTCTTCGACTACGACTCCGGCAACTCCACCGCCACGTACACCATCAAGGTGTACCCGGCCGAGGCGAAGGACGTGACCCTGACGGACCTGTCCGCCGACCAGCAAACGGCCGGCGCGGCGGCGTGTTCGGCCATCACCGACTCGGCGCTCCACGACAGCTGCGTCTACGACGTGGCGGTTTCGGGCGAGACCGGCTTCGCGACCAGCTACCAGGCCACCCAGACGTTCTACGACAGCGGCGGCGCTACCGCCACCGCGCCGCCCGCATCCTCCGCGCCCGCGACCGCGCCGCCCGGCGTGGTCAGCGGAGCCCTGACCGTGACCCACGGCACGGCCCTCGGCGGATACGCCATCGGCCCGGGCGATATCGTCTACCAGTCCGTCCAGACCGGGAACAACACGTACAGCCTGATCTCCTTCGACCCGATCGCGGGCAAGATCGTTCACCAGGTGGACGTCCCGACCGAGACCAGCGTCCATTACGCCGCCGGATCGATCTGGCTGCCGGGTCTGAAGACGGACGCCAACGGCAACAACTGCAGCGTCACCCGCTTCGATGCCGGGATGCTGGCCGAGCAGGCGACGATCCCGATCCCGTGCGCCTTCATCCTCGAGCCGGCGATGGCCAGCGACGGCGACGCTATCTGGTTCATGGACGTCTCGAAGTACGACTCGACGACGGACAAGGGCGCGGTGATCACCCGCCTCGATCCGACGACGAACACCCCCGGCGCGAGCGTGCCGGTGCCATTCGTCAACGGCTACCTCGCCGACTCGCAGGGCGCGCTCTTCTACTTTGATCCGCAGAAGGGCTACTACCGGCTGACGACGGGCTCCACTTCCCTCGACTCGCTCGGCACCCTCGCGAGCGTGGTGCGGCCGGCCGGCACCGGTCTGTGGGTTGAGAGCCACGATCAGACCTCGGCCCAGTACTTCACCCAGGCCGGCAGTCCGGACCACACGGTCCAGATCGGGGGATTCTCGTCGGCGGCGACGGGCAGGCCGCGTACGCTGAGGTCCTGGGCAACAACGACGGCGTGAGCGAAGAGCAGCTGTGGCGCTACCCGATCGACGGTTCCACGCCGACCAAGATCGCCGTTGCGCCCACGATCGACGGCAACTCCCTCTACTACTCCAGCGATCCACTCCCGGTCTCCAATGGCGACGGGTTTCTCAAGATGTGGACGGCCCACGGCGGAACACAGCAGCCATCGCTCATCCTGCTGCAGTGGACGCCCGTTCCCTGAGGTGCATGGTTGGCGGATCAGCTGGGTCCGGCCAAATAGGGCCCGATCCCGGGAGCCGTGCCATCTGCGTCCCTATTCAGCCATAGAGTCGCTGACCTCGAACGGCCCGCGGTTGATCGTGTTGGCCCGTTGGAGTGTGTCCGATGGCGGCGAGTACGTGGTCGACGACGGCCGTCGCGTATTGGTCGGGGAATGCCCGGTGGGCGATGAAGCGCCGGTAGAAGGCGGGGCCGGTGAGCAGGTCGATGGCCAGTTCGAGGTCGGTTGTGGCGGGGATCTCCCCGCGTTGGCGGGCCCCGGCAAGGACGTGTCGGAGAGGTTCCCGACGGCGTTCGGTGAGCTGGATATGCAGGTTGGCTAGGGTGGGATCGTGTTCCGCGGCGTCGATGACGGCGGCCATCAGCCGGGGGAAGGGCTGACCGCTGACCAAGGCTTCGAGCCCGGAGACGAGTTCGATCAAATCGGTTCGCATGCCCCCGGTCTCAGGCAGAGGTAACGGCTGGAAGCCCAGATCCATGGCGTCGACCAACAGTGCGGCCGGCGACGACCAGTGCCGGTAGACGGTGGCTTTGCTGGCCCCGGCCCGGAGGGCAACGGCTTCCATGGTGAATCCGGCTGAGCCCCGGTCGGCAAGTACGTCGAGCGCGGCTCGTAGCACACGCTCCCGGGCTCGCTCGCCCCGAGGGATCGGGGCACGCGCCGATCGCTCTCTCGTCGCGTCTCGCGGATCGAACCGTTGGTCGCCGCTCCGGGGGATTGCCGAATCACTCATCGAAACGGTATCGTATCATTGCTATCGAAACGGTATCGTATTGATAGTCGGACAGAGAGGACCCCCGGTGGGGCACGCGCTCAAAGCCGTCGTCGTCTCCATTTTCGCCATCATCTTCATACGCGCTCCGTCGGCAATTCGCCTCCTCAACCCGCTCATGAGGCGGTTCCTCGGCGCCGGCTTGCCATCTGGGCCGAACGTGCTCCTCACGGTTCGAGGTCGGACGAGCGGCCTCTTGCGGACATTTCCGGTCGCCTTCCTCGAGCTCGGCGACGGCCGCTTCGTGCAGGCCCCCTATGGCGAGGTCAACTGGGTCCGCAACCTTCGCGCATCGGGCGAGGCCGTCGTGACGAGGGGCGGCGTCTCGGAGACGACGGCGGCGACCGAGCTCGCCCCGGAGACCGCCGGGCCCATCCTCCGTGACGCTCTCGCGCCGTGCCGGCGCTCCCGCCTTCTGCGGGCGGTGCTTGGACGTACTCAGCGTCCTCCAGTCGCCGTCCTGCGGTTCTTTCGCATCCGAGTTGATGAGACGCTCGAGGAGTACGTCGCCGAGGCTCGCCGCCATCCGATGTTCGAGCTGAGCCGGCGTGCGGCCGCCCGTAATGACGAGGTGGAGGGCCCTTAGAGCGAGTCGTCATTTACTAAGGTGCATGCCTGGCTCGGTGACGCGATCGCAGCTTCACCGGTCCGTCGTCCGCCGATACCCACGATGGTTTCATACTGCGGCACGTGGCTCGGACGCCAAACGTCCTGTTCACAGTGGCTGTAGGCCGCCCACGCCGCCGCGCGGCTGGCCGTGCGATGCAGTAGTCACCGGAAACGAAACGGGTAGTTGTGTCGAGCCACTAGGCGTCCACACTCCGAGTCATGAACCACTTGGGCATCGATACTCGCACTCAGATGCTCTTCGTGAAGCAGCGACACGCAGAGCTGATCCACGAGGCCGAACAGTATCTTCTCGCCAGGGCACACGCGAACCAGTCCGTCGACCACCTGTCGAGTCGCCTGTTCCATACAATGCGCGCAAGCCTCGAACCGCCGTTCGCCAGCGTCCAGCGTGCGTTTTCGGGCGTTGAAGCGCCCTGTGACGAACCCTGCACCGACTGCCCCATCCCCTGCTAACGGACTCGTCAAGCCGAGCTCTGCCCCCAATGGGGCTGACTCCCACGTGTCCAACGGCACCGCCGCCTTCGTCGTGACGACGATGCGAACGGGCGGCTGAGGTGTCTTTGGCCAAACCATCGACGTCCGCCGCTCCGTGACCTCGCGTCCTAGAGAGGACTTGCGTTCGCGTCGTGCCGCCATTGGTCATTCTTGGGCGCTCCCGAGGCCCAGCCTAGGCTGGGGCTGTCCTGCAGGGTTGCCGCGACGTGACCGGCCACCCGCGGGTGTTGGTCGCCTTAGGGCGACAGAAAGGGGTGGAGAGATGCGTCGTCTGCTCGCCCTTCTTGTGGGGTTTGTGCCTCTGCGTCCCGATCGTTGCTAGCCCCCCGGCTTTCGTGGTGGGCGTCTCCTAGGACTCGGGTTCCGTTCGCTCTCGTCGGGCCTGGCTGCTTCTGCCCCCACCTAACAGCAAGTCACTGTCCCGGCATTGGCTAATCGACGATCGCGAAGGCCCTGACGGGGAACGTGGCCATCCCCTTGACCATGACTGGCACGGCGAAGAAGCGCCCGCCCGCCGCGGGGAGCGCGTCGAGACCACACAGGTGTTCGACTATCGGAATCCCTGCTGCCAATAGCGCGGTATGGGCTGGCCGGCGGCCGTCGTCGATGTCGTCGATGTTCAGCGAGTCGATGCCCACCAGTGTCGCGCCGCGTTCTGCCAGCAGAGAAGCCGCCTCGGCGGTCAGGAATGCGTTGTGGCTCATATAGGCCTCAGTACCCCACCTGGTAGCCCAGCCCGTATGGACCAAGACCGCATGACCCTTCACCTCGACAGCGTCGAAGATTATCGGGCCGATGGCTCGGTCGCCGTGGCTCAGGGTTGGACGGACCAGGCAGATCGGCAGGTCGGCGAGGCGCTCCAGTGGTAGGTCGGCCAGGTCGGCCTGGCCAGCAAATCGATGGGCCGGGGCGTCCACGTACGTGCCGGTGTTGGCGACCATGTCGATTCGCCCGATTTGGAACTCCGTGCCCGGTTCGTAATGCGACCGCGAAGTCTCATAGCTCAAGTGGACCGAGATGACTGGGCCGGGCAACCCCGGGTAGGTGGTCATCCCATGTTCGATGACATGACTGAGATCGACCAAACGGCTCACGTCTCCTCCTCCAAGGGCTTGTCAGGGAGCGTATCCCAATCGAATGCCTCGAGAGGACCCGGATGTCGTGCCCGCACCCACTCCCGAACCGAGAAGCTGACAGAGCGGGTCGTGCGGGCGAACTGCTTCTGGAGCGTGGCCTCCGTTAGTGTCGTTTGGCCTCGATCGGCACGACCAGCTCCGCCGCCAACCCCGACGGGCGGATGCGTCGCGGCGATCTCGTGGCCGAAGACGGGTCTAGCGACGACCCGGAGAAGGCTGGCCAGTGGCGCGAGCCACCACATCGTGCGTCGCCCCGCGGCTCTCTATGTGCGCTAGTTCCAGGCGCAAAAGCGTCAGGACCCCAACGAGCAGCGTCACCAGAGTAAGCGCATTCAGCGGCGTCGCTATCAAGTCGCCATCTGCGTGACCGGCAAGTCCGCTCAAAGAGACATTGCTCAGGACGATGCTGGCGACGCCTGCTGCAACCATTGCTCCGCCGGTGAAGCGGCGGCTTCGCGATCGGTTCATTTTCGGTGCGTACCGTGCGGTAGCCATCCGGGGAGGCGGCAGACTGAGTTCCAGCTCCCCGCCCTGAGGCACTCCGGCCGGGGCTGCCTTGAAGTCAACTACGGACCGATGGACTGTTCAACAACAGTGACTACGTACCTGTGCCCTAAACGACAGGGCATTGGTTATGCGTTGGCGTCATCCATTCTGGGGATCGTCCTCAAACAGCCGCACGAACGCCGTCTCGAACCCGCCGCTCAGTCTCAGCCTCCCGTGCAGGCAAACGCGGCCGCGACGCGAAACCGGGTCCGGCACGATCCGCAGTGCCGGACTGCCGAACCCGAAGCAGCCCTATCAGGTCACAGCGTGGGCTCCGCGTCCCAGGTACCTCGGTGGGGCGCCCACGTCCGGCAGTGTCAGGCAATCCGAGCCGGCTTCACGAACGAGCATCGGCGCTGCCGCTGACCTCCTGACTCAGGCGCACGGGATCGAGCAGGACGATCTCGTCGCGCGCGGTTTCGACAAGGCCCTCGCGAGCGAGCTGGTCGAGCGTCCGCGTTACCACCTCGCGCACCGACGCCACGGTCTCTGCCAGCTCCTCGTGGCTGGCGTGCACAACGAGGTGTCGTCCAGGGCCTGGGGTCGCGAGGGTCAGCAGCTGGAGGATGATGCGCTGACGCAGGGGCAAGAAGGCCTGAGCTGCGAGATCCTCGAAGGCATGCTGGAGTTGCCGGCTCAGCTCCTGCGCACAGGCACGGGCGAGCAGGGCATCGGAAGCGAGCAGCGCGCGCAGCGTCTCCGCTCGGAGCGCCAGCACCGAGGCGGCAGTCAGCGCTTCGATACTCATGGGGATCGGCTCGCCCAACGCGAGCATGAGACCCACGATGTCGCCGCTGCGCGCGTACCGGATGGTGACCTGGCGTCCGTCCACGGAACTCAGGAAGACGCGCAGCAGGCCGGTCAGTACCACGACGACGCGTGGCCGCTCGTCGCCCCGGTAGAGGCAGACGCCGGCAGGAACGGTGATCCGGAGGGCCCGGTCAAGGAGCCGATCGGTGGTGGCCTCTGGCAGGGCGTAAAGAAAGCCGCCCCGCAGCCCAAGGGCCGCGAGCCGTTCACGTCCGTGCGCCGCGGTGGCCATTGCCACACCCAACCCATGGGTCAGATCGTCTCGACGACCACAGTCTAGACCGGCGCCCTGGCCGCGCGGTGACCTGAATCACTGTCGTGACCCGGCTGGCGCGCGATGGTATCGGCGTTGCTGACGGGCAAGAGGCAATGCGCCTTACGGCGCTCGCAGCAACGGCCAAAGGAGCGCCGCCATGACGCGGATCGAGTATCGCGTCGAGGAGATGCCCTTCCAGGAGCATCCCGAACAGCACATCTCCGAGTTGCTGGACCGGCTCACCGAGTTGGGCAAGCAGGGCTGGCGGGTGGTGAGCGTCGATCTGACGTTCCACCCGTCGTACTCGCCAGCCGCCCAGCCCGGTGTCCCGCTACCGGTGCTCCTCGAGCGCGAGGTTGACGCGTAGCGCCCAATAGGCGCCTACGTCAGCGCGACTGGGCGCCTTAGTCAGCGTGACGTCGGGATGCTGCGACACGCCCGCCTGGGCGAGCGCCCGGTGTCCACGTCGCCGCCACGTGGCGAGGGCCCGGGTCCATCCTCGGCCCTCGCCCACCGTGCGCTGACCAGTGATTGGAGCCGCCTGGCAACTGGATGAGTGAGGCACGCAAGGCCCAGGTACCTGTCTCTGAATTGGTCGCGGAGAGCATCGTCGTGACTCAGGAACTGCTGCTCACAGATGGTGTCGTGCTGTTGGATCGCTTCACCGACACCGACACCGACGTCGACTCACTGTGGGCCGGCGAGGATGACGACTACGTGCGCCGATCTGGTCTCCCCGGCCCTTTCACGAGGCGAGACATCGCAAACCAGATAAGACACTGGCAGAAGCAGTGGCAACTCGGCGGATCCGGACGGTCTTTCGCTGTCCGAGAGACAGAGACGCGAAGGTTGGTCGGCGGCTGCGTGCTCGAAATCCGGCCCGACGACCGCGACATCGCCGAGCTGTCGTACTGGGTCTTCCCGCCGTATCGGTGTCGGGGGTACGCAACTCGTTCGGTTGAATTGGTGTGCCGGTACGCGTTCAATTACCTGGGTATTGGGCGCATGGACTTGTACATCGAGCCGACCAATGACGCCTCCCTACGCGTTGCGACCAAAGCAGGCTTCCTACAAGAAGGCCTCCTTCGTCAACACGATCGCTGCCACGGCGGACGTTGGGACCTGGTGCTCTTCTCCCGCCTTCGGACGGATGGCCCGCAGTCGGGAACTCCTAATTCTGAGAACAAGCTGAGCCGAACGGAGTCCCCGAAACAACGCCTACCGGTTCGCAAGAAGGCGGCCCGAAAGCGAGCGTCGCTTGGCCGTGGGCATCGTCCGGCCGTTCTATCAGCGGGACGGCACACGACACTCCAGGACGGTCGTTCCGGCCCTTCTACCGCCAACGCCTGGTTGCTCGGCGAGCTTCGATTCGGCGAAATCAACAAAGCCGGCCCGAACCAGTAGATCTCGTGTCCGGGCCACGGTCTTGGGAGTCCAGGACGGGTCAGTCAGGGTCCGCACAACCCTCCAGCCGAGTCGGGCCCGATCCGAGACGCCCTCCTCTGGCTCGAACTCATCGACGACCAGGAACCGACCGCCTGGGACAAGAGCATCGCGGACATGACCGAATAGCGGTTCCGAATAGACCGCCACGTCGCACTCCAGCACTGCATCGAAGCCACCCGGAAGGGGATCCTGTGTGAAGTTGGCAGCGTGGAAGTCGATGCGATCACCGAGGCCGGCCTCAGCCACGACCTCCCGACCGGCGACGCAGACGTTGGCTATGTCCACAACAGTGACGCTCAGGTCCGGCCAGCGGCGCACCAATGCCATCGCCACAACACCCGATCCGCCACCTAAATCCATCAGCCGGCTGACGCCCGTTAGCTCGAGAGCAGCGGCCACCTCGTCCGCCAATCCTCGATGGATCTCCAGGAGCATCCGCGTGAACCGACGTGCCCGGTCCAGGTCCGCAGCCATCCGCTCGACGTAGCCGGCGGTCGTGGGGGCTGCGTCCGGAACTGATCGCAGCGCGCGGGCCATATCGCTGATGGTCTCCAGCCGCTCGCGTGCCTCTTCAGCCAGTAGCCTCCACGTTGCGGCGCTGTAGCCGCCGAGAATGGAATCCCGGGCAGTCTGCGAAGGGCGCCACAGCGATTGCGACTCCTCCAGAAAGCCTATCGATCGGAGGAAGCGGAGCCAGGCGATGCAGCGCGTCTCGGAGATTCCGAGGGCCTTGCCGATGGCCGTGGCGTGGAGCGGTTCCGGCTCGAGCAGCCAGAAGAGCCCCAGCTCCAGTGCGGCCCCAACGGCAGCGCCATCGATCGGTTGGTCGAGTAGAGCGAGAACCTCGTCAGTCGACGCCACAGCGACCTCCGCGTCACATGCTATCGCTCGATAAGCACCCAGACTCGGCTACTCGCCAGGCTCGCGGACGCCCTCCCTTCTAGGCTGAACCGATAGGAGGACCTGGTGAACGCACGGAAATGGATGACCGTCGTGGCTGCCGGTTTCGTCGGCTGTATGTTGTGCTCCGCGACGATGGGCGTGCCCCTACGAGCGTAGCCACGCTCGTGATCTTCGTCGTCTCGCGCGTATCGGTCCTCACAGAGTCCCCACCAGCACCGGAGTGCCCGAACCGCCGCCCGGCTCGAGGGTTACCGAGAACCGGCCCCCCGGGGCGAAGGTGACGCCCCACGAGTCGAGGCTTCCCGCCCAGTACGCGATCGAGCCACTGAAGCGCATCTCGCCTACCGCCACTCGTGCCCCGGCCTGTTCGATCCAGCACCGGTATACGTGTCCCGGCGGTGGGCTCTGGAGCGCGCCTGTGAGGACTACCACTGTGCCCTCCGAGGCGCTCCACGACACGCTCCCGGCCGCTGCTCCGGCGGGCGTCGTGAGCAGCGCGACCTGGTGGCCCGGGTCCTGGAGAATGCGATCGATACTGGCAGTTACCGTGTCGAGCGCCGCCGTGTCCGCCTGCGCCTGATCTAGCTTCTGGGTGCGGTCGACGACGGCGGCGGCACCGCCGAGGAACACCACGAGGGCGGCGGCGATCGCCAGCCACGCGAGTGGGCGCATCGCTCGCCGCGGCGCCGCGACGCTGGGGACGGGCGAGCTGGTCGGCCCCTGGGCGGCCGCCAGAGTCCGCGCGCGGAGCCCGGCGGGAAGGGCGACGACGCCGGCCGAGGCGGCCAGCTCCCGGAGGGACCTCGCAGGGGCATCCCCATCCATGGGCGCGGCGCTCACAGCCATGTCTAGCGCGGCAACCGTCGCCCGCCAGGCTTCGAGCTCGGCCCGGCAGTCGGCGCACGTGGCGAGATGCGCCCGCAGCTCCGACGACCCGGGGCCTTCGTCCTGCTCGATCCCTCGCAGGCGTGCCGGCTCGAGGGCCAGGTCCATCAACCGGGCACGGGCCTCAGGGTGGTCCATGTTGCACTTCCTTGGGGTCTCTCCCATTCATGCCCGCCGGGGGGCGTGCGGACCATGGCCCGATATCGGGCACGTTCTCGAGCATCGCCCGCAGCCGCAGCAGAGCGCTTCGCGTCCGGGTCTTCACGGTTCCCAGCGGCCAGCCCAGGAGCTCCGCGATCTCCGTCTGCGTGAGTCCGTGGTCGTAGGCGAGCTCGAGGGCTCGCCGCTCGGGCTCGGGCATCTCATCGATCGCGGTCCGGACCACGGCTCGAACCCAGCGACGCTCGGCGAAGGCCGACGGCTCGTCGGCCGTGGCGCCGAACGCGACGGGCCGCCCGAGGGCCATCAGCCGCTCGAGATCGCTCTCCGCGCCGTCGGAGGAGGCGGGCGGGAGCGCAACGACCAGCGGCCGGCGCGACGCCGCACGGAGCAGATCGATCGCGCGATGGCGGGCGATGGTGAGGAGCCAGCCGATGAGCGAGCCCGCCTCGGGTGCATAAGTCTCCGACCGCGTCCACAACGCGAGGTAGGTCTCCTGCACCACGTCCTCGGCGGCCCCCGGGTCCCCGAGATACCGCATAACCGCGCCGTACACCGCTTGCGCGTGGCGGTCATACACCGCCTCGAACGCCCGCTGGTCGCCGGCCGCGACGCGAGCCATCAGCTCGGCATCGGTGGGGGTAGCCGCGACGCCGTCGCTCACGCCATACGTCCGAGGGAGGCCGGCGCTCTCACCAGGCACGGTGACGCGGAGCCGGCCGGCAGCCAGCGGCGCCCGCAGGGCGTCCATGGTCCGGCGAACGGCGAAGGGGCCCATCACCCGGCCGAGTCCGGGAAGGCCCGCGCGAAGGTACTGTTCCTCGCTCCATGGGTGCATGGTGGCGCTCCGGTCCCGCCTCTTGTCAAGCGGCCGGCCCACCCGAGGGGGCGATGCTGCCACCGGGCGCGGTGCTGGCGGCAGGTGCGGTGCTGGCGGGCCTGGGCCCAGCCGTAGGCGCCGACGTTGCCGCTGCGCTGCAAGCCGCCACAGTGAGGGCCGTAGCGGCGAAGACCAGGGGTAATACGTGCTCGAGCATGGCCTGACGGACCTCCTGTCCGCAAGAACGTCGGAACCCGCGGAACGGTTTTCGTCGTCGCACCTCACGGGCGGTCGGCGGTGCGGACCGGACCGCCCGCGGATGGCCCGATCGTGGAATCGGACACGATCGCATCCGGCCACTGCGGGTTACATCACGTCGTCGGAGTTGACCGGCGCTTGCCCGCCCAAGAACCGATCCGGCCCGCCCGCGATTCGGCGCGTCAGCCGGCTCGCGCGCGACCGACCTCGTCTACCGGCAGGGGTTGCCCGAGCAGGTACCCCTGGCCCAGCTGGACGTCCAGGGAACGCAGAACCGTCAAATCGCGGTGGGTTTCGATGCCCTCGGCGATCAGCCGACAGCCGGTCGCGCGAGCGAAGTGGACAAGGCCGACGATCATCGCCTGACGAACCTCGTCGGATACCAGGCCGGCCACGAGGGATCGATCGAGCTTCACAAAAGCGGGGCGCAGCTCGAGGATATGGCGCAAGCTGGCGAACCCGGCTCCGGCGTCATCAACTGCGAGTTCCGCCGTCGGTCCCAGGGCGGCCATCGCCAATCGAAAGGCTCCGTAGTCAGCGACAGCCGCGTGCTCGGTCACTTCGAGCACCAGACGTCGGCGATAGCCAGCGAGGATGGCGCGCAGCGGCTCACCCCCGATGACGAGTTGGGGTGACACGTTGAGGTTGAGCCAGGCCCCCGGCGGCAGCGCCTCCGAAGCGGCGAGGGCAGCCTCGAGCGTCGCGGTCTCGAGTTCCACCGCGAGGCCGACGCCGGCCGCCTCGCCGAACACGAACTCGGGATCGGCACCGTCCGTGAAGCGCGTGAGCGCCTCATACCCGACGATCAGGTTGCGGCCGAGATCGACGATTGGCTGGAAGACCGGGGCAAAGGCTCGGTGAGCGATGATGGCCGAGATGTAGTCTCGGTCGCGGCCGACCCGGGTCCGCTCCACGACGTCGCGGCCGATGAGGGCCCCGGCGAGGTCGGCAAACTCGACGAGAGCCGGCAGGGCTTCGATGATGGCGGCCTTGTCGACCGTGTCCGCGGCCTGAACGGTGAGCAGGCCGATGAGCTGTTCTTCGTGGTTCACGGGGGCATGAGCGAGCGAGCGGACACCGACCCCGGTTAGCAGCTGATCGTGCGGATGTTCCTGCCGCATATCCAATGGCTCGATCCAGGGACCTTCGGCGGCTCGGCCGAGGAGTTGCTGGCTGCGCCGGTACGGGAGCGCCTGCAACGGCGGGTCGGGGCGGCCCCCAATGGCGAAGCCGATCGGCTGCGCCCGACCATTGGGCTCGAATAGCAGAAGCTGCGCAGCGGCGACGCCGCTCAGGCTCGCCGCCTGGCGGCAGATCGCCTGCGCCGTGGCCTCTGGCGTGTCTCCCATCCGGAGGCCACGGATCGTCTCCGCGATGAGTGTTCGCTCTCGGATGAGCTCACTCGAGCGCTCCTCGAGCGCTCGCTCACGCGTCACGTCGCGCTCGAATGCCACGTACCCAGTGATCGCGCCGCCAGAATCGTGTATCGGGGAGATGACGGCCACCTCGGTGAAGAACGAACCGTCCTTGCGGCGGTTGACAAGGTCGCCCACCCAAGGCGCACCGCTCGCGAGCGAGGCCCACATCGCGTCGTAGAGGGAGCGTGACTCGACGCCGCTCTTCAGCAGGCGCGGATTCTGGCCAATGACCTCGGCGCTGCTATAGCCGGTCGCATTCTCAAAGGCCGGATTGACGTAAGTGATCCTTGCGTCGAGGTCCGTGATCATCACCGACTCCGCGGCTTGCTCGACGACCGCGGCGAGCCGCCCGAGCTCTGATCGCTCGCGTAGGGTCCGGATGCCGAAGGCGAGGTCCTCGGCGAGCTCCGCAAGGATCTCGGTCTCGACGTCGCCGAACGCGTCCGGCTCGGGCGCGTAGACCATGAAGGCGCCAAATGCCACGTCGTCCTTGACCAAGGGCAGGCTGAGCGACGACGCCAGACCGTGCCGGGCGGCGGTAGCACGCCACGGCTCGAAGTTGGGTTCCGTGACGAGGTCGCGTGCTACCTGGACTCGCCCAGTCCGAATCGCCGCCCCGGTCGGGCCTCCACCGAGCTCGTCGTCGCCCCAGGTGACCGAGATCTCATCGAGATACGGTGCGGCCTCGCCGTAGCGGGCGATGGGCCGGACGCTCTTGCGCTCGTCGTCCACTGCGAAGCCGACCCATGCGAGCGAGTACCCGGCCAGGCCCACGGTAATGCGGCAGATTGTGTCGAGCAGATCCTGTTCGTTCGTCGCGTGAGTCAGTGCACGATTGGATTGGGTGAGCGTGGTGCGGGCGCGCTGGATGCGGCGGGCTGACTCGCTGCTGGTCACGCTCAGCCCTCCGGGAGATCGACGATCGGAGGAACGCTCACGGTGGGTGGTTACCATCTGATCAACGCGGACCGCTCCGCGGTCGCCATGCCCGAGAGGATGCGCCGCGCTGCGAACGTCCCCGTGGCGCGAAAGCGGGTGGCACCTCGTCGTTACTGCGCCCCCGGCTCGGAAGGTACCTGAGCACCAGGAACAGAAGAGCGAGCGTCGCGAGCAGCAAGAGCGCCAGGCTCAGGCCGTTTCCCATTGCGGACGATACGACGAGATCGCCGCTCCCAGAACCCCGAAAGCCTTCAAGGGTTATGGCGGCGGCAACGATGGCGAGGACACCTGCCGCAACGACACATCCGACGGCAAGCAAGTGACCCGCTCCGCGGTCCATATCGGCTCCTGCGGTGAAAGACGCATTCGAGAAGACGGGTTGGCCGAATCCACCGCCGGGGGCCGCCGAGGTGGCTGCTCCCCGATAGAGCTAACAGATACCATCAGCATTGTCAACTCATGCTTGACCCGCCCACCTCATACCGCAGTTGCCACCGATTCTGGGTGTGGAGACGCCCGGGCTGTGGTCGCGACCGGCGATTGGCGCCGGCACGCACAGCCCGGGCGTCGATCCCGGACGCCCCCGCGTCCGGGCGAGTTCGGCGGGAGAAGCCCGAGGGCAGCTAGCCAAGCTCAGCGAGTATCACTATGCGAACGGCGGGGGGCCGCCGCCGGCAAGAGCAACGCCGGCACTGAGGACGGCAGTCGCCAGAGCAGCCAGAAAGCCAGCCGCACACAGGCGTAGAGCGAGACGGACATTACGGGACATGTCGATTTCCTCCAGGGGCTCCGACTCGACGGGAGCGGTGAGGCCACGCTAGACTTGGGCCATGAGCTTGTCAAGTATTTCTCAACATCAGGACGGCCGCGAAGGATTGCACGCGGCGCTACTGGGATCCCGCATTCGTGAGCTCCGGGTGGAGAGAGGGCTCACCCAGGCGGAGCTTGGGTCGCCCATGACCCGCTCATTCGTCTCGGCGGTGGAGCACGGGCGTGCCGTGCCTTCTCTGCGCGCCCTGCTACTTATGGCGGCGCGTTTGGGCGTACCGGCAAGTCAACTTGTCGACGAGCTGGAATGGACCGGCCAAGACACATATACTGTGGCTCATGCCGCAAACCACACGCCGCCGAGCAACGGTCGATGATTCAGAACTGGCACGCTCGATCGGGGCGCGAATCCGTCAAGCGCGACTCCGGGCAGGCCTGACCCAGCAGAAGCTGGCGGGTGAGCGGTACACGAAGGCATACGTGAGCGCGCTCGAGAACGGCTCGTCGAAACCTTCAATGGCGGCGCTCAACTACCTGGCTGGCCGCCTGGAGATCCCGGCCACGGTGCTCCTGGGCGGAGAGACGGACAACTGGAGCAGGCTCGAAGCCGACGTCTTGCTCGCAAGTGGTCGCTGGCAGGAAGCGCTCGACATCTACGATCGTCTTGTTGCCGAAGGCCGGAGCGGCGGGGCGCGTGCGGAGCTTCTTCGGGGACGGGCCGAGGCCCTCTCACGGCTTGACCGTGGCTTGGATGCGGCCGCCGCGGGTTCCGAGGCCGCGGAGATCTTCGATCGCCTGGGTCGCGAAGCCGACGCGGCGCTGGCGCGCTACTGGGTCGCCAACGGCGAGTATGTGCAGGGCAACGCGGCCGAGGCGCGCCGGTTGCTCGAGGCCGGTCTCGCGAAGGTCCGGGCAGGCCTGCGGGTCGAGCCCGACTTCCACCTCCGACTGGTGATTTCCCTGGCGGCGATCGAGACAAGTGATGGCGAGTACGACCGGGCGCTCGCCTATCTGTCGGAGATCCGGGGATTGGCCGAAAACCTCGACGACCGGCGCCGGGCAAGCTATTTCTTCGATCTCGCCCAGAGCTATCGCGAGACCGGCGACTACGAGGGTGCCCTGCGGACTGGTTACGCGGGCTTGACTCTGTTCGGAGCGATGCACGCGGAATCAGAGACGGCTGCCCTCGAGAACGACCTCGCCCTCGCCTTCCTCAAGCTCGGGAACCTGAGCCGGGCAAACGAGCTCGTGGCGAGCGCGCGAACGCGGTTCGAGGCGCTCGGAGACGCCCGATGGATCGCGCACGTCGCCGACACGGCGGCCCAAATCGCCCTGGCTGGATCGTCCTTCGAGCGGGCGGCGGCTCTCGTTGAGGAGGCGATCGAGGCCGCTGAGAGCACCGACAACGAGAAGGCGCTCATCGATGCTCTCGTGACCCGTGCTCAGATCCGTCGGCAGGTTGGCAACCGAGAGGGCGCAGACGGCGATTTCGCTCGAGCCGCGGATCTTGCGCGCGCATCCGGCTCCCGCGGGCGGATCCGTGAGGTGCTCGGCGCCTGGTCGGAGATGCTTGCCGAAAGCGGTGACCTCCGCCGCGCATACGACCTGTCCCGCGAGGCGCTCTCGGTCTGATCGCGGACTCACACACGATCAGGTCGTGCGGCCGCGGGCTCCGCGCAGCGGCAGCTCAGGAACGCATCCAGGCCGGCTCGACGGTGCGGTGCTCGGCTAGTGCTGCATATGTGACGCCGAGGGCACGCTCCCATGCCTGACGATCGACATGGACGGTGTATCGATGGCTTCCGGCGTGGAACGTGAGAACCGAGACGTCTCGAATTGCCTCGTCCACGTGCATCGGCAAACCGAAGACCGCGCCGACGGCCGGCGTTGCACCGACATCGCATCCGGGACACGACTCGGCAAGCTCGGC
>JBEKPB010000021.1:0-35902 GCA_049521175.1 Candidatus Limnocylindrales bacterium
GCCCTGGCCTCAGACAGGGCTTCGGGGCTCCTGACCGCTACCCGAACAGCTCGCCTTGCTCGGCGGCCTTCTTGGCTACTCGCTCGGCCTGCTGGTAGGCCGGTAGCACGAGCAGCGGCAGGCCAAGGTCTGCGGCCTCACCGACCAGTCTCTGGCACCACTCCTCGCGTTTGTCATTGCGCACCAGGTTCCGGTCCACGGGGATGGTGTCACCGACCAACGGCCACAGGGCCGGCCCGAGACGAGCGTCGCCGAGAAGCAGTCTTACGCAGATGGCGCGGCGGACGATATCCCGCCACCCGTCGAGCAACGCTCGAATCCGGTCATCAGGGAAGAGATGCGTGTAGCCTCGGTCCTCGAACAGCTTGCCCGGAGTTCGCTTGAATCGGGCGCTGCCATGGATCAGGTCGGATCTGATTTGGTAGAGGTCGGCGATCTCGCCGAAGATCGCGTCCGCCTTCGCTGGGTCGTCCCGCCCGAGTAGATGGGCCGCCCGCGTCTTCAGCGTCAGTCCGATCTCTTCCTTGGATTCGGGGCCGAAGCACGCCTCCAGAGCCGTCGCGAGATCAAGAACGACGTCTTGCCACGACATACCGGTCAAAGACCGCGAGTACCTGCTGATTACGATGGCCACCGAGGACACAGTCGCCTGCTTGCCTTGTCCAGATTGCGCCTGGGCCTGCTCGATCAGCCCTGTCAGTGCCCGTAGCCCGGGCAGATCGGCAGCTTTGACCACGCCGACGCGCCTCCAGAAAGACTCCATGGCCCACGCTTCGGTCTGGCGGTGAGCTTCGGGCATCTGGACGTGGATCATCGAGGGCTCGCCGATCCAGACCATCCGCATCGGTCCTGTCGAGCCTGTCGCAAGCCGAATGGCGGCTACGACTCGACCTATCTCCTCGTTCAGGGTATTTGTAGTGTCGTAGTGATAGTCCGTTCCGTCTCGAGCGGCGGATAGGAAGCCGCCGTGGCGAGCGCTAAGCGAGTGATTCAACTCGCCGGCCCACAAAGCCTCGGGCAGGAGCGAGGAGACTAGGTTCTGTGGCTGAGGTGCTTCGTGGAGGGTGACTTCACCGAGCGCTTGGTGGTCCACAGCACTGAAATCAACGTCGTCGATCAACCAAATCGAAGCAAACGTCTGGCCTTCTTTGGAAACGAGTCGGTGAAGCTCGTCGATCAGCGATCGCACGGCCGGTGAGTTCGCAGAAAGGGGAGCCTGGCGAACGATGCCGTCTGCGATGACTGCCCGGAGGAGGGCGGCGGCATACTGCTGCGGATCCCGAAAGGGGAACTTGACCCCTTCTGGAAAACGCGCGGGATAGGCCTCTCGAAGTGCGGTCACGAAGGCCTGGGCAGCCTCAGACTGGGCGATCTCGAAACACGGCCACTGGTACGGCCAAGGGCCGTCGTACCTCTCGCGAGAGCCCGGTTTCCATCGTGGCGGGACAATTCGTTCTCGCCGCGCAGCCGCGAGACCTGCAACCAGGAATCTAACCGCCTCCTCTCGCACGTGCTTCTCGGCGGCTGGGGCGGACTTAGAGCCCCTGCGAACTTGACGGCGATGCTCGGCCACCCCTCGGAACCGATTCGGGTAGACCCGCCTGAATGCCTCACGCGCTGGCCGACGCCAGCCAAAGCGACGGTTGTCTCCCGCGGCCGCTCCGAAGGCGCGGGCCGTCCATGCCCAGTAGTTGGGGGCTTGGCACGCTGGGCAGCGTGTCTCGTCGTGCGGCCAGTCCGTCGAGAGTGCAGCGTATTCGCTCGCGTCGTCATTGCCTCCCCAAGGGCGCCATTCTTCGATCGTGGCCACGTTCGAAGCATACGCGCCGGCCTAGGCGCGCGAGAGAGGTTAGGCTGCGGCACGATCCCGCGCATAGCGTTGACGACGCGCCGTTAGGTGGACGCGGGCCGAGAGCCCTTCGAAACGTAGTTGAAGAAGCGCTCGGTGATGCCATCTAGCGTCCAGGCGGACCGCAGGCGCGTGCGTCGCTCGATGCGGCGGAGGGCGGAGAGGAGGGACCGATTCAGGTCCTGGGCGGACTCGCCAGAGAGTGTCGCCGCAACGTGGAAGCCGTCCGCGGTCACAGTGAGCTCGCCGCCAACGAGCGCACGCAGCAGGGGTTCGATGGCCGCCGGGTCGGCCGAACTCACGTCGGCCACGAGGCCGAAGCCGTGGATACTCATTTCGCGATTATCCACGTTCGAAACGGGTGATCGGTGACGCGGCCACGCTGTCGTTAGCTAGCGTGCGCCAATGTCACCAGAGTGGCGGGGGGACGGAGGTCCAGTTGGATCGGGCTCCGAGGCGCGGTGTGGCCGGACGACTACCTTCTGTGAGTCGGACTCGGCGGCAAGAGCACCGTGGGTTCGGGGTGCACCGGCTCGTGGGGCACTTCATCCTTGGTCTCGACAGGCCCCATCGGGACCTTCCACTCGTCCTCAGGCCGCGGCTCGCTCGGCTGCGACTCGACTCCCACCGCCGGTATCGGCAGCGAGACTTGTACGACCCCACCGTAGAACGCACCGACATTCGACTCGGCCGTCCGCTTTCGATCGCTCATCGATAGACCTCCGCGTGAGAGGGCGACTGTCGGAGGTCGGCAATCCCCAGATCACGGTAGCACCGCGATCAACGGCGGAGGGCCGGCCTTTGCCGAGCGGTCACTCTCGACTGGCGAGCATGCCGCCACGCAGCACGCGATGTGGTCATCGTGCAGGCTAGGAGCCATGCCGACTCCGGAAGGGCCTGGCCCCGTTCAGGACTCCGGGGGGATGGACGAAAGAAGTCCAGCCAGCGCCGGCAGGTCAGGCAGGACCACGTCGGCGACCCAAACCGGTAGCAAATAGGGGGACGTCGATTCCCGCGCCATGCCCGGAGCTTGCCAAGTACCTTGCCACGATGCAGGCCCGGTCATGGAGTGGAACCGAGGACCGCACGCCCGGAAGTTCCTGAAGGCGGGCGGACGCCACGTCGATCGCGGAAACGTCCGGGCCCACCCTGCGGACCAAGAGACGAGGCTTGGCACAGCCGTGATCAGAGTGAGGGTGCCGATCTACCGGAGTTGGGCCTCGCGCGTCTCGAGGCGCATCATCGCGGCGCGATGTCGCGCCAACGGCGTCCTACCAGGATGTGGGCTGGGGTCGTCCTTCTTCGTAGCCCGCCGCGCTCTGGATACCGACGACGGCGCGTTGGTGGAACTCCTGGATCGTGGCCGCGCCCGCGTACGTGAATGACGAACGCACCCCCGCGACCACCTGGTCAAGGATGTCCTCCACGCCCGGCCGCTCCGGATCGAGGTACATCCGCGACGTGCTGATCCCCTCCTCGAAGAGCTCTTTCTGTGCGCGCTCGAACGGTGTCTCTGCGTGCGTCCGGTTGCGGACCGCTCGGTTCGACGCCATTCCAAAGCTCTCCTTGTAGAGGCGCCCGTCTCGGTCGCGCAGCGTGTCCGCGGCGCTCTCGTAGGTGCCGGCGAGCCAAGAACCGAACATCACTGATGCCGCACCCGCCGCCAGGGCGAGCGCTACATCACGCGGGTACCGGACGCCGCCGTCAGCCCAGACGTGCTTCCCACGGAGCGCTGCCTCGGCCGCGCATTCCATGACCGCGGTGAACTGCGGTCGTCCGACGCCCGTCATCATCCGCGTGGTACACATCGCACCCGGGCCGATACCTACCTTGACAATGTCGGCCCCGGCGTCGATCAGGTCCCGCGTCCCTACCCCGGTGGCAACGTTACCGGCCACAATCGGCAGCAATCCAACGGCTGCGCGGACGGCCTCGATCGCGCGGAGCATCTTGGCCTGGTGCCCGTGCGCTGTGTCGATCACGATCACGTCGACACCCATCCTCGCGAGCGCAGCCGCGCGATCGGCCGAATTGCCGCTGATTCCCACCGCGACGGCGCTCATCAACTCACCGCGCGCGTTCAAGGCCGGACGGTAGATCGTCGAGCGGAGCGCACCCCGCCGCGTGACCACGCCCAAGAGCCGCCCGTCACCGTCGACCACCGGTGCTGCGCTGATCCGGTGCTCGCTCAGCAGCTCGAAGATCGCCTTGAGGCTGGAGTTCGAGTCGACGAGGACGAGGTCACGCTTCATCACGTTCTGGAGCTGGGTGAACCGATCGAATCCTGTGGCATCGCGCTCTGCGAAGATGCCGATGGGACGCCGTTCCTCGTCCACGACGACCAGCACGCCGTGCGCCCGCTTGTGTATCAGGTTCAGCGCCGCACCGACGGTCTCGGTCGGCCCCAGGGTGATTGCCGTTTCATAGATCGGGTGCCTGCTCTTCTGATAGCGCAGGTTCTCTTCGATGACATCGAGCGGGATGTCCTGGGGCAGCACGGTGAGCCCGCCCCGGCGCGCCACGGTCTCCGCCATGCGGCGGCCTGCGACCGCTGTCATGTTGGCCACGATGACCGGGATTGTCGTGCCGAGACCGTCCGGGGTCGTGAGGTCCACGTCCAGGCGTGAGGAGACGGCCGAGAGGCTTGGCACCATGAACACGTCGGCGTAGGTCAGGTCGTACTGGGGCACGATGTCGTGGACGAATCGCATCGCGGGCCGGCCTCCTGGTCCAATGTGAGCCCGGACATGATACGGTCGCGTCGTCCGCGAACTGTCCCCCCGACGCGGTGACGGTCGCCTCGGGGCTCCGTGGAGGCAATCGTACGGCTGGATCCTCGCGACGTCGACGGCGCGTGCGCTGCAGACAGTACCTCATCACGCCGCACCGACCAACCCGTCCCGACGGAGCGGAACCCGTCCGGATCGCGCGCGGCGATCGGAGATCGTGCCCGGCCGCGCGTCCTCCTTTCGGATCGCGCGCGTGACCATCAGCTCCTCTCCGGCGAGCCGGCTGAGCGGCGTGGATTTGCCGACGCCTGAGAACCCACGAGGGCCAGCGTCTTGCGGGGTTCGAACCAGCGCTTAATCGCATCGAGGCCCTGGCCGGTTGGCGAGCTGATGGCAACGACCGGAACCCCGGGGGTGTTCTCTGGCACGATGCGTGCGTCGTGACCACCCTGGGGCCTGAGGCTGAAGCCTGTCCTACCCGTCCGGTAGGTCAGATGCCGAGGACTCGTCGACCTCACGATCGCGAACCAGGTCGCGCCAGCGTGTGCGGGCCGCGACTGGCCAGCACCATGTCGGTGAAGAGCGCCGCGCTCCAGCTGAACCCGTCGCTGCCGTGGCCCGAGCCGTCCAGCGGGTCGAAGTACTCGCGGAAGCCTGAACGGCGCACGAGCTCCACGGAGCTGGCAACGATCTCGTCGGCTAGCACGATCCGGCCGTGCTGGAGGAGGCCATGCCAGAGCAGCCAGTTCGTGTTCAACCAGATCGGCCCGCGCCAATAGCGCTCGGGGTCGAAGTCGGCCGCGCGCTCGTCGTAGGTGGGGACCAGGTAGTGGAGGCCGTCTCGACGCGGGTGGAACGAGGGCGACTCGAGTTCCCGGCACATCGCTGCCACGATCGGCCGCGGCAGGTCTGGATCGAGGAGCGGTCCGAACGAGACGACAGTGTCCTCCGGCTCTCTCTGGTCCCGGCGCAGGTCCCAGGCACAGAAGCGTTGCCGCTTCGAGACCCACAGCTCGCCGATGAGGGCATCGTGGATTCGACATGCCGCAGCGCGGTGGGGCGCCGGGTCCGTACCGATCAGTCCGGCGATCTCGGCCAGCGCATGCTCCGACCAGAGGCGGATCGCGTTGAACAGCGGGTCGACGATCAGGAAGGGCGAGGTGGCGACGACCCTGGCGTCGTCGTAGTCCACATCACGCTCGAGCGTGAGCAGGTAGAGGAACCGCGCGTAGTCGGCGTCGGTGGGCCGGTCGGCGGCGATGGCATGATCGAGGTCGAGGCGCCGGTAGGGCGCCAGGGCGCCCACTGGCACCTCGATGCGGCCGAAGTCGCGGTCCCAGGCGGGGGAGTCGTCGAGCCCGGACTCCCAAGGATGGACGATGGCCGAGAGCCCGATGCCCCGCGGATCTCGGGCCGTGGCCAGGTAACGCTGCTGAGCCACGAGGCGTGGGTACATCCGTTCCAGCCAGGCCAGGGAGGCGGCGCTCTGGTTGGGGGGCGCGTGGCGATGGACCTCCAGGGCCGCCCGGGCATGGATCGGTGGTTGGGTGATGCCGGACGTGGGGCGACCGCGGGGAGCCGCGGGCGAACGTTCGGACTGCCAGACGTCCGGGCCGGGGAAGTAGGCGTCGAGAGGTGCCGCAGCGTCGAAGACGATGGACGGGACCATGCCGGTCTGCCATTGCGCTTCGAACAGCGTCTCGAGCTCCAGGCGTGCTCCCTCGGCGTCGTACCAGGACCGGCCCACCGCGATGAAGGCCGAGTCCCAACTCCACTGGTGCGGATAGAGCGCCTGCGAAGGCCGTGTGTAGCAACCCGACCGGTTCACATCGAGCACCTGGCGGGCGGATATGAGGAGCCCGTCGGCCGTCGGCAGTACCGTCGCGAGGTCTGCACTGCTGAGATGGATCGAGGGGTGGGAGGTCGGTTGATCCTGAGACACCGCACCAGTATCGCCTCGGCAGTCCGGGTCCGCAGTGCCGCCGATGCCCATGGTCACGATCCGCGCATCGTGAAGCTCGTGCTATGCGTTGACGTGCCGCATTTACCCTCTCAATCCGCCTCGGTACGGCGCCTACCATCGCCTCATATCCGGGTCAGGTAGTTACCCCAACACGAGGATCGAAAGGGTCGGCCACATGGACGAATCCAAGACATCGGCACCCGACAAGCATCAGCCGCACGTCTTCGAGCCCAGCCCCGAGGTCCCCATCGTCTATCCGAGGACCGGGCCCATGTTCCAGTTGGGTGTACCCGCAGCACCCATGGGCCCTGCCCGTAGACCCAACTGTGCGCTCTGCGGCGCCCCTCGAGATGCCCGGATTCACGCCGAGGGCAAGGCCGAGGCCGACGCCGAGTCGCCTGATTGGGGCTAGCACGCGATGAGCAGGTAAACGGCACCCCGAGCGCCGCCAACGAGGGGCGCGCGCGCGCTGGCCCGCGGCGCTCTGCTAACCGTGCGGCAAGGTGCGCGGGGCGCCCCGTCGATGTACCAAGAAGGCGCCGATCGCTGCGCTCGGGCGATAGCCTCTAGCGATCTGGCTCCTTCGGGCATCGGTCCCATCCGGTACTTCGTCCATCGCGGTCCCGCACTACGTGGTCATCGTGGCGGTTCGAGGGTCGCGCGCGAGGGTGGTGCAATGTCCTCCCGGCATCGGACTAGTTGGCGGCCGTCACGACGGCTTCGTCACCCTCATCTGCATTCGGCGCTGGCAGACCGATCCCAAAGCCGACCAACAGCAGCACCAGACCGATGAGGCCTCCTACGCTCTCCACCCAAAGGAACTGGCCGATCACGGTCGCGTATGTATCAGGGGCTAATGCTCCTGAGGCTCCCGCGAGGCCAAAGGCCACCGATAGGACGGTCAGGCCGACCAGCACGGCCGAGCCGGCGAACACCGACAACCAGAACCTGCGCGGCTCCTCCAGGGCCCGGACCGCCGACAGGGCCGACCACGCCAGGGCTCCCACGGTCAGGAGCCGCACTGGCTGCAGAGCCACGACGGCGACAAATAGCTGACTCCTGAAGATGCCGATCGCCGTGTCCCCCGAGAGGTCCTGAAGTGTCGCGTACTGGCCCATCGCGCTGCTCGCCGCATATACGCACAGTGCGGCCGTGCAGATCAGGGCCAGCGCAACCAGCGCCTTGGGCCAGGTGGCCTCGGTACGTCTGTGTTGTAGCAACCCGATGGCGACAAGAGCCGGGCCTGCCAGGGAGGCAATCGCAGCTAGATCCCGGGCGATTTCGAGGTCGGAGACTATCGAAGCGTCTGTCCATGTCTCAGGCGACAGGAACCGCTGGCCCGACGAGATCACGTCGACGGCGAATGGAATGGAGGTCCACACGACGGCCCCGACCAGGACCAACCGGGCCGACCGCCACGCATCGCGACAGCCGATCACGATCGCCGCCGGCAGGAGCGCCCCGGCAGCAACGTTCCCTAAGAGCAGCAGGTCTAGCGATCCACCCGAGAGGACTGCCTGTCCGTTGGCCGCGACCGCGAACACGGCCAGAAGGATGAAAGGCCAAGCCTCAGGCGGGATGCGCTCAAGTCGGTCCGCCACCCAATCCTGTACTCGGCTCAAACCGCGAGGACCGGCAGGTTCGTAAGCGGTCTGGTTCACCTGTGCGCTCCCTCTCGCGCATCTGATCGGCTCCACGCCAGGACTCAGGCTAACCCGGCATGTGCCTCGTGCGCCACCGAGCCTAGAGTCAGTCCAAGGGACGACCACTTGCACGTCGAAAGGCGCCCCGGACCTCCCACAAGACAGACCAGCGTGACGAATTGCAGGTTCGCAAGTCTCCCGTGTCCGCGTTCCACGCACGGGTGGGCCCGCGTGGCCATCGCGCTAACAAGCTCTATGAAGCCCGATGCCCGTCCGTCTCTTGCCGTCCGGAGACACCACCTGGCTTGACACAGGAGCAAGAGATGGTGGCTGATCGGCGCCACTGCTCAATTGCTGCCCATTCGCGAGGACCTGGAGCGACGGGCCGGGTCAGGCCTCGCTGTAGAGGTAGAACTCGTACGGTACGGGCCGCAGCGAGACCTGCTTGGCCTGGGCGCGGCGAAACTCCAGGTGGGCCTCGATGACATCTGGCGTGAAGACGCCGCCGCGGTAGAGGTACTCCTGGTCCGACTCGAGGCAGTCGAGAGCCTCCTCGAGGGTGCCCGGCGTGCCGGCGATGCATCTGCGTTCCTCGGCCGACATCTCGTAGATGTCTTGGTCGACAGGCGCTGGCGGCTCGATCCTGTTGATCACGCCGTCAATGCCGGCCATTAGCTGAGCCGCGAACGACAGGTACGGATTGCAGGCCGGATCGGGCGAGCGGAACTCGATCCGGCGGGCGGCCGGGGAGTCCGAGTAGGTCGGTATGCGGATGCAGGCCGAGCGGTTGCGCTGACTGTAGACCAGGTTGATCGGAGCCTCGTAGCCGGGCACAAGACGCCGATACGAGTTGGTGGTGGGCGCGGCAATGCCGAGGATTGACTTGGCGTGCTTCAGCAGGCCGCCGATGTACCAGCGGCAGGTGTCCGAGATGAGGGCGTACTCGCTGTCCTTGTCGTAGAACAGGTTGGTGCCGTCTCGCCAGAGGCTCTGATGGGTGTGCATGCCCGAGCCGTTGTCACCGAAGAGCGGCTTGGGCATGAACGTGGCGACGGCCCCCGCGGCGGCGGCCGTGCTCTTGACGATGTACTTGTACTTGAGGACCTTGTCGGCCATGGCGACGAGCGTGTCGAAGCGCATGTCGATCTCGGCCTGACCTGGGCCGCCGACCTCGTGGTGGTGAACCTCGATGTCGATGCCGACCGCGGCCATCTTGCCGATCATCTCGGAGCGAAGATCTTGGTACTGGTCAAGCGGCGGAACGGGGAAGTAGCCCTCCTTGGGCCGCGGGCGGTGGGCACGGTTTGGGCCGCCGTTGGCACCGGAGTTCCAGATGCCCTCGGGCGAGTCGATCTCATACATGGCCCGATGACCGGCTTGATCGAAGGCCAGCGAGCCGAAGATGTAGAACTCGAGCTCGGGACCGAAGTAAGCCGTGTCGGCGAGCCCAGACTCCTTGAGGAACCGCTCAGCCTTGTGACCGACCTGGCGCGGGTCGCGGCTGTACGGCTTGTAGGAGCCGGGCTCGACCACGTCGCAGATGACCACGAGCGTCGGGACCTTCAGGCACGGGTCCATGAAGCAGGCGCCCGGATCGGGCATCAGGAGCATGTCGCTCTCGTGGATCTGCTGGAAACCGCGAATGCTCGAACCGTCAAAGCCGATGCCCTCCCCGAAGAGCGACTCGGTCAGCTCCTTGACAGGCACGGAGAAGTGCTGCCACTGGCCGGGCAGGTCTGTGAAACGGAAGTCAACGATGAGGGCGGCTGCCGCCTTGGCGTATCTGATCGCTTCGAACGGCGTCGCGTTATCAGGGGGTGCAGCCGGGATGACCGTGGCCATGGCGTCCTCGCTCCTTAGTCGGGCGAAGCGAGACGCGGGCGCAAGAGCCTGGCGCTCCGCCCGCCTTGACGGTAGGCCGCCGGAAGTAGTGGTTCAGCATCAGGAAGGCGAGCGACGATTGCAATGCGGGACGTGGGGATTGCGATTACGAACGTTCGCACCCGATTGTGGAGGACTGGGCCAGGCGGCCGCCTGACGGTCCAACTGGCCTCCATGTCGCGTCGGCCGCCGATACTCGACCCGCTCGGCTGCGTCGCCTCGGCCGACTCGATCGGGTGTTAGTGATCGGCACGATCCCGGCTGGGGATGGTCAGTCGAGCGGGGCGTAGGGACCGCGGGCCTCAGCGTGGCTCGTCGGACGCCGCGTATCGGTCACGCCCGAACCCGCCTGCCGTCAGGCAGGATGGTCCTTCCGCGGGTCGACTACCATGCGGCGGCGACTTCCAGTGACTAGGAGGCGCGATGCCGTCTCTAGATGACTCAGCAACCCCGCTCCCGGCCGACATGGCGCGTGGTTGGGTACCGGTCCTGAGTGGTGCGATCGAAGCCAACGGTGCGATCTACGCAGGCAACCGTTGCCCGCACTGCTCGTCACGTCTGGCCAAGCTCCCAGTCAAGAACATCAAGTGTCGATCGTGCCGGCGGGAGATCGTTCGGATTCGGGGCGACGACTACGTCGTATACCTCCTTCGAGAGGAGGATGCGGGCCCTCTGCGCAAGGAGATGGACGCCCACTGGGCCCTGACTCACATGGTCGAGCCGGGCTGGCGGTGGGACCCGGAGGCCCTCCGTGAGCTTCGGCGTGTCTGGATGGTCCGGTACGCAGCACTCGGCCTTCGGGTGCGTGTGGTGCTGTGGGAGAACAACCCTTGCGGCCCGTGCCGGTCACTCGCCGACCAGATCTTCGAGCCGGCGAAGACACCCGAGCTGCCCCTGATGGGGTGCCGGAACATCTATTGCAACTGTCGCTACGAACCGGTGATCAGGGAGTAATCCCCGGCAAGGCGCGGTCCCCAGTCAGCACGGGCACTGACCCTCAGCCGGTGTTCTTGATGCTGGTCACCGACGACACTCACGCGATGGTGTTGCTATTCCCGGCCGGTCGAGTGAGTGATGTGGGCGACCATCTCGCACCCGAGGCTCCCACGATGACCGCTCAACCACTCCCCGCCCTAGCCAGCGGGGATCCCTCTGCCTGGGACCAAGCCCTGTACGCCTTCCTCGTGGAGAAGGGCAACCGCTCGGGCTCAAGGCGCACAGTCGAGTCGTACAGCCAGATGCTCTGGCCCTTCTTCGCGGATCTGGGCAGGACGCCTGATCGGGTCAAGCCAGCCGACGTACTGGCCTGGGTGCACGGCATCGGCCGCTCGGGCCGGACACCGTCGTCGACCACCGTTGGAGCCCGCATCGCCTGCCTGTCGTCCTTCTACCGCTTCCTGATCCGCATGGGCTTGGCGGTCTCGAACCCGACCGACGCGGTCGAATGGCCACGAGCCACCTAGTCCGTTGCCCGCGGCTACGGCGCCGAAGAGGTGCGCCGGCTGCTCGCCGTTGTCCCCGACACGGTCGCGGGAAGGCGAGACCGAGCCATCCTGCTGACCCTCGTCTTGACCGGCAGACGGAGGGCAGAGGTCATCGGGCTACTGGCAGGCGATCTCAGTCTCGAAGGCGAGACCTGCTTCTACGCCTATCGCGGCAAGGGCGGCAAACGGGGGCGGCGGGAACTCCCGTGCCCTGCCTACGAGGCGATCTCGGCGAGTCTGTTAGACGCCGGCAAGGAGCTGGCGTCGACGGCGCCGTCCGAGTCGCTGTGGCAAGCCGCCGCCCGGCCGGAGGGGGTCACGAGCGGAACGTTCTACGTCCGGTTCAGGCGCTACTTGCACCTGGCTGGCCTGGCACCGACAGGCCTCCACGTGCTCCGGCACACCACGGCCAAGCTGCGGCGGGACGCCGGGGAGTCGATCGAGGACGTGAGTGCGTTCCTGGACCACTCGAGCTTGGCGGTGACGACCGTGTACCTGCGCCGGCTTGAAGGTCAGGAGGATCGAGCCTGGCGCGACGTGGCCGAAGCGATCGGGGTCTAACCCGGGTCTTTGAAGAGCCCCACCGGGCAGCTGACGCCGGTGCCGTGTGTCATACACTGCGCGTTGACGTTCTTGTGCAGGTATTGCTGGTGGTAGGCCTCGGCGAAGTAGAACTCCGGGGCGGGCCGGATCTCCGTGCTGATCTTGCCGTGGCCGGCGGCGCTCAGCCGGGCCTGGAACATGTCGCGCGAAGCCTCGGCCTCGCGCTGCTGCGTCTCGCCGTGGGTCAAGATCGCGGACCGGTACTGAGTCCCCTGGTCGTTACCCTGGCGCATTCCCTGCGTCGGGTCGTGCTCCTCCCAGAAGAGCTTGAGCAGCTCGCCATAGGAGACGAGCTTCGGGTCGAAGACCACTCGAACGGTTTCGATGTGGCCGGTCCGGCCCGAGCAGACCTCTTCGTAGGTCGGGTTTGGGGTCGAACCGCCCGCATAGCCGACCGAGGTCGAGACGACGCCGGGCGTCTGCCAGAAGAGGCGTTCGGCGCCCCAGAAGCAGCCCATGCCGAATTCGGCGATCTCCGTTCCGGCGGGATACGGCGGTCGAAGCGGCGCGCCGTTGACGGCGTGCCGGGTGGGAACCGGCATCTCATCGGAGCGGCCGGGCAGGATTTCGTCTGGCTTGGGCATTCGGAGCTTGTGGGGATCGACGAACCAGTTCATGCAGCCAAGTCTACGCGGTGAAATGGCTCCGATCCGCTCCCCGACCGGCCGGGCCACAGGCCGAGCCGCGAGACGGCAAGGCCTACACGCGGGGAGACCGGCGAGCAGCGACGACCGGCACGGACCGGCCGGCCGTTGGACAGGCGACGGCGATTGGGTCGACCATGCGGCCAAGAACAGAAGGCTGATTCTCGCTGCCTGGCCCTGGCGATCGCCGCCGGTGAGCGCGGCAACTCGACATCGCCGACGTCGCCCGCGCTCGGCCGCACAGCCGGCGATCGTCGCGCTATCCGGGGCCGCGGCTAGGAGAACCCGCTCTGGCGGAGTCGCGTGATCACCGCGGGCAGCCAGCGGTCTAGATAGGCGGCGTCATAACGCGCCCTGATGCTGGTCGGGGCCGTGACGCGGTCGAAGGGCGAGGCGTCGCGCAGGGCCTCCGGAACGGACGCGTAGACGCCGCCGGCAACGCCCGCGACCAGGGCCGCGCCCAATGCGGCGGCCTCGTCGGTGCGCACGACTTCCAGGCGACCCGGGCCGAGGGCCGCCTTGGCGACGACCCACCGCCGGTTGCGCGCTCCCCCGCCGGAGAGCCTGACTCGGTCGAGCGGGGTACCGGTGATTCGGGAGAGCTCGTCGAGCATCCAGCGGACGTGGTAGGCGCAGCCGTCCACTACGGCGGCGGCCAGGTCCACCAGGGTGTGCGTCTCTCGCAGCCCCTCGATCTCCAGAGTGGCGTTGGGGTCGCGGTGCGGCGCGGTCCGGCCACGCAGGTAGGGTCGAACGATCGGCGCGACGGGACCCGGACCGGCCTGCTCGAGAAGAGCGATGAACCGGGCATACCGGTCGGCCTCCTCGGACTCGCCGCCACTGCCTGGGAGGAACGTTGCGAGAAACCACTCCACCAGGGCCCCGGACGACTGCAGCCCGCCGGCGACATAGGCCAGACCGTCGACGGCGTGGCAGCCCGTCGAGAAGCCGCCCCGGCGGATCTCGTCGCCCAGGGCGGGCTGCTCGGTCACGAGAAGCGTCGCCTCGGCGCTGCCCATCGAGTCGAGGGCGTCGCCCGGCGTGGTCACACCCGCGCCGAGTGCCGCCGCCAGGTGATCGTGGCCGGCAATTACGACCGGCGTGCCGGCCGGCAGCCCGAGTCGAGCAGCCGCCGCCGCGGTCAACCCGCCGACGGCCTGGCCGAGCGGAAGGACCGTGGGCATCTCGTCCGGTCCAAGGCTGGCCAGGGCGAGCAGCTCGGCGTCCCAGGCCCGTGCGGTGACGTCGAAGGCGAGGGTCCGGCAAGCCAGCGAGGCGTTCGTCGCCAGCTCGCCGGTCAGGTCGAGGGCGATGAGTTCGGCCACGCCGGCCCAGTGCTTCAACCGGGTGAACTCCGCGGCTTTGTGCTCGCGCAGCCACAGCAGCTTCGCAAGCGAGTACTTGGGCTCCGGTCGAAGGCCCGTTCGGGCGAACAGGCGCGCGGCGCCGATCTGGCGTTCCAGCCAGGCCGCCTGGCGTTCTGGCCGCGGGTCGTGCCAGGCGAGGATGTCGCCAACGGGCAGGTTCCGGCGGTCGACTGGAACGCCTGCCTCGGCCATGCTGGCGATGCCGATTGCCGCGGGCTTCTGGCGCGTTCCGGCGGTCGCCACGCATTCGGCGATGGCCGAATCCGCGGCCGCGATCAGCTCGCCGGGACGGTGGTAAGCACCGCCGCCCCGAACGGCATGCGTCTCCGTGAGCCGGCGGGCCACGTGGACGATGCCACTCCCCGGAGCCACGAGCGCGGCCCTGATGTGAGTGGAACCGACGTCGACGCCGATGATCGTGCGAGAGGCGGCGGCCCGTTGTGCGGACATGGGCCAATCATGGCGCACGCCGAGACGGCCGTGGGCTGCGGCACGCGAGGTCGCGACTTGACTCGAGGCCGGTCCCAACTATCGTGGGCGTCGATGGACCGCAGGCGAGAGCCCGCTTCAAGCGACTCTCAGGACGGACGGGATGCGGGTCTGACGCTTACTCGCGTCGGCCGGCGAGGGGAATCGCACTTGCTCGCGATCGCCTCGGCGACGGCCGTCGTCTTCGTGGCAATCGCCATCGCCAAGCCTTGGGCCGGAGGCATTCCTCCCGAGTCGCCCGCGACAAGGTCGTCTCTGGAAGCCACGATACTTGAGCCTTCAGCCGGCCGGACGGCGCCACTCGAGCCATCCACGCCGCCGTCCCCGATGGCCTCCGAGATGCTCCAGCCTGTCGTCATCATCGTCCAACCGGGAGAACTCACGACCTGGACGAACGCATGCGCCAACGGCGCATGGATAGCTTCAGTGCCGGCCGCGAGCGCAGACCCATCGACGGGCCTCGGACGTATCAGCGCTTTGTTCGCTTGCTCGGACGAGGTCCTGCAAGGGGTCCCATCGATCGTGCCCAGCCCGATAGCGCCGTGAGTCGCGGGCGCCGCGTATAGAGCCCCAGCCAGTCGAGCGCCCGGTCAGTTCGCCTTGGACGGCGGCGCCTTGCCGAGGTCGACCTTGATCGTCAGCTCCTCGACACCCCGAACCAGACCGATGTCGATCGCGCCCGTTCCGGCCTTCGCCAGCGCAGCGTGGAGCTCGTCGGGATCCGTCAGGGCCGAGCCCGCCGCCGAAACGATCAGGTCGCCCTCGCGGATGCCAGCCTTGTCGGCCGGGCTGTCTTCTTCGACGCCACGTACCAGGATGCCGTCGCGATCGGGCAGGCCGACCGCCCGGCGAAGATGGCGAGCAACGTGACCAGGGGCCACCGCAACGCCCAGCCTCGGCCGGACCGTCGACTCGCCACGTGCCAGGCCATCGATGCGCGCCTTCAGGTCCGCATCGGCCGGGAGCGCGAGGTAGAAGCCCTCGCCCAGCCGCTGCGTGTTGAGACCGAGCAGCCTGCCCTCGCCGTCGACGATGGGACTGCCGGAGGAACCGGAAGCGAGCGGTGCGGTGTGTTCGATGCTGCCGCCGATCAGCCGCCCACCGGGTCCGCGGAACGAACGGGCCACGCCTGAAACCTGCCCAACGGTGGTCCGGAGGCCGCCGTTGCCCGAGCTGGCTACCGCGAAGACCACGGCCCCGACTCCCGGCAACGCCCCACTCGGCGCCCAGGCCAGCGGGGTCGTGCCGCCCGTATTCACCTCGAGAACCGCCAGGTCCCCGTCCATGTCCTCGCCGAGGAGCTGCCCGCGCTCGTGGCGCCCATCGGGAAAGACGCAAGTGGCCTCCTCGCCGTGGACATTGTGAGAGTTGGTCAGAACCCGGTTTTCGGCGACGACGATGCCGCTGCCGCGATGCCAGTGGCCCCCGATGCCGACGACGGCCGGTCCCGTTTGCTCTGCTACCTTCGATACTGCCTGCTCGAGCTCGTCCAATGCGCTCATCGATTGCTCCTCGGTTCGCCGGACTCTTGCCGGTAGCCGCTGTGTGATCAACCATAGTCACTAGCAAGTCACAAGTTACCTCGCCGCAGGCGGGAGCGCAAGAGCGGACTCGCTACCATGAGAAACGTGCCGGACGAAACCCAGACGTCAATTCCGCAGACCGCGCCGGACGGCGCCACCGACGAGCTCAGGCCGTCGCCGCTCCAGGCCGCACTCGACCGCGTCGGCGACCGCTGGTGTCTGCTCGTGGTCGAGTCGCTCCTCGACGGGCCGCGGCGCTTCAACGACCTCCAGGCGGCCCTGCCCGGCATCGCCCCGAACATCCTGTCGGACCGTCTCAAGCGCCTCGAGCGCGAGCGCGTGCTGATTGCCCGGCCCTACTCCCAACGCCCCGTTCGGCTGAGCTACGAGCTGACGGCCGACGGCCGCGAGCTGGCCGGCGCGCTGCGGCTGCTTGCCGATTGGGGTGCTCGCTCGGACGCGTCCGACGCGCTTCGCCACGGAACGTGTGGCACTCCGCTGGAGGCACGCTGGTACTGCCCGACCTGCGCCCGGGCAATTGCCCAGGACGAAGCCACAGAGCTGCGCCGGCTGTAGTCGCGTTCCCGAGGCCGCGACCGGCGCTCGCGCTTCCTCGCCGGTTGCGCCTCCCGGTCATATTGATCCAACATCCGGAGGCAAGATGACCCAGCATTCGACACACGCGCCAGGGCTCCTTGCCGGCGCGTCCAACGCCGACGGCCATGCCCACCGTTCCATGCCCGAACACCAGCCTGGCGGACACGTACGCTCTGCCGCCGCGGCCGGAATCGCGGCCGCCGACCTCTCGCTAAGCCTCGACGATTCGACCGCCCGGGACCGGCGAGCCGCGATCGGCCCCGAGGACTTCGCCCGCTTCGAGGCCAACGTGGCCGAGATCTTCTCCGCCCTCGGCATGAACCTCGACACTCCGGGCACGCGCGACACGCCACGGCGATTCGTCCGAGCGCTCTTCGACGCGACCGAGGGCTACGCCGGCGACCGCAAGCTCGTTACGGTCTTCCCGACCGAGTGCTACGGCGGTGCGAGCTGCGAGCTGTCGCAGGTGGTCGAGGGCCCGATCCCGTTCACCGCGCTGTGCGAGCACCACGCCCTGCCGTTCGTCGGCCGCGCGTTCGTCGGCTACATCGCCCACGAGAACATCATCGGCATCAGCAAGCTGACGCGACTGGTCCGAATCGCAACCCGTCGTTTCGGCGTCCAGGAACGGATGACCCACCAGATCGCCGAGGCGCTGGTCGAGTTGACCGAGCCGCACGGCGTCGCGGTGTACATGGAGGCACACCACCTCTGCACGCAAATGAGGGGCGTACGCGAGGCCAACCCGGTCACTCGAACGACCGCGTTCCGTGGCGCCTTCGAAACGAATGCGGCGCTCCGCACCGAGTTCTACGATCTTGCGGGGCTCCGGAGAGGAGCCGGCGATTGAGGTGACCATGACCGGCCGAAGCGAGGGCCTGCCTCTCAAGTCGCTCTATGAGGCGCCGCTTGCAGCAACCGATCTGGGCGATGGCCGCGGCGGCGTGCTCCCACCGGCTCTAGCGAAGCGATACCAGGGCGAGCTCAGGGTGCCGCTCCAGGCGGAGCGACCGACGGTCATCGCCAACTTCGTGACAACCCTCGACGGCGTGGTGGCGCTGGGGCCGGGCGAACCCGGCACGGGCGGTGGCGAGATAAGCGGCTTCTCGGAGGCCGATCGGTATCAGATGGCGCTGCTTCGCGGTCTGGCCGACGTGGTGATCGTCGGCGCCGGCACTGTCCGCGTGGGCCGGCGCCACGAATGGACGGCCCGCCATGTCCAGCCCGCCCTCGCTGGGGCCTTCGCCGCCTGGCGCTCGGACCTGCGGCTCGCACCCCAGCCCACGACCATCGTCGTGACCGCAAGCGGAAACCTGGACGCGACGCACACAGGCCTCAACTCCCCCGACGTGCCGGTGATCGTGGCCACGACGGCCGCCGGTGCGGATCGACTCTCGAGGCTGCCGCTCTCCGCCAACGTTCGCGTCGAGGCCGTCGTCGAGGCCGTCGGCGAGGGTTCGACGGTCCCGGCCCGGGCGCTGCTCGAGATCGTCCGCGGAACCGGGGCACGCCTGGCCCTTTGCGAGGGCGGGCCGCATCTCTTTGGCGAGCTGCTGCGGGCCCGGCTCGTCGATGAGCTCTTTCTGACGGTCGCCCCGCAGGCTATCGGCCGCGACGCCGCCGCGCACCGACTCGGGCTTGTTGAGGGGACTGCGTTCGGCGAGGGCCTCGGCCGCTGGGCAAAGCTCGCCTCGGTGCGGCGCGCCGGCGACGACCTCTTCCTGAGGTACCGCTTCGAACATTAGGTAGGGGGCGGGGCGGGGCGCCCGGCGGGGCGATGGCGGGGGCCCGGCGAGGCGGGGAACCACCTGGCTGGTGCTCGAACTCCTGTAATCCAACTGAAAGCAGCCGCGGGTGACCATCGCGTCATCAACACCCGGGCGGTCACCAGACGCAGGTCGAGCGACAGGTGGCCGCAGTGCCGGCCCGTCCCGCCGGCCACTTGTGAAAGGACACCGTCAGTCGTGACCTTCCCCGTCTTGCCGGCCGGCCCGGCACAAGCCCAATCCCTCCGACGCAGCCGTACCGGCGGCCGGCTGCGCGTGGCCACTGCGGTCGCCGCCATCTCGGTCGTTCTGGCCGGCTGCAGTTCGGCCGCCTCGACACCGGCCGCCACGACGGCTGCCGCCTCTTCGGCTTCCACCGCCGCATCGAGCTCTACCACGCTCGGGCAGCCGCCTGGAGCTCAGGCTGCCAGTTCCGGCGCCCCGGGCGCACCCGGCGGCGCATCGGGCGGAGCTTCGACCGCCCAGTACACGCCGACCGGGGCCTACTCCTTGAGCAGCGGCACCGAAACCAAATCCGGCGCCTCCTACACGGCCACCGAGGCCGACCAATCGGCCGTGATCGTGACCGGAACGGCCAACCTGACGCTGAACGACGCGACGATCGTCACTTCGGGCGCCAGTAAATCCAGTGACGAGAGCAGCTTCTACGGGCTCGACGCCGGCGTGCTGGCGCAGTCGGGCGGGAAGGTGACACTCAGCGGCGGCACGGTAACGACCACCGGCAACGGCGCCAACGGCATCTTCGCCTACGGCACCTCGACCGTGACTGCCTCCAACCTGACGATCAAAGACACCGGCCAATACGCCCACGGCGCCATGGCCAGCGGCGGCGGTACGGTCAACCTGACCAACGTGAACATCTCGACGGCCGGCGCCAACTCCGGGGCGATCGCGACGGACCGGGGCGGCGGCACCATCACGGCCACCGGCGGCACGGTAACAACCTCGGGCCAGGACTCGCCGGCCATCTACTCGACGGGCGCCATCACCGTCTCCGGCGGCACGCTGTCGGCAAACGGGGCTGAGGCTGCAGTGATCGAGGGCGCGAATTCGATCACCCTCACCGACTCGTCGCTCTCCTCGAGCAAGGACGGCAAGTGGGGCGTCCTGATCTACCAGAGCATGTCCGGCGACGCGTCCGGCGCGAAGGGCACGTTCACCATGACGGGCGGCTCGCTCAGCTACAGCGGGTCCAGTGGGCCACTCTTCTACGTGACCAACTCCACGGGCGTGATCAACCTCAAGGGTGTCACCGTCACCGCCGGTGGTGGGGTGCTGGTGAAGGCGGCTGCGGGCAACTGGGGCACGAGCGGCTCCAACGGCGGCACGGCGATCATCACGGCCGACGGCGAGACTCTGACCGGCGACCTGGTCAGCGACTCCTCCAGCTCGATCGCCGCGACGCTCCAGAACGGCACCACGCTGACCGGGACGATCAACTCGGCTGCGCTCACCCTCGATGCGACCAGCATCTGGAACGTAACGGGCACGTCATACCTGACGAGCCTCTCGGATGCGAGCGGCATCTCGGGGACGACCATCACCAACATCCACGGCAACGGCCACTCCGTCTACTACGACGCTACCCTCGCGGCGAACAGCACGCTCGGCGGCAAGACCTACACCCTCGCCGGCGGAGGCCAGCTCACTCCTAAGGCATAGCGACCGCATCGGTCCAGACGGCGCATCGCCGGCCGGGCAATCGCCCGGCCGGCGATGCCACGTGCGAACGGGTTTCGTGTCGTTCGGACCGCCGCCGGGCACCTCGCCGGCCTTAAGATGTGCAGGTCGTCAAATACGCGGCCGCCTCCCTCGGCTGCCCAACACCACGGAAGGCCACGCATGAGTCGAACCCCGCGCATCGGCATCCTCACCGGCGGCGGTGATGTCCCGGGTCTGAATGCCGTAATCAAGAGCGTCGTCTACCGCGCCACGGAGATGGGTTGCGAGGTCTACGGCATCCGGCGCGGCTGGGAAGGCCTGACCAACATGAAACCGGGCCCCGGGCTGGACGAGGAGTACGTCATCCCGCTCGACCGGACCAACACCCGGGCCATCGATCGCACCGGCGGCACCTGGCTGCACACCTCTCGGACGAACGCCCGCAAGATGAAGGCCGGCAAGACTCCCGCGCACGTCGGCCCCGAGCGCCTCAAGCAGCTCGAGGTCAAGGACGGCGTCTACGACTTCACGCCGGTCGTCCTCGAGAACATCGAGAAGCTCGGCCTGGATTACCTGGTCCCCATCGGCGGCGACGACACCCTGAGCTTCAGCCAGGTTCTCGCCGACAAGGGCGTCAAGCTGATCGCGGTCCCCAAGACGATGGACAACGACGTCCAGGGCACCGAATACTGCATCGGCTTCTCTACTGCGATCTCCCGGGCCAAGGACGCCATCAACCGCCAGCGCACCACGCTCGGTTCGCACGAGCGCATCGGCGTCTTCCGCATCTTCGGCCGGGACGCCGGCTTCACCGCTCTCTACACGGCCTATGTGACGAGCTCCCGCTGCCTCATCCCCGAGTACCAGTTCGACCTCGATCATCTCGTCGAGCTGGCGGTGGAGGACAAGCGGAACAACCCGAGCAGGTACGCCCTGGTGATCGCCGCCGAGGGCGCGATGTGGAAGGGTGGGGAGATCGGCGAGTACGGCCCGGCAGACGCTTTCGGACACAAGCACAAGGCCAACATCGCGGAGGTACTGGCTTCGGAGATCCAGGCACTCTCCGGCGAGGAGACGCTCGCCAGCGAACTGACGTACGACCTCCGTTCCGGCGACCCGGACGCGGTCGACTCGATGGTCGGCATCACCTTCGCGAACGTAGCCATGAACCTGATCGCCGACGGGGTCAGCGGCCGCATGGTCGCGATCCGCGGTGGCAAGTACAGCCACTCGCCGCTACCGGACCCGAACCTGGGACCGCGATCGGTGGACATCGAAACCATGTACAACACCGATCGATATCGGCCTATCTACACCAACCGGATGGGTCTGCCGCTCCTGCTCGGCATCCCGGTGGCCGAGGATCCGTCGCTCATCAAGTAGGGCGTCTCCCGCCAGAGAGACTCGAAGGCCCCGACTCTCGCCGGGGCCTTCGACATCCACAACGGGCGTCGGCGGCGCGCGTTTGACAATGTAGGCTGCGGCAAGGCACGGTTCACCTGTGACTAACTCATCCTCTCCTGCACCGCTGCTAAACGGCCGCGACCTGCTGCGCGCAAACGGCCTGCCCGTCGAGGGCCCGATTCTGTGGGGCCGGCCCGTCACGGGCGGCAGCCCGGGCGTATTCATCGTCGAGCTCCCCGCCCCGCAGCCAAAGGTGTCGATCGATCCGGACGCCATCCGGGACTGGCTCAGCCGCGCGCCGGACCTCCTTCTGGACGGCAAGCGGCCGACCGTCGCCGAGCTCCAGACGCGTCTTGCCTCCTTCTGGCTCCCCGGCCAGGCCATCCTCTATATCGGGTCGAGCGTGAAGTCAGTCTCGGTCCGCCTGGCCGGCATGTACAAGACCCCGCTTGGCGAGCGACGGCCGCAACCCGCCGGCTACTGGCTAAAGACTCTCCGCGACCTCAGCAAGGCCCGCATCTGGTGGGCACCCGTCTCCGATCCCGAGCTGTACGAGGACACGCTGATCGAATCCTTCGTCAAGACGGTCGGCTCTGTGCCCTTCGCGATCCTCGTCACGCCGGGCGGCCAGCGGCGCCAGCACGGCCTGACCGCTCCACTCCACGACGTGCCACCGCCGGCCCCGGTCAAGGTCACGAAGGTTACGAAGCTCCCGGACGCAAACGAGAGCGAGATGCATCTGAGCAGCTCGTCCTTCCGGGCCCGACCCACGAGACCGACCTCGCTCGCGAAGCCGTCCCGCAGGGTGGCACCCCGCAAGCCGGCCAAGGTTCCGCCACCGACCACGGGGCCGTCCGCAATCGAGACGCCCGTCGTGCGTCGATCGTCGAAGACGGCCGTCTCCGCGAGCTCCGGCCAGAACAATGCCCCGACCCACCTGACGGCCGAGGGCCTGGCCGCCCTCCACTTCGAGCTGGATGAATTGACCAACCACCGCAGGCCGGAGGTCATCGCCCGGATCAAGGCCGCTCGCGAGCTCGGCGACCTGAGCGAGAACGCCGACTACGAGGCCGCCCGCAAGGAGCAGTCGTTCCTGGAAGGCCGCGTGCAGCAACTCGAGCAGATGATCAAGTCCGCGGTCATGATCGAGGCAAGCTCGGAAGGCGGGAACGAGGTCATCCTGGGTTCCACCGTCGTGGTCGAGACGGACCGGCATGGCGCGGAGACGTTCACGATCGTTGGCTCGGCCGAGGCCGACGCCACGGCCGGCAAGATCAGCTTTACGTCGCCGATCGGGCGGGCGCTGCTCGGCCGGCATCCGGGCGAGACGATCCGGGTCCAGGTGCCTGCCGGCACGCTCGACTACAAGGTGGTCGAGGTGCGACTGCGGCAGTAGGGCGCCGACCCGGGGCTCTGGTCGCGGGCGGTCGCGACTCAGCTTGCGGGCGGCGCGGGAGGAGTCGGCGGAGTCGACGGAGTCGGCGGCACAGGAGCCTCTCCCGGGATCCACGAGTCCGAGCCGGACCGGCGGCCGCAGCGCCACGGGATCAGGTTCCACAGCACGATCAAGACGCCCAGACCCACGGCCATGAGCGGCAGCGCGTCGCGAAGAACGGTGTTCGGGTGAACGTTGTCGATGCCGATTAGGTTCTCGAAGAAGAGCCCGAAGCCGACGAACAGCCCGAGTCCCACCGCGGCCGTGCGCAACCCGCTGTCGAGCAGGTCCCAGCGCCGGTGGAGGAGTCCGTACAGCGCCAGCGTGGCACCGACCGACCCGGGTGCGACGAGTGCCCAAGCATAGGCCCAGCTGGCGTACGTGTCGGTCGCGTCCTGGAAGGCAAGCAGCAGCCCAACCGTGAGGATGATCCCGCCCGGTATCGCCGCCCCAAGACCGCCTTCATGCGGAATCGCCAGACCGACGACGAGCAGGAAAAGGCCGGGCACGATGATGAAGATCGGCCAGCCGTAACGGCCAAGGTCGAAGTTGACTTGTTGCGAGACAAAGAAGAAGACGCCCAGCAGGACCAGCAGCAGGCCTACGGCCAGCGTTCCCCCGCGCTCGTCCCGAGGCGTGCTGTTCTTGACCTGGCGCCATCCATCGTCCATGTCCCACCTCGCTGCCGGCTTTCGCTGAGGTCAGTCTAGCCACGGACCGGAGCCCCGAGATCATCCGTGAGTCGGACTCTCGCCGAAATAAAGCCCTTCCTGCGGAGGAGACCTAGCTGTTCGAGGCGACGAAGACGGGCACGTCGCCGATGGTGAGAACCTTCTCCGGTCCCAGTGCGGCACGGCTGCCGTTCACCACCAGTGAAACGCTCACGTCCGACGTGGCGGATAGCATCGGCTGACCGACGAGCACATGTTTGTCGAACAGGACGTCGTGCTGAACGTTTGGCGTGCCGCTGCCGTAGACGAGCAGTTCGTTCATGGCGTGGGCCGGGTCGATGGCCCCGGTCTCGAGCGCGAGCCGCTGCGGGTCGATTACCTGCCAGGACGTGACCCCCAGCTCCTCGACGAGGACGTGGTACCCGCTGTTGGTGGGGATGGTGTCGACGACCTTCAGCGACCCGGCGAACCGGACCATGACGCGCGGGGTGTTGGACCAGCCAGCCAGCCCGAACTGGTCGAACGAGACGTCGACCGGGGAGCCCTGCGACGACCGGATGTCGACCGGCAAGGCGACGATCCATCGGTCGGAGTCCGACTGGATGGCAGCAAGACTGTCCGAGATCAGCTTGGACACGACATGACCGTCGAGGACGCATCCACCGGTCACAGCGCTCGAGCCGTCGGCCTGACCCATTGTCACGAGCGGCATGAACTCCCCGGCGTAGGAGCCGGCCTTCAGGTTGAACTTGTTCGACGCGAGGGCATAGTAGATGGCCCTGCCAGATTGGAGCCGGACCTCGAGACCGGGCACGGGTTGGACCGGGACAGTCGAACCGTCCGCCGCGTAGTAGGTGACGTTCTTACCTTCTTGGAGGAACCCAACCGGATGGCCCGTCGGCCCGATCGAGGCCGACGGCGACGACGATACAGGCGGCGTCGAGCTGGCCGGTATGCCGCTGCCGCCCGGCGCCGACGGCCGAGCCGTCGGAGACGCGCCGATCGGCGGTGAGCTTGGCCCGGGCGCCGTCGATCCGGCGCTGTGCGAGGCCGGCCCGCTACCGCCCGCGAAACCGTAGTCAAAGACGATCGCGGCGATGCCGAGGGCGATCAGAACGAAGGCCGCTCCGCCAATGCCCACAACGACGCGTCGGGTAGGTTCGACCAATGTCAACTCCGCCTTCGGAGACTCGGCTTGCAGTCTAGCGGCGTGCGCGCCGGCAGGGGGCACCTACCCGCCCAACGGGGCCGAATGGCCCACCCTCGCCGACTAGATGGCACTGCCAGGGCCGCAGGCGTAAATGCATGCTCGCGCAATGGACGATTATGCCGAGGCCATCTCTATGCTCAACCACACGTGGTTTGGAGCAGAGCTTTCGCCTGAGACCCAGGAGCGGCTGGTCAAGCTCGGCGAGCTCCAGGATTTCGAGGCGGACGAGGTAATCCTGCACGAGGGCGACGATGCCAAAGAGATGGGCATCCTGATCTCCGGGCGGCTGGCGCTCCGAACCCTCGTTCCGGAACGCGGGCCAGTCACGATCCTGAGCGTCGAGCCGGGCGACATCTTTGGATGGTCGGCCGTGCTGGCCGACACTCAGGCCCAGTCGACGGTCGTGGCAACGCAGTCCAGCCAGGCGCTCGTCATCGAAGGCACGCGGCTCCGGGCGGCCCTCAAGGAGGACCACGCGCTCGCTGCCAGTCTCTACCCTCGAGTCCTGAAGGCCGTCGCCCGACGCCTCAGAGCGACCCGGTTGCAGCTTCTGGATCTGTTCGCCCGCTGAAGGACGGACGGGCCCGCCTCTCAGCCTCTGCCCAGGAGGTTTCCGAAAAGCCGTGATCACCAGCCCCGCCCCCGCCCAGACGGCAGCGGCCAGGCAGTGGTTCCTGGCTCGCTCCGAGCTCGGCGCCCTGGTCGACGCGATACGCGACACAGGCCGCCGCGTCATCGGCCCCACCGTCCGTGAAGGAGCCATCGTCTACGACGAAATCGAGACGGCGGCGGATCTCCCGATCGGCTGGCACGACGAGCAGTCCGCCGGCCGCTACCGGATCGAACACGGCAATTCCGAACGAGTCTTCGGCTACACCGTTGGCCCGACCACGTGGAAGCGATTCACTTTCCCTCCAAACCTGACGATAGCGACCGCCCAGCGAACCCATTCCTTCGGTTTCGAGCCGCCCGTGCCGGTGGTTCCGCCCATGGCCTTCCTGGGTGTCCGTGCCTGTGAGATCGCCGCGCTGGGAATTCAGGATCGCGTCTTCCTCGGCAGCGAGTTTACCGACGAAGACTTCCGGGCCCGTCGTTCGGCCGCCTTCATCGTCGCTGTCCAGTGCACCACTTCGTCGAGCACCTGCTTCTGCACCTCGATGGGGACTGGGCCGGAGGTCCGCAGCGGATACGACATCCTCCTGACCGAGATCGAAGACGGGTTCGTGATCCAGTCCGGCTCGCCTGCCGGCGCGGCCGTCGTCGCCAAGTTGCCGACGCGGCGGCCGAGTCACGCCGAGGCCGGCGCAGCGGTAGACGCCGTCGAGTCGGTTCGGACGCAGATGGGAGAGCCGCTGCCGATGGCCGGCATCGGCAACCGCCTCAAGCTCCAGCTCGACCATCCGCGCTGGGCTCAGGTCGCGGACCGTTGCGTCGAATGCGGCAACTGCACGATGTCGTGCCCGACGTGCTTCTGCACCTCGGTCATCGAGAAGTCCGACATGGACGGCAAGTCGAGCGCCACCGAGCGCCAGTGGGATTCATGCTTCGATGTCGGCTTCGCGAAGGTTGCCGGCGGCGACTTCCGCGCCAGACCCCGCGATCGCTATCGGCAGTGGCTGACCCACAAGTTCTCGACCTGGTGGGACCAGTTCGGCAGCTCCGGGTGCGTGGGCTGCGGCCGCTGCATCGCCTGGTGCCCGGTCAGGATCGACGTTCGCGAGGAGCTCACGGCAATCGCGCCGCCGATCGCCCCGGTCGTCCGGCCGGTGGCCGTGGAGCCGGTCGCCGCCAGCCCGGGCAAATTCTCAGTCGCGCGGCTGGCGTCGGTCAGGCCGGAGACCGAGGACACCAGCACCCTCACGCTCACCGACCTCGACCCGGCCTTCCTCGCCGGACGTCCGGGCCAGTTCGTGATGATCACGCTGCCCGCCTTCCCGGCCGTGCCGATCTCGATCTCGCGGTTCCGCGCCAACGGCATCGACCTGACGATCCGGGCGGTCGGTCCTACGTCGACTGCTCTCACGAACCTCCATCCAGGGGCAAAGGTCGGGCTGCGGGGCCCACTGGGAACCTTCTGGCCCATCGAGGAGGCGTGGGGCCGCCACGCCGTGGTGGTGGCGGGCGGCGTCGGCCTATCGCCGCTTCACGGCCTGGTGGACGCGCTCGTGGCCAACCACGACCGCTTCGAGTCGGTCTCGCTCTTCTACGGCTCGCGAACGCCGGAGGACCAGCTCTTCCGTGAAGACCTCGTGGCGTGGACCGCGAGCAAGGCGATCGACGTCGTGGTCACCGTCGACCGCGCCGGTCCCGAGTGGAAGGGCCGGGTTGGCGTCGTCACCAACCTGTTCGACATGATCTCTTGGGATTGCTCGAAGGTCACCGCCTTCGTCGTGGGACCCGAGCGGATGATGCAGGCCTCCGTCCAGGGCCTGATCTCCAAGGGCGTCCCGGCCGATCGAATCTGCGTCTCGATGGAACGCCACATGGAATGCGGCATCGGGCTGTGCGGCCACTGCCAGATGGCCGGCCGCTTCGTCTGCAAGGACGGCCCAGTGTTCCGCCTCAACGATCTCGGCGACATGTTCAACCGCGAGGGAATCTGATGGCAACTGCCGGTAGAACCGCCCGCCCGCGAGTTGCCGTCGCCAAGTTCGCGTCCTGCGACGGCTGCCAGCTGACGATCCTCGATCTCGAGGATCAGCTGCTCGAGATCGTGGCCCGCTTCGACATCGTCGAGTTCCCCGAGGCCACGTCGCGCCGATCGCCCGGCCCGTACGACATCGTCTTCGTCGAGGGCTCGATCAGCGCGCCGGAGCACATCGACGCCATCAAGGAACTGCGCAAGCAGGCTCGCATCCTCGTGACGATCGGGGCATGCGCCACCGCCGGCGGCATCCAGGCGCTGCGCAACTGGGCGGACCACGATGCCTACCGCGCAGCGATCTACGAACACCCCGAATGGATCGAGTCGCTGGCCACCGCCACCCCCATCGCCGACCACGTCAAGGTGGACGCGGAGCTGCGTGGCTGCCCGATCGACGGTGGACAGCTCGCCGAGCTCCTTACTGCCGTCCTGGTCGGCCGCCGACCCCAGATCCGCGACGAAGCCGTCTGCCGCGAGTGCAAGCGCAAGGGCATCGTCTGCATCGTCGTCGCCCAGGGCGAGGCGTGCATGGGCCCGGTCACCACGTCGGGATGCAACGCGTTGTGCCCGACGTACGGCCGCGGCTGCTTCGGCTGCTTCGGGCCGCGCAGCAACGCCAACGCCAGGAGCTGGAGCGCCGGGATGCTCAAGTCGGGCCGTCCGCCGGAGGAGGTCTGGCGGCTCTTCGCCGGCTTCACCGGCTACGCCGAACCCTTCCGCTCGGTCGTCACGGAACTTGGCAAGAGCAAGGGTTAGCCGGCACCAGTCCGGGTTCAGGTGCAAGTCCTGCCGCGCTGTCGGCCCCCAGCCACCGCTCGCGCTATCAAGGCAATCCGACCTCGCCCGAAGCTCAGCTCGGCCGTCTCAGTGCTGACGTGGCGTGGTCGCAGTGTCGCTCGCCCCCTCGGGCGCAAGCGGAGGATCGAGTCCTGGCTCGGATACTGGGTCGGACTCGACGGGTGACACAGGCCCGGCGGCCGGATCGGCCACGGACGCGAGCACCGGGCCGGCGCCGGGCGAGGCTGGGCGTCGAACCCGTCGCTTTCGCAACGCCTTAGCGTCGGGCACCGGCCACCAGTCGCAGGGGCACAGGCCTTTCGGGCAATTCGTGTGCGGAAGGCGCTGAGCCCTCAACTCGGCCGTGATACGAAAGACTCGACCGTTGTCGATCCCGCAGGTCGCGCAGCAGCCGGCGGCGACCAGCTCGACGTGTGACCCGAACCCGACAAGCGAGCGCAGTGCCGCGGCGGACCACGCACGGTGCAGCGCCACGACCTCGTCGGGAGGCGGGACGGCGGAGCCGGACTCACGATACAGGGCGGCCGCCTGCCCTCGCCTGATCCTCGCCACCTCGCTCCAGTTCTTCTCGCGCCGCGCTGTCCGCGCGGCGCGCTCCGCAGCGGCCAAGTACAGGTCCTTCGATGCCGCCACGACCGCCTCCGAGGGCCGCCGTGCACCCAGCCGCTCGATCCGGTTGACCGGCGCCGACACGCCTTTGGCCAGGGCAAGCCAGCCTTGCCGCTCCCTCGTCCACCTCCGCTCCTTGATCTGGCGGTCGCGCTCGACCTCGAAGACGTCAAGCGCCTCTTTGGTGAGGAGAACACGCCTGCCGGCGACCCGCCGCACGACGATAGGCCGCCGGCAACGCGGGCACAGTCGTCCCCGCTGGGGTGCCGGATCGAGCAGCGCCGCACAGTATGGGCAGGCGGCGGCCGCGTCGCTCTGGCCCGCGGTCGGCGTCGCGCGCAACTCACCGGTATCCACGCTCTCCGAGGTGGACGTGGCCGTGTCGGCGGCCGACGACTGAGCCTCCGGACCCATGTCCGGTTGACCGCCCCCGAAGAGGCGCCTAAGGAAGTGGATGTCGATCTCCCGTAGGTGCGCTTGGCAATAGGTCAGGGTACTGCGCGGCCACGCGGCGCGCGGGCCCGGAAGGACACCCACCTAGATCGGCCGAGACCACCGACTCGCATGTGATCTCGGCCTCGACTCCGCCCCCCGCCCTGAACGGGGTGCCTGGCCATGATGCCCCCTGGTCCGCGCCGTGGACGGCGAGACGGTCCTGAACCGCCTCGCCGGCGGGGCCTGGACGGGAACTCGATGCGCCACCGAGCCCCGAGCGTGTCACGATGAAGACATGCGTGACCCCGCCGAAGCAGACTCCAAGAGCAAGATAGAAGAAGCCGCGGCCCGCCCGCCCGGCCACCGACGCCGCCCCACGGGCGAGCCGTCGATTACCCATGAACCGGACTACCAGACCGGCCGTCCGACCAAGATCGCCATCGTCGGTGTCGGCATGGTCGGCTCCACGTTCGCCTACACGTTGCTGCTCTCCGGGATCGCCTCCGAGATCGTCCTGATCGACGCCAATCACGACCGGGCCGAGGGCGAGGCGATGGACCTCAACCACGCCGTCCCATTCGCCCATCCGACGAAGATCTGCGCCGGCGCCTACGACGACTGCCAGGGCGCCGTCCTCACCGTCATCGCCGCGGGCGTCGGCCAGCGCCCCGGCGAGACACGTCTGGAGCTCGTCCGGCGGAACGCCGCGATCTTCGCCCAGATCGTGCCTCGGGTCGCGGAGGCCAATCCCGAGGGGATCATCGTCGTGGCCACCAACCCGGTGGACGTCCTGACCTACGTCACGCTCAAGCTCGCCGGGTTGCCGAAGGATCGCGTCTTCGGGTCGGGCACGATCCTCGACACGGCCCGCTTCCGCTACATGCTGAGCGAGCATCTCGGGGTCGATCCGCGCAGCGTCCACGCCTACATCGTCGGCGAGCACGGCGACAGCGAGGTGCCCGTCTGGTCGCTCGCCAACGTCGCCGGAATGCGGCTGCCGACCTTCTGTGCGGAGAACGGGATCCCGCTCAGTCCGGACACGATGGAGCGGATCTTCCGCCAGACTCGCGACGCTGCCTACGAGATCATCAGTCGCAAGGGCGCCACGTACTACGCCGTGGCCGCAGGCCTGATGCGGATCACCGAGGCGATCCTGCGCGACCAGCACACCGTGCTCTCGATATCGAGTCTGGTCGAGGACTACTACGGCATCGAGGACGTCTGCCTCAGCCTGCCAACCGTCATCGGCCGGCGCGGCATCGAACGGGTGCTGCGCCTCGATCTCAGTCCGCGCGAGGCCAGGGGCGTGCGCAAGTCGGCCGACGTGCTGCGCGCCACGATCGAATCGCTCGAATCCGCAGTCGACCCAGCCTGACGGATTTCATCGGGCGCGGTTTCGGCCCCGAGGCCCCCGCTACCGCGGCAGGGCGTGCTCCTCGAGGGGAGTGTCCCAATGGGCCTCGATCAGCTCGAAGCGGCGCTGCTCCTCGCGGGCGAGCTTCTCGGCGTCGGGGTAGAGGCGGGCAACGATCGCCGGGTCGGTGTGCTCCTCCATTGAGGCCCAGCCGCGGTAGGTGATCGTGACCTCGAAGGTCCAGTCCGCTCGGCCGTCGCCGTGGAAGCGCGGCGCATAGGCGCGCACGTCCAGAAGGCGGCCGGACTCGAGCTGAGCTCGCAGCAGCGGCCAGTGGTTGCGGTCGAACAGCTCCACGAACTCGTCCTGGAAACCCCAGCGAATCCTGTAGAAGTACTGCACGGTCACGGGCTTGCCGGCGTCGGACATCCTGATCTCCTCCTCGCGGCCCGACGGCGTCGGGCGGGGCTCAATCCGTATCCGCCGAGCGACTCGCGACCGGGCCGGGTCAGCCTACACGGTCCCGTTCGAGATCGCCGTTGGCTGGGGCCGGCCCGGATGCCGAGGCTCGAGGGATCGACAGACGGACGGACGGCTCGAGCCGGCCCGGCGGGCCGCCGCCCGCCTCGTCCCGGGTCGGCAGTGTCCTTTGTCGAGCCCTGGTGCAACCTTCGGCCCCGCGTTCGGATGCCCGCCGGCACTCGGCCGATGCGGGCGCACCGGCGATCCTTGCTTGGAAGGGCTCGATGCCGCCTCTGTTGCTCCGGACGCCGGCGTCGTGGTCCGACTCTCCGCAACCGCCAGAACTCGATCAGGTAAGACATGGCAAGCAGCCCGCCCCAAGGCTCCACCTCCGACGACCCGATGCCGGAGAGAACCCAGCTCCAACGGACCATCGAGGGCCTCGACAGCACTCACGCTGCGGCGCCGCAGCTGAGCTTCATGCTGGCCGGCGCGCAGTGGCACGACTCCTGGCTGCACGGTTTCCGCAGCTTGTACCTCGTGATGGAGGTCATCCTCCTCGGCCTCGCCGGCGGTCTGCTGGTCTCGATCCTGAATCTCGACGTCAACCGGGCCTGGGTCCCGGCGGCGCTCCTCGTCGTCGACGCCACTGGCAGCCTCCTGCTGCTCTTGCGCATGCGGCGAACTGCAATCGGTCTGGGCAACGATGTCCGCTTCTGGCACCGCGAGATCGTCCGTGCCGAGCGCGAGCTGCCGCCGGATCGGCGCGTGTTCACGCGCTTCAAGCTGCTGCAGAGGTCTCGCACCAAGCTCGATGCCGAAGAGCTCACCGGTCTCGCGCTCTCCCCGGCCGGCCTCGACGAGGACGGCCTCGACCGCCTGATCGAACCGTTCAGCTCGAGCGCCACCCGCCGCCTGATCGAGAACCGCGTGCCGGCACTCATCGCAGTCCTCTGGATCTCCTGGGTCATCGCCGGCGTCGGCGCCCTGTACCTCCGCGCCCAGGGCGTCATTCCGTGACTTCGAGCCCATGGAGCCGTGAGCCAATAGGACGACCTCGTCACCCGGAAAGCAGATCGGCCTGCGATTCGTTGGAGGGGTCGGCCGTCGTCGTCTCGCCCGGTTGGACAGCGGAGGAGTAGACCTTCCGCATCCCGGCAACCAGGCGCTGCAGCGACCGAACATGGGCTCGACTGAAAGCGACCGATATCGTTGCCCGCCGGACGTTGAGCCGGTCTGCCACTTCCGACTGGCGCAGCTCGTCGATCAGGGCCAGCCGCGCGACCGTTCGCTGACGTTCGGTGAGGCCGTCGAGGATCTCCACGAGTGCAGGCGATAGATCGGCGAGCAACGCGTCCACTTCGGTGCGGCCGGTAACCATGACAAGACGGTCGTGGCTCGCCCGTGCGGCGTCGACCGCGGCCCGGGCCGCCCGAAACGCCTGACCAGTCCGCTCCGTCGCGGGGGCCTTTCCTTCGGTCGAGTCCGCGTCGACTTCCCCATGGACGACGGCCCAGCGGAGGCGGTACTCACCGGGCCTCAGAGCGGCGCTCAGGATGGCGGTCAGCGGATCGGCGCGCACGTCCAGCAAACCCTGGAGCTCGTCGCCCTGCGTGAAACCGAACGGCGCGAGACGCTCATCCCCGTAGGCGTCGTCGAGCTCGTGCACGAGGTCGCGCAGCCACGCCGCCGACGCGACGCCGTCGCGCCGCGACCCGATCACGTCGCCGATCAGAACCACTCCAAGGCCGTCAGGCATCCTCCAGAGACTAACTCGGGCATAAGTAGCCTTCAATGGCTATCTTCAGGTCAGATAGCCGCGACCGTCTATCGCAGCCGGGCCGCCAGCTGTGACGTCGCACGCCGTGGAGTGATAGGGATCTCCCCGCCCGAAGGCCGTTCCGAGAGGCTATCCTGACGCGGTGACGGCCGATACCCGCGCTCCGGGCCAGCCCGGCGCCTCCACCCACGCGATGCCGCGCAACCCCGGGCGCCGAGACCTCGGAATGCGGGCGACGATGATCTTCCCCAACCGTGAGATCGTCGAGCGCTACTACGTCCCGCTCATCTATACCGCCTGCCGGACGTGCTATTCCGAGCTGGCGCCGGACGACATATTCGAACGCGCCGTCGACGGCCGCATTGCGCCGGAGAAGCAGCGCGAGCTCATCGGCCGTGTGATCGAATCGGGCCACGGCAGCACGATCGAGCACATCGTCTTCACGTTCGCGATCACCGGCGTGAGCCGGACACTGAGCCACCAGCTCGTCCGCCATCGCGCGGGCGTGGCTTTCGACCAGCAGAGCCAGCGCTACGTGTCGTACAAGAAGGGCGCCTCGACTATGCTGCCGGGCACGATCGCCGAAACCGATCCGGGCCTTCTCGAACGGTACCAAGACCAGGTTGAGGGCGCGCTGGAGCTCTACACCGAGCTCATCGAGGCCGGGGTCCCCGGGGAGGACGCTCGATTCGTCTTCCCGAACGCGACCCGCACCAATCTCGTCATGACGGCAAATCTGCGTGCCCTGATCCACATGTCAGGGCTGCGCTTGTGCACGATGGCGCAGTGGGAGATCCGGCGGCTCTTCCAGCTGATACGCCACGAGGTCTTCGCTGCCAGCCCGTTCCTGGGCAGCTTCCTCGCCCCCAAGTGCGTGCCCCTGGGCTACTGCGACGAGGCCGGCAACCGAGACGAGCACTGCCCGATACGACCGCACAAGGACAAAGTACTGGGGGCCTGGGCCGAGAAGACCGCACGGGCTCGAACGGTAGCTGAGGAACCGTCGACGACGTAGGCATCGCCTTGGCGTTCACAGGTTCGGACGTGGCCATGTCGCCGGGCGAACCGTACGTAAGAGCGACTAGCCCTGGTACCTCCAGCGGGGTGCCTGGCCGCAACACCCGGCCCATGATTCCACCGACGAAGAGGCTTCGTGGCAGGCTTTGCGACCCGTGACGATCGTTCGCGGTTCCGGGCCGAACGCCCGCGGAGACTGGACCCCAAACGAGGAGTAATCTGGACGGGATATCTCCGGCGCTCGGCCGGGGGCCCGAGCAAAGACCACGGGGAGATGAGCGTGAACGAGACGGCCGCGCGTCATCCGAACCGATTCCTGGCGGACCTCACGCAGGCCATGCGTTCGACCGCCGAGACGGCGCGGCAGGCGACGATCGATCAGTGCCAGGCGGACGCAAAGGCGTACACGGAACAACTCCACGCGCGAACCGACGACGAGGCCGCTGCTCTGCGAAAGGCCGCCGAGGCCGACGTCAGCTCGATTCGCGACTGGTCCAAGGCCGAGATGGAGCGCATCCGGGTTGAAACCGAGCAGCGCATCGCGCGCCGGCGCGAACTCCTCGAGCAGGAACTTCAGGAATACAACGCCGCCATCGAGCTCGAGATCGAGCGCGTTCAGAAGCACGTCAGCAGCTTCGAAGAGGAAGTCGCCAACTTCTTCGAGCAGCTCCTCCAGGAAGCCGACCCTACGGTCTTTGCCAGCATGGCAGCCCAGATGCCCGACCCGCCGACCTTCAGCGAGCTCGACCGTGGCAACATCGAGGCCAACTTGCGCGAGCGGCGCGAGCAGATCATGCGGCCGGCAGAGACCCCCAGCGGCAGCGATGGCACTCAGCCGGTTCTCGCCCCAGTGGAGTCCGCGGCCGTAGACCAGCCCGCCCCGGAAGCCGCCCCGGAAGCCGCCCCGGAAGCCGCCCCGGAAGCCGCCCTGGAAGCCGCCCCGGAAGCGCCGCCCAAGCCGGCGCCGATCGAGTCCACCCAGGTCGTGGTCGTCGGACTCGTCAGCGTGGCCAGCATCGCGACGTTCAAGCGCCAGCTTGGCCGTCTGCCCGGCGTCAAGAACGTGGGCGTCTCGTCCGGACCAGACGGGGAGTTCGTCTTCACCGTCGGCCACGGCACGGAGACCTCGCTCTCTACGCTCATCCCGACCCTGCCGGCCTTCCAGGCTCGTGTCGTCAATGAGCGCCAGGGCGTTCTCAACGTTTCCGCGCACGATCCGGAGGCGGAGGGCTAGGCCCTCACCTCTGGCCACAAAGGAGACGCTGTCACGTGACTCGGTCCGCAGTCGCAATCGCTCTACCGCCAGCCGAACTGGAAGCGGTCAGCGTGCAGCTGGCCGAGGCCGGCTATGAGCCGATCCAGGTCGAGACCGCAGACGAGCTCGAGCGGCTCCTGAGCCGGCGCAACGACATCGGCGTGGCCATCCTCGACGGCGAGAACGACTTCGATCGAACGATCGAGATGTACGCCCTCCTCCACGATGAGGGCCGCAACATTCCTGCCTTGATGGTCGTCGCGGCTCGCGCCCTCGATCGCATGGGCCTGGCCGGCAGGGCCCGCGTCAACGACGAGTACTTCACTCGCCCCTACTCCGCCGAGTCGCTGCGCTGGCGAGTCGAGGCGATGCTCATCAGGGCGGAGATCCCGGTCGAGAGGACCGAGAGCGGGATCATCCAGACGGTCGAGCACGAAGGGGCGCCGGCCGAGAGCCCGCGCGGCCAGATAGTCATCGTTTTCAACCCCAAGGGCGGCGTCGGCAAGACGACGATCGCCGTCAACGTCGCGGCCTTATTGCAGCTCCGGAAGCACCAGCGAGTCCTCCTGATCGACTGCGACACCGTCACCGGTCACGTCGCATCGTC
>JBEKPB010000022.1:0-32728 GCA_049521175.1 Candidatus Limnocylindrales bacterium
GACCGCGGTGGCTCCTGCTGGCACCCCACCCGTGCCCGTCACCTGGAACGTCTGGGCGACGTGCGTGCCCAGCGGTCCCGGCAGCCCGAGACCCTTTCGGGAGTCGAGGATGCGAGAGGGCGCGACGGCGGAGTAGGTCGATGGAGTCGCGTTCACCTCGAGCTTGGCCACGATCGTGTTCGTCAGGTCGCCGTCGCCGTTGTTGTTGTCGTAGCCGAGGGCCCAGATTCCCAGGCCGCGTAGGTTCCAGCCGTCTATCGCGTCGATCTTGGCGCCGAACGACCGCGAGTCGTCGAAGTACAGCTCGCGCCAGGTAGTGCTGGTGCCGCCGAAGTCGCCGTAGTAGGCCGTCCAGGCGGTCTGCTCCCCGGTGTCGTATTGCCACCCGTTTACGCACGGCACGGGCCAGCCCGCGCTGCAGGAAGTCGTGGCGGGGTTCCGCGATGCCAGGCCGGCCGAGGTGGCGTAACTGACACCGGTGGCCGGCGCTCCATACGTGGCAATGCTTCCCGGCGGCGCATTGACCACGGGGTTGGCCGATCCGGTCGACCAGGCGTGCCCGTACCAGGGCAGGCCAAGGATTACCTTCGAGGCCGGCGCCCCGTGCGTCAGGAAGTAATTGACGATGCCCGTTAGCGTGTAGGTGTTGGTCGTGCTGGTCAGTGGATCGATCGATCCGGTGACGCTTGGACTGCCGCCGCGCAGGTCGTAACCCATGATGAACGTCGCGTCCGCGGCTCCCGGGGCCAGCAGGTGCGCCAGGTCATAACTGCCCGCGCTGCCGGTGGCGCAGAACGTCAGTTCGTAGCCGGGATGGATCGCGTCCAGCGTCTGGCGGAGAGTCTGGACGAAGAGGACGTAGTTGCTGTATGCGGCCGAAGCGATCGGCTCGAAATCCAGATTTACCCCGTCCGCCCCGCGGCGCACTACTTCGCCAGCGATGTCAGCGGCCATCCTCGCCCGGATCGTAGGAGTCGACAGAACCTGAGTCTGGTAGGCGGCCCCGTTGCTGTCCCAGGCGAAGCTCTCGATGGTGAGCGCGACCCGGGTGCCGTGGGCATGGGCATTGTTGATGACAGTGGTCATCGACGAGCTGTTCCAGCCGTTCCAGTCGCTGCCCGTGCGATCGATCGTGCCGATCGTGGGATCGCTCGGGTTGCTGAGGTTCGCGTTGAGGTCAACCCCGAAATAGGCGATCGTCGAAAGGGTGTTGTAGTCCAGCGTGCTGCCCAGCTCCCAATAGGGCAGGAAGCCGAGAACCTCGCGACGCAGGAAGACGGCAGTCGTACTAGGGCCCGCCACACCGGGACTGGCGGTACTCGGAGCAGCCATGGTGCCGTTGCCGGCGGGCAGCGCGACTGGGGCCGCGCCGTCCACCAACGTCGAGTCACCGCGGCGCGGGGTGAACGGAACGGTGGTAACCGCGCCCGGCGTGAACGAGTATTTCTTAGATGCGTGGGAGACAGATTCGAGGTACTGGATCGATGGACCCGTCGCATTCGAGGCATCGGGCACCGCCGCGTTGACCGGCGAAGCCACGGCAAAGCCCGCTGAGAGAGCGAACGCCAGGCCAAGGCTGAGCCGGAGCAGTGCCGTGGCGGCATCGTTTCGGTGGTCGCGCTGCGGCCGCAGAGTGAGGGGCAGCGGCACCGACGGGCGTACGAACATGACGGTCCTCATCCGATCGTGCGACCGCCTACTCGAGGTGGAAGACGGCGACGATTCGTGGATTCGCCCCAGAATGACGGAGCGACTGACTCGTTTTGACGAAGCTATTGGCTTGTCAGCTGCTGATCAGACGATAGAGGCGAACCTGTTTGAGGGGGTTCCGCGGCCATCGTAGCATTGCGATGCAATGCAAACAGGCGCCATTAGCTCCCGGAGGATGGCCCAATAGTCGCAGTGGAGGCTTCTGGAGGCCCCGCTAGCGACCCGTTCCGATCAAGACAGCCGGCACCGTTCGGGCAATGATCTTGAAGTCGAGCCAGAGTGACCAGCTGTCGATGTACTCGAGATCCTGCTCGACCCAGTGATCGAATTCGGGGCTGTGGTGGCGCGAGCCGACCTGCCAGAGGCCGGTCATCCCGGGCTTCATCGACAGCCGGCGGCGGTGCCAGGTGTCGTAGTTGGCGACCTCGCTCGGGAGCGGCGGCCGCGGGCCAACCAGGCTCATCTCACCTCGCAGCACATTCCACAGCTGAGGCAGCTCGTCGAGCGAGCTGCGCCGGAGGAAACGACCCACCTTCGTCGTCCGAGGGTCGTTCGCCAGCTTGAAGGCGTGCCCGTTTATCTCGTTGTGGCCAAGCAGATCGGGGAGCCGCTCCTCCGCATCGAGACACATACTCCGGAACTTGAGGACCCTGATCTGCCGGCCGTGCAGGCCGACTCTCTCCTGACTGAACAGGATCGGGCCCGCGGAATCGAGCTTGATCGCGAGCGCGATGAGGGCCGCCACGGGCGACATGACGACCATGAGAATTGCCGCGCCCGCGATGTCGATGAGTCTCTTGAGCAGCAGCCCCACGGCTCGGTCTGGACCGTTGGCGAGCGAGTAGACGCCTACACCGTCGATGCTCTCGAGCCGACCCGCCGTCAGGACACGTTCGACCGGGGCGACGGGCATCCTGACCGTCTTGCCCTCTCGTTCGCACACGTAGGCGGCCTGCTCGATGAGCTCTTCCATCGAAAACGGCAGGCAGATGGCGACTTCGTCCACGATCTGGCTATGAAGTATCGGCTCGAGGTCGTCCAGCATGCCCAGCACAGGTCGTTTGAGGGCAACCCCGACGTCTGCGGCGTCGGCCTTGAGGTGTCCGATGACCACAAGCCCGAGCTCGGCGTGGCGCTCCACCAGGTCGGCGAATGCCTTGGCCCGCGCATTTGCGCCAAGCACGAGCATGTAGCGGACGTTGCGACCGCGGTCGCGCAAGACGGTCAGCACCTGCCTGACTGCGATCCGTATGCCGATGGCCGCCACGGCAAGAGAAGGGAAGACGACGATCAGGAGCAGTCTGCTGACGTCCGGCAGCTTGAACAGAAACAGCAGGCTCAACGTCAGCGCCAGTTGGATCAGCGTGGCTCGAAGTACGACAGCGACTTCCCCTCGTCTCGTCCACTGCGCCCGATTGCGATACAGGCCGTGGACCCACAGCACGGCGATCCACATGCCGACGAAGACGGCCACAGCAAGGTTCGGGTCGGGCAACGCGGTCTTGACGTCATGCGGCCACCAGCCGCTATCGCCGAACCGCACACTGGTTGCGCCCGCCACGACGATCAGCGCGAGCACCGTGTCCGCAGCAGCGAGGGTCAGGCGGAGAGCCGCGGCGTAGCGGCGGATCATATGTCCATTCCCTTCCTCACTGGGCACTCGAGTCCTCCCCGGCCCAGGGCGAGAGTATCGCTCGCTGTCAGTTCCGCCGCAACCACGTAATCAAGTCGGTATGCTACAGTCTCGTCGCTTTGGAAACGACTGCGCCGAGCGCGAGGGGTCGCGGGCGATCGCCGTCTCTGGCAGCCCTGCTCTCCTTTCTGTGGCCCGGCCTTGGCCAGCTCTATCTGCGGAATCGCCGCCTCGCGGCGATCTTCGCGGTGCCATCCCTGGTCGTGGTGCTTCTGCTGGCCTACGGACTGCGGCGCGGGCCGGTGGTCTTTGCGGCCGATCTCTTCGCCAATCGTGTCTTCGGCCTCGCAGCAATTGCAGTCCTTCTTCTATTTGGAGCCTGGCGGCTGGCATCGGTAGTCCTGGCCTTCCTGGGTGGCGGTGGAAGCAAGACCAGCAGGATCGTCGATCGCGCCGTCCTGGCCGGCCTGGCCGCGGTCATCGCCGTCACGCACCTCGGCAGCGGCTTCTACCTTCTTGCCGTCTCCAACGGCGTTTCGCCCATATTCAGCAGCCCCAACCCGTCATTCATAGACCTGACCACGCCGGTGCCGAGCCCGAATTCCTCGGGTGGCGCTGGGCCAGGCCCCACCACAGTCGCCACTCCCTCGATCAACAGCCGCGTAACGATCCTGTTCACGGGCTTCGACTCCGCTCCGGGGCGTGGCGAAACCCTCTATGACTCGCTGCTGATCGTCAGCTACGACCCGGCCAGCAACTCGGTCCAGATGCTCAGCGTACCCCGCGACAGCACGAGCTTCCCTCTCTACTTCGGCAAGCACGTGGTGGTCCCAACCTGGCTCAGGATCAACTCGATCCCGACAAACGTCCAGAAAGGCGGGATAGCCGGGTCGCCGGACAGCCCCTACATGACTCTGGTCAATGAGGTGAGCTACCTGGCTGGCATCCACATCGACTACTACGCTGCGATGGACCTCAACGGGTTCGTCAAGATGATCGACTCCGTCGGCGGGATCGATGTCGTCAATCCGGCCGTCATCAATGACGGTAATTACGACTGGCTCAACGGCGCCCCCTATGGCTTCTACCTTGCCGCCGGGCCGCAGCATCTGGACGGCATGCATGCGCTGGCCTATGTGAGGTCGCGCAAGAGCGCCGGCGATAACGACTTCGGCAGGTCGTCCCGGCAGCAGCAGGTCCTCGTCGCCTTGCTACACAAGATGGCTCAGCCAGACCAGATCCTGAACCTGCCCAATCTCATCTCGACCCTTGGATCGAGCGTCAGCACGGACTTTCCTGCCGATCGGGTCGCAGACTACATAGCCATCGGCCAGAACATCCCGAGCGAGAACTTCAAGCACGTCGTTCTGGACCCGTCCGCCGGGTATTCGGAATACCTGCCCAGCGGCGCCCTGTGTCTCTTCAACTCTCGGGTGGCAGACGAGTCCGTCACCTTGTTCGGCCAGGACAGTCTCTGGTACAACAAGCCCGTGCCTGCCAACACCTGTCCGGCGAGCTAGCGGCCGGCCGCCGATTTCGGCCCAGACGGAGCACACCCCATGCCCTTCACCATCGAACCCACCGCGATCCAGGACGTCAAGATCGTCGTTCCGACAACCTTTCCCGACGACCGCGGGTTCTTCATGGAGGTCTACCGGCAGGATCTCTTCGCCGAGCTCGGGCTGACGGATCGCTTCGTCCAGTTGAACCAATCGCGGTCGGCCCGGAACGTGGTGCGCGGGCTCCATTTCCAGTGGGATCCGCCAGTGGGCAAGCTGATGCGGGTGATAGTGGGGCGGGCATTCCTGGTGGCTGTCGACATCCGGGTCGGGTCGCCGACGCTCGGACGCTGGGTTGGCCTGGAGGTCTCGGCCGAGGAGCCGCGCCACCTGTGGGCGCCGGCCAGCTTCGCGAGGGGCTTCTGCGTGCTCTCGGACTTTGCCGAGATCGAGTACCTGACCACAGGCACGTACAACAAGGCAACCGAGTCCGGGATCCGCTGGAACGATCCGGCCATCGGGATCGAGTGGCCTGTTTCCGAGCCGATCCTCTCGGCCAAGGACGCGGCGGCCCAGAGCCTCGCCGAGTGGTTGGCCGGGCCGGACGCCGCGAACTTCCAATTCGGGTCCGGCCCGGCCGGTGGCGCCGGGCGTTGACGAGCGGGGGCGCCGGGCGTTGACCGCGCGGTCGTGACCGCGGCTGCCGGGTCGGTCGGGAGGAGCTCCGAGCCGATGGTCGGGCAGCCGACCGCGTCCAACGAGGCCCGTATAATCCCAGCCATGCCCGATGAGTCAGCGCCGCGGCGCCATGCGCGAAGCCACGGCGTGCTCCTGTTCGCCATGTACGACACCCGCGTGCTCAACTCCGCGCCACAGGTCCAGATCAGTCTCATGTCGGCGGCGCTGGCCCGACAAACGCACCTGGAGATGATCGCCGGCGGACCTCTGAGCCGCGCCGGCGCGGGCCTTCGTTGGCTGGCGGGCCGCGGCCCGCACCGGGTGGGCGCCGTCTACGTCGAGGCGCCGACGGCGACAGTTATGCCGACGGACCTCGCGTTCATGGCCCTGATGCGACTCATGGGTCGCCCCGTCGGAGTGTATTTCCGGGACGCGTACCAATTGTTCCGCGACACATACCCGCGCCGCCGCCGCCGGCAGCTCCTGACCGATTGGATCTGGCGGGTGACGATGCCGATGACGCGCGGCCTGGCGACGCACCAGTTCGTGCCATCGGCGGGCCTGGCCGCGGTGATGCACCTGCGCCAACCCATTCTGCTGCCGCCGGGCGGGGATCCGGGATCGCCCGACCTCGGTGCCGGGGTCGAGCCGCTGGTGGCGTACGTCGGCGGAAATGGCTGGGCGGATGGCTTCGACGCGCTCGTCGAAGCCATGACTCTGGTCCGGGCGAGGGTTCCGGAGGCCCGGCTGCTGGCCGTGACCGCGCCGCTGTCTCCCGAGCGCAGCGCCGGTCTTCCGGAGTGGGTCGAGGTGCGGCAGGCCGGACGCGCGGAGTTGCCGGACCTCCTCCGCGATGCCCGGTTGTGCGTGATCCCGCGCCCGATCACCGAGTACACGGACCTTGCGGTGCCGTTGAAGCTGTGGGATTACCTGAGCATGGGCAAGCCGGTCGTCGCCACCGACGCGACCGAGACTGCGAAGATCATCGCTGCGAGCAGGGGCGGCACGGTCACTCCCGGCACGCCAGAGGGTCTCGCCGGCGGGATCTCAGAGCTTCTCGAAGACAGGGGCCTGGCGACCGCGATGGCGACCCGTGCCCGGGCGTTTGCATGCGCGCCAGGATCGACGTGGGACGACCGCGCCGCCACCGTCCTGGGAGCCATGCAAGGGGCCCAGACCGCGTGACACAAATGGCGCCGAGCGAGGCCGCTACCCCCGCGAAGACTCTGGCGATCGCCTTCCTCGGCGATCCCAACAGCATCCATACCAGGCGCTGGACGGGCTACCTGGCCGGCCGCGGTCACCGGATCACCCTCATCGTCGGGCAGAGCAGGGAAATAAGCCCGGGGCTGCCTGAAGGGATCGAGATAGAGCGGTTCGTGCCCTACACGCGTCGGCCGATACACCTTATGGGTGCCATCGTCGCGGGCAGATCGTTCCGCAGAGTCCTGGATCGCCTGAAGCCCGACGTGCTCCACGCCCATTACCTGACCGGCAACGGCTGGCTCTCCTGGATCTCCGGATTCCATCCGTACGTCATCACCGTCTGGGGCTCGGACGTGCTCATCACCGCTCGCGAGAGCTGGCGAGCGAAGCTCCACTCCCGCCTGGCGCTCCACGGCGCGGATCTCGTGACCGGCACGTCCGAGCACCTGCTCGCGGCGGCGGTGGCGGCCGGCGCCAGGCCCCAGCGGACCAGACTGATCCACTTCGGCGTCGATCCGGAGCGTTTCTGCCCTGGACCCGATCCTGCGGAGCTGCGGTCCCGGCTTGGCCTCGACGGCCGCCGCGTCGTCTTCTCGCCGCGAACGATAGGCTCCCTCTACCACCACGAAACGGTGATCGAGGCTCTCGCGGGGCTGCCCGATGATGTCGTCGTGCTCATGACCAGGCATCTGGCCGATGCTGCTGAGCTGGCGGCGCTCGAGCGTCAGGCGGCCGCGCTCGGAGTCGCCGACCGCGTCGTCGTCGTCGATGCCGTTGCTCATGCCGACATGCCCGATTTCTACCGCATGGCCGAGGTCGTTGTATCCGTCGCCGCGAGTGACGGCGGCCCAATCACCGTCGTCGAAGCTCTCGCGGCGGGCCGACCGGTCGTCGCCACGGACCTGCCGAGCGTCCGCGAATGGCTCACCGAGCTGGATCCCGCGGCAATGGTTCCGGTGGCTGACGGCGAGGCTACGACGCGCGCGATAGAGCTGCAGCTGAGCCGGCCCTCGGCGGAGCGCGAGGAGATCGGCCGGCGCGGGCGGGAGGCCGTGCTGGAACGTGCCGACGAACGTGCGAACATGGAGCGCATGGAGCAGCTGTACTTCGAGCTGGCGGCTCGCCATCGGAGGGGGGCTTAGGCGTGTGCGGCATCGCCGGCGTATACAGCCTGAGCGGCGGGACGATCCCGGCCCTCGACGATCGCCTGGCTGCCATGAGCCACCTGGTTCGCCATCGCGGACCGGACGGGGAGGGGAGCTGGAGCGGACCGTCGGATCGAGTCGGTTTCGTGCATCGCCGCCTGTCGATCATCGATCTCGTGTCCGGCGACCAGCCGATGACCGACGAGGCGGGCAACTGGATCACGTTCAACGGCGAGATCTACAACTACATCGAGTTGCGCGAGGAGCTCGGGTCCGAGACTTTCCGGACGACGTCCGATACAGAGGTGATCCTCGCGGCGTACCGGCACTGGGGCACGGACTGCCTGTCGCACCTGCGGGGCATGTTCGCGTTCGCCATCTGGGACGCCCGCGACGGGTCGCTCTTCTGCGCCCGCGACCGGTTCGGGATGAAGCCCTTCTACTACGCGATGGTCGAGGATCGGCTGTACTTCGCGTCGGAACCGAAGGCCATCCTGCCCTTCCTGCCCGAGATCGCGACCGACGTGGAAGGCCTGCGAGACTACCTCGTATTCCAGTTCTGTCTGGCCGGCAAGACGCTCTTCAAGGGGATACGCGAGCTCCCAGCCGGCCACATGCTCCGAGTCCGCAACGGCAATCTGGAAGTCTCGCGCTACTGGGAGGTCTACTACAACCTCGATTTCGGCCACGACTCGGCCTACTTCGAGGAGCGCCTTCGCGAACTGATGGCGGATTCGGTCAAGGTCCATCTGCGGGCCGACGTCCCGGTGGGGGCGTACTTGAGCGGCGGACTCGACTCGAGCATCGTCGCCAGCCTCGCGACCGATCAGGCCGGCCCCGGGCTGAAGGCCTTTCTCGGGAAGTTCGACGAAGGGCCCGAATACGACGAGAGCCGCTACGCTCGGACGTTGAGCCGGGACAAGGGCATCGACCTTCACGAGCTGTCGATAACGGTCGACGACTTCGTCGAGAACATCGGCCAGGTGGTCTACCACCTCGACTACCCGGTGGCGGGCCCCGGAGCGTTCCCGCAGTTCATGGTCTCGCGGTTCGCCAAGCTCGATCGGAAGGTCGTGCTCGGCGGCCAGGGCGGCGACGAGCTGTTCGGCGGCTATGCCCGGTACCTGATCGCGTACCTGGAGCAGTGCCTCAAGGCGGCCATCGACGGGACCATGCACAACGGCAACTTCATCGTCAGCTACGAGTCGATATTGCCCAACCTGACGGCGCTCCGCCAGTACAAGCCCCTCCTCGCGGAGTTCTGGCGTGAAGGTCTCTTCGAGCCGATGGACGCTCGCTATTTCCGCCTGGTCAACCGCTCGAACGACCTCCGCGACGAGGTTCGCTGGGACCGGTTGGACGGCTACTCACCCTTCGAGACGTTCCGGTCGATCTTCAACGCCTCCAACCTTAGCGGCGAGTCGTACTTCGACCGCATGACCCACTTCGACTTCAAGACGCTCCTGCCGGCGCTGCTCCAGGTCGAGGACCGGATGAGCATGGCCCACGGGCTGGAATCGCGGCTGCCGTTCCTGGATCACCCTCTCGTCGAGCTGGCGGCCACGATGCCCCCGGCGGTCAAGTTCGAGGGCGGCCAGCTCAAGCGTGCCCTTCGAGTGGCATTCGCCCCGATCCTGCCCCGGGCCATAAACGAGCGCACGGACAAGATGGGTTTCCCGACGCCGCTGAACCAGTGGGCTCGGGGTGGGGCGCACGATTTCGTCGTGGACACTCTGTCCTCGGCGGCCGCGCTCTCGCGACCCTACATCGACAACCGACGGGCCCTGGCGGGGCTGACCAAGGGCGCCGCATACGGACGGGGGTTCTGGGGTCTCCTCTCGCTCGAGCTGTGGCAGCAGACGTTCCACGACCGGGCACTCGAGTTCACGTCGCTGCCTGAGAGGCTCGCGCAGGGCGTGGCCGAGTGAGCGCCAGAGCCGAGCTGCCGGCTCCGGACGCGCCGCCCTCGCCTGGCGGCGGAGCTGGCCCGGCCCTCGAGGCTCCCATCCCATCTTCGGGTACTCCGGACACCGCCGTTCCGGCCGACGGCGCCCCGCTCTCACCGGCCCCATCCGTCGGGGAGTCTCAGGCTGGACAGTCTTCTCCCGGGGGCAGCCCGTTCGCCCGCCGTGTCAGCAGCGTCTTCGGAACGCAGGTCCTGGGGTTCGGCTTCGGCCTTCTGGCATCCTTGCTGTTGCGGAGGGTCATGTCCGGGACCGACTTCGGAACGTTCGTCGCGGTGACGACGTTCCCGGGAACCCTCTCGGCTCTGGGCATGTTCGGCCTGCCGAATGCGGTCAACTACTTCGCCGGCAAGGGCAGCTCCGTCGCCAGCCTGGTGCGGCTGACGTTCGTCCTTACGGCGATCCTATCTCTGGCGCTCATCGCGGTGGTCTGGGTCATCCTGCCTTTGCTCGAAGGCTCGTACGTGAGTGCCGCAAGAACCGACGACAGCCTGCTGCGCATCATGCTGCTGACGCTGCCCCTGAGCGTCCTGGCGTCGTTCGGCGGGTCCATCCTGTACGGCCGGCAGGACGTCCGCGTCTACAACATCATCCAGGTGGTCCAGGCCCTCGGATCGCTGTTGTGCGCCGTCGTGCTCGTGTGGTGGCTCCGCCTGGGGCTGGCCGGAGCCGTTGCCGGCAGCGTGCTCATGACCACATTCCTCACGTTGGGCGTGCTGGAGGCCGTTCGTCGTTTGAGCCGGCGAGACAGGGGCGGTTCCCCCGCCGACTCCCGGGCGCTTGCTTCGTACGGTCTCCGTCTATACCCGGCAAGCCTGAGCGGCTACTTCAACTATCGGGCGGACTTCTACATCCTCCAGGCCGTGGTTCCGGACTCGCGCATCCCGCTTGCTAGCTACAGCATGGCCGTGATCATGGCCGAGCTCGTCTTCTTCGTGCCCAATTCCGTCGCGACGATCTTCCTGCCACGAGTCGCCGGCGCCACCGTGAACGACGCCAACCAGATGCTCGGGCGAGTGGCCCGTCTCTCGATGCTAATCACCGTCTGCCTGGCCCTGGCCCTGATCCCGACCGCGTTCCTCGGGATCCACCTCGTCCTGCCGCATTACGTCGACTGCCTGCCGGCGTTCTACGTCCTGCTGCCGGCCGTGGTGAGCTTCAGCATGGCCAAGGTAATGACCAGCTACATCAGCGGCCGTGGACACGCCGGACTCGTCTCGATTGCGATAACCACCGCCCTTGTTCTCAACGTCGCAGCGAACTTCATCCTGATCCCGCGTTTTGGCATCGTCGGCGCGTCGATGGCGTCACTGCTCTCGTACACCGCGCACGCGACGATCACCCTCTTCATGGCGAGCCGCCTCTCCGGGCAGCCGCTCAGGTCGCTCCTTCTTCCGGGGCGCACCGAGGCGGGGCTGTTCGTTGCCGGGCTGTGGCGGCTGACCGATCGTTTGCCTCTTGTTGGCAACGTCCGGACCCGGATTGGAGGTGCGGGCTGATGCCTGGCCGGGTGCTCGTGGTCGCCTACAACTTCCCTCCGATCGGGGGCGTCGGCGTGCAGCGGACGCTCAAGTTCGTCACGTACCTGCCGCGCTGGGGATGGGACCCGGTCGTGCTGACCGCGAGGGATCCCGGCGTCGCCGAGCGCGACCCGGAGGCCGAGTTGACCCTGCCGCCGGATCTCCACGTGGAGCGGGCCTTCTCGCCCGAACCGGTGAAGCTGCGGCGGGCCCTCGGCCGGATGGCGCGGTGGGCGCAGTCGTTCAGCCCGGACGGAGCTGTTGAACGCGCTCAAAGCGGGATGTCGCCTCCAACGACCGACGTTACCGGTATCGCAGAGGTCCGGCCCGCCGCCCGTTCTGCCGGCCGCGAGGGTCTGGGCAGGATCTGGGGGCAGATGGAGCGCCTGGTCTTCTTTCCCGACGGCGAGGTGGGCTGGGTTCCGTTCGCCGTCGAGCGCGGCCTGGAGATCGTCGAGCAATCGGGCGTGGACGCCATCTACTCGTCGTCCGGGCCGATCTCGTCCCACCTGGCCGCCGGGCTGATCGCCCGCCACGCGGGACTCCCCTGGATTGCCGACTTCCGCGACCCGTGGATAGGCAATGCCTTTGCGGCGCCGCTGCCATCGCTGCATCGCGACCTGCAGGCGAGGATCGAGCGGCGGATCGTCGCCCGCGCTAGTCGCCTTGTGTTTGCCACGGCCGGCCTTGGCGAGGCATACGCCGCTCGCTATCCCTGGGCCGCGGACCGCTTCTCGGTCATATGCAACGGCTACGACCGCAGCGACTTTCCCGAGGAACCGGCGCCGGGGACCCGGGCCGGCAACGGTCGATTCCGTCTGACCTATGGCGGCAGCATCTACGGCGATCGCGAGCTCCCGATGTTCCTCGATGGCCTGGAACTGCTCCTCGAGCGGCGGCCGGGGCTGCGTGAGGCGCTCGAGGTGGAATTCGTGGGCTGGCTCAATCTCCACAACCGGACCGTGGCGGCAGAGTATTCGACCCCCGACCGCCTCGGTTCGATGGTGAAGTTCACAGGCTTTCTGCCCCACAAGGAGGCGCTGGCGCACATGCTCGCCTCAGACGCGCTCCTGCAGCTGATTGCGGACGGCCCAAACAGGTCGGCGGTCGTCGGAGGCAAGCTGGCCGAGTACGTGGGCCTGGACCGGCAGATACTGGCCGTCGTGCCGGAGGGCGACGCGCGCACGATCCTCCGCGAGCTCGACTGGGGGATCTCCGCCGATCCGACTCCCCAGGGCGTCGCCGAGGGCATAGAGCGGCTCCTGGCCACGCCGGCGCCTCGGCGGCGCGCCGACCCGGAGGGTCGCTACGATCGCGTCAACCTGACGGGGGGGCTCGCCACTATCCTGGACGAGATGCAGGAGCAGGCGCGATAGGGCCGCCAGGAGGCCTCGCGGCGCGGGCTCGCCGCCGATGCCCGGAGGCCGTTTGGAGCGTGGAGACCATGCGCCGTCTCGAATGCCTGGCATCATTGCCGGTATGACTACGTCGGGTACCACCCACGCCAATGCGCCGGCTCCCCGGCGACCGACGCGGCTGTTGCTGGTCACCAACATGTACCCGACCCCCGACCGCACTCAAACCGGGCCGTTCGTCGCCCGGCGAGTGGCTTCGCTGCGAGCCCGTGGCGTGGACGTGGTTGTTGTCGGACCTTCGAGCTACCGCCGCAGCGCCGCCCTCCGGCATCTCGGGATCGCCTGGCGAGCCCTGACGACCCGCGGGCGGTTCGACGGAGTCGAGGCCCACCCCGTGTACGCGGCCGGGCTCCTGGGTCTCGTCGCGGCGCGCCTGCGGCGAGTGCCGCTGCTCGCCTACGCGCACGGCGCCGACATCTCCGATTATGCGACCCGCGGCCTAATCCACCGAACCTTCGCCGGGCTGGTCGTCCGCCATGCCGACGCCATCGTCGCCAACTCCTCATTCACCGCCGGGTACGTCGAGCAGCTGGGGGCCACCGCTCGGGTCGTCTCGCCCGGCGTCGACATGGCGGTCTTCCTCCCGGGGCCCGAGGGCCCCGATGAGCGGCGATCCCTGCGCGAGGGGCTCGGGCTGCCGGAGGGGCTGCTTGCGCTCTACCTCGGGACGCTCTCGGAGCGGAAGGGGGCCGACGTCTTCGCAACCGCGATCGATCTGGCTTCCGGGTCGGGCGCGACCCCGGTTTGGGTGGGCGTTATGCTCGGCGACGGTCCGCTGGCCGAGAGCTTGACCCGGTCTCACCCTTCGATCAGGCAATGCGCGCCTGTTCCCGCCGACGAAGTGGCAGCGTGGATCCAGGCCGCCGACGTGGTTGCGGTGCCTTCCCGTCGAGAGCCTCTCGGGCTTGCCGCCGCCGAGGCGCTCGCCTGTGGCAAGCCGGTCGTGGCCTCGTCCGTTGGCGGGCTCCGCGAGATCGTCGTCGAAGGCGTGAACGGGCTGGTTATCCCACCTGGCGATCCGCCGGCGCTTGCCGCCGCACTGGACCGGCTCCGGGACGAGGAGTTGCGAGCCCGCCTCGGTGCGGCCGGTCCCCGTTCGGTGGCTCGACACGACATCCGTGCGACCGCCATTGCCATGGCGGAGGTATGGTCCGAGCTCGGCGTTCTCGTCTGACGGGGACGGGAAAGACTACGCCGAACGCTCGGCCGAAGCGTCGACCACCAGCCCGCTGAGCCCATCGGAAAGGCCGATCTCCGGCCGCCAGCCGAGCTGTCTGGCTGCCAGAGACGGATCGCCGAGCGAGCGCCTGATGTCGCCCGGGCGCGGTTCGCGATGGACGACCGAGACCTCCGTGCCCATGGCTTCGGATACGGCGCCGGCCAGCTCGTTCACGGTCGTGGGGATGCCGCTGCAGATGTTGAATACCGGAGCCTCCGGCGACGCGGCCGTCTCGGCAATCCTCATGGCGCGGACGACGTCCCTGACGTGGACGAAGTCGCGTGTCTGCCGACCATCGCCATAGATCGTGATCGGGCCGCCGGAGCGGGCCTGGGCGAGGAACCGGCTGATGACCCCCGAATAGGGCGAAGCGGGATCTTGGCCTGCCCCAAAGACGTTGAAGAATCGCAGTCCGACGGATCGAAGCCCGAAGAGCGAGCCGGCAGCGCGCGCGTGCATCTCCGTGGCGAGCTTGTCGATCCCATAGGGCGTGAGCGGCCTGGGCGGGGTGGCCTCTCCGATCTTCTCGTCCGGGCCCAGTGACACGTCGCCATACACGGCCGCCGACGAGGCGTAGACGAACGCGGCATCGGGCGCTCCGTCACGGATTGCTTCCATGACGTCCACGCTGCCGCCGGAGTTGGTCAGGTGGCTGTCTAGCCAGCGGTCCGTTGAGCGTTGGACCGAGGCGACGGCCGCGAGATGAAAGACGACGGTGGCACCCGAGACGGCGGGCCTGACGAAAGACGGATCGGCCACGTCGCCCTCGCGGAAATCGACGCCCGGCGGCAGCCGCCGGATGTCTCCGCTCGACAGGTCGTCCAGGACGCGGACCCTTCGACCTTCGTCGACCAATTCTCGGACCAGGTAACTTCCGATGAAGCCGCAGCCACCGGTGACGACGGCGATTCGATCGTCCGCAGATGCCAAAGACGATTCCTCCGGCTGGAAGTGACCGCGGTGAGAGGCGGTCAGGAATTCCTTGTTCATGGAGTCTACGAGCATCCGGGGCGGCCGGTCGACGCACCAGGGGCGTCAGCGGGCGACTCAGAACCCCAGGACTGAGGTCGCCACCAGCATCAAAGACAGGACCACGAGCAGCGCGGTCCCGAGCCACCCGATCGTCAGCATGAACTTGCCGCTGACCAGCGGCCCCATCAGGTTCTTGTCGGCCGAGAGCCGCATCACGAACACGAGCACGAACGGCAGCAAGATGCAGTTGACCACCTGCGCCGTGAACATCACCTGGACCAGCCCGCTCGACGGCACCACCAGAACGAAGAGCGCGGCGCTGACGATGAAGAAGATCATCAGGCCGTAGAACGCGGGCGCCTCACGCCACCGCCAGTCGACTCCCGTTTCCCAGCCGAACGCCTCGCACGCGGCATAGGCGCTGGTCAGCGGAACGACGCCGAGCCCCAGGAACGAAGCCGCGAGCAATCCCACCGCGAAGAGAACCGTCGTCCCCGGTCCGGCAAGCGGCTGCAGCGCCTTGGCGATGGTGGCCACGTCCGTGGCGTTGGTCTGTCCGGTCGCCCAAAGCCCCGCGGCGCAGGCGACGACGATGAAACCCGCGATCAGGTTCGTGAGCAGGGCGCCCAACCCAACGTCCAGCCGCTCGCCGATGAGGTCCTCCGGCCCGAGGCGCTTGTCGGCCACATACGACTGGATGAAGGCCTGGCCCCACGGCGTGATCGTGGTTCCGACCGTCGCCACCACCGCCACCCAGTAGGCGGGCGAGGAGGCCAGCCGCGGCACGACGAGCGAGGAAGCGGCCCGGCCCCAATCAGGGTGGGCGAGAAGGGCGGAGACGAAGTAGGCGATCGATACGCAGATGCCCACAAAGACGAAGAGGTACTGGACCTTGCTGTAGTTGCCGCGGGTAAGCAGCAAGACCACGACCGTAGCGGCAAGAATCGAGCTGGCCCAACTGGGCCAGCCGAACAAGCCGAGGGCGGCGCTGCAGCCGGCGAACTCGGCGATTATCGAGCCGACGTTGGCCACGAGCATGGTGCTGATCATGAAAGTCGCCCATCGGACGCCGTAGCGTTCGCGGACAAGCCCCGCGAGGCCCTGGCCGGTGGCCAGACCGAGCCGCGCGCCGACTTCCTGGGTGAAGAACAAGACGATCTGGCTGGCGAGCAAGACCCACAGCAGGTCGTAGCCGAACTTGACCCCGGCGACCGAGTACGTCGAGATGCCGCCGGCGTCGTTGTCGGCGAAGCCGCTGACGAGACCCGGCCCGAGTACGCCGAGGATGGCCGCGATGCGAACCCGGTTTACTGCCCTGGGTGTCAGCGAAAGGGCAGGAGCCTTCACCTCTCCGATGTCCCGGAGCGGCCGAACAGACGCGGCAGGCGGCGCTTCGTGGGCTGCGGCAGGAGCGTATCGATGGCATCGTCGACGGTGACGATGCCTTCCAGACGGCCTTCTTCATCGACGACAGGCACGGCCAGCAGGTTGTAGCGGGCGACGACCTCGGTCACGTCCTCCTCACTGGCGTCGGTGCGAAGGGCCACCGGCTCCTCGTACATGAACGACGAGATGACGGTGTTCGGCTTGGCCACGATCAGGTCGCGCAGCGACAGCACGCCGACGAGGCGGCCTTCCGGGTCGGTGACGTAGACGTAGTAGATCGTTTCGGCGTTCGGCTCGAGCTCTCGCAGGCGATCGATCGTCTCGGCTGCGGTGAGGCTGGCCGGCACGGCCACGAACTCGGTCGTCATGATGCCGCCCGCGGTGTCTTCCGCGTACGTCATCAGCTCCTGGACCTCGTCGGCCTCGTCCTTCTCCATCAGGCCCAGGATCTCCTCGCGGGTCTCCTCGGAGAGGTCGGCGACGAGGTCGGCCGCCTCGTCGGGATCCATCTCCTCGAGGATGTCGGCGGCTCGCTCCGGCTCGAGGTCCTCCAGGATGTCGACCTGGGTCTCCGGCTCCATCTCGCCGATGGCGTCGGCTGCCGCCTCGTCGTCTAGGGAGGTGATGACGCCGACGCGGTCGCTGCGGCTGAGCTGATCGATGATCGTGGCCAGGTCCGCGGGGTGGAGCTCGGCCAGACCCTTGTGGGGGACCCGCAGCTTGACGCTGGCGATTGTCCGCTCCACCGGATCGACATCCTCCCAGTCGATGTATCGCTCGGGAACGTCGCGATGGAGGCCGCGGGCGATCGTCCGCCACGGACCCTCGATCCCCAGACGGCGCAGCAGTCCGGTCGGCCCCACGTCGACCGCGACGAGATGGAGCGCGCCCTCGACCTCGTCCAGGCGGAGGTCGTTGACGCGGACGACCTTGCGGCCGTCGATGTCGACGATCTGGCGGTCCATGAGGTCGAGCTTGAGGCGGATCTCGTTTGGCCGCTGCTGGAACTTGCTGATGTCTATCGCGGAGGTGCGCAGCGTCGCCCCGCCTGAGTCCAGGGAGGTCACCGACTGCCACTGCAGGAAGATCTCGCGGCCGTTCGTCCGCACGACGATGCCGGTCACAGGCGGATATCGATCGCCGATGGCGACGATCAGGTCGGCAACAGTTCCGATCGGCTCGCCGAGCTGGTCGCGCACGGGCCGGCCGATCGCCTGGCTCAGATAGAGCATGTGCCACCTCGATGGCGGGCCCGACCCCGCCTCTCGGTGGCGCGCGCCACTCGGCGCGAACCGCTAGAAGGCTGGGTGGACCTGGTAGAGGATGTCGGCGCGGTGCGCGCTATTCGCGCGCCCGACGCCGCTGGTACTGGGTCCGGTCTCCACTGAGGGAGATATCCTCCGAAAGCGGGTCTTGACGATCTTCGAGGGCACGGGAACACTCACCCTCGAACCACCGTGGAGTGTAGCCCGCGCTCGGTGGAAGGGTCAACGACGCCGCGTCGAGATTCGCCGGGGCCTGCGGAACACAGCTACGATCGGTGCCAGCCAGCATGTACCCGCTCGAAACACGAGACCCGGAGACTTCCTCGGGCATTCTTCCATCGTGAGCGTCTCGCAGGCCCATGATCGCCCTGAGCGCCGTCCGCGGGCGAGGGTTCCGCGTGTCCGGCTGACGTGGATCCTGCTCGGAATCACCGCCATTCTGCTCGTGGCCAAGGGTCTCTTCGAATTCTTTCTGGCCGGCGGCGGACCGGCCGATCTGGCCCTTTCGATAGCAGTCGCCGGCCTCGTGGCGTCGGCGGTCATCAACGCCCGCGCCTCCGGCGTCGAGGTCGATCGGCGCAACACCGAGTCCGAGAGCTTCGGTCGGATCATGCGGGCGCTATCGAGGTCCGTCTCACCCGATGCAGTCGTGGAGGCCATCGTCCACGAGCTCGGAGCGGCGACCGAGGCGGATCACGTTGCCGTGGTGCGGCTACGCCCGGGAAGCAAGGTCCTGGACGTGACCTTCGTCTCGATGCTGCCGGGCGCGCCCACTTCGAACACCATCATGCCGCTCCGCCAGCTGGAGCCCGTGGAGACGCACCACGTTCGCGAGCTGCCGGTGCCTCAACCGAGGAGCGCACAGCCCGATCCCGCCCAGGGCGAGCCAACTCCAGTCTGGCAAGACCATAACGGCAGCAATCCGGCCGGGATGGTAACCGGAGCGTCGCCATCGTTCCGTCCCAGCGTCCGTTCCCGATCACGATTCATGGGCTCCATCGAGGACGAGGCGCAGGCTCGCGAAGTGGCCGATAGGATCGCCGACCGGCTCCGCGACGCCTACGGCCTGCGCAACACGCTGGCGGCGCCGCTGCAATCCGGCGGGTCGGTCGCCGGCGCGATCGTCCTGTCTCGCCGCACCGGCGAGGTCTGGCCGCGAGCCGCAACGAGGCTGCTCAACAGCGCGGCCTTCGAGGCGTCGGCGGCATTGGCCCGCGTGTACTCACACGAGGCCGCGGAATCTGAGGCTCGGACCGACCAGCTGACCCAGCTGCCAAACCGCCGATACTTCGACGAGTACTGCCGGCTTCTCGCCAGCAGGCATCGATCGACGGACCGGGTCGCGATAGTCACGCTAGACGTCGATCATTTCAAGGACTTCAACGACCAGCACGGCCATCAGGTCGGCGACGTGGTCCTGCGGGCCATCGCCAATGCCATCCAGGTCTCCATCCGGGAGGAGGACGTCCCTGTCCGGTTCGGCGGCGAGGAGTTCCTGGTCCTGCTGCGCAACCCATCGCAGGGCATTGCCCTGGAAGTCGGCGAACGGATCCGCCAGAACGTGCGCGACCTGGACCTGAGCGAGGCCGGCGTCACCGAGCGGGTCACGGTCTCGGTCGGCGTGGCGGCCGGCCGGAGCCCCGGTGAGACCGTCGACGAGATCGTCGAACGAGCCGATCGGGCTCTGTACGCGGCCAAACGATCGGGCCGCGACCGGGTCGTCGAGGCGTGGCAGTCGGACCTGGCTCAGTAGCGGCTGACTCCGCCCGCTCGGGCGGCATCGCTGCCGCCGACGCGCCCGACGGCCCGACGATCGAGCCAAGCCTCGGTAGGGACAGGCGCGGCTAACATGTCCGGCATGGCCGAGCCCGAGACGACTCCGATCCTCGCCAACGGCGAGCTGGCGCGCATCTTCCACGAGATCGGCGACATGCTCGAGGTCAAGGGCGAGCTCGTCTACAAGACCGTGGCCTACCACAAGGCAGCCGACGCGATCGCCCATTCACCCGTCGAGGTGGCGCGGGCTTATCTCGACGGGGCGCCGCCGCGCATCCCGGGGGTCGGGGACGCGATCGCGAAGAAGATCGAGGAGCTGGCCCGAACCGGACGGCTGGCGTTCTACGACCGCCTCCGTGAGGAGGTGCCGCCGAGTCTCGTGGCGCTGCTCGAGATCCCCGGCATCGGTCCACGAACGGTTAAGCAGCTGCACGACGAGCTGGGCGTGGAGACACTCGACGATCTCCGGCGGGCGGCCGAGGCCGGGACGCTGAAGGGCCTCAAGGGCATGTCCGAGAAGACCGAGCAGGGCGTGCTGGCCGGGATCGCCGCGCTCGAAACGCGCCAGGAGCGGATGCGGCTGGGGCAGGCCGAAGCGATCGTCGAGACGCTGCTGGCCGAACTGGCCGGGGTGCCAGGTCTGCGCTCGATACAGCCCGCCGGGTCGTTCCGGAGGCGGCGCGAGACCATCGGCGACCTGGATCTGCTGGCGGAAACGGATCGGCCGCTCGACCTGGTGGAGCGCTTCACAACTCTTGGATCGGTCGAGTCGGTGATCGCGAAAGGCCCCCACAAGGCTGCCGTGAAGCTGCTTCGCGGCCCGCAGGTGGATCTGATGATCATGCCGCCCGGCGAGGCGGGAACCTACCTGATCCACTTCACGGGGAGCAAGGAGCACAACGTTCGGCTGCGTGGCATGGCCCGAGACATGGGCTGGAGCCTGTCCGAGAAGGGCTACCTGCGCCTCGGCGAAGACGGCGAACCGCTGCCGGCCGACCTCGCGGAGCTGCGGACCTTTCCGACTGAGGCCGAGGCATACGGCTTCCTGGGCCTGCCGTTCATCGAGCCGGAGCTGCGTGAGGATTGCGGCGAGGTCGAGGCCGGATTGGCCGGGAGGCTTCCGGCGCTGGTCACGCGGGCCGATCTCCGCGGCGACTGCCACAGCCACTCGGACTGGTCGGACGGTGTGCACGCGATCGAGCAGATGGCCCTGGAGGCCCGCCGGCGAGGGTATTCGTACCTGGTTCTGACCGACCACACCATCAGCCTGGCCATCGCCCGCGGCCTCTCGCTCGAGCGGGTCGAGATTCAGCGAGGCATCGTTGCCGCGCTCAACCGCCGGTTCGAGGCCGAGGAGGCAGACGGTACCGCTCCGCCCGAAACCTCGCCGGAGGGCTTCCGGCTGCTCCACGGCTGCGAGCTGGAGGTCCGGGCGGACGCGACGCTCGACTATCCGGACGAGCTCCTGGCCCGCTACGACCTGGTCGTTGCTTCGGTCCACGTCGCCCGCCGACAGACTCGCGAGCAGCTCACGGCCAGGACGCTGGCCGCCATCCGCAACCCGAACGTCGACATCATCGCCCACCCGGCGGGCCGGTACATAGGCTCTCGCGACGACCTCGATCTGGACTGGGATGCAGTCTTCTCCGAGGCCGCACGGACCGGCACCGCTCTCGAGCTGAATGGCTCCGACGAGCGGCTCGACCTCTCGGACGTGCGAGCGCGGCGGGCTGCCGGATTCGGCTGCGTCTTCACGATAGACTCCGACGCCCACCGGATCGAAGAGCTCGACAACCTCCGCTGGGGCGTCGCGATGGCGCGGCGCGGCTGGCTCACGCCCGACCGAGTGATCAACACGCGGACTCGGGCGGGTCTGCTCGAGTGGGTTTCGGGCAAGCCTGCGCGGGTCGGCGTGCGAGCCGGCGCGGCGGGGCGAGCGAAGCCTTCGGCGACGTAGATCGCCCGCGATCGTTCCGCGATTGGACGCGGTTTCGTACCATTCGCGAATGCAGCAACGCAACCTAGGCCGCGAGCTGGCGCTGGTCGTGGCGCCGGTCGCGGTTCTCGTGCACTGGCTGGACCCCGCGCCGGCCATCGTGGTGACCGCCCTGATCGCCCTCGCCGCCGCCGCGGGAACGGCCACCATTGCGGGGGAGTGGCGGCCGTGGCGCTGGCCTGCGATCCCGCTCGCGCTGCCGGCCCTTGCCGCGTTCTCGATGGCCGGGATCGCCCGAGTCGTCGACCCGGTGCCGTGGCTCTTCGGAGTGTTCGTGGCGGGCTGCGCCATCGTGGCCTGGGTCGTGAGCCTCGAGACCGCGCCCGAGGCACTGGCTGCGCCGGAAGAGCCGATCGCACCTGAGGCGCCGGGCGTCGAGTCGTGGAGCATCGGAGCATCGGCCTTGACGATTCCCCCACAGGCAGTTCGCCTGCGACCAAAGCGCCGCGCCGAGTTCGACCTGGCCATGATCGTGGCCGACCCCATCGACTTCGACCAGCCTGAGTTGCCGCCCCACCCGCGGCCGGTGGCGGTTCGAGCCGCGGCGTTTGGGCTGGCATTCCTTGGCTTCGTGGCGGTCGGCGGTCTGATCCCGGGCGGTCTCGTGTTGTCCCGCGAACCGATGACCACGACACACCTGATCGAGTTCGTGGCCCTCAACGCGGTGGTGGCGGGGGTTGCGGGCTATCGGCTGGCGGCGCTGCTCTCGCCCGGCCATTTCGACCGGATAGTCCGGGTGGTGGCCGTCGGCGAGTACGCCGTGCCTGTCGCGGTGGCCGCGGTAGTTCTGCGCGACCTGACCCTGCCTCTGCTCTTCATTCCGGCGCTCCTGACGCTGGTCGTCTACATGGCGACGGGGCTGCGCGAGTCGCAGGAGCCGGTCCAGCTCAACCGCCGACTGCTCCAGGAGCTGGCGGTCCTGAGCATCGCGGCGCTGGCGGTGATCGCCTGGGGCCTGATGGCGAAGTAGGACGCAACAGCCTGTCACGTGCTTCCCGCGACAGGTGCCGCGAGGCGGCGCCTGCGGGTCAAACCGTGGCCCGCGTTGACAGCCCAGCTTCCTGATGCTAGAAACCAACGGCCGAGTAGCGCTTTTCCGACGATAATCTATCGGCCGCTGCCGCGCAGCTCGGCGCAGACTACGAAAGGACGCATCTCTTTGGCTTTCCCCGAAATCGAAAAGGGCACCGGCGGCAACACCGTTCGGATCAAGCGCCAGCTGGCCGAGCAGGCCATCGGCTATGCCGCTCAGGGTCATTGGGCGGACGCGGCGGATACCAACCGCAAGATCCTCGAGTTTGGTGCCGACGCCGAGGCCGAGAACCGGCTCGCCAAGGCCCTCTGGGAGCTCGGAGAGCTGGGCGACGCACGAGAGCACTATCAGGTCGCGCTGGCCCTCGATCCCACCAACCGGATCGCCGAACGCAACATCGAGCGGCTCCGCGCGCTTATGACCGAGGCCGGCGACAAGACCGCCGCCCCGGACAAGGCCGAGAAGGCGCCGGTGGCGATCTTCGTCGAGGAGACCGGCAAGACCGGTTTCGCGATGCTGACAGACCTGGCATCGCCCCGGATCCTCGCGCATGTAAACCCCGGCGACTCCGTGGAGCTCATCCCGGACGGCAACCGCCTGTACGCCGAAGCCAACGGAACCCGTATCGGCATCGTCGAGCCGCGAGTGGCCGCACGCCTGCTCAAGCTGCTGGCGGACGGCAACAAGTACTCGGCGGGGATCACCTCGCTGGGCGATCGTGATGTCCGCATCGTGGTCCGCGAGATCTTCCAGGACCCGCGCAACTACGGCAAGGTCAGTTTCCCGACTGCCGCCCGCTCGTCGGACCTGCGCCCATACACCAAGGGCACGCTTCTCCGCGAGGAAGAGCTCATGGAGGAGGAGCTCGAGGACGACGAGGAGGACGAGGAGATCGAGGACCTCGATCGCGTCCTGCCGGCCCAAGTAACGGGTGAGGAAGCTTTCGAAGAGGAGACCGACGAGCTCGAGGAGCCGTAGGCCTCGAATCGGCGACCTGAGTCTTGCCGACGCTCCCCTGGCGGTCTGAGGAGCGGTCGGTTTCTCCGGGATACCGGTCAGGGCGGTGTTGTGTGGAACTGGCCTTGGAACGAGCGGCCCGAATCCTCCCCGAGGCCTGATTCCCCAGCAGCGTGCGGTCCCACTTCCTTCCGCCCGACGTCGGCACGGTCGCAATGGACCATTGCTGCCGCCGCTAGGGACATGGAGCGAGCCGATGAGGCTTCAACCGACGCTCAGTTTCGACTTTGCACCGCCCCCACCGGTGAACCGGGGAAAGTGGCGGCCGTAGGCTAACGGCTGCAGGTCAGCGGCCCCCCCTCGCGCCTGGCCTCCGCCTTCGTCCGCCCGCCTGACGTAACCGGCGGTTATTCGATGGCGGGTCCGTCTGTCACAATTGCGGCATGGTCGGGCGTGCCGCCACTAAACCCGAGCCAAAGCTCGCCAGCATTCCAGCCCTGCCCGCTTTCGAGCGGCTCGCTCCGGCTGCCCCCGCGGCGGAGCTCGTGGCCGCGATCGAGGCCTGGACCAAGCCCGGTGAGGTCGTCCTCGACCTGAACGGTCGCGGGGGGTGGGTGGCGCGGGCCGCCATCGCCGAGCAGCGCCGCGCCGCCGACTTCGAGACGTGGCCGTTGACCCGACTCCTCGCCGACGTCGTGCTGCGGCCGCCGGACCTGCGCCAGATCGATTCGGCCGCGATGGCCGTGGCCAACGCTCCGTTCTCGGGCTCGACCATCCGGCGCGCGATCGAGGCGCTCTACGCCAGCGCCTGCCCGCGTTGCGGCCGCCCCGTCATTCTCGAGTCGCTGGTCTGGCAGCCGGTGCCGCCCCCGCTCAAGAGCGACCTTTCCGCAGGCAAAGGCAAGCCCGGCAGCCGAGCCAAGAAGGCGGCAGTCTCGTCGTCCATCGGCGCGTTGCCGGAGATTCCGTTCGGTCCAGACGAGTGGCTGCGCGCCGTCGCCCGCGAGTACCGGTGCGCCCAGTGCCACGAACAGGTCGGGGGTTCGGAGTTGCGGCAGGCCGATCCGTCGCTCGGCGATCTGCGACTGGCCGAGTCGGTTCCGGCAAGCGGGGAGGTGCGCGAGGCCATGCGCCGGCGGTTCCCGGCGCCACGGCCGACGCACCCGCTGGTCGACCAGCTGATCGACCTGCACACTCCCCGCCAGCTGCTGGGCCTGCACGCCATCCTGATGCGGATCGATGCCGAGGATCGCGTCGGCGCCCTGACCGCGGCGCTGCGCCTGGCGCTGCTCCACGCCGTCATCATCGCCAGCCGGCTCAACGTGTCTCATGGCAAGCCGGCTCACCTTCGGATCTCGAACGGCGTCCTCAAGTTGCCCGCCGCACCCGAGTGGCGCGAGGTCAACCCGTGGGAGGCGTTCGAGATCGGGCTGAGGCTCGTGAAGGCCTTCGTCCAGCGCCTCGAGACCGGCACGCCGAGGGGCGCCATAGCCCGCCTCGGGTCAGACATGGCGGCCCTCGAGGGCGGCACTGCAAATGCTACTGTCGGAGAAATCACGCCGAACTCACTCCGCCGGCTGGGCCTGCACGGCGAGCGGATGTCCCACTCCGGATCGACGTCGCGGGTGCGGCTGGTCCTTGGCCAGGCGCCGCTGCGCGTGACGCCGGAACGTCTCGCGGCCTCATACCACGGCACCGGCTGGATATTCGGGTCGGGGGCGGTTTCGCTGCTGCCTTACGAGTCGCTCTTCCGACCGGCCACCAGGGCTACTCCAGCCGAAGAGGCGACCGAGCTGGCCCGCTCGATCGGCCGGACCCTGGCGATCGCTACTCCGGCTCTGGCTCAAGCGGGGCGCGCCGTGATCCTGCTCGAGGACGCCGCGCCGGCCACGCTGGTTGCCGCGGCTCTCGGGGGCGCGGCTGCCGGCTGCCGGCTGCTCGATGCGCGTCTCCATCGCGGCGGTGCCGACAGCCCGGGGATCGTCATGTACGTGCCTCCGACTGGGATCATGTCGCCCGGTCCACGGACGCGCGCCAATCGGCCGCTGCCTCCGGTTCTGGGCGGGGCCGGCGATCCGGGCACGATCCGCAGCCCGGGCGTTTTCGGCGGACCGGAGAAGCTCGACGAGGGCGCGTTCCGGGCCGGCGTCGCAGCCCAGACTGTCACAGACACGGCCGTCGAGCTGCTCAAGGCCCGGGGCGAACCGGTCTCGTTCGACCACCTGCTGGGCGATCTCCTGATCGGGCTCGACAAGTCCGGCCAGCTCGCGAGGCTGGCCAGAGTCCTCCGACCGGAGCGCGCCGACGACGGCTGGTCCGCCTGGATTGAAGCCCGTGGCGTCTCCGAAGGCTTTGCCGCGGCGGCCCCGACGCCGGCCCCCGCCCCTGGCGCGTCTGCCGCCAACCCGCCGGGCCTGGCCCGAGCCGCGAACGCCGCCCTCCCAAGCCAGGCATCGGAAGAGAGGGCGCCCGACGGCCCCGTGGACCAGCTCATCGAGATAATCCGTGGCGAGCTCGACCGGCCGAACAACCGCCGCATCCGCCAGATAGAGCCGGGGCAGTACTGGCTCGCCTCCGAGGACGATCGGAGCACCGCCGCTCAGCCGCTCGCCGATCGGGTGGAGTGGGCGGTCTTTTCGCTCCTGTCTTCGGCGGGGCACCTCAGCGAACGCGGGGCCATCGAGCGGACCGCGGCGATGTTCAAGGGCGCGGACGCTCCCGACGGCGCTCTGCTCGAAGCCTGCCTGACCAGCTACGTCGCGCCGGGCAGCACCCCGGAGGCGGTGGCGGGGTTCGAGCAGCTCGAATCCCGAACGGTCGACCACGATCGCGTGATAGCCACGCTGGCCGACCTCGGTCACCGGCTAGGCATGCGGGTCTGGATCGGCCGCCGCCAGCAAAGCCGCCGCATCGATGGCCGGCCCCTGGCCGCCTGGCTCGACGACGCCGAGCGCGGGGTTCACCTGCCGCTGATCACCTGGGCTCCGGAGGGCGAGCTCGACCGGGTCGATTGCGCCTGGTACGTCCGGCGCAAGGCGACCTTCTTATTCGAGGTCGAGTGGACCGCGATGCTGGGCGAGCCCGTCCTGGTCCGCCACGCTCGCTATCCGATCGACGACAAGGTCGTCCGGTTTGCGGTCATTCCGCCCGAGCGAGCCGAGCTGGTGAAGTTCAAGCTGGCCCGGTCGCCGCTGCTGCGAAAGGCCATCGAAGAGCGAAACTGGCATTTCATCAAGTGGAACCATCTGGCCCAATATGCGGCACGTCCGGAGGCCACCCTGGCGGACCTGGAGCCGTATCTCGGGCTCGATGCGGTTGCGGACACAGTGGGCGAGCAGCTGCCCCTCTTTGGCGGCTGATCGTCGCGTCCCGCCGGCCGGCGGCCAGGTGGCCCGCCCTGCCGGCGTCCTCGCGACCGCCGTCGCAGTAACCTAGCCCCAACAGCCACAGCCGGGCGACTTGCTTCGCGCCGGCCGCTGCCCAATCGTGGGAGGCTCCGGTGGGCGAGGGTACGAACGCGGCCGACGACGTCAACTCGCTGGCAGATCGCTTCTGGAACGGCTACCTGGATCTGAGCCCGATCAATGCCACCGTGCTCGGCTACGAGCAGGGGCTCGACCGGCTCGACGACCCGGGGCCCGAAGGTCGGGCGCGGGCTCGAACTCTGATGAGTGAGACGCTGTGGGACGCCGACACCATCGAGGCTCAGGCCGGCGGGATGGCCGCCATTCCGGACGAAGAGCGCATCACCCTCGACATCCTGCGGATCATCTGCCGCGTCGAGCTCGAGCAGCATTCCCAGCGGTTCGATCGGCTCAAGGTCGTCGATCAGATGGACGGTCCTCAGACCATCCTGCCCCAACTCGCCGCCTTCCAGCCGACCGAGACGCCCGCGCAATTCGACGCGTTCCTGGCCCGCCTGGCCGAGTATCCGCGCTACATGGCGGCCAACGCTGAGGTCGTTCGCGAGGGCCTGGCCGGAGGTCTGACCGCCGCCCGAATCGTGACCGACCGGGTAATCGGCCAGCTCGAGCGGTTGCAGGCGATACCGGACGAGGAGTCGCCCATCGTCCAGGCGGTCAAGCTTCCGAAGCCGGGGGACCGCGATCGAGTCGTCGTCGCCATCGGCAAGTACGTTCGCCCGGCCAACCGGCTCTTCCTCGATGCGCTGACCGGCAGGTACCGGGAGGCCTCACGCGAGGAGCCGGGACTGTGCTCGGCGCCGAACGGAGACCAGCTGTACCGAACGCAGATTCGGGCCTGGACCTCGCTCGACCTCGACGCCGCGGAGCTGCACCGCATCGGTCTCGACGAGCTGGCGTCGATCGAGGAGGAGCGTCGGGTCATCGCCCGCGGCCTCGGCTTTGGCGACGATACTAAGGCCGCTCGCGCGTCGCTCAAGAGCAGCCCCGCCGCGATCCCCGAGTCCGTCGACGAGCTCATCAACCGGGCCCGCGGTCAGATCGAGAGAGCTCTCGCCGTCGCTCCCGACTACTTCGGCACATTGCCGCGAGCCGGCTGTGAGGTGCGGCCGGTGGAGCCGTACAAGGAGGCCGACGCTCCCGCGGCCTACTACTACGCGCCGGCCGTCGACGGCAGCCGGCCCGGCATCTACTACGTCAACACGTACGACCTGCCGAGCCGAAGCTACGTCGGCCTGGCCAGCATGAGCTTCCACGAAGCCGTGCCGGGCCATCACTTCCAGATTGCGCTCCAGACCGAACATCCGAGCCTCAACGCCTTCCGGCGGATGGGTTCGCGCATGGCCGGCATGGCGTACGTCGAGGGCTGGGGTCTCTACTCAGAGCGCCTCGCGGACGAGATGGGTCTGTATCTCAACGAGGCCGAGCGGTTCGGGATGCTCGATGGCCAGTCGCATCGTGCGGCGCGGCTCGTCGTGGACACCGGCCTCCACGCCTTCCACTGGACCCGCCAGCGGGCAGTGGAGCAGCTCCTCGCTGCTGGGCTGTCCGAGACCGATGCGGGCATCGAAGCCGACCGGTATGTGGTTCTGCCGGGGCAGGCGCTGACCTACAAGACCGGCCAGCGGGAGATTCAGCGGTTGAGGCGGGAAGCGGCCGCCGTACTCGGTCCGGCCTTCGACATCAAGGCTTTCCACGACGCGGTCCTCGGCCACGGCACCCTGCCTCTCGCGACCCTCGCCAAAGAGCTGCCCGGCTGGCTGGGCATCGGAAGGTAGGGGGCGGAGCTACGGCCGGCCGATCTCCCTGAGCGCATCCGCCAGGCGGTCGATCTCGGCGGGCTCGTTGTAGTGGGCGAGGCCGACGCGGACCATCCCGCCCGACTCGGCCAGCCCCAGTGCCCGGATCAGCTCGTAGGCGTAGTAGTCGCCGTCCCAGACCGCGATCCCGCGCGCCCCCAGCTCGGCCGCGACCTCGCGCGGCGTCCGGCCAGCTAGCGTGAAGGCGAATGTCGGGACTCGTTCGTCGATGCGAGACGGATCGAGAATGCCGCGCAACTCCAGCCCCGGAACTCCGCCCAGGGCGTCGAGCGCTTGTAGGGCCAGCTCTCGCTCGGTCACGCGGATGACGCTCATCGCCGCCCGGAGTGCATCGCGACGACCGGCCGCCTCTCCGGCGCCGCCGAATGTCCGCCCGAGCCAGACGAGATAGTCGAAGGTCCCCAGCAACCCCCCGATCGACTCGCCCGGGAGCGTGCCCGTTTCCCACTTGCCCGGCGCTTCGTTCGGGGCAGGCCGCACCTTGTACGAGGCGAGCCGCTCGAGGTGCTCGCCCTTGCCGAAGAGCAGCCCGAGATGAGGCCCGAAGAACTTGTAGGGCGAGCAGACGAGGAAGTCGGTGTCGAGCGCTGCCACGTCGATTGGCAGGTGCGGCGCGGCGTGGACGGCGTCCACGTACGTCAATGCGCCGGCGGCGTGAGCCATCTCCACTATGTGCCGGACCGGGTTGATCGTCCCGACCGCGTTCGAGGCGAGTCCCACGGCCACGACCCGGGTGCGCGGTCCCAGCACTCGCTCCAGGCCGGCCAGGTCGAGTGTGCAGTCCTCGGGCCGGATATCCACCCAACGAACGGTGACGCCGCGCTCCTCTTCGAGGGCGAGCCAGGGCGCGATGTTGGCGTCGTGGTCGAGACGAGTGACGACGACCTCGTCGCCCGACCGAAGCCTTCGACCAATAGCCCGGCTCACGGCGAAGGTGAGGGTGGTCATGTTCTGCCCGAAGGCGACTTCGCCCGGGCCGGTGGCGCCGAGGAAGTCGGCCGCGGCCGAATGCGCCTCGGTCAGGATGGCGTCGCTCTCCTCGCTGGTCGCAAACGCGCCTCCATGGTTTGCATTCGACCGCTCGAGGTAGCCCGCCATGGCCTCGATCGTCCGTCGCGGGACCTGGGTTCCGCCCGGGCCGTCGAGGTAGCTGTAGGCACGGCCGCCGTGCTGGCGGGAGAGGGCAGGGAACTCAGCTCGAACGGCGGCGCGCGCTTCGCCACTGCCGATCCCGGCGCCCATTGCCGCGCCGATCCCGGCGTCTCCGCTGATCCCGGGGGCTCCGGTCGGCGCGAGGGCCGGCGGCGTGGCGATTTCCGGAAGAGGATCGCTCGACACGATTGCTCCAGCTGACGAGAGAGCTAGTTGCGTTCCGGGCGATGGTACGTCGCGTCCACCAGCGGGGTTGGCCGCTCGTGCTCAGCTCCCCCGGAGGCCAGCCCGGGCGTGATTCTGTGAGCAGATTGAAGCATTTGCGGCCGAGAATGAGTGCGTCCGCAACAACTTCCGGTCCTACCTTCTGTGTCAGGCATTTGACACCGAAGGTGCCTGAAAGACGCCCTCAGAGGGTCTTGACTAATTCCGAGTAACTATGTAAACATTCCCCCAGGCGTTGCACCTCGCGAGACGGTGAAGAGTCGTTCCTCCCAGATTGGCGACCCAGGTGGGTAGGTCTTGCGGGGCTGGAGCGTCAAGCGGCGCGGTAGCCGCAACAAGCCCCATCACGTCGCTCCGGTTCGGGCGCGGTGCGGCGGACAGCCACCGATGCTGTTGGGAAGCCGGCTTCAGCTTCCAGTCGGAAGCCGCCCGTATAGGAGAAAACGATGCTCGACGGGAATGCGGTTCGGTCGGTTGACCGCGCTGCGTCGCTCCTGATCGCTCTTGGGGAGACGCAGGGAGAGGCAGGGGTTACCGAGCTCGCACGCCGCCTTGGACTCCACAAGTCGACCGCGTCACGGCTGCTCGCCACACTCCAGAAGAGGGGCCTGGTCGAGCAGGACGACGACTCGGGCAAGTACCGGCTGGGTCTGGCGGTCGTCCGCCTCGGCGGTCATGCCGAGCGGTCGCTGGATCTGCGTTCGATTGCCATGTCGGAACTCGAGTCGCTGGCCCGATCGATCCACGAGACGACAACGCTCGAGATCCTCGAGGGCGACAGCGTCCTGACGATCGCCTATTCGGATGCATCGGGGATGGGCCGCGACCGAACCGGCCGCAACGCACCGCTCCACGCGACTGCGCCCGGCAAGGTGCTCCTGGCAACCCAACCGGAACGCGAGGTCATCCGCCTTTCCAAGATCGGATTCACGCCGTACACGTCGCACACGATCGTTCGGGTGGATCTGCTCCTCGAAGAGCTCGCCCGCGTCCGCAAGCGCGGTTTCGCGACCGCCTTCGGCGAGCACGAGCCGACCGTCAACGCCATCGCAGTTCCGGTCTTCGATCAGCGAGCTTCGGTCGTCGCCGCCCTGGAGGTTCGAGCCTCGGGCAACCGGATCACGCCAAGCCGGGTGCCTGAGATCGTCGATCGGGCCCGCGAAGTGGCAGCCATAATCACCGACCACATCGGCGGTGTGGTGGCCTCTATCTAGCCGCCGCCCGCTCGACGGGCAGGCCAGTACATCGTCGATCTTCCGCGGCCCCTCGGTCCCCCCTCCCGAGGGGCCGCCTCTTGTATCGCGCCGTTCCAGCGCAGTCGGACGCGCTAGGCTATCGGCATGAATCCCAACCTGATCCCCACCTTCAGCCTCAACGACGTGATTGTCCATCTGCCCGGCGGGGCCGACCTGACGATCGACTCGGGCGCGCTCGCCGTGATCCAGAGGGCCGTCGCAGTCCTGGCGATCATCGTCGTCTCGATCATGGTCATGCGGTTGGCGCAGGTGTTCATCGGCAAGACCGCCGCGACGCTGCTCAACCGAGAGAAGCGCGAGGGCACTGCTCAGGACCTGACCGCGTTCGAGCTCAAGAAGCGGCAGGACACGATCGAGTCACTGGCGATTAACGTCCTTCGCCTGTTCGTTTCGGTCATCGCCGGTTTGATGCTTCTCGAGACGGCGTTCGGGCTCGACATCGGGCCGGCTATCGCGGGTCTCGGGATCGCCGGCATCGCCGTGGGTCTTGGAACGCAGAACCTCGTGCGCGATTACCTGAACGGCGCTCTGATCCTGATCGAGAACCAGTACGGCAGGGGCGACGTCGTGACCGTGGCCGGCGTCACGGGCAAGGTGGAGGACTTCACATTGCGCCGGACGACGCTTCGGGACGCCGACGGCACCGTCCACACCGTGCCGAACGGCCAGATCACCGTGGCCTCGAACATGACCCGCGTCTTCGCCAACGTGAACCAGGACGTCCGGGTCGTATACGGCACGGACATCGACGCAGCGACCGCTGCGATCGACAAGATGGGCCAGGAGCTGGCAGCCGATGCCGACTGGGCGCCCCAGATCCTGGAGGCTCCGCGGGTGGCGCAGGTCTCGGCCCTGGGCGATCTCGGAGTCACGATCACGATCACGGCCAAAGTGCGCGCCGGGGATCAATGGGGCGTCGGAGGCGAGCTCCGCAAGCGGCTGCTCGCCGCCTTCAAGGTGAGTGGCGTCGAGCTGGCCCAGGCGCAGCGCGTCGGGGTGGCCGGTTCAGTCGCGGCGGTCGAAACCACCGCCCGGCGCACGCGGCGACCCTGATTGCGGGCGCGAGGCGGGGATTGCGCGTTTCTGAGGTGCGGCGCGGTGCGGCTATGAGGCGCGCATCGAGGGGTTGGTGTTCCGCCCGCCGCTGAAGATGCCAAGGAAGCCCTGACCCGACTTCGCCGCTCCGGGTTCGCGGGTGGCCATCATGCGTTGGACCAGGCTCTCGATGTCTTCGATGACCCGTTCCTTCGGGAAGCGCTCCACGGCCGAGCGGCCCTCGTTGGCGGCCCGAACGAAGGTCATGCCCGCCGACCTGATTTCGGCCAGGGCCGGCATGCCGACGGTCCGTTCCATGTCGGCGACCGAGACGCCGGAGTTGGCGCGATTCACGACCATCGCCAGGCGGTCGCGGATCTGGAGCTCGACGGCAACCTCGCGGAACTGGACCGCGGCCCGGATGGCCGGCACGTCGGGCGTCAC
>JBEKPB010000023.1:0-30451 GCA_049521175.1 Candidatus Limnocylindrales bacterium
TCCGAGCAGCTTCGTCCGTACGGACAGTCCCATCTTCCGAAAGGCTTGCATCGGGTTCTCCCACTTCGACACTGGCGCTTCTGGCGGCTGGGCCGCGCAAAGCCGGCCCTGGTCGAGGTTTCCGGGTGGGCATGCTAGACACGGGATACGCGGTTCGGCGTATTTCTCAACTTGCTAACTGCACTGCCCGCCGAGGCTGATGCTGGCCGTGTTCTCGAACCAAACCGTATTCGTCTTTCCGGCTGTTTCTCCTTGCCCCGGCCAACCGGAGGGAACAAGATGTAACGATGAGTGCTGATGCGCTCGGCGAGAGTGGAGAGCGTCGCGCGCTTGCCGATGAACGCCTCGAGCACGTCCGCTTCCTCGAGAGCCTCGATCGCGTCGACCGAGCGATCGAGGCGACCAGCGACCTCGAGCAGATGATGCAGAGCGTGCTCGACGAGCTGCTCGACATCTTCGTGTGCGACCGAGCGTGGCTCCTATACCCGTGTAATCCCGACAGCCCCACATGGCTGCCTCGAATGGAGCGCACCCGGCCGGAGTATCCGGGCGCCCTCGCCGTGGGCCGCGAGATCCCTACTGACCCCGACGTCGCGGCGACGTTCCGGACCTGCCTCGATGCCCCGGGTCCGGTGACGTTCGGTCCCGAGACAGAGCATCCCCTGCCGGCGGACGTTGCGATGCGCTTCGGAATCGAGTCGTTCGTCGCGATGGCCCTGCGACCCAGGTCGGGCGATCCCTGGGAGTTCGGGCTGCATCAATGCTCCTACCCGCGTGTCTGGACGCCGCAGGAGGTCCGGCTCTTCGAGGAGGTCGGACGGCGGCTCTCCGACGGGCTATCGAACCTGCTGGCACATCGCGACCTCCTCACGACGGAGCGGCGATTGCGCCTGGCCCTGGAGGCCGGCAAGACGGGGGCGTTCGACGTCGACCTCGAGAGCGGCACGGGCACCTTGACCGCGCAGACCGAGACGAACTGGGGCATCCCGCCGGGCTTCGATGGCGACCTGGCCGCCTACTTCTGGTCTCATCTGCATCCTGACGACGAGAAACGGATCCGCGCCGAGTTCGCCGCCGCCGTCGCGAGCGCGTCGGAACGCGAGATGGAGTTCCGCGTCGTGCGGCCCGACGGAACGACCCGTTGGCTGCGTTGGCGCGGCCAAGTCGTGCCGAATCCCGATGGCCACGGCGTCCGGGCGATGGGAGTCAACCTCGACATCACCGAGCAAAGGACGGTGGCCGACGCACTCGCCGAGCGGGAGCGCCAGTTCAGGCTCCTCGCCGAGAACTCGACCGACGTGATCTCTCGGTTCTCCCCCGATGGCGTGTGCCTGTATGTGTCGCCAGCGTGCCGCGCCGTTCTGGGGTTCGATCCGGAAGAGCTGATCGGTCGGTCGGCCTACGAACTCTGCCATCCCGACGATGCCCCGAAGCTGCGCGCCGCCCACGAAGGGCTCCAGCGCGGCGAAATAGCCGCGACGACCGTACATCGCTATCGCCACAAAGACGGTTCGTACTTGTGGCTAGAGACCATCAGCCGGGCGGTCCGAGACGAGCCGACCGGTCGGATGACCGAGATCCAGACGGCGGGACGCGACATCACCGAGCGCAGGCGGGCCGAGGCGGCACTCCGACAGAGCGAGGCGGAACTCCGCCGCATCATCGACACCGCCAACGAAGGAATCTGCGTGCTCGGCCCCGACGCCAGGGCCACGTTCGTCAACGCCAGGTTCGCCCGGATGCTCGGCTATGCGGCGGACGAGATGATCGGCCGGCCCATGACGGACTTCCTGTTCGAGGAGGATGTGCCTGACCACGACGGCCGAATGGAGGCTCGCCGCAGGGGGATCGCCGAGCACTACGAACGCCGGTTCCGCCGCAAAGACGGCCAGCCGCTCTGGACGCTCGTCTCGGCCATGCCGGTCTTCGAGGATGAGAATCGCTTCGCGGGGTCGTTTGCAATGTTGACCGACATTACGGAGCGTCGGCGGGCGGAGGAGGAAGTAAGGACCCTCAACCGCGAGCTCGAACGGCAGGTGCTCCAGTACCGGATGCTGCTCGACCAGGCCTCTGACGCAATCTTCGTGATCGACGCCGACAGGCGCTACGTCGATGTCAACGACGCGGCGTGCGATCTCCTCGGCTACTCACGCGAGGAGCTCCTGCGACTTTCCGTTCCCGACGTCGTCCCGCCGGAGGAGAACCCGGGGCAGCCGGAGCGGTTCGTCCGGATGCGGGCCGGCGAGACCATGCTCTCGGAGCGCATGCTGCGTCGCAAGGACGGCAGCCTTCTCGTCGCGGAGCTCAACTCGCGCCAGCTGCCGGATGGGCGGTTCCAGGCGATCGTGCGGGACATCACGTCGCGCAAGCGACTCGAGAAAGAGCAGGCGCGGCTCGCCACGGCAGTCGAGCAGGCCGATGAGGCGATCGTCATCACCGACCCGTCCGCGAGCATCCTGTACGTCAATCCATCCTTCGAGCGGGTGTCAGGCTATGCGCGGGCCGAACTCATCGGCTCAAATCCGCGGATCCTGCACAGCGGTCAGCATGACCGCGCCTTCTACCAGGCGATGTGGTCCAGCCTCCTCGCGGGTCAGACCTGGCACGGCACTCTGGTGAATCGCCGCAAGGACGGCTCGCTCTACGAGGAGGACGCTGTCATCACGCCGATCCGTGATGCAGCCGGGGCCGTCGCGAGTTATGTCGGGGTCAAACGCGACGTCACGCGCGAGCGGGCCCTCGAAGCGCAGCTGCGCCAGTCCCAGAAGATGGAGGCGGTTGGCCAGCTCGCGGGCGGCATAGCCCACGACTTCAACAACCTGATAACCGCCATCCGCGGCTACAGCGAGCTCGTCCGCGAAAGCCTTTCGCCTGGGGACCGTGACGATATCGACCAGGTAGTACTCGCCGCCGACCGAGCCGCCGAGCTCACCCGACAGCTGCTCGCCTTCAGCCGCCGCCAGGTCCTTCAACCGCAGGTCCTCGGGCCAGCGGAGATCGTGGAAGGCATCGCTCCCATGCTGCGCCGGCTCTTGGGCGAGCACATCGAGCTTGTGGCCCATGCCGCGCCCGACGTGGGACGCATCAGGGTCGACCCATCCAAGCTCGAGCAGATCATCGTGAACCTCGCCGTCAACGCCCGCGACGCCATGCCTGGGGGCGGGCGACTCGTCATCGAGACCACGAACGTCGAGCTCGATGTCGGCTCCGAGCCAGGCCACGCCGAGACGACCACTGGTCCGTATGTCGTTCTCCGGGTCACCGACACGGGTTGCGGCATGGACGAGGAGACGCGCGCACGCGCCTTCGAGCCCTTCTTCACGACAAAGGAGCCAGGCAGCGGGACGGGCATGGGGCTGGCCACCGTATACGGGATCGTGAGGCAGTCGGGCGGCGAAATCGACTTACACAGCGAGCTCGGCCACGGAACGACCTTCGAGATCTACCTGCCACGCGTCGATGAGGAGGCCATCGCGGCTGCCGTGGCCACAGAGGCGGCGGCGGTGCCGCGAGGCTCGGAGACGATCCTCCTCGTCGAGGATGAGGCGAGCGTGCGGACCTTCGCCCGGCGGGCGCTCGAGGGGTTGGGCTACGTAGTGCTCGAGGCGAGCGACGGCGCCGAGGGGGCCGCGCGCGCCACGGAGCACACTGGACGCATCGACCTGTTGGTGACCGACGTGGTGATGCCTCGGGTGGGCGGGCGCGAACTCGCGGAACGACTCAGGGCCGCTCGGCCCGAGTTGCCCATCCTGTTTATGTCGGGATTCTCAGGAAACGCCGTGAGCGGCGCCGATCTGACCCCGCCCGGTGCCCTTGTCCTCGCCAAACCCTTCACGCGCGAGGGGCTGGGGCGGGCCGTTCGGCGGGCCCTCGAGGTGGCCGAATGGCGGCCAGCGGCGCAGGAGTAGAAGCCATGTGCCCTCATTGATTGGGCCACGACGATGGTTTCTTGGTGACGTCCGACACGGGCAAAGGCCGACAAAGCTAGGCAATTGGTAGGCGCCCGTAAGGGTCGCCGGCGTTGAGGACCAACCGGGCTCAATGATCGTGCGGATCTCGTAGATCTGCTCGTAGCGTAAGGCCGCATCCCGCGCTTCGCCAGGAGTTGCCGGAGAAACCGTTGCTGCCCCAGGTCGCGGTGGAACCTGTTCGATCCGGACGTCCTCGGTTGGTCGCTCGGGCTCAACCTTAAGAGGCAGCATGCGCGACTGCCGTGTTGCCGGCCAGTTCCAGAGCCTGCTCTGCGAGGATGAGCGTTCCGGCCGGACCGGCCATACTGCGGAGATAGGCCAGCACGAGGAAATCCTCGTCGTCGTGCTCCGGCAGACCCGGATAACCTCTCAGCTGGCCTCGCAACTCGGCGCGCGCGGCGGCCACGACGCCGGGCATCTCGGAGAGGCCACCGCCCACCACGATCCGCTCGGGGGCCAGGGCATAGACGATCGACCGGACGCCTGCGGCCAGGTAGAACCCTGCCAGTTTGACTGCCGACTCGCGATCAGCTCCCTCGAGCAGCTCGGCACGGCGGCCGAACCGAGCGCCTATCGCTGGACCGCTCGCCATACCTTCGAGGCAGTCGCCGTGGAATGGGCATAGGCCTTCGAACCGATCGCCGCGGCGGCGAGGGACGGCTATGTGGCCCATCTCCGGGTGGAGGAGGCCGTGGAGCGGCTTCCCGTGGATCACCGCCCCGCCCCCGACGCCCGTCCCGAGGGTCAGATACACGAAAGAGTCTAACCCGCGGGCCGCCCCCCAGCGGCCCTCGGCCAGCGCGGCGGCATTTACGTCCGTGTCGTAACCGACGGGGATTCCAAAGGCGGCGGCGAACGGGCCGACGATGTCGGTGCCTGACCAGCCCCCCTTGGGCGTTGTCGTGATCCGTCCATAGCGAGCCTGGTCCTGCCGCAGCTCTACCGGTCCGAAGGAGCCGATGCCGATCGCGTCGAGCCAGTTCCCCGACTCGACCGCCCGACGGAAGAAACCGAGGGCAGCCCCGAGCGTATCCGTCGGGCTAGTCACTTCGATCCGCTGCGTCTCAAGAATGTCATCGGGGCCGGTCCCGATCACGCAAACGAACTTGGTCCCACCGGCCTCGACCCCACCGAACATGCTTGCCTCCCTTCCGATCGCCCCGACTCCTCCCTTCGGTCGGTCGGCGCCGGAATGGTCTCCCCGTTCGATGCCTGACATAGTCAGTCGGGCCTGATCTCGCCGCTTCCGCGCGGCAGGAACCGCGTCTCGACCTCGTGCCGCGACGTCGGCGATGCATCTCCGTCCAGCCGCGCGAAGAGGATCTCGGCGGCGAGCGTTCCCATCTGGCGCGGATCCTGCGCGACCACGGTGATGGCGGGCTCGACGAGGTCGGCGAGAAGGAAGTCGTCGAACCCGACGATGGCGATCCGGTGATGCAAACCGAGGCGCCGCAGAACCCTGATCGCTCCGATGGTGAGGAGGTTCTGGGCCCCCAGGATCGCGGTCGGCGGGTCGGGCGCGGCCATCAGCTCCACGGTTGCCGCTTCCGCGGCGTCAACTCCGCGTACATCGTGTCTGACCAGGGACGGGTCGCAAGAGAGGCCTGCGCCCTCGAGCGTCTGCCAGTAGCCCATGAAGCGCTGCTGTGCGGTCCAGATCGATCGCAGGTCGCCTATGTAGCCGATGCGCCTGTGCCCGAACGAGAGGAGGTGCCGCGTCGCGGTTGCCATCCCGCCCCAATTGTCCGCGAGCACCGCGTCGGCGTCCAGCAGCTCGGCCGGCCGATCGACGAATACCATGGCCATGCCCACGTGACGCTGGGTGGCAAGGTAGCTATGGTCGTGGCTGGCTGGCACGAGGATGAGGCCATCGACGCGCCGGGCGGCGAACTTCGCTGCCAGCCGGTGTTCCGCCTCGGCGTGCTCGTCGACGCTGCCGGAGAAGACGTCGAATCCGTGCGCTGCCGCGACGTCACCGATGGCGCGGTGCAGGGCCGACGAGAACGGGTTGGCGACGTTCTCGAGCAGGAGGCCGATGGTGGAGGTCTGGCGGGTACCGCGCCGGAGGCTGCTCGCCGTGAGGTTGGGCAGGTAGTCGAGCTGCGCCGCCGCACGCAGGACTTTCGCGCGCAAGGCTTCAGAAACGGTCGACTCGTCGCGGATCACCCTCGACACTGTGGCGACCCCGACGCCCGCGAGTGCGGCGACGTCGCGCATCGTGGGCCGAGTCTGAGGCCCGCCCGCGCCTGGACCTTCCCGTGGAAACGTAATCTGGGATCTCATGCTCACATTGTGATTCACGATTGACTTGGCGTCAATGGGATGATATAAGGGTGCTGGAAACGTTATCAGGGCGGCCCGCCCCCTAGCGTGCCGGCTGCCTGAACGCGAGAGATGGAGGATCTCTAGGTGAGACACACAATCGGTGACAGCGCGACTGGACGGCGCGCTGACTGGCGAGTCTTGTCGCTGGGACTTGCCGCGATCCTGCTCGCAGGAGCATGTTCGACTTCTTCTGCGACCCCGACCGCGGTCGCCACCGCGGCCACGCCCACCGCCACGGCCGCGGCCAGCGCCGCGCCGACAGCCGCGCCATCGGCCGCAGCGGGCAACATCACTGTCGCCTTCAACATGGGCGCCGAGGCCGACCCATTCTTCATTGCCATGAACACCGGGGCTGCTGCCGAGGCGAAGGCCCTCGGCGTGACCCTGATCTGGCAGGGCGATCCGTCACAATACTCGCCGGCGACGCAGATCCCGATCGTCGACGAGCTGCTGGCTATGCATCCCAGCGCCCTGATCATCTCCCCGACCGACCCAGATGCCCTGCAGCCGGACGTGAACAAGGCAATAGCGGCCGGGATCCCCGTGGTCTGCGTGGACACCCACGTCACCGACCTGTCGAAGGTTCTCTCGTTCATCACCGGTGACAACGAGCAGGGTGGCTCCGCCGCAGCAGACGCCATGGCCACGGCCATGCACTACACCGCCGGACAGACATATCAGGTTGTCGTTGGCGAAAGCTCAGCCACCACGACCACGAACACGGCGCGGCTCGACGGCTTCAAGAAGCAGATCGCGGCCAAGTACCCCGGAATCCAGATCATGTCGGTTGCGTACTCCCAGTCCCAGGCCGCCACGGCCAACACGAACGTCAACAACTGGCTCACCGAGTTCCCCAACCTCAAGGGCATCTTCGCCATCGATGGAACAAACGCCTCCGGTGCCGCGGCCGCTCTGCAGGCACACAACCTCGTAGGCAAGGTCGCCCTCATCGGTTACGACGCCTACGCGACCAACGTCGAGCTGCTCAAGAAGGGTGTCTTCGCGGCGCTGATTGCTCAGGATCCAGCCCAAGAAGGCAAGATGTCCATCGACGCTGTCGTGCAGTACCTGAAGACCGGCAGCAACTCCGGCATCCAGGCTCAGGTCACGCTGCCGAACATCGTCCTCACGCCGACTAGCTCGGCTGACCAGCTCAGCAAGTACACGTATCCGACCGCCTAGCGATATGAGTTAGCCGGCCCTGAGCTCACGCTCAGGGCCGGCTAAGATCGCATGGCACTATCCCGCCAGAGAGGGCAGCAGTGTCGAGCAGCACGGAACAGGCGGTCGCGGCGGCCTCGCCGCCGGAAGAACCGCCGGCGGACCGGGTGCGTTCTCTATTGGCCAATCAGCAGTTCGCCCTGCTGGTCGCCCTTATCGCGCTAATCGCCTTCTTCACGTCCCGTAACTCGGTATTCCTTTCCAGCGACGAGGTCGCCAACATCCTGGCCGACTTCTGCTCGGTGATTCTCCTTGGCGTCGGTGAGACGTTCGTGATCATCTCGGGGGGAATCGACCTCTCCGTCGGCTCAGTCGCCGGACTCAGCGGCATCATCGGCGCTTTAGCGATGAGGGGGATGGTCGGACATCAGCCGGAACCCCTCGTGCTGATCACGGGAACGATCGTCTGCGCTGCAGTCGGGCTCGGGATCGGTTTCATCAACGCGGCGCTCATGAACTGGGCCAGATTGGTCCCCTTCGTGGCCACTCTGGCCACGCTCGGAGCGGCCGGAGGCATGTCGATCGTGATCACCGGAGGGGCGCCCATCGGCCAGGACAGTGACGCGATCATGTTCACACAGGCCGTGTTTGGGCCGTTCTCGTACCCCGCGCTGATCGTCATCGCCATCGTGGCTGTCGCTGGGATCTTCCTGCACTACAGCCGATACGGCCGCTACACCTTCGCGATCGGATCGAGCGCCTTCGCCGCCAGGGCCGCAGGGATCAACGTGCGCCGACACCTGACCTCGGTCTACATGCTCTCCGGCATGCTAGCCGGGCTCACCGGCATGTTCATCTACCTCCGACTTGGTTCGGGTGCGCCAACCGCCGGGAGCGGGGCCGAGCTCACGGCTATAGCAGCCGTGGTCATCGGGGGAGCAAGCCTCACCGGAGGCGTTGGGCGACTCACCGGGACCGTCCTCGGAGCCCTGATCATCACCACCGTGACCAGCGGCCTTCTCATCAGCAACGTCGAGGCAAACTGGAACCAGGTCGCCGTTGCGATGCTCATCGCGGCTTCCGCTAGCCTCCAGGCCCTGCGAACCGCAAGCAGGCAGCAGTCATGACAGCAGACAGCCAGCCACTCTACGAGGCCCGGCACATCAACAAGAACTACGGCAGCGTAGTCGCACTATCGGACGTCAGCCTGGCTCTCTACCCCGGCGAGGTCGTCGGCCTGGTCGGCGACAACGGCGCGGGCAAGTCGACGTTGGTCAAGGTCCTTTCCGGCGTGTACAACCCAGACGCGGGCCAACTTCTCCTCGACGGCGCCGAGCGACATTGGAAGTCGCCCCACGATGCCATTGCAGCGGGCATCGAGACGCTGTACCAGGACGCGGGACTGGCGCCGGACCTGACCATCGGAGCCAACGTCTTCCTTGGCCGGGAGAAGACCGTGCCGGGGATCCTGGGCAAGCTCGGGTTCCTGGCCCAACGCGAAATGGACCGCGAGGCCCGCGCCGACCTCGAGCGCGTCGGCATCGCCGTCGCGGGGTCTAGGCGCACGGTCTCCCAGCTCTCCGGCGGCCAGCGCCAGGCCGTCGCGATCGGCCGAGCTATTGCCTGGGCCCGCAAGGTGATACTCCTCGACGAACCGACCAACCACCTCGGCGCCCGGCAAGCAGGTGAAGTGCTGTCAGTCATCAAAGCCGCGAAAGATCGGGGCCTCGGGGTCATCTTCATATCCCACACCTTGCCGCATGTGTTGCAGGTGACCGACCGGATCGTCGTCCTGCGATTGGGTGCCGTCGTACGCGACGGGCCCACTTCTGACTTCAACGCCGAGAGCCTGCTTGGCACAATCACCGGGCTGCTCGAGGCTTCGTGATGCGCCGTTCCCGCGCGTGCGCCGGCGGAGGGTGGGGGTCAAGCACTCAGATTCACGACTGTCCGCATCCTAGAATGCGCCGTTGCAGCGCGACGCCCAAGGCAGGGCGGCGTCGGGGGTCATTGCTGTGTTGCTGGTCCCGACCGGCTGATCCGGGTTCCGCCGGCCAGCGTCGGGGTCGTTCGCCGGGCGCTCTGCGTCTTGACCAGCTTGAGCCGGAACCGATCGTCGCGCTCCCGTTGCTCGAGCGCCAGCTCGATGGTGCGGGTCTCGAGTTCGAGCCGGGGGATGATCAACGTGCGAAGTGCGTTGACGCGGCTGTTCGTGCGCCGGATCTCGTACGCCAGCCGGCGCACCCTCGCCTCCAGGGTCGCGAGGCGGAGAGCGAGCGTCAGCTCCTGTTCAAAGCGCTCCGCAGCTCTTTCCACGGCGAGACCCGAGGCACGCAAGGCTCGATGGCGGCCGGCCGGGTCGCGGACCAGGTCCCGCGGCGTGACCGCCGGAAGGGCAACCCCCATCACGACGGTCGGGTGTAGCTCGACCTCCGCCTGCTCGCCGGCCGCCGCCGCCGCGGCGGCGCCGAGGACGCTCTCGCCCGAACGCACGCGCGCATCCTCGAGAGCGAGGCCGGCTGCAGCGGCGGCGGTCTCAAGCTCATCTCGCGCGGTGTAGATGACGCGGACCTCCCGGTGAAACTCGCGCAGCAGCGCGTCACGCTTCTGCTCCAAGAGCCGCTCCCCCTGCCTTGCCAGGGCGAGCTGGCCTCTATCCAGAAGCAGGGCCATTCGGCTCCGGTGGCCGCTCAAGGTGAAACCTCTTCCGGCCGCCACCAACGATCGAGGACATCGGCCGGGACCCGGGTCAGCTCCTCGCGGGGAATCCCGCCCAACAGGCGCCACGCGATGTCGAACGACTCGTCGAGGCTTCGCCTGGCCCGGTCTTGGCCGACGAGCTCGGTCTCGAAGCGGTCCGCGAAGGCGACCACCTCCCGTTCACTGGTCGAAAGCGCCGCCTCGCCGATGACCGTGATCAGCCGACGCAACTCGCGACCGCGGGCGTAGAGCGCGTACAGCTGGTCCGCGACGGTGCGGTGCTCGGCCCGCGTCTTGCCCTCGCCGATCCCGGCATTCATCAGTCGAGACAGGCAAGGAAGGGCGTCGATGGGCGGGAAGATGCCGCGCGCCTGCAGCTCCCGGGAAAGAACGATCTGGCCCTCCGTGATGTACCCGGTCAGATCCGGGATCGGATGGGTGATGTCGTCGTCCGGCATGGTGATGATGGGCATGACGGTGAGCGAGCCCGGCCGTCCACGCACCCGCCCGGCTCGTTCGAAGAGCGTCGCAAGGTCGGTGTAGAGATACCCCGGATAGCCTCGCCTGCCAGGGATCTCCTCGCGCGCCGTGGACAGCTCACGGAGCGCCTCGCCGTAGGCAGTGATGTCCGTCATCACCACGAGCACGTTCATGCCGAGATCGAATGCGAGGTACTCGCCCAGGCTGAGTGCGCAGCGCGGCGTCAGGAGTCGCTCGATGGCGGGATCGTCGGCGAGATTGAGGAAGAGCGCCAGGCGGTCCAGGGCGCCCGACGAGCTGAACGCGTCGAGGAAGACATCGGATTCTCGCCGCGTGATCCCCATCGCGGCGAAGATGGTGGCGAAGCTCTCGCTGCCCAGGAGGCGGGCGCCCGTTGCGATCCGTGCTGCGAGCTCGTCGGCGGGCAGCCCCGCACCGGTGAAGATCGGCAGCTTCTGGCCGCGCACCAGGCTGTCGAGCAGGTCGATAGCGGTTATTCCGGTCTCGATGAAATCGGACGGGTTGGCTCGGGCTGCCGGGTTCATCGTGCGTCCGTTCACGTCGACCATCAACTGGGGCACGACCCCAGGCCCTCCGTCGAGGGGCCGACCGCGCCCGTCGAGCACCCGTCCGAGCATCCTGGCGGAGACCCCGAGCTGGAAGGGGCCACCCGTCAGCTCGACGACGGTTTCGGCGAGGTCGAGGCCTCCCGTTCCCTCGTAGACCTGCACGGCGACGAGTTCCGCCGTCAACTCGAGCACGCGTCCGTGCCTGGTCGAACCGTCGCGTCCCTGGACGAGCACTTCCTCGCCCAGCGCGATGCCCGGGACGCCGCGCATGACGAGAAGCGGACCGGTCAGCCGCTCGGTGGCGCGCACGCGGTGGGCCGAGAGCGTCATCGCAGGCCTACCTCACCCGCACCCTGCGCGGGATCCAGGCTCGCCAAACGAGCGGCGAGCTCTGCGAGGCGCTCCTCGACGTCATCTCCCCACCAGGTCCGGGCTCGCTCCAGTTCGCGAAGCGCCGGTGCCGAGACGGTCTCCTCGAGCGTGGCCCCACGCTGCAGCGCTGCCAGCATCCCTCGGTGAGCGGCAAGTACGGCACGGAGCAGCCCGAGTTGCACTCTCGGGGGCCGAGCCGAATCGACCGGGTCGAAGGCATGCTGCTGCAGGAACGCCTCCCGCATCAGCCGGGCCGCCTCGAGCGTCACGCGGTCCTCGTCCGGAAGCGCGTCGGCGCCGACCAGTTGCACGATGTCGAGCAGTTGCCGCTCTCGCCCGAGCAGCGCGATCCCGGCGGTCCGTAGGGCGCTCCAGTCGGCGCCCACCGTCGAGTGGTACCAGCGAGTCAGCCTCTCGACGTAGAGCGAATACGACTGGAGCCAGCTGATGGCGGGGAAGTGCCGGGCGTGGGCGAGCTCCACATCCAGCGCCCAGTAGCTGCCCGCGAGCCGCAGGCTCGCCTGCGTCACCGGTTCGCTGAAGTCGCCTCCGGGCGGCGATACCGCCCCCACGACGGTGAGCGACCCGTCCCGTGCCGGCTCTCCCAGGGTCTTCACGCGGCCTGCTCGCTCGTAGAAGCCCGCGAGCCGGCTCGCCAGGTAGGCAGGAAACCCCTCCTCGCCAGGCAGCTCCTCAAGGCGTCCGCTGATCTCGCGCAGTGCTTCCGCCCACCGGGACGTGGAGTCGGCGAGGAGGGCAACGTCGTAGCCCTGGTCCCGGAAGTACTCCGCGACGGTTATTCCGAACTGGATCGAGGCTTCGCGGGCTGCCACCGGCATGTTCGACGTGTTCGCGATGAGCACCGTGCGCGTCATCAGCGGACTCCCGGTTCGCGGGTCGCGAAGCTCCGGGAAGCTCGCCAGGAGGTCGGCCATCTCGTTCCCTCGTTCGCCACATCCGACGTAGACGACAACGTCGGCATCCGACGAGCGGGCGAGCGCCTGCTCGAGCACGGTCTTGCCGGTCCCGAAGCCGCCCGGGATCACCGACACGCCACCACGCGCGATCGGGAAGAGCATGTCGACGACGCGTTCACCGGTGACGAGCGGTGCTTCGACGGCCAGGCGGCGGGCGGGTCGAGGCACGCGGACCGGCCAGGGATGGGCCAGACGAAGCGGTTCCGAACCACTGGCCGTCTCGAGCTCACCGATCGGCTCGCCCACCGTCACCTCGACCGCCTCGAGGGACTTCAGGCGTCCCGGCCCCAGGTTCGGTGGTACCAGGATGCGGTGCTCCAGCGGGCCTTCGAGCACGGTGCCGAGCTGGTCACCCGGGCCGACCCTGTCACCGACCCGTCGCTGGGGGTTGAACCGCCACCGCGTCCGCGGGTCGAGGGCTGGCGCTTCGAGGCCGGGCGCCAAAGCCCAGGTGCCTGCCGCGGCAAGTGCGTCGAGCGGGCGCTGCAGGCCGTCGAAGGTCACGCCGAGCAGCCCCGGTCCCAGCCATGCCTGAAGCGGGGCTCCGGTCTGCACGACCGAATCACCGATCCGGAGCCCCTCGGTCTCCTCGTAGACCTGGACAGTGGCCGCCTGGCCGTCCAGGCGGATCACCTCGCCCAGCAGCCGCCGAGGCCCTATCCGCACGATCTCGCCGACCGCTGGCGCGGTCAGGCCGGTGGCCCGCACGACCGGACCGCCCCCGCCGATCACCCGTCCGAAGGTGGGCTCGCGATGCTCGCTCACCGTACCTCGCCCCCGGGAGTCTGGATGCGGTAGCCGATGGCACGCCCCAGCATCTCCACGATCTGGACACGACCGCTCCCGACGTCGAACCCGGCCCCGGCGGGGACCTCAAGGACGATCGGCTGCGCCAGGTTCTCGAGCGTCCCACGAAGCCGTTGGGGAATGCCTTCCCAAAGGTCGTCCGTCACGAGCACCACACCTGCGCTGGCCAAGCCAACGACGGCGCGCAGCGTCGCGGCAGCGCCGGCACCCGATGTCGCGACCACAACGTCGGCACCGGCCAGGCGGAAGCCGTCGGCCAGCGATGCGTTCGTGACGACGACCAAGCGCGCCATACCGTCAGGCTCCGCCGCCGGCGAGGTATGCCGCCGCGCGATCCCGGCCCCAACCGGCGCCCACGCTCGCCACGATCGCGCGCAGAGCGATCGCCTGGGACTCGACGGCGGCAACATAGCCGGCGACGACTCCAATCCCGAGGGGGTCGCGCCGCGCCCGTCGTGCCAGGTCTCGCAGCTCCGCGAGCCGGCCGCGGCGCTCGAGAACGGCCGCGGAGTCGATCCCGTGATCGAGCAACTCGGCCAGCACCGCCCGGCCTCGGGAGCGCTCCGCCGACAGGAGAGCCCGCACCTGCTCGGCATCGTCACCTCGTCCGGCGGCACGCTCGTCCCGCGCCCGCTCGCAGGCGTCAACAAGTGCGGCCTCGACCGTTTCCCAGCTGGCCCCGCTTTCACACAACGCACCGAGTCTCTCGGCCGCGGAGCGACTGGTCAACGCCAGGAGCCCGAGGAGGCGGAGCGCGGACGGGAGCGAGGCCGCCCGCGCCACCTCGGCAAGGCCAGCAGCGTCGAGCACGCCGCCGGGCGTAACGGAGCGGCCGATCGCCTCGGGACTCTCGCCACCGAGTCGGCGTCGCAGCAAGGCGGTCACAGCTTCGATGTCCAGCGGCAGGACGAGTGCCTCGACGAGAAGGCGCGCCGGCGGCTCGTACCAGCGCCGCAGCACCCCGAGCCGGGATGCCCGATGCCGCGCGATGACCTCGTACAGGTCGTCCCTCACCGCCGAGGGCGACGGCTCGCGGGTCGAGAAGAATTGCCGCCAGTCCTCTTCGAGGCGCAGCTGGTCGACCAGGTCCCTCGTGGATCTCGATTCGGCGAGTTGCCGGAGCCGGCCCGGATCGAGAAGACGCTGGCGCAAGGCCGCGATCCGAGCGTTGCCGTACTCGTACATGGTCAGCCTTCGGGCTCCAGCAGAGCCGCGAGATCACCGGCCAATGGCGCTCGTACTCGCTGAAGGCGCGTCGAGAGCAGGGCATCGATCTCCACCCGTCCGTCCGCGGAGCGAACGCGCACGCCCGCAGGGACGTCGTCCCCCGATAGCGACACGATGTGCGCGTCAGCCCCGGCCAGGGCTCGCTGCAGCGAGGCAACGTCCGCAGCCCGCACCTCCACGCGGGCCTCTGGCCCCGCCAGCGGGAGGGCTTCCAGGGCCATGCGCGCAAGGGCTTCGGCCCAGCGCCCGGGCGAGTTGCCCCCGGCGATCGCCTCCAGCCGCCGCTCTGCAGTCGCGATGGCCCGATCGACCTGCCCGCTGTCGAGCTCCGCGCGTCGCCGAACGAGACTCAGGGTCGCCTCGTTTACCTGGCGCTGGGCTTCGGCTCCGGCCTCCACCTCCGCGACAGCACAGGCGGCAGCGACCTGCGCGTCCACCGCCGCACGGGCAGCTGCCAGCTGAGCTTCCGCCGCGCGTCCCGCTTCCGCCAGGAGATCCGCAACCTCTTGTGCAGCCTCGTCGGCGATCGCTCCCACGATCGAGTCCGCGCCCACCGATCCCTCCGGATGTCTGCCGTGTCGGCTCTTCTACATGGACTGCGGTTCGGCTCAGTGGAATATGATGACGGCCGCAATCACGAATCCGAGGATGACCATCGTCTCCGGGATGGCGAGGAGCACGACGATCGTGCCCGTCAACTCGGGCTTCTCAGCGATGGACCCTGCTCCGGCGGCACCGATCCTCGACTGCGCCCAACCAGTACCGACCGCACCCAGGCCGACGGCCAGAGCGGCGGCCAGGTAGCGGATGCCTTCGTCCAACTCACGGTCCTCCTTCAACCGGGAGACCCAGCCCCCGGACTCGCCAGGTCCAGCGCCGATGCGAAAGGCGCGTAGCGCACATGTCCAGGCTCCACGAACTTGGGGAAGAACTCGACGTAGTGCAACCGGAGACCCTGCACGGTTGCGTCGAACGTGCCGAGCGCGATGTTGAGCAGGTGCAAGCCCGCCGCCACCGCCAGGCCCAGCAGCAGGTTTCCAGGGAGTGCCCCAAGGCGATTGGCCACGAGCGCCAGCATCACCGAAGCGACACCTATTGCCATCAACCGCGAGTAGCTGAGCACGTTGCCCGCGATCGTAATCATCTCGAGGGGCCCAGCGATTCCGAGCGTGGCCGCGACGATCACCAGTCCAATGCCCAGCACGACAAGGGCGGCGTAGCCGGCCGCTGGTGCCACCATGGCCGCCATCCAACCCAGCACGACCAAGCCCGCCGCCATGCTCGCGAGCTGTGCCAGGCGCGCGACCACGTTGCGGCGGTGGCCCAGGCGGGCCGCGTTTACGGCGCCGAGCGCCAGCCCGAGCCCGACCTGCGCGACCCCGATACCAATCGCCAGCAGGAGCAGCGACTGGATCGACTCCTGGCGGTCCAGCCAGAGCGGGCGCAGCCCGATCACGGCGCGGCCTGTGTCACCGAACCATTCGCCGTAGAGGATCCCGAACCCGATCGTCGCGACCGTGGCGAGGAACGCCACCGGCCAGAACACGGGCATGAAACGCCAGCCGCGCCACCGCCGACGGGCCCACACGATAAGCGCCAGCAGGAGCAGGCCATATCCGGCATCGCCGACCATCAGCCCGAAGAAGAGGGGGAACGTCAGCGCCAGCGCCGGCGTCGGGTCGAGCGAGCCGTAGCGCGGAAGCGAGACGAAGGACGCGAGCGGTTCGAAGGCGCGGATCAAGCGGCCGTTGTCAAACGCGACTGGGGCTCGTTCGAGCTCGGCATCCGTCGGCTTCCGCCCCGCCACGGCCACGCCCGGACCGAGCGCCGAGCGGAGCGCGGGCAGACGACGCTCCGGCACCCAGCCCGAGAGGACCACCAGGTGATCGCTGGCGCCCGCCTCCCCGACTGCCTGCGCCTCGCCGACCCTATCGCTCAGCACGAGTTGAAGGGCGGCGACTGTTGCCGCGTGTTGCACCGCGAGGGCGGCGAGCTCAGCCTGGGAGCGATCGGTGCGCGCCCGACATCGCTCTACCTCCTCGGTGAGCATCGGCACGAGCTCGTCGAACGGAACGCGAGCAAGTCCCTCCGGCACGGGGTACCAATCGAGCTGCCGGGCCCCGAGAAGGCGCTGCAGGTCGCCGGTGTGGCGGGCCGGGAAGACGAGGACCACAGCCACGCGGTTGGAGCCGAGATCGCAGACCTCCAGGCCGCATCGTCCCATTGTCAAGCCGGTTACTTCGTTGTCGAGCGCGTCGACTGCTACCCGGGCGTGAGGTGGGAGGATGACGGCTGCGACTGCGTATCCGGGCGGGACTGGCAACCGGTCCATCGTGCGGCGCAGGCCCTCCGCCAGCTCTCGCAACCTCTCGAAGCCCCGTTGCTCGTCCTGCGCGAGCGCGTGCTCGGTCGCAAGTCCCCGCGCCAGATCGTGGACCGGCGCAATTGCGGCGAGTCGTTCCTCGAGGCCGTGCTGGTCTAGCGCCCAAAGTTCGGCTGCCAGGGGCGGCCGAACCTCTGCCGGCCCGAGCCACGCCGCCAGCTCGCCCAGCCAGTCGAGTTTGTGCTTCGCTGCGCTGGTGTCGAGCGAGGACGGGTGTTCGAACACGCTGGCGCCCGATCCCGTTGGCGGCTCGAACGGCACAAGGTGAACGATTCCGGCTTGGTGGAGGGTTCGCAACACCGGCTGCAACTGGCGGCGCGGGGCGATGACGTCGATCCGCAGCATCCGGATTAGCATCGTCTACGGCCCCTTGCGCTCGAGGAGAACGGCCTCCACGATCTGTTCCACCGTGCGCTCGAAACGCTGGGTGACTTCGGCCGAACCAGACCCGGCGCCGTCCGTCTCGAGCACGGCGATGGCTCGCTCGATCGCGGCGACCCTCTCGCGAGCCTGCGCGCCCACCTGGTCTCTGACCTTTTCGACCGCGCCGGCGATCCGTTGAGCGGCACCCGCCTCGATTGCCCGAGCCTCGACCCGCCCGGCCTCGAGGCGACGTTCCGCCTCGATCTCGGCGTCCGCATGGCGCTGGCGAGCCTCGAGCTCGGCCTGCTCGAGCTCTGCGAGCGTGGGCGAGTGACGGTCCCTCACCTCGGTGATGGACGAGAGCCGCCTATCATCCGTCGTCATCTCGTCATCGCAGCCCCCGGAGCGCCGCAATGTGGTTCCAGCAGAGTGTCGCGCCGTGACCCGTAATCGCAAGTGCCGAGGGCACCCAAACAGCGTCCCCGGTCGGGCTCGCCGTGTCGCACCTGGGGTCGGGGTCGGACGAGGAACGCGCGCGGCAGATCCGCGGGGTCTTGCGCGAGGCGCAGCTAGGGGCAGGTGTTAGCGGGCGCCGGCTTGCCGTACCAGAGACTGTCCTTGCCGAATAGCTGGACCGACAGCGCCGCGACCTTGTCGTTGAGCAGACAGTTGGACGCGGTCTGGGTGCTGATGCCCGTGATCGTGTACGGCGGCCCTAGAACCACCTGGGTGATGTTGCCGCTCGGCACATCCTGGCCGAGAGCTACGTAGTCCGCCACCTGGTTCGCCGGGAAGTCGGTTTCGACGCTGGCCGCAAGGGTCTTCAGGAGGCTCGGCAGCGCCAGGATCTGGCTCGGTTGAGCCATCTTGTGGAGCAAGGCGATGAGGACCTGCTGCTGACGCGACGACCGCTTCCAGTCGCTGTCGCCGGTGCCGTGGCGGGACCTTATGTACGCGAGGGCGGTTCTACCGTCGAGATGATGCGGTCCCGCAGCCAGGGAGAAGCCGTAAGGGCTGCCGTCCAGCCAGTCGTAGGAAGGGTCGACGATGTCGTAGGCGCTGACGATGTCGATACCGCCGACCTTGTTGATCATCGTTATGAAGCCGCCGACGTCCATGACGGCGTGGTAGTTGATCGGGATGCCTACGAGGTACTGCACTTCTTTGACGAGCGTCGTGTACGGGTCGTCACCAGACCTGACCCTCCCGGATTGGACGTAGAGCGGCAGCGCGTTGATCTTGGCGAACGAAGCATCCACGCCACCGAAATAGAAGGGGAAGCTGGCGCTGTCGCGAGGCACGCTGACCATCTGGATCGATTTGTCCTGCGGATTGAAGCTGACGACCATGATCGAGTCGTAGGCGTTGTAACTCGTCCCGCTGCCCCTTCCCGTCAACAGGATGGTGACGCGACCGTCGGGTCCCGGGGTCGGAGCGGCCTCGGGCGTCCTGGTAGGACCGGCCGTCTGGCCGGGAGCTAGGCTCGGTTCGGGCGTGGCTTGCACGATCAGGCTGGTGTTCAACGGATCGAAGATCTGCGACCCCGCATCCGAGAACGCCAGCACGTAGTAGCCGCCGCCGAGGTGGGTTACCACGATGATCGCGGCGAGCGCCACCAGAACGGCCCTGTCGATGCGCTTGTGCGCGGAGGTGCCGCTCCCACCCAGGAATGCATCAACAACAGAAACGAGCCGCCAGACCCCGAACAGGATCACGATCCCCACCGCAGCAAGGCCGACCGCGCGCTCGGCGAAGAGTTGGGCCGCCAAAACGAGCGGCCCACGCCGCAAGCCGTAGGCGAGCAGGAGCACCACGACCACGGATGGGATAGCGAAGATGGCCGCGAGTCGACGATTTCGGAGGTACAGCTGCCCAAGACCTGGCCACACGAACGAGAGCAGGGCAGCCAAAGATGGCGACCGCCCGGGAGCCGCCCCATTCGGCGAGGTCTTATCCAGAATCACCGACTGCATTCGCCTGACGAGAGCCAGGATCCTCTGCACGGTAAGACCTCATGCTGGACGTCGCTATTGAGCAGACCGCCATGATCCCGGCGATCGCTGGACCGCGTCCAGCGGTAGGGTGCCATGTCCGTCGCACGTGCGCTTGGCGGCCACGCGGTGAAGAGCGCCGTCTCGCCGCCTGGTCCAGACGCAGATTGTGGGCTGGTCCGGTCCAAGGGCTGGTTCGCCGACTTGACCCTGGAGTTGGCGCCAACCGCGCTAGCCTGCGCACATCAAGAACGGGGGCACAGCACGGATAGTTGCATTTGGCAATGATGGGGGGCGAGGATGATGCCTCCTAGCCATGGAGGCCCCCACCGGGCGAGGTCCGGCGTGTCGTCCGACTCACGCGGCCGGGTCATAGGCCCCAGAACGGGCCGGTGAGCCCCACTGCGCGGAAGTAGTCCGCGGCCGCGACCACGTTGCCGGACGCGTCCAGGGCCACGTGCCGGGCGGCCTGGAGTTCCCGCAGCTCGGCCAGCACCACGTCGGTCGTGGTGCCTCGGCGGGCAGCCAGGTCCACCGCCGCGGGCGCAGATCCCGTCGTCGCCAGGGACCGATAGACGCTCAGGCGCAGGTCCTCGAGATCAAGCCGCACGGTCCGAGTATAGGTGCGGCGCCCGCTCGCCAGACCCGTGAACCTTTCGGCCGGGCCCGATCGCCGGATGGTGATCCTGATGATCGAAGGGGCGGGAGTCATCCCAACCGGCGACTAGGCATCCGCCGTGGTTTGCGTCGCGGGATCGCTCACACCCTCACGGAGCGCGAGTCGGGCGGCGGACTGCACTCATGGCTCGTCGAAGGACGTTCTCCCGACCGTCGCCACCTTGCCTATCGGAGCCGGAGTACCACTTCGAAGCGCCCATGGCGTTCGGGCGGGCCGTCGCCATGGCGATGTTCGGGTCCCAGACCCTCCCGGTGGAAGACCGGCGTGAACCCGCGGGTCAGCCGCAGCACCTCGCCCGGTTCGAGGAACGTGCGGATTCGACCGGTGCCGTCGACGAATGAGGCCGCGCCGACCTGGTTCTGCTCGCGCCAGTGCGCAAGCGAGGGATCCTCGGTGGTGAAGCCGGTCAGGAACAAGAGGCCGCCCCGTGCGGTCCAGCCGCGTGCGCGGTCCAAGAGGGTCCCGACCTGCTCCCTCGTGAGATCCGGGATGACGCCGAAGGCGAGGACCGCCCCGTACGCGTGCGCGGGATGCAGGAAGTCCTCGAACCCTTGCTGGAGGACCCGCACAGGCAGTGCCGTGGCCCGAGCCGTCTCGGCGATCTGCCGAGCGCCCGTCGCCGAGGGCTCGAGGGCATCCACCGCGTGCCCGAGGCGCGCCACGTACAGGGCGTTGCGTCCCTGGCCCGCGCCCACGTCGAGCACGGGGAGATCGATCCCGATCAGCGCGCCGTGTTCGACGAGCAGCTCGTCAGGCTCGGCTCCGAAGAACTCGGGTACGCGGGCGTAGCTCTCGTCGTAGCTCATCGAACCTCAAACCTGAGGACCTTGACTGCCGACTGGCACAACCCTCGGCACACTGCGATGCGAACCACACCTCAGGGTAGCGTTAGCCCGTCGTCATCGTCACGCGCCACGTCGTGGGGGCGTGGACATGGCCGACTAATCTCGGCCCCAATCGAGCACCTGGACGACTCGGTCTGCCCATTCGCGGCGGGTGTCCAGCCGTCTCCGTGGCGTTGCGGCCAGCATCTCCAGGCACTGGAGGGCGGCCAGCATGTTCAGCTGGCCCAGCGTGCCCGCGTCCTGATCGATGCCTGCAGTCGTAAGAAACGCTCCTCCGGCCGCCGGCCAGCGCGAGGGGTGGTGGTAGCGAATCATGAAGCGCAGCCAGGCGGGATCGAAGAGTCTGTGTGCGAGGCGGGCGCGCTCGAGGTCGAGCAGCGCCACTACCGCGTCGTCGCCCATCAGGACGTTGACCGGCGCGAGATCGCCGTGTGCGAAGACGGGCCGAACCCCCAGGAAGCCGTCGGGCAGGCGCTCGATGACACCTTGGACCCGACGAGCCGCGACCGAACCGATCGAGGGGCCAGCCTCCCCCAGCCACCGCAAGGCCGCCGCACGGAGACGATCCGAGTCGCTCCAGGTCGGGGACAGGCGAAGACCGGCCGTCGGGACACGGGCAAGCTCACGGGCGAGACCGCCAATCGCCGCACCGATGAGCGCCGCGCTCGCGTCATTGCCAAGCATTTCGCGTCCGGAGATGCCTGGGACAAACCGGGTGATGACGTACGGCGTCGGCCCGTCCGTGTCCCCACCGACCACTTCGGGCAACGGCAGCCAGGGTGCGCGGCGTGCGACCAATGGTCCGAGCCGGAGCCGTCGGTCGATGGCCCGTCGGTCGCCCGCCCGGGCGCTAACTAACCACTGGAGGACGAGCCTACGCTCTGGGTCGCCCGTCCCAACGAGAACGCTCCGCGTCGTGGTCACCCATGGAGGCGTGAGCTCTTCGACGACGCTCGCGTCGTCGCCGAGAATCGCCGTGACGCCTGCGGCCACTTCGAACGGGAGCGTCGAGAGGACCACCTAAGCGAGGCGATCGACGAACATCCCCGCCGCGTCGAAGGCGATCGGGCCAGGCGGCCTGACGACCTCGCAGCTCCCGGTCGCCAGCACGTCGGGTAGCGCGGGCGCGCTTACGTAGAGCTGCTCGAGGTGCTTTGTGTCGCGGACCCGAACGATGCGGGCGTCCTCCGGGATCACTCTGAGGCAGCAAGCGAGGGCGACTGAAAGCGCCTCCAGGTCCGTGTCGACCGTGATTGGGATCCGTGCACCCTCCGGCGTCTTTGCCGTGATGCAGTTCATGTACGTCTTGTGGTGGTCGATCTTCTCGACCGCCCGGCGCAGGACCACGTCGGCCATCCCGATCCCTACCGCGTTGCCCTGGGTCGAGCTCGTGAGGTCGCGCACCACGACGCGCTGTATGAACGGCGGGAGGCCCGTTGGTCCTGCGTAGTAGCGCCCCACGACGTTCGAGTCCATGCCGAGGCCGCTGACGTCCTTCCCGATCTCGTCGAGGACGAGGACATCGATGGCAGCGAGCGGGAGTCGCGCGAGCGCATCGGTCGACATGACGAGCAGCTCCGGCTCGCGAGTCGCGATCCGGTCGGCCGCGACCGCCTCGACGTGGAGGAGCCGGGCGTGGCCGTTCTCGACGAGCGCCAGGCCGAACGGGATCGGGGCGCGGGAGAGCGTATACGCCGCGACCTCCGGGATGAGCTCGTCGAAGACCGCGAAGCCCTGGCTGTGGAACGTGTCGGCGCCCTTCTGCTTCCCGAGGCCGATCGCGATCATCTTCATCAGCCCGCTCTCAACCGGGCCGCTGAAGTCCGTGTGGACCTTGACCCGGTTGATCGGGACGATGAAGTCGGCGCCCTCGAACGCGTTCCGGTCGATGAAGACTGGCACGCCGGGTCTCACCTCGCCCAGCTCGACCGTATCCATGGATGAGCGGATCTCGCAACCCATCGACTCGGGAGTGATCCCGTACTCCGCGAGCACTTCTACCTGGCCCTCCGCGGTTGCGTCGCCATGGCTCCCCATCGCAGGGACGATGAAGACGCTCGCCCCGCTTGCACGGACCCGCTCCACGACCGCCCGGACGACCTGGTCGATCCGGTCGATACCGCGGCTTCCGACTGCCAGACAGACTCGTGCCCCGGTTGGGATGCTCGCCATGACCGGGTCGAGCGCGCCACGGACCGCCTCCCCGACGTCGGCGATCTCCGTTGGGTCGAACAGCTGCCGGACGAGAGCCCACTCGGGGAGCGTCCCGCGCGTGAACTCTGGGAACGCGGGGCGATGCGCGGCGGCCGTAGATGGCGGCTCGACTGGCGGCTCGACGTTGGCCGGTAGGACCGGCGGGTCGCTCAGGCGGCCCTCGCTGTCCTGCGACCTCCTGGTGCTATTGGTCGAGCGATCGTTGGTGGTCACGTCGGTCCTCGCCTCGGTCATATTGAGCTCGTTCGTGCCCGTCAGGTGGAGGCCCTGGCCCTCGCCTATATCGTCATCGCGCTGAACCCGCCGTCGACCCGGACGATAGCCCCGGTGACGAAACCGGACGCTCGCCCGGATGCGAGCCAGACCGCCGTGCCGACCAGCTCGTCGGGCTCGCCGAGCCTTCCGGCGGGAGTGTGCCCCAAGATCGCCCGGACGCGCTCCTCCGACAGCAGGCTCCGATTCTGCTCCGCGGGGAAGAATCCAGGAGCGATGGCGTTCACCCGGATTCGATGCGGAGCGAGCTCGCGGGCGAGGTACTGCGTCAGGTTGTTCAGCCCGGCCTTGCTGACAGAGTAGGTGAGTACCCTGGAGAGGGGCGGGCCGGACGAGGCCGACGAAAGGTTGATGATCGAGCCTCCATTGCCGTTTGCGATCATCGACCGGGCGAAGACCTGGCAGGCGAGGAAGACGGCAGTCAGGTTCGCGTCGAGGATCCGGTGCCATTCATCCAGGCCGATCTCAAGGAATGGCGTGGCGCTGTTGACGCCCGGGGCGTTGACGAGCACGTTCACCGGCCCGAGCCGGTCCTCGGCCGTCTGTCGGGCGGTCTCGAGAGATTGGGGATCGGTCGCGTCGACCGTGACGAAGGCCGCCCGAATCCCCTCGGCCTGTAGAGCGGCCACCCGGGCCTCCCCGCGCTCGGCCGAGCGGCCCATGACGGCGATCCCGGCGCCGGAGCGGCCGAGGCCGTGGCAGATCGCCCCGCCGAGAACGCCGGTGCCGCCTATGACCGCGGCGATGCTGCCGGTCAGATCAAAGAGATCCATCGTGGGCTCCTAATCGCGTTTCGGGTCCTGCCTCTCCGTGCGGCCCCGTACCGTGGCGCCGCTCACCGGGGTGCCGTTGTGACGTCGAGCCGGTAGGCACGCTTCGCGAGACCGTAGGCCAATTCGTGGGCCATGACGCGTGCGTCGGACGCGTCGACGATCCCGCGGACGACCAGGCCGGCGAGCCAGTTCGCGCTTGCGCGACGCCAGATGTCGTGCCGGACGGGGATCGAACAGAAGGCGCGCGTGTCGTCATTGAACCCGACGGTGTTGTAGAGCCCGGCAGTCTCGATCACCTGATCGAAGTAGCGCGCCATCCCATTGGGGCTGTCGTGGAACCACCACGGCGGACCGAGCCTGAGCGCGGGGTAGTGGCCGGCGAGCGGAGCAAGCTCGCGCGCGTACGCCGTTTCGTCGAGCGTGAACACGATGAGCCTGAGCCGCGGATCGTTTCCGAACCTCTCGAGGAGCGGCTGCAGGTTGCGGGTGAACTCCGCAGCTACCGGGATGTCCGCCCCCATGTCCCCTCCGAACCTCTCGAACAGCGTCCGGTTGTGGTTGCGGAGCGAGCCGACGTGGAGCTGCATTGCGAGCCCGTCTTCGACACTCATCCGGGCAAGCTCGATGAGCATGTGGCCGGTGAAGCGGCGGGCTTCCTCGGGAGTCGTCTCGCCGCGCAATGCACGAGCGAGGATCGCGTCGGCCTCGACCTCGTCGAGCGACGCGGTGTACGCCGACTCCACGCCGTGATCGGCCGCAACCGCGCCCATCGTGCGGAAGAACGAACGCCGCTCCTCGAGCGCAGCCACGAGCGCGGAGGTCCGCATGATCTCCCGGCCGACCGCTCCGGAAAGCGCGTCGAGACGATCCCGCCAGCCGGGGGCGAGGAGGTTGACCACACCGTCCGGCCGGAAGGTCGGGCGCACGTCACCCGACCAGCCCGATGCGCGGATCGCGCGATGGCTCTCGAGCGGGTCGGCCGCATCGTCTGTGGTGCAGAGCGTCTCTATCCCAATGCGCTCGAAGAGCGCGCGAGGGCGGAACTCCGGGCGGGCGAGCTTCGCCGACAGGTCGTCGTACACGGCCCCGGCGTTGTCGCCCGTCAGCGGCTCGGCGATCCCGAAGACGTCGCGGAGCTCGTCGGCGAGCCACAAACCGGACGGCGTTGCCCGGAACAGAAAGAGGTTGTCGGCAAAGAGCTGCCAGACCCGGCGGCCGTCCGTCTCGGTCGCGGGGTCCGCCGGTGGCCCGCTGCGGGCTCGGACTCCGAGCGCTTCGAGTGGGATCCCCTGCGAGTACAGCATCCGCAAGATGTAGTGGTCCGCAATGATCAGCAAGTCCGTTGGCGTCCCGAAGGTCGCATCCGGGTCGGCAAGGAGTGCCGGGTCGACGTGCCCATGCGGGCTGACGATCGGGAGACCGACGATGCCGTCGTAGAGGTCGTGCGCGACCCGTCTTTGACCGGGGTCCGGCGCGAACAAGCGGTCGACTTCCACGGTCGGTCTGATTCTCATGGCACCCTTCGCACAATGCTCGCTGGCAGTCTACTAGCCGGACCGGCCAGACCCAGAGGAGCGCCCGGCCCGGGATGACCGGGCTCGTGGACCGTGTGGATGGCCCGGAACCTCTTGAGGATGTGAGCCTGCCGGGCGGCGATCCGAAAATGACTGCCGGACCCAGGCCGCCGTCGTCTGAATAGACCCTGAGCGCGGCATCCGAGGTTCGGGGTAGAGTCATCGGAGCGGCCCATGGATACCCTTGATTTGGCGCCCGCGAGGTGACCGATGGTCCAGACCGAACGACCCGAATCTCGATCCGTGCCCGACGTGCCAGCCGGCACACTCGACGACGTCGAGCGGGCCGTCATCGACAATCTCTACGATGGTGTGTACTACGTCGACCGGGGTCGTCGGATCCGCTACTGGAACCGCGGGGCCGAGCGCCTGACAGGCTACGCGGATGCTGACGTTGTCGGCCGACTCTGCTTCGACAACATCCTCAATCACGTCGACGGCAGCGGGACGTTCCTGTGCCGTTCGCTCTGTCCGTTGGCCGCCACGATGCGCGATGGCGAGCCACGCGAGGCGGAGGTCTTCCTGCGTCATCGCGAGGGTCATCGCGTCCCGGTTCAGGTGCGCACGGCACCCGTCCGCGACCGCGAGGGCACGGTCATCGGAGGGGTCGAGATCTTCGAAGACGCCACCAAGATCTCTGCGGTCCGGCGCGAGGTGTCCGAACTCCGCGATCTGGCCATGCACGATGCGCTCACGGGTCTTCCCAACCGCCGCCACTTCGAGATGTCGATGTCGTCACGGATCGCCGAGCTCGCGGGCTACGGGCGACGCTTCGGCTTCCTCATCGCTGACATCGACAAGTTCAAGCGCGTCAACGACCGCTACGGCCATGCGACGGGCGACATCGTTCTTCGAACGGTGGCGCGGACCCTCCTGGCGACTTCCCGGCCGGGCGACGATATCGCGCGCTTCGGTGGCGAGGAGTTCGCCCTGACGATCACCGATGTCGATGAGGCAGCGTTGCGGGCGATTGGCGAGCGATTCCGAGCGATGGTCGAACGGACGCGCGTGCGAACCGAGGAGCACACCCTCAAGGTCAGGATCTCCATAGGTGGCACGATCGGTGAGCTGGGCGACACAGCCGACGCGATCTTCGAGCGCGCCGATGCCGCGCTCTATGAGGCCAAGAACGCCGGCCGGAACCGGATCTGCCTGTTCGGCGAGGCCGCCGACTACCCTGCCTGAAGGCTCCGATCGACGATCGCGCCCAGCTCCGCGTCGTGGTCTCGGGCCGCATGTCGGGGTCGTGGAACCGTCGCGGGCAGTTGGGGCGATGCCGCGGTCGGCTGGCGGGGGCAGGGGAGAGATGACCAGGGATTACCACAGAGATCAGGACGAGCGCCCTGGACGAGCATGGGGCCAGGCGTTCTCAATCGTAGACAGTGAAGGAGTCAACCCATGGTGACCTCGATCGTGGTCGAAACCCGCGAGTCGGTCGCGTGGATCACCCTCGCCAGCCCGCCAGTCAACGCCCTGAGCATCGCCTTGATCGACGAGCTGTCCGCGGCGCTCGTTTCGCACCGGCCGCCAGACGTCCGTGCCGTCGTAATCCGCGCCGCACCGGGCGCGAAGGTCTTCTCGGCGGGCCACGACGTTCGCGAACTGCCGACGAATGGGCGCGACCCGCTCACGTACAACGATCCACTGCGCACGGTCGTCCGGCAGATCGAGGCCCACCCGGCTCCGGTCATCGCCATGGTGGAGGGCTCGGTCTGGGGCGGTGCGTGCGAGCTAGTGCTCTCGTGCGACCTCGTCATCGCGGCGGCCGACGCGACGTTCGCCCTGACACCGGCACGGTTGGGTGTCCCTTACAACTTGTCCGGCGTGCTGAACCTCATGAAGGTTGCCGACATGCACTTCGTGAAGGAGATGCTGTTCACCGCACGTCGAATCCCGGCCGAGCGGCTAGCTGCCTATGGCGTCGTGAATGCCGTAGTCCCGGTGGATGAGCTCGAGCAGACGACAGCCGCCCTTGCCGCCGACATCGCCGCCACGTCGCCGCTCGTCCACCGGATCATGAAGGAGGAGCTGCGCGTCCTCGCGAACGCCCATCCGCTCACGCCGGAGGCGTACGAACGCATCCAGGCGCTCCGGCGCGAGGTCTACGACAGCGACGACTATCAGGAGGGGATTCGGGCCTTCCTCGAGAAACGCCACCCGATCTTCCGGGGGACGTAGGCGGCACCCAGTCGACGAGGTTCGCGACCGAGGCATCTGCGCGAGCAGCCGATTGCCGGCGAGGGGTTGAGCCTTCGTGCGTAAGGCTGATTCTGCTTCGCCGCGCACACCTGTGCGGCCAGGGGGTACGCGAAGCCTGACCTTCTCCGCCCCGTGCGCCCGCGCCACCTCATGGAGGTGCCCCATCATCAGTCGTCCGAACCCCCGACGGTGCGAGTCGGTACGTACCGCGATCCCCAAGGACGGGATCTCGAAGCCCTCATTCCAGCCGCGGAGCATCCCGTAGGCCACCGGCCGGCTGCCGTCGAACAGAAGCACGTAGACATCGCGCCCCTGGAGGTTTGCGATGCGGCGCGCTTCGTTGGCCGTGAACGGGTGGGGTCGGAAGAATGTGTCGTCGATGTCGTCGAACAGGTCGGCCAGAGCATCCGCTTCATGCGGGCTCACCGATCGGAACTCCACGCCGGCCTCCACTGGCATGGACTTCTGGATCGTCGGTCCGAGGCCGGCAATGGTAGCTTGGCGGCGGCGACCGCCTCCATTGAGTGGCTGGCGAGAAGCACTATTCGTGGCCAGACGAGATCGACGTGGTATCTGCGCGGTCGCCGCCTTCTCGGCCACGATGGGTCGTCGAGCCGGTGCGAAACCGGTCTGGCTCCAGCACAGGCGCCCTGTAGCCCGGGAAGTAGTCCGGATCCAGGAGACCGTCGCCCCTGGTGGCCGACCTACGCGCTTCCAGCAACTCTTGACACGCCGGTCGATCGAGGATCCACCGCCCGGTGAAAAACGGGTGTAGTCGTGGCGAGAACCGGCGTTTGAACTCGAAGAGTGAATCCTCATGAGCCCCGCGCCCGCCGCCCAGATGAAACACCGTGTTGCCACGCTTCTTCGCCCACGCGTAGGTGTCGTCGACGAGGACCTTGTACGGCGAGATGTGGGCCAGCTCCTGGTTGGTCGCGACGAGGTGTTCCTGGACGATCCCGCGGTATTCCGTGAACAAGCCGGCGGCGCCGACAATGTCTCCAAGCCGTGTTACGAGGAGATGCACCTTGCCGTCCACGGCCGCACGGAGGCGACGAAAATCCGCGGCGTCGAAGAAGTAGTAGGCCGCGGCCGCGTTGCGAGCCATCGTCTCGTGATAGAAGTGAGCGAAAGCTCCGATATCCGCCCAGCTTTCGTCGTGGGTCGTCGTGAGTCCAGCCTGGCGGTAGTTCCGTATCTGCCGACGCAGGGACTCCGAGTAGCCTGCTCGCGCGGCCTCTTCGCTGACGCAGAGATCGATGGACACCGTCCGGCCGATTGCTGCCACAGGTTCCGACTCGTCGGTATCGTCACGAGAGCCTCCGAGGCCCGACATGAGCGACGCGTTGCCGAGGAGTGGATGGAACCGAGTGAAGGCGGAAACGGCACCCTGATCCTGCCAGACCGCCACGACTTCCGACCACGCCGTGGCGAGAAATGGGTCGCCGGGCGTGCAACCCCAGGCGAGTGGACCTGAGTAGCCGTACACGGAAGTGACATCGGTCGCGCCCGAGCCGGCCAGGTTCTCCACCTCCGACACCTGACGCAGCAGGTACGGCCATGCCAGGCCGCACCGCCGATCGCCAGCGACGATAAGGTACGGCTCGCCCTCGCCGGACCCGTGAGAGTAGGCGTGGTAGCCGGCTGTGTGATAGACGTCTCGCGGGACGTCGCTCAGCCAGTCGTCCCATGCCGGGTCGCCGGCCCCCAGAAGTTGGATGCGGATGGGAACTCTCCCTTCTACCGCGATTCCCGACCGCCCGTATTCTGCATCATCACGCTGGCCGGCTGGACCCCCAGAGCGCGCCTGCCCCGAGCCGGTTGGGTTGATCGTATCGAGCCAGATCTTCACCGCTTCGAGGCTCTGGGCGGTTGGCCGTCCAGCTCGGGAATGCTACCTTCCTTATGCGCAGCAACCGGTGCGCGGCGTGGCATGATCGACCCCTGCAAGGACAACTCACGAAGCGCCACTGCACTCGAGGCGGTTTCGTGGGATCGGGGGTCGCGGAGGAGCACAGCCGTGATCTGGGACGACCACCGCTCAGTCGAGGGAGGCGAGGCGCCAGCGCCCCGAAGGGCCCGTCTTCGGCGGAGCCTTTCCAGCCTGTTCTTCGCGCTGGTGATCGTCGTCCAGGTGCCGGTGCTGCTGCTCCTGGCGTGGTTGCCCGACATTGCCAGCCCGAGTTCGGTCAGCGGCGGATCGGCCCAGCCCTCCACCTTCGCGGCCACCGGGATGAGCGATCTCCCTGCACAGACTGCTTCGGCCGGCCTTGTGCAGACAACGCTGGCGCCCGATCCAACTCCGTCATCGAGCCTCGACCCTGGGCCGGCCGAATCGCCCGATCAGACGCCCGCCCCGACGCAGACCGCCACGTCGACACCAGCCTCCACGCCCACCCCGACTGCCGTGGTCCGGGCCACGCCTATGCCGACGCCGATCGTGACCCCGGCGCCGACACCTGTCCCGGCGCCCGCCGGCATCTCCGTTCCGGCCTCGATCGACGCGACGGGGGCCAGCGACGCGAGCGCCGCCCTCAATAGCTGGCTCGCCACGGTTCCCGACGGCTC
>JBEKPB010000024.1:0-28162 GCA_049521175.1 Candidatus Limnocylindrales bacterium
TCAGGGGATGAATTGACGCCCTGCGTCGGCCGCTGGCGCGGCCTCCGAGAACGCGGCGAAAACCCGCGAAACAGGGTGGCGAATTCCGGCGAACCAGGGTGGCGAATTCAGCGAAATGCGCACGCGGCAGCGATGTCGAACGCCTGCCTGCCCTCGCCGCACTTGTCGAGAGTCTCCGACTTGGCGGGCTCGACGAGGTCTGCGACGAGTTGTCCTGCCCGGATCTTGAGAGCATCTGGGTCGTCGGGCGGCGCTGGCTCGACGCCATCGAGCTCGGCAGCGCGCCACGCTGCGACCGCGATCTCCTGGCTGGTTCGCAACTGCTCCTCGAACCTGGCGGCCAGGTTCGGGAACAGGGCAGCGTGACCATCGAGATAGCGAGCCTCGACGCTCGAGCGGGCCTCTTGCGACGCGAGCAGCTCGTCCACACGCAGCAGGGTCAGCCGTCGGCATTGCTCGAGGCGGCGCTGGTGCGAGCCGTCGGCTAGGCCGTTCAAGCTCCCGTCAGAAAGGAGCATGGCGAGTTGCGAGGCGAAGAGCGCTGCCATGAGCCCTTCGCGATCGAGAAGCTCTTCGGTCGTGACGTTGATCCGCATCACGAGCTCGAAGCGAAAGACCGTCTCGCGCAGGGCGCTCCGGACTGCAGCATCGACGAGTTCGGGCCGCTTGCCGCGCATGGCCATCCGTGCCCCGTGGACTGCCTGGCGGGCCAGACGATCTAGGGGAGCAACTGGCGGGTCCTGGGTCAGGAGCGAGTTCACGTAGGGCACGAGGTCGCCATAGGCGTGAGCCTCCGCGAGCCAGCGCAGGACGAGCTGTGTGGGCGAGAGCGTTTCGTCGATCCGTGAGAGGCGTCGATCGAGGGTCATCGGGGTGCCTCGGCTGGGGTCTCAGCAGGGAAGGCGACCGTCTCGTCGGACCTCGTTCCGCCGATAGCCGCCTCTAGGGTTGCCAGGCGAGCAGCGATGTCGCCGACCTCGATCAGCTTGACCCCCAAGGCCAGCATCGAGGTGAGGGCGCGGTTGCGGGCGATCGAGTTCTCGAGAGCAAGGGTCTCGATCGAGATCGTCTCGAGGAGCGCGAGGTTGTCCTCGATCGTCCGCAAGCCCCCGAAGCCGTAGATCGTGGCCACGGTGCGCTTCTTGCGGCGGTGGAGCCCACCCATCTTTCGGGCATCTGCCAGTTCCTCGGCTGTCTCGGGTGAGTGCCAGAAGCAGAATGGCTCGTCGCGCAGAGGCGTAGCCCGACACGCCCTACCGTCGGGCATCTGGTAGGTGCACGCCCGCCCTACCATCGCCTAGCTCTGCTACCGAAAAGACCGTTGCTAGCCACCATCTCGCGATCGTGTGGGGGTCTCACAGCGGGCTCCAGTCGTCCTCGGTCGAGCCCCTGAGCGCCCGCATGGCGATGTCGAGGCCCCGCTCCCAGTCCTCATGGGAGAGCCCGAGGCCATCGAGGACCGCGAGGATGACGTGCACGATCTGGTCGGCCTGGGTATGGGCGAGCTTGACCTGATCGGCCGGGCTCAGCGATGCCGGGCTGGCTCCGGGCAGCAGCCGGCTCGACTCCAGATAGCGCAGGGCATCGCTATCGGCCGGCCGGCCCTCGGTCAGCTCCCGGGCCTGCGCCAACGCGTGAGCCGCGTCGCGGAGGATTTCGGCCTGGGCCTCGTGCTGAGGGCCAGTTGGCTCACTGGCCGACTCTGACCGGCTTCGCGCCACACGAGCGCCCGTAGCCGCCGACCGCGGAACGTGGGCCGTCGTCCTAGCCATCGATCCGCTCCGCTACGGAACCAGTGAAGCGCTCCCAACGCGCCAAGGCCACCTCGACGTAGATCGGGTCGATCTCGACCGCGTAGCAGCGGGCACCGCAGCGCTCCGCGGCAACGAGGGCGGTCCCCGAGCCGCAGAACGGTTCGTAGAGGGCCTCACCCGCTCGCAGGTGGTTGTGGATCGGGGTTTCAAACAGGACGAGCGGTTTCTGAGTCGGGTGGTCGAGTCTGGGCTCAGCCGAGCCGGACATGATCATCTTGGGCGATGGGGCGTGCCAGATCGTCGCCTGGTCTCTGGAGCCGTAGAAGCGGACCTTGGCACCCTTCTTTCGGACCACCCAGCAAGGCTCGTGGCTCCAGTGATACCAGGAGCGACCCATCGCGAAGAGGCCCTTGTCCCAGATCACCTGGGCAACGATCTCAAAACCGATCCGCTCCAGACCCTCGGCCACCTCGGCCGCATGGACGCCGGCGTGCCAGATGTAGCCCACGGCGAGGCTGGGCACGAGAGCGAACGCCTCGGACCAGTCGACCCGCGTGTCACCGCTGATGGAGGTGTGGCGATGGCCACGCGTGCGCCCGTGGGCGCCACCGGGCTCCTGTGTCGCATCTTCTCCCGGTAGTTGGCCATCGATCCGCATATAGGTCTTCTCGGCGGGTCCGAGGGCGTTGTACACGCCGTCGCGCCAGGAGCCATCAAGAGAGACGCCATATGGCGGATCGGTCGCCAGGAGTCTCGGTTCGGCGCCATCGAGGAGCCGGTCGACTGTCGCAGGGTCGGTGGCGTCGCCGCAGGCCAGCCGATGGTCGCCAAGAACCCACAGGTCGCCGGACTTCGCGCGGGGTGCCCGCCGAGCCTCTTCTAGCGCCTCATCCAGATCGAAGCTCTCCACGCGCTCGCGCTTCTCCCGGACCTCGAGGCCGCGCAGCAGATCGGCGATCTCGTCCTCGCCGAAGCCAGAGAGCGAGAGGTCGAGGTCGGGCGTCGCCTGGAGGTCTGCCAGCAGGCGGGCCAGGAGGGCGTCGTCCCAGGAGCCTGAGATCTTGTTTAGGGCCAGGTTCAGGAGGCGAGCCTGCTCGACCGAGAGATCAAGCCAGGCCACGGGCACCGTCTCGAGGCCCAGGCGCCGAGCCGCCACCAGGCGCTGATGGCCCCCGATGACCGTACCGTCCGCTCTCCGGGCCAGAACCGGCTGAACAAAGCCGAACTGCCGGATGCTCCGCTCGAGGGCGTCAAGCTCCTCGTCGGAGATCCGCCGCGGATTGGCGGGATCGGGACGGAGCAGGTCGATAGGTACCTGCTCGACCGTGAGAGCCGAGCTGGGAGCGCTCATGCGCTGCGCTCCCCTGCCCGTTCGCAACGCGGCGTCTCGTTGACCATGAGGAAGCGAATCGATCGCTGAGTTTCGACGGCGCTAGCCCTCTCGCCCCGACCACACGCGTCGATACGCAAGAGTCCCTTCTGATGGGCATGCGCTTCAACCTGCGATGCGCCAACGTCCCGTGTTCCGGCGAGATACGGTGAGATTGCGGCATTCTAGGGTAGAGGCTAGTCAAAGCCACAGCGCCGATTCTTTGACTGTGCGCAGCGTCTGAGTGTCATGACAAAGGTCGATTGGATAAGCGTGAGGAACGTTGGCTCTTGTCAAAGGATTCGTGACAACGCTTTAATAGTGCGGTGATTCCGAGCCACGCCTCCCCACTTTCCAATCGGGCTGGCCGTTACATCCGCCAGCCCGCAGGGTACAACGCGTTTCTGCCGGCGCCTCTGCCGCCCGACCCTCCGCTCGAGCTCGGCCGCCTCGTCGGCCTGCTTTCGCGAGCCGATCAGTCGATCGGACGGCTCGACGGCGTCGGCCAGACGCTTCCGAACCCGGACCTCTTCGTCGCCATGTACGTCCGGCGAGAGGCCGTGCTTAGCTCGCAGATCGAGGGCACTCAGAGCACACTCGACGACGTCCTCGCATTCGAGCTCGACCACAGTCGCACCCAGCTGCCGAGCGACGTGGCGGAAGTGGTCAACCACGTAGCCGCGATGAACTATGGTCTGCAACGGCTGGACACGCTGCCCCTGTCATTGAGACTCATCCGCGAGATCCACGCTCGTCTGCTCGAAGGCGTCCGCGGTGGCGGAAAAGACCCTGGCGAGTTCCGCGAGTCGCAGAACTGGATCGGGGGCCAGGGCGGACTCATCGCGAACGCCGCCTTCGTTCCTCCGCCACCTGGCGAGCTCCTCGACTCGCTCGGCAATCTCGAGCTGTTCCTCCATGAGCCCGGGGACCTGCCGCTTCTGGTTCACGCAGGGCTGGCACACGCGCAGTTCGAGACGATCCACCCGTTTCTCGACGGCAACGGTCGTGTCGGCCGCCTGCTGATCACGTTCCTTCTCGTCCACAACGGCGTCCTGCACCGTCCGCTGCTGTATTTGAGCTACTTTCTCAAGGGCCACAGAGCCGAGTACTATGACAGGCTCATGGCCGTCCGCAACGACGGCGATTGGGAAGGCTGGCTCGCGTTCTTCCTTCGCGGTGTCGCCGAGACGGCCGACGAAGCGACCAGGACGGCTGGCGCGATCGTCAACCTTCGCGAGGAGCACCGACGTCGGGTGACGGATCTCGGTGGGAACGCCTTCGCCCTTCTAGACTACCTCTACCGACAGCCGCTCGCGAACGTCCGTTCGATCGTGGACGCGCTCCGTGTATCGTGGCCGACGGCGAACAAGCTGAGCCAGGAGTTCTGCGATCGCAGCGTCCTAACTGAGGTCACGGGAAACAAGCGCAACCGCGTCTTCCGCTACTCGCCGTACCTCAATCTCTTCTCGGGGCCGATGCCTCCCGCGCCGGAAGCTCAAGGGCCGGTACAGCCAACGCTCAACCCTGGGAGCGTGACCGGCAGCGTTACGTAACGCGCCGGCCGAAGCCAAGCGCATAGAGCGCCGGACTCGTCGCGGTTGACGATGTCTTCCGCCGCCCGCCGACCGGCGATCTACTTGTAGGTCTGCCAGACGTAGCCGTAGCAGACGAAGGCGACACTGAGGGCGATTAGGACCCGTTCCAGATTGCCGAACCGCTCTCGCATCGCGATCGCTACCAGCGCCACCAGGAACGGCACGAAGTCCATAGCGTAGCGAAAGCCGTAGGTAGCCGCCCCGCCGCCGCCGTAGTAGAGGAAGACTGGTATGGCGGCCAGAATCGCCGCCGACCAGAGCACCAGATTCTGCCGATCGCGAATGCTCGCCCCAACGGCGATGAGCAGCGCCGGTGTAGTGAGCAGGATGGATTGGCCGTCCACGCTGGGCACGAGCCAGGGAAACGCATCGCGCACCGAGAACCCGCCCCCGATGAAGAGGGCCAGATTCGTCGGCAGGTGGACGATCGAGAAGAGGCCCTGAGCCCTCAGGGCGGCGAGCGGCGGCTCGACCCAGGCGAGGTCATAGCCCGTCTCCAGCGGGGAGCCGAACCGGACGTAGTCCCACCAGCCCGTCACGACCAGCGCCCCGATCAGCGGCAGCGCGAAAGCCACAGCCACCTTGAATCGATCCCTGGCCTCGGCGAGGAGCGCCAGACCGAAAGGAAGCGCCACGATCAGGAGTGTCGGGCGGGCGAGCGCAGCCAGCCCGATCAGCAGCCCCATGACCCATGCCCGTCGTCGATCGTGCCATTCGATCAGGGCCAGAAAGGTGAGCAGCACCGCTTCGAGATGGGCCAGGTAGTAGAAGTCGCCCTCGATCGTGAGCGTGAAGAGCAGCGTGCCGAAAGCGCCGAGGGCGGCCAGCCAGTAGTCGGCGCTTCCGCCCGGGCCGTACCGGCGCGCGAGCGGCAGCGCAGCCCAGCCAGCCGAGATCCCGATCGACGCCGAGACGATCCAGCGCGACCACGGCCACAGAACCTGGAACGGCACCAGGAACAGGTACGGGACGGTGGGCAGGGGGCTCATTGCCTGGTAGTTGCGGCCGCCGATCGTAACGATGTCGTTGATCGTGGTCAGCGAGCTGAGGTCGGACCGACCCTGGGTGAGGTCCACCGCCAGGATCATCATGTGATCCGAACCCCACGGTATCGAAGCCTGGCTCCGAACGAAGGTCGCGAAGGCGTAGAAGAACGCTACGAGCATCATCCAGGCGATCGCGCCCGGGTCGTCGCGGAGACGCCTGACCGCGCTCACCACGGCATCGAGAGCCCTCACGAATCCTCCGAGAAGACGGACCGGCGTGGCCGAACGACGACTCGCGCGATCCTAGCATCGACCGTGCGGGTGTCGCGCCGGATGCCGTGTGGGCGCCGCGGCGTGTGGGTGCCGCGCCGGGTGGCCAGCGGGTGCCGCGCCGCGCCGGGCGGGTGTCGCACCGCGCCGGGCGGGTGTCGCACCGGGCTCGCCAGATAACGCCCGGCCACGCGGTCAGTTACGGTAGGCTATCGTCGTGCCAGATGAGAGGCCGAAGCCGGCCACCGTTCAGAGCGCCCCAGACGCCCCGGCCCCGGCCGAACCCACGGGCCGGCGCGTCGTCGTCGTCATGCCCGCCTACAACGCCGCAAAGACGCTCGAGCGAACGTACCACGACATTCCCCACGACATCGTGGACAAGATCATCCTCGTCGACGACGTCTCCAACGACGACACCGTCACGATTGCCCGCCAGCTCGGTCTGGACGTGATCATCCATCGCCAGAACCTGGGCTACGGCGGCAACCAGAAGACGTGCTATGACGCGGCGCTCGAGGCCGGCGCGGACGCGGTCGTGATGCTCCACCCGGATTACCAGTACGACGCGACGTGCATCCCGGAGCTGGTCGAGCCGATACTCGACGGCACCAAGGACCTGATGTTGGGCAGCCGTTTCCTCGGCGATCCGCTGGCGGGCGGCATGCCCAAGTGGAAGTACATAAGCAACCGCTTCCTGACCGGCGTCGAGAACCTGGCCTTCGGGCTGCATCTGTCCGAGTACCACACCGGCTTTCGGGCCTACAGCCGCAGCCTCCTCGAGTCGATCCCCTACCGCCTCAACAGCAACGACTTCGTGTTCGACCAGGAGCTCGTCGCCCAGGCCGTGGCCACCGGCATGCGGGTCGGCGAGATCGCCGTCCCGACCCGGTACTTCGAGGAAGCCAGCTCTGTCAATTTCCGCCGCAGCGTCGTCTATGGTCTGTCGACGTTGAGAGTGGTCCTGCGCTTCCTGGCCCACCGGCTCCGGCTGCGCCGCTCGCGCAAGCTGGCCAACCGAAAGCCGACGAGTCGTTGAGGGGCTTCGCAACGAGTCTGGCTCGCGGCGGCATCGGCATCCTGATCTCGCTGGCTTGCGTATACCTGGTCCTCCGGGGCGTGGATCTCGGCCAGACCGCCAGCCTGCTCGGCGGCGCCCGGCTGCCGTGGCTCGGTCTTGCGGTCGTCGGCGTGATCGCCGACCTTTTCTTTCGGGCGCTCCGCTGGGGAAGGCTGATCGCGCCTATCCATCCAGTCCCGCTGCGGCGCCTCAGTGGCTACATGCTCGTCGGCTACCTGGCCAACAACGTGCTGCCGGCTCGCCTCGGCGAGCTGGTCCGAAGCCACTACCTTGGGGATCGCGAAGGCATCAGCCGCAGCGCCACGCTCGGCACGGTGGTGGTCGAGCGAGTGGTCGACACGGTCGTCCTGGTCGGCATCGGGGCACTGGCGATCCTCGTCCTCAATGTCCGGGGCGTTGTCGTCAGCGCGATCCTGGTCGGCCTGGCCCTCGCCGGTCTTCTGGTCGTGGCCTTGACCGTCGCCCTGGCCGCCCACCGTCTTCCGGGCGCGAGTCGCCTCGGCCTATTCCTGGGCCGCTGGCCGCGGGTCAAGGGGACGGTCCGCCGCCTTCGAGACGGACTGCGGGTGGCCGCCCTGCCGCGAACAGTCGCCGCCGCGGCCATCCTGAGCGTCGCCGCGTGGAGCTGCACCGTGGTTGCCGTTCTCGCGGTAGGGCAATCGCTGGGGATCCAGCTGACCGTCGGCGAGGGAGCCCTGCTCGCCGCCGGCACCAACCTGGCCACGGCCGTGCCCTCGGGCCCCGGTTATCTGGGCACGTTCGAGTACGCCGGCCAGACCATCGCCGCGGCCTTCGGGCTGCCGGGAGCGCAGGGTCTGGCGCTGGCACTCCTGATCCACTTCCTGACGCTCGTCGTCAGTTCGGTGGGAGGGTGCGCCGCCCTCGTGCGGCTCGGCTGGCAGCGCCGGGCATCGACGTCGACGGCAGCAACCGAGCCGGGGATCAACCCGGAGGGCGCCTAGCCCCCGTCCCGACAGCCGACCGAGCTTTCCTGCCCCCGAACGTGACGTCAGCCCTCCCGAAGACTATGGTGCTAGTCGCAATGTCGATCGACCAACACCCACCCCTTCAGGACGACAGCCGCTGGCTCGAGCAGACCGGTCGGGTACTCGCGAACCTTGGCTTCGAGCTGATCGAGCCCGACCGTTCCACGAGCGACGAGACCAGGCATCTCCTGGTCGCTCTTCGACCCCAGCCCACGCTCCACCATTTCGACCCCGAAATCATCGATTACTGGGTCTGCGACGGATCTCGTGGTCGCCCGGCCCGGCTGGATAGCGAGTCTAGGTTCCCGGTGGTCGCCGAATACGCCTGGGGCCGGATATCTCTGACCGACCGGGTCAACGTGAAGAACGAGTTCTTGAGTTTCGGCGGCGCGATGCGGGCCCAGACGACCGCCGATACCACGGTCCTCGTCGACTTCAGCTCCGACGCCCCGATCCTGCGCTGGAGCGGTCACAGCCAGACGTCGGATCCCCTGGCCTCCGAGCTCGGCGCGTTCTTTGCCCGGATCAAGGTCCCGATCGACTTCATGCCGGGCGCCGAGACCCTCATCGCCAAGGCCGCCCCGTCGACTCTGTACTGCGCCTTCATCCAGAACGTCCGCCGGCGTCTCGGGCAGGCCCACACCCTGCGCGACGCCAATCACTGGCTGGCGGAGTGGAGCTCGCGCGAGAGTCAACGCGTGGAGACGTCGGCAGGCGACCATTGGGCCGCCGCGACGGAGCTCCGTCGCCAGTTGGGCATGATCGAGCCTGGCGACCGGGGATAGGCCGCCTCAGGACGGGCTGGCGCTGGGCGAGGCGGACGGCGACGAGGCGAGAGCCGCGTCGATGGCGGCGCTGATCTGCTGGTAGGTCGGTACATAGCTGGCCGTGCCCACGAACTTGCCGGCCACGAAGACCGTCGGCGTACCCCCTGCCTGACTGGGCGTGCTCGACTGTTCGGCCGCAATGTCCGCGTTGTGGGTCCCGGAATCGAAACACGGCTGGAACTTCGACATGTCCAGGCCGGCGGCTTTGGCGATGGCGGACAGCCGGGACGACGTGAACGCCGACGCGGCCTCGCTCGGGTGCTGATCGTTGGCGTAGAGCCAGTCGTGCATCGTCCAGAACTTGCCCTGGTCGGCCGCGCACCAGGCAGCGTTCGCGGCATCGCGCGAAGCCGTCCCGCCGCGGAGCTCGTCGATCGAAAGCAGGTCGTGCCAGACCAGCTTGGCCTTGCCCGTGGCGATGTAGTTGGTGACCAGGTCCGACTCCGTGCCGCCGGTCGTGAATCCGAAACAGGCCGAACAGCGGAAGTCGCCGTAAAGGTCGATTGTGACCGGGGCATTCGGCTGGCCGAGGGTCCGACCGTTTGCCGGGATGCCCGTCGGCGTGACGACCGTGGGTGGTTGCACGCTTGTTGTGCCCCCGCTGCTCGGCTGCGAGACGAGGATCGCCGCGGCGACGACCACGGCCGCGACCACCACGAAGACGAGACTCCAGAGAAGCAGCGGTCGGGGTCCCTCCCCGCCCGAACCCCGCGTCGAGGCCTTATCCAGGGCCCCGTTCGCCCGCCGATTGGCGGGACGCTGCTGTCTGGCGGAAGGCGCTCCCGCGGGCGGCTGACCCGCCCCGCCTGAACGTCGCCCGGAACGTTTCGGCGTCATCGGCTATCCCCCGTGAGTCGTTCCGGTTTCCCGTGAACGACGATTCGGGACCGGATGCGGCGCTCCTGCGAGCGCCGCGGGTCGTTCCAGACTTGGCTCCGCGGCGGGGGGATCTCAGGAAGGCGAGGCGCTCGGCGAGGCGCTCGGCAAGGCGCTCGGCGAGGCGGCGGCGGTAGGAGTCGCTGCCGCGGGGGTCGCGCTCGTCGACGCCCCGGCCGACGGGCTAGGGGTGATACCGAGAGCCGTGTCGAGGGCAGACGAGATCGTCCCGTAGTCATAAGACGTCAGTGGCGTGCCGCTGTCGATGATGATCGCGGGCGTTCCGCCCACACCCGATGGGATCTGCGTCTGCTCGGTCTGGATCTCGGCGTTGTGCGTGCCGCCGTCGACGCAGGTGTCGAACTTGGTCAGATCCTTGATGCCGGCCATCTGGCCGATCGTCTTGAGGCGATCCTTGGTGTAGGCCCCGGATCCTTCCGAGTACTGGTTGGCGAAGAGCCAGTCGTGATACGGCCAGAACATGCCCTGGTCGCTGGCGCAGCGCGCGGCATTGGCGGCGTCGAGCGATTCGGTGCCGCCCGTCTTGCTATCGATGATCAGAAAGTCGTGATAGACGATCCTGGCCTTGCCGGTCGCGACGTAGTTGCTGATGACCTCCGGCTCGATGTCGTGCGTGAAGATCCAGCAGTTGGGGCACTGGAAGTCTTCGTAGATGTCGATAGTGTGCTTGGCGTCGGCGTTGCCCAGCGTCAGGCCGTTGGTCGGGATCGAGTTCGGCGTGATCGCGCTGCCGAGCGGTGGGTTCGGCGTGCCGCCCGGCTGGTTCGCCTTGTTGCCTCCCTGATTCGTCAGGAGGATGGCACCGCCGATGACGACCGCGGCAACCACGACTGCGATGACCGAGTAGAGGATAAGCGGCCGACTCGACCCTCCCGAGCTGCCATACGTGCCGGCTCGAGCCAGGGCTCGGTTCGCCTCCCGGTTTGCCAGACGCTGCTGCCTGGCCGAGCGCCGGCTAGTCGGCGGCACGCTGCCACCGGAAGTTGGACGCCCACTCGGACGGTTGGATGTCATCGCGTTGACCCTCGTGCGCTGGTTTGGGCGGGATTGGGTGTCAGTTGAGTTCGTCGGCTGGAATCGCGTCCGGATTAGGAGTCCGAAGGTAGACCCACAGGGCGATCACGAAGCGCAGGACCAGCGAGATGCCGTAGGACTCGCAGTACACGCAGACCGCCTTGACCAGGAATATCTGCGCGAACTGGAACCAGCCCTCGAACAGCACGCCGACGAGCGAAAGGCCGTAGTGCAGCAGCAGGAGCTTGTAGTTGTTGGTGCGCCACCACGCGATGGCCAGGATGAAGAGCGTGATCGAGAGGCAGACGCCGTACACGGCCACGGGTATCCCGAAGAACGGGCGCGAGTAGGCGCTCTGCGCCACCGCGTTGCAGTCGAAGATACCGACCTTGGGACAGATCAGGGGCTTGTTCTGCAGCTCCTCTACCGAGAGGTAGGAGGCGATACCAAGCCCGATCAGGTCGAGCGTAGCCAGCACGAGACCGGGATGGATGTGCCTGATCCGACTCCACAGTGATGGCCGGGCCGCCTGAGCGGCCATGCTTGTTTCTGCCATTCCTCCTGCCTTCGTCTGACGCCGGCGATCGGCCGGGCCGACGCGGTTTCGCCTGGCGGCCTGACGGCGAAGCGTCCGAACATCGTACTCGACATCGCGAAATGAGACCTGGTATCATCGGTGCATGAGACCGAGTATCACTTCGCCCCAGGCCGAACGGATCGTTCGGGCGCTCGAACGGGCAGGTTACCAGGCAACCCCGAACCGCCACCTGGTGGCCGAGCTCGTTGCAGCCACTGGTGGCCATTTCACCGCGGCCGAACTTCTGGAGCGCGGCCGGCGCGAGCGAGTGAACATCGGCCGAGCCACCGTCTTCCGCGCGCTCGAACTCCTGACGTCGCTCCGGGTAGTGGAACGCCTCGACCTCCCGAACGGCTCGCATGCATACGTGTTGTGCGACCCGGACGAGCATCACCACCACCTCGTCTGCTCGAACTGCGGTCGGAGCCAGGACGTCGCCGATGGAGAACTGGCACGTCTGGTCGACGAGATCGCGAAACGCCACGGATACCGGATAGAGGCTCATCGTCTCGAGCTCTTCGGGACCTGTCCCGATTGCGCGGCGAAAGAACCCATAGCGGATGCAGGAGCCAACGCATGACCCCGGACGCACGCAGAACACTCTGGCGCCATCTCGCCCTCGTGACGATTCCGCTTCTTCTGGTCGTGGCGTCCGGCTGCTCTTCGAGCACGAGCAGCTCTGGCAGCAAGATCAACGCGGTTGCCGGCGAGAACTTCTACGGCGACCTCGTGTCCCGGGTCGGCGGCGACCTCGTGTCCGTGACGAGCATCTTGAGTGACCCCAACGTCGACCCCCACACTTACGAGAGCAGTCCCGCGAATGCCCAGGCCGTCGCCGACGCCACATTGGTGGTCGAGAACGGCCTCGGTTACGACGCGTTCCTGGACCATCTGATCGGCGCCTCGCCGCGCTCCGACCGCAAGGTGATCGACGTCCAGACCTTGCTCGGGCTCGCAGACGGTGTGAACCCGCACGTCTGGTACGACCCGGCGACGATGCCAAAGGTGGGACGGGCTGTCGCCGATGCCATGGAGCAGCTGCGCCCGGACTCGAAGCCGACCATCGAGGCAAATCTCAAGACCTATCTAGACTCCTTCGCCCCACTGGCCGCAAAGATCGCCGAGGCCAAGACCCGCTACCCCGGCACGCCCGTGGCCTACACCGAGCCGGTCCCCGGGTACCTCGTCACCGCTCTTGGCTGGCAAGCGCTGACCCCCGAAGGCTTCGCCAAGGCGATCGAGGACGGCACCGACCCGGCCCCGGCCGACGTCGCCGCGATGCAAGACTTGCTGACCGGCCACAAGGTCAAGGTGCTGCTCTACAACAGCCAGGCCACGTCGCCGGTGACCGAGTCGATCAAGACCCTTGCCGGGCAGTCTGGCGTCCCGGTTGTGGGCGTGTCCGAGACCATCCCGAAGACGGGGGAAAGCTTCGTCGATTGGCAGCTGGCCCAGCTCAACGCCATCGAAGCGGCGATCGGGGGAGGCGCGTGAGCGGCAACGGTCGGTCCCTCCGCGGCGGCGCCCAAGCCGAAGGGCCTGCAGCCAGGCAGGAGCCGGCGATGTGCTTCGATCGGGCGACGCTCGCGTATGGCGATCGCGTGGTCTGGTCGGAGCTCTCGATGACGGTCCCGCAGGGCGAGTTCCTCGCCGTGCTCGGGCCGAATGGATCGGGCAAGACGTCGCTGCTGCGGGCGCTGCTCGGCCTGGCCCCGCTGGCAAGTGGCTCGCTCGACGTCCTGGGCGGGCCTCCTCGACGAGGCAATCCGGCCATCGGCTACGTCCCGCAGCATGCCGGCTTCGACCGCGACCTTCCGCTGCGAGGCCGCGACCTCGTGGGCCTCGGCGTCGACGGCCACCGCTGGGGGTTCGGGCGGCTGTCACGCGCCGATCGCGCTCGAGTGGAAGCGGCACTGGAGGCGGTCGAGGCCGGTCCGTACGCCGATGCGCCTATCGGCCGGCTCTCCGGCGGTGAGCAGCAGCGTCTCCGGATAGCCCAGGCTCTCGTCGGCGATCCGAAGCTCCTGCTTTGCGACGAGCCGCTGGCAAGTCTGGACATGCGCTATCAGCAGGAGATAACCGAGCTGATCGGCGGCTGGTCCCGCGACAGGGGTGGCACCGTCGTCTTTGTGACCCACGACGTGAACCCGGTGCTCGGCTATGCCGACCGGGTCGTGTTCGTGGTGAACGGCCGCTGGGCCGCCGGGACGACGGACGCGGTCCTGACCAGCCAGACGATGTCGGATCTCTACGACGCGCCCGTCGAGGTGCTGAGGGTCCGCGGCCGGGTCGTGGTCGTCGGCGAGGCGAGTGGCGCCGGCTTCGACATCGACGAGCCGCACCACTTTCCCGAGCCGGTGGGGACTCATCAATGATCGACCAGCTCCTCCATCTGCTCCCTTACCCGTTCGTTCAGGACATGCTGCTGGCGGGCGTTCTCGTGTCCGTGGTCGCCGGTCTCGTCAGCCGCTTCGTGGTCGCCCGGAACATGTCGTTCGCCGTCCATGCCTTAGCCGAGGTTGGTTTCACGGGCTCGGCCGGCTTCATCCTGATCGGCCTCTCGCCGGTGCTGGGGTTGCTCTCGGGATCGCTCCTGACCGCACTGGTGATCGGAACCCTCGGCCTGCGCGTCCGCGAGCGCGACTCGGTGGTCGGCGTCGTCATGGCCTTCGGTCTGGGGCTCGGCGTCCTCTTCATCACGCTCTATCCCCGCTACGCGACCGAGGCCTTCTCGATCCTGTTCGGGGCCATCACGACCGTCAGCCAGGGCGACCTCATCCTGCTGGTCGTGATGGCGATCATCACGATCGTCGGCCTGGGCGTCATGTACCGGCCGCTCACCTTCGCGACCGTGGATCCGCTCGTCGCCGAAGCGCGCGGCGTACCTGTGCGGCTCGTCTCGATCCTGTTCCTGCTCATGCTCGCGGCCTCGGTCGCGGAGGCGGTCCAGATCGTGGGCGTGCTCCTGATCCTGACTCTCCTGATCACGCCCGGGGCCACGGCCGAGCGCCTGACGGCACATCCGGGCCTCGCGACGCTCGCGAGCGTGGGGGTGGCCCTCCTGGCAACCGTCGGCGGAATCCTGCTGGCCCTGGTCACGACCGTGCCGGTCAGCTTCTACGTCACGACGATCGCGTTCGCCTGCTACATAACCGTCAGGCTCGGTGCCCCTCTTCTGGAGCGGTCCCGGAGGCGCGGGGCCTCGGCCTAGTCTGGCTCGGCGGCTGCGTGGGTCAGAAGGAACTCTTCGAGCTCGGCGGCCGTCGGCATCCCCTCGCGCGCCCCGACGTGGGTAGTGGCCAGCGCTCCCCCCGCCACCGCCCGCTGAACGGCCTCTGCCAGCGGGCGTCCTTCGGCCAGAGCCGCCGCCAGCGCCCCGCAGAACGCATCGCCGGCCCCAGTGCTGTCCACGGTCGCGACTCGATCGGCCGGGACCTGCCAGACCCGGATCCCGCCGCCGCGGCCCGAGGCCCCTGCCGAGGTCCGCGAGGCCGGCGGGCTCTTCGACCCCGGCGCCAATTGCTCGGCAGCGGTCGTCGCGCCGCCTCCCGCGCCCGCGGCGTCGCCTGCACCCATGGCGGCGGTCCCAGCAGCGGCGGCATCACCAGCAGCTTCCTCGCCCTCGCAGCCTTCGATCCTGACCGTGCTGGCTCGCTGCGCCTCGGCCGTACCGTCGAGGCCCGACCCTATGCGCTCGAGGACCACGACCCCGGCCGCCCCGAGCGTCACGATGACCGCCTTGCGGGCACCGGGTCCCTCCGGTCCCGGCTCGAGCAGAGAGCGGGCTCTGACGGTCGTGTCGGTGCTGACGTCCGTCCGACGGCCGGTCCGCCTCGCCTCGGTCTGGAGCAACGTCGCCAGCTCGTTGCGGTTGGGAGTCACGATGTCGGCCAGCCCGAAGATCGACCTGTCGATCCCGATGGCCGGGGCGGGGTTCAGGACCGTCGTCGCTCCGGCGGCATGGCCGCACAGCAGAGCCTCGCGCACGACGTGGAGTGGGACTTCGTTGCAGACGAGCATGACGTCGCCGGTCAGCCGCCCGAGCCGCGCCAGGCAGTCGTGAACGTAGCCCGCCTCGATCGCGCCGTTTGCTCCCGGCACCACGGCTATCTCGTTCTCTCCGGTGGCGTCGACCAGGATCAAAGCCACGCCGGTCGGCTGGCCGGGCAGCGACGCGACCATCGAGACGTCCACTCGTTCGGCGGCGAGCGCGCGACGCGCCTCGACCTCGAACGTGTCGTCGCCAAGCGCTCCGATGAAGAGCGTCGGCCGGCGCAGACGGGCGGCCGCGACGGCCTGGTTGCCCCCCTTGCCGCCGTGGTGGCGGTCGTAGCTGCCGCCGGTGACCGTCTCGCCGGGGTGTGGAAGATGTGGGACGCGCGCGACCAGGTCGATGTTGACCGAGCCGACCACGATGACGCGGCCGCTCATTCTGCTCGTGCCTCCTGGTGACGCGGCGGCGCTCAGCGACGCCTTGGAACCTGATTGTGCGTTACGGGCGGCTTCTTGGCACGCCGATCGTGCGGCTCGGGCCCGACTCCGCGCCGGCCCGGGCAAGGAAGAGCCCCGTCCGGGCGGGGACGGGGCTAGGAGAGGCGATACTGGCGGGCTCGACCGGATTCGAACCGGCGGTCTCCAGCGTGACAGGCTGGCATGTTAGGCCGCTACACCACGAGCCCGCGCCGACCGCGAAGGATAGCAGGTGCAGCCGCCGATGTCCGAACACGATCAAGTCGGCCCGGGTTCGTCGCCGGGCGCGAACGGCGCCCTCAGCCGGCCGTCATATACTCGACCGACAACCCCCCCTCGGAGTAAGCGGAACCGGATGATCGACCTCCGCAGCGACACCGTAACCCACCCCACGCCCGCGATGCGCAAGGCTATGTACGAGGCCGAGCTGGGCGACGACGTATTCGGCGACGACCCGACGGTGAACAGGCTCCAGGATCGCGCGGCGGAGCTGCTCGGCAAGGAGGCGGCGCTGTTCGTCGCGAGCGGCTCGATGGCCAACCTGGTGTCGCAGCTCGGGCATCTCGGGCGCGGCCAGGAGACGATCGCCGGCGCGAGCACTCACATGGTCGACGACGAGCAGGCCGGCCACGCCGTCGTCGTCGGCACCTCCATCAGGCAGATGCGCGAGAACGCGGACGGCACGTTCGACCTCGACGCGCTCGAGGAGGCGTTCCGCGATCCCAGCGACCCGCACCAGCCGATAACCGGCCTGGTCGCCATCGAGAACACCCACGCCCACTCGATGGGCCAGCCGCTCAGCCTCGGATACACGCAGACCGTGGCCGAGATCGCCCATCGCCACGGCGTCCCGCTCCACATCGACGGAGCGCGCTTCTTCAACGCCTGCGTGGCGTTGGACCTGACCCCGAGACAGCTGGCCGGGCCGGCCGATTCGGTCGCGTTCTGCCTGTCGAAGGGACTCTCCTGCCCCGTCGGGTCCATGGTCGTCGGATCGAGGGAGTTCATCCACCGGGCCTGGCGCGGTCGGAAGCTGGTTGGCGGCGGGATGCGCCAGGTCGGGATCCTGGCGGCGGCTGGACTGGTGGCTCTCAGCGACGGCTCGGACGGCATGATCGCGCGCCTCGCCGAGGATCACCTCAACGCCCGCCGCCTGGCCGAGGGTCTGGCCGACCTCGACGGCGTCGAGTCCGCCGGCGGCCTGGCGCAACCGGCGCCGGGGCGGCTGGACCCGAGCCGCGCCACGACGGACTTCGTGGTCTTTCGGGTGCGGCGGGACCGGACCGCCTTCCTCGACGCGTTGCGGACCCGCGGCGTCCTGATGGTCGAATACTCGGGCGGCTCGATCCGGGCCGTGACCCACTACGGCGTCACCGCCGCCGACATAGACCGTGTGGTCGCGGCCGCGGCCGAGGCTCTGCGCGAAACCACGCCAACCCCCGCCACTCAAACCCCGCCTGCCCAACCAGCGGCAGCCCCAGTCCTGGAGCGATAGATGGCTGATCTCGACCTTCCTCGTCCGGTCTCACAGCCGATTGCCGGCCCGCTCGATGGGGCGTTCTGGGACGCCATCGAAGCCGACTTCCGCCGCCTGATCGATGCCCATCCGATCTACGCCACGTATATGGGCATCCACGATGGCGACGGCAGGCTCGACAACGGCAGTCGCGACGCCGTGGAGCAGGACATCGCCGATGCGAAGAAGCTCGGGCGCGCGCTGGAGGCAATCGACCCGGTGGGGCTTTCGGAGAGCGTCCGTTTCGAGCGCGAGTTGGCTATCCACAACGTCCGCCGCGCGCTCTTCGACCTCGACATCCATCGGGTCTGGGAGCGCCGCTCCACGGCCATGGACATGGTCGGTGACGCGCTCTTCAGCGTCTTTGCTCGCGACTACGCCCCACTCTCCGATCGACTGGCGGCGCTGACCTCCCGGATGGAGGCCATTCCGGCGGCCCTCGAGCAGCACAGGACCCGAGCCACCGCACCCCAGGTCCGGCTCTGGCAGGAGCTGGAGATCGACGCCGGCGAACAGATGCCATTCCTCTTCAAGGAGGTCCAGGCCTCCGGCGCGGGAGTCCTGGGCGAACGCGGCAAGGCCCGCCTGGACAAGGCGGTCGAGACGGCCTCAGCGGCCGTCGCCTCCTACATCGACACGATCAAGTCGAGGATGGGCTCGACCGTCGAGGAGTGGGCGCTCGGCTCCGAGAGCTACGACCAGCTGGTCGGGCGGCGAGCCTTCGACGGCCTCGATGCGTCGCAGATCCTCGAGATAGGGCAGCAGCAGCTGGCGCTCAACAAGGCGGCTCGAGTCGAGGATGCCCGCCGCATCGACCCGGGCGTCGAGGAGCGGGTCGTCGTCGACCGGGTCAAGTCGAACCATCCGGCGACCTTCGAGGAGGCGCTCGCCAGCTACAAGGACGCCATGAACCGGGCCCGGGCCCACATCGTCGAGCACGGCATCGCGACGCTGCCGCCGGGCGAGCAGATCTCGGTCATCCCCACGCCGGAGTACCTGCGCACGGTCATCCCGTTTGCCGCCTACTTCGAGCCGCCCAAGTTCGACAACCACCCGTCGGGCATATACATCGTCACGCCCTCGGTCGGCGACGACCCGAACGCGATGCGCGAGCACAACTACGCCTCCATCAGCAACACCAGCGTCCATGAGGCATACCCGGGCCATCACCTGCAGCTCTCCGCCGCGATCCGCCACCCATCTCTGGTGCGGCTCCTGACCGACGCCCCCGAGTTCGTCGAGGGCTGGGGCATGTACAGCGAGCAGATGATGCGCGAGCAGGGCTTCGACGCCGGCCCCGAGTTCCTGCTCGCAATGCACACAGACGCCATCTGGCGAGCGTGCCGGATCATCCTCGACGTCCGCATGCACCGTGGCGAGCTCTCGGTCGACGAGGCCACGGCATTCCTGATCGAGCACACCGCCTTCGAGCACGCCAACGCGCAGGCCGAAGTCTTCCGCTACACGTACACGCCCACATATCAGCTCAGTTACCTGCTCGGGAAGGTCCTGCTCCTTCAGCTCCGAGCCGACGAGCAGCGCCGGATGGGCGATCGCTTCAGCCTCAAGGACTTCCACGACACGCTCCTGCGAAACGGCTCGCTGCCGATCAGCTTCCAGCGCCGGCTTCTGGCGGGCGCGGCTCGGGGAGCCGCCGGAGCGGCCGGTGGAGTGGCCGGCGGAGCCGCGGGAGCCGCCGGAGCGGCCAGTGGAGCGGCCGCCGTTCGCGCATCGGACGGGTAGCACCAGGTCGTGCTCGTAATCCCAAGCATCGACGTCGAGAACAGCCGCTCACGATTGGTCCACTGGCCGGGTGCCTCGGCCGGGATCGGATCGCCGAGCGACCGGCCCGACAGGATCGCGGAACGGTTCGTGGCCCTCGGCGCGAAGATGATCCACATCGTCGACATGGACGGCGCCCGTTCCGGGCGCCCGGCCAATCTCGAGGTCATGGGCCGCGTGGCCTCGCGAGTGGGGGTGCCACTCCAGGTCGCCGGGGGCATGGAGGGAGCGGACAACATCCGGCTCGCCTTCGCCGCCGGCGCCACGCGCGTAGTCGTCTCAATGGCCGTGGCAGACAGGCCCGAGCTGCTCCACGAATGCCTGGCGGTGGCGGGCGACTGGCTCGCCGTCGGATTGGACCCGCGGCCAGATCGCATTGCCGCGTATCCTTGGCACAGACCCGCGCCTCCGAGCCTGGTAGACCTGGCCGGCGAGCTGGTGGATCATGGCGTCCGCCGGCTCGTTCTCTCACACGGCGGCGCGGTTCCGGACCTGGGGTTCCTGACCGGACTGGCTCGGTCTCTTCGCGCCGAGCTGTTCGTGGCCGGCGGGTCCGTAGACCTCAACGCAATCAAAGGCCTGCGGGACGCCGAGATCGCAGGCATCATCCTCGGCGAGCCGCTCCTCTCCGGAGCACTAGACTTCGCCAAAGCCCTGGAGGCCGCTGCATGATCCTCGCGCTCAACTCGTCGTCCGCCCGCCGGGTCGCGGCCTTTGGCCTCGCCGCACTGCTGGTCGCCGGCTGCACCGCCGTTCCGAACGTCACGCCTACGCCTTCGCCGACGCTCCTGCCGAGCGTGCCACCCACGACTCCAGCCTTCACGCTGGGCCCGACCGAGTCGCCCTCGCCATTTGGCTGCCCGACCTCCGCGCCGGCCGCTCTCTCCGGCACCGCGACCGTCACGATGACCACCAACTTCGGCAATATCGTGATCAAGGTGGACGGCAGCCTCGGACCTAACGCCGCCGGCGCTTTCGTAGCGCTGTCTCGCTGCGGGTACTACAACAACGTTCTCTTCCACCGCATCGTGCCCGGGTTCGTGATCCAGGGCGGCGACGGGCAATACGCGCGCCTGCCCAACGACGAGCCGAACAAGATGGGCACCGGCGGCCCCGGCTGGACCATCCCCGACGACAAGGTGACGACGACCTACAAGCGCGGCACCATCGCCATGGCCCGCACCGCGAACGCGAATTCGGGCAACTCGCAGTTCTTCATCGTTCTGGCCGACTCGGCGGCGTCGACCCTTGGCGCAAGCGCAGCGAACAACTACGCCATATTCGGCAACGTGACATCCGGGCTGGACGTCGTGGACAGGATCGTGCGAGTCCCGCTCGGTGGCGAGCCGGGGTCGGACGGCTCCGCCGCCTCGATGCCGCTCGAACCTGTGGTCATCACGAGCACGATCGTCACGACGCCGTAGCAGGCGCCACGTTCCAATCCCCGCCACCCCGCGTCGCCCGACGGGCGAGCCGGATCGCCCGCTCCTGCCGGGTTGCGGCCATCAGTGGCACCCTAACTCGTGACAACCAGATGAGGAGAAATGGATGACGAAGGCGACGATCGAGACCGACAAGGGCGCAATCGAGATCGAGCTGAGTACGAAGGGCGCCCCAAAGGCCGCCGCCAACTTCATCAAGCTCGCCCGCGAGGGCTTCTACGACGGCGTGGTCTTCCATCGCCTGGTGCCGGGTTTCGTGATCCAGGGCGGCGACGGGGAATACGGCCATCTCGACAAGCTCGACAGAGGGCGGCTCGGCACGGGCGGTCCCGGATACAAGTTTGCCGACGAGCTGTTCGAGGGCGACTACGTTCGAGGCGCCGTCGCGATGGCCAACGCCGGTCCGAACACCAATGGCAGTCAGTTCTTCATCTGCCTCGCGGATTTGTCGGGTGGGCGGCTGCCCAAGAAGTACACGCTCTTCGGTCAGGTGACCGCCGGCATGGACGTCGTCGATGCCATCGCGGCCTCCAAACGCGACAGTCGAGACCAGCCGGCCGAGCCGACGGCGATGGCTACTGTGAAGATTGACGAGTAGGCCCGCGCGCCTGACCCGATTGACCATGATCCGGGCAACATCAACCCATGGAGAACCCTGAAAAAGGCCTGCATGGGGGTGTCGGACGGGGCGGTTGTGACGTCCTCGCCCATAGGTTGCGCAGACCGCAACAGAGGTCGAACCGAACCCTAACTAAGTTGCGGGATTTTAACCCAGTTGCCCGCCAAAACCCTTGGATTGAAGGCAGAAGGGGCTGTAGACTTTAGAAGCTGCCAGTCAGCCTGCTGCCCCAGTTGCAAGGTCATGGGTAGGTCGGGTTAGGGTAGTCGGTGCAGCCGACGTGATAGATGCCTTTGCAGCGTGGCAGAAGACGGTTCGTTTCTGACGGATCGACCCTTCACCGGGACAGCAACGAAGCGGCTCCTTCGGGAGCCGCTTCGATCTTAACCAGCGTCTTCGATCGCCGCCACGGGCTGGAATCGCGGTCTTGTGCCCCGTCGGGGGCCAGGCTCAGCGGCTGGGCTCACCGACGAGTGGCAGGATCTGCGCGTCGATCTCGGCGTCGCTCGGTCCGCATTCCACCTTCGCCAGGAGCCACGACTCGAGGTGGTCGACGCCCTCGCCCGGCTCCAGTCTGGTGAGGGGCCCGAGCGTCTCGACCTCAAGCATCTTGGGGTCCGTGTACGTCTCGGTGTTACAGCCCATGTCCGTGTACGTGGCATCTGGGTCGTACGCGTAGCGGACGACGAATGCCTCGCCCCCGAGCAGGTACGCCGCCCAGCCCTTCTTGTTGAGGAGGCCCGCCTTCTGTTTGGTGGTCGCAGTCGAATCCTGCCGGAGCTGGATGTATCGGCGGCCCCAGGTCCAGCGGGGATCGCTCATGTCGGCGAAATACCAGAGCACCAGCGGGCGCGCCGGAACGAGCACGTCCGGATGAGGACGGAACTCTTCCTGGGGGAAGATGGCTCGGCCGCCCGGAGCCATGACCGACAGCGCCCACGGAGCCAGCTCGACCGGCCATGGGTTGCGGTTGATCAGCCGATGGGCGACTTCGACGCGGGGCAACGTGGGAGATATGGTGAGGCGTATCTCCTTGTCGATGCCGTTTGGCTCGTCGGAATTGCGAAGCAGTAGCGTGGCGCCGTCCCAGGAGTGTTCTACCGGCGAGTTGTCGGGCGAGTAGGTCCGGGTAGAGACCTCAGGAGCATGCCACAGCCGGTGCCCGCCGTAGATCTGCCACTCCGGGTCGCCCACCCGACCGAGCGACTCCGGGTAGGTCTTGAACAGATTCTGGCCGCCTATGAAGCCGAGCCGGATCACCCGGGGGCCCACGTCGGTCGTCGCGACGAGCTCGATCTCCCCGTTGTAGAGGCGAATGCAGTTCGGCCAGCCACCGTAGTTGACGGTCTCCATCATCGCGGCGTCCTCATCCATTGATGTAGATCTACATGTCTGCTTTGCGACGCAGGTCGCGCTCGGAGTGAGCTATGCCTCGCCGAACCGCCACCTAGCCCCGAGTGAGGCCGGCCAGGACCACCTGCCTCTCGATCCAACCGCGCAGCCGGCATTGCGGTTGGGCGCCCCTTAGTGTGGGGCCCCGGCCGGCTCTCCGCAGACTCCGCGGCCCACGGACCGCCCTAGCCACCGGCGCGTCCGAGTTGGGCGCGGGAAGGCGCATGAGGAGGCCGACTTCGCCGGGCGGGCCGCCTCTTGTACCATGGCAGGACCTTTGGAGGCTTCACCATACCCGTGAGATTGGTGGCCTGCGACCACGGTGATCGGCTTGGGCGAGGATCAGATACTGGCACCATCTCTGGCGGTTCCGGACGGACGACCCGACGGCGAGACGGCCCCGGTGCGGGGAGACGCCGCTTCAGCGGTCGAATCCTCGTTCATCACTGTCCGCGGAATCCGAATCCATTACGAATCGGTCGGGAGCGGCCAGCCACTGCTGCTGCTCCACGGCTGGGGTAGCTCGCTCGACACCTTCGCGACCCTGACCGCGGACTTGCAGCGCTTCTTCCGCATCACATCCTTCGATCTCCCCGGCCACGGCGGCTCAGATCTGCCGCCCACGACCTGGACCGTCGACGATTTCGTCGAGCTCACGCTGGACGTCATGGCGGAGCTAGGAATCGAGCAGACGGCAGTGCTGGGCCACTCGTTCGGAGGCCGCGTGGCGATCAAGCTCGCCGCCTCGAGACCGGGCATTGTCGATCGCCTGATCCTCGTCGACGCCGCCGGGGTGCCCCCCCGCCGGACATTCGGCCGCGTGCTCCGGCGTGGCGCGTCCAGGTTCGCCAACGCGATGGGGCGCCGGCTCGGCTGGCCGGGTCAGGCGGTCCGTGGCGCGATCGTCAGGCGGATCGCCTCCCCCGACTATCTCAACGCGGGCCCGCTGCGCGGCACCTTCCTGGCGATCGTCAAAGAGGACCTCAGACCGTACCTCGCTCGGATCGCGTGCCCGACTCTACTCGTCTGGGGCGAGTCGGACGAGGAGACGCCCGTCGCCGACGCTCGCACGATGGAGAAGCTGATCCCGGGCGCTCGCCTGCTGGTGCTCAAGAACGCCGGGCACTTTTCGTACCTGGACCAGTACGGTCGCTTCCGCCTCGCCGCGCTCGAATTCCTCAATGGCTAGCCCCGCGCCGGATTCGGGCGCCGCGGTCGACATCCTGCAGATCGCCGTGCTGTCGGCCGCGGTCGTCGTAGGGTTCACCCTGACCGCCCGCCGGATCCTCCCGAGCCTCCATGCACTCCAGCAGGACGACTATTCGAACCGCCGTTTCGCCGGCTGGCTGGGCGCGTCGAGATCCAGAACGATCCAGGGTCGCCTCGCGTCGATCTATCTCGCTGCCGTCGCGGTGCATCTCGGGCTGAGCGCCGTCGCCGGCCTCCCCGGCACGTACGTTGCGCCGGCACTGGCCACCGTCGCGGCCGCCGTCAACGAGATACGAACCCCCGTCCGGGCGCCGCGGAAGAAACCGCTCGTCTACACCGGCCGGGCGAAGCGCCTGCTGGCCGTTTCGGTCGTGGTGGCCGGATTAGTCTTCGCCGCCGTCTACGTCGCCGTCGCGCAGGCCGCCGCGGCGTTCGGCTTTCCCGATGCGTACGTGGCCGGGGCGGGCGTGATGGCCGCGACGCTGGTCTCCATCCACGCCGCGCCGTTCGCCGTGATGGCCGCGAACGTGTGCCTGGCGCCGCTCCAGAGGACGATCAATCTGACCTACCGCGTCAGGGCCCGGCGCAAGCTCGATCGCTTCAAGCCGATGGTCGTCGGCATCGCCGGCAGCTACGGCAAGACATCCACCAAGTACTTCACCGAGGCGCTCCTCGAGTCACGATTTCGCGTCCTCAAGACCCGGGCGAGCTTCAACACGCTCCTGGGGGTCTGCCGAGCGATCAACGAGGAGCTCGGGCCCGAGCACCAGATGCTGATAGTGGAGATGGGAGCGTATCGGCGCGGAGAGATCCACGACATGGCGCGTCTGACCCGGCCGCATATCGGCGTCCTGACCGCGATTGGGCCACAGCATCTCGAGCGTTTCGGCAGCATCGAGACGATCGAGATGGCCAAGTTCGAACTGCTCGAGGCACTTCCGGCGGACGGCATTGCCGTCGTCAACAACGACGACCCGCGTGTCCGGCGGCTGGCCGGGACGCTGCGTCTCGCCGAGGTCCGGCGGTATGGCATCGACACTTCAGCGGACGAGCTGGATCTTGCCGCGGTGTCGATTACTCACGGTCCGGACGGCCTCACCTTCACCCTTGTCGAGTGCGGTGGGCCACGAGTGACGGTCAGGACACGACTAATCGGCCTTCACAACGTCAGCAACATCCTTGCTGCGGCCTCGGTCGCGAGAGCCGCGGGCGTCAGCCTGCGCGAGGTCGCGGGGGCGATCGGCCGCCTGCAGCCGGTTCCTCACCGGCTCGAGACGCACACCGGGGCGGACGGCGTGACTATCATCGACGACGCCTACAACTCGAACCCGGTCGGGGCCTTCAACGCGCTCGATGCCCTGGCGGCGTTCGAGACGGGGCGCAAAGTGCTGGTGACCCCCGGCATGGTCGAGCTCGGCGCTGAGCAGGATGCGTGGAACGAGAAGCTGGGAGCAAAGGCCGCCGACGTCTGCGACTACGTGATTCTCGTTGGAACACGTCAGACGGCTTCGATCCGGCGGGGCCTCGACGAACGCGGCTTCGGCGCCGAACGCGTGATGCCGGTCCCGAACCTCAACCGGGGGCTGGAGGCGCTGAAGACGATCGTCCGCGCCGGCGACGTGGTGTTGTTCGAGAACGACCTGCCCGACCTGTACGACGAGGAATGAGGAGCTGATGTCCAATCCGACCGTGGCCGTCATCTTCGGCGGCAGGTCCGTCGAGCACGAGGTGTCGGTCATCTCCGGCCACCAGGCGATGGACGCCCTCGATCAGGCCGGTTTTCCCGTCCTGCCGATCTACATCACCAAGCAGGGCGACTGGTATGCCGGCGACGGCCTCGACAACCTGGACCTCTACCGCGAGCAGACCTTCCACGCCGCCGGTCTCAAGAACGTCTTCCGCGTCAGCCTCAGCCCGGACAGATCCGTGCGGCAGCTGATCGTTCACCCGGGCGCGGCCGGCGGCCTCCTCTCGAAGAGCCCGAAGCTGTGGGCCGACGTCTTTTTTCCGATGATCCACGGCAGCCACGGTGAGGACGGCTCGCTGCAGGGGTTGTTCGAGCTGGCCGACGTGCCGTACGTGGGATCGGGCATCCTCGCCTCGTCGCTCGGTATAGACAAGGTGCTGACGAAGCGGGTCCTCCGGCAGGCAGGGATCCCCACTCTCGACTGTGTGGTGGTGTCGCGGCCCGATTGGGAGAAGGATCCAGACGCGTTCATCGGGGTCGTCGAAGCGAGGCACCGCTATCCGGCCATGGTCAAGCCGGTGTCCCTCGGAAGCAGCATCGGCGTCTCGAGCTGCGCCGACCGCGCGTCCCTGCGCGATGCGCTCGACCTCGCGCTCGAGCTGGACGGCCGGGCCCTGGTCGAGGACGCCCTGACCGACTTCATCGAGATCAACTGCTCGGTGCTTGGCCCGCCGGAGCGCGCATCGGCCTGCGAGCAGCCGGTGCGGTCAGAGTCGGTCCTGTCGTTCGACGACAAGTACAAGCACGGCGGCAAGAAGCTGGGGCGCGGCGCGGCCAGCAGCACGGGCATGGCCGGCCTCCAGCGCCAGGTGCCGGCGCCGATCGGCGAGGCCCTGACCTCGGAGGTGCAGAGGCTCGCGATCGAGGCCTTCCGCGCCATCGACGCGAGTGGCGTCGTCCGCGTCGACTTCCTCTACGACCGGTCGAAGGCGCAACTGCTGCTGAACGAGATCAACACGACCCCCGGATCGCTCGCCTACTACCTGTGGGAGGAAGAGGGGCTGCGGTTCGACCAGCTCGTCGCGCGGTTGATCGCGATCGCCCTCGAGCGTCATGAGAACCGCCGCGCCACGGTCTATTCGTTCTCGGCCAACCTCCTGACGAGGTAAGGCGAAGCGGAGCTGGCCGCGCGGCGGGGCGGAAGGCAACGGTCTCGGTTTGCGGTCCGACTGACCTCAGCCGAGGTCCCAACGCCGGCGTGGAAGGATACTGACGCGGTCCGCGTGACCAACGACCCGGAGGATCCGATGGCAAGAGTTCTCGTCGGTATGACCATGTCGCTCGACGGGTTCGTGGCCGACGCGAGCGGCAGCGCAGACCTCCTCTATACAGACCTGGCGGCATTGCACGGCACCGAGTACATGAACACCCTGGTCGAGCAGACGGGCGCGGTCCTGATGGGTCGACGGGCATTCGAGATGGGCGAGCCCGACTGGTACGTGGGCAACTACGAGTACCAGGTTCCAATCTTCGTCCTCACCCACCGGCCACCGCGCGTTGCCCCGAAACAGGACGAGCGCCTGACCTTCACCTTCGTGACCGACGGGATCGAATCGGCCGTCGCGCAGGCAAAGGCGGCCGCGGGACCCAGGGCCGTCCAGGTGGTCGGCGGCGTCAGCGTGATCCAGCAGCTCCTGCGGGCGGGCCTGGCCGAGGAGTTGCGCGTCGACGTCATGCCGGTACTGCTGGGCGAGGGCCTCCGACTCTTCTCCGGCTCCGATTTCAACGGGTTGCGGCTCGAGAAGACCGAGGTGCGGGAGCAAGGCGCCCGAACAAGTCTCACGTTCGGGATCGAGAACTAGACGGTCTCGGCCAGGTCCTTTCCGGGCGTAGATTGTCAACACTTGCGCTCTGATCGGAACGGCCGCCACGCACCACTCCCACCTCGAGGAGACTTGATGGTCGAAGGCATCGCTCCCGCGTTGGTCGACATCCTGGTGGTCGGCTACGCCGACATGCCCTCGGTTGCAGGCACCGTGGGTCTCGTCCGTGATGGCGACCGGGTGATCGTCGTCGACCCGGGAATGGTCAAGAGCCGCTCGCTGATCCTCGACCCGCTCGAGCGGCTGGCCATCTCACCTGACGACGTGACCCACGTATTCGTCTCGCATCATCACCTGGACCACACCGTCAACATCGCGCTCTTCCGCCAGGCGGAGATCGTCGACTTCCGATCGGCTCGCCGCGACGACCAGGTGAACGCCCATCAGGGCGAGGGATTCGAGCTGGGGCCCAACACCACCGTCTGGGTCACACCGGGTCACACCCCGCAGGACGCCAGCCTCGTCGTGGACACGGCCGCAGGTCGACACGCCTTCACTCATCTGTGGTGGCGGTCGGACCGGACGCCGGAGGTCGACCCCTACTCCACCGACCTGGCGGAGCTTGCCCGGAACCGCCAACGGCTCCTCGACGGCGTGGACGTCGTGATTCCCGGCCACGGGGCGCCATTCCGCGTGCGCTGACCGCCCTTCTCCGCCCGCGACGATCGCGTGTGGTCGGGGCGAAAGGGTGTCTGAGTTCAGGACATAGGTGACACCTGATCGGTGACTGGTGAGTCGGGACATGCGCGACAGTCTGCTGCATGTCGAAGCACCGGGTGGCCGTCCTCAAGGCCGTCTCAGCACAGTTG
>JBEKPB010000025.1:0-26535 GCA_049521175.1 Candidatus Limnocylindrales bacterium
ACCGAGCCTTGTCCGCTCTGCGGACGATCTCGCGCATTGGTCGCAGGTCCAACAGGATCCCGAACGCTCGATCGATCACCGATCCGCCAAACAGCGATTTGGTTCACAGGCTCTTAGCCTCGCGTCAGAGTCGCCTCGCTGCGGGCGCCTGCGTGCGACGTCGGGCCGAGGATCGGATCAGTAGCTCGCTTCGTCGATCTGGACTTTGCCCTTGAACTTCCAGTAGATGAAGCTCGTATAGCCGATGACGATCGGCATGCCGATCAGCGCCACCATCAGCATGAGCGTGAGTGACGTGTCCGACGAATGGGCGTTGTCGACGGTCAGGCTTCGGGCCGCGTGGATCGCCGGGACCAGGTTTGGGTACAGGGCGGTGCCGGCCGTGACGGCCAGACCCGCGACGACGAGGCTCGAGAAGAAGAACGCTCGCCCTTCCTGCATGAACCGGATCGACAGCAGCAGGTAGAAGACCACGTTCGCCGTCAGAAACGGACCGACCCAGGCCAACGGGCTGGCGAAGTTGTCGAAGACGCGAACGGCGTCGCTCCGTGCTATCAACGTCGAGCCTATCCAGGCGCCGAGCGTGAGGCCGACCGCCGCCAGTCGAGCCCAGCGCGCCCGATTCTGCAGAGCGCCTTCCGTCTTGAGCACCAGCCAGGACGACCCTTGCAGGAGCGCCAGCCCAAGGCTCAGCAAACCCACGGATAGGGCGAACGGATTGAGCAGGCCGGCGAAACTGCCCCGATACACGCCGTCGGGATCGATCGGGAGGCCGCGCAGTACGTTGCCCAGGGCAACCCCGAACAGGATCGACGCCAGCGCCGAACCAAGCGAGAAGCCAACGTCCCAGCCGAGCCGCCAGACCCGGGCCGTCTCCTTGCCCCGGAACTCGATCGAGATGGCTCGCAGGATCAGTGCCCCGAGCAGGAGCACCATGGCCAGGTAGAAGCCGGAGAAGACCGTGGCGTAGACGAGCGGAAAGGCCGCGAAGAGAGAGCCCGCAGCCGTGATCAACCAGACCTCGTTGCCGTCCCAGACCGGGCCGATGGCGTTGAGGACCTGACGCCGTTCCGAGTCGGTGCGGGCGACTATCAGGTGAAGCGCCCCGGCCCCGAGGTCGAAGCCATCGAGAATTGCGTAGCCGGCGAAGAGGAAGCCGATGAGGAGGAACCAGACGGTAGAGAGCTGCATCTCAGCGTCCTCCCTTGGCAGGAGCTGCGCCGCCGGAGGCGGCTGAGACGGTTGGCACGGCCGGTGGTGCCGTCTCGCCCGAGGTGGGCTGAACGGCCTCGGCCCCGGTCTCAGGGCCGCGGCGGATCTCGCGGGTCAGGCCATACAGCCAAAGGAAGAAGAGCAGCGCGTAGAGCAAGACGATGGCGACGATCGAGATCGACACGTCGGCTGCCGACACCCCCGGCGAGGTGCCCTGCGAGACCATCAGCAAGCCTTGGACAATCCATGGCTGGCGCCCCACCTCCGCGGTCATCCAGCCCAGCTCCGTGGCCATGATCGGCGCAGGTATGGCAACCACGGCCAGCCACAGCCACCAGCGGTGCTCCTCGAGGGTCCGGCGCCACAGGAAGAAGATCCCGACGACCATCAGCAGCATCATCACCATCCCCAGCCCCACCATGAGGTGGAAGCTCAGGAAGGTCGCGGCCACCGGCGGCCAGAGCGACGGGGCGACCTGATCGAGTCCCTCGATCTGGCCGTTCGGATCGAGGTCGGACATCGCGCTCAGACCGTATGGGATCGAGATCCCGAGTCCGGTGCCCGAGGAGCAGTCCTGGCTCGGCGGCACGGCGATGATGTCAAGCGGGACGCCGTTCGCCGTCTGGCAGACGCCTTCCATCGCGGCGAACTTGACCGGCTGGTTGGCCTGGACCTCGCGCGTCTGGAGGTCGCCGGTGGCGAACATGCCGGCCGCTCCAAGGAAGGCGACCACCATGCTCAACCGCAGCGCGAACGAGGTGACGTCGGAGCCGCGCCCGCGCAGGATGTACCAGGCGCAGATGCCCATCAGGAAGAACGCGCCCACGACCCAGCAGGCGGTGACCGTGTGCAGGAAGCGGGCTACGGTCGACGGATTGAACATCGCCTGGAAGAAGTCCGTCATCTGAGCCTTCTCGACGCCGTTCGAATCGGTGACGATCTTGAAGCCGGCGGGGCTCTGCATCCACGAGTTGGCGACGAGGATCCAGAAGGCCGACAGCGTCGTACCGGCGAACACAAGCAGCCCGGCGATCCACCTCACGGTCGAACCGACGCGATCCCGCCCGAACAGGACGATGCCGACGAAGGCCGACTCGAGGAAGAACGCGGAGATCCCCTCGGCTGCAAGCGGAACGCCGAATATGTCGCCCACGAAGCCGGAGAAGCGGGACCAGTTCGTGCCGAACTGGAACTCCATGACGATGCCGCTCACCACGCCGATAACGAACGTCACCGCGAACAGCTTCGCCAGGAAGACGGAGAGCCGATCGTAGACGTCGCGTTTGGTCCACCAGCGAAAGGTCTCGATGATGGCGATGAGTCCAGCCAAGCCGATCGTGACGGCCGGGAACACGAAGTGGAAGCTGATCGTCAGCGCGAACTGGAGGCGATCAAGCTGGACGACGTCCACGGGCTCACTCCTAGAACGACGGGCAGGACTTCCGAAGGGGCCTTTCCGAACCGACAGCAACGGCCGGAGACCGCCCCGCAAATCGACGGCAGCAGCAAACTAGCATCCCTGCCAAGCACATTAGGCGACGCCGGGCCAGGGCGGGAAGATGTGGCGCCGTTCGGGACGACGCCGCGACGTCGGGGTGAAGTAGCCCGGCCACCAGGACCACGCCGTGGCGATACGGCGCGGCGACGGGCCCAGGGGGAGATGGGTCTACCGCCGTCGCCTGCACGCCCGCCTCCCAGACGTGCTACAACCTGTGCGTGTCCAGCATCCGCGCCCGGCTCCACGTCGGACGGCCGTCACTCCGCCCGAACGCCGCAACCCGGATCCCGCCGGTGTTCATCCTTGGCGTCGCCACCCTCGCCATCGTCATCGGCGGGCTGCTGCTGCGCTCGGCCGTCACCACACGTGGCGTCGCCGCCGACGTGGCAGGTCCTTCGACCTCGCTCGCCACCCAACCCGGACCGTCCGGCACCCAGGTCGCCAGCCCCTCGTCCCTCCCGACGTCGACACCGACCGATCCTCCGACCAGCCCCACTCCGACCGGTCTTAGCGGATACGTCTGGCCGCTCACCAACGCCAAGATCACCCTTCCGTTCGGGCCATCGCCCTGGGGCGAGTTCTTCGTCAACGGCAAGCGCTTCCACGACGGCGTGGACATGGCGACGCAATGCGGCGACTCCGTCCACGCCGCTCACGATGGCACCGTTCTGGCGGCAGGGCGCAGGTACGACGAGTACATGGGCTGGCTCGGCGACATCGCGCCGTACTACGCCCTGCTCGACAGGAAGCATTGGTGGAACAGCCTGCCGATCGTGATCGTGATCGACGACGGCGACGGCTACCGCAGCATCTACGCCCACGAATCCAAGGTCACGGTCACGCCGGGCCAGCACGTCACCGCCGGCCAGGTCATCGGCTATGAAGGAGCCACGGGCAACGCGTCGGGCTGCCACGTCCACTTCGGCCTCTTCAATCCGGCTGAGCTTGCGACATTCCAGCTCGATCCCGGAATCGTCTCGCGGGATCTGCTGCCGTCGAAAGAGACCGCCCGCATCGACCCGCTGCTCGTTCTCCCATTCCGATGCGACATCGCGGAGATGCGGCCGCTCCGACCGGCCGAGGCGGCGGCGTGCCCGGCGCCCACGCCCAAGCCAACGGCAACGGACAAGCCAACAGCCAAGTCCACGCCCAAGCCAACGGCCCAACCGACCGCGTCCCCGGCCGCGTCCGAGTCGCCCTCCGCACAGGCGTCCGAATCGGCATCCGCACCGGCGTCGGGCTAGCCCTTCTGGGATCGATCTCGCGAGATCACGCCGACGGCTCCACCGTCCCGACACGGCTGTACCGGCGGGCCACCAGTGAGAAAGCAGGCAGCCTTGCCAGCGCGGCGCTCAGCGGAGCAGCCGGCTCGCCGTCCCGTCCGACGATCGCCAGCAGCGAATCGGTGGCCGTGGCTTCGGCCGGTCTGGCGTCGATCTCGGCCAGGTCGACAGTCACTCGCCCCGGCTCACCCGGCCCCAACTCCGCCCTGACCTCCGCCTGCACGGCCGCCCGCTCCGACGCTTCGTACGCGCGCCGGAGCTCGGCGCCGGCTCGCCAGCTCGGCTGCCGCAGCAGGATCGCAGACCAGGCCCGCCCGACCTCCGGCGTGACCGTCTCGTCGCCTGGGACCGGCCGGTCCGAGAGCGCCTCGCCGCGAGCCCAGAGCGCCGCCTGATGCAGCAAGGCGTACTCGTCGAGGTCGGCATAGTGGCCCAGGTTGTCCGCCGGCGAGCCCTCGCCGAAGATGGCCAGGATGCTCGGCCGGAAGACCTCCGCCAGATCGAGATCGATCGCCCGAACCGACCGGTGGTAGTAGATCTGCTGATACATGAAGAGTCGCGCGGTCAGGAACATCTCGAGCGCGCCCAGACCCGGCTCGTACAGGGAGAGGCCGGCCGGCCCGACGAAGCTGTACCGCCGCAGCCGCTCGACATCAACCGGCCCCGTCGATACGCCGGTCAGATAGGCGTCGCGGCGGACGTAGTCGAGGTTGTCTACCGTGAAGACGCCCGAGAGCAGAGGCTGGAGCCAGCGCAGCCAGCGCGGCATCGACGGATCGGCCAGCGCCGGCTTGGAGATGAGGAACGAGAGCCAGCGGGGATCGATCGACTCGTCGGACCTGAGCGCGTCGCGCAGAGGAACCAACCCCGGGGCGCGACGTATCGCCCTGATCAGCTCGCCCAGCTCACGTTCGATGATCAGCTGCGACAGATCCTCGTGGGTGAGGCTCTTGTGGGTACGGCGCGGGTCGGGCGGCGCCGGGAAGTCGCACAGGACGTGCTCGTCGAAGAAATGCGCAAACGGGCCGTGGCCGACGTCGTGGAGGAGACCCGCGAGCCGGAGCGTTTCGACGACCAGGCCCTCCGACGGCGGCATAGTACCCGGCTCGGTCCCCGCCAACGTCGCTCGGAGGCTCGGGTAGAGATGCCGCGCCCACAACCCCGCCTCGTGCATCACCCCGAGGCTATGGGTGAAACGGCTGTGCTCGGCCGTGGGGAACACCCACCGCGCGCTTTGCAACTGGCTGATGCGCCGCATCCGCTGCAGCCAGGCAGAATCGAGCAGGTCGCCCTCCGCCGCCTTTTCGCCGGGGAGCCCCAGGACGCGAGATCGATCGCCGCTCAGCCGCTTCGTCAGCTCGATGTAGCCGTGGATCGGGTCGCTGAGGAGGTTCACCGCCCACATCTGCGGATGGACTCCACCACCCCCTGGCGGTGACGCGACCGCGGCCGAAGCCACACTTGCAGCCGAGGCCGCATCCTCAGACGCGCCCGCGGAATCGGTCTCGTGGAACGGCCGCGCCTTCTCGTCCTGCATGCTCACAGCCTATCCGAGACCGGCCGCGAAGAGAACGCCAGGGCACCCTCTCCGCGCGCCGCAGTGCCCGAGGCGGCGCCGGCCCGGACCACCCGCGCGTTCGGCGCTCAGTAGCGGGCGGCGGCGTTGCGGTACGTTTCGGCCACCTCGTCGCGCAACTCCGGCGGGGCGAGGACCTCGACTTGAGCGCCCCACTGCAGGATCCAGCGGCGGATCTCCAGCGTGCCCGGTACGCGCGCCCGCCACACCACCGAGCCATCCGGTTCGCGCGTCACTCGCTCAGTCGGGTGCCAGGTCGTTTCTGTCACCAGCCCGGCGATGGCGGTGTCGAATCGCAACTCGACCTCCACCTCCTCCTGGTCCGTGATGACGCCCCAGGCCCGATCCAGCCCCTCCTGCACGACTGCCGGGTCGGGCCCCTCGAAGGTCTCCGGGGTCAGCGATAGCTCGAGGATCCGCTGCAGCTTGAAGGTCCTCACCGCACCGCGAGACTCGTCGAAGCCGATCAGATAGAGCGCGCGGGTGGTTGCCGATGCCTCCAGGAGGTATGGGTGCACGCGCGATCGGCGAGGCGGCCGGCCCGGGCTATAGGTGGCGGCGTCATAGGTAAGCTCCACGACGCGATGCTCGGACCAGGCTCGGGCCAGGAGTCGGATGTGATGAGTCATGTGCTCGTCGGGCGGGCGGCCGGCCAGCACGTCGACGGTTCGTTCGAGATGGCGGGCCACCGCCGGGGGCAGGATCTCGGCCAGCTTCTGGAAGGCGGCACCGGTGTCGGGGTCGTATCGATCGGCGAACTGGGCGGTCAGCCGAGCCGCAAAGAAGAAGGCCACCGCCTCATCGAGAGTGAGCCGCAGTGGTGGCAGAAAGGCGCCTTCGACGATCCCCCAGCGGCCACCCTCGCTCCACAGCGGGATCCCTATCTCGCCCTCGAGAGCCTGCAGGTCTCGGTAGACGGTCCGGCGCGACATGGCCACAAAGCCGGCGACCGCATCGACGGTCGCGCCCTCGGGATGTGCGGCCAGGTATCGAAGCACGCGGTAGAAACGCGCCAGGCGATCGCGTTTCGCCGTATCGTGCCGGTCCGGCGGAGAAGTCATCGTCGCTCGATCAGATGCTCGGTGGTGAGATCGTGACTCTGCTGTCTCGATCTGTGGCGGTCATCTTGACCCAGACGGTGGCAAGCAGCCCGTGCGGCAGGATGCCCTGAGCGTTGCCGTTGACGGTGCCGGAAGCCATGCCCACCTCACCGTCGCCGAAGACCCAGAAATCGAGCTGTCCCCGCCACCCCTCGAGGTTGGCGTCGCCGACCAGCCACTCCATTTGCGGGAACGACGAAACGAACGTCAGGCCATCCACGGCGACGCGGCAATGCCGCGCTCGAGCACCCTCCACGTATTCGAGGCCGAAGTTCTCGGCCGTTGCGCGGTTCTCCGGGGCAAGTGCCCCCGCCAGGACGGTCCCGTCGAGGTTCTGGCCGTCGAGCGCCTTCAGCGGAGTCGCGGCCCAGCTCGATCCAGGGAAAGTCGTCCAGGCGGAGGACCCGATCCTGACTGCGCCGTACTCGCCGAACAGGTCGCTCCGGACAACCTGGGCGGTCCATGAGAGGTCGGAGCCCGACCGGCTGCCCGTAAGGCTTACCGTACCGACCGCTCGCGAATCGACGTTCGCCGATAGATCGAACTGGAGGCGCGCAGTCGAGGCCGTTGCGAGATCGCGGTTGCACTCGGGCGGCGTAAGGTTCGCCGCCGTGGGTCCGAACCTCGAGTGGGCCGCCGGCATGTCGCGCAGAGCGGCATCGTCGGCAAGACTGACGCCGCCGTAGGCGCCGCCAATGAGCGAGGTAGCGGCGAGCGCGAACGCAATCGAGGCCAGAAGCCGCTTCTTGCCGATGCCGACCTCGACGATCAGCTGGCGGCTTATGCCGAGCCCGGCGAAGAGACTCGTCGCCAGAAGGGCGAGGGCCCACGGGTAAACGACCTCGAGCGATGGCAGGAGCGGTTCGGCGCCGCCCTGGATGACCTGACCGGCCACGCCAGCGATCGACGGCAGCAACAGCAGGCCTGCCACGAGGCCCAGCCAGAACACGCCGGCCGCGCCACGGTTGCTACGGACCAGCGGCGGCCAAACGATCGGGGCGGCGCTGACGATCAGGGGCAACGAGGCGGCAACACCGACCAGCAGGTCGACGGGACCGCCGGGTCGGTAGGCGACCAGCACGATTCCGCCCCCGGCGGCCCACATGATGGTGAGGCCGACGGCCAGAAGCCGGAGCTCGAACTGGCGGACTCGCACGAGGGCAGTCTAGCGGGCTCGCGCGGACGATCCACAACCCGGAGCAGCTCTGGTGACCCTTTCGGGCTCGGTCGGTATCGGCTTCCGCCTCTCGCGTCGCCGACGCGCCGCTCACTAACCTGGCAGTCGGCCGTGGAAGCCGTGGCGCGTGCGGCGCAGGCACAGAGAACGCCCGAAGGAACCTACTCGTTGCGTGGGCCTTGATGTCATCTCAGCCACTAGCAAACGCTCGACCCCTTCAGGCGCAACAACAACGCTAGAGGAATGGCTTCGGCCGTTCAATCGGGTTTTCCACCGGTTCGAAGATCGTCCGACAACTTATCCACTGCCCGTCCACTCATGGGGACAACTTCCGACGGCACATTTCTCGAGCCGAGGGGCGGGCAGAGGAGGACGGCCGGGCTGCGTTGGCTGCGTTGGCTGCGTTGGCCGCGTGGGCCGCGTGGGCCGCGTGGGCCGCGTGGGCCGCGACAGGTGACAGATGGCCCGATCGCAAGGAAGACGCGGCCAGAGATGCGAAGACGCGGCCTACGCGCCGCTACCGGCCTCGAATTGCAGTCTGGGCTCGAGCTGGGCAGGAGCGGCTGGCACCCAGGCCGGCTCGGCGAGCGGAGACACGATCGCGTTCGAGAGCATCCGCAGAACGCGCGGCTCGACCCGGAAGACGGCCGTGTCCGTACCTGCGGCAGCCCAGACCCACTGGTACTGGCACAGGTCCTGGTCCATCAGGATTCGCACGTCGCGGCCGTGTCCGAAGGGCGGTATCCCGCCTATCGAGTAGCCCGTGAGATCACGGGCCTCTCGCGCGGTCGCCCGTCGAATTGCGAACTCACCGGTGACAGCGGCGAGCAGGCTCAGGTCGACCTGGTTGCGACCCGAGACCAGACAGACGATCGCGGCGAGCCGTCCCTCCGGCCGCGGAGCGACGAAGACAAGCGACTTCACGATCTGCCCGAGCCCGGCTCCGACGGCCGCAGCAGCATCCTCTGCACTGTGCGTTGAGTCGGGCATGATGCGAATGTCGAGCGCTACCCCCTTGCGAGAGGCGACCTCGACGACCCTTTGAATTGCTGGGTGCGAGAGATCAGTCACGTCTCGAAATCTACCATGCGTTCGACTTGGGCCCTATTGAAGATACCGGCAAGCCAGTCCCGTAGAACAGTCCCAGTCCGCAGTCCCCCAAATTGAGGACCACCACGCGGTCCTGGCATCCTTCTCTACTCAATATTCGACGCACGACCCCGATTGGATGCATCGCCGTCCAGATTCTCATGCACCGGAATTGCCGGTGGGTATCGGGCAGGCGACAGGCTCGCCAGGTAAGCCAGCAAGGGTGTAGAGTCGACCCACAACAGAAGACGGACAGGGGAGCGCCGGGAGGCGCTGAGAGTGCGGAGTGATCCGCAGACCCTTGGAACCTGATCCGGGTCATGCCGGCGCAGGGAGTCCAGATCGGTGCACCTCTGTCGAGTCGATGGAGGTGCTTTTTCGTGAGTGCAGCCGGGCCGGCGACAAGGGCGATCGTCGTCGCCGACGGCGACGTGCCCAGTCGAACCGCGCTCGATTCTGCCTGGCCGGGGTGGGACGGCGGCGTGGCCCTGGTCGTCGCCGCGGACGGAGGTTGGGAAAAGGCCGCCTCGCTCGGGCTGAGGCCGGATCTGCTCGTGGGCGACGCCGATTCGCTCCCCGAAGCGGTATTCGCCACCCTTGCCGCCCAAGGCGTAGCCGTCGAACGGTCGCCGACCGACAAGGACGAGTCGGATGCCGAGCTGGCGCTGCTGGCGGCTCTCCGGCGGGGGGCGGCGCACATCACCGTGCTCGGGGCCCTCGGCGGGAAGCGGTTCGACCACTCCCTGGCCAACGTGGGCCTTCTCAGCCTGCCACCGGCCGGCCGAGTCGAGGTAGAGCTGCTCGACGGAAGAACGCGGGTCCGTCTGCTGCGCGCCCCCGACCGGGACGGCGGTGCCTCGCGCTGCGATCTGTCCGGGCCCACTGGCGACCTGGTCTCTCTCTTGCCTGTGGGATTGCCCGCTCTTGGCGTGACGACCAGAGGCCTGCTCTACCCGCTTCAGGACGAAACGCTGCCGCCGGGACCGGCGCGCGGCCTATCCAACGTGCGTGTCGAGACCGACGCGAGCGTCACGCTCCGCGACGGCCAGCTGGTGGTCATCGAAACGAGAAACCGATAAGGTCGGAATAGGAGGAGATGGAGCGTGAGCACAGCTCTCAGACCGGCGACGTCCAGCGAGGTCGGCGAATCGGCCCGCTGGCGCACAGTGGACATTGTCGTCGTGGCACTTCTAGCTACGGCCTTCGGGGTGGTCTTCTTCATATGGAACAACTACGTCTGGGTCTGGGCCAGCGGAGCGGGTTATCAGGCCGCTTCACTGGTCACCGGTGCCTGGCTGTTGCCCGCGGTGGTTTGCCCGCTGGTGGTCCGGAAGCCGGGAGCCGCCGTGTTTGGTGAGGTCGTAGCCGCCTTTGTCGCGATGCTGCTTGGAAACGCCTGGGGCATGGACAGCCTCCTTTCCGGCGTGCTTCAAGGAGCCGGCGCCGAGCTCGTTTTCGCCTTCGCCCTGTATCGCCGGTGGGGTCTGGTCACGGCCGTTCTGGCGAGCCTCGGCGCGGGCGTCGGTGAAGCCATCCACGACACATCCATCAGCTACGCGGCCTACGACGTCCCGTACCGCGCGGTGATCGCGGGCGTCGAGGTCGTCTCGGCGGCACTGATCGCCGGGTTAGGGGCCTGGCTGCTGGTGCGGGCCCTCCGCCGGACCGGAGCGCTGCAGGCATTCCCATCGAACGAGTGACGTCCACGGAATGCGACGTCGCACCGGATCGAATGGACACCCCGCCCGATGATCGGCCGATCCGGGAGCCGCAGCCGATCGCAGGCCCGGATGCGCTCGCGGCATTGAAGGCTCCGGCCGTCGAAGCCGTCGGGCTCGTGTGGACGTACGCCGGTCGATCTCGTCCGGCACTCGACGGCCTGACGTTCAGGCTTGAACCTGGGCGGGTACTGCTGGTGCTCGGGCCTTCCGGTTCGGGCAAGAGCACCCTCGCACGCGCGCTCGCTGGACTCGTCCCCCACGTCCTGCCCGGCCGATGGCAGGGCAGCCTGCGTATCGGCGATCTGGCGGTGGCTGAAACGCCCGCTCGTCTGCTGGGTGACCGCGTCGGGCTCGTCTTCCAGGATCCGGACAGCCAGCTCGTGATGGCCCGCGTCGACGACGAGGTGGCGTTCGGGCTGGAGAACCGGGCCTGGGCGCGGACGGCGATGACCCGGCGCGTTTCCGAGGCGCTCCACGAGGTCGGCCTCGATGGCTTCGAGAGCCGCGGTACGAACACTCTCTCCGGCGGCGAGAAGCAGCGACTGGCGATCGCCGACGTTCTCGCGCCCCGCCCGTCTCTGCTCGTCTTCGACGAGCCCACGGCAAACCTCGATCCGCCGGGAATGCACGCCACGCTCGACCGCCTGGCCACCCTGGCTGGCCGCCGCGAACACACCATCGTGCTGATCGAGCACAGGCTGGAGGCTGCGCTTCCACTCGCCGACGACGTCCTGCTCATCGATGAGGCCGGCCGTCAGTTGGCTTTCGCGCCCGCCGGTGCAGTCGGGCGCGAGGCGGCAGCGCTGCTCGGCCGTTCCGGTGCCTGGGTTCCTCGCGCTTGGGAGGGTCGCGGGAGCGGCGACGCTCACGGCCCTTCACCGGCGGTCGGCGAAGCGGCAGCTCGGGGCAAGCCCCGCGCCGCCCGACCGGTCGTGCTCCAGGCATCGGAGTTGCGGATCGACTATCCGGCCGACGAGAGCGGGGAGCATCGGGCTCTCGACGGGGTGTCGTTGACCGCGGTCGCCGGAGAACGGATTGCGCTCGTGGGGCCCAATGGCGCCGGCAAGTCGACCCTGCTTTTCGCGCTCGCCGGGCTGCTCCGGCCGGATCGCGGTTCGGTGGCGCTGGGAGCGCTGCCACGGGACGGCGAGCCGGTCGAGGAGCTGCGAGATCCCGCACGGCTGCGCGCGACGGAGGTGGCGGCTCGCGTCGGGCTCGTGTTCCAGGACCCCGAACTCGGTTTCGTCGCCGGCACCGCTCAATCCGAGGTTGAAGCCAGCGACCGCGCGGCCCTCCCCCGCCGGACGTGGGCAGGCGGAGCCGCTGCCGCGGGGGTCCTGGACGACTTCGGGCTGGGCCATCTCGCCGACGAGAGCCCGTTCCGCCTGAGCCAGGGCGAGCAGCGGCGGCTCAGCCTGGCGGCAACCGCGATGCGCCCCCCGGCCGTGCTCCTCCTCGACGAGCCCACTTTCGGGCTCGACCGCCGTGGCACACAGGCCGTGATGCGCCTCCTCGACCGGCTCCGATCCGGCGGTCAGGCCCAGCTCCTGGCGACGCACGATCCTCGATTGCTGTCCGACTGCGACAGGGTAGTTGCCCTGGACCTGGGCCGGATCGTATTCGACGGCCCCCCTGGCCGATTCCTGGCCGACCCGCCGTATTCGCCTCCGGAGCCATGGCGCGACGGCGCCACCGAAGCCGCAGGGGAGGCAACGCCGAAATGAGCCTCCTGCCGCCGCCGATCGGCCCCGTCCGGCCGGCACTCCTCACACGCGTGACACCCGTGGCGCGGCTCGTTGCTGGACTCTCGTGGCTGGTTGTAAGCATCCTCACCCTCGACCCGACCGTACCGGCTCGACTCGCGGTTGCGGCAGTCCTCGCCCTCGTCCTCTGGTCCGGCCTGCCGCTCCGCCGGATCCCGGGGCGTCTTGCGCCGCTCGGCTTCGCCATCGTCAGCCTGACCGTCTTCTCGATCCTCCTGTCGGGCTCGAACGCCGACCGATCGCTTTCGGCGCTGGCGGAGCTCGGGCCGATCCGCATCACCGCACCGGCAGTCTCGGCAGGCCTGGCCATCGGCCTTCGGGTCGTCGTCATCGGCCTGACCACGCTCCTAGTCTTCGGGCCGTCGGACCCCACGCGGATGGCCGACTCGCTCGTCCAGCAGTGGCACGTTCCGGATCGCTTCGCCTACGGGACTCTGGCGGCCGTGCGTGTGGCTCCGTTCATGGCCGGCGACTGGACCGTCATCTCCGCCGCGCGCCGCCTACGCGGACTTCAATCGGGTGGCGTCGCGGGACGCATCGGTGACTTCGGCGGCAAATTGATGGTCATGCTCGTCTCGGCCATTCGCCGGGCCGAGCGCCTGGCCCTGGCGATGGACGCGCGCGGCTTCGACAGTGGCGTGCGCCGGACTCACTTCCGCGAGCTACGGGTGGCCCCGCGCGACTGGCTGGCCATCGTTGTTGCCTGGGCGGTCGCCGCCGGCGCGCTTGCCTTGTCCCGCTGAGGGAGTTCGTCTTTGGGAGCCATTCCGCGGTACGGGAAGCGCATCGAGACCTCGGGCCTCTGCCGGGGTATCGCGCTAGCCTGGTGTAATGAGCGCAATGCCGAAGGTGGGCGAGCTCGCCCCAGATTTCGAGCTCCGCGACGATCGGGGTCAGGCCCACCGCCTGTCCGATCGTCGAGGCCATTTCATCGTTGTCTACTTCTATCCGGCCGACGACACGCCGGGCTGCACCAAGGAGGCCTGCTCTTTCCGCGACAACGATGCCGCCTTCCGAGAGGCCGACACGGAGATCTGGGGGCTGAGTCCGCAGGGGCCGGCCAGCAAGGCCGCATTCCGAGCCAAGTACGGCCTCCCCTTCACGCTCCTGGCCGACGAGGATCACACCGTAGCCGATTCATACGGTGCCTGGGGTGAGAAGACCAAGTACGGCAAGAGCTACATGGGAATCGTGCGGTCGAGCTTCCTGGTTGGACCGGACGGCCGGGTCGCCCACGCCTGGCCGAATGTGACACCGGAAGACCATGCCGTCGAGGTCCTTGCGGCGCTCCGGCAATCGCGAGCCACACCGGCCTGATCGACTCCGGCCCGCGATGGGCAGGCGACACCGGTTCTCGATCCGATCGCGACGACGGCCTTCTGGGCGGCGTCGTGTAAAGTCCCGGGCAGGCAGAGAGGCTTCGCCCGTGGGGGGAGACGAGCGAAGCCTCGGCCGGCATGATAACTCGGGGCGGCAAGACTTTATGCGGCCATTCCGGGTGGTGAGCAACGAATAGGGCCCGGAGCGGCGCCGGCCCGACAACGAGGTTCTGGAGACCGAGGCGCGCAAATGACCGATCAGATGGCCACACCTCATACCTGGAGGCCGGGGCGTTTCATGGTGATCGTCGGCCATCCGGACGACGCGGACTTCGGCCCGGCGGGGGCCGCGGCGGCTTGGATCGACGCCGGTGCCGAGGGCTGGCTGGTCTGCTGCACGTCGGGTGATGCCGGCGGTGAGGACCCGGGCCTCGATCCGGCGGAACTCGCCCGGGCGCGCGAGGAGGAGCAGCGAACGGCGGCCGGAGTGGTCGGCTATTCGGGCGTGACGTTTCTGCATCAGCCCGACGGGAACCTCGCCAACGACCTGCCGCTGCGGGAGATGCTGGTTCGGGAGATTCGGACCTTCAAGCCCGACGCCGTCTTCTGCGGCGACCCCGAGGTGGTCGTCCATAACGGTGGCGGAATCAACCACACGGACCACCGAGCGGCGGCGATGGCGGCCGTGGACGCGGTGTATCCAGCGGCGCGCAACCCCATGGCGTTCCCATGGCTGGCCAAGGATGGCATGCCGGCTCATCGCGTCCGCAGGCTCTACATGATGTGGTCCAACCAACCCGATGCGTGGATCGACGTCACGGCCACGGCGGATCGAAAGATCGAGGCCCTCCGTTCTCACGCCAGCCAGCTCCATGACCCGGAGGGCGTGTTCGCGAGGGTGCGCGGCCGGCTCAGAGAAGGCGGAGAGCGAATCGGGGTTGGGGCGGCCGAGGGCTATCGGCTGGTCGTCCTGGAATCGGATCCGGAGGAGACCGTCGAGCCCGCTGAGACGGAGGCCACGGGGCGAAGCAGAGCGTAGCCGGACCGGCCGCTCGCGGAGGAGCCTGCGCGGAGCGAACCCCAGATCCTCTCCGCTTGTTTCAGAAGCGTGTCGCGAAGAGCAGCAGTCGCACGCGCGGCCATTCGTTCCACAGGTCGGCGAGAAGCTCCGCCCGCCGCCCGATCAGACGCAACAGCTCGCCCAGAGTCAGGGCCGGCGCCCGCGAGGCCACGAACTGATCCGCTGATACTCGAACGTCGTTGAGGAGGCGCGCGGCTTCCTCAGGCCTTGGCCACACGCGGACCCGCACCGGCAGCAGACCGGCGCCACCAACGGCCATGGCAAGGTCCCGGTGGTCCGGCACGCGCCGGTCGACCCAGGCCCCGAACCCGTCGTAACGGAAGCCGACGGCGGCAAGGTTTCGGGTTATCTCGCGAGCCTGCTCTTGCGGGAATTGGTCCCAAAACGGATTGCCCTGCGGGAACTCGAACCAGGCGTCGTCCATGGCTGCGGCCACGAGAGCGTCCACGAATGTGGATAGGAGCAGTTGCCAGCGGCTGCGGGCGGTCGGGTCGCTGCCAGCGAGCCTGTCGACGAGGGCGGTCATCGTTCCGCTGTCCCTGCGCAGGAGCCCGACGATGGCTTGCGCCTGAGGAGATCGGAGATCGACGACCAGCGAGTCAGGCGGGCCCACGTCCTCGTCCTCCTGATTCGCAGCCGGGATTGCCGGCGTGGCCGACGCGAGCCCTGGCCAGGGGGTCGTCCCGGAGGGCGGTGCCGGCGCGCTCACCGGCGGCAGCGGCGCGGATTCGGGGAGGGCCGCGGTCTCGGAGGCGGCGGCGCGGTCAGGCGCCGACTGCGGCACGGCGGGCGGTTCGGGCGACCACTCCGCCTCGGTACTCGAGGCTGCCAGCGCCGCCTGGGCCTCACTGCAAGCCTGCGTAGCGGCATCGGCCATCGTTGCGCTCGCCTCGGCCGCATCCGAGAGCTTCGTCAGCTCCGAGAGAAGCGATTCGGCGGCTTCGAGCTCGCGCTGCACCCGCGCCTGGGCGAGCCTGTAGCCGCTGTTGACCTGGTTGATCTCGGCCAGCCAGTTGGCGGCGGCAACCTCCACCTGGCCGCGAGTCTGGGCCGCCGCGACGGCGCTTCGAAAGACGCGGTGGGCATCTTCCTTGTCCGCTCGAATCGCCGCCAGGTCGATCTCGGCCTGCGCTCTGGTTACGACTGCCGCCTGCTGGTCGTACACGGCCCAAGCCTGTGTGACCCGCGCCGCGGCAGACTCCGCCTCCTTGCGGGCCATATCGGCGAACCCACATCGAATCTCGACGAACCGCCTTGCCCCGCCCTCGGACCCGGAGGTCGGATCGTCGGCACGCGAAACCACATCGTCCGATTGATCGGACTTGCCCGGCTCGACACTCAACAGAGGGGCCTCCCCGCCGGAAGCCATCCAGCCTCCGCCAATCTCACCTCGACGCTGCCGCCGATCATCTTACGCGCCGAGCACGCCGAATCCGACGCTGGTGGTACGGCGCGGCGCCCGCACGGCCCGAACCGCGCCCGCCCAACCGCATGGACTGGCTAACTCCGCCTGAACCCTCGGGCCGACCAGACGAGGTTCAGTTCAACAGGCTACCGGTCGTCTCGCCCCGGTAGGTCTGGAACTGCGCGCCCCGCAATCGAAGATCCCGATTGCCTGTCGCGCGGTCAGCCCTTCTGTGCAGCAGTTGCGGCGCGCCGACCTCGATTCGTGCGCCGGTCAGGTGTGAGCAGACCGACCAGGAAACCGTCACCGTGCTTTCGCACGGCAATTTCGACGTTGTCTTCGGCAGCCACGCGAAGAAGCCGCTGCCGGATGGTGATCGGCTTCTCATTCGGATCGAGTCTGACTTCGAAGACCTGCTCGGGTCCTTTGAGTTGACCGATGAGCCGCTTGAATTGGCGGTGCTGTTGTTCGCGCTCACGAGCCGCAGGGCTCAGTTCGCGTGGACGCTGGCTTCCTTTGTCCATGAGCGCCGGGTCGGCCTTCCTGACTGTGACCATCTTCTTCCTCACTCCCAGCCCCGGACCGGAGACATAGTTGATCGCCATGTGAACGATGGCCTGTCGACTATACGCTCCTGGCGTTGAATGGATACATCTCATATCGATGCGATTTTCACGACGGCGCCTCTTGAAGTGTGGATTCGTTCACTCGGGAATGGCATCGCATCTCTCGACGCTGCTGGCGGATCTTGTGGATGGCGCTCTCGGACGCCCGACTGCCCGACTGGCGTCCAATTCCCCAACGTCGGCTATAGTCGCCACGCGGCGGTGACGCCGCTGGGCCGCGTCGGCGGTAGGGTTGCGCCCTGCGAACCACGACCCGTCCGGGTGGGTTCGCACTGCCCCCGAGAGCCGTCCGCCGCGACACGCCCTGGCTCGCCCGCTAGACTTCGCTAGCGTCCTTCCGAGTTGGGCGCCAGGCGTCTCCGCACACGCTCGGCGTCTTTGCTGGACGCCCTCGCCCGGAACGGGCAGATCCATGATGCGTACAGCAGGTGATATCGCTATGAAAGTTGGCGTCGCCAAGGAGACCGCGCCGGGAGAGCGCCGCGTCGCGCTGATCCCCGAGGCGGTCGAGAAGCTGCGGGCCGCCGATCTGAGCGTGCTCGTCGAGCGGGGCGCTGGCGCAGAAGCATCTTTCCCGGACATCGACTATGCCGAGGCAGGAGCCCAGATTGTTGCGACCTCGGCCCTTTACTCGCAGTCGGATGTGGTCCTGCGCATCAACCGGCCCACTCCGGCCGAGGTCAGACTGAGCCACCCGGATCAGGTGGTGATCGGCATGCTGGCGCCGCTGCTGGATCCCGAGGCGATGGCCGAGCTGGCCCGGCTCAACGTGACCGCGATCAGCCTCGACGCAATACCCCGCACTCTCAGCCGCGCCCAAGCCATGGATGCGCTGTCCTCTCAGGCAAACGTCGCTGGCTACAAAGCAGTTCTCGTCGCCGCCGAAGCATTTGGCCGCTACTTTCCCCTGCTAACGACCCCGGCCGGGACCGCCAAGCCCGCCAACGTGCTGATCCTGGGGATTGGCGTAGCAGGCCTCCAGGCCATCGCGACGGCCCGCCGCCTCGGAGCGCAGGTCAAGGCATACGACGTTCGCAGCGAGACCCGCGAGCAGGCCCAGTCCCTGGGGGCTCAGTTCGTCACCCTGAAGTCGGCCATCGACGGCGCCGGCCAGGGCGGGTACGCCAGAGCCCTGACGGCCGAGGAACAGACCGCTCAGCAGGCGGAGCTGAACGACGTCATCGCCTCCCACGACATCGTGATAACCACCGCCCAAGTCCCCGGTCGCCGGCCGCCGGTTCTCGTCACGGCGGCAGCGGTCGAGTGCATGAAGGCCGGTTCGATAATCGTCGACATGGCTGCCAGCGACCTCGGAGGGAATTGCGAGCTATCGATGCCGGGCAAGGTGACCGTCACGTCGAACGGCGTCGCCGTCCACGCCCCGTTGAACCTGCCCGCCTCGATGCCAACAGGCGCGAGCTCCTTCTATTCGCGCAATATCACCAATTTGCTCCTCAACTTCGTCGTGGGTGGCGAGCTGCGGCTCGACTTCGAGGACGAGGTCACGGCTGCTACCGTCATCACCCACGGAGGCAAGGTGGTCCAAGAGGCCACCAAGAAGCTCCTTCAGCCCGCAACGCGGGGAGGCGCCAAGGCATGAACGTCGGCACCCTACTCGACTCCTTGACGGTCTTCGTCCTGGCGATCCTGCTGGGTTTCGAGGTCATCAGCAAAGTCCCGGCCACGCTCCACACGCCGCTGATGTCGGGTACGAACTCGATCCACGGCATCGTGCTGGTCGGTGCGATCGGTCTGGCGGCGACGGCCGACAACTGGCTTGCCGGAGTGCTCGCATTCGTGGCCATGGCCTTCGCCGGCGCAAACGTGGTCGGCGGCTACTGGGTAACCGACCGCATGCTCCAGATGTTCAAACGACGCCCGGTCCCCACGACCGACAAGGCCGCCAAGTGACCGGGGGATCGCGATGAACGCCGCCAACATCGGCTACCTGGTACAGCTCTCGTTCATAGTCGGGGCCGCCCTCTTCGTCGTCGGCCTTCATCAGATGAACTCGCCGGCCACGGCCCGGACCGGCAACCGCCTCTCGGCCACGGGCATGATCATCGCCGTCGCGGCCGAAGTCCTATTCGTCACGCAGAAGGATGTCGGACTCACCAACTGGGCCATCATCATCGGCGGTCTCGCCGTGGGCGGTGGCCTGGGTCTGCGGATGGCCCGCACCGTTGCCATGACCTCGATGCCGCAGCTGGTGTCGCTCTTCAACGCCGTCGGCGGCGGCGCGGCCGCGTTGCTTGCCCTCAACGATTTCATCGCCCTCGGCGGCCACCGGGTCCTGGCCGGGGGCGTGCCGGGCCTCGACGGCTGGCGCACCTTCTTCATCCTTGCCGACGTACTGATCGGCTCCGTGACGTTCACCGGCTCGCTCATCGCCTCGGCCAAGCTCATGGGCCTGATCAAGGGCCAGCCGATCGTGCTCCCGGGCGGCCGGATCCTGTCCTGGTTCACCGTCGTCTGCGGCATCAGCGTTTCGATCGTGCTCATCCTTGCGGGCGCCGGTCTCGTTACTTACGACCCGAACGTCCTCAACGTGCTGCTCATCGTCGCCCTCGCGTGCGCGCTGGTGTTCGGCATTCTCATGGTTCTCCCGATCGGCGGAGCCGACATGCCGGTCGTGATCTCGCTGCTCAACGCGTTCACGGGCACGGCCGTCTCCATGGCCGGCTTCGTGGTCGGGAACGTGATGCTCATCGTTGCCGGGGCCCTGGTCGGTGCGTCGGGCGCAATCCTGACCCGGCTCATGGCCAGCGCGATGAACCGTTCCATCGGCAACATCATCGTCGGCGGCTTCGGTGCCGAAGAGGGCACGCAATCCGCGCTGACCACCGCGGGCGGCTCAGTCCGCGAAGTCTCTGTCGACGACGCGGCCATCCAGCTCGCATATGCCAGCAAGGTCGTGATCGTCCCTGGGTACGGCCTCGCGGTCGCCCAGGCACAGCACGGCGTCCGCGAGCTCGCGGATCTTCTCGAGGCCCGCGGCATCGACGTCTCCTATGCGATCCATCCCGTGGCAGGCCGCATGCCCGGTCACATGAACGTGCTGCTCGCCGAGGCCAATGTCCCATATCCCCAGCTCAAGGAGATGGAGGACATCAACCCCGAATTCGAGCGAACCGACGTGGCCCTGGTCGTGGGTGCGAACGACGTCACCAACCCCGCGGCCCGATCGGACCGCTCCAGCCCCATCTACGGCATGCCCATCCTGGACGTGGACCGGGCTCGGTCGATCATCGTCGTCAAGCGGTCGATGGGCCGCGGATACGCCGGCATCGACAACCCGCTGTACGTCAACCCCAAGACGGGTATGTTCTTCGCCGATGCCAAGCGCGGCATGCAGGAGCTCGTGGCGGCAGTCAAGGCTCTTTAGGCGGCTGCCCAACCTGATCCGTTCTCAGGTGATCGTCGGTGCGGGTTCCGATCAGGCTTCTTGGCGATGGCGGCCTGGGCGGGTAGTACCCGATCGGGTTGTCGGATAGTACTACCCAGTACCTATTGGCGATTGAGGACCGCAGTGGCCTGACGTCTACTTTGGCAGCGCCGCACGCGGCCCACGCGTCGGCTGGGATCGCAGAAGATCAAGGAGTCGGCAGTGAGTCTCGTCGCCCTGGCTCCGATCGCCTTTGGGCTTGCCGTCGTAATCAAGGGCAGGCGCTGGTAGACCGGACGCCCATGAGAAACCCGGACCTCGAGGTCCGGGTTTCTTGGTATCTGGCGGCATCGCCGGAGCAACCTGCGGCGGTCAGTCGCGGTCGGTGATGCCCAGGCGGATGGCCGCTGCGGCGGCCTCGACCCGCCCGGAGACGCCGAGCTTGGTGAGTATGTTGCTGACGTGGACGGCAACGGTCTTGCGGGTGATGAAGAGCCGCCGGCCGATCTCCGGGTTGGTGCGGCCCTCGGCGATCAGGGCCAGGACTTCGAGTTCTCGCTTGCTCAGCCCGAAGTCGTGCGGCGCGGGCCCACTCGACGGCGCGACGAAATCGGCCAGGACGCCTGCCTCCGAACGTACCCCGGCAGACGCCTGGCTACCGGGACCTTGACGCGTCGCAAGACCGAAGGCCGGGGTCGGTCTCGAAGGTGCGCCCGCCCGCCCGGCCGTTCTGGTGGATTGCCCGGCTTGCTCCGCCCTGCCTGTGAGCTGGGCCTCTATCTGCTTTGGCAGCGGCAGCATGGCCCGTCGTGCGAGCTCCGCGACGGCGCGCAGCAGCGGCCAGGCGCCGAGTTTGAAGGCAGCCTCGGCGGCATCGGTCAGGGGCTCGCGGGCGACCGTCCTGGTCGATCGACCGCGGGCCAGGTCGAGCAGCGCCTCCGCCTCCCGCCAGCGCGCCCGAGCGGCCTCATATGGGTCGCCCAGCTCCGCCCAATCGAGCGCAAGCTGCTTCCAGGTCGCCGCGTCGTCGTGGCCTTCCACGCGCCCTCTGTACGCCCGTGCCGTCCTGATGGCCAGATCCGCCTGGCGCCGCGAACCGGTTTTTGGCGAGACGCCGCAGGCCCGGACCACGGCTTCCGCGCGCAGAACCACCGGCAGGCTCCGCTCCCTCGTCGCGGCGAGTGCCGCGAAATCCCGCCGACGATGGGCATCCTGGGCGACAGCCGCATCGACTTCCAGGTAGGTTGCGGCCATGCGGGCCATCAGGAGCCAATCCTCCGTGTCCGCGACGCGCAACCAGCCGCGCTCGGCGGCCCTGTGGGCGTCGACGAGATCCTCTTGCCAGAGCGCATACGCTGCCGCGGTCTGATGGGCCGGGACCGAGAATTGCGGATCTTGTACGGTCTCGATCGAGAGCAAGACCTGACCGAGGAGCCGACCCGCCGATTCGCCGGCGTTCTGTGCCACTTCGAGGGTGGCCAGGCTGTGCAACGGTGAGAGGTACCAGATGCCCACCGGGCTCCAGCTCAGCGCATCGAGGCATAGCCTGCGGCACTCGGACCAGCGCCCGAGGAAGAACGAGGATTCGGCGGCGTTGGCGCGTAGAAAGTTGCCGTACACCGTTGCCTGGCCGGCCCGCTCGGCCTCGGCGATCCCCTCGTACGCGATCGCGATCGCCTCTTCGCGTCGGCCCAGTAGATCGAGAACGGTCGTGAGGTTCGCGTAGACGCGGAAGAGATCGTCGAGACGGCCCAGCCCAGCTGCCTCGTCGCGAGTCTGGCGGAGCCGCCAAACGGCCGGCTCTGGGTCTTCGCCCCAGGCATCGGCCACGGCGAGGGTGCAGGTCGCGTGAAGCATCTCCTGTCGAGCCTCGTCGCCGACCGCGGCGGCGACGTCGACCGCTTCCTGCGCGTATCGCTTGGCCTCCGAGAAGACGCCCTCGAGCATTCGGAATTGGGCAAGCGAGGCGAGCACGCGAGCACGCGCAGCGGTCGGCTCCGGCGGCACGAGCTCGACTGCCCGGCGATGTGCCGCCAGCGCTCCTTCGTGATCGCCGGCCGCGCGGCGGTATCGGCCGAGCTGGTCCATGACGATGCCGAGTGCCAGACGCTCGCGCGGATCGTCCAGCCCGGCAGCCGCCGCCTCGGCGTACGCCGAGGCTCTCGCGGGGTCGCCGGCCGCAAAGGCCGCCTCGGCCGCGCGAATGTAGATGTCGGCAAGACGGGCGATGGTCTCGTCCGGTCGGACGATCTCGAATAGGTCGAGAGCGCGTTCGTAATGCGTGAGCGCATCTGCGCCGGCATCCATGCCCTCAGCCACGGCGGCAGCGTCGAGGGCGTCTGCCTCCGCCTCGGCAAGCTCATGCGCGGCCAGGTGATGCTCCAGGGCGGCCGCCGGCGACGGATCGTCCGCGTCGCTTCGAGCGGCTGCGAGAGCGGAATGGTAGCGGCGGCGCGTGCCGGGCAGGAGGTCCGCGGCAATGGCCTCCGCGACCAGCTCGTGGCGGAAGCCGATAGTCCGCTCAGGTTCGGCGGGCTCGTCGTCCTCGTGGCGGGAGCCGCCACGACCCTCGCGGGCCGTTCCGTTCGCCCCGTCCCGGCGCCCGGCCGGAGCCCGTCCGCCATCGCGACGCGACACGGGCCGTCCGGACCCATCCTCGGGCCCAACCCCGCGACCTCGCTCGCCACCCCGGCCGCCAAGGCCACCGGCGGCTGCCCCGGCAGGTCCGTCGGAGGTCTCGACCAGGAAGCCATACTCGAGGGCCTCGGTCACACCCGCCAGGAAATCCGATTCCAGAACGTCGCCGTGACGCGCTCCGGATGCGGATCGAGGCGGCCTTGAAGGCGACCTGGCCTCGAATTCGGCGGCCATCGACATCAGCATGGGCAGCGTGACCATCGAGCCTGCGAGCGAGAGCAGGCGCAGCACCCTGCGACATTCGGGCGAACGCAGCGCTGCCCTGGCGGTGACGATCCGGTCGAAGGTGCCCGCCATCGAGATCCCGAGTAGCTCCCGACGTGCTGCGAGCAGCTCTTCGGCGATGAGCGGGTTGCCGCGGGAGCGCTCGGCCACCAGCAAGAGGGTCGTGGAGGAAGGCCGCGCCCCTTCGATCGACTCGATCAGCTGGCCGAGCTCGGCCCGTTCCAGGGGGGCTACCTCAGCGGTCGTGACGGACGGCGACGATGCGAGGGTCGAGATGGTGGCCCGCAGCGGGTCCGACCGGAGCAGCCGATCGGGCTGATATGTGCCGACGAGAAAGACTCTCTGACCTCGCGTCACGCGGGACAGGAAGGTGACCAGCCCCCGAGTCGCCGCATCGGCGTGGTGGAGATCCTCCAGCAGCAACGCCACCGGCTGCCGCTCCCCCAACCGCTCCAGCAGCCCCAGCACGGCTTCGAACATCCGCGCCTCGCGCCACTCGGTGGCGGCGATCCTCGGTCGATCCGGCAGCAGCTCCAGCTCTTCCAGCCGCGGTCGGAGGCTCGGGACGAGCCTGGCGATGGCGTCGCCAGTTGGGCCAACCAGGGCGGCAAGCGTGTCGGCAGGAACCGGAATGAGCAGGCGCTCGAGCGCGGCCGTTATCGGCGCATACGGAACGCCGGCCGTTGCAGGCACGGCGACTCCATGCACCGTCGCGAAAGGCTCGGCCAGGGCTCCGATTCTTCGCATCGTCTCGCCGAGGAGGCGGCTGAGGCCCAGACCGGCCGTCCCCGACAGAACCAGGGCGCTCGGATTGCCGTCAACAGCGGCCTGCAGTCCGACGGCGATTCGCTCCAGCTGACGCTCGCGGCCCACGAAACGGTCGCTCCAGAGCCGCCGATGCGGCGAGCGACCGTCGAAGCCGCGGCTCGCGCCGCTTCGTTCGTGGCCAATCGTGATCATTCAGCGAGATCCCAGAACCGGAGCCGGCGGGCGCGGCTCTCTTCTCTACCCCAGGTCTAGGGTAACCGTACAGTGCCGGATGAGGCAGGGCAATTTCGTACCAGCGCAGGCCGCCGCCTACCGGACCGGGCCGGCAACGCCGCCCGGGGGCGCGAGCCGCCCAGCTCCCGATCGCCGTCGGTCCGGCTGCAGGCAAGCGGCGATCGGTTGATCGGGGCTAAGCTCGACACGTGAGCCCCAGACATCCGAACAACACCCTCAACGAGCTCTCGGGCGAGGAGTGGCTCTACTTCACCAAGTCCGTCTGGGGCACCTCCTACCCATCCGAGCTCGGCCACGCCTCTCGACGCCAGCACGGTGCCAACAAGCCGCCTCGCCTGATGGCGCGGCTGATCGAGTTCTTCACCGTGACCGGCGAGCTCGTGCTCGACCCATTCGCGGGGGTCGGAGGGACGCTGCTCGGCGCGGCCATCGCCCGCGGTCCGCGACGCGCCCTGGGCCTCGAGATCGAGCCCCGTTGGATTGATATCTACGAGAAGCTGATCCGGGACCTCGTCGCCGAACGCGGCGGTCAGGGCCCTCTGCTGGCCGACATCGGTCCGTCCGACCCGGGCGGCGAGCGCGGCTTCGACCCTTCCGGGCTCGAGATGCGACTGGGCGACTCGCTCGCCCTCCTGCCCGAGATCGAGTCCGCCAGCGTCGACTTCGTCGCGACCGACCCGCCCTACAACATCCAGCTGCCGAAGACGATGTCGGGCGGCAAGCTCGCCGAGGAGCATTCGAACCGCCGCACCGACTACGCCATGGTTACCGAGCACGCCGGGGACCTCGCCAACAGCGCCGACTACGCAACGTTTCTCGACCGGATGGAGGAGATCTTCGGACAGCTCGCCCGCGTACTGCGCCCAAACCGATACGCCACGGTGATCGTCCGCGATGCCTACCAGGAGGGGCGGTACATCTTCACCGGGTCGGACCTCGCTGATCGGGCGATGCGCGCCGGTTTCACGACCAAGGGCGACGTCATCTGGTACCAGGCGGGAACGCGGTTGAGACCTTACGGCTATCCGCGGTCGTTCGTGCCGAACATCTCGCACCAGCACGTGCTGGTTCTTCGGAACGAGCCACCCCGAAAGCGAGCCTCCCGGTCAGCGGCGCGGTAAGGGCGATATCGACTGCGGGCAGATGAAGCCTCGACCACTGGGCGCTCCGGCAGCCAGGCGTTCGGCCGGGCCCGAGATCGGACCAGCCGGCTGCATCCGACTCGCCGACTACCCGGCCGGAGGCTCCTCGTCGGCTCCGAGAGATCGCCCGATCTCGCCGCGCGCCCTCATGTATGCCTCGAGCAGACCCTCCGCATTCGGCTCTTCGGCATGACCCGCGGGATCGGACGGTACGCCCGCGTCCACGTACTGAGGCCTCGGATCCGGTTCGGGTTGCGACGTGACCTCAGAGGCACGATCGGTGAGCGTCATGCGATGGACCCAACCCTCGCTTCCATCCGGGCACAGCACCAGCCAGTACGCGCCCTGGCGCTGGAGAAGCTGGACCTCATCGCCCTGATCGAGGATTCCGATCTCGGCCGACCGGAGTTCGTCCGGTGAGTCGAGCAGGCGCACGAGCCTGTACCCGATGTGGCGGCGCTCGAAATTCTCGAGCGGGCGAACGCCGGCGGATTCGAAGGACAGGGACGGCGCGGCCGTAGGGACGGCGCGCAGAGGATCGGTGCGCCGGACCTGTTGCAGGGAGGGTCTGCGCCATCGCGGCATGAGCGACTCGTCGACGGCTCTGAGGCCCGGAGCGGCGTCCGTTTCGTAGGCCGTGGCGGCAGCAGCCGCGAGTAGCCCGTCGTCGCTTTCGTCATCGTCCCGGCGCCGCTTGCCGAAGAGCGTGAACGCGGCCCACGTCATGGTGACCGCCGTGGCCGTCGCAATCGTCGGGGTCATTTCCCGGAGCAGCTGTTCCGTCGACACGGATCGGCTGCCGAGCAGATCGAACGCTAGGCCCGATGGAATTCCATCCCCGACGGCTCCCTTGGTGAGCTCGTACTGAGCGAGGACGCTGCTCGCCGAGTTGGTTTCGGCACCCCGGACGGTCGGAGCGGGGGAAGTCATGCCGCCTGCGCCCGGCGCGCCGCCCGTGCCGCCAACCACTCCGTCGGTGCCGGCCGTCGCGGCGGTCGCATGGCTGCTGCCGGAGCCGCTACCCGAGCCACTCCCCGAGAAACCGCCGCTGCCGGAGGAGCTGCCGGAACCGCTGCCCGAGGCGCTGCTCGCGACCGGCGTGGGCGTCTTGCTCGCCGCAGAACTCGGACCCTGGCTCGTCACCGGCGTGTGGGTTGGCGTTGGGACTGCGGTGGTGCTTGGCACCGGCTTCGGCGTCGGGACGGGCGTCGGGACGGGCGTCGGGACGGGCGTC
>JBEKPB010000026.1:0-25580 GCA_049521175.1 Candidatus Limnocylindrales bacterium
CGCCGTGCGGCCCACTTTCGCCCAGCTCAGGGCTCGGTCATGAGCCGAGACGGAGTCGATCGACTCCCCACGATCGTCGCCGGGCCGTCAGCCGAAGTGGCTCGGTGGATCCGGGCTTAGGCTCCGAACGCCAGGACCGCCGCGCCGGCCAGGACGATCGCAGCCGCTCCAACGCGGAGCGCCGCCTCTCGTGAAGTCTCGGCTTCGGCCAACCTGAAGGCACCCCAGCCCGATGCAAGAACGATGGCCGACTCACGCAGCGCCGCCACGACCGCGAGGGGTGCCAGCGTGTAGGCAAGAAGCACCAGCACGTACGAGACGAGCGTCAGCAGCCCGACGACGGCGCCAGGCCGCCGCTCCCCCGATGGCGGGAAGGCGGGCTCATGCCGGGCGAGCCAAGCCCACGCAACCAGGCCCGCGACAGAAACCGGCCACATGATCCCGGCATATAGCCAGGGCGAAACCAGCCGGACGCCGACTCGGTCGACGGCCGAATAGGCAACGATCGCCAGGCCAGTCAGGAGCGCGAAGGCGACAGCCAGGTCGGCGGAGCGGTCAGCGGGGCGGCCCGTAGGCCGCCGCAGCACACGCCACGGCCGCTGGATTGCCAGCATCCCGATCAGCAGCAGCGCGACGCCAAGCCAGCCGGCCGGGCGGATCTGCTCGCCGAGAACGCCCCACCCGACCAGCACGGCCAGGAGCGGAGCCGTCCCCCTCGCGATCGGATACACGACCGACAGGTCGCCGCGACGGTATGCCGCCGACAGCAGCACGAAGTAGACCGTCTCGATCAGCCCCGAGACGACTGCCAGCGCCGCCGCGTCTGCTGGTATTCCCGGCCGGCCCGACGCCAGCCACACGACCACGGCCAGTGGAGCGACGACCGCTGCGCCGACTGCCATGCCAAGGGTCGAGGCCCGCCGCGGGTCGCCCGATGTCTTGATCAGGACGTTCCAGCTGACATGGAGAACGGCCGCGGCGCCGACGAGCGCGAAGACGAGCGGGTCCACGGGGCTGAGTTTAGGGCCAACATCCTTGCTTTCTGGGCAGATTCCAATCCCGGTGGCACGAGTCCGGGAAGGCCAGGACGCGTCCGCATGTAGACGGCCGATCGGCGTTGGCACAACCCGAATCGACCGTGGAAGAGGGCCGGCTGGCGCGAGAAGGGACCCGATCGGCCTCCGAGGCGGGCTCTGCGAGCTCACCTGGGCGATCGATCTGGATCGCCGCCACCTCGGTTGGACGATGGCAGGATCACATGGCACCGCCGGCCAATCGCCGAGGATGGCGCCGCGGCCAACCTGCGGGCAACGGCGACTAGAGGGTTTGGCCGAAGGCAACGCCATGGCGAGTCGGTCGGCAGATGGGATGGTGGTGGCTCGCGCGACCTTTCGGGATTAGGCTGGAAACCCAACCTGCTGTCGAGGACAGGCTCATGGATGTCGCCGCCGATCCGCGCAACGAGGACGCTTCCGTACTCGCGCCAACAGACGCCCGGCCGGACGCCGGTTTGCCGGCCGAGCCGTTCGCCGGCTATCGGAAGCCTCTCGCACGCGCGGCCGAGCTGGCGCTCGAGTACCTCGAAAGCCTCCCGGACCGCCGGGTCGGGGCCGACCCGGCGATGGCGGAGCACCTTCGGGCACAGATGAGCCGGCCTCTCGCGGAGGCCGGCGAGGACCCGGAGTCGGTGATCGCCGAGCTCGCGGCCACGGCCGATCCCGGGCTCACCGCGATGAACGGCCCGCGCTACTTCGGCTTCGTGATCGGGGGGACGCTGCCGGCGGCTCTCCCCGCCGACTGGCTTGCCAGTGCCTGGGACCAGAACGCTGGGATGCATATTCCCACTCCGGCTGCGGCCGCCGCCGAGATAGCCGCCGGCGCGTGGCTCGTGGAGCTGCTTGGGTTTGCGCCCGGGACGAGCGTCGGCTTCACGACCGGAGCCACGACCGCCAACCTGACCTGCATGGCCGCCGCCCGCCACGAGGTGCTGCGGCGAGCCGGGTGGGACGTGGAGGCCGACGGCCTCCAGGGAGCGCCGGCTGTGACAGTGGTCGCCGGCGACGAAGTCCACCCCAGCATGGTCAAGGCGATGCGGATCGTCGGTCTCGGAGGCAGGACGGGGCTCCGCGTTGCGGTTGACGACCAGGGCCGGATGCGGCTGGATGACCTCCGCCGGGCGCTGGACCTCACGTCCGGGCCGGTCATCGTCGCGATCCAGCTCGGCAACGTGAACAGCGGGGCATTCGACCCGCTCGACGAGATCGTGCCGCTCGTCCGCGAGCTGCCAAACGCCTGGCTCCACGTCGACGGAGCGTTTGGGTTGTGGGCGGCCGCCTCGCCGCGGCTCCGGCCGCTGGCCGGCAGGCTGTCGGAGGTCGATTCGGCCGCCACCGACGCTCACAAGTGGCTCAACACGCCGTACGACACCGGCCTCGCCTTCATCCGAAACGAGGCTCCGGTTCGCGCCGCGATGAGCATCGCCGCCGCCTACCTGCCGGCGTCCCCGGCCGAACGAGACCCCTTCGAGTACGCGCCCGAGATGTCGCGCCGAGCGCGCGGCTTCCCGGTCTATGCCGCGTTGCGGTCGTTGGGCCGGCGCGGTCTGGCCGACATGATCGAGCGAGGCTGCGCCGTGGCCTCGCTCATGGCCAAGCGTCTGGCAGCCGATCCCGCCGTCCGGATCCTCAACGACGTCGTGTTGAACCAGGTTCTGGTGCGCTTCGGCGACGACGATGCGCTGACCCAGGAGGTCGTGCGTCGGGTCCAGGCCGACGGAACGCTCTGGGCGGGCGGAACCGTGTGGCACGGCCTAGGCGCGATGCGGCTCTCGGTCTCCGGCTGGTCGACGAGCCAGGCGGACGCCCTGCGCTCGGTGGAAGCGATTCTGCGGGCGCTCCACGAGGCCAGGCGGCCGTAGCCAAACCGCTTACTGAGCCCCGATGCGCCCCACGTAAAGGCTCGAATAGTCCGGGCTCACGACGATGACCGTCGATCCGAAGATCCAGGCCTGGGTGGGTGTCCCGACGTCCCCCGGCATCGCCGGAGATGACTTGCCCTGATGCCAGGTCCTGCCGTCGGCGGACCAGTAGACGCTCGACCCGTTGACGATGAGGATCTGCTGCCCGTCACCGGTAAGCCAGCTATTGGGAAGGGTGAGCGGCGAACCGTCTTCCCTCTCCCACGTCTTGCCGTTGGCGCTGACCCATAGCGCGTTCGACAGGTAATAGTGGGCGTCGGGCACGGCCACCACGGCGTTGCGGCCGGCCACGGCATAGAGCGTCGGGCCCTCTTGCGTGGGTGTGGTGGCGAGCGACCAGGCCAGCCCATCGATGGAATACCACACGACCCCAACCATGGGGCCGCTGCTCTGCAGATCGTTGGTGCCGAGGCCCACGAAACCGCTCGAGATGGCGGCGACCTGCTCGACGACCGGGCCCTCCCGTCCCTGGTTCTGGTCCGGGAAGGTGCGGGATGCCCAGTTCAGCCCGTCGAGGGAGTGGAAGACCACGTTCTCAGGGTTCGCGCCGGCCGGCGCGCCGAGCGGGTAATGGAACCCGAACGCCACCAGCCCCTTTGGGCCGGCGGCCATCGAGACGATCGCGACTCGGTCCAACGGCGCCATTTCTGCGGCCGACAGGCGTTGCCACGTCAGACCATCCGAGGAGCGCCACATCAATATGTCGGCCGGCGGTCCGTCGCCCGTCGGATAGCCGCAGTTCCAATATGGTGGCAGCGACTGGCCAACCAGGAGCAGGCCGCCGGGAACCGAGAGAATGAACTGTAGACAGGCGAGGTCGAAGTCGGGCCCGGTCGTTGGGACCTGGCTCCAGGTCGTGCCGTCGGTCGACGCGATGATCACCGGCTTTTGGTCGTAAGACGGGCCTGTGACGTTCGCAGCCACGACCATCATTCCGCCCACCTGAGCGGCCCCGACTGCCACGACCGCCGACCCGAAGGCACTCAACGGGACATTGGTCCAGCTGACCGATTGGCCATCCGCCACGATCGATGCGGTGATGGCAGGAGCAGCCGACTGGGCCGAAGAGGTCGGACTGGGAGTCGCCGTTGGAGCCGGCCGACTGGCGGACGCCGACGGCCCTCCGGGTTGCGGCTGCCCACGGAACAAGGGCAGCGCCACTGCGACGATGGCGATGATGGCGGCCGCGCCGACGACCGTCGCCAGCACGGACGAGCGTGGCCATCGGGCGGCGAAGAAGCGACGCCCACGGCTCCGGGTCGGGACCGGCAGCGATTCCACGTCGGCGCGCAGCCGGCCCGGCACCGCCGGCAGCTCGGCGCGTCGGAATGCGTCGTGCAACTGTTGATCGAGGGATTCAAGCTCGGGCATGTTCGGGCTCATCGAGACGCCGCCTTTCCGCTGCCTTGAACCACTCGCTCGTCGCGCATCGTCTCGAGCGCCCGATGCAGCCGCGACTTCACGGTTCCGACCGGCCATCCCAGCCGGGTAGCGACTTCGGTGAGCGGGAGATCGGCCCAGTAGTGGAGGACCACGACCGTCCGCTCATCGGGATCGAGACAGCGGATCAGGCGTAAGGCCTCGTCGTGGTCGATGAGCGTCTGGAAGGGATCGCCCGTCGACGGGTCGTCGTCCGGGCCCAGGGCAACGAAACGGACCCGGCGGTTCCGTCTGATCCGGTCTCTACAGGCGTTGACGACTATCCGGTCGAACCAGGCCTCGAATGCGGCCGGGTCTCGCAGCGAGCCCGCCGAGCGCCACGCTCGAACGGCGGCGTCGTGAGTAACGTCCTCCGCATCGTAGGCGTTTCCGAGGATCAGGCCCGCCAGCCTGTAGGCGCGGTCGAGGCCCCCGGACACGAGCCGGACGAGCTTTTCGCCGGCTTGCTGTTGGCTGTCCACCATCGACCCCTCCACCGTCTTCAGGAACCCGACCAGCTCTTGAACACGATCCGCCTCGTTCATCGTCTTCCAGGACGATCGAAGGCGCTGGACGGTTCTCGGGCGGGCCGGCCCCCGCTGGAGGCTCTACCCCGCCTTGTCTGAGCCGAGGACGCGGTCGATCTCCGCCAGCTCGTCCGGATCGAAATCCAGCTTCTCGAGAGCGTGGACGTTGTCCTCGAGCTGCTCGACGGAGCTCGCGCCGACGATCACGGACGTCATCCGCGGATCGCGCAGGCACCATGCGAGAGCCATCCCGGCCAGGCTCTGACCACGACGCGCAGCGATTGCGTTCAAGGCGCGTATTCGGGGCAGGTTCGCATCGACCTGATCGACGCTGAGGGATCGGGAGTGGGTCACCCTCGATCCGGCCGGCACGCCATCGAGGTAGCGGTTCGTCAGCTGGCCTTGCGCCAGCGGCGAGAAGGCGATGCAGCCGACGCCCTCACGACCGAGCACGTCGAGGAGCCCGTGCTCGGGTTCGCGGCTCAGCATCGAATACCGAACCTGGTGGATGAGCAGCGGCGTCCCCAGGCCCCGAAGGATGGCCGCTGCCCGCGAGGTTTCGGCCGGTGGGTAGTTGGAGATGCCGGCGTAGAGCGCCTTCCCCTGCCGAACCGCGGTATCGAGCGCGCCCATCGTCTCCTCGAGAGGCGTCTCCGAGTCGAGGCGGTGCGAGTAGTAGATGTCGACGTAGTCGATGCCGAGCCGCTTCAGACTCTGGTCGAGGCTGGCCAGCATGTATTTGCGCGAGCCCCGGTCTCCGTACGGGCCCGGCCACATGTCGTAACCGGCCTTGCTCGAGATGACCAGTTCGTCGCGGTAGGAACCGAAGTCCTCGCGGAGGATCCGACCGGCGTTGGCTTCGGCCCACCCGTACGGCGGGCCGTAGTTGTTCGCCAGATCGAAGTGGGTGATGCCCAGATCGAATGCCCGTCGGACGATCGCCCGTTGTGTCGGAAGCGGGGTTGCATCGCCGAAGTTGCGCCAGAAGCCGAGCGAGATCGCCGGCAGCTCGAGCCCGCTGCGGCCCGAGCGGCGATAGGACATGGACTCGTATCGATCGGGCGACGCCGCGAAGGAGGGCGCATCCTCGGACGGTTTCTCGGTCATCGATGGAACCTCCAACGGCTGGGATCGGTAGTGCATTTGCGCCGTCCGAACGTGGTCGCACTGGTCTAGTCGGGCGGGAGCCGAGTGACCCGAAGGGCACTCTGGGCGGATCCGAGAGTCAGCGTAACCTAGAGGCCTATGCACGTGCCCCGTCCCACGCGTTGGCGCGCCTTCGCCGCGCGGCAATACCGACCATTTCAGGCGATCGCGATCGGGCAGGCGTTCACAGGGTCATATGCCTCGGACGCACTCTTCGTCCCTCTCCTGCTCCGGCTGGGGGCGCCGCCGGCCCTCGTCATCCTCGTCGGAGCGGCCCCCGTCGGGGGCGCGGCGCTGCAGGCATTCGCCCCACAGATGCTCCGCCGGCTGAAAGGCGACCTGCGCAAGCTCACCCTGGGGCTCGCTCTGGCTGAAATCCGCGGCTTCGCGCTCGCGGCGATCGTGGCCTGCGTCGCGGCCGGCGTCATCAGCCAGGGCATGGGCGTAGTCCTCGTATCGATCACGGTGGCGATCGGCCAGACAGCCGGCATCCTCTCGGGCTCGAACATCGTCCTCTGGACCGCCGTCGTTCTGCCCGACGGCGAGCGCCGTCTCGTCGGTCCGCGGGTCGGCGCTCTCAACATGGCCCTCTCGACCGTCCTGCTCCTGCCCGCCGGATTGATCCTCGACGCTGGGGGCCGCGAGTTCGGGCTCTGGATCTACGTCGCCTTCTTTCTCGTGAGCGGGACGATGGCCTGTCTCACCCCACTCGCAGTCTCCCGCCTGCCCCGTCCGGGGCGAGTCCTCGTCGACACGCGCTCAGCCGGCGGATCCGAGATGCCGCCCGCCTTCCGCCGTTTCATGGACGTGAGCGTCATCGCTTCCGTAGGGCAGGGGCTCATTCCCTCGCTGTCGCTGTACGCCCTGCGGGTTCTCGGGATGTCGGCCGGATTCGCGGTCGCCCTTTCCGGCGTCGCCGCGGCCGGCGCGCTGGCGGGGTCGCTAGCGACGGGCTCGTTCCTCCTCGGAGGATCCTCGAGTCGAGTGTTGCGCGCGAGCTTCCTCCTGCGGGTGGCGGCGGCCGTCTGCTGTGTCGCGGCCGTACCGGCCAATCCGATGGCGCCGGCGTTCCTGCTCGCCGGCGCGGCTCTATTCAACGGGGCGGGCAACGCCGGCGCCCTGGCAACCAACGAGCGCCTCTACCGTCTCGCCCCGGAGAAATCTCGAGTCCACTGCCAGAGCCGGTTCGTCGGCGCCACGGCGGCGGCCGCCGGGGCAGGCTCAGCCGTCTGTGCCGCGGCACTTCTAGTAGCGCCCGCCGCATGGGCTGTCTACTCGGCCCTCTACGCCGGCTCAGCCATCAGCCGGCTGATCGCCACGTTCCGCACCGAGGTTTCGGCCTCGTGGAGCAGTCCGTCGGCCGCTCCCGTCGAAGTCCCAGTCGTCGGCCCGGGAGACGGCTAGGGCGCGCACCAGGCAACCACCCGGGGCGCCAGAGCCAGCGCACTGCCGCAAGGTCACGGCCCGGCGGCCGGCCGTTGTCCGGCGGCGCCCTCAGCCCCAGCTCTGGATCAGCAGGGCTTCCTCCTCGCCCGACCGGATCAAGCTCAGGATCGCCTCCGCGACCATCTCCGGCGAGTGCGACTTCGGCGCCCCAGATCCACCGCCGACCCGGCCGCCGGCGGCCAGCGACTGGTGGAACTCGGTAGCGGTCACGGCCGGATAGACGATCGAGACTACGATGCCGTCGGGCTCGAGCTCGCGGCGGGCCACCTGCGACAGCATGTTCAGCGCCGACTTCGATGCAGAGTACGCACCGGCGCCGGGCAGCACCATACGCGACGTCATCGAGCTGACGTTGACGATGGCGCCGCCACCCTGGCGCCGCATCGGTGGAATGACCGCCTGCATGGCTAGCAACGGGGCGTAGACGTTGAGCTGGGTGATGGCGACGAAGTCGGCGAGCCGGACCTGCTCGAGCGGGACATGCAGACCCTGGCCGGCGTTGTTGACCAGGACGTCGACGCGTCCGAACCGATCGAGCGTCGATTCCACGAGACGAGCGATCTGCGCCGGGTCTCGCAGATCAGTTGTGACCGCCAGCGCATCCGGCCACGCGGCAGCGAGCTCCTTGATCCGATCGGTGCGACGCGCGGCAAGCACGACCTTCGCTCGGTGCTCGGCCGCCAGCCGCACAGTCGCGGCCCCGATTCCGGACGATGCCCCCGTCACGATTACGACCGCGCCGTCGAGCTCCATGCCGCGATTCCTCCTGAGTGGGCCGAGGGATATGTACTGTGGCGCGATGGGCTGCGGTCAACCGTCGAGCGGCCGTGCGCGCCCGATCAGAGCGAGCAGGACGCCGCAGGCGAGGAAGAATACGCCGATGCCGATCCAAACCCACGTGATGTTCGGCTGAACGCACGTAGGGTCCATTGCACAGGCCAGCGTGGCTCGCCCGATGAGGAGCACCCACGCGGCCCCAAAACCGATGAGGCCGCCGGCGATGGCGGGCAATCTCTCGCCTTCACGCAGCAGAAGGGCCCAGAACACAAGGCTGAGGAAGACGCTGATCGGCACCAGGAGATAGCAGAGCCCGGACAACGCGCCCAACGCCAATCCAGCCGGCAATCGATTGTTCGGCCTCATCGTTCAACTCCCGGCGCTTCCGTGCGCAACGGTGGGGGCCGTCCACGGGCCGCAGCGGGCCCGCATCGCCATACGAGCATAGCTCGCCGTTCCGGCCGCACCACTTTCCGGGACTCGCCAAACCACGCACCGGGAGGCCTCGCGCTCTGTGCCTCGCATCGCGATACGGTCGGCGCGGGCGGTTGACCCGCCGGTCTCCCGGCCGATAGGGTCCGACCATGACTGCCGAAACGGCCGGCTTCAGTATCGCCAGGGACGACCCAACGACCCGCGCCGTCGCAAGGTTCCGGATGCGGCGCGCGACGTTCGGAATGATCGTCGGGCTCTTGATTCAGTTCACGGCTGGCATGCTCGTGAACCTCTTCACCAAGATCCCCGACAACCACCCGGGATCGAACCCGTCCGGATTCTTCTCGGGTGCGTTCCAGAGCGTTACATGGGCAATCGCCCAGAGCGGCCTTCCTGCGCTTGTCTTTCACGCCGTGTGGGGCCTGCTGCTGATGATCGACGGCTTGGCGTTGATCGTGCTGGCGCGCGCCGTCGGGAAGCGATCCGTCACGGTGGCCGCAGTGCTCGGATTCATGTTCGTTCTTGGCGCCGGCCTCAATGGCGCGAGCTTCCTCAACTACCGCGAGGACTTCAGCTCGATGATCATGGCGACTCTATTCGGCCTGGCAGTGCTGATGTACTCGCTCGTGCTCTTCGTGCTGCCCGCCGACGCCTGAAGTACGGCCGATTCAAGTCGCCCTGGCGCCTCGTCGCGCCCGGACGGCCGGCCGGTCCGCCGGAGCCAGCCAACGCGTTCCAGTTCTCCCGGCCGAGCGCTCGGCGGCCCGCCGCGAGACTCTGTCGCGGTTAGGATTTGCGCGACGGCGCCGACGACCTCGCTCGGTTCGACCAGGACCTGGGCTGGTTCGCCGCACATTCGCCGAACCGGGCAAGGGGCAGGAATGGGACAGGACGTGAACATCGAAGGCTCGGATCGGCCACCCGGCGAGTCCGAGACGTCGACCGGGCCGGTGCCCGATCGGATCCCGCCCGAAGGGTCGCTCGATGCGGCATCTTCTCCGGCGCAGGTCGCCCTCCCGCCGGCACAGGAGATGCCTGCGCCACAGTCGATCCAGTTCGGTACCGCGACGCCGGCACGCGAGGGCACGAACCCGCCGGCCGCGACGGACGCCAAGCCAGCCGCCTACCAGCCGCCGTCGGCCTACCCGCCGGCGCCCGGTTTCGGGCCGCCGCCTGGATACGGTGGGGCGGGTTACCCAACGCAACCTGTCTATCCGCCCGCCCCGGGTTACGCTCCGCCGGGTAGCTACCCGCCCCCGCCCGGATTCGGGCCGCCACCGGCTCCTGGACCATACGAGCGGCCGCCTGGTTTCGGGCCACCGAATGGGTCCTTCGGATACTGGCCGGGCGCATGGCAACCGGGGAGCGGCCCCGCCTACGGTCAGCCCGGTTTTGGTTACGGGCCGCCCGTTTGGACGCCCCCGATCGCAGCCGGTCCCGCACCGGGGCTGGTCTGGGCCGGCATGAGCATCCGGCTGGCGGCTCTGGTCGTCGATCTCGTGATCGAGCTCGTCGTCCTGGTCGCCGGCACGGCCATCGCCGAAGCCGTCGGCTACCACTCCTACGGGCCAAACGCCGGCTACTCGCCGCCCGCCACAATCATCCTCTGGGTGACGCTCGTCCTTCTCGTGGCCTACGTGCCGACCTCCTGGTGGGCATTCCAGGGCACGATCGGTCAACGTGCCCTGGGTCTGCGTGTTCTACGCGCGGCCGACGGTCTGTCGCTTGGCCTTGGAGCCACCACGATTCGCTATCTCGTCTGGCTTCTGTGCGTTTGGACAGTCGTGATCGGCATCGTCGTCGCGATCGTCGCAAGCGAAAAGCCCGACAAGCGGGCCTGGCCCGACGACGCATCCGGCTCGGTCGTCGTTCGGCGCGCCTGATCTAGATGCATCAACCGGGACCTCCCACGACCGATCTGCCGGAGTCTTTCCACGTCACCCTCGACCGAATCCGAGCGGCCGCCGAAGTCATCAAGGGCGTCGTCGTACGGACGCCGTTGCTGCCGTTCGGGCGCCCCGACGACGGCGACTCTCTGGGACGCACTCGTGCCTGGCTGAAGCCGGAGTCGCTCCAGCCGATCGGGGCCTTCAAGCTTCGTGGCGCCTACTACAACATCGCCACGCTGCCACCCGAGCGGCGGGCTGCAGGCGTCGTGGCCCACTCGAGCGGCAATCACGCGCAGGGAGTGGCTCGGGCCGCGCGACTTCTTGGGGTTCGTGCGGTGATCGTGATGCCGTCCAACGCACCACTGGTCAAGGTCGAACGGGTCAGCGAGGACGGCGCCGAGATCGTCTTCGTGGGTCCGTCGAGCGAGGAGCGCGCGGAGCGCGCCGCCGAGCTGGCCCGGGTCGAAGGTCTCTCGCTGGTTGCCCCTTACGACGACGCCGCCACGATCACCGGGCAGGGAACCGTGGGGCTCGAGATCGTCGAGCAGCTGGCGGTCCTCGACGACCGCGCGCCCGGAGCCCAGCGGCCGCCAAGCCCCGGCTCCGCGACGCCAAGCGGCGCGTCTACCGGTTCCGCCGCCCCGGCTCCCTTCACCGTCCTCGTCCCGGTCGGGGGAGGCGGGATCGCCAGCGGGGTTGCCGTTGCCGTGAAGTCGCTCCGGCCGGACGCCGTCGTGCTGGGGGTGGAACCGTTGCTCGCCGCCGACGCCCGCGATTCGCTCGCCCAGGGCCGGATCGTGACCTGGCCGGCGGAAGAGGTCGGCCGGACGATCGCCGACGGCCAGCGAACCACCCACCTTGGGCGGATACCGTTCGAGCTGCTACGGCGCCATCTCGACGGCATCGTGACCGTCACAGACGATGAGATCGCCAGGGCGATGGTTCGGGCGGCGCGAGAGTCGCGGCTCGTGCTCGAGCCGTCCGGCGCCACGACCCTCGCCGCGTGGCTGTTCCACGCCGACGAGCTTCCGGCGAGCGGGCGCGTCGTGATCATCCTGAGCGGTGGAAACGTGGATCCGGCTCGATACGATGAGTTGTTCGCCCGGGGACTCGCCGCGGGCGGCTGACGGGTTGCCAAGGAAACCGGGCCGAGCTCTGCGACGCAGAGCCACGGAACCGACCGGGCATCCATTGCGTCAGGAGAAAGGCAAGCCGAGCTGCGAGGAACTGAGGATGGACTCGAGTCAGAGCTTTCCGCCTAGGCCGCGCCGGCCCGGCATAATCGTGCTGATCGCGATGGCCGTGTGCGTCCTCGCCCTCGCCGCCGCCTGTAACCCAGTGCCGGCCGCGTCGCCAACGGCCTCGCGACCGCCGCTGATATCGACGGGAGTTCGGGGCACGGTGCTGGCCGGCCCGACCTGCCCGGTCGAGCGCGCCGGCGAGAGCCCCTGTGTCCGCGCGGTCGCGGGCGCGACCATCGTGGCGCTGGATTCGGCGGGTCACGAGATCGACCGGGTCGTCAGCGACACCTCCGGGTCCTACTTCCTGCCGCTCCCTCCCGGCAACTACGAGGTGGTCCCGCAGGCCGTCCAGGGGCTGATGAGGGTAGCCCCACCGGCTCCAGTCGACGTGACGTCGGGGGCGCCGACCGAGCTCAACCTGGAGTACGACACCGGCATCCGCTGAGCTCACGCTGGGGCGGGGCCAAGCAGGCGTGGCCACTCTTCAAACCGGGCATCTGGCGTCGCCCTTGGTGGCTGTCTCCAGGCCCGTGGCTTCGGGTCCGCCTCCACTGTCTTGGGCGCCGGAAACCTCGAGCTTCTTCGACTCGGCCAATCGTCGCGTCCTGACGGCTGCGCTTTCGCGCAGGAGGTGGATGTGGATGAGGCCCGAGATCGGGCCACGATGCGTCCCGAGTATCGTCATCGGACTACCTCGTTTCTCTGGCTGACGTGCCGCCCCTCAGACGGCGAGCTCCGGTGCAGGGTTGACTGAATCTGCACGACGCCACCTTTCGAAAACCTGAAGCTGGCCGGAACAAACGCCGCCCGGTGCCCGAACGCGTTGGCCGTATCTGCCCGAAACCGTCCCGCAGCCCTAGTCGCCTGGGTTGCGCTGGACCGGGCTGCTGAGGTGGTAGTTCGCGCCGCAGGCGGCCTGATTGCCCTCGTGCGCCGCGGCACTCAGCTGGTGGTCGTGCAGGTCTGTGGCGTCGCCGGCGGCGTAGACGCCGGCGACGTTCGTGTGCTGCTCCGGGGTCACGACGATCTGTCCGAGCGCGTTGAGCTCCAGGCCGAGCTGTCGCGGCAGATCGCTGACGACCCTCGTCGGGCGGATCGTGTATACCTGCTCGACGGGGATTCTGGTCTGCTCGGGGTCGTCGAGGATGAGCGCCAGCATCTGACCGTCGTGGTTCTCGTACTCGGCCACTCCGAACGCGTGGGCGGCGATGCCGGCCCCGGCCAGGTCTGCCAGTCGCGAAGCCGGAACGTCGAAGCCCTCGGCGCGCCCGGCGACGATCGTGACTCGATCGGTGAAATCGAGCAGGTTCAAAGCAGTCTCGACTGCGTCTTCGTCGTGGCCGACGACACCCACGTTGCGGTCGATCGACTCGTAGCCGTCGCAATGAATGCACCAGAAGAGGCTCTTCCCGACGCACTCGTTGCGGCCCGGAAACTCCGGAAAGTGGCCGACCACGCCGGGGGCGAGGATCACCGTGCGCGCGATCACGTTCATCGCACCGCCGTCCGGGACCTCGCCGAAGACGCGGGCCATCTCGGCGTCGCGTGGCACGCCCGGGCCCGGACCGGTCCCGTACATGCCGCCGTCCGGCAGTCGCTGGATCGTCAGCCGGAATCGCCCACCGTCGCTCGTCGCTGTGACAACATGGCCGAGCAGTAGATCGACACCGTACCTGGCCGCCTGGCGCCATCCGAGGCGGCGTATCTCCGCTCCCCCGACCCCGTCGGGGAAGCCCAGGTAGTTGTATGCCACGTGACGCCACATGAACCGGTCGCGCTCGTCGACGAGCAGGACGTTCCGGCGCATGCGTCCAAGGTTGATGGCCGCCGACAGGCCGGCAGGGCCGCCGCCGACGATGACGCAATCGAACTCGCGGTCGCCTCTGATGGGTTTCATAGCCGAATCATGCACTCATTGGTCCGGGGAGTGTGATCCGCGGCCACATCCGCGCATTGGGACGGACCTGGATTCCCGATGCAAGGCCCTCTCAGCGCGGCGGCTAGAATCACGCGACGGCAGACCAGCCGACAGCGGCACCGCACCATCGCTTCGCGGCCAATTGGATTGAACGGAGGGCGGCCCCGATGAGCCTGAACGAGCTCGCCGTCGAGTATCGGGCCGAGCTGCCGACGGTCGAGGAGTTCGAGCGCCTCTTTCGTTCGAGCGGCTGGACCGAGGCCCTCGAGGTGCCCGCCGACCGGCTGGCGGCGGCGCTACCCCACGCCTGGTACGCGGTCTGCGCACGTCGCGGCGGCCAGGTTGTGGGCACCGGCCTCGTGCTCTCCGACGGGGTACTCCACGCTCTGATCGTGGACGTCATCGTCTTGCCGGAGATGCGCGGCAACGGCATCGGGACGGAGATCATGAACCGGCTCGTTACTCGATGCCGAGAAGCCGGCGTGGTGCAGGTCCAGCTCTTCAGCGCCCGTGGCAAGCGGGGCTTCTACGAGCGGCTGGGCTTCGTGGCGCGCCCTGACGACGGGCCCGGCATGGAACTGGGCGGACCCCGCTAGCCCGGACCGCACCGACCGGACATTCGCCTAGCCCGCCGCGCCCGGCGAGATCCGGTTTCTGGCGGGCGGCACCCCCATTGACGATCCGTGGATCGAGGCCGAAAGTTCATGACCGTTAGGCTGGGGAGAAACCCATGGCGGTTCTCGATCGATTCTTCAAACGGAGCAGGGCTCGCGACGGAGCCCAGGCGTCGGTTCCTGAGTTGGCAGCAACCGCCGATGTTGCCGCTGATTGGCGAGCAGGACTTCCCCCCGAAGCCGCGGCACTCGTCCGTCCCTGCTACCTGCCCGAGACCGCAGCCGGTCCATTTGGGAACCGTTCGGGCTTCGGCGGTGTTCCCTATCTACCGCGGGGCGTGGAACACCCGGTGTGCCAGGGTTGCTGGCTGCCGATGACACTCTTCGTCCAGCTGCGACTCGATGAGCTGCCGAACCACACTGAGGAAGGCCCATCGGGGCTCCTCCAGCTGTTCTACTGCACGAACGAAGAGCCCGATCTGTGCGAGCGCTCTCTCAATTCGTGGGCACCGTTAAGTGCCGGCGGAGCCCTTCGAATCGTTTCGGCACAGGGCGGCAGTGTCTCGGACGTACCGCCGCGCTACCCGACACAGACGATCACCGGTTGGCACGAAGAGCTCGATCTGCCCAACTGGGAAGAGCTACGCAGCATGGGCATAGTCCTCGAGGAACAGCTCGCGCTGCGGCTGATGAACCAAGATCTGCCACGGGTGGGCGACAAGCTGGCCGGTTGGCCGGCCTGGGTGCGGGGCGTCGACTATCCCAGCTGTCCGGTCTGCGGCGCGACCATGCGCCTGGTCTTCCAGCTCGAATCCGCCGACCACGTCCCCTTCAAGTTCGGCAACTCGGGCACCGGGCACATAACGCAATGCGAAACCCACCGCAACCTCGTGGCCTTCGGCTGGGTCTGCGACTGACCTGGTCGCAGTCTGCTCGCCCTCCCGCATCTCGCAACAGTCGGCCCGGTATCGATCGCCCGTAGCGATTCCATCGGAAGATCGTTTCCGTTCGAAAGCAGTGACCGACCGACGCGAGGTGAACCGATCATGACCAAACCGCGAGGCCATTCTCTCGTGGCCTTCGTCGGTGCTCCGGTGGTCCTCCTGCTGGTCGTAGGTGCGACGCTGGCCTTCCACGCCGGCACCTCCACGCCCCCGTCGACACCGGCACCGAGTCAGATTGCCGCGGTCCCGTCTGCCACCAACGACGCGACCGCCGGCCCCACGGCGAGCCCTGCTACTACCGCGGCGCCATCGCCACGGTTGCCGTCCGCCGACACGTACCCGTTGGTCAACAGCTGCGTCCCGTCATCCGTTCGATGGGCCGCCCCGGTGACGACGCCGGCCGGCGGCAAAGCCAGCTCGTTCGAGCTGCAGGTCCCGATCTTGATGTACCACCGGATCGTGCCCCTTGTCCAGGCGGGCAATTCGATCCGCGGCCTGGTCGTTCCGCCCGAGGTCTTTTCGGCACAGCTCGACGCCCTTCGGGGAGCCGGCTGGCACACGATTACGATGGCGCAGCTGGCCGCCGACCTGCAGGCCCACGTCAAGCCGTCGCCCAAGATGTTCGTGATCACGATCGACGACGGCTGGGACGACGGCTACACGTATGCGCTCCCAATACTCGCCAGACATGGCTTCGTGGCGACGTACTTCGTCATCGCCGGCCGGATCGACATGCCGGAATTCCTGTCGTCCGCCCACCTCAAGGCCCTCATCGCCGCGGGTGACGAGATCGGCGACCACACCATGGACCACGTGGACCTGGCCCGGCAGACGGAGGGCAAGCTCAAGTACGAAATAGATGCCGCCGCGGCGCGGATCGCCCAGGTGACCGGCCGGTGGCCGGAGTCCCTGGCTTATCCCTCGGGCGGCGTCGACACTGCGGCCGCGGCCGCCGTCGCAGCTTGCGGCGAGATGCGGACGGCAGTGATAGAGGGCCCACGGACCGCCGGCTCGGCCGGTCCGGCGGCGCCGACCACGAGCGCGGTTCCGGCGGCCGTTTCGGCGCTCCTGCCCGCGGCCGCGACGCCCGTAGCAACGATGCCGCCCGTGTACGAAACGTGGGCCAGCCGCTGGACGATCCCGCGACTCCGGGTCTCGCCCGGCACGGTGCCCGCATATCTGCTGGCCGAGCTGAACCGCTACTCCTGAGAGCGCGGCTCCAGAGCCGGACCCAGTCGGGGATCTCGCGCGTCTCCCAGGCCTCGATCCCTTACCGTCGGCGTGCGCCGCACGGACCTCAATTCACAACTCGAAAGGACGAGCGTGGGCTACGCACAGGCGATGCGTCAGCGTCCGAACCGCCGCGACCGCTGCTGGTAGGTGCGGATCGCCCGCAGGAAGTCGATCTCCCGGAACGCCGGCCAGTACACATCGCAGAAATAGAACTCGCTGTGCACGCTCTGCCAGGGCATGAAGCCGCTGAGACGCACTTCGCCTGAAGTCCGGATTATGAGGTCCGGGTCCGAGCTACCGGCCGTATACAGGTGGCGCTCGATTGCCTCTGGCGTCAGGCGATCCGGCAGCTCGGCAGGGCCGACGCCTTCGTTCAGAAGCTCGCGTACGCTTGCCCGGGCTGCATCGATGAGCTCTTCGCGGCCGCTATAGCCGATCGCCACCGTTACGTCGATGGTGGCGTCGTCATGCGACAGCGCGCGCGACTCCGCGATCGACTCGCGTAGCCGGTCCGGCAGGAGATCCGCCCGACCGATCACATGCAGTCGGATCGGCACCTTCGTGCGCCTCTTACCGCTCCGGATCGCGTCGAGGGCGTCGGCGGCGACGTCGGAGATGGTTCCCACCTCGGCGGCCGAGCGACCCAGGTTCTCGAGAGACAGCGCCCAAACCGTTACCTCGCGGACGCCGGTGGTGGCGCACCAGTCCACGAGCTCGAGCGCCGTCTCTGCCCCGGCGCGGTGGCCGGCGGCAGTTGCAAGCCCGATGCTAGCCGCCCACCGCCGATTGCCGTCCATGATCACCGCCACGTGACGAGGGCGGGGGAAGCGCATCACTTCGGCTCGGAGGCGGTTGAGGTAGAAAGCGTAGACGGGCCGCAGGACGATCGCCGTGAGCCACCGGCGAGCGACCCGGCCTGAGGCGGCCAGCTGTTTCAGCACGGCCGCCGACCGCACCGCTCGGCTCGCGTTGCCCTTCGGGGCCGCACCTTGCGCGGGGCTCGCCATGGCGTCCTCCTTCTGCTCGCCAGGGATTGTCCTCCGCGTCGCCCGTTTTGGCATCCACTCTCCGGCTCCGAGGCGATCCATACTCGCCCGTGCCCTGGCGCGAGGGGGCCGGCTGACGCGCAGGGGAGTGACCGGCAGAGCTTGTCGATTCCCGGTCTTCGAGACGTCACGCGAGGTGGTCGGGCAGGCCGCCAGGACGACGGCTGCGGCGAGACCGTGGCCTTGGCGTGCTCGCCGAGGGTGATCCTGAGAGTGGATGAGAGCCCCGCATTACCAATACCGCATTACGAGGCTCCACAGGTACGTGCTCGCCGCAGTTGACAGTCCACGAGTCCGCGGTTGACTTCAATAGGTAGCGCTGACCGGGCGCCGCGGGTGTCGGTGACTCGGTCTGCCCGCCTCCCGGCGGCGGCTATGGCAAGGCGACGGATGGCCACGGACGTCAACCCGACACCTCTCTAGACGGAATAGGCGAAGACGAGAATGGCTGGACGATACGGTTTCTTCGGCGGCTCGCACACGACCGACTCGCTCGAGCGCGATGCCGATTCGGATGCCGGATCGGACCGCCTGGGCGACGATATGCCCATCGTCCGCCTCGGTGACCCGAGCGCCCCGCCAGACGGGGACGCCGCTGGCACGCCGCCGGGGTTCGACCCGATCTGGGGAACGCTCGGCGCACCGATTCTGGACGCGCATGACAGCTGGCTGAGCCCGGGCGAAGACGTGGCCGAGGGTCTGTCAGCCGAGGTCGAGATCTTCGGCAATGGCTTCGAGATCGCCGGGCAGATCCAGACCGGCGGGTTCGACCGCCTGTCAGGCAGGATCAACATGCAGTCCGGGTTCATCCAGGTTCGCAACGCATATCTCGTCCACCTTGGCCAGGGCTACACACCCGACCCCGATCAGCGCAAGGGCACGCTCTGGGTCCGCTTGAGCCAGATAGTCATGATGGCCGAACGGTCCGTTCAGCAGGGGGTCCGCCCTGGAGCGCCGATCGTCCGGAAGCAACGCCGCAGGGTCTCGATCGTCACACCCGGCTACCAGCTGGAGGGCGACATCCACGTCCATGCCCACGGATCGATGAACCGCTTCCTCGAGTCCCCCGATCCGCACTTCCTGCCGATCACCGATCTTACCGTCCACTGGCTGTCGGACCCGGCGCTGGTCGACCGTTTCCCATTCGCGCTGATCAATCGCGACCAGCTGGTGACCGTACTCGACGAGGCCGCCCCGGCGGTCATTGAGGCAGAGCAGTCGGCGGCATTGCCTGAGCTGCCAGCTCCGACATCGGCCGTTCAACAGGCTGGACGCAGATCGCATCGTCGCGGCGCCAGCCACCTCAAGACGGTGGGAACCACGCGCTCCCGGCGAGGCTGAGCTCCAGCCATGGACGATCTCTACCAGAAGCTGCAGGTCGACCCGCGAGCCGAAACGGAAGTCATTCGGGCGGCCTACTACGCGCTCGCCCGCAAGTACCATCCCGACGCCGGCGGCGATGCGCAGCGAATGGTCGAGTTCAACGCCGCGTGGGCGGTGCTCGGGAACAAGCGCCTGCGATCCGCCTACGACTCAGAGCGCAACCAACCGAGCACACCCCCAGTGACCGCCGAACGGCCGGACCCCGGCGCCTTCAGCGGACGTGGACGCAGCGAAGCACCTCCTCGGAGCAAACACGACTCGAGCAGCAGCCTCGACTTCGGCCGCTATGCGGGTTGGTCGCTCGAACAGCTCGTCAAGAGCGACCCCGACTACCTCCAGTGGCTGGTGCGGACGTCGATCGGGCGGCGGCTATCAGCCGAGGTCAAGGAGCTCCTCGAGGTCCGCGACGCGTCCCTGAGCGCGGTCGGAGTGGGGCGCAGTGGCCCGCGAACCGGCGGTCCCGTTGGTGCGCGTCCGGAGCGGGGACCCGCCCGCCGGCAGTGGTTCGGCCGAACGAGGCAGGGTCGCTAAGCCGAGAGGTGGCATGATGGCAGGTGCGTTCGACGGAGCGTCCAAGTCGAAGGGGCCTGAGGACTCATGGCCAATCTCGCAGCCGTCCGGCTAAGTGCTGAGGCGTGCCAGCGGTGCGACCTCTGGAAGACGCGCAAGCACGTCGTCTTCGGCGGCGTGGACGGTTATCGGGACATCGAAGCCGACGTGATGATCGTCGGCGAGGCTCCCGGCGCGGAGGAGGACGCCGAAGGATTGCCCTTCGAGGGGGCCGCCGGGCGGAAACTCACCAGGGTGCTCGCAGAGGCAGGCTTGGATCGAAGGGCGGCCTACCTCACCAACGTGGTGAAATGTCGTCCGCCGGGCAACCGGAGAACGCATCCTGGCGAGATCGCACAGTGCTGGGATTACCTCGACGCCCAGATCGCGCTCGTTCGCCCCAGGGTGATCGTCGCTCTCGGTAGCACCGCAACGCGCCGTCTTCTGGGACCGAGGGCTCACGTCGGGACGAGCCGCGGGCCTGGCCATTTCTCGGGCGACTGCCCGGTCGTCGCGACCTACCATCCCGCTGCGCTCAACCGCAAGAAGGGGCGCAGGGATCTGGTCCTGGGCGACCTGACCCTTGCGAAGCGCCTGCTCGACGCTCCTGACGCGACGTAGCCATAATGCCGCCGATGCGACTGGCTGACGGCGTTTACAAGGTCGACGGCGTGAGGGTAGCCAATGTCTACGTTGTGGTGATCGACGATGGTCTACTGCTGGTCGATACCGGTATGCCGGGAAACGCGAAGCGGATCGTCGCCTTCATCGAGAGCATAGGCCGCCGGGCGACGGACGTGCGCTACATCGTCCTTACGCACTGCGACCTGGACCATATCGGCAGCGTGGCGAGGCTCAAGGAACTGACGGGCGCCATGGTCGCTATCCACGAACTGGACGGGCCGGTCCTCGCGGGAGAACAGAAACCGCAGAAGGGCGGGCCCGCCATGGTGGCGTTCTATCGGTTGCTCAGGGTTCGCCCGGCGGTGCCCGACTTGCTCCTCAAGGACGGCGACACGATCGGCGGCCTCCAGGTGATCCACGTGCCAGGGCACACCGCGGGGAGCCTCGTTCTTAGCCGAGAAGACGGCGTCGTCTTCTCCGGAGATGCGCTCCTCAGCGACAAGCACGGGCACGTTCGCGAGCCGGATCCTCGTCTCGCGCTCGATCGAGTCCAGGCGCTGGCATCCGCCGAGCGAATCAAGGCGCTCCCGATCAAGCTGCTCTGCACTGGACACGGCGGGCCGGTTCACATGTAGGTCGAGCCCGGGGGTCTTGCCCGCTAGCCGACGAGAACGGCGTCCTGAGTGTCGGAGACGTCCGCAAGGCGCGGCCTCAGCAGCGTGGTGACTCGAGCCAGCTCGTCGAGCATTGCGTCGGCTGCCCCGTTCATGACGTCGTTGGGACGGACCCTTCCGGCGTCGTCGATGAACTGGCTGAAGAACGGGATGTTCACCGATTCCGCGACCGGGATCATCTTGAGCGCCGTAAGGACCTGCTTGAGCTGCTGGACCGCTCGCGTGCCCGCCGCCACGCCGCCATAGCTCACGAAGCCGGCGGCCTTGTCCGCCCACTCACGGTGCAGGTAGTCGATGGCGTTCTTGAGAGCCGCGTTGTAGCCGAAGTTGTATTCGGGTGTCACGAAGACGAAGGCGTCGGCTCGCTCGATCGTCCTGCTCCATGCGATCGTGTGTTGATGGACGTACCGCTGGAGTCTCGGATGGTTCGGCTCGTCGAAGAGGGGCAGGTTGACATCGGCAACGTCGATCAGCTGGACATCGAAACCGGCGTGGGCGATCGCGCGCCCGCGAAACCACTCCGCGAACTTGGGGCCGACGCGTCCCGGGCGTGTGCTGCCGATGACGACGGCGAGGATGGGCTTTGGCATATCGAGGGCGTGACTCCTGACCTGCGTACGTAGGTATGCTGGGATCGTACCAGATAATTGCTGAAGCAATCAGTTTCGGGGTCGACGCGCCATCCCGGCGAACTCGACGCCCTCGAAGCATGGCTCAGGATCCGGGTCTGGGATTCCGATCCCTACCGCGTCGGACATCCACTGAACCTCCATTCATGTTCCACCGCGGCTCCACTGTCGTTCCATGCACGTGATGGAGATTCCGTTTACCTGAGCAAGCGTTCACGGCCAAGGGGCCAAGCTAGCTCGGGTAGAACGAGGTTTCGCGGTGAACTCGATACATCGCATGGGCGTCCTGATTGCGAGCCTGGCGACCGCCGTCGTGGTGGCGGGGTCCTTTGTGGCCCAGGGCTACGCCGCGGGTCAACAGGCTCAGGCACAGTCGGCAGCCCTGGCCGGAGGCGGAGCCGCCACCCTCGCCCCCGTGACCATCTACGTCAGCCCGGCATCCACGCCGTCGACCGTCCAGGTGACCCCAAACAACCCTCCAGCCCAGCAGCCGCAGGTGATCCACGTGATCGTGCCCTCCCAGGGCGGCGATGACGGAGGTTCCGACCACTGATGGAACACACCGATTCCCCCCTGACGCTCCCTGGAGGTCTCCCATGGCCTACGTGATCACCGAACCCTGCATCGACAGCATGGACCAGTCCTGCGTGGCCGTATGCCCGGTAGACTGCATCTCGTCGCAGCCCGGACTGGACCGCAAGTTCTACATCGACCCGATCAACTGCATCGACTGCGGCTCGTGCGAGCAGGCCTGTCCCAACCAGGCGATATTCCGAAGCGAGGCCCTCCCGCAAGAATGGGCCGGTTTCGCCTGGGTGGACGAAACCTGGTTCTCGGACCCGGCCCAGGCGAGAGCCGCCATCGACGCCTACATGCCGGCTCCGGCCAGTTGAGTTCACTCGTGGACACGCCAGCCTCGAATCCAACCCCGCGGACCCTGGGCCCGGCGGCGTTGCCGACCGGGCCAGCCATGGATCACGCCCAGGCCGGCGCCCGCCCCGGGCGTCCCGCGCGCGAGTTCGCTGCTAACGCAACGCTCGTGAGCCGCGAGGATCTGACGGAGTCGATCGCTCGCTTCGTCGTTCGACCCGACGGAGGCGTACCGCCATTCAAGCCAGGTCAGTACTTCGCCCTCGGGCTCAGCGTGGACGGCACCGTGCTCCAACGCCCCTACTCGACGGCCTCACGCGCCGGGGAGGCGGAGCATCTGGAGTTCCTGATCCGGCGCGTGAACGCGGGGGCGTTCACGCCGCGCCTCTGGGGGATCGGCTCCGGCGCGAGGGTCTGGCTCGGCCCCCCAAAGGGCCTCTTCACCCTCCGGCCGGGCGACCATCGAACCCACCTCCTCGTCTCCACGGGCACGGGCCTGGCGCCGTTCATCTCCATGACAGACACGCTCCTGAGATCGGAGAACCCGTCTGCCGTCGGAGGCCCTACCGCCGATCGATCCGCCGCCGCGCCACGGGTCGTGGTCGTACACGGGGTCTCGTACCAGGCGGAGCTCGCGTATCGAGAACTCCTCGAAGACCACGCGCGAGCCGGCCGGCTCGCATACGTTCCGACGATCTCTCGGCCGGTGGATCCCGGCAACTCAGGTTGGACCGGCGCGACGGGGCGAACTGAGTCTGTCCTGTCACGGGCCTGCGACGAGCTCGAGATCGACCCGCACCAGAGCGTCGCCTACGTTTGCGGCAACCCCGAGATGATCGAAGCAGTTGTGGCGATCCTTCGCCACCGAGGTTTCCCCGAGGCCATGGTCATACGCGAGCACTACTGGACGACCAGCTAGATTGAGGCGGCCTGCCGGCGAGAACGCGACACCACAGCGCGGAGTTGTGGCGGGCCGGTAGGGCCGGGCGGCGCCGCTCCTATGCGCCGGCGGTGTCCCAGGACTCGAGCACTCTGCGGACCTCCGCGAGCCGTTCGTCGTCCCAAACGACCGAGGGATCGGGCTCGAGGAAGGTCAGAGCGATGCTCGTGACGCCGATGGCAGTCAGCGACCATTCGGCCGCTTGTGCGGCACCGAAGGGCCTCGCCAGGATCGGCCGCGTTGCGATGTCGGGGGTCGCGAGGGCCATGATGACGAGCCCCCGAAGGTCTGCGCTGAGCAGGCTGGCCATCGTCTCGAACGTGGCGCCGAGCTCGGGGCGGAGACGATAGCCGAGGAGTCCGACCAGGCGTTCCCAAGAAGCCGCGATTCGGCTGATGAAGGACCGCTCGGACTGGGCAAGGGCAGCCTGGAGGTCGCCCTGGAGCGCGCCGTCGGCCACGCTGAGGAACGTCGTGTGCAGAGCAAGGTACGTGCGCCATTCCGTCGAGCCGCGCATCGTTTCGAAGTCGTGCAGCGCTCCCTGGCGCATCAGCTCGAGGACGAGGTTGTAGCGCAGCTCCGGGGTTTGGAGCCAGTCCAGGTGGTCGAGAACTATGCGTCGAATCCCAGGCAGTGCCGTCTCCTCCCCCGAGATTGCGGCGGGACTGGTCGCTTTCGCGAGCTCCTTCAAGAGGTCACTGAAGAACATGTCCTTGTAGGGCCAGCGGCGGTAGACGGCGCTCCGTGAGACCCGCGCATCGCGGATGATGTCTTCGAAGCTCATGTGGTCCAGGCTGACCGTCAGCCCAGTCTCGTTGACCATCGCGGTCGCGGCTCGAAGCATCCGCTGTTCGGTCTCTACGTCCGACAGTCGGCGCACCCTCCGGGCAAGGCCAGTTCCTGTTTGCGCGGTGGTCGCCACCCTGCTATCCTCCGTTGAGACATGATATCCCAAGTTTGGCATTCGTCATTCCAAATGCAGCTATCCGTGAGGGTACCAGCGCAACTGGCTGGAGGGAAGAACCGTGCGGGCTCCTGAGCAATGGATGTACCGGAGCGAGCGATGGATGTACGAGAGCGGTAGGCCGAACCGCGTCGCCGCTCTGCTCAACCGCGCCTGGGTGCTGGTCGGTTCCGCGGGGCTGGGCCGGAACCGGCTCGTCACGCTCCAGGTGCGTGGCCGCCACAGCGGTGGCCTGATCTCGTTCCCGCGCCTCGTCGCGGACTACCGGGGCGACCGCTACCTCGTGGCGATGCTCGGCGAGGGCGCGAACTGGGTGGCGAACGTCCGCGCCGCCGGCGGCCAGGCCGTACTCCGGCATGGCCGTCGCGAGGCCGTGCAGCTCGAGGAGGTCGATCCGAGCGCAAGCGCACCGATCCTTCGGCGGCACCTGGAGATCGCACCGGCTGCCCGCTCGTTCGTCCCGGTCGATCGCCGAGCTCCCCTCGCCGAGTTCGACCGGATCGCCGCGCAGTTCCCCGTCTTTCGTATCCGTCCGCATCAAGGGTGAACGACGGACCTCACGGCGGCAGCCCTGCCGCCAGCAGTACACCAGTCCCACTCTCCCTGCCCGCAAGAAGTACCGGTGCCAGAAAGCAACTGGACTCGGCCCAGACTGGCACAGACCGCGGAATCGACTCTAAGGCGTCGGCATACGAGTGGGCGCCACGTGCCACATGACGGGACGGAAGCGCCTCGGCTACTGCGTCAGTTGCCTCGCAACCGACCTGGACCGGTCGTTGGTCGTTGCGCACGAGTCCAGGCCGTCCTCGTCCGCAGCAAGCGAGCAGCTCATGGCCAGGCATGCGCAGGACCGTTGGCCCTGGTGCCCGGGTCGGCGGGGTGTACGCTGAGATTGCTGCCGCGGGGGTCGAGGTCGCCTGCAGCCCACCCGCGACGTGGGATAGGAGGTTCGCGATGAGCGGCGATCAGGCGGTTCCCGACGGTCCGCACCGCGGTTTGCTCGACTGGCTAGGAGCGAACGGCGTTGACTACGAGCTCCATGAGCATCCGACCACGTTCACCGCACGAGAGACGGCTCGGGCGGAACATCTCAACCCGGCGGCGTTCGCCAAGGCGATCGGTGTCGTGACCGACGACGGTCGGCGCGCGCTGGTGGTCCTCGACGCAGATGATCACGTGGACCTCCTCAAGGCTCGCAAGGTGCTCGGCGCCACGCATGTCCGGCTCATGACCGAAGCCGAGCTTGCCGAGTCGTGTCCCGGATGCGATGTCGGTGCAACGCCGGCCGTCGGCGCGGTCTTCGGTTTGCCGATGCACGTGGACGAGGCAATTCGA
>JBEKPB010000027.1:0-25561 GCA_049521175.1 Candidatus Limnocylindrales bacterium
AACACGTCAACCCAAGCGGTGCCCGGTCCCGCTCTCAGCTTCGCCTATGTGACCGGCCTGACCGTGACCGGCAACGTCCAGCCGCTCTCCTCGGGCCCGCTCGCGAGCATCACCAACTGCACCGGGGTGGTGTATTCCTGACACGAGGCCGCCTCGCTGGTTCGTCGGCTGGAGTCTCTCCGGGTCTATCGATGCGGCTCGATTGGTCTGCCCGGTCAAGATTAGACAGGTCACTCGGCGAGGATAGGGTCGATCAGATCGGCCCTGTCAGCGGGCGAGGGCACACCGCGAAGTCGCCATCTGAAGGAGGTGCCGACGAGAGTTCGGCCGGCGTGGGTGGCAGTAGCAGCAGCCAGCGTAGGTAGTGACCGCGGTCGGGCGGCAGCCAGATCGGCCAGCCACTCGCGATCGAGGTCCTCGGATGGCAGCGATGCCCGCCAGGGCTCGGCGGACGCATCGTCCTGGTCAGCCTTCAATGGGACATGGATTCAGCACGACGGGCCTGAACCAGGCGGCTCCATCGCGTCTCGATCGGCCCTCCCGGACCAGTCCGAGCCGGCAGCCAACCGCCGACGGGCGAGTGCCGCGAGTTAGGATGTCACGGCACGTCAATTCGGAGGTCACTGAGAATGGCGGACCCTCGCGATGTTCGCGTACGGCCTTCTCGTCTCACCGCTGTGATCGGCTCGCTCGATGCGGGCGGTGCCGAGCGGATCATGGCTCTCCTCACCGCAGCTTGGGTCGAGAGGGGATGGGATGTGGTACTGCTGCTGACCCTGGCTGCCCCGAGCTACAGTGCATTCTTCGAGCCCGACCCGCGCATCCACGTGCAGTACCTGGACCTCTATCGTCCGTCCCATGGCGCCGTAGACGCGCTGGTCAGCAACCTCCGACGCCTTCGCGTGATCCGCGCCGCGATCCGTTCCAGCCAACCGGACGCGGTGTTGTCCTTCATGACCGACACCAACGTGTTGACCATCCTGGCCTCGCTCGGACTCCGAATACCCGTAGTCGTCGAGGAACACATCTATTCGGCGTGGCCTCCTCTCCGACTGCCCTGGCGACTGCTCCGGCTAATGACTTACCCCATGGCAGCAAGTGTCATCGCTTTGACTCCGCCCGCCCTCGCTGCTCTCGGGCTGGCGCGAGGGCGGCATGGGCGGGTGATCCCGAATCCCGTGATGCCGCCTCCTCCCAGTAGGGCCGTCCCGTCCGATCCGCCGGTCATCGTCGCGATCGGCCGACTCGTTCCGCAAAAGGGGTTCGACATCCTCCTGCCTGCGTTTGCGCGGGTCGCAGCCGTGCACAGCGATTGGTGCCTCGAGATTTGGGGGGAAGGTCCTGAACGTGGGGCGCTCGAACGCCTTCGAGACTCGCTCGGGCTCTCCAGCCGCGTCATGTTGCCGGGGCGGACGCGGGAGCCGTACGAGGTCCTGCGTCGTGCAAGCTTGTTCGTGATGTCCTCACGGCGCGAGGGTTTTCCGACCGTACTCGGCGAGGCGATGTCCTGTGGCCTCCCGGTCGTCAGTGTCGACTGCCCCAGTGGGCCACGAGAAATGATTCGCGACGGGATCGACGGCCTGCTGGTCCCACCGGAAAACGTTGGAGCCCTCGCTGCGGGGATGGAGCGTCTCATCAGTGATCAGCGCCTCGCGCGGGACCTCGCTTCGCGCGCGCCGGAGGTCGTCGACCGGTTCGCGCTCTCGAAAGTGCTCGAACGTTGGGATGCAGTCTTCGCAGAAGTCTCGGGCGGTAGAGTCGGACCGGTGGGCCCAGCGTAAGGCAAACGGCGCGACGGGGAGAAGGATGTCGACAGGACACGCTGGCGATCTGGCAACTCCACCAGCACCGTGACCTGAGCTCATCGCAGGCGGGGTCGTCACTTTTCCGGGCGGTTGCCAGCGTCTCGCCGAGGCTTGACATGCTCGGCTCATGGGCGTACACGTTAATGTATGCCGGACGGTGATGCTGAGCCTCAGAAGTACTCTTTCACCGTCTTTACTCCCACTTACAACAGAGCGGCCACGCTTGCCCGGGTCTATGAGAGTCTGCAGCGGCAGACGCTCAGGGACTTCGAATGGCTCATACTGGACGATGGCTCCGAGGACGGGACGGCCGAACTCGTAGAGCGCTGGCGTGCGGCAAGTAGTTTCCCGATCCGCTATGTGTGGCAACGGAACCAGGGAAAGCACGTCGCATTCAATCGTGGGGTAGGGTTGGCACGGGGCGAGCTGTTCCTCACGATAGACTCAGACGATGAGTGCGTTCCGGTTGCGCTCGAGCGACTCATGTATCACTGGAACGAAATCCCCAGCGCCTCGAGGAGCTGCTTTGCGGCAGTCACTGGACTATGCATGGACCAGAATGGCCGTATCATCGGCGATCGTTTTCCGAGAGATGTCTTGGACTCAAACTCGATCGAACTGGTCTACCGCTACAAGGTGCGGGGAGATAAGTGGGGCTTCACCCGGACCGATATTCTGAGGGATTTTCCATTTCCGGCCGACGGCACGAAGTTCATTCCTGAAAGTGTCGTCTGGGACGAGATAGCAACGAAGTACAGCACGCGGTATGTGAACGAGGTGATGCTCATCGCCTGGATTCGTCCTCGTGCAGGCTCAAGGGAGAGATCGGAGGCAGCCTCCCTATACGCTCGGGGCCTCGCCCGCTGGAACCTCTATGTCTTGAACAGGCACCTCGGCTGGTTCCGCTACGATCCCATCAGGTTCGTTCTCTCAGCAGTGCGGTACACGCGGTTCTCATCGCTGGATCGCCAGAGTCCGCTGGAACAACTCCACCAGCTGAGGAGCCCTGGAGCGAGGTTGCTCTGGTTGCTGACGCTTCCATTAGGCGCAGCCGCTGTTGCAGTTGACGTCAAACGGGTAGGGCGTTCCGGCGCGAAGCGCCGCGTGCGCCTTTGACCGCGGACCCGCGACTGCCGATGTTGTGGGTTGGCCCGAGACATCTTGATGGCGGTTTCCGCTTTGATGCCGGTCCTCCGGGCGCGGCGCAGCGAGCGGACGCAACCGCGGCTACTTCCGTGAGATGATCGGCGGGGCCCCACGCGTGCCACAGGACGGGCCAGGGTTTGCGGGGCAGTTGGGGCTTCTGTTGTGCCCGCTTCGGTCACCTCGAAGGCCGCGAGGTTCCGGGCAGGAGGCCCTTCGCCTCCGCAAGCTCTTCGTAGAGCGCGGCATACTCCCCGATGAACCGAGACATACGGAACGTAGTGTCAGCTCGCCGACGAGCGGCAAGGCCCAGTCGACCGCGCAGGTCACGATCCATCACCATCCGCCGCATGGCGGCGGTTATGCCGTCGACGTCGTTGACGGGCACCAGCAGGCCCGTGTCGCCGTCGATGACAATCTCGCCCGAGCCGCCGGCGGCCGTCGCGACGATCGGCCGTGCCGCTGCGGCTGCCTCGAGGAGCGCGTTGGGAAGCCCTTCGCTCCTCGAGGTCTGCACGACGAGATCGAACAGGCTCAACAAAGGCTTCGGGTCGGTCACCCGCCCGTGAAGGCGCGCACAGTCCTGGAGTCCATATGCGTCGATCTGACGCTGCAGCTCACCTCGTAGCGGGCCTTCGCCCACCATCAGCAAACGTAGCTTGTGGCCCTCACGGCGCAGTGATGCGAACGCCTCAATGAGCAGGTCGTGCCGTTTGACTGGCTGGTAGTTCGCGACGCAGCCGACCAGCAGTTCGTCGTTGGCCACACCAAGCGCGCGGCGGCGGGACTCCACCTCCACCGGGGTCAGGGGTTCGATCGGTTCCACCCCGTTCCGGATGACCCTGAGCTTGGCTGGATCGATCGTCTCGTGCCGGAGGGCGTCAGCGGCTACCGCATCCGAGTTTGCGACGACAGCATCGACCCTCCGGTTGGCCAGTGCGTTGATCCGCTGCTCAAGGGCAGTCATCGGCCGATTGAAGTCCCGGAGGTTGTATCGCCCCGTGACGACGACAGGGGTCCTGGTGATGGAGCGCCCGAGCACGGCCATGACGTCTACGGGGTACAGCCAGGCATCGACGACGTCGTAATGGCCAGCGCGCGCAAAGTAGGCATACCGCACTGCCTTGAAGCCGCGACCAACCATCCTCTCTAGCTTCGAGGCTCCGACGCGAGGCAGAGACCCGATATACCGCAAGCCAGCGCCCGCCGCGAGCGCCCTCTCGTCGTACGGCCCCCGGCCTGACATGGCAAGGAAGTCGACGCAGAACCGATCTCGGGGCAACCCTTCGGCCAGGGCGAGCATCTGCCTCTCCGCCCCCGCCGGACTCAGGCTTGGTGGGAGATAGGCGACGCGAAGGGGAGTCATCGCGACGCACCAGCGGCGCGGCGACGGCGAGCATTCCACTCAATGCCGAGTTGTCGGAGCTCTCGCGCCTCATCCAGGCCAAGCGACGCGGCGACGATCACGTAGCCCAGGATTCCGAGAATGCCAAAGATGAGCAACGCAGCAAGGCCGATGAGAGTCCCGGAGGGAACCATCCCGGACCAGGAGAGCGCGGCAATCGGGATCGCGACTGGGAGGCTTGCGAGCGTCGAGCGTAGCAGCGTGCGCAAGATCGGAGCCAGCGTGAAGGCCGTCTCTGATAGGGACAGACGCCAGGAGAAGAACGCCAGCACCAGCATTGCCGTGACCGAGGATGAGAGCGCTACTCCCGCGGCTCCCAGCCAGATGCCAAGGATGACATCCAAGACGAAGTTCAGGCATACGCTCAGCAGGCCTGCGGCGAGCAGCACGCCGCCACGGCGCCGGGCGTTGAGGGCGCCGGTCAGCGGTGCGTAGCACATCAGAAGGACAATGAGCGGGGCAAAGGCCGCCACGGCCTGGGCTGTGCGAATGACCTCGGGTGGGCCAAATGCGCCGCGTCCGTAGCCGACTGCCACTGCCACGGGGGCGACCGCAACGGTGAGAACGGCCACCGGCATGAACAGGGCAACCACGTAGCGAAGCGAGCGCTCGAGGGCGCTCGAGAGACCAGCTCCAGCTTCCAGGGCAACGCGGACGAAGGACGGATATAGGGCAGTCCCCCAGGCGGGGCTTATCGCGCCGATGGGAGTTCTCACCAACACGTCGGCATAGCGCAGCGCACTCACCGCCCCCGGAGCGATGAGGGAGGCGATCGCTCGGTCCGAGATCCCATTGAGCTGGAGTATGGCGCTGCTCAGGGTGAGCGGCGCGGCGTGTCGCGCGAAAGCCGTGAGCTCTCCACGTGACGTCCACAGCCTGAGTCGTGGCGCGATCGACGCACGCGCGACCGAGACGAGCAGGATCAGCGCCCCAACGATCGGACCGAGCAGATTCCCCACCGCCAGCGCGCCAAGCCGCAGCCAGTGCCACAGGAGGAGCGTTGCCACGAGAGTGACCGCCGATCCTGCAAAGCTGGACCAGGCGATAGCGGCAAAGCGTTCTTCTGCCTGACAGACGGCGTACAAGACCCCCGAAACAGCGCTTGCGAACGTCAGGGGCGCCACGAGATGCAGGTAGCCAAATGCAGTGTCACGCGTTGCGGGAGCGAGCCCCGGGCCGCTGATCTCGATAGCTACGTACGCAAAGACCTCGAGCGATACCCAGACGATAAGGCCGCCCAGACCCACCCAAGTAGCTATCGCCCCGGCGAACCGTCGAGCCTCCTCGCGGCCGCGGTCGTCCCGGACCTTGAGGTAGGCGGGGACCATGGCCGTGCCCGTACCGGCAGTCAAGACCCCTGCCAGTGTCGTGGGGAGGATAAGCGCGATGAGCAGGGCGTCGTATTCGGATGAGAGCCCGACCTGGGCGGCCACGAAGACCTCGCGAACGACGCCTAGCAGCTGGGCGCCTGCCGCCGCCCCAGTGAGGATCGCGGCTGAGCGGCCAATGGCCCTGAACGAGAGGCCCTGACCCCCACCGGCAGTCGCGTCTGTTTCCATCAGACGGCGCACCCTCGCGCGCTCACGCTGGTGGCACGCCGCGAAGCCAGTCCACGCTCCTGGCGATCCCTTCCTGGAACGAGACCGTCGCTTTGTAGCCGAGCTCCCGCTGAGCGACTGTGATGTCGGCTTGGGAATCGATGATGTCGCCCGCCCGCCGAGGTCCGATGATCGGATCGACCTCGCGGCCTACCGCGGCGCATATCGCGTTCAACAGCTCGATGAGGGTGTGACGCGAGCCAGTCGCCACGTTGCAGGTCAGGCCCGACGGGCAGCCAGGCATGGCTGCCAGGAGGTTCGCGGCGACAACGTTATCGACATACGTGAAGTCACGGGAAATGCTGCCTGTCCCATTGATCGTCGGGGCCTCTCCCTGGAGCACTGCCGTGGCAAATCTCGGGACCACTGCGGCGTACTCAGATGCCGGGTCCTGACCCGGCCCAAACACGTTGAAGTACCGCAGCACGACAGTATCGACGCCGTGGAGCTGCCCCAGCGTATGGACGTAGTGTTCTCCGGCGAGCTTGCTCACTCCATACGGTGACGTGGGCATTGGGCGCTGGTCTTCGCTGCAGGGGAGCCGCTCCGGGATCCCGTACACCGCGCAAGAGCCCGCAAATACCACCCTCTTCACCCTGTGACGCGCGCTGGCGAGCATGACATCGATTGTTCCCGCGACGTTTGCTTCGTTCGTCAGTCTCGGCGTCACGAGTGATTGCGCGACCGACGGGAGCGCGGCTTCGTGGAAGACCACCTCTGACGTGGCGACGGCCCGATCCAGGGCTGCCGGGTCAAGGATGCTCCCCTCAACGAGGGTGATGTCGGCGCGAAACGGGTCCAGCCGCGATCGGAGCCCGGTCGAGAAGTCATCGATCACGCTGACCTGGTCTCCCCGTTCCAACAGGCAGCGTACCAGGTGATGGCCGATGAACCCGGCCCCGCCCGTGACCAGCGCTCTCATCGAAACGTGCTCTGCGACTCGTCAGCAACTCGCGGCGGGATCACGAGGACACTACCGTGCTGGTGACCGACGCCGGGCATGCGGGTAGTGTAGCGGACCTCTTCCCGGTTGCAGCGGGGATAGGTTAGTCTGTCCAGGTGGGCGAGGTCGGAGCAGGTGTTTCGGGTGGTTGGCGGCCCGCGGGACCGCCCTCGGTCGTGATCGTCGCCGCCTTTGATCCAGCCGACTTCGACACAGGCCCGCTCGCCGGGCCGCACGGTCGGAAGGGCCCCCGGCTCAAGGTCGGCGTCCTAGACGATGGCTTGTCTGACGCCACTAGGCGTCGTAGACGGCTTCTGCAGTACAACCTGTGACCGAGACTTCGAGCCAGCAGAGGCGCGACAGGCGCGTCGCCTATCTAGTTACCTCGAGCGGGATGGGCGGAGCCGAGCGCGAAGTCTGCTACCTGGCCCAGGCGTTCCACCGCCGTGGCTGGGAGGTCGCGGCGATCTCTATGCTCCCGCTGGAGCGGCCCGTTTCCGAGCTTGAAGCGGAAGGCATCTATACGTCGTCGTTGGGGATGCGACGGGGACTGCCCGATCCGCGAGCGCTCGGCAGGCTTCGGGGGTTCATCCGGCGCTGGCAACCCGACGTGCTCCACGCGCACATGGTGCATGCGAATCTCCTGGCCAGGCTCTCACGACTGGTGGTGAAAACCCCCGTCGTGATCTCCACGATTCATAGCCAGGATGAGGGCGCGCAGTGGAGATACGTTGCATACCGGTTGACGGATCGGCTGTCCGACCTAACCACCACGGTTAGTCAGGTGGCGATGGCGGAGGCAATTCGTCGCGGTGCCGTCCGCCCGGATTCCATCCTTCTCGTGCCCAATGGCATCGGAACAAGCGCATACGTTCGAGACGCGTCCATTCGCGAGCGCATCCGTGCCTCGCTCGGGCTCGGCGACCGCTTCACCTGGCTGGCCGTGGGCCGCCTGGTCGAAGCCAAGGGCTACCTCGACATGCTCGCCGCGTTCAGGCAGGTTCGCGAGCATCACCCCGATGCCGTACTCATGATCGCCGGAAACGGGCCCCTCGAGGAGTTGATAAGGACGACGGCACGCCAGGCCGGCATCGAGCACGGCGTCACCCTGCTGGGCTTGCGGCAGGATGTTCCGGCACTTATGCAGGCGGCGGACGCCTTCGTGATGTCGTCGAAATGGGAGGGGCTCCCGATGGTCCTCCTGGAGGCAGGAGCCAGCTCGTTGCCGATAGTCGCGACGGACGTTGGTGGGGGTCGCGACGCAATCCTTGATGGCGTGTCGGGCCATCTGACTCCTGCAGGAGATCCAGTGGCCCTGGCGCAAGCGATGTGTCATGTCATGGAGCTTCGCGTACGTGACCGCGAAGCCATGGGTGCTGCAGGCCGTGGGCACATCTGTCGCACGTTCGATATCGAGGTAGTTGTCGATATGTGGGAGGCTCTCTACGCTGGTGCCGGTTCCGTACGGGCCCACGGAAGCCCCGCGTTGTGACAGGCGTTCACTGGCTCGGCAGCGCCGCCACGGATGCTTCAGCTCGCGTATCCATAGGCGCGGACTGCAACGATGATGGTGCCGACGCCCGGGGGGCCGGAACCTGACTCTGGTCTGGGGTCACGACTGTCTCGATCGTGAGCGTCCCCGCGTGGAGCGAGCGAGGCGGACGCTGCCGGCTCCTGGGTTCGCGATCGGGACCCACCATTTCGCATGGTCCACGCGCCGATCCCTGGCCTCGCCATACGTGCGAAGGGCATCGCTGGGTCCCCACGCGCCAAGTTGTCGGACGGGGCAGATCCAGCATGGGGTCATGCTCGGGATCGCCGCTCATCCCTTGCCCGTCCGCTGGTCTGGTGGGATCGGTAGGCAGTGGGGACCTCCGTCCAGTTGCCTACCAGAGTCGCCACGATCACCAATGCCGTCAGGGCTGAGGTCTGGAATGAGTCCGGGGGCTGGAGGGTTGCGCAGCCGACCGCGTATGTCACGAGCACCGCGTATCCGACGGTGCGGGCCGATCTCGAGACACGATGGAGAGCAACTGCCACGGCGGCGAGCATCGGGATCCACAGGGCAACCCCGACCATCCCCTCTTCGGCGAGAACATTGAGGTACCAGTCGTGGGACTCGATGGGGAAGCCAACGTACCACCCACTCATGAACGAAAAGTGGCTGAATCCGATGCCGAAGAGCGGCGAGGTCGCAAACAGCTGAGGTGCCGCCAGTGCGGCCCCGAGTCGCGCCTGATCGCTCTGAGCCAAGCCCGCGTACGCTTGGGCCGATGCCCCGCTCGTGTCTGCCGTGACCCTCCACTGGACATAGACCGGGTAAGCGACAGCGATGAGCGCGACGGCAACGAGGAGGGCGATGGCTCCGGTCCGACGGCTTCGGGTGAACGCGAGGGCGACGAGCCCCGCCACGAGTGCGAGCAGGCCACCCCGCGATAGCGACACTGCGAAGGTGGATGCCAGCACCATCGACGTCCCGAAGAGGAGTAGTCGGGCCCGCCGGGACCGGACCACGGCCATCCATGCGAGGGCCGTGGCGATGGCCGATGCCTGGTAGACAGCGAAGTAGTTTGGGTCCCCGAACGGCCCAACGGCACGGGCGACGGCGTTTGACGTGCCGACGAGGTTGCTCAACGGTCCGACCGCAGGGTGACCAAACGTTGCAAGCGCAAGGATGGCTGCGATGAAGGCAGAGACGAGGGCGATGGCTACGAACGGACCGGGTGACCGGCCTCTGAGCACATACGCCGCAGCAATGATAAGGCCGACGGACGTGAGCAGCTGGCCGAAGTTGTACCCGACCAGGTGGCCCACGTCGCCCGAGTAGCCAGAGAGCAGCTCGGGCAGCTGCTGGAGCGACACGTATGCGACGAATCCGAGTAGGAGAAGGAGCGGAGCGGGGACCCGGATTGTGGGCCTGTCCAGCGGCAGGCGATACACACAACCAAGCACGGTCGCCCCAACGAGGAGCGCGTTGAGCCCAGGTGCCGGAATGACAAGCGGGGGTCTTAGCGGCGCCATGAACGCCAGGATCGCCAGACCAGTTGGGGGCGAGACGATTCCCGCGAGGAAGGCAGCGAATGCGGCGCCGATGGTTAATGGCGCCAGATCCAGTGCCATGCCGGCGACGATGGCCGCAGAAATGGCGCCTGCGACCATCACGGTCCGATAGTCCGACGCCAGCGAGCTGGTACGGCCTGCGACCCCAGTGCCCGCAGGCAGTCCCAGGGACGTGTGCTGATCCGTGGCGATGGCCGCCGCCATGTCTACCTTGTCTCGCTTAGGGTCTTGGGCAGCCATCGGACCAAACAGCACCCGACGTTCGGACGCACAGGCCCCACGATCGCCGAGTCGGAGTGTACGGGCGGCGACGCCGCCGATCTATGCATCATCGGCCGGCATTCGGCGTCCCTCCACTCGATCATCGTGCCCTGCTCGGGTTGCCCTCCAGGTCTCGCCCCTTAGCCGTCTCTCGGGCTGTGCCGGGCGCCGCGCCCGCCTTTCGACGCTGCTGGTCGCCGCGATGATATCCCTTGGTGCATGCGTCATAGCGTTCGCTCGGCTTGCGACGTCAGGCGTTCGATCGCTTCTCGGGAGTGAACCGCCAGTGTAGTTCCCCAGGCTCAGTGAGACATGCCCGGTCATACGGTCGGAGGTCTCGGCCAGCCTTCTAAATGGGGGAGGCGGGCATATGCCCGAAGCCCGCGCAGTGAACTGGGTTCCGTCGTGACGCACCGCGGGCGCATGCGAATGGGCTTTCGCCCGGAGGTGTTCTGGCATCCGGCGAAAGCGGGTTAGCCTTCGGGGCAGGGGAGCGCCGGAGTGGCACACGATTCGAGAGTTGGCTGCCCCGGCTCGGCGTCGCCTTCGACCGCGCCGTCTCAAGAATGGCACGGAGATGGCGCCGTTGGCCATGCTCGCCTCGACGGAGTGCCGTCAGAGGATTGCCTGGGGGTTCTGCGCCGTTGAGAGCGCTGAAGGCGCAGATGACCGCGACGAGATCCCGCGCACTCCGGAAGACACCCGCCGGAGACGCCTGGTGTCCAGCTCACGGAGCCAGCGCGATCGGGGGGCGGCGGAGTTCGAAGGTCAGTTCCGGTGCACCTGTCTGCGGTCTCGGCCGCCGCGAACCGAGCTGCCGCGCCCGCAACCGGAGAGCCTCCGAGGGCGGGACGTCTCCTTGGCCGCTGGAGACCGGGATCGAGCATTGGTGCTCGATGCCGGACGACCCGTTGGTCCGGACGAGCGTCGAGCGGAGGCCAGGCTCAGGGAGAGACTCGCTCCGGAGACTCGTCGGTGCCGGGCGCTTGCTTCGCCGAGTAACCGTCGTAGTAGTCGGCGTCGCCAGCATTGCGTTTTGCCGCGAGTCGATTGAGCACGACACCGAGCACGTTGGCACCGACCTTGGCGAGCGCCTCCCGACCTTGACGGACGGAGCGCCGATGGGTATGTCCGGCGTCCACCACCAGGAGCGTTCCATCCATAAACGAGCTCAAGACCGCCGAGTCGGTCACGGCCTGAAGCGGCGGGCCATCGAAGATGAGCAGGTCATTGCCGGTCTTGAGTCGTTCAATGATCGTGCGCATCCGCTGCGAGCCGAGGAGTTCGGCCGGGTTGGGAGGTAGCGGGCCCGTGGTGAGGATCCGCAGATTCTCCTGCTTGCTCTCGTGAGCGATCGCATCGAGACCGACCTCGTCGCTCCGCAGCAGCGTTGTGAGTCCGTGCGCATTCGGCAGGTCGAAGATGAGATGAATGCCTGGTTTACGCAGGTCGGCATCCACGAGCAGGACCTGTCGGCCGGCGCGGGCGAAGACAACTGCCAGGTTGGCGGCGGTGACCGTCTTTCCTTCACCAGGGACGGAGCTCGTCACCAGTAGACTCCGGATCGGCGCGTCGACCGAGGCGAAATCGATGTTCGTTCGGAGAGTCCGGTATGCCTCGGCCACGCCGGAGCGCGGGTGACGAAGGGCGGCGAGCCGGATCGGCGCGTCGACCGAGGCGAAATCGATGTTCGTTCGGAGAGTCCGGTATGCCTCGGCCACGCCGGAGCGCGGGTGACGAAGGGCGGCGAGCCGATAGAGTTCGCTCCGGCCCCGCCTGCTCTTCATGCGCGCGACGGTGCCGAGCGTGCCCAGACCCGCGACCTCCTGGACGGCATCGGCATCCTTGACCCGATCATCGAGGTACTCCACGGTGAAGGCGACGGCCGTGGCGATGAGCACGCCCAGGAAGGCGGCCAGCACCACGTTTAGGAAGACCCTCGGTGAGACAGGCGATGTCGGCGGCACGGCCGGGTCGACGACGCTCAGCAGGTTCGAGTCGTTGCCGGCCGACAAGGAGAGGAGTGTGGCGTAGGTCGCGCGGAGGGTGACCAGCTCGCTTTCCAGGGTCTGTAGAACCACATCCTGCTGCGTCGTCCGGTTGGGGATGGCGATGAGGGCCGCCGCCCGTTCCTGGTCCGACGCGATCCGGTCCTGGGTGGCCTGCAGGTCGGCGTCGATCGACTTCTGGAGGTCGGCCTGCCGACCCTGGATTGTGGATGAGGCGGCGATCAGCTGGTCCGCGACGGCATTCGCTATGGCCGCTGCGCGGGAAGGGTCAGCGTCCTGGGCGGTGATCGTCAGGAGCGTGCTGTCCGTCGACGCATCGGCTCGCACCCTCGCGGCGAGGTCGTCAGGTGTGTCTGCGAGGCCGAGCTGCTTGATGACCTTTTCCAGGATCGGACGTGTGGTCGCGACACGGGCGTAGGTCGTGGACAGCTGCTGTGAGACGAGCAGCTGGTTGTAGTCGGGATTCGCCGCCGAGAGCGACTGGCCGACGGCCAGGGTCGCTTTCGCCTCGTACGCTTTGGGCAGCTGGATGCTGACGAAGTAGGCAGCGATGGCGGCCAGCAGGACGCTCGCGACGAAGAGCGGCAGCCACGCTCGAACGATTGCGATCTGGCTCCGCAGGTCCAAGGGTTCATCCTCTCTGCTCCGGACCCCGGAGCGTTCGTACAACCTGGATCGCCAAGATCATCGACCCGGTTACTGGGTACCGTCAACCTGATCCGCCCGCCTGGGGGACACGGCAGGCGGCTACTGGGCGGGTTTACCCGGTCCACCGATTTCCGACGAGCGGGCTGCGGATCGCCGCGCCCGAGCGGGCCTCTTTGGGGCGACGGGCTCCGGAGGGGCGGTGGGCATGGCCGGAGGCTCCAGGAGGGCGCTCGGCTGCGGGCTAGCGCCAGACTCGTACTGCCAGGACTGGTAGCGGTCGCAGGGCATGAAGCCGAGGCTGAGGCAGAACTCCGCCTGGTGCGAAGGCCCAATGACAGCCGGAGCGGCGGTTGCGTAGCACCGGTGGTCCGGGTGCGGGAACGTGTAGCGCGTGCGGCGATCCGCCGCTATCCCCAGCAGCGGGCAAGCGGGCGCATCGGGTACCTCGCGCTCAACAGCGGGCATCTCGGGCTCATAATAGTCGCACATGTCCTGCGCCGCCCGGGTCCGCCGCACACGGACGACCCGCGAAAGGTGCGTCGCGGCCTCGACGACCGGCCAATACTGGTGCCTGCGCGCACCATCAGATGGGCCCACCCAACTAGTACTAGTTGGCCATGGTCCAAACTGTCTATATTGTGACTTCGCGCGTCACAGTTCGGGGTTTGGGGTACGGGGTAGGGTCGACGCGCAGGAGGGTGCGCATTGGCGTTCCATCGACCGTCCGCATCGTTCGGCTTGATCAGGTCTGCGCTTCGGAGGTGGGCATCCGCTGCGACTTCGGCGTCGTCCGATCGCGCATTCGCGCAACTGGCTGGCCGGCTGCGGGGGCGTTATCTGCTCGGCATCGACGTGGCGGGGATCGTCGTCGCCGCCTACCTCGCGGTGGCGCTGCGTTTCGATCGGATCGATGGGCCGGTCTTGGTCCCCGCATTCCCGTTGGTTGTGGGCGTCCTCCTCGTGTTCCGCACCATCGTCAACATCCGGTTCGGGCTCTACAGCCGTCGGTGGCGTTATGCCAGCGTCCCAGAGCTCGAGGGAATCGTAGGAGCGGTGGCTCTCGGATCGCTTGCCAGCATGGCGATCTTCTACGGCGTGTCGGCCCTTGCCGGCACTACCTGGGCCGACGGGTTCCCGCGTTCTTTCTGGCCGGTGGAGCTGCTCCTGAGCACCGCCGCGGTGGGCGGCGTCCGGTTCGGGATCCGGGCGGTGTCGGACGCGACGCCGCGGCACGGCCGCGCTGGCGTGGCGATCAACAGGGCGACCCTGCTATACGGCGCCGGCGAGACCGGCACGCTGTTGGCCCGGTCAGCCCGGCGAAACCCGGGATCAGGCGTGCTGCCCGTCGGGTTCCTCGACGATGACCCAACGCTTTGCGGAGGGACCGTCGCCGGGATCCGCGTCTACGGGGGCCTTGAGTCAATTGAGCGGGCGGTCGCCGAGACCGGCGCCCGAACCCTTCTAATCACTATGCCGAGCGCGGTTGGAAGCACGGTCCGCCGGGTCGTGGACGCGGCGCTCGACCTGAGCCTGGAAGTGCGCACCGTCCCTTCGATGACCGATCTCCTGGACGGGACCGCAGACGCCTACAGCATCCGGCCGGTCGACGTGGAAGACCTCCTCCGCCGCCAGACGGTCAAGGAACGGGCCAGCGGGGTGGAGGAAATCATCCGCGACCATACGGTGGTCATCACCGGGAGCGGTGGCTCCATCGGGTCGGAGCTCGCCCGGCAGGTGTTCGCCATCGGGCCGCGGCGGCTGGTCCTCGTGGACCGGGCGGAGAGCCCGCTGTATCTGGTGCAGCGAGAACTGGAGATGCGCCGCGGGCGGGGGCGCGCCCACGGCGAGCTGCGCGTCCACCTAGCGAACGTGGCATCCCAGGCCGCGATGGACCGCCTCATCGCCGCCGAGGTGCCCAGCGTGATCTTTCACGCGGCCGCCTACAAGCAGTTGCCGATGATGGAGAGCCACCCCTCGGACGCCGCCCATGTGAACATCCGGGGGACGCTCGTGTTGCTCGACGCGGCGGCGGACGCGGGAGTCGAGCGCTTCGTCTTCGTCTCGACCGACAAGGCTGTTCGTGCGTCCAGCGTGATGGGCGCGAGCAAGCGGATCGCCGAGATGCTCGTGGCCGACACGGCCCGGCGCACCGGGCGCCCATACGTCTCGGTCCGGTTCGGCAACGTCCTGGGCTCCACCGGCAGCGTCGTCCCGATCTTCCAGCAGCAGCTGAAGGCCGGCGAGCCGCTGACAATCACCCACCCCGACATGACGCGCTTCTTCATGACGATCCCAGAGGCCTGCTGGCTGATTCTTGACGCGGCCGCGCTGGGGCGTGACGGCGACTTGTTCGTGCTCGACATGGGCGAGCCGGTCCGAGTCATGGACCTCGCCCGCGATCTCGTCCGTCTTGCCGGCCGCGATCCCGACAGCCAGCCGATCGAGACCATCGGTCTCCGTCCGGGTGAGAAGCTCCATGAGGAGCTCTTCTACAACTCGGAGCAGGTCGAGCCGACTGCCAGTGCCAGGGTTCTCCGGGCGATCGCACCGCCACCGCCCCCGGACCTCCGCGAGCAGGTCAAGCGCATCCTGGCCCTCGCTACGGGCGACCGGGAGCCGGAGCTCGCCGCAGCGCTGCTCGATTACGCCTGGACCGGCGAGGGAGTTGGCATAGTAAGGGACTCTCTCATCCGCGACCAGACGGACGACGAGTCGCTCGGACACCTTGGGTCGCGCGCAGTTTGGACCCGTGACCGACAGGGGCAGGTGGCGCGGCGGCGGTCTTTCTTAGGGGCAGCAGCGCCTCCGGGTCTTTCCATTGAGGCCCCTGCCGAAAGTCGTTCCGAGGAAGTGGCTCCATGACGCCGAAGACCGGAGCCGGGCAGCGGGACCCCTCCGGCCCAGCGTCGTCGGGCGTCGTTCGTATCCAGACGAGACCAGAAACCGCTGCGTCTCTCCGAAGTCGCATCGCCGACGTCCCGGCGCTCGGCCGACGAACCATTTCGCTCGCGAGGCCGGACATCGGTCCGCGCGAGCTAGAGCTCGTGACCCAGGTGCTCGGCAGCGATGTGCTGGCACTGGGGCCGTTCGCTCAGCGCTTCGAGGCGGCGATCGCCGCGCTGACCGGTCGACGCGAGGCGATCGCCTGCTCCAGCGGGACCGCGGGGCTTCACCTCGGCGTCCGCGCCCTGGAGATCGGGGAGGGCGACGAGGTCATCACGACCCCCTTCAGCTTCGTCGCATCGGCCAACTGCCTGCTGTACGAGCGAGCGGTGCCGCGCTTCGTCGACATCGAGGAGGACAGCCTCGGGATCGATCCGGACCTCGTGGAGGCCGCGGCTACCAGCCGGACCCGCGCGATCCTGCCGGTCCACGTATTCGGGCGACCCTGCCGCATCGACGCCCTCGCTGGGATAGCCCGGCAGCACGGCTGGCCTGTGATCGAGGACGCCTGCGAAGGCTTGGGATCGGCGATCGGCGGGCGGCCATTGGGCAGCTTCGGGGACGTGGCCGTCTTTGGCTTCTACCCGAACAAGCAGATCACGACGGGCGAGGGCGGGATGGTCGTGACCGACGATCCGACCCTGGCCGGCGTGATGCGCAGTCTCCGCAACCAGGGCCGGGATACCGACGGGACGTGGCTCCGCCACGTCAGGCTCGGGTACAACTACCGCCTCGACGAGCTCTCGGCGGCCATCGGGGTCGCCCAGCTCGAGCGCCTGGACGAGCTGCGCCGCGGCCGGGCGCGAGTCGCCCGCGCGTATGAGAGTGTCCTTGGCGGGCGTGACTGGGTGACGCTCCCTCGTGCCGGAGCCGACGAGTCCGTGGACTGGTTCGTGTACGTGGTCCGGCTGGACCCGGAGATCGATCGGGACGGACTCATCGGGCGGCTGGCCGAGTTCGGCGTGTCCGCGCGGCCCTACTTCGCGCCGCTCCATCTCCAGCCGTTCTACCGTGCGACGTTCGGATTCAAGCCGGGCGACTTCCCGGTCACGGAGCGCGTAGCCTCGACCACCCTGGCGCTCCCGTTCTCGAGCCGCCTGTCGGACGAGGACGTACGCTATGCCGCCGCGGCGCTCGTTGAGGCGGTCACTTGACCATCGGAGGAACCCCGGCGCTCGTCGTCTCCGGCCACACGATGGCGCTCGCCGTCGTGCGGGCCCTCGGCGAAGCCGGGGTGCCAGTCACGGTCCTCCATTACGATGCCCGCGACATGGCCCAGGCGTCGAGGTACGTCGTGGCCGACGTCCGGATCCCGCATCCGCTGTACGACGAGGCGGGCTTCGTAGCCGCGCTCGTCGAGGAGGCTCGCCAGTTCGGCGGCTCGATCCTGATCCCAGCGTCGGACGAGAGCGTCGTTGGCGTCTCGCGCAACAGGGACGTCCTTGCGCAGTACTGCACCGTCGCCTGCCCTGAGTGGGCTATCGCCCAGCGCTTCATCGACAAGGCGCAGACCTACGCGCTCGCCGATGCCCACGGCATCGCGGCTCCGCGGACGCTCGTCCCCCGGTCCCTGGAGGAGTTGGAGTCGCAGGCTCAGTCGATCGGGTTTCCGCTGCTCCTGAAGCCTGCCGAGAGCCATCTCTTTTACGAGCGCTTCAAGACGAAGATGGTCCGAGCAGACACGATGGCGGCGCTCAAGACCTCGTACGGCGAGGCTGTCGAGGCGGGATTGGCGGTGATGCTCCAGGAGCTCATTCCCGGGGACGACTCTGCGGTCGTGAACTACAACGCCTACGTATGGGACGGCAAACCCGTAGCAGAGTTCACCGCGCGCCAGCTCCGCAAGGCACCGCCAGCCTTCGGATCGCCGCGGGTCGCGATCAGCGAGCGGATCCCCGAGGTCATCGAGCCAGGGCGGAAGATCCTTGCGGCCATGGAGTTCCATGGCTTCGCATGCACCGAGTTCAAGCTGGATCCCCGCGACGGCGTGTATAAGCTGATGGAGGTCAATGGACGGCACAACCTCTCCGGTCTCCTCGCCGTCCGCTGTGGGGTCAACTTCCCCTTGATGCAGTACCAGCACCTGGCCGAAGGCGTAATGCCGAGCGGTGGGGCGTACCGGTCCGGCATCTACTGGACCGACGTCGTGCGTGACGCCGGGTACAGCCTTGCCTACCTCCGGTCGGAGCGACACACTCCAGTGGAATACCTGGCGCCGTACGCTCGGCGTCATTGCGACGCGATCTTCGATCGTCGTGACATGGGGCCCTTTTGGGTGCGCCTCCGGTCACTCCTGAGTATCGCGGGCCGGACGGCGAGGATGTCTCTGTCGCACAAATGAGCGCATGCCCGACCGTCGGTGCGTGTGCCGCCCTGGCCCTGGCAGGGCTGACCTGTGGAGAAGAGGAGAAGAAGAGCGAGATGATGGAGACTCGGCGGATCGTCTGCAATGCGTGCGGAGCCGACCGCTTTGCTGCCCTGTCCAGTGTGGATGAGTGGACCATCGGGCGCTGTGGAGCCTGCGGCCTCGTCTACGTGAACCCGGCGCCCTTCTTCGAACCGACGGACGAGTTCTCGGAGGTCTCTCGCGCGTTCGAGTACACGGAGTACATGCATCAGCCCGTCACGGAGGCCATTCTGGCGTTCGAGCGGCGGCAGCTCGAGGCCAACTCGGCGGTCATCTCCCGGTTCGTCTCCAGCAGCGCCGACCCTGCTCGGCGGGTCCGCTTCCTGGACATCGGTTGCGGCTCCGGAGCCTCAGTCCGCGCGGCCCTCGACCTCGGGTGGGAGGCTCTGGGGATTGATATCGACCCCCAACTCATCCGGGAGGGGCGCGAACAGCTTGACGTGGACCTGCGCTGCGTTCCCATCCTGGAGTGCGGTCTGCCTGCGGGCTATTTCGACTTCGTGAAGCTCCGCGACGTGGTTGAGCACCTCCCGAACCCATTCGAGGTGCTCGTGAAGGTGGGGGAACTACTAGCCCCCGGCGGCGTCTCGCTCATCGTCACCCCCAATGAGGGCGGTCTGGCGACCAGGGTGCGGGGCACCCTGCGGCGCAGGCGTTCACTGGTCGCAACGGTCCCACCGCCGCATCACCTGCACTCATTCGCCCCGGGCTCCCTGGTGCGGACGATGCGCCGGGCAGGGCTCGAACCACGCACCACGTTCACGACTATGCCCACGGACTGGCGTTACGTGACGTCGCACAATATGGCCCGCGCGCGGAGTCAGCCTCTCCTGCGCCCGCTCTGGCGCGTCGGGCGAGCCGCGGGCATGGGGGCGGTGCTGGTCAGCTGGGCGCAGCGGCAGTAGGGTTGGTGCACGTGCGCGAGTCCGGCCGGGCCAGCCCGAGAGCGTCGCGGCTCAAGATGAAGCGGCTGATGGACATCACGGGAGCCGCGACGGCCGGAGTGCTCCTTTTGCCGGTTGTCGCGTGCGTGGCGGTGGCGGTCGCGGTAAAGGAAGGCCGTCCGATCCTGTTCCGCCAGCGCCGGCCCGGTCTGAACGGCAGCGAGTTCACCATCTACAAGTTCCGCACGATGCGCGTCACGCATCCGGGCGAGGTCTACTACCTCACCGACAACGAGCGCCTCACGCGCATGGGGCGATTCCTGCGCGCGACGAGCCTGGACGAATTGCCCGAGCTTTGGAACGTTCTCCGGGGCGACATGAGCCTCGTGGGCCCGCGGCCGCTGCTGACCGAGTATCTGGAGAAGTACACACCGGAGGAACGGCGGCGGCACGACATGCGGCCGGGGATCACCGGCTGGGCCGTCGTGAACGGGCGCAACGCGCTCCGGTTTAGAGATCGGCTCAAACTGGACGTCTGGTATGTTGACCACTGGGGCCTCCGGCTCGACATGCGGATCCTGGCGATGACGATCTCGCAGGTGCTCCGCCGCAAAGACGTCTCCACCACCGAAGACCTTGCCCTTGGCTTCCCGCTCCCCGGCGTCGACGTCCGCGGGAGTGGCGAATCCGATCCAGATTGACGCCGGCTCAACCCGGGCCGCAGTAGCCGGAGCCGGGCCGCTTTTCTTGCGGAGTGGCGCGGCCGTAGCCACGGCCAGGTGCCGACCCCGGTGCCCCTCGCGCCTCTCGCGTCTACGTGCTCGGCTGAGGCGGCTCGTTGGCGAGCCAGACTTGATTCCGCCCACCGCTCTTGGCCTGATACAGGGCCCTGTCGGCCGCGGCGAGCAATTCGGCCTCGGTTTCGCCCACGGCCCCGATCTTCACCCCGAAGCTGACCGTGATGGGAATGTCGCCCGACCCGGTGGGCATCGGGCTGTCCGCGACCGAGGCCCGCAATCGCTCATACAGGATGCCCGCGCCGTCCTCTCCGGTGTGCTCGGTGAGTATCACGAACTCATCCCCGCCATGGCGACCCAGGACGTCGTGCCCACGCAGGTTTCTGTCAATGAGGCGGACGAGCCCGCACAGCACCTCGTCTCCGGCCTGGTGACCGTATGTGTCGTTGATCTGCTTGAAATGATCGACGTCGCAGATTCCGACGGCCACGACGTTCTGGTGCCGTTGCTTGCGCAAGAGCTCGCGGGACAGGACGCCCGCAAACGCCCGTCGATTCAGAACGCCGGTCAGTGGGTCGTGCATTGCCTCGTGGGCGAGCTCATCGCGCGCCTCGTTCAGTCTCGCCTGCAGCTCGATCAAGCGTCGTCCGACATCAACCCGGGCCAGGAGCTCGCCGGGGTCGAAGGGCTTGGCCAGGTAGTCGTCTGCTCCGGCCTCCAGTCCGGTCACGATGTCGGTCTTCTGGTTGCGGGAGGTCAGAAGAATGATGTAGGGCGGCTGGTTCGATTCGGCGGTGCGCACGCGGCGGCACACGTCCACCCCCGCGAGCCCGGGCATCACCCAGTCGAGGATGGCCAGCCTCGGTGCGTCGGGTCGCTGCATGGCCTGCCAGGCCTCGACACCGTCCACCGTCTCCACGACCTCGTGGCCGTGCTTGCGCAACACTCCCGCGAGGACCAGGCGCGAGGTGACGTCGTCGTCGGCGATGAGGATCTTCACCGGGGCAGCCCCCAGATCGCGTGATCAGCCCCGTCCGCCGCGCTCTTCACGACTGGTCACTCGTGCTGGGATTCTTCCCGTCGGCGAAGTCTCGCATCGCTTCCTTGAGTCGTGCAAAGCGGGACTCGAGGTCCGGCAGACGGGACGTGACCTCCTCGAGGTTGCCGGCCCTGGCGGACTTCTCCATCTCGAAGGCCGCTGCCCGGAGCCGCTCGCCGCCCACGTTGGCAGACGCGCCCTTGATGGTGTGGGCCTGGCGGACCGCGCCCTCGGCGTCGCCGGCATCGAGGTAGCTCCGGAGCGAATCGATCTGCCTGGGCATGTCCTCGAGGAACCCGCCGACGACCGCACGCGCGAGATCCTCGTCATCCATCAGCCGAGCGAGCATGCCCGACCGGTCGAATACAGGCGTCTCGGCTTCCTGGGCTGCCGCCGGCTCGGCGGACTGCTCCGTCGGTCGCGCGGTGTCTTCGCCGGGCAGCCATCTCGCCAGCGCTTCGGCCAGCGCCTGCGGCGAGACCGGCTTGGTGACGTAGTCGTTCATGCCCGCTTCCAGGCACCGCTCCCGATCGCCCTCCATGGCATGGGCGGTCATGGCGACGATGGGGATGCTGTGGTTCACCACCGCCGACTGCGGATCCCGAATGTGGGCCGTGGCCTCGAGACCGTCCATCTTCGGCATCTGCACGTCCATCAGCACGAGGTCGTAGGCGACCGACTCGAGTGCATCGATGGCTTCGGCGCCATTGGTCACGGCATCGGCCTGCAGTCCCAGCTTTCGCAGGATGCCGAGAGCCACCTGCTGGTTGGTGATGTTGTCCTCGGCAAGCAGGATGCGAAGCGCGCCCCGATGCATCTCACGGATCACGTGACGTGTCACGATCGGCCTCACGGGCTGCGCCGCGGCAGCACCGGCCAACACGGTAGCAAGGCAGTCGAAGAGGTCGGATTGTCGCGCGGGCTTTACCAGATAGCCGGCGAAGCCGAGCTCCTCCATGTGCCGTGCGTCGCCCCTCTGGCCGATCGAAGTCATCATCACGAGGATGGTATGGGCCAGGGCGTCGTCGGACTTGATGGCCCGGGCGAGGTCCTCCCCGTCCATGCCCGGCATTTGCATGTCGAGGATCACGGCCGCGAAGGGGTCGCCTGTATCTTTGGCGCGAGCCAACGCCAGCAGCGCCTCGGGGCCGTTGGAGGTCTCTTCGGAGCGCATGCCCCAGGCGTTCAGCTGGGCCGCCAGGATCTCGCGATTTGTGGGGCTGTCATCCACGATCAGGATGTGGACCCCCCGTATCTGTGCCGGCGGCGCGACGTTTCGTGCCATCCCGACTGGCTTGCCGAAGTGCGCGGTGAACCAGAACTCCGAGCCGCGTCCTTCTTCGCTCACGAGACCGATCTCGCCGCCCATCATTTCCACGAGTTGCTTCGAGATGGCCAGCCCGAGTCCGGTGCCGCCGTATTTGCGAGTGGTCGAGGCGTCCGCTTGGGTGAACTTCTGGAACATGAGTTCTTGCTTGTCGGCCGGAACGCCGATGCCCGTGTCCTTTACCGAGAATCTCAGCACGATCGCGTTGTCGGTCTCCGATACCACGCTTGCCCGTACCGCGATCTCGCCCTGGTGGGTGAACTTGACTGCGTTGCCGGCGAGGTTGAGGAGCACCTGGCGCAGGCGCCCCGGGTCGCCGGAAATGTGGGCGGGTACCTCCGGTGCGGCGGCGCAGATGAATTCCAGCCCCTTGTCCTGGGCGCGCAGCGCCATCAAAGCGGCGAAGTCGTCGAGCAGGGCGCGGACGTCGAAGTCCAGCGTCTCGAGCTTGAGCTTGCCCGCCTCGATCTTCGAGAAGTCGAGGATATCGTTTAGCAGCGACAGCAAGGACTCACCGCTCGTGCGCACAGTCTCCGCATAGCGGCGCTGGTCCTCGTCGAGTTCCGTGTCGAGCAGCAGGCCGGTCATCCCGATCACCCCATTCATTGGGGTGCGGATCTCGTGGCTCATGTTGGCCAGGAAGTCGCTCTTGGCCTGATTGGCCGACTCGGCCCTGGCAGTGGCCTCCGCCAGCGCACGGTTTGTTTGTGCGAGCTCGGCCTCGGCCTGCTTGCGTGCGGTGATGTCGCTCAACATGTTGAGCGACGCCGGTCTCCCATTCCACTGGATCACCGCCGCGGACAGGAAGATCCATATGGTCTTGCCACCCGCCCCGATCATCCGGAAATCGTAGGCGTCGCCAACTTCCTCGCCGGCGATCCGTCTCGCGTAGTTGCTGCTCACTAGCTCTTTGTCTTCGGAGAGGATGAAATCGAGGAATGGCTTGCCTTTGAGCTCCTCTGCCGGCACGCCCACGAGTTGGGCCATCCTGGGGTTGGCGAAGACGATGAGGCCGTCCTGGACTATGTATATGGCTTCATTTGCCTTCTCGACCAGGGTGCGGTACTTCTCTTCGCTTTCGCGCAGCTTCCGTTCGGTCTGCTTGCGCCCGGTGATGTCCCTCGAGATGCCCAGGGTTCCGAGGGTCCTTCCGTGGGCGTCGATTCTGGCTACCTTGGTGGTTGAGACCCAGGTCTCGACGCCGTCCAGCCGCGTCTCCTTCTCCTCCAGGTCCACGATCGGCCGGCCCGTTCTCATGATCTCCAGCTCGCCCTCGAAGGCAGGCCGAGCATGTTCTTCCGTGAAGAAGTCGAAGTCTGTCTTGCCGACTGCCTGCGAGGGCTCGCTCAGCCCAAAGAACTCGTTGTGGGATTTGCTGATCATGATGAAGCGGCAGTCGGCATCCTTGAAGTAGATGTGGTCCGGGGTGTTGTCCATCAGCGCCTGCAGCAAGGACCGTTCCTGGGCCAGCTCCGCTTCCGCCCGCTGCCCCTGGGTCATCTCGCGGACGAGGAGCACGACACCCGCCGGCTTCCCGCCGTCGTCCCGAATGAGCTCGCAACTCACCTCTATGGCGATGGCGACGCCGTTCTTGCGCAGGGCAAGGTATTCGAGCGGACCCAGCAGCTCGCCGGAGACCGTGCGGGCAATGTTGGTGGCGGCGCGGTCCCTGTCCTCCGGCGCGACGTACTCGGTGACAGGGTGGCCGACCAGCTCCTCCTCCCGGTCCCAGCCGAACATGGACACCACTGCCGACGAGACCGTGAGGACGCTGCCCTCGAGGTCCGCCACGACCACCGGCACCTTGTTCCAGGCCCGGAGCAACATGGCGGGGGGCTGCTCGCCGCGGTCGCTCATCGACGCGATCCCGGCGTCGGGAAGGCCGCGCGATAAGCGCTGCCAAATGGGTCCTCCATCGGAACTCCCCGGTGCGAGGGCGATGGCCATTCAGCCCAGGGCCAGGCGCATGCCCGCGGACAGTCTAGCCTGGTCAGGCCGCCAGAAATCGCCGCTGCGGAATGCCGCGTCGCCGTCGTCGGCGGCTTTGGCGGCCTACGGCGAACGTACTGGCGGTCCGGTGGGGTCTGCGGGGGTCCGGTGCAGTGCGGTGCGAGCAGACGTTGACGGACGGCACCGATTAATCCACAGGAAGTACCAGATTCGATGTTCCCAAGAGTCCCAGCGGTGCTAGTTTGACCGGACAACTGAAAATCGGCCCAGCCTGACAGCGCCCGGGTTGTCTCAGCACTCATCTATCTGTCTATCCGCCCCTGCGCCCGTGTCTCAGTCGGGCTGCGCCCTGGGAGAGCACGCCTACTTTCGTGCCGGGGTATAGGGTCGTCCGCGGGGCAGTTGGCCGGACAACCCAGGGGTTAGGAGGCTGGATCTGGCGGTCACAAACGCCTCGGGGCAACCTGAAGCCCAGAAATGGGCGGTTGCTAACAGTTGGTGTCGGTCGAATAGGTGAGTTGGAGTAGTACATTTAGCGTCGCCGCACCCTCCGAATGGAGTAGTCGGAGCTCGACGGGGTTCCAAGCTCGAGCATCACGCGGGTGTCATTGGGCTAGGCCCGCGTCGAGGGCGGCAAGCAATCATCCGGGATCTGCTGCCTTCGGGCAATCATCGGAAGGAGGATCCAATTGACAATCGGTCGATCGCCGGCCCGCCGTAAGCTCATGCTCGGCGGTGCTTTTGCCGGCATTCTGGCGCTGCTAGCGGTGGGGTTCCCGCTCAGCGTCGCGGCTGCGAGCCCCACGATTACCGTCTGCGTCACCAGGAGCACAGGAGACGTCCGCGTCGTTTCCAGCGCTACCCAGTGCAGAGCCTCCGAAACCTCGCTGACCTGGAACGTGACGGGCCCACAGGGTCCGACAGGTCCGGTTGGCGCCACCGGTGCCACGGGCGCCACCGGCGCTAAGGGCGCTACCGGTGCCACCGGTGCCACCGGTCTCCAGGGACCTACGGGCGCTGCCGGCGCTAAGGGCGCCACGGGTGCCACTGGTGCCACTGGTGCCACTGGAGCGGCAGGACCGATTGGTCCGGCTGGTCCGACAGGTCCAGTTGGTGCCACGGGTGCCACCGGTCTCCAGGGACCTACGGGCGCTGCCGGCGCTAAGGGCGCCACGGGTGCCACGGGTGCCACGGGTGCCACTGGTGCCACTGGAGCGGCAGGACCGCAGGGTCCGGCCGGTCCGGCCGGCGCTGATGGAAACACCGGTGCTCAGGGCATCCAGGGTGTCGCCGGCGCTGATGGAAACACCGGCGCTCAGGGCATCCAGGGTGTCGCCGGCGCCATCGGACCTACTGGTCCGCAGGGTGTCGCCGGCGCTGATGGAAACACCGGCGCTCAGGG
>JBEKPB010000028.1:0-24365 GCA_049521175.1 Candidatus Limnocylindrales bacterium
ACCGAGTCCTCCCCTTCGAGGAGGCCATAGAGACATGAGAAGCGCATTCCTCTCGCCCAAACGGGCTCCCCCGCGCGAAAGCCCTTGACACGAAGACCCTCTGCATAGAGACCTGAGTGCGCCCGCGTCGCGGCGGCACCGTCGGCGCCTACCGACTGATCCGCGCCGAGGCGCCGCCCATCACCCGTTCGACCTCGCCGAGGGTGGCTGTGCACGTATCGCCAGGGGTGGTCATTGCCAAGGCGCCATGCGCAGCCCCGTACTCGACGGCACGCTGCAGATCCATCCCCTTGAGCAAGGAGTAGATCAGACCAGACGCAAAGCTATCCCCGCCTCCTACACGGTCGAGGATCTCCAAGTCCCGCCACACCGGTGCTCGATAGAGGACCCCCTCCGAAAATGCGACCGCCGTCCAGTCGTTGCGCGTCGCAGTCGTGGCACGTCGCAGTGTCGTGGCCACGATCCGGACGTTGGGAAAACGTTCATGAACCTCCACCATCATCCGGCCGAAGCTCGCCGCGTCGAGCGACGAGTAGTCGGCGTCGACTCCATCAACTGTGAAGCCGAGCGCCGCGATGAAGTCCTCCTCGTTGCCGAGGAGGACGTCGACGTGCCGCGCGAGGCGCCGGTTCACCTGGCGGGCCTGCTCTTGTCCACCAATTGACCGCCACAGAGATTCCCGGTAGTTGAGGTCGTACGACACGACCGCTCCGTGCTCTTTGGCAGCCACCATCGCCTCGTCGGCAACCTCCGAGCTGAACTCCGAAAGGCCGGCGAAAATACCACCGCAGTGGAACCAGCGAATCCCCTCTTCGCTGAAGATCCGTTCCCAGTCGATCTGGCCTGGCCTGAGCTGGGCCGTGGCCGTGTGCCCGCGGTCAGGACACGAGAGGGCAGAGCGGAGGCCGAAGCCACGCTCGGTGAAGTTGAGAGGGTTCCGGACCAACCTACCGACCCCGTCGTACGGAACCCAAACAAGGTGCGAGAGGTCCACTCCGCCCTGGAGCATCAGGTCCTCGAGGAGCCGACCTATCGGATTGTCGGCAACCGCGGTGACCACGGTCGTACGCATCCCGAAGCAGCGTCGGAGCGCGCGGGCGACGTTGTACTCACCGCCCCCCTCCCACACCCCGAACGTCCGAGCGGTCGAGACGCGCGCCTCACCGGGATCGAGCCGGAGCAGTACTTCGCCGAGAGCGAGCAGGTCCCAACGGCACTGCTCGCTCGGTAATACCTTCATCTCCGATGTCTCTCCTCCTCGCCGAGCCACTACGCGGCGAGTGTCCCGAGATCCAGAAGCGCCTTGCGAATCCCTGCCCGCTGGTCGTCGGTGAGGTCGGGCAGCGGCTTACGGACTGGTCCGGCCGGGCAGCCAATCAGACGCAGTGCCTCCTTGCACGGAGCGACGTACCCGGGGTCGTACTCGAAGAACCGGTTCAGCGGCTGCAACGCTAGCTGAAGCGCGCATGCCTCATCGTGCCGTCCCTGCTGCACCAGCGCATAGAGGTTCGAATAGCGATCGGGTAGGACGGTCGCCCCGGTTGAGTAGATGCCGCTAGCGCCCACGGTGAGCGAGGCGTAGTACTGACTGTCGATGCCGGTGCAGATCGAGCTCCCCTTCGGGGCGCGACTGAGTACCTCGACAAGCTGCCCGATGTCAGCGTTGCTCTCCTTGATCCCGATGATGCCCGGGAGCTCGAGGAGACGCAGTAGTAGGTCTGGGCTCAGGTTGTTGCCCGTGTAGAGAGGGCTGTTGTAGACGACGACGGGGAGGGTGACCTCGCGAGCGATGGTGGCATAGTGCTCGTATAGTGCGGCGTCGGGCAGCGGGAAGTAGTAAGGCGCCGTGACGATGACCGCGTCGGCCCCCACATCCCGCGCGTCCTGGCTGAGCACAATGACTTCTTGCGTGCTGCACGCGGCAGTCCCAGCGACCACCGGGATCCGGTTCGCGGTCGCCTTGACCACGATCTCCGTGACCAGGCCCCTCTCGGCCGCAGTGAGGGAGGGGAACTCACCGGTGCCGCCGGTGGTCATGACGCCGGCCACGCCTCCGGCGATGACGTGCTCGACGATCGACCGTAGTCCCGCCTCGTCCAAGCTGAAATCGTGCTTGAAAGGGGTAATAAGAGCTGCGATCGCGCCGTGCAGATCGGTGCCGCGTAAAGTCATGTCCTTGGGCCTCCAGCACTTGTGCTCATGATCGAGCTAGCCGACCGCCATGCGAGCGGAACGAGTCGAGGGCTTCGAACAACCGATCGATATCGGCGTCGGTGTTGAATCCGTGGCAGTCGACCCGGAGCCTGCCGTCGCGCTCCCACGTCCAGACGTCGATGCGCCGTTCGCGAAGAAAGGCGCGGAGGCCGAGCGGGTCGCCCACGAGCGCGGCGACGATTCCCGCGCGCCGATCCGCCGATTCCGGCGTGAGCGTCTCGATGCCACGTGATCTAAGCTCGCTGCCGACGCGCGCAGAGAGCCGCCGAGCCTGGTCTGCGATGTGCACGATGCCAGCCGCCAGCACGAGCTCGAGACCCGCTCGGAACCCGGCCAAGCCGGGCAAGTTGGCGACCCCGAGGTCGTAGCGGCGGCCGCCGGGCCTAAAGGCAAGGCTGTCGTCGGGGCCGAAGGAGGTTCCGGCATGGCCGACGTGCGGCGGCTCACGAGAGGCCATCAGCTCGGACGAGAGGTAGAGGTAACCCAATCCGGGGGGACCGCAGAGCCATTTCATCGACACGCCATAGGCGATATCGACATCGGCCCCACGCATGTCGAGCGGGGTGACGCCTGTCGATTGGGCAACATCGACCAGCAGTAACGCGCGGTGGGCGTGTGCGATGGCCGCGACAGCAGGTAGGTCGTGGCGGAAGCCGGTCTTGTGCGATACATGCGAGATGCTGACGGCGGCGGTGGCATCATCGACCAGGGCCTCGATCGACTGGAGCGGCTCCGACCCGCTGTCCGCCATCCGCACCTCGATCCCACCACGGCTTCTGAGCAACCATGGGTAGATGCACGAGTCGTATGTGGTGGCATCGACCACCACGTTCTGCCCCGGCTTCGCCTCGACGATCGCGACCGCGAGGTTTGCCGCGCGGGAGGTGTTATCCACGATCGCAATGTCGTCGCTGACGACGCCGAGGACTTGCGCTAGGAGCTCTCGACAGGCCTCGAGGTCGACCGAGTACCGCGAGCGATGGATGATAGGGTCCATCTCCCATGTGTCGACCCATCGCCTCATGGCCTCTCGCACTGGGACAGCGGCTGGTGCGAGACCACCCCAGTAGAGGTAGGTGCGGGCGTCGAGCGCCGGAAATCGGGCCCTCGCGCTCGTTAGCGTCAGGTCAGGCTCGACGGAGGGCGTGGGGGGTACGTTCATTTCTCCAGCACCCGGCGGAGGAATTGTTTGGTACGTGGGTCAGCTGGACTCGTAAAGATCGTACCGGGCGGTCCTTCTTCAACGAATACGCCCGCGTCCATGAACACCACGCGATCTGCGACATCTCTAGCGAACGCCATCTCGTGCGTGACGACGACCATCGTCATGCCGTCCCGCGCCAGCCCGCGCATGACGTTCAGCACTTCGCCAACGAGCTCGGGATCCAGCGCTGACGTGACCTCGTCGAAGAGCATGACCGCCGGCTTCATGGCCAGGGCCCGCGCGATCGCCACGCGCTGTTGCTGCCCGCCCGACAGCTGCCCTGGATAGGCGCGGGCTTTGTCCTTGAGGCCGACACGATCGAGAAGAGCCATCGCCTCTTCGTTGGCCTCAGTGCGGCTGTGCTTGAGCACGAGGTTCGGCGCGAGCGTGAGGTTGTCCAGCGCGGTCAGATGAGGGAAGAGATTAAACTGCTGGAAGATCATGCCTAGTCTTGTGCGGACCTGGCGGAGGTTTTTCCGGCGATGGACGGGAATGCCGTCGACCCAGATTTCACCAGCATCTATTCGCTCTAGTCCATTGACTGAGCGCAACAACGTGCTCTTGCCAGAGCCGCTCGGTCCGATGATGACGACGACCTCGCCTGTGCAGACTCGCATCGACACATCGCGCAAGACGGCTGTGGCGCCGAACTTCTTGTACACATGCGATACGACGACGATATCTCGGTTAGCGCCGTTCGACCCGGCTCGATCCCCTTCTAACTCGGTCATCGCTGTTGCCCCACCAAAGCCCGCCTTTCCAGCCGCGAGGCGAGTAGTGAGAGCGGATAGCACACGATGAAATAGAGTGCGGCGAGGACAACGTAGACGGTGAAGATCGCGTTGGGTGCGCGAGCGACGATGGACTGCGAGACATTCATAAGCTCGTTGTAGCCGATGATTGTCGTGAGTGACGTGTCCTTGATCACCCCGATGAACAGACCAACGAGGGGCGGGAGAGCAACGATGCCTGCCTGGGGGATAACCACGCGTCGCATCATCTGAGGGAAGCTGAGTCCCAGTGATAGGGCAGCATCTCGCTGGCCTCTGTGTACCGATTCGAGCCCCGAGCGGACGATCTCGGCCACGTACGCACCGGTGTACGCAACGAGTGCGATGACAGCCGCGGCGAATGCATCGATATTGATCCCGAAGTATGGAAAGCCAAAGAAGATGAAAAAGAGTTGCATCAAGAGCGGCGTTCCGCGGCCGATGTTGATGTAAACGCGGAGGATTGGGCCGACGACGGGTACCCGGGCAAACCGAATCACCGCTACAACAAGGCCGACAATGCCGCCTCCAACAATCGCGATAGCGGACAGCTCTAACGTGACGGCGAACCCGTGCAGCAGTATTCCACGGCTCTCCCACACAACCGGCCAGTCCATAGCCTACGCGTACCTTTCCTTCGGCAAGAAGAAGCGCCCGAGCAGGTCGAGCAGCGAGGACGCCGTGTTCGTCAGGACCACGTACATGACTGTCACGACGGCGAAGACTTCGAACGTGCGCAGCGTGCGCGAGTTGATGACCGTGGCCGTCCCTGTGAGTTCGGGCACGGCAATGGTCGACAACAGCGACGACGCGAGGATCGTGGCCACGAGAAGGTTGACGATGGCGGGATAAACGTTGCGTAGCGCCTGAGGGAACACGACCCTAGTGAAGGTCTGTCGCCCATTGAGTCCCAGTGATGCCGCGGCCTCGATCTGGCCGTTCGGGACAGACTGGATGCCTGCCCGCATCGCTTCCGACATGTACGCACCGATGTTCAACGCGAGAGCCACCACGCCTGCGACGATCGCATCGAGTCTGATACCAAACGATGGCAGGGCGAAGAAGATAAAGAACATCTGCACAAGTGCGGGTGTGTTGCGGAAGATCTCGACGTAGGTCGCAGCGACCAGCCGGATGGGAATCCACCGAGAGCGGCGAGAAAGCGCAGCCACCAGCGACAAAGGAAGTGCACCGAGGAACGAGAGGATGGAGATCTGCACCGTAACGCCCAGACCATCGACCAGCATCCCCAAGTTGCTCCACACGGAGTTCCAGTCAAGGATCACTCGGACCTCCCACGTCGCTGATGCGAGTTGTCAAGAGGAAATGAGGGACCGCGGTGCGGTCCCTCATTTCCGTCGATCGTGCAAAAGATCTAAGTGCGAGAATGGTCAGACGCTTGGGTGCAGCGGAAGCAGCGGAGGCACGCCGAACCACTTCTGGTACGTCGCATAGTTCTGCCCGGAGTCGTTGAAATCCTCCACCCACGTATTGAGGTACGTGTACCAGTCGGAGTCGCCGTGGCGACAGGCGATGCCGTAGTACTCGACGCCAGTCGCCGCGTTGGGGACGATCTTCAAGGTCGGATCTTGCTTGGCCATGTACGCGACAATGTTCGAGTCCTCGACCAGCGCGGCAGCTTGGCCCTGCTTGACCGCGAGGAGCGCGGCTGCTGTTGTGTCGAAGCGTTGGATCTGGAGGCTCGGGTACTCGGCAGACAGCGCGAGGTCCTGCGTGGTGCCCTTCGCTAGGGAGACCGACTTGCCGGCGTTGATGACGTCCTGGATGTTAGTGTACGGGCTATCCTTCGGGGCGAGCAGGATCGCTGCGCCGGCAGCGACGTAGTGGTCAGTGAAGGCCACCGTCTTAGCTCGCTCGGGTGTGATGGTCAACGCACCGACGACGACATCTACCTTGCTGGTAGTGAGAAAAGGAATGCGGTCGTTGCCGGACACGTCGGTGATCTCGACCTTGACGCCCAGTGATTTGCCAAGTGCGTTGGCGACGTCGACGTCGAATCCCTCGGGGTTCCCGCTCGCATCCTTCATCCCGAATGGAGGCAGGGTCAGAATAGTCGCGACCTTCAACGTCCCACTCGCGATGACCTTGTCCAGCGTGGACTGCTGTGCCGGTTGGCTGCTCGTGCCGCCACAACCGGTGACCGCCAGAGCAAGCAGGCCGACGCCTAGCAGACGACCTGTCCGCGACGAAGACAACATGTTCCTCTCCTTCGGCCCGTGCTCGGGATCCGACCCCAGTCGGGTCCGAGGAGCCAGTCCGGACTTGGAGCAGAACCAGCGCGACCCAGGCCTCCCGCCTTGGCCCGGCTGGATAGCCAGTGCTTGGTCGACTGTCCGGTCCGCTGCCCTCCTTCCGTCCCCCAATTTCCGGTATCGTACAATCAGATGGGCGTACGCACAATACTTTGTGAGGCAGGACCTCGGTGGAGGGAGCGATGCAGGCCAGCGCTAAGGACGGTGTCCTCGAACAAGGGTCGGCCGCGGGAGCAGGCGTGGGCTCCCTCGACTACCGGCCGCACCGTTTGATCCGCCTCTTGGCGCCGCTGTTCGACGGGCTAGCGCAAGCGCTCGGACCGAACTACGAGATCGTCTTGCATGACCTGCGCCACCCGGACCATTCCGTTTGCAGCATCGCCGGCGCTGTCACCGGCCGCTCTGTCGGTGCCCCAGCGACCAACGTGCTGCTTGAATCGCTCAGGAGCAGTGGGAATGCAGCGGAGGACATCTTCAATTACTCGACGACCGCTAACGGACGCCCCATACGTTCGTCCGTGCTGTTTCTCCGGGATGGCGGCCAGGTCGTCGGAGCGGTGTGTGTAAACGTCGACGTGGGGCCCCTCGTGCGGGTGAAGGACGAGCTGGAGCTGCTGATCGGACTGGATCGCGGCGAGGATCCTCGCGCGGAGACCTTCGAGAACACCGTCGGCGCCCTGGTCGAGGACTTGCTCGCGGCGACGTTCGCCAAGATCGGGCTTCGACGAGCCCATACAACTCCACAAGAGCGGTTGCAGGTCGTGGCGTCGCTGGAGGAACAGGGCGCGTTTCAGGTCAAGGGCGCAGTAGAACTCGTCGCCCGCGAGCTGGACGTGTCGAAGTTCACGATCTACAGCTATCTACAGAGACTGCGGGGCTCGAGAGGAGCACAAAGGCGCACGAATCAAGCCGGGCGAACGGTCATCTCACAGGATGCCGGGCGCACTTGATGCTCCGCGGCTCCGATCAGGTGGCACCATGGCGCCGGCGTCATCCGCGCCCCGACCAAGGAAGGTCCATCGGCGCATCTCTCAGGCAAGGCTCGCGCCCCAACGGCCGCGATGAGGACTGGGAGTACGTCCTCAGCCGTCGGAGCAGTGCACGCTGGCTCGCCTGACCGGACGCTAATGGCCGACCACGATCGCTTGAGTGTCGCTGATCGCGCCCGGCGGCCTAGCTCTCACTATGACCGCCCGCCGCGCGCGTGGCTGAGATCAGTTCTGCCGTCCGCCGGACTTAGCGGACCGGCCGACGTGACTTCACAGCGCCTCTATGTCAAGAGGCGAGGGCCAGGCGATGGACCTGGTCGGCCTCTAGACCGCGATAGACGACCTTCGCCAGCTTGCGCTTGAGACTGCGGAGGGCTTCGTGCGACGACTTGTGCTCGGCGAGTTTGCGCTCGTAGTGGTGGCGGCCGAGCCCCGGATGCATCGTCTGGACGCCGGCGGCGAGGTGCAACTCGTTCTTGATCGACCGATTGCCGCTCCGAGACAGGCGGTTCCTCTCCCCTGCCGGCGGTGAGCCACGGCCGCTGAGCATAACGGCCCTCTCGCTGATGCTGACCCGCCGTTACCGCGCCGGTGGTGGGAGCCAGCGTTGCTTCGGCTGACACCGCATCCGCCATGCGACCGCAAGCCTTTTTCTCGACAACGGGATGCCGCTCGAGGAGTATCCCGTTATCTGGGCCACGGTGCCGGCCCGACGTTGTGCCCAGCAGACTCCCGAGGCCCTCGGCGAGCAAGCGGCGAGTGCTCTCGCGAGAGCTGGGCTCGTGGCGGGCTGACGTTGGGCCGCTGTGGTAAAGGCTGTCGTGCCCAAGTTGCGCTTTCCGCGATTCGTCTTCGACTGCTCGATCGCGGCGACAGTCACTCCTTCGACAGTGAGGGCGCGCGAAGCCGCTCAGATGTGCCGGAGACCGGGGTAGATAGGCATCGAAGCATCACCCGCCGCATGGCGGTGGACAGCGCCAGTCTTCGGCATGGCTCGGGCCGCTCAAGCGAGCCGCGTAGTGCTGGCCAGACGCGGAGACCCGGGCCGTCGGCCGACCGTGGACCGACCGAAGATGATGCTCCCCACGACGACTATCCCCCCGAGCACCTGGACGAGGGTGATGTGCTCGCCCAGCAGGATGACCGCGAACAGAACGGCTAGGAACGATTGCAGGTATTGGTACACCGCAGCACGCGAGGGCCCCACCCGCCCGATGGCCGTGAAGTAGAGCAGGTTGGCGACGATCCCGGCGAACACGACCGCGTAGGCTAGCGAACCCCAGCCCGCGAGGGTCATCTGCGCGTATTCCTGTGCGAGCAGCCCTGGGACCGCGAACGGCACCAGCATCGCGGTGCCGATGAGCATCTGGTAGGTGAGGATGCGGTGCGCGCTGTAGCGTCGCAGCGGGGGCAGGATGGGCAACACTGAGACGCTCGATACGAACACGTTGGCCAGGGCGAGTCCATCGCCGAGGAGATTCGAGCCGAACTTGGCCCCGGAGGCTCCACCGACGACGATAAGGACGACCCCGCGAGCCCGATGGATTCGGCGACCCAGAACCGTCTTCCTGACCGCTCAAGCCCGACAGCCGCAGCCAGCAGGGCAGTCATGATCGGACCGGTCGCCCCCAGCAGCGCAGTGTCCGCGGCGCTCGTGTTCGTGAGCGCAAAGACAAAGCTCATCTGGCTCAAGGTAATGCCCAGGAGGCCCACCAGCGCGAGGAGTGGCAGATCCTCTCGCCACACCCCGATCGATCCCTCGCGCATACGGAGGATGACGAGGAGCACGATGCCGCCGATGCCGCAGCGGAAGACCGGAAAGGCGAGCGGCGCGATCTCGCTCAGGCCGAACTTCACGATTGAGTGGTTGAGCCCCCAGAGCGTGACTGCCGTCAGGAGCAACAGGTCGGCCGAGGCTGGCGCTCTCTCCGGCTGGGCGATGTCGCGAGGCTGCGCCGTGGCGATCGACCAGCGAGTGATGGCTAGCGTCCCGTGGGTGTGGCGAGTCTTCGTGCCGAAGTAACCCGCGTCTCAGCTGAGGGGGCCCGGCTCACAGTCGCGCCGAAGCGAAACGGGTGCGCCGACTCACGGCACCGAGATGGGGCCCACCCATGCTTGTTGTCGGCCACCGTGTACCTCGTTTATCTTCCCGATAATCCGCCGTCCAACTTGAACGGGACCATCAAGGGGCGTCTGCCCGGGCGAGGGCTGCGGCGGCCGCCATACCTACGAGCATGTTCTGGTGTCCGTATGCGAGGGCTGGGACGAGGCGCATGAATGGAGTGGCACCGATCTGGCCGGACGCTCCCCAGCAGCTCTGAGCACGGCCCTTTTCTGCTGATTTGGGCAGTGTCTTGATCAATCGAAGTATATCCCCCATTGGCATTGAGCTTCTTCATGTCTGGCGATCCGAAGAGAGGCGCGGGTGCCCTCCTGAGGATCAGTCCAAAGAACGGACGCACGTGCGGGAGCGGTGGCACGACCGCCAACCAGCAGCTTCGCGACCCTCTATCGATGCGCCCAACGAGCTTCCCGGTCATTCGTCATCGAGACAACGCCGGGTGGCGAGTGGTACCAACCCGAGATCCAGCGGTCTCATGCCCGATAAGAGGATTTCCCGGGCTCGGCATCTTCGGTCCACGAGCCGAACGGTCGAGGGTCGCATGACCTTCTTGGCTCTGGTGACGTTGACTCCGCGCTTGGCGCAAACGTCTAACAGCCTCCCGCGACCACACAGGAAGCGGTCAGTTCATCGGACAATCCTCGACCCGGCCCCTCGGAGCTGCGCCTCCACCTCGGCCAAGGTGGCGTAGTTGAAATCCTCCCATGACGCCTGCTTGAGCGCGCTGAATGCGTTCCCGTATCGGACGCCCTTCTCAACGTTCCCGGTCAAGAGGCCGTAAAGGAATCCCGCGGCGTACGCATCTCCGCCGCCGATCCGATCAACCAACTCCAACTCGTACGTGCGATCGTCCACAAAGACCCCATCGCTGTAGGCGATCGCGGTCCAGGTGTTGCGCAACACCGACAGGTCGCCTCGGATCGTGATCGTCACGACCTTGAATCCGTAGCGATCGGCGAGCTTGCGGGCGACCTCCCTGTAGTCGGTCCCGGTGATGCCGAAGACCGTCTCGGCGTCCTCCTCCGTGGTGACCAAGACGTCGACGTACTGCATCAGCGGTTCCTGGACGGCGCGAGCGCGGTCCGGGCTCCACAGCCGGCCGCGGAAGTTCAGGTCGTAGGCGGTGACGAGGCCCAGCTTGCGCGCGGTGGCGAGACTCGCCACCGTCTCGGCGGTCGTCCGCTCGCCGAGGGCCGGAGTGATGCCCGTCGTGTGAAAGGCCCGCGCATCGGCCAGGATCGCTGGCCAGTCGAACGAGGCGCCGCGCAGCTCGCTGAAGGCCGAATCGGCCCGGTCGTAGAGGACGCTACTGGCGCGCGGCGACGCGCCGTACTCGACGAAGAACAGCCCCATGCGCCCGGCCTTGTCCCAGGCAACGTGCGAGAGGTCCACTCCGAACTCTCGCGCCTTGTTGCGGACCTTCCGGCCGAGCGCGTTGTCCGGAAGGCACGAGACCCACTCGGTCGAGAGTCCGAGCCGGCTGACCCCGGCCGCCACGTTCAGCTCGGCGCCGCCGACCGTTACTTCGAGGCTGGCCGTCTGTTCGAGCCGGCGCTGACCGGGTGCCGCCAGCCTCAACATCGCCTCGCCGAAGGTGACTAGATCTCGCATTTCGAGCTCCCCTACGGGCCTGGCTTGACCGCAATCCGCCGACGGCCCTGCATCGGTCGATCGCGTGGCATCGCAGTGTCGGTTCTCAGCGGCGTTTGTCGACCTCCGCCAGCGCGGCCATGACGGCAGCGGCCCGCGCCCGCACGACCTCGGGCTCTCCGCTGCCCGTCAGCCAGCTCCCCATCCCGACCGCGACCGCTCCCGCCGCTAGGAAAGCCGGTGCGTTCTCGAGGGTCACGCCCCCGGTTGGGACCAGCGGTATCTCAGGCAGGGGGCCGCGCAGCTCCCGAACGAAAGCCGGCCCGACGGCCGAGGCGGGGAAGACCTTCACCGCGGCGGCACCGGCCCGCCATGCCGCGAGGATCTCGGTCGGGGTCAGGCAGCCCGGGAAGGCGGCGATGCCCCGGCCGGCGGCCCATTCGACGATCGCCCTGTCCAGGTGGGGCATGACGATGAAGCGAGCGCCCGCCTCGACGGCGGCCTCCGCTTCCGCCAGGTCGAGAACGGTGCCGGCGCCGACCAGCAGCTCGTCGGACGGAAAGCGCTTCGCCAGCGCGTTGATCACGTCCAGGGCCGACGAGCTGTTCATGGTGACTTCGAAGGCCCGGATGCCGCCGGCGACCAGCGCGGCGCCGATCGATGGCACGGTCGAGGGCTCCAGGCGCCGGCCGATGGCTATGACGCGGCATCCGGAGATCGCCTCCGGGATCCTCGGTCGTGTCCCGCTGGTTGTCGCCGGATCTTTCATCCTTCCCTCCTCTGCCGCCGTCCGGTGCGCAAGCGAGGAACGCACCCGTGACCGATTCGGCGGCCTGTTCGATCTGCCCGGCTAGAAGACGCCAAAGGCCTGAAACGCATCGGTTGCGCTCGCCCCGCCGTCGATCGCCGCTCTGACGCGACCCTCGGCCTCCATCTTCTGCAGCGCCAGGCCCAGGACCTCGGCCTCGACGAGCTGCGGCACGATCAACACTCCGTCGCGATCGCCCACGACCAGATCTCCCGGGCTGACGTCCACGCCGTCGATGTCGATCCGCACCCTGAAGTCCACGATCACCGACCGGACCGCCGCGTCCTGGGCGTACGCCCCGCGACTGAACACAGGCCAGTCCTGCTCGAGAACCCGGTCGGTATCGCGATGGAATGCGTTGACGACAGCACCCACCGCCCCTCGACGTCGCGCTGCCGCCGTCATCAGCTCTCCCCAGGCGGCGCACTGGAGGTTGCCGCCGGACGCGAGGTAGACCTCGCCTTCGTTGAGGTGGTCCAGGGCTGCGGTCAGGTTGGCGAAGCCCTGCCCTCGAACCTTGGTCGAAGCCGCCAGCTGCACCGGCATGGCCCGGCCCACGACCTTCATGCCGGTGGCGATCGCACGGACGTCGGCCGGCAGGAACTGGGTCACGTATCCCATCTGGTCGAGAATGTCGCCGATCACGGCGGTGTAGAGCTTCTCCCGGACAATGAGATCGACCGAGCTGTCAGTCACGCTGCGTCCCCGCTTCCCATTCTTCCGTCCTGGCCGCGGGCCGCCATCTCCCGGATCACGGCCGACACCGCGTCGACGACCGTCTGTTCCTCACCTTCGTTGAGGGTGTCGGGGGTCATGTAGAAGACGTCCTCGCCTCCGGGCAGGCCTGCCACCCTCGGATCGCGCTGCCAGAGGGCGTCCAGGACGTCCTTCGCGCCGAAGCCGAGCTCCGAACGCGAGACGGTCACGCGCAGCCGCGGCGTCGGTTGCCCTGCCTCGTTGGGCCACGACCGCTCCGCGCGCACGCCCGGGATCTGCGCCAGCTGCCCGGCCCAATCCGCCACGGTCGCCTCCCACTGGGCGAGCAGGGCGTCGTGGTCGAGGCCGACGTAACGGCGAACCGCGGCGACCAGGCCGGCGATCTCTTCCCTGCCGACCTTCATGGCCCGGACGAGTCGCTGATTCGGGGTTCCGTTCGCCCGTGCCGCCGCCACGAGATCGGCCCGACCCAGCAGCAGTCCGCTCGCCTGAGGGCCCTTCAGCGCCTTGCCGCCGCTGAACGTGACGAGGTCCGCTCCGCATTCCGTGGTGAAGTGCCAGAGATTGCCCACCGGGGGGAGCTGCGCCGCGGCATCGACGATGACGGGCACGCCGCGCGAATGGGCGATGGCCACGGTCTTGGACAGGCTCAGGCTCGCCGGCGGAAGGTGGCTGCCGGCTACCCAGAGGACGGCCGCGGTGCGATCCGTCAGCGCACTCTCGAGCTCCCATTCGAACGTCTGGATGGCGTTCCCGATCTGCACGATCCTGCAGCCCACGAGATCGACCACGCGGTCGTAGGGGATGCGGTGGGCGCAGTGCATCACCACTTCCGTGCGCAGCCCCTGGCCGCCGGGCATCGCGGCGATCGCGGCCGGGTCGCCGCCGGTCACGCACGCCAGGACGCCGTGGGCGATCGCCGCCGCGGCGCCGCAGGTCACGTAGGCAGCCTCGTTCCGTGTCAGGCGGGCCAGCTCCTCCCCCGCCAACAGGAAGAGCTCGTTCATGTCCACCTGGAAGCGCGACGCATCCGCCATCGCGAGCACGACTTCCTCGGGCAGCCTCCCCTCGCCAAGCGCGGTCAGCGTCGCTGCGGCATTCAGCACGGGCCGAGCGCCCAATGCCGCGACTCGTCCGCTTCCCATGGGTGTTGACTCCCTTCGTGTTGGCTGCCTCCCGCCGGGGACCCGTCCGGCGGGGTTGCCGCTGACTCCTACGGCTTCGGCGGGACCCTCCAGCCGGGGTCCTCCTGGCCCATCCGGTCGAGTTGGTAGGGCAGGTACTGGCCCAGCGCCAGGTAGTTCGTGTGGTACTTGGCGACTTTCTCCTCGTCCACCTCGATGCCCAGCCCCGGACCCTCCGGTATGCCCCAGGACGGTCCGGCGGCTATCGGGATGGTCGTCGTCACGACGTCGTCCTGCATCATCTGTGCGGTCTGCTGATTGCCGCCGTTGATACGGGGCAGAGTCAGCAGCACGTGCTGGTTGGCGGCGGCGAATATGCCGAGCTCGCCGTGAGTGTGCTTGTTGACCACGAGCCCTTCCACGGCCGCCTCGTGCGAAAGCCGGTGGAAGTTGGCAATCGTCCCGACCCAGTACGGGCCGAAGACGAGGTAGTCGGCCGCGCGGCGTCTGATCACTTCCATCACGCGATCCACGCGCCACAGGCCTTCGTTGAACGCGAGCGGAACCTGCGTCTTGGACTTCAGCTCCAGCATGTTCTCGATCGGCTGGGACGGCACCGGCTGCTCGGCGTAGCCGACGTTCCAGCGGTCGAGAGCCGCCAGGTTGCGCGCGGCCTCGGCGACGGTCCAGGACTCGTTGCCGTCGAGCTGGATGAAGCCGCGCGGCCCGATCTCCTCGCGGATGATCGCCATGGCCGCCAGCTCCTGCTCGAAGTCGACGCCGACCTTCCGGTAGAACTGGGTGTATCCCCTCTCGACGCCGTCGCGGCACTCGCGCCGGAGGGTGTCGAGGTCGCTGTAGCTCAGGTAGTAGAAGTAGCGCACCTCGCGTCGCCGCAGCCCGCCGAGCAGGTTGTAGATCGGCTGGCCGGCAGCCTTGCCGCAGAGATCCCAGAGAGCGATGTCGATCCCCGGGTACGCCAGGTTGAAGATGCTCTCCCGGTAGAACCAGAGATCGTTGCGGAAACAGTCGTGCCAGATCGCGTCGCGATTCCACGGGTTTCGCCCGATGAGCATCGGACGGCAGGCGTTGAGAACCTCGAGAACCGACTCGACGTTCGATCCGCTGCAGCTCTCGCCCCAGCCGACGAGCCCGTCGTCGGTCGTCAGCTTGACGATCACGTCGGTCACGCCGTCGCGGTTGACCTGGGCGCTGTTCTCCCGATGGGTGTACGGGACGCTGACGATGGTGAACTCCGCCTGCGCGACGCGCATGAGATCCGCCTCCCTAGAGCTATCTCCTCGTGGAAACCCCGGCCCCGCCGCCGAGGACGGCGATGGCCTGGACCTCCACGAGGAGGCCATCACCGACGATGTGCGCCTGGACGGTCGCGCGCGCGGGCGGATCGACGGGGAAGAACTCCGCGTAGGCCGAGTTATAGGCCGCGAAGTCCTCGTCCGCGTGCTCGAGGAACGCGGTCACGTAGCAGACGTCGGCCAGGCTTCCGCCGACGGCGGCGAGCCCGGTCGCGAGGTTGCGCAGGGCCTGGCGCGTCTGGGTGCCCACGTCCTTGCCGACGAGGCGGCGCTGCTCGTCCTGGCCGGCAACTCCGGACAGGAACACGAGGTCCCCGACGCGCACGACTTGGCTGTAGCAACCGCCGGGCGCAGGCACGCCCGGAGGATTGAATGTCTGTCTCATGGGTTGACTTTCCTACCTACTTCGATCAAGAAACGGATCATTGCAGCGGGCTGTGCAGAGAGGGAGCTACCCCTTCACGGCACCGGCCGTCAGGCCGCTGACCAGCTGGCGCTGCACCAATAGGAAGAAGATCACCGGCGGAAGCGCGAACAGCACGGACGTCCCCATGATCAGATCGATCGGGGTGGAGTACTGCCCGAAGAACGAGGCGAGCCCCTTCGTCGCCGTCCAGTTATTCGTCGAGACCGCGAACGTATTCGCAAACAGGTAGTCATTCCAGCCGGACAGGAAGGCGATGATCCCCGCGGCGGCCACACCTGGCGCAGTGAGGGGCAGAACAATTCGTCTGAGAATCGCCAGGGAACCTCCGCCATCGATCATCACCGACTCATCCAACTCCCTCGGCACGCCATCCATCGCCTGCTTGATCACCCAGATCGCCACGGGCATGGCGAAGGCGCTGTCGGCGAGGATCAGCGACGCCAGGTTGTCGATGAGGTGCGCGCCGGCGAAGATGTTGTAAAGCGGCACGATAAGTAGCGCAGCCGGCATCATTTGCGTCGCGAAGACGAGGAACCCGAAGGTCCCGCCGCCTCGAAACGAGAATCGAGACAGCCCATAAGCTGCAAACAGACCAACTGCTACGCTCAGAAGAGCGGTCCCAAGACCAACCACCACGCTGTTGATGAGCCAGATGTTCAGAGGAAGGCCTCCCGCCTCATCGAGCGGACCGAATCTCCCAAGGGAAGGAAGGAATTCGGGCGGGGACGAAACGATCTGCGCGTTCGTCAGCGTGGACAGCGTTATCAGCCAGTAAAGCGGAGCAATTGTGACTGCCACAATGGCCACGACCGAGATGAGCCGTGGAAGCGCTGAAAGGCGAAACCGGCGGCGGTGGTCATTGGTCTTCATCAGCGTGTCACCATTGGCTTTGCGACGCGGAAGTAGAACAACGTTATGAGCAGCGCTGGGATCATGGCGACGACGCCGATGGCCGACGCACGTCCGAGGTCGTTGAAGAGGAACGCCGTTCTGTAGAGCTCGATCGAGACAACATCCGTGCCGTTGATGGGCCCACCCTGGGTCATGATCCACAGTATCTGGAACTGCTGGAAGGCCCATATGATGAGGAACAGAGATACAATCTGAAGAGTCGGCAAGATGTACGGCAGAGTGATGTGACGCGCCATGGCCCAACGCCCTGCCCCATCCACCGAGGCAGACTCAGAGAGTTCCCCCGGAACGGTCGCGAGTGCGGCCATGGTGACGAGCATGACGAATGGGAAGAGATTCCAGACCGTAACGCCGATAACGCTGACCATGGCTACGGTGTCGTCCGTCAGCCAGTTGATCGGCGGCAGGTTACCGAGCTGCAGTATCTGGTTGACCACGCCGATTCGCTGGTCGAGGATGAGGTCGAACAGCAGCGCGATCACGACCGACGGGATCGTCCATGGAAGCGCGAGGAGAGTCCTCGCCGTGGCTTTGCCGGTAACGAGTGTCTCGACGAGGAGAGCGGCGCCCACCCCGACGACCATGGACAACACGGATACCGCCGCAACGAAGATGACAGTCAGCCAGAGCGTGTGCTGGAGTATTCCGCCATCGAGCAGGCTCTGGTAGTTCTTCAGGCCGATGTACTCGTTCTTGGTCGGACTGAGCAGGTCGGTCGACGTCAGGCTGATCCAGATGGCCTTGCCGATCGGGTAGAGGACAAACACAACTAGGTACGCAAACGCCGCCAGTACGTAGGCATAGGCGGCGCGGGACCCGCGCCGCCTATGCCTACCTCGAGACCCCGCGTCTGGCGTACCAAGTCCCCGGCGAATTCCGCCGAGCGATCTGCTCGACGCCGTAGCTGGCTCAGCTCGCATCTCAGGGGTCATTTGCTCACCGGCTCCTTATTCCTTATGGGTTGCCGATCGCAGACACGGCTGCCTGCTGCGCCGCATTGAGCGCGTCCGTCGCGCTCATCTGCCCCGCGAGAACCTTCGCGATGTATGGCATCAAGGTGGTAGCCAGCTGGTTCGTCAACGCAGGCCGGACGTTCATCAGCAACGAGACGCCGTTGTCGGCCTGGCTGTAGTAGTGCGCCGCCCAGGGGTGAGCCGCATTGAACGCATCAGACGGAATCACGGTCGAAGCCGTGGTCTGTGGCGCGGTCGCCTCGACCAGCGCCTTCTGCTGAGCCGGCTCCAGGAGCCACTCCATGTAGCTCTGTGCCAGGGCTGCACTCTTGGAGTTCTTGTTGATGGTCAGGTAGAGCTGCTGCATACCGGAGTACTTCGTCGGGAACGGCAGAGGTCCGGAACCCATGGTCGGGTCGGTCAGTTTCCCGCCCGCTGACGTATACGTATATCCGGCGTTCGCGTTGTCCATCAGGATCCCGACATCCCCATTCTCGAAGGATGGTCGGAAGACCGATGCCTTGACGCCTGTGTCATAGCATCCGCTCTTGTAGAGCGTCGCGTAGTCCGTCACGGCCTGGATGTTGGCCGCGCTGTTGATCGTGAACTTGCCCGAAGAGTCGGTCCATGCGCCGCCGTAGCCGATTGTCCACGTGCCCGTGAAGTCCTCGTACCACGCTTCGGTCTCGTTGGTCATGTTTCGGGCGGCGTAGCCGAACTTTCCGGTCTTGCTCTTGATCAGTTGGCAGTCGCTCAGGAGGCTTGCGAAATCCGTGGGCGCTGCCGTAATGCCAGCCTGCGAGAAGAGACTCTTGTTATACAGGAAGCCGTAGATCACGGTCTCCCAGATATAGCCGAGGCGGTCGCTGCCGAAGACCGCATCCTTGTTCGCGGGTCGAAGCGACGAGATCTCGTCCGGGGTGAGCGACGTTACCGGAAGCAGGTCCCCGGCCTTCTGCAGCGCGGCAAAGTCCTGGCCTAGGAGGACCATGATGTCCGGACCGCCACCCGCGCCGATCTGCGTCTTGAGCGTGGTGGGGTAGCTGTCATACGACATCTGCTGGAAATTGATCGTCGTGCCAGGATGCGACGTCTCGTAGGCCTTCAGGACCTTCTCGACGTTGGTACCGAAGACGCCCTCGGAGAACTCCCAGTCTGCGATCGTCAGCGTCCCGGTGGGTCCCGGGGTAGCAGCCGCCGACTGGCCTGGGGCGGCAGTCTGCGCTGACGTCGGCTGCGCCGGTGCAGGAGTCGGCGTCGCTGCGGTCGAGCTGCAGGCGGAGAAAATGAGCGCGCTGATCGTCACCAATGAGGCGAGCCGCATGGAGCGGCCCCGAAGCCCCGTGATTCCGCTGAGAATGGACACTCTCACAACCTCCCAATTGTGTTAGGCCACCTGTAAGTGTGACCGCGGTCCAAGAACCCTCAGGCTTGAGTTCCAGCCGCCGAACCTTGCTGGTTCCTTCTAATAGGGCACCTCGGCCCTACTCGGGTCCAGTCGATGATCTCGGAACCTCTCCTCCCCAAGCCACGGACAACCGACGTTCGCTCGTAAGCCACCTCCTCTCCTCCCTGGAGCCCCGTTCACTGGTTGGGGACTGTGATCATCTGGTCGGGAGCCTGCCCGGCATGTGCAGAGGCGAAGCCTTGCTGCTCGAACAACTCGTGATACTCCGCGAGTCGGCCTCGATCCAGTTCTAGGCCCAGCCCCGGACCGGACGGGATCTCCATCCGACCGCCCGTATAGACGAGCGGCGTTGTGACAACGTCGCCGGCGAGTAGATCCTGGTGACCCTGGTTTGCCAGAATGAACCCTGGGCTCGAGCCCATGACTGACAGCTGGGCGTGCATCGTGATCGTCGTCGGCGAGAACGCGTGGTTAACGATCGGGAGGCCGGCGGCCTGTGCGAGGGCGGCCGCCTTCTTGAACGCCAGGATCCCCCCTTCCTGGTGCGGATCGGTCATGAGCACGTCGCACGCATCGCGCTTGATGAGGTCGAGGATCCGGAACGCTCCCCAGGACGACTGGTTCGCGGCGACAGAAACGCCCGACGCATGCCGAACGTGGGCCAGCCCATCGAGGTCGAACATCATCGTGGGTTGCTCGGCGTATTCAATGACGTACGGACGCATTCGCCCGAGGATGCGGACGGCGGTCCCTGGTGCCCACGCTTCGTTGGCGTCCACACGGAGCTTCGGCTTCGGTCCGATCGCCTCTCGGAGGCGGGCGACGAGCTCGATGTCGCGCTCCTCCTCGATACCCACCTTGACGTAGACGGTGCCGAATCCTCGGCTGACGCCTTGCTTCGCGTACTCCACCATCTCCGCGATGTCACGGCTGCCGTAGACGTAAAACATGGCCGGCACATCCTGCCGAATGGGTCCGCCGAGCAGCTCGCACACGGCGAGCCCCGTGGCCTTGCCCACGATGTCCCAGCAGGCCATCTCGATCCCGGCCCAGCACGTGAAGGCTGTTTCGCGGAACGAATGCCAGGCGCCCTGCCCGAGGATCTTTGCGGTGAGGAACTCGACCCGATTCGGCGCCTCACCGATCACCAGCTCTTCCATTCGACGGAGTACAGCGAGGACTATCGGCGGCGTCGGTCCGAGTACGACGACGGCTTCGCCAAGGCCGCTGACGCCGGCATCGGTGTGAAGCTCGATGACCGCGCTAGTGACGCCCTTTCGTTCACCCCATGCCCACAGCTCTGGACGGGTAAACGGAATCGTCACGAAAGTGACATCTAGGCCAGTGATCAGCACCTCCGCGCTCTGCTCCTTCCGCGGGTTGATGGACCGGAACGACCGATCGGCAATCGATGGGCTTAGATCGCAGGAGCGGCTGCTTGGCTCGGCCGAAACCGAGGATCAGCGCCGGCAGCGCCGGCTTGCCAGCGAACCGCGTGACGGCTATCAGACCGCGAGAAATCGGAACGCCGTTCCAGTCATGGCGCTAGGATAGCAGTGGCGTCAAGCGCATTTCGGCCCTTGCGGTTCTCCGCTCTAGCGGCGAATATTCCGGTATGTGGAACGCGAGTCTGCTTCGCCGGACGATCGAGCGTCAGCGATCTAGACCCTCGCCAGCGAGAGAAAGGGATCGCCTGTGAGTCAAGAAGGCGAACCAGAGTCGGGTCAGACCGGAGCCGGCCGCGTCCTGGAGGCGCTGAAGCTTCTCGCCGACCACCCGCGGGCAATCCGTCTCGAGGAGTTCGCGCGCGAGCTCGGCGCTCCGAAGTCGACCACGCACCGAGTCCTCCTCACGCTACGACGCGCAGGCTTCGCCGAGCAGGACGAAGAAGGTCGGTACATGCTGTCCCTGGAGTTCCTTCGGCTGGCGTTTCGGCACTACGAGGCGCTCGACGACCGGAACATCGTGCAGAGCACGCTAGAGTCGCTCGTCAACCGGTTTGGTGAGACCGCCTACTACGCGAGACTGGACCGCTCCGAGGTCGTCTACATCGCGATGGTCAACGCTCCGGGCTATCTACACACTGCTACCCTGGTGGGTGCACGACAACCGGCCTACCGAACCGCTCTCGGCAAGGCTTTGCTGGCGCGCACGCTCCCGGATCGTGCATCTGTCGACCGTTTCGTGGACTTGTACGGTCCGCTTCACGGAAGCACGGCGAACAGTCTTACTAACGCGGCGGCACTCGATCGTGACCTGAGAGCGACCCGAAGGCGCGGGTACGCGATCGACGACGAGGAGAACGAGGCTGGGGTTGTCTGCATAGCCTATCCCGTCTTCCTTGGGCCCCAATCGGCACCTACGGGTGCGATAAGCGTCGCGGCAATCGAGCTGCGTACACCACTCAGAGACCTGGTCGGTCGAGCCGCGGAGATGCGCGACGTAATCAAACGCTGCCTCGGCTCGGTCGCTGTGCCTCAGATCGACGAGGCTGTCAGCCCGCCATCCCACTGACGATGTCAGAAGAGTCCACGAAGACGGTACGCGTGGAGCCGCAAGAGTTATAGGATCTTGCGCCTGGCAGCACGGGCAGGGGGCACTGGTTTGTCTCCCAGACGTGTGGCCTACATCCGGGCGGTTCACCATCTCGACGAGGTAGGCCATCATCTGGTTCTCGCCGATCCCGGCGCGCAGGGCGGCGACAATCGTGCTGACGGTGGACGGGACGCGGCCCAGGTTGCGGGCGGTGTTCGTTAGGTAGGCGTACTGCGCCTCGGCATCCGGCCCCCAGTGCCAGGTGTCCTCGAAGGCGAGCAGCTGTGCGTCACTCTTGCGCCCGGACTCGTCCTTGAAGATGACGTTGTAGTCCCGGTTCGAGTTGAACGGCGGGTCTAATAGACGAGATCGACCGATTCTTCCGGGATGTAGCGCCTGAGGATGTCGAGGTTGTCGCCGTAGTACAAGACGTTGGTCTGCACGCCCGAAGGGTAGCGCGAGCCGCGGCGACTCGATAGATACCCGACGCAGCCTCCCGAGCAGACCCGGCTCGACAACACGACGCGTGGGCGACACGGACCGGCCCACAAGTCGTCCTGTCCGGGCCCTAGCGGTTGGACTTCCTGGCTAGAGCACGCCGGCCGAGGGATTGAATGAGTCCGTCCACCACGTCCTGGACGGTGGACCCCGCGAACTCGGCGGACGGTAGACCGATGTTCTGCGAAACGCTCAGCGGTCGTAAGGCCCCGAAGGATGTCCTCCCGGCTCTATGAAGGAACAGCGCCTGGGCGGGCCTGAGCTCACTTGCGAGCGCGATCAACCGCTTAGCTCGCGCGCTCGCTGGCCGCCCAGCCTCGGCGTCGTCCGAGGCTAGCCAGTCCTGGATGTCTGAGACAGCGTCAGAGCTTTCAACACGTATGCATGGGTTCAGCGGCTTCGACATGGCCACACTTCATCGGTGCGAGAACGAGGTCCATCCTACATCGGTAAGTAGCCGGGCAGCCCGGCTGGCTGCACTACATAGCCGACCAGGGGAACCTGAGTCGCGACAAGGCCTCTTCGCTTCGCAGGTGGGGGCGACGGCCGCGACTCCCACTAACCGCGCACGGTGGTGAGCGACGCAGAGGCCCTTGCTCTCGGTGCTGGTCAGCGTGGCCAGGCCGGCCGACCGCAAGATCTCAGAGCAGATCCCCAAGCTTGGGTGTCTCGGCCTTGTAGACCTGGCGCAGGTAGGCCAGGCCCGAGGCCTGGTCCTCGTCGCTGAAGGCCTCGACGCCGTCCTCGGGGACCACGATCCGGTAGCCGCGGAAGAAGGCGTCGGCGGCCGTGTGCCGCACGCACATATTGCTGTGCTGGCCGGTCAGCACGACGGTGTCGACCCCGAACTGGCGCAGCAGCGGCTCGAGCCCGGTGTCATAGAAGCAGGAGTACGTGCGCTTGGGCAGAATGAAGTCGCCGGGGAGCGCGGCAAGCTGCGGGATGATCGCGGCGCCGGTGCTACCGGCCATCGCATGCTCGCCCCAGACCGCGAGTTCGAAGTCCCGCGGCAGATGTGCGTCGTTGGCGTAGACGACGAGCCAGTCATTCCTTCGGGCACGGGCCTTCCCAAGGGCCGCAGCGAGCGGCGGGATGATCCGCTCGGACCGCGGGTTGGCGATCACCCCCGTGACGAAATCGTTGAGCATGTCGATGACGACGAGCGCCTGCATCTCGTTCCTCCGCGTGACGAAGTGGCGGTCGAGGCCGCATGACCAACCAGGGCGGTCCCGTCACCGCGGGGCAGTTGGCGGCCCTGACAGTATCTCACGCGAGCCCCCAGAGCCAGAGCCGGTCGCATCCGCCACGATGTGGTCATCGTGCCAAGCCAGGGCCGTCATCGAGCTTCGTCCAGAACGGGCCTCTTCGGTACACGGGGATCAGGGCGTTCCAGAGGCTCCCGGCGGCACATCTGAGGCGCCGCCTCTAAACCAGAAGTCGGCCAGCGATCCATCGGCGTTCATGGCGTCGAGCGCCTTCTGAACCGCCGCCCACAGGCCTTGCTTCCCCTTGGGCACGGCAATACCGAGCTTGGCCACGCTATCGGTCACGTTGTCGATCGCGGTGACGCGATCCTTGTGCCACTCGATTTCGTAGGCGCCTGTGGCGGAGTCCACGAAGAGGGCGTCCGCCTGACCGCTCATTAGAGCGTCGGCCGCATCGCTCTCTGTGCCGTAGGACCGGACTATTGGAGCTAGCTTGCCGGCTGAACTGCATGCCGGGAACACACCCTGGCCCGCCTGTGAGCCCGATCCCAGGGCGGCCGCCTCTTCGTCGGACCCAGCGGTGACGCCAACGGTTCGGCCGCACAGGTCACCGAGGCCGGCGATCGAGTCCGGATTGCCGTACGGCACCACTAGGCTCTGGTGCAGTCCGCCGTACGGCACCATCACCAGGCCCGCAGTACCCGGGGCGCCGATTTCGAGGGCCGACAACGCGATGTCGCACATACCTGACGACAGCGACGCAGGGATCGCGGCCTTGTCCGTGTTCTCGAATTCGACCTTCAGGCCCAATCGAACCGCGATATCGGAGCCGATCAGGATGTCGGTGCCGGTCGGGACGCCGCCGCTGACCATGTCGAAAGGTGGTCGTCGCAGATCCGAGCAGATCGTAAGGGTGCCTGGAGCGATCACATCGCCCGGTGCCACTGTCGCGATAACGCTGTGCGGCGACGGCGTGGAAGAACATCCGCACCCGCACCCAGTCAGGATCACCGGCAGAATCAGCGCAGCCGTTGCGCGGAATCGGACGGACACCACGCCCTCCCCGGGCCTTCGCCGACCTTGCGTAACGCCAGGCATGTGCCTGACATCTCGCGGACCTAGGAAGAGTCTAGTTGACAGCGTTCGCGCGAGGCAGGCACGCCGCCACGGCCGAGCCGCTAACAAGCCATAGGGTCCAGACTCCCGTGATCCGGCTCTGCAGACGCGGGCCCACTGGCGATTGAGTGGTCAGCCGGCGATCGATTCCGGGCGCCCGAATAGGTAACCCTGCGCGAACTCG
>JBEKPB010000029.1:0-24020 GCA_049521175.1 Candidatus Limnocylindrales bacterium
CAGGTGCTCCTCTTGTTGGGCTCGATGGGCTGTTCTCAACGCCATCTTCCCAGTTCAGAAGGGCACCTGATTCGTCGTTTCCGCGCCTCTCAGGCCAGGGCGATCGGTGGATCCGGGCTAAGACTTGGCCCAACTCCAGACAATCTCCCCGTCATTCCATTCGGGGCCGCTCTCCAGTAACTGCCGAAGCTCTCGAAACTGAGCATCCTGGGCGGGATCGTTGGCGTTTCGCACGTACGCCTCCCGGTCGGCGAATATGACGGCCAGCATCAGGTCTTGCGGGTCGCTGTCGAGGCGGTACACATAGCTGGCGATGAACCCTGCCACCGGACGGCTCTCCATCGCGTTCATCACTCCTCGGAGCCCGCCCTCCGCGTCCTTCCTGATGCGGAGCCGTGCGATAGTTCCGTACATGACGTCCTCCTGTCGTCGGGGTCTCAGCTCGTCGGCCTCGATGCCGGTCGTCAGGCCCTCAGGCGTTTACGCGCCGAACGAAGTGGTAGGCGATGGTGTGACCGCCGTAGGTCAGCGGGATCATCTCGGTCTCCATGGGGATGGTTGAGCCGTCGCGGTGAAGGCCACGGAACCGGAATGTCACCGGGAACGCGAGCGCGTGGACCCTATTCCCGTAGTTCCAGGCGAACTGCTCTTGGTCGTCCTCATACACCATGCGCTGCAGGGTCCAGGGTGAACTCTTGAACTCCGCGACGGAGTGGCCGAACATGCCCGCGAACTTCTCGTTGCAGGCCCAGTGTGTCTCGTCGAGCCAGATGTAGATGCCATCGGGGCTCGACTCGAAGAGCGGACGCAGGTGTTCCGCCAACTGCGGGATCACGTCATCGTGGTCGATCGGCTTCAATGCGTTCTCCTTGTCTCTGACTGGACTCGTTCGTGACGTAGACCGCCAGCGGGGGGAGAACGCCGTCCCTCGTGCGAGGGAGACGAGCGTAGGTCAGTGAGGTCCCGGGTCAGCGTGACGTCCCGTAGCGTGGTGCTTCAGAGTCGCCTGGTGCGCGGCCTTGCCGACGTCAGGACCAAACGAAGACACGATAACTGGACACGCTACGCTCGGCCCTCCACGAGGGGTGCCACAGCGCATGGCCGCTCAGGCCTTCCAAGCTGAATGTCGCGGGTTCGAGACCCGTCTCCCGCTCCAGTCCCCCTTTCGTGCCTGGCACGACACGCAGCCTGTTCGGCGTGAGTGTCGAGAAGGCCGTGGCGAGTGTGCTGCAGCGCTCAGCCACGCGATTGAGGCGCCAGTCGTCCGTCAGGTTGAGACGAGACTGCCCGGTTTCCAGCGGTCGACGGGTCGCGATAGTACGGCCGTGCGATGAGCTTTCCTCAGTTCAGCCGCGAGGCGACGCCCCGGCGGCCCTGCAGGCAGCGCCCCGGAATGGCCCACCCAAGGACGCGCTGATGTAGCAGACATCGAGGCCGCCGGCCGTCAGGGGGAGGGTGCCCCACGCCAGCGCCGCGATCCCCACCGGCGACGGCCAAAGCCACACGCCCAGAGCGAGGAATCCGAACCCCGCGACCAGGCGGAAGGCCCGGCCCGCCGGACTGTTGAGGAACCGGCCGAAGCCCGACCTGTTGAATCTCGAAGCAAGGCTCATGGGAGGCCTCCTGAGCAGTGGTGGAGAGCGCAGCCCATGCAGGCTATTCGCGAGCTCATCCCTACCTCGGTTTGGCGTAGTCGACTGCTCCGAGGATGTCGATGGCGACCACGGGCTCGTTCCCGACGACCCAGCCGTCATGCCCAGGGGGCACGTAGCCAGCCTCTCCGGCCACCACGTCGAACTCCTCGCCGCTGTCCAGGCGAGTGCGCAGCCGGCCCGAGATGATGTAGAGGCCGTGCGCGACTTGACAGCTGGCGGTTCCGACCTTCGGCTTCACATGCTCGGCCCAATGCCATCCCGGCTCGAAGGTCAGCCGGCCGATCGCCACACCGCCGACCGTGACGATCTCGTTGCGGCCCTTGGGGAACGCCCGGGTCTCGTCGGGCGCGTCGAGGCGCTTGTGCTCACCTTTGAGTTGCACTGCCATCAGAGGAGCTCCTTCGGACTCGGGCGTGCTCCGAAGACCGGAGCTGGGACGCCCCCTAGCCAGGAGGAGAGTCGAGTCACCGGGCATCCGACACAACGGCCGTCCTGTTTGGCGCACCCGCCGTTTCACTGATCGAGTCAGCTGGATGGCAAGGCTTCCGGCCAGCTCGGCGGCCGCGTGGGGCCATCGACCACGGTGAGGGAATCGGCCAAGGCGGGGGCATGACATGCGGCCACGACGACACGATAACTGGACACGCTACGCTCGGCCCTCCACGAGGGGTGCCACAGCGCATGGCCGCTCAGGCCTTCCAAGCTGAATGTCGCGGGTTCGAGACCCGTCTCCCGCTCCAAAACTCAGGCATTTACGAGTGCACCGACACCCATCGCAACCTGCGTGAGTCCCATTTTCCGGCGGCGCTGCCGCCGAGCAGCGGGTCGAGGAATGGGCCGACGACCGCGAGAGCCTCGTCAAGTGTTCCGGCGATCGACAAGAGTGATCGGCCCGCCTCAGCCGCATACCCGGGCTCCCACAGGCCACGATCCGGCACGACGAAGCTATGGGGGAGTCGAAGGCTACGGCGGTCCGCTTCGGACGTGAGCGCAGTCGTCTGAGGCTTGGCATGCACGGACGCGACGAGGACGATTGCGACGAGGTCTACGAGGTCCTTGTACCGGGTGGACGGGACACCCATGGAGCCGTGGTGTTCCAGCATGGCGCAGACCTTGTCCGCAATGTGGTCCACGAGCGGATAGACGCGGTATCCATGCTGCTCGACATCGGGCATGACGACGCGGGCAAGCGGCGGGACATCTTCGGGCTCACCGGTCATGCGGATGCCGGTCCCGACGAGGTCGACGTGGAAGGATGCCCAGACAGTCGTCCCGACATGGGCCGTGAAGGGATAGCGAACGCCAGCACCGCTATCGCCAAGGGGGCGCGGTGGGCCGATCTCGAAGCGGAACCAGTCACCGATGTCTTTGGTGGCAGCCTCCCTTAGGTCGGCCTCCGCCACCTCGCGAGCCGACTTCCGGTAGAGGTCGATGTCAATCGTCGCGCGAACCCCGATGTCCCGCGCAAGTAGCGCCGTCGCCCCCTTGACAATCCAGCCCTCATCGACGAGATACAGACGTTCAAGCAGACGGTCGTATGACATCTGCCGCTGGAGCTGCGGCAACGTCCAGCGGCTCGTTTCGGCCTGGGCCTTGAGTCTATCGGTGAGGGCGCGGCGAAAGGCGGTGGGACTCCCGTAGAAGCGATCGCTCGTCATGGGGCCCCGATGTCTTTGGCCGAGGCAGCCTCTTGCCGCTTGCCGCCTGCGAGAGAGGCGCCAGCGACGTGACCGCGGGCCTCCTCCAGCCAGCGGGACGTGTCAGGGTCTCCGACCAGTTCGAGAAGCCAGCGGAGCAGGGCTAGCCCGTCACCTCGCCGAAGCCCAAACCTGGCTGAATGCGGTGCCAGTGCGTCCGCAAACGTCCCTGGGTAGTCGTAGACGGCGCGAATCGCGTCTGCGACGACGTGCGCGACGGCCTCGGTGTCCTCTTTGTCGTCGAGCAGGTCGGCCGCGATCCTAGCGGGTCGCGTGACCGGGAGTCCGTGGAGGATGATCCACTCACCTTGATCAAGCTGCCGTTGATGAAGTCGGATGTCGGCCCGGCGGGACTGTCGACGCGTCGGAAGCGTGAACTCGTGCCGGTCTGCTGCAAGGTCGCTGAGGCTGTATATCGCCGCGGCTGATCGATGCGAGACAACGCCTTGCTTTGCTGTGCGCTCCCACGCCAGGACCCCAGGAGCGAGCTGGAGCCAGGCCGCTCGGAGCGCCGCCTGATCAGCTAGGGGAGCGCCGCTTAGGTGGTACACGCCTTGGGCCACTCGTTCAAGGATGCCCTCAGACGCCAGGCGTTGAAGCGTGGCGCGTGACACGCCGGCAAGTTCTGCCTGTCGGCGTGTCAATAGCCCCCACTGGTCCTCGGCGATCCCCGAGAGTCGGCTCAGAGTCGAATAACGTGTCACCACTGCATTCTAGATCATTAATGAGATAGTTTGCAGATAGTAAAATGACGTGCTGCTGCGATATAGCGCACATCTGAGCCATTCCAAAGAGTTCCGTAAGTCTTAGTCCGAATCGTCGTCTCCAACATCGTCACGACGATCTACATCTACATCTTCAACCGTCACCGGTCCACGGCGTCCCGAGCGTCCCCCGTCCTCTCCAAGGGTGGTTAGTTGGCTCCCCCAAGCTCTCGCGACGACACGATAACTGGACACGCTACGCTCGGCCCTCCACGAGGGAGGCTACAGCGCTTAGGCGCTCTGGCCTTCCAAGCTGAATGTCGCGGGTTCGAGACCCGTGTCCCGCTCCAATCCCCCCTCTCGCGCTCAGCACGACACTCAGCCCTTTACGGGCGCGGGCTCGCGGGTGCTGGCGATGCTGCTACAACGCTCAGCCACTTCATAGCGGGCGACCAACCTCGGCTCCGGCCGGGATCGTCGGCGACCAGCGGCCCGTGGGCAGACAGGCGTATCCGCATTCAGTCGCAGTGCGCCTGGCCTCAGACCAGTTTCACCTCCGACAGCACGTAGTCGCGAGCCTCGCTGTCGACTAGTTGACTGACCAGGCCTCCGAGTGCCTCGTCAAACTCGGGGTTGTCTATCGCGGCCTTGATGCGTCGCTGGATGTCGCCGCAGTCCTCGTAATCCGCCTCGGCGAAGGCCTCGTTGAAGGTGCCACAGTCCGACGAGTAAAGACGATAGGCTGGAAGCCCGGCCTTGATGCCGGCCTCGTTCCAAGCCTTGGATGCCGCGATCCAGTCCGCCCAATGGTCGTGCCTAACCACCTGGCGGAGTAGATGACGAACCATTGATGCCACCTCAGGGTGTGAGCGGCTGCGCCCCGGGTTGGGTCCGCGGCCGCTCAGACGTCAGTCTCAGTACCGCTTAGCCTCGGTCTCGTCGACGATCCAGACCTGCGGAGCCTTGTCGACCCCCCCTGTCTTCATTGCCTCGGGGAGCGACGGATCCTGAGAAAAGGCTCGAGCGCCCTCGAGCGTCGCGAACTCGTTCACGATCAGGATCGAGTTTGGGTCGGTCGCCTCGCGATTGATGGAGTGGCCCGTCGCTCCATGCCGTCGGCGGACGTCTTCGTGCTCCGTGAACACGGGGTACCAGCGCTCGTAGTCCACCACGTGGTGCTGAACGATCACCTTTGTCATCGTGGGATGCCATTCCCTTCCGTCATGTGGACCGAGCCGTCATGGCTGCGGCCGAAGACTGAGTGAGCCGCCGGACACCATGAGGCTCTCGCGGCGACCCGGGCTGCTGCGATCCGACTACTTCTCGACGTAGACCGCCAGCGGGGGGAGGACGCCGTGCCTCTCCATTGCGGCCGCCAGCTCGGGCGACGGCGAGGTCAGGGCTGCCTGGAGGGCCGCCACGTCCTGCACGTCCAAGGTCACCGCAACGCTCTTGCTGCCATCGAGCGCGACGTGGTCCGTCACCCCGGTGGCGAACGGCAGGAGGGCGACCCGCTCTGCCTTGAACTTCAGCCAGTGCTCGACGTCGGGGACCGCGTGTGTGATTACGACCTTCGGCATGTCAGCTCCTTTTGGGGAGGACGTCTGAACAGCCTGAGGGCAGGGACGCCGACCCAGTGCGAGGACGGCGAGCTTAGGGCACTGAGGTCTCTGGTTAGGGTCACGTCCCACAGCGCGGCGTTACAGAGGCGGTCCGTTGCGTGGTCCGCATCGGGGGCCATTCTTCACCGAAACCGGGCGCCGAACCGAGCTCGATTGTTATCTCCGGCGGCTTCTATCGCAGAGCCAAATCTTGGCGCGGACGGCGACCGTGACGACACGATAACTGCAGGTCGGTACATCCGAACCGACCGGCGGATGTGACCGAGTAGCCTGTACTAGGCTCGGCGTGGTCCTCTCTGTTGCTCGGCTGGGCGACGGACCGGTTCCTGAAGGCGCCCCCTCACGACGACACGACAGCTGGACGCCCTACGCTCGTACTCCTGAGCACGCTGCTGTAACGCCAGACGTCCCAGCCTTCCAAGCCCGTAGAGACTGGTCCGGCGAGCCTCCGCCAACTTACGGTCCGGCCATAAGCCTGGCCGAAGACCGGCTTGTGGCCGCTGACTACCGAGTTCTGGCGAAATCCTTGAGCGGCTACGCCCCGCAACAACCCGCCTTGGGCACAAGCTCATCTCCTAGGGTCCGGGATGAACCGGGCCGGGCTGCCGCCGTATCCACCGGGCGAGTGCCAGCGCCAGGGCCCCTACCAGCCAGAACGATAGGAAGTCGATCACAACGGCACTTCTTACGTCGACGCACGCCGTATCGCAGATGACGAACGGGTTGGCGGCGGCGAGAACCACGGCCAGCGCGGCCAAGCCCGTCCAGACGAACCATGCCCGCGTCAGCCTCCGCCGCCTGGTCCAGAAGCCCGGGCCGACTCCCGGCACTGGCGCGAAGATGAGGTAGAGCGGCACTGCCGCCAGGAACCAGCCGAGCACCACCAGGGCCAACCGATCCCCCCAGTTGCCGGGCACGACCTGCCAGGCCACAAGAAACACGGCGGTCAAGCCCGTCGAGATCAGGAAGGCCCAGGTAGACCTGCGCCAACTCTTCCGACGGGTCGCGCCCCTGTCTATCATCGGAGTAACCCCTCCCAGGCGCCTCGGTCTCACCGGTGGCTCGGCGCGATCCCGGCGGCCGCTGTTAGGGCCGCGCTTCAGAGCCTTACGCTTCGACTCAGCGGTTCGAGTCCTGCCCGGCCCGGATCCGTCGGCGACCAGCGGCCCGTGGTCAGACAGGCGTATCCGTATTCAGTCGCGCCGCGGGCGGCCTCAGACCAGCTTCACCTCCGACAGCACGTAGTCTCTGACCTCGCCGTCGACGAGGTGACTGACCAGGACTCCGAGCGCCTTGTCGTACTCGGGGTCGTCCATTGCGGCCTTGGTGCGTCGCTCGATGTCGCCGCTGTCCTCGTACTCCGCCTCGGCGAAGGCCTCGTTGGCGGTTCCCCAGCCCGACGAGTAGAGGCGATAGGCCGGCAGCCCCGCCTTGATGCCGGCCTCGTTCTCGGCCTTGGATGCCGCGATGAAGTCCTCCCAATGGTTGAACTTGACCACCTCCCGGACCAAATGCCGAACCATCGATGCCACCTCCGGGTTGCGGCGACCGCGAGATGCGTCCGGTCGCCGTGGAGACGGGTCGGTCTCGCCAGTGGCTCGGCGCGGTCCCGGCGGCCAGTGTGTGGGCCGCGTGTCCAAGCCCCCCGTGTACAGCGGATTCTCCCACCGGGGTCGATGGCCCCCAGCACAGCCTCACAAAACTGGCCGTGGCCGGTTCGGGATAGTCGGCGACCGGTAGAGCGGGGGCCAGGGCGAGACCGGCCGGGGGCTGTTCTGCGGCCTATCGCCGGGTCACAACTAGACTCGCAGAAGTGGGAACGCCCCGTCTTCGTCGCTATTGCTGCGGGCCCGCCAACGTCAGCTGGACAACGTGCGCGGCGCTCCCATCCCTCTTCAGGATTACGGTGAAACAGCCGCCGCCGCTCAATAGGACGGCCGGGCGGGTACTGGCCACCTCAACCCGGCCGTGGGCGATTCTGGCCACCCAATCCTGATGAAACCCTGAACCTCGCACATTCCAAGAATCTCGCTGACCCTCGATCGCGCTCGGCGCCCGTCCCGAAGACACGATTCCCCCAAGTCGAGTGCTCTTGCTCCCAAGCCACGAAATGGCAGCGCTCCGAACTCAGCTCGCTCCACCATCCGCGGCGGCGCGGATTGATCGCTCTAGATCGGCCAGGTCCTGAGCAAGCCTCTGAGTGCTCCGCATCTACAAGGAGCTGATCGCCTACGGGGCCGACTCGGTCATGTCGGCGCACATCAAGCAGCCGGCGCTGTCGCGGCTCGTGAACGGCCGCATCGAGGATCATGAGATCCTGCCCGGCTCGCTCTCCGCCGAGTTGAACCGGGGCATTCTGCGAGAGCGGCTCGGGTTCAACGGGCTGATCGTCACCGACGCCACGCAGATGGTGGGCTTCACCGCCTCCATGCCGCGACCCCGGGCCGTGCCGACCGCGATCGCCAACGGCGCGGACATGTTCATGTTTACGATCAACCATGGCGAAGATGTGCAGTGCATGCTCGACGGCCTCGAGAACGGCCTCCTCAGTCCGCAGCGTCTCGACGAAGCCGTGACCCGCGTCCTGGCCCTCAAGGCCTCCCTCGGCCTGCATCGCAAGCAGGCCGAGGGCTCGCTCGTACCACCGGAATCCGCGCTTGAGATCGTGCGCTGCGACGAGCACGTGAAGTGGGCGGCCGACTGCGCCGACTCGGCCGTCACCCTCGTGAAGGATCGTGACGGCCTGCTGCCCATCAGTCCTGCGAGATTCGCCAGGATTGAGCTGGTCGTGGTGACGAACGAGGATCAGACCCGCGGGCGGTCGCCCGAGGTGGAGCTATTCAAGAGCTTTCTCGAAGCGGAAGGCTTCGATGTCCGCTACTCGGAGGCCGTGGACCATCCGAGCGAGAAGAGCACACTCGCCGACTACCGTAAGGATGTCGATCTCCTTCTCTACTACGCCAACATGAAGGTGGGCAGCAACCAGACGGCGATTCGGATCGAGTGGAAGGATTTCCTCGGAAGTGGCTCGCCCAAGTACGTCAGGGATATCCCGACGATTTTCGTCTCGTTCTCGAACCCATACCACCTGGTCGACGTTCCGATGGTCCCGACCTACGTGAACGCCTACAGCTCGAACGAGTACGTGGTCAGAGCCGTCGTCGAGAAGCTGGCCGGTCGTTCGACCTTCAAGGGAGTGAGCCCCGTGGACCCAACTTGTGGACTCTGGGACGCGCTTCTCTGAACGTGACGAAGAGCGTTGACGGCCGCGTACTCGCCTGAGATGAAGGGGCCGGCGCCCCGCCAGCTACTCGCCGGTGATCAGTCGGTGAGGGACCAGCCCTTGGCCGTCCGCACGAAGACGCTGCCGTACCGGTCGGCCACGACCGGCTCGACCCCGGCGACCCGGACCGTCACCGGTCGGTCGGCCCAGACCTGAAGCCGGTCGTGCTCGATGCGGACCCGGACGCGTGCACCCCGCAGCCGGAACGGCACCTCCAGCGCGCGCCAGCTAGAAGGCAGGTGTGGATCCAGGGTCAGGTGGTCGTCTGCCGGTCGGAGTCCGGCGAAACCGAGCACGATCGCCTGCCAGAGGCTGCCCATCGTGGCCACGTGCAATCCTTCGACCGAACGAGAAACGTCGTCGTCGAGGTCGATGAAGGCCGCGAGTCGGAGGGCCGCGAGCGCATCCTCGGGTCGGCCCGCGCGGGCCATCAGCGCCGCGTGAATCCCCGGCGACAGCGAGCTGCCGAAGGAAGTACGCGGGTCGTAGAAGTCCAGGTTGGCCGCGAGCGTATCTGGCACTAGCTCGTCCGGAATCAGGTGATACAGCATCAACACGTCCGGCTGTTTTACACATTGCGTACTGGCCACGCGATCCCGACCCAGGAAGACCTCGCCCGAGAGTGGGCGCGTCGCCAGCTCGACGATCTTGACGGGCTCCAGGTCGAAGAAGCCTCGGAACTGTTCGTAGATGCGGGAGGCCTGATCGAACCCGTCGACGATCCTGCCGGCGAGCTCGAGCCAGGTCTGTCGCTCGGCAGCATCGGGTGCGAAGTGGCCCGCGCCGCCCCGGCCCGCCTGACCGGCCGTGGCCTCTCCCAAGGCGGTCGCTCGTCGCAGGTTCCAGCGCGCCATCACGTTCGTGAAGGCGTTGTCGGTGATCAGGTTGTGGTACTCGTCCGGCCCGATCACCCCCGACAGGTGAGCCGACCCGTCGGCGGCGCGCTCGAATCGCGAAGCCCAGAAGCGCGCCGTCTCGACGAGCAGCTCGCTGCCGGGCCCAGACGCGAATGCGCGATCGCCAGTCCAGTCCGCATAGGTTGCCGCCGCCCAGGCCACGTCGGCCACGATATGCAGCTCGTGCTTGCCGGTAAGGACCTGCATCGGCAGGCCGTCGGCCCCGATGATCCAGTCCGGCGTGACGTCCCGACCGTCGCCGGCCGATTCCCAGGGGAACCAGGCCCCAGCGAGGCCGGCCTCGCGAGCGGCCGCCCGAGCCGCGTCCAGCCGGCGGATCCGGTATTCGAGCATCGCCCGCGCCGCCGGTGGATGCGTGGCCACGAGGAACGGCAGGACGAAGACGTCCGTGTCCCAGAACACGTGGCCGCGGTATTTGCCGCCGGTCACGCCGCGTGCGCCGATCGCCGCTTCGCCCCGGTCCGGCGCATGCGCGATCAGCTCGAACAGCGCGAATCGGATGGCTCTCTGCATTTCCGGATCGCCATCGATGCGGATGTCCGCGTTCGCCCAACGCTTTGCCCAGACCGAGCGCTGCTCGGCGAGCAAGCGGTCGAACCCGATCTCCCGGGCGTCGGCCAGGAAGGATCGCGCCGCAGCCTCGCTCGGGATGCGGCGGCCGTTTGCGCGAATCGCAACGACTCGGTCCAGATGGCGTTCGCCGATGCCGCCGATTTCCGTATCCCAGGCGGCTGCGGCAATGCCACCCGAGACACCGTACAGCCTGATGGTCGCCTCGCGGCCGGGGGCATCGGGTCGCGGCGCGTCGCTGTCGGAGCGGGGTGGGGGAGCCAGCGGACCGCCCTTCCGGCTCCGGGCCCCTGTTCCGTCCGCCCGGAGTACGCCGATTCCGGGTCGGGCGCGCGAGGCGAACGAGACTGCGCGCACCGTCCCGAACTCGGTGGCGAGCTCGTGGTGCACCAGCCCAGTGCGCAGATCCAGGATCCGTCGCACCGGCTGTCGATCGTCGAGATGTCCGGCGAGGCGCGTCCAATCCGGGATGGTGAGCATGTGCGTGTCGGCGCCCGCGTCGACGTAAACGCCGGCCACGCGGACCTCGCGGCGGGCAGGGGGGTAATCGACCAGCGGGCTGCCGAGCGTCCCCGTCACGCCGTCGACCATCGCCAGCCGAACGCTGCGGGCGGGTTCGCGAGCCGGGTCGACGCCATCGATCAGCACGGTCCACGCCGACTCCGCGGGCATCGCCGGGAGATCAAGCCGCGCGCGCCGCCGCAGCTGATCGCTCATGATCGCGCACGCCGACTCGGGCGTGACCGCCAGCCATGTCGGGCCGTCGGCCCCGAGCTCTTGCGAGCCGTGGCCGGAGCCGGCGGATATCGATCCCACGAGGAACGCAGCAGAATCGTGCGGCGGCGCGGCCGCGTCGACGAGAACGACACCCTCAGATGGGCGGATCCCCTCGGACCACCACAGCTCGACCATCTCGGCAAGCGTCGCGGCTTGGGCATGCGCCCGAACGTCGCGCGGCTGGGCGCCCTCGATGACCCGGCCCCGCCTTCGGCCGGCGCCGAGAATCGCGGTCCGCATCCCGCTCGCGGCCAGCGCGGCCAGCGCCGGTCGGACCAACGGATCGCTCCACAGGTTCGCCGTGACGGCGATCGCCTCGAACCGGCGGCCGCCCGCCGGCCGAAGGTTGCCACTGCCGCGAGTCACGCGTCGGGTGCGGCGCTCCCGCCGTCCTCAGTAACACTCTCTGAGGCCCAAGTCCGGAATCGCCGCAGCAATGCGGCGTAGGTGAGCTGCTCGGTTCGGTCCAGGCGCCAGTCCGCGCCGACCAGTCCGCGACCGATCCCGACCGCGAACATGCGGGCGGCCTTGATCGCGTCGATGCCCACCTGGGCGTCCTCGATGGCTGCGCAGTTCTCGAAGGGGACGCCGAGCATCTCCGCGCCCTTGAAGAACGCCTCTGGGTCCGGCTTGCCCTTGACAAGCGTAGCCGGGTCCACGATGGCGTCGATGAGGTCGGCGATCTCGAGCCGGCGGACGATCTCCCACACGTTGTGGCTCATCGAGGCCAGGGCGGTTCGGACGCCGGCGTCTCGGAGCGAGGTCAGCAGCTCTGCCACGCCCGGCAGCAGATCGCCTGGCTGGATCGTCCGGATGAGCTCTCCGAAATACTCGTTCTTCCGGCTCGCAAGACGCTCCCTCTCGGGCGCCGGCAGATCGACTCCGGCGTGCTCGAGCAGGATGTCCAGACTCGCCAATCGGCAGATGCCCTTGAGGCGCTCGTTCACCTCGCGATCGAATGCCAGCCCGAGCTCGTCGGCGAGGCGCTTCCAGGCCACGTAGTGGTACTCGGCCGTGTTGGTCACGACGCCGTCAAGATCGAAGATCACAGCCTGGAGCTCGGGCAAGAGGCTGGCCGAAACTTCCACTCCGAGCGCCAGATCCAGGGTGCGACCGCGGTGGGAGACCGACAGCGGGTCCCCTTCGAGGAGCAGGTACGTCGCGACGCGATGGGTCAGCGTGACCTCGAGAAGACGGCCATGGAAACGCAGGCGGATTCGCATGCCGGTCAGTTGCGCCGGCAGACGGGGATCGAAGGACAGGGTCGGCCGCCGATCCCGCATCCCCGTGAACCCGTACACGAGCGACATCCACGTGCCCGCCATTGCGGCGGTGTGTACCCCGGCAACGGTGTTGCCGCCGACATCGTCCAGGTCCATCCGCGCAGTTCGCCGGAAGTACGAGTATGCCCGCTCGGTGTAGCCGAGCTCCGCTGCGGCCACGCTCTGGATGCACGGGGCAAGCGACGAGTCTCCGGTGGTCAACGGGTCGTAGTAGTCGAAATTCCGCTTCTTCTCGGCCATCGTGAAGCGCTCTGGCATCAGAACCTGGGCCAACACGACGTCGGGTTGCTTGAGGACCTGGAATCGATACACGTTGAGCGGGTGGTAGTGGAGGAGGAGCGGGTAGTTCTCGGGTGGCGTTCCCGCGAAGTCCCAGACTGCTCGGGTCAGGAACAGGTCGTCCTGGGCGTGGATGCCGAGGCCTCGATGGAACGGCAGCCGCATCCGTGCCGCCGCGTTCGCCCATTCGTCCACCTCGGCGGCCCCGAGGGATAGATCGGCTGCGATCCTCCGGTACTCCTCCGGATCCGTCGACTCGATGTCACGCGCCACCGAGCACGCGTACTCCAGGTTCCATTTCGCCATCAGGTTGGTATAGAAGTTGTTGTTGACGAGGGCGGTGTACTCGTCCGGGCCGGTGACCTCGTTGATGCAGAACTGGCCGCCCTGTTCGTCCACGTAGCTGCCGAGATCGCACCAAAACCTGGCCGTCTCGAACACCAGCTCCGCGCCGCCCTCCAGGAGCAGCGTCCGGTCGCCGGTCGCGGAGACGTACTTCGCAAGGGCGAACGCGATGTCGGCGTCGATGTGGTATTGCGCGGTTCCGGCCGGGAAGTACGGCGACGTTTCCTCGCCCGCGATCGTCCGCCACGGGAATAGCGCGCCGCGGTGCCCGAGCTCGCGAGCTCGGTTCCGCGCCTTGTCCAGGGTTTGGCATCGGAACAGAAGCAGCTGCCGGGCGATGTCAGGCTGGGTGTAGATGAAGAATGGGAGGGCGTACGTCTCGGCGTCCCAGAAGTAGTGGCCCTCGTAACCCTCGCCCGACAGCCCTTTTGCGGCAACGCTCGTCCTCCCGTCGCGGCCGGCCGCTTGGAGGAGGCTGAAGAGGTTGAACCTGATGCCCTGCTGCAGCATGTCGTCGCCGTCAATTCGGACGTCGGCAATCTCCCAGAAGCGGTCCAGCTCCTGCCTTTGCTCGCCCAGCAGCTTGTCGAATCCGGACGACCTCGCGGCTGCCGCATCGTGCTGCGCCGCATCTGCCAGGTCGTCCCCGGGGAGTTCGAGCGAGGTCCGGTACGAGATGTACTTCGTCAGCGTGACGGGCCTTCCGGCCTCGGCGGCGGCAGAATGCGTGAACCGGATACGCGTGCCTCCGGTCCTGGAGTCCGGCTCCACTCCGGCCCGCATCTCGCCGGCCGTCCAGTGGTGGTCCGCTGCCGCGGCCACGGTGTTGCCACTGTTGCGTGCGCGCTGCACGAGCACGCCCGCGGAGCCGCTCGCCCTCTGGTGCATCGCGACCAATGACCGGGGGCCGAGACGTGTGCCGACTCTCGGGTCGTCGTTGGTCTGCTGGTTGCCCCGCGTACCGTCGATCAGCGACTCGAAACGCAGCGCGGCATTTGCCTCGGGAAGCGTTACGGTGTAGTCGATGGCGGCAATCTCTCGGCGCGCGAGGGAGACGAGGCGGCGCACCTGGAGGTCGACGAGCACGCCGTTCGGTGATCGCCATCGAACGCTCCGCGACAGAACGCCCTCGCGGAAGTCCAGGCAGCGCTCGTAGCTTTCGATGCGGCCGGTCCGCAGGTCGAAACGCTCGTCGCCAACGAAGAGCCGGATGGGCTTCGTGTCGGCGACGTTGAGCATCACCTGGCGGGTCCGAGCGTACCCATAGGCCGGCTCGGGATAGACGATCGCCTCTTCCTCGAAGAACCCGTTGATGTACGTGCCGTTGGCGACGTTGTAGCCGGCTTCCTCGAAGTTGCCCCGGAAGCCGATGTTGCCGTTGCCGAGGGCGAGGATTGCCTCGTTGCGAGCGAGCATTGCCGGGTCGAAGACGGTCTCGCGGATCTGCCAGACAGCGATGTGGTAGGCGGGATTGCGATGGACGGCGTCGCTCGGGGCAGCCGAGGCCGAGCCAGCGCCAGCGGGACCAGCCGTTTTCGAACGATCCACAGAAATTCCTCGCCCCCATTGCGTTCCACGCCGCCGTTGCGCATCTCGGTTGCGATGATGGCCGCCCCCAAAGGCTCCTGACGGCAACCTAGGGTGACGCAAGTTAGTGACACGCGTCAGGTAGTATATCCACAAGAGCAAGTCGAGGGGCTTCGGCGGTTGGGAGTCGCCTCCCAGTCTCAAGTCTCCCCCTTCAGATGATCCGTTGACGCACATCCACGGCCAGACTTGCGCGCCAACAAGCCAGCCCCACGTCCGCTCCTGGGAGTTCCGGTTCGTTTGCCAGAAGCGCGTCGCTTGACGCCGCCGAAAGCACATGTTTAGCTACGGCGGCGTTAGTAACGGTCGTCAGCACAATGGGCAGTCCGCCCGTCACCGAAGATGTCTTGGGCTGGGCTTGAGGAAGGAAGAGGAATGGCTCGCAGTAGGCCGACGAGCTTCGACGTAGCCCGTCTTGCCGGTGTCTCTCGGACCACTGTCTCCTTCGTGCTGAACGGACGAGGGGGCGACATGGCGATCAGCCGGGCTACCCAGGAGCGCGTGCGCGAAGCAGCGAGGGCGCTTGGCTATGAGCCCAACGCCCCCGCGGCCCAGCTCGCTCGAGGTTCGAGCCTGACGATCGGCCTGGCGTTGCGCCAGGATCCCGGCCAGGTCGCTTCGGACGCTCTGCTGCCGCAGACCGTCCAAGGGGTTGGCGACGCGGCGCGCGGCGCCAACTACCTAGTGCTCGTCGAAGCGCTACCGCCGCTGGCGGGGGGCTACCGCCGCTTGCTCCAGTCACGCCGGATAGACGGGCTGATCGTGTCGGGGCCTCTCGCCGATGACGTCGAGCTTCGTCGGGCCAACGACGACGGGTTTCCGATCGTGCTGCAGGGCCACATGCCGGCGCTGAGCGCACCGAGCGTCGACGTGGACAACGTCGCCGGAGCGAGGGCGGCAGTCTCGCATCTGATCGAGCGAGGCCACAGGAGCATCGCGATAATCACGAATGCGCCGCTCACGTACACCGCGGCGGAGGAGCGCCTCGCAGGGTATCGGCTGGCCCTCGCGGAAGCCGGTATCGAGTTCGATCCACAGCTCGTGGCCGAGGGGGCCTTCATGGCGCAGAGTGGGGTCGAGGCCATGTCGATGCTGCTCGAGAGGTGCTCGTTCACGGCCGTCTTCGTGGCGAGCGATGTGGTCGCCCTCGGCGCCATGGGTGCGGTCCGGGCTGCCGGGCTGCGGATCCCAACCGATATATCGATGGTTGGCTTCGACGACATCCCGCTGGCGTCGCACTTCGATCCACCCCTCACCACCGTCAGTATCCCCGCCTACGACCTGGGCAAGACGGCAGGCAACCTGCTGCTGGCCCAGATACGTGGCGAACCCGTGCCGCAGCGCACCCTGCTCGACACGGAACTGAAGGTCCGAGAGTCGGTCGGCTCCGTGTCCAGTCGACGGATCCCCGCTACTTGATCATGTAGAGCGGGCCATCGTGTGACGAGCGATCCGGCGGCTGCGCCCGTCGGTCCAAGAACGTTGGCGCCCTGGGGCTTCGGCCTCGCCTTGGCCGCCATTGCGCTGATGGCATTCGCAGCGCTGGCGACTCGCGACCGTCGGCTGTGACCGGTCGCTGCCACCAACCGAGGGCCGCGACCACTTGAGCGATGGTCGCGTCAACGACGCGCACATCGGCAAGCTGCGCGAGGATCGGCGCTTCCCAGGTCTGATCGCCAAGGTCAGCCTGTGCCCACAGGCATTGCACCAGCTTGGCTTGAGCTTGCGGCGCCGGCCATCAGCGAAGGTGCCGTCGCTTCGAATGCATGGGCAGCAGACGCATTCAAGCAGCCCTCGAATAGCTCGACGCGACCTCGATGGCGCGGACCACAGCCTCGGGTCTTGGGCCGCTGGGCAACAGGGCCGAGAGCTCGAGCTCGTCGTAGGCGGCCCTGGTCAGACGGGCCGCCCGAGCGGGGCTCGATATTCGGGTTCCGCCGACCAGCCGGAGCTAGGGGGTCGGACCCGGGGCGCGGAGGCGTCGCTGCATCCCTGAGACGGCTCGATTGGTCGAGTTTCGGCGGACTTGGGTCTGTACAAAGGCCCCGACTTGTGCATACTTGCGCGTGTTAGCGGTCCGACGGCGCCAGAGACCAACGATACTTACACATGCCCATAGGAGGAGGATGTGATGCGCTTTACTATGCCCAGGACGATGCTGGCGCTGTGCTCGATCGCAGCTCTTGCGGTCAGCGCGTGCGGCAGCTCGTCTGCGACGCCGACTACCCCGGCGGCGACGCAACCGGCATCGACCGGCGTTCCGACGGCGGTACCGACAGCGACTCAGCCCAGCGGCACCGTGGTGCTCTCCGGTTGGGAGTCGTCCACAGCCGAGGGCGACGCTCTCACGAAGACCCTGCTGTCGTTCCAGGCTGCCTATCCGAACATCAAGGTCGACTACGAGCCGATCGCCGGCGACTACCCGACCGTAATGGCGGCGAAGTTCGCTTCACACGACGTGCCCGACGTCATGTACTTGAACGCCGACGTCGCGCCGGATTGGATCAAGCAGGGGTTGTTCGCCCCTCTCGATCCATACATCGCGGCCTCCAATTACGATGTCAGCAAGTTCTACCCCGGCTACGCTTCCATCTTCAAGGGCGCCGACGGCAAGACCTACGGTCTCCCCAAGGATGGCAACACCATCGGTCTGGCCTACAACACTGACCTCGTGCCCACTCCGCCCACTACTCTCGACCAGCTGGTGACGCTGGCTCAGAGCCTCAAGGGCAAGGACGGACTCAAGGCGCCGTTGTGCTTGAACTCGGCCCTCGATCGCGGCCTCGCCTTCCTCTATGCCCAGGGCGGCTCGCTTGTTGCCAATGACGGCAAGACTGAGACGATCGACTCGGCCGCCTCGGAGACGGCCGTCCAGTGGTACATGGACCTGTTCAAGAATGGACTCGGCATGACCGCGAGCGACCTCGGCGCCGGCTGGTGCGGCGATGCACTCGGCAAGAAGTCCGCGGCCATGATCTTCGAGGGTGGCTGGCTCGACCCGGCCATGAGCAGCGCGTATCCCACTGTCAAGTACGCGTGGGCTCCGTTCCCGACCGGCTCGTCCGGCAGCCCCGTGACCATCTCCTACACCGTTAGCTATTCGATCCCGGCCGACGCCAAGAACAAGGATGCCGCTTGGGTGCTCCTCTCCTGGCTCACAGGCGTGCAGGGCATGACCCTGTGGACCCAGGGCGGCGTCGCTCTGCCGGCCCGTTCCGACGTTCCTGCCCCTAAGGGCAAGGACGTGCTTGTGGCCATGGGATCGGTTGCCAAGCCTGGATCCGGCTTCGTGCCCGGTTACGCGAACATCCAGAAGGCGTTCTCGGATGCCTTCACTAAGCAGATCCAGAACAAGACCTGGAGCGGTGCCGCGGTCTGCACGGCTACGGCCGCTGCGATCAAGTCGGCCGTTGGCGGCTGAGTTCCGATAGCCAACCTGAAACCACGCTAACCGGCCTGCGCGAACGCCGAGCCTTCCTGGCCGGCGTTCGCGCAGGAACGTCAAGCTAACGGAGAAGGTCGATGGGGGTCATCACCGCGGCTCGACCGGGCTCTCCAGTGACGAAGCGAAGGGGAATCGGGCAGGGTCGCGAAGCCATCACCGGCTATCTGTTCATCGTCGTGCCGATGGTGCTGTTCCTGGTGCTGAACATCGGCTCGATCTTCTATTCGCTGTACATCAGCGTTTGGCAGTGGAACATTCGGTCAGGACCGGAGACGTTCCTCGGCACCAAGAACTACCTCAAAGTCCTGGGCGATCCGATCTTCCAGCAGGCGGTGACCAACACCCTGTACTACACGGTTGTGTGGGTGCCACTGGCTATGGCCCTCGGGCTGTTCCTGGCAGTCCTGGTCAACCAGAAGATCCGCGGCCAGACGTTCTTCCGGGCGGCCTTCTACTTTCCGGCCATCGCCAGCTCTGCCGCCATCACCGTGCTGTGGATATTCCTTCTTGCACCGGACGGCCTGTTCAACGCGGCCCGGGCCGCCCTCGGTATCAATCCGCTGTTCTCGTTCCTGGGTTTCACAGATTCCCAGAACTGGCTGGGCAACTCATCCACCGCGATGAACTCGATCATCATCCTGAACGCCTGGACCACCTCCGGGACGTTCATGCTCTTCTACCTGGCCTCGCTTCAGGCGATAAGTAACGAGGTCTACGAGGCGGCCGCGATCGATGGCGCGAACGCCGTGCAGGCGTTCTGGCACATTACCTTCCCCCTGCTGAAACCGGCCCACTACTTCGTTGCGACCGTCGCCGTCATCGGTGGTCTCCAGCTCTTCGACCAGGCATATCTGGCAGGCGGGGTCGACGGAAGCCCGGACAACGCGATGATGACGATGGTTCTGTACCTGTACCGCAGTGCGTTTGGGGGGGCGTTTAACTTCGGCTATGCCGCGGCCGTCGGGATCCTTCTGTTCGCGCTGATCTTCTCGGCCACGCTGCTGCAACGCCGCCTGTTTGGGACGACCCCCGTATGGTGAGGCTCGGACGATGACCGCAGCTCTTGGTTCCTTCGAGCCGCGGCCGGCGCCGGTGGTTGCGCCGGTGGTGGCACCGGTCGGCGATCGCGGGGTGCGCTGGCGGCGCCGTCTGGCAGTCTTCCTGATGGTCGCCTACGCCGTGCTGATGTTCGTTCCGTTTCTCTGGTCGGTGGTCACGTCCTTCAAGACGCTGCCGGATGCGGTCCAGATGACCTTCCTGCCCAACCCATTCACCACGGCAGGCTGGGAATTCGCGTTCAACAAGCTCAACCCGGCGCTGCCGACGTTGTTTCTGAACAGCGCGGCCATCGCGGGCGTTGTCACCCTGACGAACCTCGTCCTCGGGAGCCTGGCCGGCTATGCGTTCGCGCGGCTCCGGTTCCCCGGTCGTGAGGTGCTGTTCCTCGTCGTGCTCGCGACACTCATGATCCCGGATCAGCTCCGGTTGGTGCCCGTCTACCTGATGCTGAATGGGCTCGGTCTGACACGAGGGTTCGCGCAGTACATCGGCCTCGTGACGGTGATGGCCATTTCCGGTACCAGCATCTTCTTTATGCGTCAGTACTTCCTTACGATCCCGCGGGATCTGGAAGAGGCGGCGCGCATCGATGGAGCGGGTTTCTTCACGACATTCCTGCGAGTGATGCTGCCCCTGGCGGGCCCGGCCCTGGCTACGGTTGCGGTGCTGACATTCCAGGGGACATGGAATAGCTTCTTCTGGCCCCTGGTCATCCTGGGGGACCCTGCCCACCGAACCTTGCCGCTCGGCCTGGCGGCATTCCGGCTGGCGGGAGGCTTCACCACGAACTGGCCGCCACAAATGGCTACGATTGTCATGGCCACGGTGCCAATCCTGGTGCTTTACCTCTTCTTCCAGCGCTACTTCGTCCCCAGCGTCGCCAAGACAGGCCTGACGGGTTAGGTCGATCGTTCCTTGAGCGCCCTCTCGCCATCCGAATCGGCCAGACGACGTTCGGTCGTCAAGTCCGACCGTCCGCCTGCACCTCGCCTCGGCGGCGCGATCCGCGCGGCCGGGGGCGATTTCTATCACCACAGCCTGAGGTTGGTAGCGGCCAACCTCGTGTGGGGTCTGATGTTCAGCGTGGTGCTGCTCGGGGGGTTGGCCTGGCCGCCGATCCTGCTGCTCAGCCCGCTGCTGACGCTGCCCACGATCGGCATCTTCCGACTGGCCGCTCTCATTCAGCGTGATGAGTTCGTCGCCCTGTCCGACGCTTTCATTGCGTGGCGCCGGCTCGGGCGCCGAGCGCTGGCCATGGGCACGGGCCTACTCCTGTGCATGCTCGTCTTCGGGACGAACATCTATCTCGGCCTCTCACGCGGCGACTATCCCGGTCTGGCGCTCGCAACCATGGCACTTTGGGGATTTGTCGTTACCGTGGTCTGCTCTTGCGTGCTCTGGCCGCTGGCTGCCGATCCCCGACGAGAGACACTCCCGGTTGCCGAAATAGTCCGGCTAGGCTTCCTACTCGTGATCGCGTTTCCCGTGCGTTTCGCGCGCCTTGCCCTTGTCGTGGCTGTCATCATGATCATCAGCGTGCCCGAGTACGCTGGGCTCGTTTCGGTTTCAGTCGCGTTTGTGGCGCTGCTTGCCGCTCGGTACGTCTTGCCGGCCGCCGATCGATTTGCGCCGCCCCCGCCCATCGCAGACCCGGAGACTCAGCCGGCTGAAGATGGCGACGGCCATCTCACTTCGGCCATCGGTGCCGCCCGGCCGAGGTAGCGAAACCTCGGTCTCAACTCCCGCTTAGCTCACGCTCGCGCTAATCGATCCCTATCTAGCCCCAGGCGGGGCTCGCCTTATCGCGCTCGCGGAGGGTTCACCAGTGACATTCGGATTTCGAACACCACGGGCCGGCAGCCTGCCGCCGGCCGCCAGCCGCCGGTTCGAGGCGATCGCCGTCACTCGCGACCTCTGGAGCGATCCGCAGGTCCGGTGGATGCTGGCGGCAGTAGCCGCGACCGGGGCGCGTACCGCCATCATCGGTCTTCGTTCGTCGCGCGGCCGCGTGGCGAGCGACGCCGGCTCGTTGGATGTTCGGGCCCACGCCAGGGTGACCACCCTCGCCGAGCTGCTCGACCTGTGGTGGTCGGAAGGCATACGGCCGTCTGAAGGCGTCGTCCTGGGTGCTGCGGCGCTGCCTCCACAAGAGGCGAGCGCGGCCAGCGATGGCACCGACGGTTGCGAAGGCGGGGAGCCGACATGGCTGACGGTTACGCCGGAGTCGGCATGCGCGGTCGTCGCGGATCAGCTCCTGCAGCGGCAGCGGCAGGAGCTGCCGGCGATCCCCGCCGCGTCGTCGTGGACCGTGGTCATCGATGGCGTCGACCCGGCCCGCGAACCCGCTCGCGACGTTCGACTGGCGATGGTCGACGGTGTAACGGGTACGCTTGGCAGCCCCCTGGTCGAGTATCCGCCGGCCCGACATGAGGTCTACGTCTCCGGTGTCTATACCGGCACTGGCGCCAGCACTGACATGCTCCGCGCCCCTGATTGGGCGCGCATTGCCGGCCGCCTCGACGATCGCCAGCCCGTGCGACGGATCGTTGACCTGCGTACCGGGCTCGTTCATCACGAGCTTGCGACCGAGCTTGGCCCCGTCCGCGCGGTTTCGTTTGCCTCGCGCGCTCGGCCGGGCGTCGGCGTCCTGCGGGCGGGAGGTAAGGGGGCCCGGCGCCGACGCGGCGGCCCACTCGTTCACAAGCCTGGCTCCGATCGACCGACGCCACGGCTGGATGAGACCGGGCGCGGGGCGACGATTCGGCTGGACGCGAATTCAGGCGGCGCCGCCGTCGCGGCGCGGGATGCGGAGTCTGGTAGCGGCGAGAATCGTCGGCTCGACCGGTACGTTGCCGTAAGTGTGCGCAACCGCCGCACCCCAAGCGAAGCGGCTGTGGCCTCCTTCCTCGCCGAGGCCCAGGAGATGGGGTTCGACCGGCTTCTCGCCGAGCAGCGCTCGGTGTGGGCCGCGCGGTGGGCGGAGGCGGATATCCGGATCGAAGGCGACACCGAGATGCAGCGCGCCATCCGATTCGCGTTGTTCGAGCTCATGGCGCATGTGCCGGATCGCGGCGAAGCAGCGGTCGGACCGCGTGGTCTGACGGGCGACAACTATCGCGGGCACGTGTTCTGGGACTCGGACATCTTCGTCCTGCCGTTCCTGGCGGCCACGCATCCGCCTGCCGCGCGGGCGATGCTCGAATACCGGGTCCGCCGCCTGGACGCGGCTCGCGCCGCTGCGCGGGAGGGCGGGTTTGCAGGCGCCTGGTTCCCGTGGGAATCGGCCCAGGATGGTCGCGATGTGACCCCGACCTGGGTAACAGACGGGGATGGGAGGCCGCTGCGGATCTGGAACGGCGAGCGCGAGCTACATATCGTCTCCGATGTGGCCTGGGCGGCGGCGACCTACGCCGACTGGACGGGCGATCGGGCCTTCGCGGCAGGTCCCGGCGGGGAGCTTCTGGTCGAGACGGCGCGCTTCTGGGCGTCGCGCTTCGACCGCTCGGCCGACGGCTCGGCGCACTTGCCGGGCGTCATCGGACCCGACGAGTATCACGAGCTTGTCGACGACGACGCTTTCACGAACGTCATGGCCCGCTGGAACCTGCGGCGAGCGGCCGCCTGGGGAGACGGCCCCGGTCGGGCAGGTGGGGGAGGTGCAAGTCCGGTCACGGTCGGGACGGGGGAGCGGTCGGCCTGGCTTGATCTCGCCGACCGCATCGTCGACGGGTTCGATCGGGCCTCCGGCATCTACGAGCAATTCCGAGGCTTCTTCGGGCTGGAGCCGGTCAAGATCGCCGAGCTCGCGACGCGCCCGATCTCGGGCGACGTATTCCTGGGCCGCGAACGCACGGCGAGGGCGCAATGCGTCAAGCAGCCGGACGTGCTCATGCTCTATCACCTGGTACCGGACGAGCTCGTGCCCGGGACGCTCGCGGCAAACCTGGACTTCTACGACCCGCGGACCGCTCACGGCAGTTCGCTGTCGCCGGGCATTCACGCGGCCCTGATGGCCCGGGCGGGCCGAACCGAGGAGGCGCTCGCGGCGCTCCGACTGACCGCCTTCTTCGATCTCGACGACGTAACGGGCCGGTCCGCCGATGGGTTGCACATGGCCACGATGGGCAGCCTCTGGCAGGCGATCGTGCTGGGTTTCGCCGGTCTTCGACCTGCGGGCGATGAGCTGACCCTGGACCCGCACCTGCCGGCCGGCTGGTCCGCGCTGGAAGTGCCGTTCAGGCTGCAGGGCCGGCGAGTCCGCGTGCGCATCGAGCACGACCGGCTGGAGCTGCGGGCCGATCGCCCGGTGACGGTCCGCATCGCAGGCTCGGCGCCGGTCGTGGTTGGCCGGGACCGTTCTGTTCTCGTCAGGCGTGGCGACAGTTGGTCCTTGTCCGACTGAAACACGGCGCGCCGTCCGTTTGCCTCAGCGTGCCATTGGCCGCCGCCACCGACGGAGGTGGGCCGACGCGCGGCGACCCATGATCGGCGAATCGGACCCATCGGCGACGGATCTCGGGGTGATCGGGCCTGTGTCTGCGGCCCGGCCCGAACATCCCGCCGGCCGGGAATCGAGAAGACTGACCGCGATCTCCGCGTCGGCGCACGTCAGTCACGACTCAGGCCGGCATGGTGGAGGTTCGTTCGCGGCGCTCACTCGTCGCTGCGTTACCCGGCCGGTCGCATGGCATAGACCCGGCCGTGCTTGAGCTCTAGGTCCTCTAGCTCGGTCGTCGTGCGGACTTCGTATGAGGCGAGCTCGACCAGCACGTCCGTGGGCAGGTAGCGGCGGCCCGG
>JBEKPB010000030.1:0-42974 GCA_049521175.1 Candidatus Limnocylindrales bacterium
CGTCGGGGGCCATGCCGGCCACGAGGATGTCGGCATAGCCGTTGATCGCCGTGAGCAGGTTGTTGAAATCGTGGGCGATGCCACCGGCGAGGCGGCCGATCGCCTCCATCTTCTGGGACTGTCGGAGTTGCTCCTCGAGCCGTTTGCGCTCGGTGATGTCGCGGACATAGCCACGGATCGCGACGAGCTCTCCGGCCTCGTCGAAGTCGCCGATCGCCGTCTCGATGGCAGCCACCGGCGATCCGTCCAGCCGTTGCCACGCCATTTCACGGTGATCGATCCGGCCCCGAGCCCGCAACTCGGCAAGGACGGCATCGCGCGCCGCGTGATCCTGGTAGATGGTGACGACGTTCGTCGCGAGCACGTCGTCGACCGAGGCAAACCCGAACATCCGCGCGAACGCGGGATTGCAGGTGAGCACGCGGCCATCCGGTGCCGTGATGAAGACGCCGGCGACGTCATCCTCGACGAAGCGGCGGTACTGCTCCTCGCTCGCCCGGAGTCCCTCCTCGGCCGACTTGCGCTCGGTCATATCTTGGGCGAGCACAGCGACGCCGATGATCTCCCCTTCGTCGGTCTTGATTGGGCTGTGCGACACGTGGAAATACTTCCGCGACCGAAGTTCTTCCCCCGAGTAGGCCTCCTCCGCGAGCTGCTCCCCGGCGGCCGCCCGATCGAGGTTGTGCCGGGCGGCCTCCCGGTCCTCGGGCACGGTCATGTAGTCGAGCATGCTGTGGCCCTGTTCGATCTCCACGCCGTAGATCGCCTTCATCATGGCCGCGTGTCCGGCGTTGAAGCTCGTATACCGGTACTGCCTGTCCACCGAGAAGATGGGTGCCGGGAGGCCGTCGATGATGCCGCGCAGCGTGGAGTACTGCTCTCTCTGCGCTTCTTCGGCGGACCTTCTCCTGCGCATCAGCCGGTTGATCGTCACGGCCCATATCACGGCGATCAGGAGCAGGATCACCAGGACGACGATGATCGTGTGGTAGAAGGTCTCGTTGATCTGCCCCTGTGTCTCGAAGACGCCCTCGGTCGGAGCCCAAGCGTTGATGATCCGCTGGTACGTGCCGTCGGCCTTGATGATCTGCAGGGCGTTGTTGATTTCGCTCAGGAGTGCCGTATTGCCCTTCTTGACGGCGATCGAGGAGTAGGACGACGCGATCGGATCACCGGCGGCTTTGATGCCCGTGATGCCGTTCGTGGCCAGAACATAGGATCCGACCCGGTAGTCGACGACCACGGCATCGATCGTGCCTTCGTTCAGGGCCTTGAAACCGTCGGGAAAGTTGGGAATGACCGACAACGTGATCTGCGGGTCCGTTCCCAGGAGTTGCTGGGGCAGGCCTCCGGATTCGACACCGACCCGAAGGCCGTCGAGGCTCGAGATCCCGGAGATCCCCACCTGGTCCTGGCGGACGAAGATCGCGAAATGCGACTCGAGGAACGGGCCCGAGAAGTCGTAGATCTTCTTGCGCGCGTCGGTCACGTTGATCTGGATCAGTGCATCGGCCTGACCACTGGCGACCAGGCTCTGGGCCTCCGTCCAATCCATCGCCCTGATCTCGATTGGTCGCGACATGTGCGGGGCAAGCGCACGAACGAGGTCGACGGCCAGTCCGGTAGGGGTCGTCCCTTCCAGATAGACCACGGGAGCGATGTTTTCGTTTCCGAGGAATAGGAGCGGGGCACCCGCGGATGCCAGGGCCGAGCCGGTTGATACGGCGCCCGGCGATCCGAGCGTCGAGGCGGCGGTCGCGGAGGCCGGTGTGGCGGTCGTGTTTGCGGCCGACGCCTGGGTGGCCGCGGTCTGCGTGGGCTGGGCCGCCTGCGCGCACGCAGCGACGGCGACGGCGATGGCGACCAGCGAGATCAGCGGCCCGAAGAGCCACCTACTCATCCGGCCCCTCCCCTCGCGCCTCAGGCGGGTGGTGTCAGCCGGCGTGGATGGCGCGATCACCGTGGATAGCACGCATTCGATCGCCTCAGACCAGGGAGCGTCGCTGGCGCGGCTTGGAAGCACACACTACACCCCCCATCGGTACACCCTATGCACATCGGCGCGAGCCACGTTCCACTATCGGTCGCCGCGGCCGTTGGCGATAGGGCCGGAGGTTGCCTGCTCCAGCCGTGGTCCTGTAGCCCGCCGCCCGGGCCATCTGGCCGCCACGTGCGAGCCTGGACCTGAGCTCACGTCGAGAGCGAGGCCTGTCGGCAACAGCCCTTCCACCGCCCGAGAACCATGCGGTTGCCTCGGCGCACCCGACATCCTGACTTCGCCGCCCACGCGTCGGGTCGGTCAGTCGTAGAGGCGCTCGAGATGCCAGGTCCCATCGACCCGGTCGAGGTAAAGGAGCGCAAGCCAGCTCCCGCCCGCGACCTTGAAGTAATCGCGTGCAATCGGCTGGCTCCACCAGCCCTCCTCGACGCGCCATCGATTGCAGACCTCGATGCGCTCGCGCCGGCCGTTCCAGCGGAACGCCACGAGCTCGCCGTCGGAATCAAGTTCGACGTCGATCGATGGGTGTTCGCGCAGCAGCCGGGTCATGGCCCCGGCCCATGGGGTCCCGTGGACGCGGCCCGGCGGCCGGGGCCGGGGGCGTGGGCAGGGCCCAGAGTGCGGCCGGGGGCGTGGGCAGCGCCACTGGCAGCGGCGTGGCCCGGGTCTGGGGCGCAGTCGACCAAGCTCGGTACCCGACGCCACGTCCAGCGCGCCTCGGCCAGAGCCGCCTCCGTATCCTCCAGCTCCATCCAGCCGACCCGATCCCCGCCGAAGCGGAGCCCGAGCCTGGCCAGCTGCCAGCCCAGCCGGCCTGTCCGGCCCGTCTGCGGCGTGAAGAGCGAGAGTTGCGTCCCCGCGGCCGGTGCCACGTCCCTTAGCTCGAGTTCGATCCGCGCCACGGGCGCCCTCGGCGGAGTCGCCTCGAGTCGGGCGATCAGCAGGCGCTCGATGGCCAGCCCCTCTGACGTCGGCTCCGGCAGTGGTTGGTCAATCACCACCGAGGGCGGGACGTCGCCAGCGGAGAACGAGCGATCCAGCTCAAGGGTCAGCCGAGCCCGGGCCGTCGCCGCGCCACGGGCCTCGAGCTGATCGCCAAATGCCGCGGCCAGCCTGTGCAGGACGAAACGCAGACCCTCGACATCCGTCACCGGCGGGTCTATCGGCAGGGCCAGGACCAACCGCTCCGTGGCCCGTCGCGGCCGAAACGGATCCGTCTCCTCGCCCCGGGCCCGCGCATGCAGCCGCTCCCCCTCCGGCCCGAACCGGGCCACGACCGCCGAACGCGGCAGCTCGGCGACCTGGCCGATGACGCGCAGCCCGAACCGATCGAGGCGGGCGCGCACCTCCGGATCGCGGCTCAGCAGCGCCGCGGGTAGCGGCGCCAGGAAGGCCGCGTCGGCGCCCGGCTCGACGACCTGGAGCGCGACCGCACCACTCGCGGAGCCACTCGCTGATCCACTCCCCACGCCACTCCCCGCGGGGCTCGCCCGAGTGGATGCCACCGCGGCCGCAAATCTGGTCCCACCGATCCCCGCCAGCGGCGGCCCGGGCAGAATCCCCGCCAGCGCCTCCCCGATCCGGCTAACCATCAGCGGCTCCGGCCCCCACAACCGTTCAAGGCCGTCCAGCTGAACCTCGACCCGCCCAAAGCCGGGTCTGGCCACATCTTCCTCGGCCACCACGCCCGGGCTGAAACCGGCCAATCGATCGAGCGCCGCCTTCATGGCCGCGGCATCGGCCGCCGGGTCCGGATCGAGAAACAGAGCCTCCGGAGCGAGCCTATGGGCCGCCCCGAGCGGCATCCCGGGCCGGACCCCGAGTTCGAGCGCCCGGCGGCTCGCGTCCAGCACTGGGCCGTCCGTCCAGGGCCTGCCGCCCAGAACGATCGGCACCGCCTCGAATGGCTCGGAAGCTCTGCCCCGAGCCAGGCGGAGGAGAAGGTGGGGCCAGTGAAGATGAAGGAGTCGCATGATCGGGAACCGAGATGGCAGTGAGATGGAGGGGCGGCGAAGACCGAGTCGTCGATGGGAGGGCGCTCGGCCGAGAGCCACCGGGCGGCGCAACTCCGGCCAGTGCGACCCGGGCTCGGGAGCCGTCCCCGGCCAGTGCGACTCGAGCCCGCAAGCCGTCCCCCGCCAGTGCGACCTCGCCGGGCCGGGCAACCACAGTGGGTCTGGCAAACCCGGGCCCCCCGACGATCCCCAACCGGCCCATCGGCTCGGACCCGTTCTCTCGCAGAAGCTCGCTCCTCGTCAGGCAGCCATCGCGTAGACCGCCCTCCGCATAAAGGATCCGCAGCTGGGCTGCCCGGCCGGGCGGCCCGAACCGATCCCGCGCCACTCGGACCTGAGTCAGCTGCCCGACCACATCCCTCCCCAACCGAATCCAGGCGCGCCGGCTCAGTTCCAGCCGCAGGGCGGCTACCTGGGTCAGAGCGCCGGCCAGAGCCGATGGAAGGTTCGGCGGCTCCAGAACGAGCAGTTGGACGCCGGCCCGGCGGGCCAGCGCAGCCAGCCGGCCGAATCGCTCCGCCAGAGTCGCGGCCGAAACCCCGGAACCATCCAGCGGTCGCGACTGCAGGTCCAGCAGCAACAGGTCGACTGTTCGATCCTGGAGGAGCATCGCCGCCATCGCCAGCGCCTGCTCGAGCGATCCCGGCGTCAGGACGACCAGCCAGTCCAGCTGGATGCCACGAGCCACGGCTTCGACCGGATCCAGGCTCCTGGCCAGATCCAGATAGGCCACGATCCCGCCTGCCGCCTGGGCCTGGGCCGCGGCCTGCAGCGCGAGCGTCGTCTTGCCGCTCGTCCCATCGCCGTGCAGAGCGGTGGTCGCTGCACGCGGCAGCCCGCCCAGTCCGAGGATCGAATCCAGAGCTCGAAAACCGGTGGGTATCGCTCGATCGTTCGGCGTCGCCGGCAGCCCCGGCACGCCAGGCAGATCGTCAGGATCGAGTACCGGGATCCGTCGCGGGGCCACAGCCAATGCCCCCACGACCTCGCCGCCCCAGCGCGGAGCTGCCCCACCCCAGCGTTCCCGGAGGGTCGCCAGAGCAGACTCGACGTTCGGGGGAGGGGTGGTCATGGGACACATATAATAGAACGTATGTTCTACCAGTCAAGCCTGCCCCCCTCCCCGGCCTCGTCCGATCCGACCCGTCGACGTCTGGCTCCGCCTGGAGGGCGGGGCATTCTGGACAGATTCCAACCGCGGTGGCATGAGGCCGGTTCTGGGCTCCGTGGATGCTCTCCCGTCGCCCCACGACTGCCGCGGAGGGCCGACTGAGCGTAGATTCGCGCTCCGAAACGGTGGGCATCGTCCCACCCAGCCACTCGGAAGTCCGCGATCGAGCCACGTGCCACGGGGGTTGGCGGAAGGCCAGATTGGGCCCAGACCGGGCGGCGGCGAATCTACGCCCGGATCGGGCAACCCTCTCGAATTGCTGACAGAACATGGCAGGATCTGCTGATACTCTCGCCTCATCCGTCGGACATCCCGCACCTTCTATCCATGCCTAACAGGCCCCGAATTGCAGTAAACTCGTGCCTCCCCAACGTCGTCCCAGGAGCAGTGTCCCCGTGCCCCTAATCGAAGCGATTGGGCTGACCAAGAAGTTCCGTCAGGCCGTCAAAGAGCCTGGGCTGGTCGGCTCACTGAAGCACTTCTTCACGCGCCAGTACAAGGACAAGCTGGCCGTCGACCACATCGACCTCAGCGTCGAGGCCGGGGAATCGGTCGCCTATCTCGGGCCAAACGGCGCCGGCAAATCCACCACGATCAAGATGCTGACTGGCATCCTCGTCCCCACCTCGGGCAGCCTGATCGTCGATGGTCTGGTTCCGCACGAGAAGCGCCAGCAGAACGCCCGCAACATCGGCGTCGTCTTTGGCCAACGGACCCAGCTGTGGTGGGACATCCCGGTCATCGAGTCGTTCAACCTGGCCCGCGACATGTACGAGATCCCACCCAAGCAATACAAGGCGAACCTGGCCGAGTTCACCGAGCTTCTGGGTCTGGCCGAGTTCATGAACCTGCCCGCTGGCAAGATCTCGCTCGGGCAGAGGATGCGGGCCGACCTGTGCATGGCCCTGCTCCACGACCCGAAGATGCTCTATCTCGACGAGCCGACGATCGGGCTGGACATCGCCGTCAAGGACAGCATCCGCAAGTTCATCCGGAGCCGCGTCGAAGAGAGCGGGACCACGGTCATGCTGACGACCCACGACCTCGGCGACATCGAGGACATCTGCAACCGGATCGTGATCATCGACAACGGCAAGATCATCCACGACGGCGACCTGGCCGCACTCAAGGACAACTACGCCCGCGATCGAGTCATCCACTTCCAGCTGGCTCGACCGCCCGAGTCGATGGCGCCGATCTGCGCCGGTCTGCCGGCCTGCGAGCTCACGAACGACGGGCTGAGCCTGTCGGTCCGGTTCGATCGGTTCCAGTTCGCGGCGGGCGAGATCGCCGCTGCGGTGATGCCGTACGTCGAAGTCCTCGACTTCCGCATCGACGAGCCCGAAGTCGAGGACTTGATCCGCAAGGTCTACCTGGGCCAGCTCACTCTCGACGCGCCAGATTCGGCCGCCAACGCCACCGAGCCGGCCGTTCCCCTGGGGGCCTGACGTGCACCTCCGCAAGTACGCCGCCATCGCCAAGGCCTCGCTCGAGGTCATCTTCGTCTACCGGGCGAGCTTCGCCCTGAACATGGTCGGCACGGTGTTCTACGTCGTGGCGATGTTCTACCTGTGGCAGACGATCTTTCTTGGCAGCCCCGGCGCTCTGGGCGGTTTCACGTGGCCCGAGATGAAGGCCTACCTGCTCGTGGCCTTCCTCCTGAACTCACTGATGACCTGGTTCGACGAATGGGTCATGGGCCGCGACGTCCGCGAGGGCCGCGTCGCCGTGGACCTGGCGCGCCCGATCGACTACCAGACGAAGCGCTTCGCGGAGGCGGTCGGGCCGATCCCGTTCGAGCTCTTCTCGGCGCTGCTGGTCGGCTCTGTCGTCGTCTTCGTCTTCGGTGGGATCGCCCTGCCGACGGACCCGGCGCATTTCGCGCTCTTCATCGTCAGCGTTGCCCTGGCCACGCTGCTCAAGTTCTCGATCATCTACTGCGTGTCGATGACCGCCTTCTGGACTACCGGCATGACCGGCATCGTCGTCGGTCGGGTGGCCATCCAGAACCTCTTCTCCGGGGCGCTGATCCCGCTCGTGTTCTTCCCGGATTGGCTCCGTGCGATCGCCGCGGTCCTGCCGTTCCAGGGGCTCGTCTCGACGCCGGCACTGACCTATCTCGGCAAGATGGACGGACCTACGACCGCCCTGATGCTCGGGATCCAGGCCGTCTGGGCATTCGGGCTTCTCCTCTTCGGCCGGCTTCTGTGGCGTGGCGCCGTCAAGGCGGTGACGATCAATGGCGGCTAGGCTGCGGCCGGCTCGCCGGCTCGTCTACCTCTACTTCCGCTGCCTCGGCCAGCAGATGAAGGCGATCCTCGCCTACGAGGCCGACTTCGTGGTCCTGCTCTTCTCGGCCGCCATCGTCCAGCTCGCCGGCTTCGCGTTCATCTGGACCATCTTCCAGCGCATCCCGGACGTGAACGGCTGGACCTTCTGGCAGGTGGTGATGATGTACGCCCTGATCTTCATCACCGAAGGAGTGGGCTCGCTCTTCTTCGAGGGCACGTGGGGGCTGTCGTGGCTTGTCTACTCGGGCGAGTTCGATCAGGTGCTGGTCCGGCCCGTTTCACCGATAGTCCAGGTGCTTGCCGGACGGGTCGGGTTCAATGGCCTCGGCAACATCGTGACCGGCGGCGTGCTGATGGCGATCGCCCTCACGAACGTGCCGATCGCATGGACCCCTGGCCGCGTCCTGATGCTCGTTGTCCTGATTCTCAGCGCAGCCATGATTCGAGTGGCGCTGAACCTGGGCACGGCGGCGATCGCGTTCTGGATCCGCGCCCCGTGGAGCATGGTGCCGATGTTCGTGCATCAGCTCGGGGAGTTCGCGAAGTACCCGATCACGATCTACTCGACCGCGGTCCAGGCGGTGATCGTGGTCGCCATCCCGTTCGCGTTCGTCAGCTTCTTCCCAACGGCGTTCATCTTCGGCATCGACGCCTGGAGCCTGCCGGGGCTGCTCACTCCGCTGGTCGCCGTCTACTGCCTATTCATGGCGGTCACGGTCTTCAACATCGGCCTGCGCCGCTACGAGAGCACGGGCCACTGAGCTCGAGCAGCGGCGCGGGCGGGGCGACGCGGACCGCCGATCTGGCGAGCCGCCGGGCACGGTTAGGACGACGGGACGGCGATCACATTGCCGGGGTCGTTGGCCTTTGTGATGTCGAGCAGATACTCGAAGTCGGCAGAACCACCTGATCCGGGACCCGCCACGCCACCGGTGGCCGTGACCTTCCAGCGGACGGGGTAGCCGCCGTTCTTCTCGATCCAGATGTCACCCGACTGCACGAGACCATCCGGTTTTCCGTTCGCCGCCGTCACGCCCCAGTTGCCGACCATGAAGTTGAGGATTTGAGGAGCGGCCGTGTAGCGGGTCGTCAGGACGCCGTTCACCGTCTCGTCACCGGCCGGACTGTAATAGGCGGCGGCCGAGCGGTCGAAGTAGTGGGTCAGCTGGACTACCGGCCCGTAGCTGTCGTAGGTCGTCGGCAGGTTTCCATACGGGCTCAGATCCCACGAGGTCCCACCCTTGGTCCAGTTCTTGCCGGAGATCTCGATGATCTCGAGGTCCGCATAGGTGAATTGGACGGCGAAGGTCGGTTTGTTGACGACGGTTCCAGCAACCCCGCCGGTCCCGACGGACGTCGCATAGCTGCCACCCTTGACGGTGAGCTTGAACTTGTAACTCGTCAGGCCGTTGAGCTGCGCAAGGGCGTTCGCCAGGATGGGATCGGCGGTCCGGCCGGCGGCAGCCTGCGATGCAGCAGCCGCGGACTGGGCGACGGCCGCCGTTGGCCCGGAAGTCTGGTTCGTGGCCACGACCGCCCCAGGTGTGGTCTGCCCGGTGATCGACTGAGTTGACGCGGAGCTGCCGCAGGCCGCCAAAGCGCCCGCCACCACGAGGGCGGCGGCGGCCCCCAAGCCGCTCACGAATCTCGATCCCGCGATTATCCGGGTCATCCCATCCTCCATGACTCGCGTGGGCCGGCGGCGGGCGTGAGCCGGACGCCGTGACGATGACGTTTGGGTCGGGTCGCCGGCGAGCGAACCGGGCCAAGTTGCGACACTACCCGCTCCCATGCCTCCGGGTAGGTTCGTCGCGCGGCGCAGAACGGCCGTCGCCGGGTTCACCGCGCGGATGCTGTGCTAGACTCCTCGCTCGCGTGGGGATGTAGCTCAGCTGGGAGAGCACCGCGTTCGCATCGCGGGGGTCAGGGGTTCGAGTCCCCTCATCTCCACCACCCGTTCAGCCTTCTGGCTCGGCCGCCTGGCGCGGCCGCCGTCGCCGCCGCTGGCGAGTGGCTGACCAGCCGTTCCGGTGTGGATGGGTGGTCAGCCGACGAGGAGCAGGGCCTCCGTTTCTTCGCTGGGCAGCAAGTGATGGACGAGGCAGACGATCACGACGCCCGATCCATCTGGGGCAATGACCGGATCGGACTCAAGTCCGCCCGGCACAGAGATCGCTCGGGACACGCCGTTGCGTATCAGCGTGATCGGCCGAGGGTTGGACGAGTAGTCCTGCGAGAAGTAGAGCACGATGGTCGATCCGTCGGGCGAGGACACCGCGTTGTCGCCGACCCCGACCTTGGTGACGGCCGGTCCGCCGGAGATCGGATACGTGGTCACCGAGCCATCGGTGGCCGGGACCAGCAGGTCGCCAGCGCTGTTCCACGCCGGAGAGCCGGTGACCCCGGACGGCCCGACCGTCCGATCAGTAGCGAGATCGAGGATCAAGAAGCCGGAAAACCCGATCCTCGGCAGCAGAAGGTAACGGCTTGATGGGTCGAAGGAGATCCGCACCGAAACGAGCAGGTCGTCTTTGAGAGACGCCACCGATCTGAGATCGGGCCAGCTGAGAACCTCGACCCAACCAGTGTCTTGGGACCCTATACCCCGAGGCCCTGCCGGAGCTGTCGAATGCCAGACGGCGAGCCTGGTTCCATCCGGTGACCACGCCTCCGGCTCGCCGATCACGGCGCGGCTGGTGCCGGCCTGCGTCCAGACGATGAAGCTCGTCTTCGCGGGGTCCAGGGGCTGGACAGTTGTAATGGCTACGGCGCCGTGGCCGTTGGACAGCGCGCCCGCCGGGATGGTCGCCGCCATCGGCGTCAGGACGGTCGAGTTCACGGATCCCAGCAAACTCGAATTGCCACGCGAGAGAACGAATTCAGTTGCGTCGAGCCAGACCAGGCGGTCGCCGTCGAGAGAACGGACTGGGTTGCCTGCGCTGTCCAGCAGCCGTAGGTCTTGCGTCGCGCCCGATACGAATTCGTCCCAGACCGCCAGCCACTTCCCATCGGGCGACCAGGAAGCGCCGGCCCCAGTGGAGGCCGCAAGCACCTTCCAGTCGCCGATTGGCGAGGGCGACGCACTCGCCGCGGGTAAAGAGGGCGACGTGGTGGCCGACGGCGAGGAGCTGGCGTTCGGTAGGACCGCGGGACGGAAGACGAGGGGCACCGAAACGAGCGCCGCTACGATCGCCGCGGCTGCCGCGAGGGCGACGAACGGGCGCCACTGGCGGGACTTCCCGCTCCCCTCCCTCTTCGCCCTTATGGCCTGATCGACGAGCGCCGTGGCTCGGGCCGAGTCGGCCGGCGTGATCGACTCGAAGTAATCGCGCAGCCTGTGGTGGAGGTCGCTGTCGTTCATCGTCCGGGTTCCTCGACGCGACGCTCGGCCGCCAGCGCGGAGCGCAGGTATTCGAGCGAGTGGTGAAGCCTCGACTTGACCGTGCCTTCCGCGAGTCCGGTGTGAGCGGCGATCTGGGGCACGGTCAGATCGCGACCGAAGCGGAGACCGATCACGAGCTGCTCGTCCGCCGTTAGGCGGGCGATGGCACGGGCCATCTCGTCACGCAGGGCCAGCCGGTCCGGCGAGCCGTCGACCATCGATTCGGTGGGCTGCGGCAGCGTCTGTCGTCGGGCGCGTCGGCGTAGCTCATCCCGGCAAACATTCACGACAATCGTGGTGAACCAGGCCGCGGGATTGTCGGCGCGGCGAAGCTTCTTGCGGCCATTCCAGGCAGCCAGGGCCGCTTCCTGAACCGCGTCTTCCGCCGCGACGGGATCGCGCAGGATCCGGGTGGCCAGCCGGTGCGCTTCGGGCGTCCGTGCGACGAGCAACCCGGCAATGTCGTCGTCGCTCAGCGCCGTGACCGCGGCCTCGGCCAACAATGTCCACCTCTGGTCCTGATCAACCATGGCATATCGAACAACGATTCGGACGGGCGCATCGTTCAATCTTGCACTTGGCCGCATGACCGGCGCCCAATGACCAGTCGGCCGTAAGACGCACCGGGCTGCGCCCGACCGAGTCTCTCCGGCATTGCCAACGAGCACCGGACCGTACCAGCCGGGCGGTGCGCCGCCTGTCGGGCGAGGTCCACTACTTCCCGCTCGGCCATCTGTTTCGGCCGACCGCTGATGCCAGGTCTATTCGATCGGGTCGGGCGGCCTCGCCAACAACCCGGGCGCAGGGGCTCCCCATCCGGTTGCGATGTCTGCTGCGGATGTCAGGACCCGTGCGGACGTCCGAGAATCCCTTCCTCGTAGTCGGTCACCAGGTCGAATAGCTCGGGTGCTGCAAACTGCCGGTCATAGCTCCCTTCACTTATCTGCCTGAGCACATGGGCTTCCTCGAGAGCTTTGAGCCCTTGAAGTGCCTGCTGTTGACTCGTCCCGATCGCGGCGCGGATTGTCGGGGCGGACACGATCGGCTGTGCTGGGAGAAGGGCGATCAGCTTGGCTGCCGCAGAACCGGCGCGGGGTGGACCGGCCCGTTGCATCCATTCCCTCTGGAGGGCAGCCACCTCGTCGGCGAGAGCTGCGGCTTGGACTGCTGCCTCGCGACACGCGTTCGCGAAAGACTCGACCCACGCGGCGACCCGTCCCTCACGGAAGTCGATGAGGCCCGCTACGTAGGAGGTCGGGCGCGCCGCCATGACGATCGAAACCGGCGGCACGAAACGCGGCGCGACGCCGGTGCGCCGCAAGACAACGTGGATGAGGCATCTACCTACACGGCCATTGCCGTCGATGAATGGATGGATGGTTTCGAACTGAGCGTGCGCGATCGCAGCTTGGGCGACTGGCGGGAGATCGTCGCGCTCGAGGAACGCGGCGAGATCCTCGAGGAGGCCGACGAGTTGGTCCTCCGGGGGTGGCACGAATTCGGCGTCGAGGGGACTATCCAAGCGGCCGCCAAGCCAGTTCTGCACCTCGCGAAGCCGACCTGGCGTCGCATGTGGCTCCTGCGCCATCAGCGTCCGGTGGATGGCTTCGATGTCTCCGACGCGGATCGGCGACGGATCGTCGGCCCGAGCGATGGCCTCTTCCATCGCGCTGACGTTGGCCGCGACCGTGCGCGCACTCCCGCGGGCGGCCCGCGGATCGACCAGTGCCCTAGCCAGGTTGAGCGTGCTGACCTGGTAGCCCTCGATCCGGGATGAGGCAACCGCCTCGGAACGGAGCAACAGCGGCCCGATCGCCTCAAGACCGCCTACGCTCGCCCGTGCGTTGAGTTCGCGGATCGCCCGCTCGGCTTCGGTCGCCGCGCCGGCGGTTTGGAATGGCACAGTCGGCGCCAGGGCGAAGATCGCGTCGGGAACGAATGCGTGGTAGGCGAATGACGCTCGCGTTCTTCGTCCGCCCGGTGCGCTGGCGTTTCCTTCCCATCGCCGTTCGACGAGCCGCGGCATTCCTATCCCTTCATTCGCGAGTCCCGATTGAAGCCTTACCGCAAGGGTCGTCCACTAATGCTTCAATGTCAACCGCAGACTGAAGAGATTCACTCGACCGATGGCGAACTGAACCTGGACTCGCAGACAGGGTCATGGCGCCGAGCTCAGCTGCCCGACCGGGCTCTCGCGCCACTGCCGTGGTCATCGACAGCGGCTGTGCGGGCTTCAAGACCGACCGCTGTACGGCGACTGCCTCGTCGCCACCACCGACGGCGGCCGGACGTGGGTCCACTTGCAGATTCCATCGGGCCGGAGCCGGAGCCAGTGCGTTCGCGACCCGGCGACCTCAGCCAAACATCCTCGATGACAAGAGGAAACCCCGGTCGAAAGGCCGGGGTTTCGCGTGACTCCACCTCTTGGCGCCCTTGCGGCCCGCGTTTGGGTTTGTCGCCGGTCGGGCGCGGCCGGAGCGCCGCCGGCCAATGCGAGAGATCAGGTCGGAATGGCGACCACGTTCGTCGGCGCCGTCACCTTGTTGGAGGCGTCGTTGATGTGCGTGATGTCGAAGGTGAAGTAGAAAGCTCCTGCCGAGCTGGCGGTCGCGGCTGCGAAGCCGTACGCGCCGCTAACCGGGTAGTTGCCGTCTTTGGCGACCCAGAGATCTGCCTGGAAGTTGGCCGACACCCCGGCGAGGGCCCCGTAGAGGGCACCGAGCGAGGAGTTGCCCTTGTAATGGACGCAGGAGACGCCGTTCTTGGTCTCGGTGCCGGCGACCGTGAAGTTTGTCGATTGGGCATCGAACCAGCTGGCGTAGTCGTGCGTGGGCAGCATGTCGGTCAGGCTGCTGTCAGCCGTTGTCGGGCCGGTCCAGGTGTTGCCGTCAAGGGAGGTCCATTCCTGGTCGCCGATATCGATGAACTGCGCGGCACCCATGTCATTGACGAAAACTGCCTTGGTCGGTTTGTTGATGACGGTTCCGGTCACGCCGAACGAGCCACTGTCACCCGGCGAGGCAGCGGCACCACCTGAGGAGCCCGAGAGACTCCAGCTGAACTGATAGCTGTCCAGGTTGTCCAGGTTGGACGAGAGCCCGGACGTCAGCGAATTGCCGCCACCACCGGCGGCGTTTGTCCCACCGGCGTTGCCGAGCCCAGGCAGATTCCCGGTAGAGGACGAGCCGCCGCATGCGGCGGCGACCAGTCCTACGGCCAGGCCGATCCCGACCAGGCCGCGAATCGACTTGAAAGCCCTCAACATGTGCGCTCCCTCCGCTCCGCTCTGCCATGGCTAGGTTCGTAAAGCCAGTCGGCCATACCGGCCCGACTCCGTCGAGAAGCGTGACTCCTGGACAGCAGCCACGTCACATCGTTGCGCCAGGCAGCCTTTGGGCGTGAGCCGCCGGCTGACGCCGAAGGCCTCGGAACGTGTCAGGCGCCGGTGACGTTGGTGGGAGCCGTCACCGAATTCGCCGGGTCGTTGACGTTCGTGAGGTCGAAACGGATCTCATAGGCGATGCTGTTGTCGCTGGCCTTCGCTTCGATATCCACGCTGGCCGGGTAGCCGCCGTCAGTGGCGACCCAGATGTCCGCGGTCCACGTTGCGTCCTTGACGCTGGCGACCGACGCGAGCTCGGCCAGCGCGGAGCTGCCGGCCTGGAAATGGACCGTATCGACGCCGTTCTTGGTCTCCGAACCGACGGCATCGAAACCGCCCGAGAACGATGCGAGCGACGCGAACGCGACAGCCGGGGAAAGGCTATCGATGATGCCCGTGGTATCGGTCTTCGTGAAGCTGCCGGTGATGCCCGGGTCCTGGTAGTCCGAGCCGCCGACCGAGACGATGTGCAACGCTCCGGCCACGGTCACGTCCGCGGCCTTGGCTGGCGTGAGGATGAACGTCCCGCTCAGATCGAACGGGCCATTTCCGCCGCTACCCGGGCCCGGCAAGTTCGACAGCGTGTCGCTGACCGCGCCACCGGCGAGCGTCATGGTGAACTTGTAGCTGCTAAGGCCGGCGAGGGCGCCGGCCGCCCCGCTGAGGCTCGGGCCCGTCGTCTCGGTTGCGCCGGCGGAGGAGACGCTCGTGGCGCTCGGCGCGCTCGACTCGCCGTTGCCACCGGAGGTGCTCGGGCCCGTTGTCGCCGAGCCCCCGCCGCAGGCGCTCACCGCCAGGGCAATTCCCGCCAGCAAGACGAGTGAGCGACTTCCCTGCCGCTGGGCAAACCCAGACATTTGAGACCTCCCCTTGTCCCCTAGGACACGTCTGCGGTGGCGGGCTCGGCGCGACCTCCGTCGAATAGAGATGCCGCATCGCGACTCAAGTTATCACGACGGCCCTACGACGTACCGAGCTTCAAAGCCGTTACCAACGCTCGGGCCGGGCAGGCACGAATCGCCTTGCGTCGCGTGCCACGAGTCGCGTGCCACGAGCCGGAGGCGTCGCGTGCCACGAGCCGCGAGCCTCCCGCCCGCATGCCTCCTTGACGGGCCCGCAGGCGGCGGGTCATGATCTACGCATGGACTCGCGCCACTTTGCCTGCTTCTGTCCCCGGCGGCCCCGCCGTAGGAGGTAGCCGGCTGCTTCGCGCTCCCAACCGGGAGCCCGCCGAGTCGCTCCAGGGGCCGCGGTCCTCATCAGGAACCGCGGCTTTCTTGTTTCCTCCCACCGGACGCGCCGCGCAACGAGCTAGGCGCTCATCCGAGCGCGCCCGATCCCGAGCAGCACGGCCGGCGCAGACACCTCCGGCCGCAGCGCACAACCCCGCATCAGTTCCGAGGCACCAATGGCTCTCCCGCTCCGATCCGTCGCGATGAAGAAACCCGGCCGCCCGCCCGGCGATCCGCTCGACGGCCTGGCCTCGCGTCTCCACGGCGTGCTTGCCGAGGACCGCGGCACGCGGCTGGCCAAGGCGCGCGTGGCCGGCTGGATCCGCACCCTTCTCGACACTCTCTTTCCGCAAGCCGCAGAGCAGACCTACACCACAGCCGGAGAGGTACGCGACGCCCTCGACGCGTCCGCGGCTGAGCTGCGAGCCCTGTTGCGGCCACTCGAGGACGCGATCGACGATCCGGCAGCGATCGCGGCCGCCTTCTTCCAGTCCCTGCCCGAGATACACCGCCAGATCATGGTCGACGCCGTCGCGATAGAACGCGGCGACCCGGCGGCCGAGAGCGTCGACGAGGTCGTCCTGGCCTACCCGGGCTTCCTGGCAATCGCCGTGTATCGGATCGCCCATCGCTTCAGCGAACTGGAGGTTCCGATCCTGCCGCGCGTGCTGACCGAATGGGCACACGAACGGACCGGCATCGACATCCACCCGGGCGCCAAGCTCGGCCACCCCGTTGTGATCGACCACGGCACCGGGATCGTCGTCGGCGAGACCGCCGTGATCGGCAACAACGTGAAGCTGTACCAGGGCGTCACGCTCGGCGCTCTCTCGGTCACCAAATCGCTGGCGTCCACCAAGCGTCATCCGACGATCGAGGACAACGTCGTCATCTACGCCAACGCCACGATCCTCGGCGGCGAGACCGTCATCGGTCGGGGCAGCGTCATCGGCGGCAACGTCTGGCTCACTTCCAGCGTGCCGCCCGATTCCATCGTCTATCAGCGCAGCGAGGTCCATGTCCGGCAGGGCAGGGCCGACTTCGAGGCGCCCGACTTCGTCATCTAGCTCTCTCATCCGACCCTGCGCGGCCGTTCCGCGGTCCGCGCGCGTCCCACACTCAATGGAGGATCCATCGTGGCCAAGTTCCAGAACGTCCTCGATTCCATCGGCGACACGCCGGAGTTGCGCATCAACAAGCTCTTCGATCCGCGCGTCGAAGTCTGGGTCAAGCTCGAGCGCCAGAACCCCGGCGGGTCGATCAAGGACCGCATCGCCCTGTCGATGATCGAAGACGCGGAGAAGCGCGGCGTGCTGCGACCCGGCAGCATCATCGTCGAGCCGACCTCGGGCAACACTGGTGTCGGCCTCGCTCTCGTGGCAGCCGTGAAGGGCTACAAGCTCATCCTGGTGATGCCTGAGTCGATGTCGGTCGAGCGCCGCAAGCTCATGCTCGCCTACGGCGCCACGCTCGAGCTCACGCCGCGGGAGCTCGGGATGAAGGGCTCGATCGCCAAGGCCCGTGAGATCGTGGCCAACACTCCCAACGCCTGGCTGCCGATGCAATTCGACAACCCGGCCAACCTCGAGATCCACAAGCGGACCACAGCCGAGGAGGTCGCCCGCGACTTCCCCGACGGGCTCGACTACATCTTCGCCGGCGTCGGCACCGGCGGTCATGCCACGGCCGTCGGCGAGGTCCTGCGGCCGCGCTGGCCGAAGCTCCAGGTCTTCGCGGTGGAGCCCGAGCTCTCGCCGGTCCTCAGCGGCGGAAACCCCGGCCCGCACCCGATCCAGGGCATCGGCGCCGGCTTCGTCCCGGGCAATTTCCATCCCGATGCAGTGAATGGAATCATCCAGGTTTCCGCAGCGGACGCCTTCTCCTTCACGCAGCGAGCGGCACGCGAGGAGGGCCTGCTGGTCGGGGTCTCGTCGGGGGCGGTGCTCGCGGCAGTTGCGAAGAAGCTGCCGGAGATCGCTGACGGCGCCCGGATCCTCGCCTTCACCTACGATACGGGCGAGCGTTACCTCTCGGTGCCGGGCCTCTTCGACGTCGAGCCGGAGGCCGCCGCCGTGGCGTGACCGGCGCTCATGTGAGCGATGAGAGCGGCCCGACCGAAAGGCGGGCCGCTCTTTCGTCTGAACTGGGGCCCGGAGCACTTATCACACCACTCAAGGTTAACTGCCTTACTCAAGGCCGCCGTACCCGCGAAAGCGGCCCGGGGAGCACTGTCGGCGGGCCGTCGCCAGGGTGGATGCTCTCCTCAGGCCGGGAGTTGGTCCGGCCGTCCAAGGCGTCCCGTAGGAAGATGCCATGCGAGCGACGCTAGGCCAGCACTTCGATGTCGTAGTCGTCGTCTGGGTGTTGGCGCTTGCCGTCTGCTGGTCGTTCGTCGCTGTGTCGAAGGCTGAGCTCCGGGCCGATCAGTGGTCGTCTCCGCCTGCCGGCCCGGCGTGGGTCATCCCGAGCGACCTGGGCCAGTAACGAGCTGAAGCCACCCACGCTCCTACGCCGGAGCGAGTGCGCGCTCCCGAACTGCGATCAGGATCATCCTCGCCGCCACCGGATAGCTGACTCTGCCCGTATTGATGACCAGGTCGTAGTCGTCCGGATTGGACCAGTCCCGGCCATACAGCTGCTTGATGTAGGCCGCCCTGTTCGAGTCCGTCTCGTGCATTGCCCGCTTCGTCTCGGCCTCGTTCAACCCAAGGCGCACCATCAGGACCTTGAGGCGTTCCTCTTCAGGAGCCCGAAGGAAGACCCGGAAGATTTGCGGTCGGTCGCGCAGGACAAAGCCCGCGCCGCGGCCGACGATCACAACGTTCCCGGATTGGGCCACCTCGTGAATGACCTGTTCGGTGAGGTGGATGATCTCCTTCCGCGGGTCGTAGAGCGGGTCGGGATAGGGCGGTGACCAGCCGGCCCCCATGCCGGGTTCCAGCGCCGAGAAAGACCGAACCAGCCTCTCGAGAAAGGTGCGCGGGCGCTCGGCCTCGGCCTCGACGTCGCTCGGCTGCATGGCGAGCCTGCTGGCGACCTCCTCGATCAGCTTCTTGTCCACGACTTCGGCGCCTAGCTCGGCCGCGACGATCCCCGCCACGCTCGAGCCACCGGCGCCGTACTGGCGGGAGATGGTGACGATGGGCATCTCGGGCTCCTACGTCTGCTCGCGACGACCGCCCAGAAGCCGTTAGCCGGGGCTCGATCGGCGCATGTTCACTGTAGGTCGCACGCCGGCGCAGGCCAAGGGCCGACCGAACCCAATCCCGCCGCCGCGCCCGGCCACGAGGCCCCACCGGCCCGGCCGAGCGCCGACGCTTCGAGCGGGCGAGGCGGCCGCAACGTCACCGCCCGGCGATCGGTTCCGCCTCGACGGCCAGTGCGCCGTGAAGCTCGAGCGCGTGATCGCGTAGCCAGCGCCGCCAGCGGCGATGGTCCGGCCGCCGGCTGGCCACGATCGCCCAGAAGCCTGGACCGTGCCCGAAGACGCGAAGATGGGCGAGCTCGTGTACCACTACGGTCTCGAGCGCCTCGGGCGGCGCGAGCACGAGTCGCCACGAGAATGAGAGGCGTCGCGCTCGCGAGCAGCTGCCCCAGCGAGTCCTGGCGTCGCGGATCGTCACCGCGGTTGGGGCCACGTCCAACGCCGTCGCGTGGCGTTCGATCTCGCGGTCGACGGCGGAGCGGGCCCGGTCGCGCAGCCACGCCTCCAGGATCGCGTTCAGGCTCCTGCGCTCCGACGCGCCGAGGCGCACGATCAGCTCGTCGCCGGAATCGCCGCCCTCACGGCTGACGGTCGTCCGGCGGCGATCGGTGGCGGCGACCACTCGGACGCGATGGGTCTCGCCACGGAACCGAAAGAGACCGCCGTCGCACAGCGGACCCAGCGCGGCGAGCTCCTCGCGCTGGCGCTGCTGCCGTTCGATGTGTTTGCGCAACCAGACCTCTCGGTCGGCGACGAACGACTCCGCCAGCCGCTCGGCCTCGACCCGGTTGCGGGCGGCGCGCGCCGGAACGGTGACGATCGCCACATGGCGGGGATCGACGGTGAGCCGGAGATGGCGGGCCCGCGCCGATCGCCTGAGCGTGCACTCCAGGTCGCCGCCGCCGAGCCGGAGAGAAGCGCGCCATTCGGTCGTCGTCGCAGCCATCGATCCAAGGGTAGCGCGCCCGCGGGTGTGGCCGCTGGCGGCGATGGGCCGCGGTACGGGCATCGATCCAGGGCGGGCCGCTGGACGGTCTCAGATTCGGGCGGCGCCAGTCCGGCCCTGAAGCGCGGCACCGGCCAGCAATCGGCGGTCGCGCAATCCCGCCCGGTTGCTGTAACATTCGCGGTCGCGTGGGGCTATAGCTCAGCTGGGAGAGCGCCTGCATGGCATGCAGGAGGTCCAGGGTTCGAATCCCTGTAGCTCCACCAATCCCCTTCTAGCCTTGCTTGGCGACGGCGCCGTGCACCGATGCCCAGGCCAGCGCGCCCGTCGCGCCTCGCTTGAGTCCTGGGGTCAGGCCGCGTCCGCGTACAGCTCGACGATCAACCGCCGGGTGTGACCGGGTAGGGTCAGCACAGACATCAATCGCCGGAGCCGGCTACCGTCCGGCTCGCGGGCTGATGCACATTCGAGCCAGATTCCGTCGGTCCGTCCCGCCGGTACCATCGGTTCCCCGCACGCGCAAAACGGCGTTTCGCGCTCGGCATGCTCGATGCGATCGAGCGCATTCCAGTTGTCAATCATTGCTAGGATTCTCCTTGCCTGGATACGATCCGTTCCGTATCATATCACCGTGATCGAGGATTATCAAAACGCTCCGTCTCGCAACTCGACCGCGAGCTCGACCCCGGCTCCGGCCCCGGCGGCGATGAGCGCCGGACACCGTGGTCGGCCACGCAGCGACAAGGTGCACCGGGCGATCCTCGACGCGGCCCGGGAGCTGCTCATCAAGGACGGCTACACGCGCCTCCGACTCGAGCACGTGGCGGCTCTCGCCGGCGTCGGCAAGGCGACCATCTACCGCCGCTGGGGATCGAAGGAGCAGCTCGCCCAGGCGCTCCTCGCCGACCTCGCCGCGCCGCACATCGCCATAGAAGAGACGGGTGATACCCGCGAGGAGATGCTCGCGGCGGTGATGAACCCGATGCTGGCAGTGACCGAGTCCGAGTTCGGCCCTGTCATTCGAGCTCTGCTGTCACAGATCGCCACGAACCCGGCGCTCGGGGACCCGTTTCGAGCGACCGTCGTGCAGGCCAGGCGCGACGAGATCGCACGCATGATCGCCAGGGGCATCGAGCGCGGCGACCTCTGTCCGGATGCAGACGCCGAGATCGCAACTGAACTGCTCGTCGGCCCGGTCTATTTCCGGCTGATGTTCGGCGGCGAGCTCGATAGGGAGTTTGCAGAGCGCATCGTCGACAACGTCATGCGAGGCTACACGGCGAGCGGGAACGAAGCCGCCGGCTGACGGCAGGCGCGTGGCCCAGGCCCGCCGGGGTCGGTCCGCGCAGGCTGCGTTCGCCGCCGCTACGCCCACCCGGTTCAGTCGTGCCGGTTTACTGGCCGATGATCCGCGGCGAAGTCGATCGCCAGAGACTTCCGCCGTGCGTTGCTTCGACCATGGATGACCTGGCGCTCGGGGCGGTCGTTCGGGCCGTCAGGCTTCGACGCCATCTCCGACAGCAGGACCTGGCTGATCTCGCCGGCGTCGGGCATTCGACGGTGTCTCTCGTGGAGCGCGGCCACTGCCGGCAGCTTTCGATCGAGACCGTCAGGCGGATCGCTGCGGCCCTCGACATGCGGCTCGAAATGGTGGCGCGCTGGCGCGGAGGCGATCTCGACCGGCTGCTCAGCCGGCGTCACTCGAAGCTGGCCGAGCACGTTGCCGCCTTCCTCACATCGCAGCCCGGCTGGGTGGTCGAGCCAGAGGTGTCGTTCTCTGTCTACGGCGAGCGCGGCGTCATCGACCAGCTGGCCTGGCACGCGGGCACGGCTCACGTTCTCGTGCTCGAGTTGAAGACCGCGTTCGTCGACGTGAACGAAATGCTGGGGACACTGGACCGCAAACGGCGTCTGGCGGGCTCGATAGCCGCTGAACGGGGCTGGCAGCCACGTCTCGTGAGCGTCTGGCTGGTCGCCTCGGACACACGCACCAACCGTCGCCACGCCAGCGAGCACGCCACGCTGCTCCGCAGCCGGTTCGCGCTGGACGGCCGGAGCCTCCGTGCCTTCCTTCGAAACCCGACCCGGGCCACCACCGGGCTTGCTTTCTGGTCAGATTCCAATCCGGGTGGCGCGAGTCCGAGAAGGCCCTCGCCGCGACCCCGCGCCGACCGCGAACCAACGTCGGCGCGACCCGAATCGAGCGTAGAAGAGGGCCGGCTCAGGTGAAGAGTGACTCGCTCAGGCTGCCGGGCCGGCTCTGCGGCACGGGTCACGGCGACCGATCTGGACCGCCGCCACCCCGGTTGGAAGATGGCAGGATCGCGTGGCGCAGCGTCGATGGCGGCGGTGCAGGATCCTCGGGCTCGGCGAGGCGCGGGCCCTCGGCTAAACTTGAGCTTCAGTCGAGTCCGGTTCTGCGGGAGCATGGCCGCGGCGCAGCCCAACCATTGCGAGGTCCACCGTGTCGGCATCAGAGCGAACCCGCATCGATCGCTACGATCCCGCGGCCATCGAGCCGCGCTGGCAGAAGCGGTGGGCGGAGCTCGGCCTATACGAAGTCAACCTGGCCGACACGACCCGACCCAAGTTCTACCTGCTGACGATGTACCCGTATCCCTCGGGGGATCTGCACATCGGGCACTGGTACATCATGACGCCGACCGACGCCATGGCGCGCTTCCATCGAATGCACGGCGAGAACGTCTTCCTGCCGATCGGCTTCGACGCGTTCGGACTGCCGGCCGAGAACGCCGCGATCAAGAACAAGATCCACCCGCGCGAGTGGACGATGAAGAACATCGAAAACGAACGCCGGCAACTTCGTTCGATGGGCGCCACTTTCGACTGGAAGCACCAGGTCGTCACATGCGAGCCCGACTACTACCGCTGGAACCAGTGGATCTTCAACAGGTTCCTCGAGGCCGGCCTGGCGTACCGCGCCAAGTCGCCCGTCGACTGGTGCCCAAACGACGGGACCCTGGCGCGCGAGCAAGTCGAGGGGACGGACCGCCACTGCTGGCGCTGCGGCGCGCGGGTCGAAAAGCGCGAGCTGGACCAGTGGTACCTGCGAACCACGAAGTACGCGGACGAGCTTCTCGACTTCACAGGCATCGAATGGCCCGAGCCGATCCGGATCATGCAGACCAACTGGATCGGCCGATCCGAAGGCGCCGAGGTTGTATTCACCACCGCTCCCGACCAGGCCCAGCAGGGCGGCGACGAGCTGCGGGTATTTACGACTCGCCCCGACACGCTCTACGGCGCCACCTTCATGGTGATGTCGCCCGAACACGCACTCGTGCCCAAGCTCACTCACCCAGACCGAACGGTCGAGGTGGAGGCCTACGTCACGGCGGCCGGTCGCGAGACTGAGATCGAGCGCATGTCGACCGAGCGCGAAAAGTCTGGCGTCTTCACCGGTTCATTCGCCATCAACCCGGTCAACGGCGAGCGGATCCCGATCTGGATCGCCGACTACGTACTTGCCGGCTACGGCACCGGGGCGATCATGGCCGTCCCGGCTCACGACGAGCGCGACTTCGCCTTCGCCCGGAGGTTCGGCCTGCCGATCCGCCGCGTCGTCGCCGGTCCCGAGGTTTCGGACGCGGAGGTTGCCACCGAGATGGAGGTTGCCTTCGTCTCGCACGGGACCGACGAGCGCCTGGTGAACTCCGGGCCGCACAGCGGCAAGCCCGCTCGCCAGGGGTTCGACGACATCGTGGCGATGCTCGCGGCCCAGGGCAAAGGCAGGGCCACGGTCAGCTACCGCATCCGCGATTGGCTGATCAGCCGGCAGCGCTACTGGGGCACGCCCATCCCGGTGGTCTACTGCGACCGCGACGGAATCGTCCCCGTGCCGGACGACCGGCTTCCTGTTCGGCTGCCGGACACGGTCGACTACGGCGGGCGAGGCGAGAACCCGCTCAAGCACGACGCATCGTTCGTGAACGCAACGTGTCCGAAGTGCGGTGGCCCGGCCCGGCGCGAGACGGACACGATGGACACTTTCATCGACTCGAGCTGGTACTGGTTCCGCTATCTCTCGCCCGGCGATACGACCGCCCCGGTCGACCGGGCGATCGAGGCCCGCTGGGGTCCGGTCGACCAGTACACCGGCGGCGCCGAACACGCGGTCATGCACCTGCTCTATTCCCGCTTCTTCACCAAGGCGATGGCGGACCTGGGGATGGTCCACGAGCGCGAGCCGTTCAAGCGGCTCTTCAATCAGGGCCAGATCCTCGGTGCCGACGGCGAGCGCATGAGCAAGTCGCGCGGCAACGTTCAGGACCCCGACGAGCTGGTCCTGCGCTACGGCGCCGACACGGTTCGGCTCTTCCTCATGTTCATGGGCCCCTGGGACCAGGGCGGGCCGTGGAGCCCGACGGGGATCGGCGGCATAAGCCGTTTCTTGAACCGCGTGTGGCATGCGGCGCTGGATCCGCGCGGCGTCGATCCGGGCGATCCCGAGTCGGGCGTGCTGCCGGCCGGCCAGGATGTCGCGGCGGCGCAGAAGGCACTCCGGACCGCGGCCCATCGAACGCTTCGCGTCGTGTCTGAGGAGTACGCCGAGCTGCGCTTCAACACCATGGTCGCGCACTTGATGGAGCTGTCGAACCTGCTGCAGCGCTACCGGGGAACCGCCGCCGCGGGCACCCCGGCCTGGGACGAGGCGACCCGGCTGCTGCTGCTGATGCTCGCCCCGGCCGCGCCGCACCTCGCGGACGAGCTCTGGACCCGGCTGGCCGAGACCCACGGGCAGGCGTGGTCGTCGATCCACGCGCAGTCCTGGCCGGCAGTGGACGAATCGGCCGCGGCCGAGAACGAGCGCGAGGTCCCGGTCCAGGTGAACGGCAAGCTGCGTGACCGCGTGATGGTTCCGACTGGGATCTCGGCGGCGCAACTCGAGGCGGTCGTCCTGGCGCGCCCAAAGATCGTGGCCGCGCTCGAGGGCAGACCGCCGCTCAAAGTGATCCACGCCGGCGGCAAGCTGGTCAACATCGTGGTGCGCTAGGCCGCTCGCAGCTCGGCCCAGCGTGGCCCAGAGGCCTTCGAGCGGCCGATAAGCCGCGCATAAGGCGCCTCCGATAGGGTGCCGGCGAGATTACCGCCGCGCCGAACCGGAGACGAGGGATGGGCATGAACGCGCCCTGGCGGGCGCTGGAGGAAACGGACGGCAGCCGGGCCGAGCCGACTCCCGGCGGCTGGAGACCGTCGGCGAATCACCTGATCCTGGCCGCCGCGGCCATCGTCGCCGTCGGCGCGCTTGCGGTGGTCGCCCTGGTTGGACTCCGGCCCGGAGGGCAGGTGGACCTGGTTTCCGCGTCGGCCAGAGGGTCGGCCTCGGGATCGGCGGTCTCGGGATCGGCGGTCTCGCAAGCGACCGTGGTCGTCCAGGTAGCCGGCGCGGTGTTGCGACCCGGCGTCTACGCGCTGCCGGCGGGTTCACGAGTTGCGGATGCGATCCAGGCGGCGGGCGGCTACTCGACCGACGTGGACCCGCGCGCGGCCGAGACGAAGCTCAACCTGGCGGCGAAGGTGCAGGACGCCCAGTCCATCGTCGTTCCGAGACGAGGAGACGCCGCGAGCGGTTCGCCCGGGATGGGCTCGTCGGCTCCGAGCGGCCCGATCAACCTCAACACCGCAACCGCCGGGCAACTCGACTCGCTGCCCGGTATCGGGCCGGCTACCGCCGCCAAGATCATCTCGTCGCGAGAGCAGCTGCCGTTCTCATCGGTCGACGACCTTGTCAGCCGCAAGCTCGTCTCGGCGTCCACCCTGGCCAAGTTCCGCGACCAGGTAACGGTCTGAGGACCGATGCTACCCCGGCCCGCGTGGCTCGCACTCGGCGTGGTGGTCGCGGCCGGCACCGCCTCCTACCAGCCGATGGGCGGCGATTCGGCTCAGGCGGTCGTCGCTGCCGCCGCGACGGCCCTGACGCTTGGAGTGGCGTCAAGCGCCGCTCGGGCGGGCGGGAGGCCGCGACTCGGGACCTCGCTCGCGGTGGCATCCCTCGGCGCAGCCATCGTTGCGGCGAGGCTGGCGGTCGGGCTGGTCGTCGGGGCCGGCACGGCCCCGCCCGAGAGCACGTCGCTGCCGCCGGGCACGGGTCCGTGGCTCGCGGCCGTCGAAAGCGCCCACGAGACCAACGGACGACAGATCGCGACGATCGCGCTGGCCGGAAACGCCACGCGCTGCTCGGCGCAGATGCCCGTCTACCCACGGCTTATCGGCGGCGACACGATCTCCTGGTCCGGCGCCATCCGGCCGCTGACGGATAGCGACTACGACCGGTTCCTCGCCTCGCAGGGCATCGCCGCGAGTTGCCAGGCCACGAGCCTCGCGGTCGTCCGCCACGACGACTCCCCGGCCGGCCGGCTCGAGGCCCTGCGGCAATCGTCGGGCGATGCCCTCCAGCGGGTCCTCCCGGAACCGGGGGGCGGGTTGGCCGCCGCGATTCTGATCGGGCTGCGTGACCGGGTCGATCGCGACGTGGCCGCCGCGTTCACCACGGCGGGAGTCAGCCACATCGTCGCCATCTCCGGCTGGAACATCGCAATTGTGGCCGCCACGGTGGCGACATTGCTGCGCGGGCGCCTCAGCCGGCGCTCCCGGGCGATCGTCACGATCCTGGCGATCGTCGCCTACACCCTCTTTGCCGGTGGGTCGCCGTCAGTGGTTCGCGCGGCGGTGATGGCCGGCGTTGCCCTCGCCGCGGTGGAGAGCGGGCGCGGGTCCCGCGTCATGGTCGGGCTGGCCTGGGCGGCGTCGATCATGCTGGTCGCGGAACCGGCCACCGTCGCCGATGTCGGGTTCCAGCTCTCGGCCGCCGCCACCGCCGGCCTGGTGGCCTGGGCAACGCCACTGACAGACTGGCTGGCGGCACGGGCCCCGTGGATCCCAGGCTCGATACGCGAGAGTCTCGGCATCTCGCTGGCGGCCCAGGCCACGACCCTGCCCATCGTGCTCCTCACCTTTGGCCGGCTGGCGATCATCGCTCCGGCGGCCAATCTGGTCGCGGTTCCGCTCGTGCCGCCGGTGATGGCCGCCGGGGCGGTGGCGTTCGGTGCCGGGTGGCTGACGACGGCCGGGCTGCCGGCGTGGCTGGGCGGATTGTTGGCGATGCCGGCAGCGTTGCTGCTCTCGGCGCTGGTGACGGTCGTGCGGGTCGCCGCGGCCGTTCCGGGGGCCAACGAGACGCTGCCGTTCCCGGCAAACGTCGCCGCGGCAGCCGCCGCTGCGGGTCTGTTGCTGCAGGTCCAGCGCACCCTCTCGAAACGGGGCCGGTCGAATGTTCGGCAGAAGACCGTCCCGACCAAATCGAGCGCGCCGGCCGGGCCACGCATCCGGCCGAGATGCCGATGGGCTCTGGCGGGAGCCGCCCTCCTGGCGGTCCTGGCCGGCTCCGTGGTCGCTGCCAGGCCGGATGGCAGCATGCACGTCGTCGTTCTCGACGTGGGCCAGGGCGACTCGATCCTGCTCGAGGGAGACCGTGGAGGAAGAATCCTGGTCGATGGCGGGCCCGACCCGAACGTTCTCGTCGCGGACCTCGATCGCTACATACCCACCTGGGACCGCCGGCTGGACGCAATCGTTCTGACTCATCCACACGACGACCACGTCGCCGGGTTGGTCGCGGTGGTCGAGCGGTATCAGGTTGGTCGAGCCTTCGAGTCGGGCTGGTCCGTCGATACCGACGCGTATCGCGCCTGGAAGTCCGCCCTGTCGGCGCGAGGGATCGAACCCGAACGACTCGCGACCGGCGAAGTTCTGCGGCTCGACGACGCGACGCTGACCGTTCTGTGGCCCGACGACGGCAGGGTCCGCGCGAGCGATCTGGACCCGAACGCAACCGCCAACAGAGAGACGAACGATGCATCGGTCGTTCTGCTCGGTGAGTTCGAAGGTCGCCGGTTCCTGCTGACCGGCGATGCGGAGGATGACGTCGACCCGATCCTCGTCGGGCGAGGCTTGCCGACGCTCGACATGCTCAAAGTGGCGCACCACGGCAGCGCCACTGCGTCTTCGGATGTGCTGCTGGCCGTCCTCCGCCCTTCCGTCGCGGTGGTTTCCGTAGGGGCAAACAACACGTACGGACACCCAAACGGCGGCACCATGGCCCGTTTGCGAGCCCATTCGTCGCGCGTCCTGCGAACCGACCAGGACGGCACGGTCGACACGATGCTCGACCGGGCGGCAGTTACGGTCGTCTCGTCCGGGGCCGCGGCCGTCGAGCCCGAGGGATGGTGGCCGGCTGCGGTCGCGGCTGCCAGACCGTGGCCGGCAGCTGCCGGTGCAACCGGGGCGCCGGCAGCCACGTCCGCCTGGTTCGGGCTCCTGTACGATTCACGCGATGTCCGTCCCGAACCGTCGCGACAGCGCGGCACTGCTTCTATCGCTCGAACCCCCAGCCTGGCACCTCCGCCACTCGCGGGCCGTCGCGGAGACGGCAGGATGGCTGGCATGGCGGGCGGTTTCGGCTGGTCGATCGCTCGACCGCCGCCTCGTGGAGGCGGCCTCGCTGCTGCATGACGTCGACAAACTCGATCGAATCAAGCCGCTCGTGGATGGGCTGGTCCACGGCCAGGGATCGGCTGATTGGCTCGCTCGACAGGGCTACCCGGAGCTCGGGCCGGTGGTCGTCGGTCATCCGGTATCACGCCTGGCCGACAGGGGCTGGTACGAAGGCTGGCTCGCTTCGGCCTCGCCCGAGGCCTTGGTCGTCGCGTACGCGGACAAGCGGGCCGGCCAGCGCCTCGAGTCGATGGCAGAGCGGTTCGAGTCGTGGGAGCGCCGCTACCCTCCGGAGGAGCGCGCCCATCGCGCTCGAGGCAGCTGGACCGCGGAGACGCTGGCCGAAGTGCGGGCCCGGGCAGAGGAGATCGAACGTCGCGCATGCACTCTTGCCGGCGTGGCACCGGCCGAGGTACGGCGCCTGGCCTGGACGTGGCGCGCCATCGCCGCGGCACTCCCGCCGGCAACCGGAGGCGCCCGCCGCGGCGCAGCTGGCGCCGCCAGGGCGCACCGAGGTACCCGCCGTGGCGCCAGTCGTGAGGTGGCCGACTGATGGCCCCGACCGCGCCGCTCGGCTACTACTGGGGCGACGATGCGTACGGCGTCTCTCGAGGCCCGGACGCGCTTGCCGGCAGGATTGCCGGCGACGGCCCGCCGCTGGACCGCGTCCGGCTCGCCGGATCGACGACCACCGCCGACGAGATCGCCGAAAAGGTGGCCACGGCAACGCTCTTCGGCGGCGGAACTCTCGTGGTCGTGGCCGAACCCGCGCCGCTCGTCTCCACCAAGCCGCTGGCGGCGCGGTTGGCCGAGACCCTGGCATCGGTGGCGCCCGGCAACGGGCTCGCATTCCTCGATACCGTCGATGGCACGGTCCGCCGACCCGCGTCGCTGGAGAACCTGCGCAACGGCGTTGCCGCCGCGGGCGGCGAGGTCCGAGAATTCCGCTCCCCGACGCAGGACGGCATGGCCCGCTGGATCGCCGATCGAGCGCGCGAGCGCGGGATCGGCATCACGTCCGCCGCCGCCGCCGAACTGGGTCGTCGCGTCGGAGCCAACGTTCGCGAAAGCGACGTCAACCGCAGCCGTCAGGGTGAGCTGGCGGTGGCCGAGCTCGAAAAGCTTGCCCTCTACCGACTCGACGGCCAGATCGGCCCCGAAGACGTCAAGGCGCTCGTTGCGGACGCCGTTCCGGGATCGACGTGGGCTTTCCTGGATGCGATCGGGTTGCGCCGTGCGCGGGAGGCCGCCGAGCTGGCCGATCGGCTCGACGAGGTTCCCGGTCCGGTACTCGTCGTCCACCTTCACCGCCGTATCCGTGAGCTGATCGAGATCCTGGATCTGTTGGACAGCGGGACGTCGGCGGCGGTCCTGGTCCGCACGCTCAAGCTGAATCCCTATCGAGCGGAGAAGCTCGCCGAGCAGGCCCGAACCTGGACGCTACCCGAGCTGGACGCCGCTCTCGCCGGGCTGCTCGAGCTCGATGCCACACTCAAGGGTCACGCCGGGGGCGGCGAAATGCGCCGCCGAGCCGCCATCAGCCTGTGGATCGCGGAGAAGGTCCGGCGCCCCGCCAGCCGTTGAGGACGGGCCGAAGGGCGCCGGCTGGGCGGGACGGGTAGTCAGGCCTTGTCGGTCGCTTCCGGAGCGCCGTCGGATCGAGCCCGCAGATGAAACGACACGCCGTAGACCTCGCCGTCCGGATCCACTCGCGGGACCACGGTCATCCGCCATTCCTCGCCGCCATAGCGGATCCAGCGCGCGAGCGGCTTACCGCGCGACAGCACCGCGTCCAGCAGCGTGAATGCAGCCGGGGGAAGATCCAGCAGGCTCTCGCGCGCCGGCATTCCGACGGCCCTGGCTCCAAAGGCGCCGATGAAGGCGGGATTGCCGTAGACGACGATATGGCCCGGACCCCTGCACATGCCGGCAGGCCGGCGGACGGCGGGACCGTCATCGGAAAGGGACGTTTCGGCGGCGCGATCCAGATCACTCACGTATTCGATTGTGCGCCGCCAGAGCAAGCCGGGCGGGCGGCGGAGCCTGGCGGAACGCGTCACGAGACGGGCGACGAGGAACCAGAACGGGAGCGCCGCGATCAGTCGGCGCTGGACCAGGCCTGTTCCTGTAGGACGAGATCGCTCTCGATGGCGAAGACGCAGCGGCCCTGACCCAGATCGAGCAGTTCGATCAGCTCCGGGTCGATGTACAGCTGGTGGCAGTCTTCGCACAGCCCGCCCGGGATGCCGAAGCACAGACGCTCGCTTCGGTCCGGCAGTCGGAAAGTGGTGTCGAAGCGCGTGCTCACCAGGCGCTTCCCGCAGCGAGGGCAGCGTTCGCGGGCCCGAGTCATCGCATCCGACCTCACACCTGGCGGTCATTCGACCGCTTCGATGGTGGAGATCGTAGGCGCGAGGGGACGAGGGGCATATGACTCACTCGTACCCTCCGAACGGTACTCAGGCGGTAGTCTGGATGGATGGGGCCGGGGGTGGGGCGGGTACTACTCCAAACGCAGCGCGTCGTTCCGTCACCGACTGAGTCCACCCGTCACCACGCGCCCCACACCGCGTACCACCCGCAGTGGTAGGTCGTCCAGCGTGACGGAGGAGCCTCCTGGTAGCCTTCGCCAATGGATAGTCGACGCATCGTTGGCATCGGTTTGGGGGCCCTTGCCGGTGCCGCCTACGGAACCGGGCCGCTCTTCTTCAAGGCCTACGTCTTTCCGGCAGGCGTCGACTGGATCGCGATGCTGGTGTGGCGCTTCGCCTTTGCCACGATCGTCAGCTGGGCCTGGCTGCTGATCCAGCCGCGTGCTCGAGCAGCGCTCCGAGAGCTGGATCGGCGCACCGTCGCCCGACTTCTGTTCACGGGCGCCTTCTTCCTCGTCAACGCAAGCGTCTACTACGCCGCCATCGAGCGGATCGACATCTCGCTCGTTGCACTTCTGATGAGCGCCTATCCGGCCCTGGTGGCCGTCCTGTCCCTTCGTCTCGGCTACAAGTTCCAGGGCAGACTGGCGTGGGGATCGCTAGCCATCGTGATCATGGGGACCGTTCTCACCATCGGGGGCGTGAATCCGAACACCAACCAGGGTGGGATCATCCTGGCCCTCCTGTCGCCGGTCTTCTACTCCGTCTACATCATCCTGACCGCCTGGATGGCCGGCGAGCGGCCAGGGCAGACGGCCGACATGCGATCCAAGGGCAGGGGGGCCGAGGTGTCTCCACCGGTCGCTGGGGCGATCATGATGACCGGGACGTGGATCGCTACGCTGGCACTGGGCCTGCTTGCTCGGGAACCGCTTTTGCCGTCGGAGATCCCGGTGGCGGCGTGGCCCGGTTTGATCGGCATCGGCGTCTTTGCGGCCGCGGTGGCGATCCAGGCCTTCTACGCGTCGGCCGCCAGGATCGGCGCCGCGCAGGCTTCGCTGATGGCAACGGTCGAACCGATCGTGGTGATCTTCCTTGGGATCACGTTCCTCGGCGAGGCTTTCTCGCCGATCCGAGTCGTCGGCGCCGCGATCGTGCTCACCGGAGTCCTGCTGGCGCAGTTCTCGACGCCTTCCGAATCCCGGCCGGTGGTGCTGGAGGAAATCTGACCGCCCGGCCGTCCGGGCCAGAGCCGGTGCGGTGCCTGACGGAACCACTCCGGTGCGGCCGGGAAACGCCGCTACGGGGGATCACATCCGGCTTGGAAGCCGCTACGCTTCGCGCTATTGCGGCCGGCGACATGAGTCGGCCCACCTCGGAGAACGAACCCAAACATGGCGATCCTCTACAGCCAGGTCGAACGAATGCGCACCGCCCGAGACAATCTGGTCCGGATGCGTGCCCGAGTCGAGCTGAGCGCGCCACCGCCGGAGGAGTTGCCTCGTCGGCGCGATTGGGTCGGCCGCGAGGTTCTCGCCCACATCGACGAGATGCTCCCCTACTGGCTCGGCGAGATCGAACGCGTGCTCTCGGGACCGCTCGAACCGGTGCCTTTCGGGCGCCAGCCCAACGACCTGGTCCGGATTCTCACGGTCGACCGGGACCGAACCCTGCCGAGCTCCGAGCTCTACGCCCGTCTGGACAACTCTCTCGAACGCGTCCTGAGACGCCTGCTCGAGCTGGACGAGCGCCAGGCCGCACGACGCGGCCTCCACAAGCAACGCGGAGAAATGACCCTCAGGCAGATCGTGGACACGATGCTGGCCGGCCACATCGAGGAACACTGCAAGCAGCTGGCTGCAGCGCTCGATGCGGAGGTGGCAATTCGGGCTTGACTCTCACACTGACTGAGGCCGTACAAGTCACCGCAAACACGCATTGAGGTGGCAATCGATGGCAGTCAAGACCTCTCCCAGAGCCGATACCGCGTCGGCGGCGAAGGTGGGCTCCTCGTCCAAACCCGATCTCAGGAAGGCCCTGTCGCCGCTCCTGAACCCCCCGCGAGAACCCGTGCTCGTCGACGTCCCCGAGCTCGGCTATCTGATGATCGACGGCCAGGGAGCTCCCGACGAGGGCGCCGACTACCCAACCACTGACTTCCAGAAGGCCTTCGCGGCGCTCTTCCCGGTCGTGTACACGATCAAGTTCGGGCTCAAGCGCGACGGAGTGGCAATGCCCATCCTGCCGCTCGAGGCCCTGTGGTACACCTCTGACGACGAGACCTTCGACATGAACGTGCCGCCGGAGCGGTGGGGCTGGCGCGCGCTCCTTGCCGTCTCGGACGATGTCACCCCGGCCGTCTTCGAGCGCGCGGTGGCCGAGGTTCGCCGCAAGAAGGGCGACTCCGATGCCCTGGGCCGGATGCGGTTCGAGCGCTGGCGCGAAGGCAGGTGCGCGCAGGTCATGCATGTCGGCCCTTACAGCGAGGAACGGCCCACGATCGAGCGGCTCCACGCCTTCATCGCCGCCCAGGGCTGCCGGCCGCGCGGCGCCCACCACGAGATCTACCTCGGCGACCCGCGCCGGGCCGATCCGGCGAAGCTCAAGACGGTCCTGCGCCAGCCGGTCGAGTAGACATCGAGGTCCGGCGCCCGCCGGTCGTCGCGGACCCCCCGACAGGCGCCTCGACGCACGAGTCAGTGGCCGCGCAGGCGGCGCCCCTCTTCCTTGACGATCGCGCGGAGCATGAAGCCCACGTTGGCGGGTCGTTCGGCCAGCCGGCGCATGAAGTACGGATACCATTCGCCGCCGTACGGGACGTAGATCCGCACCGTGTAGCCTCGATCGATGAGCATCCGCTGCAGGTCGCGCCTGATGCCATAGAGCATCTGAAACTCGAACCGGTCGCGGCCGATCCCCTTGCACTCGGCGAACTCGATCGCTTTGGCGATCAGCTTGGGGTCGTGGGTGGCCAGCGCCGGATACACGTCCGCCAGCAGCAGCCGCTCCATCAATCGGACGTAGTTCGCGTCCACGGCCGCCTTGCTCTGGTACGCGACGCTGCCGGGCTCGGCATACGCGCCCTTGCACAGCCGGACCCGGCCATCGGCGGCGATCAACGCATCGACGTCCGCGGAGCTGCGGCGGAGGGCGGACTGGATCACCACGCCGACCTGTGGATACGCGTCGTGCGCCGCCCGCCAGATCTCGAGAGTGGCATCGGTCTGGGTGTGGTCCTCCATGTCGAACCGCATGAAGCCGCCCACGTCACGGACCGCTTCGACGATCCGCATCACGTTGGCCCGGGCCACCTCCGGGCCGATCTCCAGGCCCATCTGCGTCAGCTTGAGGCTGACGTTCGGGTCCAGGCCCCGTTCGGAGAGAGCGGCGACGGTCGCCAGGTACCGATCTACCGCGGTGGACGCCTGCTCGGACGATGTGACGGATTCGCCGAGGACGTCGACGGTGGTTCTGAGCCCGGCGGCCTTGAGCGCGGCGATCGCGGGCAGCGCCTGGTCGAGCGTCTCGCCGGCCACGAATCGCGCCACCACTGGACGGGTCAGCGGGCTGCGAACGGCCAGGCGGGCAAGGGACCGTCGATGCGAGAGCGAGATCAAGAAGGAACGCATCGTCCGGTTCGGCATCATGCGGACGTTCTCCGCGAACCCCATGTGCTCAGTCCTCCCGCTTTTCGGACTCGTCTGAGGTTTCGGACGCCGCCGCCTGGCGCGCGAAGTCGGCCACCTTGGCCGCCTCCTCGCGCTGGAAAGCCTCGAGCCGTCCCCGGCGGTGGGCGTCGACTGCCGCTCGAATCGCCTCGATCGGTGGCGAGCCGAGCATCCCGCCATCGACGTCGCGGTAGATCCTGCACCCGAGCGCGACCGGCAGCTCGGGCTGTGGGACGACGTCCTCGCCATTTATGCGGATCGTCGGCGAGCCCTGGAAGCCGAGGAACTCGGCATCGTCGGAGCTGCCAACGAACACCACCTGGATCGGCACCTCGATGATGCCTTTGCGGAGAACTGTCTCGAGGTCGCGATGGGCCTGCTCGAGATGCGGACAGTCCTCGATCACCAGCAACTCAACTCGAAGGTCTGCCACGCCGGCAGCCTACATCTGCTGACGGAAAGCCGTGCGGGGGACCGGTTGGGCAACGAAGCCGTCCGCCGGCGCCCGGAGCTTCATGTGAACGCGGGCTATTCGACCGCCTGTGTAGCCTGCAACCAGGGTCCGATCAGGGCGTAGTGAGCGTCTTCGTCCAGACGGTCGCCGAGCGCGATGGCTAGCGCGGCATCGACGATCGCGCCTCCGGCGTCGATCTTGACCTGAAGCCACTCCGAATCGTCGACCAACTGGTACGGGATCGTGTTGGAGCCACGCGAAGCCCATCGGAGAGCCTTGTTGCGCACCCGTTCGATCTCCTTGGTCAATCCGTCTCGAGCGCCGACGACCCGGACCGAGGTCCACGCGTCCTCATGCACCGCTCGGCTCGCTCCCTGCCAGGCGGCATGCAGGCTCAGGAGTTGCTCTTTGTTGAGGTGGTCGAGCCTCTCGAAGAACGCGGCCATCTGCGGCGTGTCGGCCAGGTCCACCCGCTGTCGACGTCCCCACATCGCCGGTCCCCTTTCTCAGTCCTCGTCCACCTGGTCCTGGACGTGGCGCCGCAGGAAGTCGAGGATGTGCTTCCAGGCATCGCGCTTGTTCTCGCGCCGCTGCCAGCCGTGAGCCTCCTCGTCGTACCAGTGAATCTGGTGGTGCTTGCCCTCGATCTCGAGCACCTCGACCATCTTCTCGGACATCAGCGGAACGACTCGCTTGTCCTTTCGGCCGTGGAGGATCAGCAGCGGGGCCTCGATCCTCTCCGCCCGATAGAGCGGCGAACCTCGGCGATAGCCCGGGGTAGCGGACGGATCGTCGGGCTTGCCCATCATGCGTTCCAGGTCGATCCGGCCAGGCCGGTCGCCGTGACCGTAGCTCTCGGCGATCTCCGAGTCGCCGTAGAGGTCGACGCCCGCCCGCCACATGGACGGCTCCTCCGTGAGGACGCACAGCGTCATGTAGCCACCGTATGAGGCGCCGTAATGGGCCAGCCGCCCGTCGCACCATAGCTGTGCCGCGGCCCAGCGCCCCGCGTCGATGACATCGAAGGCATCGGCATGGCCCCACTCGCCCATGTTGGCGAGGCGGAACTCACGGCCGTAGCCAGTGGAGCCGCGGAAGTCCACCGAGAGGAACGCCATGCCCGCTTCGACGACGAGCTGGCGGAACGGCTGCCAGTCACGGTACGCCTGCGCCGTGGGGCCACCGTGCGAGTGCACGACGCAGGGCACCCGCGTGGCTTCTTCGGCGACCACGCTCGGCGGCAGATACAGCGTGCCTTCGATCGCCAACCCGTCCCGTGCTTTGAACGAGACGCGCGTCCCCGCGGCGAAACGAGCCGTGTCGATCACGGTCGGAAGCGAGTGGGTCAGCTGGCGAGGCCGGGCGCCTTCGCCGACGACCTCGGGCATCGGCAGCAACCACAGGTCATCCGGCGTGCGCTCTGTCATGCCCGTGGCGACCAAAGCCGACGAATCGGGCAGCCAGCCGGCGATCCTCCACAGACCTTCATGCGGGCTCACCACCGCCGAACGCCGGCCGCCGTCTGGCAGCGAACCACCTGCGCCGTTTGGCAGGTCGCCGACGAGCAGATCGATCAGCCCGTCTCGAATCTCGATATGGACGAAGCGCTTTCCGTCCGGCGACGGCAGGGCCACCCAGCCCGTGCCGCCGCTCGGCTCGCCGTGCTCGTGCTGTCCGCTGGTGAGGACCGTCTCGTCGCGGCCGTCCGCTGAGACGAGTACCACCTGGAAGGGTCCGTCCCGATCCGAAACGACGAGCAGGCCCGAGCCATCGGGCAGCCAGCGCGGCCCCACATCCCAGGATGCCTCGCCGGCGACCAGCCGTTCCGCACCACTGGCCACGTCGACGATATGAACCTGCGACGTCAGCAGGTCTGGCAGCCGCTGCGACGCGATGGCGACCCGGCGGCCGTCCGGCGACCACACGAACTCACCGACGTCCACGCCAGCCTTGCTGAGCGGCACCGGTTCGGGCGACCGCGGCCGAGTTGCCGGCCGGCCCCGGCGCGGCACGGGTGCATCCACGAGCCACAGCTGATCCCACCCGCGCCGGCGCGAGATGAACCCGATCTGATGGCCGTCGGCGCACCAGCGCGGCGATCGGTTCCCGGCTGGATGCTGCGTCACCAGCGCCTGGTGCGAACCTTCGACGTCGATCATCCAGATTGCGTCGTCGCGGACGAAGGCGATGCGGCGGCCGTCGGGCGACCACTGCGGATCCGAGGCCGGCTTCTCGGTTGCGGTCAGCTGCTCAGGGTATCCACCGCGAACCGGCATGAGGAAGATCTGGCGGGCGCCGGCGGCCTCGGCCGTGAATGCGATGCGGCGGCCGTCGGGCGAGAGGCGGAATTCACGCGGCGACTCGACGGCCGCGGCCTGTTCGATCGTGAGCCCGTCGCGTGAGGGCCTGCGAGCGCGGCCCAGATCCGAGGCGGCGCGGTTGGGTTCGGCCACGACCCGGGAGGGGGGCGCCTCTTCGACTGCGGCGCCGCCGGTGGGATCGCCGGCAACGCCGGGCGCGGGCGGCGCGAGCGAGTGGCCGTGGTCTGACGCGCCGTCACCCGGGGCCGTAGCCGCCACATCGGGCGCAACTGCGCGGTTGGACGAGCCCGCCGATGCCCCGGCTCGGGCCGCGTCGGCGGTCGATCCCCCTCTGGCGGCGCGCCGCTGGATCACGAGTCGCCCCATTTCAGCGCCATGAACCGCCCTTCCTTTTCGCCCGGGTGCGGCGCCGGGTGGACCCGAACGAAGGTCTCCCTGCCGAACATCCGCTCCATCTCGGCTCGCTGTTCGGGATCGTCCCAGCGACGGCCGCGCATCTGGCTGTCGTGGCAGGCCAGGGCGGCGATCTTGCGCTCGGCAACCGGGACGATCGAAACGACGGTCGTAATCTCTTCATCCGGTCGCGCCAGCTTCTGGAACGCTTCCTGCTGGCGCAGATCGTCCTCGGACGGCGGCTTATCGTCGCCGGAGCGGCGCCGCTCGGCCTCCATCGCGGCCTGCATGCCGGCCACGAACGAGCGGGGCAGGGCCTGGTGGTACAGCGCAACCGGGCCGCCCGGCTCCGCGGCCGTCCGAAGGTACGCCGCCGTGGCTGTGGCCGAGCACGTCGTGTGGTCCGGGTGGCCGTAGACCCCACCTGGATCGAAGGTGACGATGACGGCCGGCCGGAGCCGCCGGATCACGGCGACAATCCGCTCCACCACCTCGTCCTGTGGGGCGCGGCTCAACGCGCCCTCCGGCGCACCCCAGCCCTCCATGCCCGAGTCGCGATAGCCGAGGAAGATCGGTTCGGCGATGCCCAGCTCCCGGCAGGCGCAGGCCAGCTCCTCGCGCCGGATCTCCGGATCGAGCGAATGGTCGACGCCCATCTCGCCCGGCCGTCCACCCTGGTCGCCGTTGGTCGCGCACAGGACCCAGACCGGATTTCCGGCCGCCGCCGCAAGGGCCATCACTCCGCCGGCACCGTAGCTCTCGTCGTCGGGGTGGGCGAATATCGCCAGCAGGCCCTCGGGCATAGTAGAAGCGCCAGGGTCGGTCGCGCCGGGCACGTCAGCGACCCAACCGGCGAGCCGATGCCCCTGGCCCGGCCGCGCGGGCCGCCTTGCCGTTCACGGACGCGTCTGTCGACCCCTCGTTCAGCCCAAGGCCCTTCTCCAGGTCGGCGCCCAGCTCGATCGTCCGCCGGTACGAGGCCCATACCGCCTCGGACAGCACGGTGCGGAGTCGGCCGGACTCGAGCTCGTGGATGGCGGCGGCGCTGGTCCCGCCCGGCGACGTGACCATGTTCCGCAGGACCGCGGGGTGCTGGGCCGTGGCCTTGGCAAAGGCGGTACTGCCCTCGAGCGTCTCGATCACCAGGTCGTGGGCGACATGACGCGGGAAACCGAGGTGGACCGCCGCGTCGATCAAGGCCTCCATGACGAGGAACACGTAGGCCGGGCCGGTGCCGCTGACCGCGGTCGCCATCTCGACGAAGCGCTCGTCTTCGACCTGGAGGTCCGTGCCGAGGGCGCGCAGCAAGACGCGGGCCTGGTCGGCCTGCTCCTCGGTGACCTCGGGCGTGGCATACCAGACGGTCATGCCGCGTCCGATCTGCGCGGGGGTGTTTGGCATGCTGCGAACGACCTCGCGGTGGTCGAGGAGGTTCGTGAGAACGTTGCAGTTCGCGCCCGCCACGATCGAGACCACGAGCTGGTTGGGGCGGAGATGGCCGCCGAGCTCGTGACCGACCTTGGTGAGCGTCTGCGGCTTGACCGAGAGCAGGATGACGTCCGCTTCTCGCGCTGCTTCGAGGTTCGAGGCGACCATCCGGACGCCGTACTGGCGCGCCAGCTCCTCGCGCCGCTCGGCTCTGGGTTCGCTGCCGACGATCTGTCCCGGTTCCACCAGCTTGCCGCGCAGCAGCCCGGCAATGATCGACTCGGCCATCACTCCTGAGCCGATTGTCGCTACGGTTCGGTTCGAAAGAGGCGACATGTCGGCGAGTATAGGCGCGGTCAGGGGCCGAGGAGGGCCGGTTTCGCGCCTAATTGCGTGCTACGGGCCGCAAGCCGACGGAACGCTCCGGGTCGCGCGACCCCCTAGACAGACGAGAGCCGGTCGCTGAGGGAGGAAAGCGACCGGCTGTCTGTTCTCGTCTTAGCCCTGGGAGGAAGGGAGGAGCTGATGGGAAGATTGGCTCTGGCGACTGAATTAATCCTGAAACCCAGGTGGACGTACTGCGAAGATACTGCGCAGATTCGGGCTGAGGTCGACCTGTTCCTCCGGGCCGTGAGGCGAAGATCCGGCCCTCAACGCCAGTGGGCCTGTGCCCGGGCTCGTCGGCTAGTCGTCCCTCAACGCCAGTGGGCAGCCTGTGTCCGGGCTGGCCCTAGCTACTCGACGAGCGGCGTCCAGCTGTCCGGGGGGGACGCGTCGATGAAGCCTTCGGGGTCGAAGATTTCGGCGAGCATGCCGACGCCGTCGACGACGCGGGGGCCCGGCCGGGAGAAGTACACCGGCTCGACGAAGAAGACCTGGCCACGCCTGACGGCTTCGAGGTCGTCCCAGAACTCCGGCCGTTCGGTGGCTCGCCAGACCGCCTGGGCCTCCAGAACGGTCAGTCCCGAAGGGGCGAAGAGCAGCATCTCCGGGTCGACGTCGCGAATGGCCTTCCACGACGTGGGCGATGACGATTCGCCCTCGCGACCGAGCAGCTCCCAACCACCGGCGCGGCGAACCTGCTCCGGTACCCACCGACCGCTGGCTCTCAGTGGCGACAGACCCTCGAGCACCACGACCCGCTTTGGTCGGAGGCCCTGATCGTGGCGCGCCACGACCGTCTGCTCGATATCACTCAGATCCTCGCGCAGAGCCTCGAGCAGCTCTATCGCATCGTCTTCGGCCTCGGTCATTGCCCCGAGCGTGATCAGCGAGTGGAAGATCCCTTCGAGTGTCACGGGATCCAGGCACACGATCTCCGGCGAGACGGCAATGCCAATGAGAGCGGCCTCCACTTCACGCGGTCCCGGCCCGCGGCCGCGCTGGCCCACGATCACCAGCTCCGGCTCGACCGTCAGCAGCAGAGCCCGATCGAGCTGGCTGAGCCCCAGCTCGTCGTCGATACCGGCACCCTCTGCGAAGCCGCCGCGCGCAGCTGTCGCCGATGTCGCTGCGGCCGCTGCCGCGCCGGCGGGGATGGCGCGCGTGACGACCGCCACTCCCTCGATCTCCGGTGGGAAGTCGCAGCGGTGGCTGATCCCGACGAGCCGATCGCGCAGCCCCAGGGCGCAGATGATCTCGGTCGCAGACGGCAAGAGGGATACGATGCGCATCGCACAAGTCTAGCCGGAGCGGTTCCGGACTCAGCGGCCCGCGCTCAGCCGCCGGGCACTCAGCGGCCCGAGCTCAGCCGCCCTGCCCCCGCCGGAATCGGAAGCGCCCGGCCAAACGGCCGGGCGCCCACGAGTTATCGCGGAAATCAGGCCGGCTTCAGCGCGTTGACCTTGGCGCGGGCGGCTTCCTTGTCCGTGTACCAGAGAGCGTTGACCTCAGTGTAGGCGGCCCACTGCGCCGGGAGGGACTCCTCGACGAAAATGGCGTTGACCGGGCACTCGGGCTCGCAAGCGCCGCAGTCGATGCACTCGTTGTTATCGATGTATAGAGTGCGGTCGACGCCCTCCTCGAAGTGGATGCAGTCGACCGGGCAGACGGATACGCACGCCGTGTCCATCACATCGATGCAGGGCTCAGCGATTATGTAGGCCATCGGGCTTCTCCTGGAGTCGTGGATTCATATCAGGCTGGAGGCCCAGCGGCACTCCCAACGCTCGCTCTGAGCGTACCACGCAAGCCGGGTCCGGGGCGGCCGACCTTGCGGCCGAGAGACCTACATCTGCGGTTCGTACTCAGGGTCGAGGTACTTCTCCGGATCTTCCTCGAAGTCGAGCCTGCAGCCGCGGCTGCAGAAGTAGTAGGTCTCGCCTTCATATTCGAACTTGAGGTCGGTGGCGGTGTCGACCTCCATCCCGCAGACGGGATCCTTCGCTGGTGCCATGGTGCTCCTTGGCCGACTGGCTGGCCGGATCCGACCGGCCGCTGGCGGTTGAACTCCGAGAAGAGTCTAGGCCGAGTTATGGCAGGCTGCCTACGGCGCCACGCGCGCAATCGAGAGGCTTCGCAGCCCAGGGCCACGATTGGCACGACCGTGTTCGGATAGGCGCGCACTACCTCATCGAGCGGCGTACGATGCGAGTCATGGACGCGAACCTCGTGGAAGTCGCACGGCGGACGCTCGAAAGCGAGCGCGAACGGATACGGCTTGAGCTGTCCGAGGAGGTCGAGCATCCGCGGGTCGCCCATGGCGCCCAGACGGCTTCTTCCACGGAAGTCTCCGAAAGCCAGCGCGGCCAGCAGCTCCGCGGGCGAGAGGAGCAGCACCTCGGCCAGATCGAGGGCGCCCTGCGCCGAATCGAAGCCGGGACGTTCGGGCGGTGCGAGAGCTGCGGCAAACCGATCGCCCCGGAGCGGCTCGAGGCTCTGCCCTGGGCGAGGGACTGCGTCGACTGCCATGCCAGGAACCGCCGCTAGACTGCCCTGCCGACCTGCGACCCCGCTGGGACGTGTCTCCTAAGTCGGTGAGCCAGAGCAGCACGGCTGCGAGGACGAGGCCGCCGCGGTAGACGATGGCGTGCTTGTCGTATCTGGTGGCCAGCCCGCGCCAGTGTTTGAAGCCGTTGAAGGCGCGTTCCATGACGTTGCGTCCGCGGTACGCGGTGCGGTCGTAGGTCACCGGTCGGCCGCCGGATGAGCCGATGCGCTTGCGGTGGGCCTTCTGGTCGTCGGGCTCGGGGATCACGCTGCCGATGCCGCGGGTCCTGAGGTGAGCGCGGATCGCGCGCGAGGAGTAGGCCTTGTCGGCCAGCACCCGGTCGGGCCGGGTCCGTGGCCGGCCGATCGTGCGCTGGACACGCAGGTGCGCGAGCAGCGGCAACATCATCGGCGCGTCACCGGCCTGGCCGGGGGTGAGCAGGATGGCCAGCGGGCGGCCCCGTCCGTCGACCGCGGCGTGGATCTTCGTGCTCAGCCCGCCGCGCGAGCGGCCGAGGGCGTGATCGCCCGGTTCGTCCCGACAGCAGCGCGGATTCTTGTCATTCGAACCGCCCCTGTATGCTCGACGAGCACGGTGCGATCCTCCCGGGCACTGCGCTTGGCCGTAGCCGAATGCTGGTGCGCCCGCACGATCGAGGAGTCGACCGACACGTTCCAATCCACCCGACCGGCCGCGTCGGCCTCAGCCTGAATCACGCACAACAGCTTGTCCCACGTGCCATCGGTCGCGAAGCGATGATGCCGCTTCCACACCGTCTGCCACGGCCCGAACCGCCCCGGAAGATCACGCCACGCCACCCCGGTCCGATACCGGAACACGATGCCCTCGACCACCTGACGTTGATCACGCCACGGACGACTACGACCCACCGCCTGAGGCATCAACGGCTCGATCCAAGCCACGCAGCCTCGCTGACTTCAGCTGAACGCGTCACCTGGCCAGATTGGCGCAATCACCATCGACCACTTGGGAGCCATACCCTAGTTGACTGCTAACGAGACGTGTTGACGTGGGACGAGTGGCGGATACCGCAGGGCCTGAACAGGTCGAGGACGTAAGCGGAGCAGACCGGGCCAGAGCGGACGCGGAGTGGGGTGGGACGCCAGCGGCGCTAGGCACCTCCGGCGCGATGTGGCACGATCTCGCAGGTGACCAGCACACCCGCCGCGGCGCAGCACCTGCGCGACCTCGCGTGGCTGCGCCGCGTCCGCGACCGGATCGACCGGGAGTACGCGCAGCCGCTGGACGTCG
>JBEKPB010000031.1:0-16463 GCA_049521175.1 Candidatus Limnocylindrales bacterium
GACAACGTCGACATGAGAGTCGAGCTCATCACCCCGATCGCCCTGGAAGTCGGCCAGCGCTTCGCCATCCGCGAGGGTGGCCGGACCGTCGGCGCCGGGGCCATCACCTCGATCACCGAGTAGAGAATGGCAAAGGTCGACGCGCGTCCGATCATTCAGCTAGCCTGCACCGAGTGCAAGATGCGGACGTATACCACTCGTAAGAACAAGAAGAACGATCCCGGCCGACTCGAGTTGCGCAAGTACTGCCCTCGCGAACGCCGGCACACCCTTCATCGCGAGGCCAAGTAGGTCGAGCGGCGGGAATCGCAGGCGCCTAGCTCAATTTGGCAGAGCACTGGTCTCCAAAACCAGGGGTTGTGGGTTCGAGTCCCGCGGCGCCTGCCAGCCTAGACAACGTCAGATAGTTAGAGAGCAGCCGTGTCGCGCATCCAGCGCTTCGTTCAAGACTCGTGGCAAGAACTGAAGAAGGTCAACTGGCCTACCCCGCGGCAGGCCCGTAACCTGACGGTGGTGGTGCTGGCCATAAGTGCCGCCGTCGCCATCTACATTTCCGCCTTCGACTACGTCTTTGGTCTCTTGGCCAAGTCGATTAACGCCGGGTGATGTTGAGCATGAAGACGGAGCAGGCTGGGGAAACCGTTCGGCCGCCCGAGAAGCGGTGGTACGTCATCCACACGTACTCGGGCTACGAGAACAAGGTCAAGGCCAACCTCGAGCACCGCATCGAATCGATGGGCATGGACGACAAGATCTTCCAGGTCCTCGTGCCGATGGAGGATGAGATCGAGATCAGGCAGGGCCAGCGCCACACGGTCCAGAAGAAGGTCTATCCCGGCTACGTTCTGGTCGAGATGATCCTCGATCCGGACTCGTGGTACGTGGTTCGAAACACGCCCGGCGTCACCAGTTTCGTCGGCGGCGGCAACATTCCGGGCGTCCGGAGCGAGCCGATCCCGCTCGACGAGGCTGAGGTCAAGCAGATCCTCCGGCAGATGGGCGTCGAGACGCCTCGCTACCGGATGGCGTTTACCAAGGGTCAGAACGTCCGCGTTACCGACGGCCCGTTCGCCGAGTTCATCGGCACCGTGGACGAGGTCAACCCGGAGCGCAACAAAGTCAAGGTGCTGGTCAGCATCTTCGGCCGCGAAACCCCGGTCGAGCTCGACTTCCTCCAGGTCGAGAAGCTGTAAGCGAAAGGAAGCTCGAGCCCCGTGGCCAAGAAGATCCGCATCGTCCTAACCCTGCAGCTCAACGCTGGCAAGGCCACGCCTGCGCCGCCCGTCGGCACGGCGCTTGGTCCCCACGGCATCAACATCGTCGAGTTCACCAAGTCCTATAACGAGAAGACCGCCGACAAGGTCGGCCAGGTGATCCCTGCGCAGATCACGATCTTCGAAGATCGCTCGTTCACCTTCGTCCTCAAGACTCCGCCCGCCCCCGACCTCCTCCGCAAGGCGGCCGGGATCCAGAAGGGCGCGGCGACCGCCGGTCGCGAGACTGTCGGCAAGGTGACCCGCGACCAGGTTCGTGAGATCGCCACCATCAAGATGCCGGATCTCAACGCCACGACTCTCGAGGCGGCAATGGCCCAGATTGAGGGCACCGCCCGTAGCATGGGCATCGAGGTCGTCGGATAAGGTCACTCTGCTACAGGCTCACACACGCAGATCCTCCGAGGACTGAGGCGACGCGGGTGCGAGCCGGCAGTCCGAGGATCGGACGTTCACCCCGCGCCAGGGGGAGGTCGACACCGGGCAAGCCGGTCGGGACCGATGGAAGGAGACCGAGATGCCGGAGCGCGGCAAGAAGTATCAGGAAGCAGCAAAGCTCGTCGACCGGACCAAGCTCTACTCGCCCGAGGAGGGCGCCGAGCTCGTCCGCAAGACCAGCTACGTCGGTTTCGACGCCAGTGTCGAAGCCCATCTTCGGCTGGGCGTCGACCCGCGCCACGCCGACCAGATGGTTCGTGGCACGGTCGTCCTCCCTCACGGCACCGGCAAGAAAGTACGCGTCGTCGTCTTCGCCCAGGGCGAGAAGGCTCTGGAGGCGCTTCGCGCTGGAGCCGACGAGGTCGGAGCCGAGGATCTGGTCAAGAAGATCGAGGCGGGCTGGACGGACTTCGATGTGGCCCTCGCCGCGCCGGACGTCATGGGCATGGTCGGTCGCCTGGGCCGCATCCTGGGCCGCAAGGGCCTGATGCCGAACCCCAAGTCCGGAACGATCACTTTCGACCTCGAGCGTGCCCTCAAGGAAGTCAAGGCCGGGCGCGTGGAGTTCAAGGTCGACAAGGGTGGCATCATCCACGTCCCATTCGGCAAGGCCAGCTTCGAGTCACAGCAACTCGTCGACAACCTGGCGACGCTGCTCGACGCCATCAACCGCGCCCGCCCGAGCGGCGCCAAGGGTCAGTACCTCAAGACCCTGACCATCACCCCGACCATGGGGCCCGGCATCCGGATCGACATCCCGGCCGTGCTCGCGGTCGCCGCGGCGTCTTAGGGCCGCCACCATATGTGGCCCGGCCGCGGCAACGCGGACCAGGCCGGCGTCGGGCGCGTCGATGACGCACCGTCGCCCGACAATCGAATACGACGGACCGCCGCAGACAGCATGCGTCGTGAGTAGCAGCTACCGAGCGATCGGGGTTGCGAGACCGACTCAATTCGCCGGCTTCACGGCCGGCGGGCACGCCGAGGCAGGGACCAAGCCTCCATCCGCGTGGGTGGGAGCGCCCCTGTGGCGAAAGGCCGTCGCAGGGGCGTTTTGGTCGGTGGCGAATTCCGTCGCCGGCCGGCCCACCGTCGCGCGCCGGCTGCGCGCAGCAGTCCAAGGAGGTCAACATGCCCACCGAGGCCAAGCGCGAGACCGTCGCGGAGCTAACCGAGGAAGCTCGGTCCAGCTCGGCGATGATCGTCTCCGAGTACCGCGGCCTCAAGGTCTCTGAGCTAGGCGAGATCCGTCGAAACCTGCGCAAGCAGAACGTCGCATACCGGGTCGTCAAGAACCGGCTGATGAAGATTGCCGCGCGTGACGCCGGGTCGGAAGCCCTTGGCATCCTGCTCGAGGGTCCGACCGCGGTCGCTTTCATCAAGGGAGACGAGGGCGCAGCCGCCAAAGCGGTCCTGGATGCCTTCCGGCCCTATCGCGTCATCAAGGTGACCGGGGCGGTCATCGGCGATCAGGTCGTGAACCCAGATGGGGTCCAGCGTCTGGCGCAGCTCCCCGGACGCGACGTGCTCCGGGCCCAGGTCGCCGGTGCGATTGCCGCACCGATGGCCACGATGGCCGGCCTGTTCGATGCCCCGCTCAGGGACATCGCCGGGCTGGTAGCCGCCCTCGCCGACAAGCAAGGCGCCTGAGCGGCGCTCCGACTGACACAAACCCGCTCGGGCCGAGCCGGTTCGGGCACGAAGGAGTAACTACCAATGGCAAAGCTCACACAGGACCAGCTGCTCGACGCCTTCGCGTCGATGACCGTTCTCGAGCTGTCCGACTTCAAGAAGGCCTTCGAGGACAAGTTCGGCGTCACGGCTGCCGCCCCGGTCGCAGTCGCGGCCGCAGGCGCCGTCGCCGCTGCGCCAGCCGCGGCCGCCGAGGTCGAGGAGCAGACCGAATTCACCGCGATCCTGGCCGAGATCGGGCCCAACAAGATCCCGGTCATCAAGGTCGTCCGCGAGCTGACCGGTCTGGGCCTCAAGGAGGCCAAGGACCTGGTCGACGGCGCGCCGAAGCCGGTCAAGGAAGGCGTGAACAAGGACGAAGCCGCGAAGATCAAGGCCGCCCTCGAAGAGCAGGGCGCCAAGGTCGAGATCAAGTAACCGAGTTCTCGTCAGGCCGAGCCCGCCCGTCGACGCCTCCGACCTTCGGGTCCTATGGCAGCGACGGACGGGTTCGAGCCCGGCCGGGCGGGGTTGGATCCCACTCCGCGGCCCGGTCTGCGCAACAGGGGTGCGGGAGAAAGCGTGGTTCTTCTGGTGGGACCATTTGACACCAGCGGAATCCGCGGTATCCTACTCCTTCTGTGAGCGCGGCCTTCCCCTTTCTCCTCCGTCAAGGAGCGGTTCATGCTGTCTGTCGCTGAGTCCTCTCGCGCTTCCGCGATCACGCCCCGCCGGCGCTACGCGCGGATCCCCGAGGTCCTTGAAATCCCCAACCTGATCGAGCTCCAGTTGAGCTCATTCGACTGGTTCGTGGAGAAGGGGCTACGGGAGCTGTTCGACGAGATCAGCCCGATCAAGGACTTCACCGGCAAGGTGATGGAGCTCCATTTCCTCGACTATGAGTTCGGCGCGCCCAAGTACGCCGAGCTCGAGTGCCGGACCAAGGACCTCACCTTCAGCCGGCCCCTGTACGTGAACGTCGAGCTCCTGATCAAGGAGACCGGCGAGATCCAGCGCCAGCGGGTCTACATGGGCGACTTCCCGTTCATGACGGACCAGGGAACCTTCATCATCAACGGCGCCGAACGAGTCGTGGTCTCCCAGCTCGTCCGCTCGCCGGGCGTCTACTACAGCGCCGTCGAGGACCCGACCAGCGGTCGAACCCTGTTCTCGGCCAAGGTCATCCCGAACCGCGGTGCGTGGCTTGAATTCGAGACGAGCAACAAGGACCTGCTCTCGGTCAAGGTCGACCGCAAGCGCAAGATCGCGGCTACGACTCTGCTGCGCGCCGTCGGCTACGAGCAGAACGACGAGATCAGCGGCCTCTTCGCCACCGTCGACACGGATCCCGAGCACCAGTACGTCGCCTCGACGCTGGACAAGGACCTGACCAAGACCCAGCAGGACGCCCTGATCGAGGTCTACAAGAAGCTGCGCCCGGGCGATCCGCCCACCGGCGACAACGCCCGCCAGCTCGTCGAGAGCCTCTTCTTCAACTTCCGCCGCTACGACCTCGGCCGTGTCGGCCGTTACAAGTTCAACAAGAAGCTCGGCCCGGTCGTCGATCGCATGGGCATCGAGCTGGACCGTGAGCAGCGGATCATCACCCGGGAGGACATCGCCGCGATCGTCGGCCACCTCATCGAGCTGAACCGCGGCCTGGGCACGCCGGACGACATCGACCACCTCGGCAACCGCCGCATCCGCGCCAACGGCGAGCTGATCCAGAACGCCTTCCGGGTCGGGCTGCTCCGCATGGAGCGGGTCGTCCGCGAGCGCATGACCATCCAGGAGATCGACAAGGCCACGCCGAACGCCCTCATCAACATCCGGCCCGTCGTGGCGGCGATGAAGGAGTTCTTCGGCGGCAGCCAGCTGAGCCAGTTCATGGACCAGACCAACCCTCTGGCCGAGCTGACCAGCAAGCGACGCCTCTCCGCGCTGGGCCCGGGTGGCCTCTCCCGCGAGCGCGCCGGGTTCGACGTCCGCGACGTCCACCACAGCCACTACGGCCGCATCTGCCCGATCGAGACGCCGGAAGGCCCGAACATCGGCCTGATCGGCTCGCTGGCGACGTTCGGACGCATCAACAGCTACGGCTTCATCGAGACGCCTTACCGCAAGGTCAAGCGAACGATCGCCTGGGACGACCCCGAGATCGCCCGGCACGAGGCCGGTGCGGACCTGGCCGGCAAAGACGGCAAGGTCATCGTCAAGGCCGGCGAGAAGTTCAACGACGCGGCCCTCGCGGAGCTCAAGCGCCAGAAGGCTCAGGCCTTCCCGATCCGCCCCGTCGTGACGGCCGAGATCGAGTACCTCGCCGCCGACGAAGAGGAAGAGCATCACGTCGCGCAGGCCAACGCCGAGCTCGACGCGCAGGGACACTTCGTCCGCGACCGTATCCCGTGCCGCTACCGCGACCAGTTTCCCGAGGCTCGGCCGAGCGCCATCGAATACATGGACGTCTCGCCCAAGCAGGTCGTCTCCGTGGCCACGGCTCTCATCCCGTTCCTCGAGCACGACGACGCCAACCGAGCCCTGATGGGCTCGAACATGCAGCGCCAGGCCGTGCCGCTTCTCGAGCCGGAGTCGCCGATCGTCGGCACCGGCATGGAGTGGCGCTCGGCGCTCGACTCGGGCCAGGTCGTGGTCGCCCGCCGGCCGGGCGTGTGCACGAGCGTGACCGCCGACCGCGTCCAGGTCGAAACGGACTCGGGCGACCTCGACGAGTACCTGCTCCAGAAGTACGTGCGATCCAACCAGGGCACCTGCATCAACCAGCGGCCAATCGTCGACGTCGGTCAGCGTCTCACGAAGGGTGAGCCGATCGCAGACTCGAGCTCGACCGACCACGGCGAGCTGGCTCTCGGCCGGAACGTCCTCGTGGCGTTCATGAGCTGGGAAGGCGGCAATTACGAGGACGCGATCGTCATCAGCGAGCGCCTCGTCAAGGAAGACTTCTTCACCAGCATCCACATCGAGAAGCACGAGCTCGAGTCGCGCGACACCAAGCTCGGCCCCGAAGAGATCACCCGCGACATCCCCAACGTCGGCGAGGAGTCCCTCAAAGACCTCGACGAAGAGGGGATCGTCTACATCGGCGCCGAGGTCCAGCCGGGCGACATCCTAGTCGGCAAGATCACGCCCAAGGGCGAGACCGAGCTGACGGCCGAGGAGCGGCTCCTGCGAGCCATCTTCGGTGAGAAGGCCCGTGAGGTTAAGGACTCGAGCCTGCGCCTGCCACACGGCGAGCGCGGCAAGGTCGTCGACGTCCGCATCTTCAGCCGCGAGGAAGGCGACGAGCTCATGCCGGGCGTGAACCGCCTGGTTCGAGTCTCCGTCGCTCAGAAGCGCAAGGTCAGCGTGGGCGACAAGATGGCCGGTCGCCACGGCAACAAGGGCGTCATCGCCAAGGTTCTCCCGGTCGAGGACATGCCCTACCTGCCGGACGGCACCCCAGTGGACATCGTGCTCAACCCGCTCGGCGTGCCGAGCCGAATGAACATCGGCCAGATCCTCGAGACGCACCTCGGCTGGGCGCTCCACGAACGCGGTCTCAAGGCCGCAACCGCCGTCTTCGACGGCGCGACGGAGGAGCAGATCCGCCAGGAGCTCCGCGACGCAGGGTTGCCGGAAGACGGCAAGGTCGTCCTTCGCGACGGCCGATCAGGCGAGGCCTTCGACCGGCCCATCACGGTCGGCTACATCTACATGCTCAAGCTCCACCATCTGGTGGAGGACAAGATCCACGCTCGATCCACCGGGCCCTACAGCCTCATCACGCAGCAGCCACTGGGCGGCAAGGCCCAGTTCGGCGGCCAGCGATTCGGGGAGATGGAGGTCTGGGCCCTCGAGGCCTACGGCGCGGCGAACATCCTGCAGGAGCTCCTCACCGTGAAGTCAGACGACGTCATGGGTCGTGTCCAGACGTACGAAGCGATCGTCAAGGGCGAGGAGATCCAGGCGCCGGGTGTCCCCGAATCGTTCAAGGTCCTGATCAAAGAACTCCAGAGCCTCGGGCTCAACGTCGAGATCCTCAACGAGAACGACGAAGAAATTCGCTTCGCCGAGGACTCCGGCACCTATCCGATGCCGGATCTAGGCGGGATCAATCTCGCTGGGTTCGAAGACTGATCTAGCTGCACGCATGAAGCGGCGCCCGCGCCCGGCCAGCCAGGCGTCGCCGATCCACGGTCCGAACTACGCCCCCGAGCCAGGCGGTGGCGTGGAGGAGAGGAATGCTCGAGGTCAACAACTTCAACGCGATCCGGATCTCGCTCGCCAGTCCCGAGCAGATCCGGGACTGGTCGTCGGGTGAGGTCACCAAGCCCGAGACGATCAACTACCGAACGCTCAAGCCGGAGAAGGACGGGCTCTTCGACGAGCGCATCTTCGGTCCCACCAAGGACTGGGAGTGCTACTGCGGCAAGTACAAGCGGATTCGGTACAAGGGCATCATCTGCGACAAGTGTGGCGTCGAGGTAACTCGCTCCAAGGTCCGCCGCGAGCGCATGGGCCACATCCAGCTTGCCAGCCCGGTCAGCCACATCTGGTATTTCAAGGGAACGCCGTCGCGACTGGGCATCCTGCTCGACATCAGCCCCCGCAACCTCGAGCGCATCCTCTATTTCGCCCTCTACATCGTCACCCACGTCGACGAGGACGCCCGGAAGCGGGCCCTGGTCGCGCTCGAAGACGAAGCCGAGGGTAGGGGAGGCAAGGGCGGCCGGGCCCTCAGCGACCTGGAGGACGAGCTCAAGAGCCGCTTCCACCGCCAGAAGGACGAGCTGAACGCGGCTCTCGCCACCACCAAGAGCGAGCTCGAGCTGCAGCGCACCACTCGAACCGAAGAGATCGTCGAGGCCGCCCAGCAGGTCGAGAAGCTCCTGAGCGCTCTCGGCAAGGACGCGGCCGCAGAGGCCATCGCCTTCCCCATCACCGGTGAAGTCGTGGTTGCCGCCGGCGACTCGGCCGGCAAGGAAGCCACAGCGGCCCTCCGCAAGATCGTCGCTGCCGAATCGGAGCGGCTTACTGCCGAGATCCAGCAGCGCGAGGCCGACGAGGAGCGCAGCGTCGCCCAAAAGATCGGCGACCTCGAGCTCGCCAACGACGCCGAGATCGAGACGGAGCGCGAGCGCCTCCGCCGCGACGCCGACGGCGCCAAGGACGAAATCCGCAAGCAGCGCGATGAGATCGAGTCGATCAAGGCGCTGGCCACTCTGTCCGAGAACGACTTCCGCTACCTGGACGAGCGCTACGGCTCGGGCAGCCGTGGTGGCCGGATCTTCCACGCCGCGATGGGCGCAGAGGCGGTCCGCGACATCATCGGCCGGATGGACCTCGAGGAGCTGGCTCGCTCGCTCCACGTCGAGGTTCGGACGACCTCCGGACAGCGCCGCAAGAAGGCCATCAAGCGGCTCCGTTTGATCGAGGCCTTCCGCCGCTCGGGCACGCGCCCGGAGTGGATGATCCTGTCGGTCATCCCGGTCATTCCGCCGGATCTGCGGCCGATGGTCCAGCTCGACGGCGGCCGCTTCGCGACTTCCGACCTCAACGACCTCTACCGGCGCGTGATCAACCGCAACAACCGACTCAAGAGGCTGCTCGAGCTCGGCGCCCCGGAGATCATCATCCGCAACGAGAAGCGGATGCTCCAGGAAGCCTGCGACGCCCTGATCGACAACGGTCGGCGCGGCCGGGCCATCGCCGGCACCGGCAACCATCGCCTCAAGAGCCTGTCGGACATGCTCAAGGGCAAGCAGGGCCGGTTCCGCCAGAACTTGCTCGGCAAGCGCGTCGACTACTCCGGCCGGTCTGTCATTGTCGTCGGCCCGGAGCTCAAGCTGCACCAGTGCGGGCTGCCCAAGAAGATGGCGCTCGAGCTGTTCAAGCCGTTCGTCATGCGCCTGCTCGTTGAGAAGGGCTTCGCCCACAACATCAAGAGCGCCAAGCGCATCGTCGAGCGCGTCCGGCCCGAGGTCTGGGACGTTCTCGAGGAAGTCATCAAGGACCACCCGGTTCTACTGAACCGCGCCCCCACGCTTCACCGTCTGGGCATCCAGGCGTTCATGCCGGTCCTCGTCGAGGGCTCGGCCATCCAGATCCACCCGCTCGTCTGCACCGCCTTCAACGCCGACTTCGACGGCGACCAGATGGCCGTCCACGTCCCGCTTTCCACCGCCGCGCAGGAAGAGGCGCGGACGATGATGCTGTCGACCGCCAATCTTCTGTCGCCCGCCGACGGAAGCCCGGTCGTCGCCCCAACGCAGGACATGGTCCTCGGCTGCTTCTACCTCACCATGGAGAAGCCTCTGGCCGAGGGCAAGAAGATGCGCCTCTTCTCCAGCGAAGGCGAGGCGATCCTGACCTATCAGCTCCGCGAAGTCACCCTTCACGAGCCGGTCATCGCCATGGTCAAGAGCTGGGATGAGGAGGCCGGAGCGGCCGTCGACGTCCGGGTCCAGACCACCGTAGGTCGGGTGATCTTCAACCAGATCGTCCCGGATCGGCTCCGCTTCAAGAACGTGAACATGAAGCGGACCGAGCTGCGGCGCCTGGTCGATGAGTGCTATCGGATTCTCGGCCCCGAGGAGACGGCCAACGTCGTCGACGGCGTCAAGGGTGTCGGCTTTGAGTACGCAACCCGCGGCGGCATGACCATCGCCGTCGGCGACATCGTGATCCCGCCCGACAAGGCTCGCCGCCTGAAGGAAGCCGACGCCTCGGTCGACCAGATCGATCGCCAGTTCCAGCGCGGCCTGATCACCGACGACGAGCGTTACGAGCAGGTCGTCGACGTCTGGCAGAAGACGACCAACGACCTCTCCACCGCCATGATGGACGGCCTGGATGCCTTCGGCTCGGTCCGGATGATGTCCGACTCGGGCGCCCGAGGTAACAAGGGCCAGATCAGCCAGCTCGGCGGTATGCGCGGTCTGATGGCCGACCCGTCGGGCCGGATCATCGACGTGCCGGTGCGGAGCAACTTCCGCGAAGGCATGACCGTTCTCGAGTACTTCATCTCCACCCACGGCGCCCGCAAGGGCCTCGCCGACACCGCCCTCCGCACCGCAGACTCGGGCTATCTGACCCGCCGTCTTGTGGACGTGGCTCAGGACGTGATCACCCGCGAGGAAGACTGCGGCACCCAGGAAGGCTCCTGGATCACGCGGTCCGAGTCGGCCGAGATCACCAGCAACGAGAAGGGCGCCTACCAGAAGCGAATGGTCGGCCGCCTTTCCGCCGCGGATCTCTTCCACCCCGTGACCGGCGAGCTCGTCGTAGAGCGCAACCAGGAGCTCACCGAGGCGCTCGCGGCCGCGGTGGACGAGTCGGGGATCGACGAGGTCCTCGTCCGCTCACCGCTCTCCTGCGAGGCCCGGCACGGCGTCTGCCGCCTCTGCTACGGCCGCAACCTTGCCACCGGTGCGCTGGTTGGCATCGGCGAGGCCGTAGGCATCATCGCCGCCCAGTCGATCGGCGAGCCTGGCACGCAGCTGACGATGCGGACGTTCCACACCGGCGGCGTCGCCGGCCTGGACATCACCGCGGGTCTGCCGCGAGTCGAGGAGCTCTTCGAAGGCCGCATCCCCAAGGGCAAGGCCGAGATGAGCCACATCGACGGCATCGTCGAGATCGTGCGCAGCGATACCGGGACACGCGTAAAGGTGACGAGCCGGGAGCAGTACGACACCCACATCGCCCTGACCGCAGGGTCGGAGCTGCTTGCAGCGTCCGGCGACATGGTCGAGGCCGGCCAGGTCATCGCCCGTGGCGAGGGCGGGGACAAGACGGCGGACGTGACCGCTCCGGCCAAGGGCTTCCTCCTTCGCGAGGGAGACGACATCGTGGTCCGGTCCGAGGACACGGTCGAGCGCGAGTACGCCATCCCCCACAACGCCAAGCTCATGGTCGAGAACGGCGCCGAGATTCGAGCCGGCGACGCGATCACCGACGGCCCGATCAACCCGCAGGAATACCTCGAGACGCGGGGCAAGGATTCCGTCCAGCGCTACCTGGTCAAGGAAGTCCAGAAGGTCTACCGCAGCCAGGGCGTGACCATCAACGACAAGCACATCGAGATCATCGTCCGGCAGATGCTCCGCAAGGTTCGCATCGACCAGCCGGGCGACACGGATCTCCTCCCGACCGAACTGATCGATCGCCTCGACTTCGAGGAGGTCAACAACCGGGTTCTGGCAGAGGGCGGCGAGCCGGCGACGGCTCAGACGGTCCTGCTCGGCGTGACCAAGGCCTCCCTGAACACATCGTCGTTCCTCGCGGCGGCCTCCTTCCAGGAGACGACCCGGGTGCTCACCGAGGCGGCCATCAACGGCGCCAAGGACCACCTGATCGGCCTCAAGGAGAACGTCATCATCGGCAAGCTCATCCCGGCTGGGACGGGCGCGCCGGCCAACATCGCTGCCGCCCGCGAGCGCGCGCGGCGGGCCGCCGAAGAGGCGCTCGCCGGCGAGTCGCTCGAGAGGCTGCGCGGTCCGGAGTACGAGTACAACCCGTTCCTCGAGGAGGCCGGAGCCCGGCCCTCCGAGGAGACCGCGGATCTGGCCTCGCTACTGTCCGCCAGCACGGGCGCCGGAGCCGAGCCTCGCGAGGACGAGGACGACTTCGTCAACCCGTTCCTGGCGGCCATCGGCGGCGAAACCAAGGACGACGACGTGCCCGGGATCGAGGAGATTCTGGGCGAGAAGAGCAAGAAAGACGAGTAGCCGTCTCGACGCCTTGGCGGTAATTCGAATCGGAACACTGAATGCGGGCGACAGCGATGCCGCTCGCATTCTCTTCTCTTGGCCGCGCTGGGGGCAGGTGGTGCTGCTCCCGCTCAGGGACTCATCGCGAACTGATTGCTCATTCCGCCTCTTCCCTGGGTGGTGGCGCCCACCATTAGCGAGGCACTCTTAGGTTAGGTCGTGGGTGCCCTGCTGCGGGGCTGTTGGCGGGCTTCGCTCGACCGGGCATTCCCGCGCGCTCGGGCGAACCTGTCCCCACTCAATGTCGCCAGGCCGGCCGGCGAGCCACTCATCGAGTCGCTGCGCCACGTCGTTGCCGACAGCCTGGCCCTCGTCAACGAGAGCGACCGGGAGGTACTCGTGCCCCGGCTGAAGCTCATCTACCGAACGCCGTCGCTTCGTGGGCGCCGCTGGGAGTATCAACTCAGGTTCGGACGAATCGCGGGCGCGGCACTGGCGGCGCGACTAGGTCTGCCGCCCGACGACCTCGGCTCGCGCGTCACCGCCACAGCGGCTCTCATCGCAGTGGAAGTCGCCATGGACCGGTGGCAGGAGCGCGACGGGCGCGACGATCTCGGCGAGCTGCTCGAGGCCGCCGTCTCCTCCCTCGGCGACGCCTTCGGAGGCTGACCTCAGCCGCGCTCCACCTCGGGGCCTTGCGCAGACGTCCTGACCATCACGACGAAGAGGTGTTGCAGGCGCCTGTGTACCGTTGCGGTGGTCGGGAGTAGCTGGACCCAGGAGCGGGCAGTGCATCAGAAGATCGAGCCCGGCGATGCATATACCGAGGGACAATGTCGTTTGACGTGCCCGTGGGCCCACTGCTAAACTCCGCCTTCGTGGCTTCACGGGAAGCCGCGGTTGGTATGTGCCAATTGCGGCCTTCGGGAAGCCAGGACAGCGGCCGTTCACTGGGACCGGATGCTGACCGGACTCGGAACGACCAGCCCAGACCATAGAAGCGATTTGCGCCAGTCAGATCGCCTCCATGTCGCGACCGGTGCCGCAGCGGCGGCCCATCGGACGCCGGAGGCCACCGCGGCGGCGCAGTTCCCCGTCGATTGGACTCGGACTGGGGCCCAACCCGGCTCGGGTTCCGTATGGGCGGCGAGGTCGCCTGCAGAACCATGACCATCTAGCAGCAGAAAGCGAAAGGAGCAGCGTCTCCGTGCCGACGATCAGCCAGCTCGTGCGGCATGGCCGCCAGCCTAAGATCTCGAAGATCAAGGCGCCGGCCATGCGCAAGAACTGGAACAGCCTTCGCCAGCGCCAGGTCGCCATTCCAGGTGCACCCCAGAAGCGCGGCGTTTGCCTGCAGGTGCGCACGATGACGCCGAAGAAGCCGAACTCGGCTCTTCGCAAGATTGCTCGCGTCCGCCTCACCAACCAGATGGAAGTGACGGCCTACATCCCCGGGATCGGCCACAACCTCCAGGAGCACTCCGTGGTTCTGGTTCGCGGCGGTCGAGTGAAGGACCTCCCTTCGGTCAAGTACCACATCATCCGCGGCACTCTCGACGCCGCCGGCGTCAAGGACCGCAAGCAAGGTCGTTCCAAGTACGGCGCGAAGGCCGCCCAGCAGAAGGGCAAGAAGTAACCATGCCCCGTCGACCGACCATCGCCCGCAAGACCAAGTACCAGGGCGCCCCGTCCCCGCGCCTCAGCAGCCGCTTCGCGACCAAGCTGATGACCGACGGCAAGCGCCACCTGTCGGAGCGCATCCTGAGGGAGGCCCTGGCTCGCGCCGAGGCCCAGGCTCGCCGGCCCGGCGTCGAGGTTCTCGAGTCGGCCATGCGCAACGCTACGCCGATCATCGAAGTCAAGCCGCGCCGCGTCGGCGGCGCAACGTACCAGGTCCCGGTCGAGATCCGGGGCGACCGCCGCATGTCGCTCGGCGTCCGCTGGCTCGTCCAGGCGGCCCGCAAACGAAGCGGCAAAAGCATGTCGGAGAAGCTCGCGGCCGAGCTCGTCGATGCCATGAATGGCCTCGGTGCGGCAGTCAAGCGTCGCGAGGACACCCACAAGATGGCCGATGCCAACAAGGCCTTCAGCCACTTCAAGTGGTAGTCAGTCCCAGTAGGAGATACGAACCGTAGTGGCACGTCAGGTTCCGCTCGCCAAGACGCGGAACATCGGAATCATCGCCCATATCGACGCTGGGAAGACGACTGTCACCGAGCGGGTCCTCTTCTATACGAAGAAGATCTACAAGATCGGTGAGGTCCATGAGGGCGCGGCCACCATGGACTGGATGCCCCAGGAGCAGGAGCGCGGCATCACGATTACTGCCGCGGCTACGACGTGCTTCTGGGACGATCATCGAATCAACATCATCGATACGCCCGGGCACGTGGACTTTACGGTTGAAGTCGAGCGGAGCCTGCGCGTGCTCGACGGAGCGGTCGTCGTCTTCGACGGCGTAGCCGGCGTCGAGCCCCAATCCGAGACGGTCTGGCGCCAGGCCGATCGCTACCGGGTGCCGCGCATCTGCTTCATCAACAAGCTCGATCGAACGGGCGCCGACTTCTGGCGCTGCGTCGGGATGATCCGCGACCGCCTCGGCGCGCGGGCGGTGCCCATCCAGCTCCCGATCGGGAACGAGGACAAGTTCCGCGGCATCGTGGACCTGATCACCATGAAGGCGATTGTCTACAAGGCCGAGGACCTGGGGGCCGAGTCCGAGACGATCGAGATCCCCGCCGAGCTGGTCGAGGCCGCCAAGGCGGAGCGCGAGAAGATGGTCGAGGCCGTCGCCGAGATGGACGACGAGCTCACCCACAAGTACCTCGAAGGCCACACCCTCAGCGACGCCGACATCAAGCGCGGTCTGCGACTCGGCACGCTCGAATACCGCATAGTGCCGGTCCTGGCCGGCTCGGCGCTCAAGAACAAGGGCATCCAGCCGATCCTCGACGCCGTCATCGACTACTTGCCATCACCCCTCGACGTGCCGCCGGTCATCGGCGAGCACCCAGTGACGCATGCCGAGGTGCTGCGCACTGCGAACGACGACGAGCCGTTCGCCGCCCTCGCCTTCAAGATCGCCGCGGATCCATACGTCGGCAAGCTGGCCTACTTCCGGGTCTACTCGGGCACTCTCAAGGCCGGTTCGTACGTGTTCAACGCCTCGAAGGGCAAGCGGGAACGGATCGGCCGCATCCTCCAGATGCACGCCAACCACCGCGAAGAGATCGACATCGTCTACGCCGGCGACATCGCCGCGGCCGTCGGCCTCAAGGACACATTCACCGGCGACACGCTGAGCGATCCGGATCATCCGATCGTTCTGGAGTCGATCGTCTTCCCAGAGCCGGTCATCGAAGTCGCCATCGAGCCCAAGACCAAGGCGGATCAGGACAAGCTTGCGCTGGCCCTGCAGCGGTTGGCCGAGGAGGACCCGACCTTCCGCGTTCACACGGACGAGGAGAGCGGCCAGACGCGCATCGCCGGCATGGGCGAGCTCCACCTCGACGTGCTCGTCGACCGGATGGTCCGCGAGTTCAAGGTCGCGGCCAACGTCGGCCGGCCGCGCGTCTCCTACCGGGAGACGATCCGCCAGACCGCCGAGGGCAACTACCGCCACGTCAAGCAGACCGGCGGCAAGGGCCAGTACGGCCACGTCGTGATCAAGGTCGAGCCGAACACGCAGGGGGCGGGCTACGAGTTCGTCGACAAGATCGTCGGCGGCACCATCCCGCGCGAATACATCAAGCCCATCGACATGGGCATCCGCGAGGCGCTCGAGACGGGCCCGTACGCCGGCTATCCGATGGTCGACGTCAAGGTCACGCTCTTCGACGGGTCGTTCCACGAGGTCGACTCGAGCGAGATGGCGTTCCGGATCGCCGCCTCGATGGCGCTGAAGGAGGCGACCCACAAGGCGTCGCCGGTGATCCTGGAGCCGCTGATGCGGGTCGAGGTCACCTTGCCCGAGCAGTTCCTCGGTGACGTCATCGGCGACATCAACGCTCGCCGCGGCCACATCGAGGCAATGGACTCGCGAGCCTCCACGCAGGTGGTTCGAGCGCGGGTCCCCCTGGCCGAGATGTTCGGCTATGCCACCGACCTGCGGTCGATGACCCAAGGTCGGGCCAGTTACTCGATGGAGTTGTCGCACTACGCCGAGGTCCCCGCCAATCTGGCGGCCGAGCTCATCCAGAAATCCCGTGTCTGATCAGTCCACCCAGCCCGCAGTAGGAGCGAGGGAGTAGCCGCGATGGCGAAGAAGAAGTTCGAGCGGACCAAGCCGCACGTCAACATCGGCACGATCGGCCATATCGACCACGGCAAGACGACGCTCACCGCGGCGATCACCAAGTACCTCGCCCTAAAG
>JBEKPB010000032.1:0-13104 GCA_049521175.1 Candidatus Limnocylindrales bacterium
CGATCACGCCAAGGATGACCGCGGTACGCCCGATCTGCGCCTTGTTCAAGCCTTCGTACACGAGCCTACCTCTGGTCCGTACTGTGACAGCGGCGCTGCCGGCCGTCACGATGTTCGCATCGCGTGGGCCTCCGGGGAGCGACTTGGCATCAGGGTTGCACGAGGTCTAGAGGAACCTGGCCTCCGTGATTCGGCCGATCCATCGAGTGTCCGACTAGGTGTCGAACGGCCTTCTCATTAGAACCCAGGCGCGTGGCTATCGGCCTGTGTTCATCCAGCGATCTAGCTCGTACGCGTTTACCGCCGCTCGCAACCCTGGCACGACGTCAGCAACCGAACCCTCGTTCGCAGTCCAAGGCAGTGAAGGCAAGACGACTACGCCGATCAGCTCAGAGAAAGCTGAGAAGTCGTAGTTGTCACCATGAGGGGTGGTGCGCACCTTGTCGACCATATCGGCCCAGGTCGTCACGGCCTCATCGACCGACGACGCGACATTCCGAACAGCGCTGTGCTCGCCCCTGCTCCATTCCTCTGAAAAGGGGATGCATTTGCATGACAACAGGAGCAGTCGACCAGATTGCTCGCCGATTGCGTCAATCTCGCCAATGCGCTGGCCACTGATCCTGAGGTGGCGTCCTCGAAACGCGGCGATGGCTGGAGAAGCTTTCCACGCCGTGGCATCGGTGGCCCCCTGGATCACTGACTCGAAATGGGCAGACCACGCATTGGCGTACGGCCCCCCTGCCATTTCAGCGGGCCTGGCCAGCGCCTTCTCCAAGCGATGAGTCGCAGCCCAGAGGTCCTCGACCAGTACGTCGTCGGCCGCCTCGCGAACGGCAGGTCCCATGGATGGTGGCCAGACCTTGACTTCCCCGAGGGTCAGACGACTGAGAATCTCATCTGGCGTACCCAGATCGAGTCCCTCCGGAATGCAGCGCCCAAGCCGATGCGTCCTGAGCATCTCGATGGCAAGGGCCAGCTCGGTGCGGACCTGCTCTCGGAGAACGAAGCGGAGCCCGCTCTGCCCGAACTGCTCGATCTGTTTGGTGGTGTCGTCGCCCTTCACCAAGCGGAACAGATTCGCGCTGATCAGAAAGGCGATGAGGTCGAGCACGTCGGTCGGGAAGCGCAGATCAGCCGGCAACCCCGGATCAGTAAGACTGGGTAGCGCGCCCATCGGGAGCGGTGAAAGGCCGAATCTGCCTTTGCTAGAACGAGTCGTCAGAGGAACGACGTCCGGGTCGGTCGGATCTGGGACAGCGTGGAGCTTGTGGGAGTACTGACCTGCCTGGGAGAGGAAGCCGAATCCTGACTCTCGCATCCGCTTGTCCCAAAGAGCGGTCATCTCGTCTAGCTTCGGATCTGGGAGCGGCACCGGAAATCCGGTAATACGGGCTTTGATAGTCGACCCTTTGCCGGCACAGCGGAGCACGTTCTGAACGTTGCCAAGGAGATAGCTGACGCCGTCGAGCCTGTGGAGGGATCCGATCAACGCCGGCTCGATCGCGTAGGCCACCAGCGGTAAAGCTGCTTCGGAGTCCTTAGACTCCGTCTGAGAACGAGCGGAAATCGACTCTGCAATGCTGATCAGATACCCAGAACCCAGTGGCTCATGACCTGCGAACAGCCAGGGTGCTCGCCGAAGGAAGAACAACCACTCCGCGCTTGAGACCTCCTGAGCGATGGCAAAGGCGCGCCGTTCGAGCTCTGTTTCTAGGTCCCGGAGAGCGACCCAAGCTGCGGCTCCTGACTCCTGACGTGGCCTGTCCCAATCGGTTACTTGTAGCGCGCGGCGCTCAAGCACCCGAGCGTCGCGGCCTCCCTGCTTTCGGGCATCTCTGGAGTTCATAGCAGACGCCAGCAGGACCTGGGACATGCCCTGGCTGATCAACATCTTGCGAGGATTGGGCATGGCTGGCCCATCAGCTTTCCCTACTGACCCAACGAAGCATCGACGAGATTATCTGTCGCCGCCGGCGCCAGTCCAGGTCGCGGCTTGCATCCGCGTTCGCGCATGGCCCTCCTGCTGTTTGCCGGCGAGGACGACCGCCATCGCTCACAACCGCACCCAGTCCGTCACATCTCGTTGAGGCCGCCGGTGTTGAGGGCCTGCCTCGCTGTGAGCGTGCCACGGTGCCACGATGAGCAGATCGTGGCTGTCCTGCCCGGGGCCGACCATCACCGACCAGTACGGACGAATGTCCCCGCCGCAGCCCCGACGCTCCATCCAGACGCGGCCATCGCGGCCGTCAGCTTGTCGCGGAAGCGCTTCCGCCTCCCCGCCACCGTCTGCTGGAAGCCGTCAGCCGGGATGATCTTGCTGATCCGCACTCGGACGGTCTGGCGGTCTGTAGACCACCCGAGCCGGTCGTCCTCGACTCCTGCTGCGACGAGCTCCACGATCTCGGCGACGAGTGGTGCGACGTTGAGTCGCGGGGCCAGCGGGCGCAGCTGCCTGCGCCCGGCTACCTCAACGGAGTCGGTCAGGGTGTCGAGATTGACGGTCCACCGCTGCAGATCCGCCCGGGTGCCGCCGAGCACCACAGCGCCGTGGCGCTCGATCGAGAAGGTGAGGAGAGGCGGCCGCCACTCGGGGCCTTCCATCCGACCGAGCTTCCAGCTCGCCATAGCTTCGTCATCTGCGCCGGCAAGGCTAGGCCACACTGCTGCCAGGAGCGCGATGAGCGCAGCCGCGTCTTCGATGGGACCCGGCCCCGCAGCAGCAAGGAACCGCCGCAGAGCGTCGAGATCACGAGACATCTGGAACGTCCCTTTCCTCTTGGTCCGGCCATCGACACGGAGCCGGCTTCTTGCGCCCCGCGTCGCCGTCCCTCCGGTGCAACCATGCGTTCGGCCAGCCGATCACCGGCCGGGGCAGAGACCCGTGATCATTCTCGATGGTCATGGAGAAGCTCGTATCGCGAGCACGATCCAGCGATGGCGTCACGCGCCGGGCTTGACAGAGGAACTATCTTTCTCAGGTTAGTTCCTCTCAGAGAGAAACAATGCAGCCGATCCGTCAGGCCAACCTGCTGGAAGTCAATGAGTTCCTGGTCCTCGACTACATCAGGGACCACGGCCGGACGACGCGGGGGGAGGTCGAGCGCGATCTGGGAATCTCTCGTGCGTCCGTTAGCCGGATCGTGAAGCGGCTGTGCGCCTCCGGTTCCGTGATCGAGACCGTAGGCAGTTCGCCCCGCGGCGGTCGGCCAAGCGATATCCTCGAGTTCTACTTCCAGGGCGGCACCGTGGTCGTGGCGGACGTAGGTGCCCGGAAGTGCCATGTTGCCCTGGCTGATCTGGGTGGAACGATCGTCCGGGACTTCGTCCGACCCTCGCTGGACGCGGGTTCCGCCTACGAGACGCTACGATCGTTGGTACTCGAAGCGACTGCCGAGGCCGACGCGCAGGGCCTGCCCGTCTCCTCGCTCGTAGTCGGGTTGCCGGCAATCATCGATCCCGACACAGGGGTCGCGTACGGCAGTCCCTGGGATTTCGGCGGGTCAGGTCTCGTGCGCCGCCTTGCTCAGGACGTGCGCATTCCCATTGCCGTGGAGAACGAGGCGAATCTCTCCGCGCTGGCTCAGGCGTGGCGTGGGCTTGGTCGCGGTCTGCGCAATTTCGCCGTCATCTCAATCGGCTCCGGCGTCGGCGGTGCCGTCTTTGCCAACGGGCAGCTCGTGCGCGGGCGCCACAACGCGGCCGGGGAAGTGGGCTTTCTCGAGCTTAGTGCCGACGAACTCCACCGGCCAATGGTTGAATCCACACCCTCGCTCGAGCGCGCCTTGGGTGCGGAAGGGATCGCAGCCCGAGCTCGCCGCTACCTCTCCGAGTCCGACCCGGACTCGCCGCTGCTCCGCCAGGAGATTGACCCGCCGGCAGTTTTCGCCGCGGCCGAAGCCGGAGCCGAGTGGGGGAGGAGAGCGCTGGAGGACACCCTCGACTTCATCGCGCTTGCTGTCATCGCCGTATCTGCCGTGGTGGACCCGGAGTTAGTGATCCTCGACGGCGGGGTCGGTCGGTCTCTCGGACCGTATGTGAACGGCATCAAAGAGCGTGTCCACCTGCGGGTCGCCTTCACGCCCGACGTCCGCGTGTCCGAGCTGGGTCCCAATTCGACCGTCATCGGCGGCGTCGCGGCTGGCCTCGAGTTCGCTCGTCAGCAGCGGGCGCCGTCGGCGGCCCTCCATCCCCTAGCTGCGCTCTGGCACGCGGAGAGGAGCTCTGTTTGATCGACGGACAGTAACAGGAGCCCCGGGGCGACACACACCTGGCCCAATCCCCCCTCAGGCTCCAGGCGTCTGCAACGACAAGGCGGCGTGGCTGGGTAGGGATGGAAGGAGACAGGCTAGATGGCCACAGGTATCCGGTATCGGTTTGTCGGTCTCGCGATCGTGGCGCTCATGGTCTTCGCGGCGTGCTCATCGAGCAGCCCAAGCTCGGGCGGCCAGGGTTCGGCGGGCGGGACCATCACACTGCACGCCCTGTTCATGAAGCAGGCCGGCTACAGCGACCAAGAAGTCGCGGCTATGACCAGCGCCTTCGAGGCGGCCAACCCCGACATCAAGGTGCAGACGGAGTTCGTCGCTTACGAGGCGCTCCACGACAAGATCGTGACCGATCAGGTGGGCGGCTCGGGCATCTACGACACGGTCCTGATGGACACGATCTGGCCGGCCGAGTTCGCGCACGCCGGGATCGTCCAGGACCTCACCTCAAAGCTCCCTGCCGACTTCACGTCGGGCGTGTTCCAGTCCGCGTTCGCCGGCGGTGAGTATCAGGGCCACTTCTACGGCGTGCCCTGGCTCAACGACACCGAATTCCTCTTCTACAACAAGACGATGCTGGCCCAGGCCGGCTTTACCAACCCGCCCACGACTTGGGCCGAGCTGGTCACCCAGGCTCAGGCGCTGAAGTCGAAGGGCATCGTGCAGTACCCCTTCGTCGGCCAGTGGGCCCAGTCCGAGCTTGGCGTATGCGACTGGACCACGATCGCCGGCGGCTCCGGCGGCGCCTCGTTCTTCGATGCCCAGGGCAAACCCACCTTCAACCAGGGAGGACCGCTCGCCGCCCTGCAGTTGATGGTACAGATGAAGAACGATGGTCTGGCGAACCCCGCCTCGCTCGGCTATGGCTCCGATGACGTTCGCAACGTCCTGATCGCCGGCCAGGCAGCCTTCGGGCTCGATTGGACGTACGTGTACGCGGCCGCCAACGACCCGGCCCAGTCGAAGGTCGTCGGACAGATCGGCATCGCACCGGCTCCCGGTGGCGGCACCAACGGCGGTATGAGCATGGCCGTCACTCGCAGTAGCAAGCATGCCGACGCTGCCCTCAAGTACGACGTCTTCCTCGCCAGCCAGGCGCAGGAGGAAAAGTACACGGAGAACGCACTGCCTGAGTGGAAGGCCTCGTTCGACAAGCCAGAGCTCGCCAAGGGCTCACCCGAGTTGTGGGCCGCCGCGAAGATCGCCTTCAACACCATGGTCAGCCGACCGATGGTGCCCTACTACACATCACTCTCGAACGCGCTTCAGGTCGCAATTCAGAAGGCACTCACCGGGGAGTCGACGCCTCAGGCGGCTCTCGATGATGTCGCCGCGCAAGTGCCGACCCTGGCGAACCAGTAGTTCCGGTTCGGACTGCCGAGCATGCAACTCTTCGCAAGGCGTCAGTTAAGGCTCACAGGGCGCTGGCCGAAGGGTGAGAAGTGGCTGGCCGGGGCGATGATCGCCCCGGCCGCCCTCGTGATCTTCCTCGTCGCGGCGGTGCCGCTCGTCGGCGTCTTGTGGATGAGCCTATTCCACCATGTCTTGATCAACCCCAACAACCAGCCCTTCGTCGGGGTTCAGAACTACATCACGCAGCTGACGAGCCAGGGCTTCTGGGCGGCAGCTGAGCGCTCTCTGCTCTTCACCGTCGCTTCAACGGGCATTGAGCTCATCTTGGGGCTGGGGCTTGCGCTGCTCATGAACCAGCCTTTGCGCCTACGGTGGATCCTGCGCGGACTGGTCATCCTCCCCTGGGCGCTGCCGGGCGTTAGCAATGCACTCATGTGGCGCTGGATCGACCAGGCTCAGTATGGCGCGCTGAACGCGTTGCTGACGCAGACCGGTATCGCGAGTTCATACATCAACTGGCTCGGCGACCCGCACATCGCGATATACATGGTCGTCCTGGCCGACGTGTACAAGAACACGCCACTGGTGGCACTGCTGCTCCTGGCCGCCCTGCAGACAGTCCCAAAGGAGCCCATCGAGGCGGCCCGCGTGGACGGCGCTGGATCGTTTCAGTGCTTCCGCTACATAACCCTGGCCTGGATCAAACCGGTGATCCTGATCGCGCTGGTGCTCCGCACCATGGATGCGTTCAAGGTCTTCGACACGATCTGGATCATGACCCGGGGCGGTCCTGCCAACTCGACCCAGACCATCGCTATTTACGCCTACCAGACGGCTTATGAGAGCTTCAACTTCGGCGGCGGAGCGGCTCTCGGATACCTCATTGCGCTGCTCATCGTTGGGTTGGCGGCGATCTATATCCGCCTGTTGCGAGGAGGCCCTGTCACATGACTGCGACCACGACCGCCCAACCCCGACCTCGCCGCCACAAGTCGTCCGTCTCCGCCACTGCGCTGAGGGCAGGCCTCTACCTGGCGATGGTCGTCACCTTGATCTGCATCCTGGCGCCATTCTTGTGGCTGATCATCTCGAGCATCTCATCGCAAGCCGACCTGATCACGCTGCCCCTAAGCTGGATCCCACAGCATCCGACGCTGAGCCGCCTCGCCGCTCTGACCGTCGGCTCAACGACTGACGACTCGGCTCTCGGGTTCCGCGCCGCTCTCGGCAACAGCATCGTCGTAGTTACCGCCACCACGGCCATCGCCATGGTGACGGGCACGGTCGCGGCCTATGCCTTCGCCCGGCTGCATTTCTGGGGACGGAACCGGTTGGTCTTCGTCTTCCTGGCCACCTACATGCTGCCGCCGATCGCGCTCATCCTGCCCCTGTACGAGTTCCTGAGTGGCTTCGGCCTGCTCGACACCCGTATTGCGCTCATAGCGGTCTACTCGGGCTTCGTGACGCCCTTCGTCATCTGGCTCATGCGGGGCTACTTCGAGGGCATCTCCACCGATCTTGACGACGCGGCCCGGGTGGACGGGTGCTCGCGACTCGGGGCGCTGTGGCGCGTGATCCTGCCGGTCTCATTGCCGGGGCTCTTCTCTACGGCCGTGCTCGCTTTCCTGCTTTGCTGGGACGAGTTCTTCTACGCGCTGATCCTCACCCAGACGTCGGCATCGCAGACGCTTCCAGTGGCCATCAACGACTTCATAGGGCGGCATAGCACCGACTTCGGGATGCTCGCCGCGGGCGGCCTTATCGCCGCGCTCCCGCCTGTTCTCATCGCATTCATCTGCCAGCGCTACATCGTGAGCGGCCTGACGGCCGGGAGCGTAAAGGGATGACAAAGGAGATCGCCTTCGATCCGGAGGTGGACAGGCCACGACCTGGGCTTGCCTCGGTCGAAGATGGAGACCGCCCTATCGCCGTGGTGGGCGCCCATGGGCAGAGCCTCTTCATGCACGTTATGGCCATTCCTCGTGAAGGCGAGACCGTCGTTGCCTTCGGGTTCGAAGAAACCGTCGACGGCGGCAAGGCAACCAACCAGGCCGTGGCCGCCGCCCGCTTTGGCGCTCCAGTCCGGTTCGTCTCAGTGGTCGGAAACGACGAGCGTGGCCGACGCATCCTCAGATACCTCGACGAACAGGACATCGATCGCCGCTGGGTGGAGGTCGTCGACGGCAACACCGACGTCGGGTTCGTGATGCTGTCGCCACGCCGCATTCCGGCGATCGCCTCGTGCCAGGACCTCAGCCACCTCCTCGACGCCCAATTCGTGGAAAGGGCTGCGCGGGCCATCATCGGTTCATCGATCGTGGTGTGCCAGCTCGAGGCCCCGCCGGCGTGTGCACGGGCCGCGTTCGAGCTCGCCCGTGCCAACGGCGCCATGACGCTTCTCAACCCGGCCCCCATGGTTCCGTTGCCTCCGGGGCTTCTTGAGCTGGCCGACGTCCTTGTTCCAAACCAGCACGAGGCGGCGGCCATCGTCGGCCGAGAGGCTCCGGCTGCTGAGCTCGCCGATCGACTGGCCGACATCGCCCCTTGGGCCCATGTCATCGTCACGGCCGGCGAAGACGGAGCTTACCTGGGGCGTGCGGGCGGGCGGGGCGGTCACATTGCGGCGCCCAGGGTGCAAGCGGTCGATACCACCGGAGCCGGCGATGCGTTCGTCGGCGCGCTTGCCGCCTGCCTGCGGGACGGATTGGATCTGGTTGAGGCCGCGACCTGTGCGGTGTCCGCCGCCGCCCTGTCGGTCACGCGGCCCGGGACCTTGGAGGCATTCGCAAGCCGTGAAATGGTCACGGCCGAAAAGACCTCTCCGTAACGGCAATGCCAACGATGCCTGAACTTGGCCCGGTAGCGAGGAAGAGACATGCTCGACAAGGAACTGCTGAATGAGTGGCTCGCCGTCCCGCCGGACGAGCTTGAAGCGCGTTCGCCGATTCCCCTCCGAATTCTGCCGTCGAAGGAAGACGTGCACCGCGCCTTCGCGGAGACCATGTTCCAGGAGATGCGGGAGGCGCGCGACAAGAGTGAGAAGCTGTCCCTGATCGTGCCCGTCGGGCCAACCGGAGGGTATCCGGTGCTGGCGGAGCTCGTAAACGAGGCGCGCCTCCCGCTCGACCACGTGACGTTCTTCGGCATGGACAACTGGCTTGACTGGCAAGGCCGGGCCCTGCCCCTGCACGATCCCAACAACTTCGAGGGCAAGTTCCACACTCTCTTCCTCGAGCGGGTTGAGCCGGCCCTACGCCCGCGTGCAGTAGACGTGATCTTTCCCTCGCCGACTGACCTTGATCGATCGGCCCGGGAGATCGAGGTGCGAGGCGGCATCTCGACTACGTATGGCGGGTTCGGATTCCAGGGTCATCTCGCCTTCAACGAGCCGCCATCGTCGAGGTGGGCGAACGTATCTCTCGATCAGTTCCGATATTCCGAAACGCGGATCCTGCCGGCCAGCGTCGACACGATCATCGCCCACGCCGAGCGATCTGCCGGGGGGAATCCATTTGCCGTGCCCTCGCTGGCGATCACTTTGGGAATGCGCGAGCTACTCAGTGCGCGGCGAATTCGGCTGTATACGGAGACCGGCTCGTGGAAGCAAACGATCCTACGGATACTCCTCTTCAGTGAGCCGACGGTCGACTACCCGGTCACGCTCGTGCATGGCCATTCCGACGTACAAGTCATCGTGGACGCCGCGTCCGCTCAGTGCCCCATGCCGTGCGTGTGACCAGTCGAGTGCGGGCATATCGCGTGGGCAGAGATCCAGACCTTTGCTAGTAGTGGGCCGTCGGAGCGCAGCCTGGCCCTCGCCGGCCCGCCGTCGGCGGGCGGACGGCCCATTGGAGGTGCACCATGCCTGAGTTGTTCGGGCGCTCCTATTCGCGGTCGGATCTTCTACTCAGAGTCGGTCGCCTCGAACAGGTCGCCGGCGTCCGGCTGGTCACGCTCGACGACGGGCTCGGTCGCGGAGTTCGCGTGATCGAATTCCGGACCGGCTCGGGTTTCTCCTTCGACGTCGTGGTAGACCGGTGCTTCGACATCGGTCGATGCGAGTTCGGCGGCCGGCCGCTCAACTGGCAGACGAATGCCGGGATCGTCGCGCCCTGGTACTACGAGAACGACGCCCTGGGCTGGTTCCGGGCATGGGGCGGTGGGATGGTCGTTACTTGCGGCCTCGATCACACCCTTTTCGGGGGCGAAGACGACGCCTCAGACTTCCACCAGCCGCACATTTCCAAGACGGTTTCGTACGGCCTGCATGGCCGAGTCGGCGGGCTGCCGGCCAGGCTGGTCGGCTACGGCGAGCGCTGGGAGGGGGACGAGTGCGTCCTCTGGGCCGAGGGTGAGGTGCTTCAATCGACCGTCTTCGGCGAGCACCTTCTCCTGCGTCGGCGCATCGAGGCTCGGGTCGGAGAATCGCACTTCACGATCCACGACGAGGTCGACAACGTCGGCCACAGCCGGGTCTCGCACATGCTGCTCTACCACTGCAATGCCGGCTTCCCGGTCGTGGACGAGGGCTCCGAGCTGCTCGTACCGTCGCTCAAGACGACGACCGACTACGACGTCACGAGCGAGGCTATGGCGGGTTACCGGACCCTGAGCGCCCCGATAAAGGACTTCACCGAGGCCTGCTTCGAGCACGAGCTGGTGGCCGAGAAGGATGGCAAGGTGCCGGTCGCGATCGTAAATCGCAAGCTGGGGCTGGGCGTGTATCAGGTCTTCCGAATCGATCAGCTGCCTCACCACACCGTCTGGCGGATGATGGGCGAGGACACTTACGCGATGGCCATGGAGCCCAGCACCAACCGCGACGCCGGGCGCTTTGATGCCAAGGAGCGCGGCGAGCTGCTGCACATGGAGCCTGGGGAAGTCCGTCCGTACGACCTGGAGATGGGCGCACTTGCCGGCCTGGCCGCGATCGACGCGTTCTCGGCCAGGGTTGAGAAACTGGCGCCTGCCGGAAAGTAAGTCCGAATCCACTTTCGGGCGGCGCCCCCACCGGTCGCGAATGTGTTCGATCACAGCCAGGACGCATGGACTTGGGGAGTCGGGCCAAGGCTTCTCCCGCGGCGGTCCCAGGAGGAAACCGGACGAAGCCAGATCGCAGCAAGGCTGCTCGGACGACCGCGGCCATCCGAACGCCCGGCGCTGACTCGGGGCACCTCAGTTCAGGCCATGATGCCGACTGACCTTGTCGACGCCGCGCCGCCGGTTGCCAAAGATTCCGGCGGGCGTCGGCCAGTCGAGCGGCTGTGTCGGGGTCTCGGAGTCCCTGTCGCGGGTTCGGGTCTTGGCCGGTTTGGTGCCGTTGTCGCACGAGGCGTGCCGTTGTCGCACGACGCAGCCATAGCGTCCGGTGATGGCTGCCGGCTAAGCTGGCATGGACACCGACTCGGGCCGCCGGCCGGCTCCACGCCGGGTAGCTGAGCCGCCCATCCTCCACCCCAGAGGTGAGACATGGCATTCAACGAGGACATCGTCAAACGGGCGAAGGCCAACTCGTATTTCCGCGAGGTCCTGGCAACAGGGCCGCACAGTCAGATCGTGGTGATGAGCATTCCGCCTGGCGGTGACATCGGAGAGGAAGTCCACGATGACGTGGACCAGGTGCTCGTCTTCGTCGTGGGCGAAGGTCAGGCCATCCTGGACGGCGAGGCGAGTTCCGTCTCCGTCGGCAGGCTCGTTCATGTACCGGCCGGGACGCGCCACAACTTCGTCAACACCAGCGAGATCGACCTTCGCCTGTACACCATCTACGCGCCACCTGAGCACGAGCCCGGCACGATCCACAAGACCAAAGCTGAAGCCGACGCGGCTCATGAAGCGGAGCATTGAGCAGCGTAGGGTCCGGACGGGTGGCGTTCGCCGCCACTGGAGAGGACCCGCTGGTCAGATCCGCCTGATCGCGAAGTCGCTATTCAGCCATGGTGCGGGAGTCATCCTTTGGATGCAGAGCCCTCAGCCTTCCAAGCAGAGACGGGCCGGGACGACGATGGCAATGCAGCTCCAACCAGAAGAAGCGCGGCTCTATCGCCTGTGCGACGAAGCGCTCCAATACGTGTGGGACCGCTTGGTGCCAGCGGTGCGTCCGAGGCTCGCGACGAATACCAGGCGTACGTGCCTCGCGTGTTCGAGCTTATCTAGGCTGGCGACAGGGATGGACTGATCGCTGACGTTAGCTCACCTGCACGCAAGGATTCGGGACTCTGCGGTGTTGTATTGGGTGCAGAGGGAGCCGGCGTGTCGGCTGCAACCCAGACACAAGGAGACTGGCCATGAGGAGTTCCGACGACGAGGTGGATCTCGGACTTCGTCTCACCCGGATCGTGGAGCAGCTTCCGATCGTCGGTGAGCCACCCGCCTATCGGCGACCTCGGCACCGACGGGTCGCGGGTCTCTCGGCCACATCTGCGCTAGTAATCTTGGTAGCCTCTGCCGTTGGGGTCTTAGCGATTCCCAGGGTCGTCGAGACATTGGTCGTCGGTCATCCTGGGATCGAGAACCCAGGACAGCCACTTGCGAATGCAGGCTTGGAGTGCATGAGCCCGCCGGAAGCAGCCCAGTATCTCGCTGCACACGGGTTCACTACGGTGGTCTGGGAGGTCCAGTCGGGGAATCTTTCGCAGAACACCGATGTGAGCACAATCCAGAGCGCACCGCCCGCCCACGGCTACGTCGTCCCGGGCGCAGTTCTTGAAGACGGGAAGCTCCATATGATCGTCGATGAACGAGTGGGAGCCACCGGGATCGGGAAATGCGCACAGATGTCCATGCCCTGATGACGGGCGACACGAAGTCCATCAACCGGGCCGGGGCGATCGAAGATCCATCCAGGGCTTCGCTGGGTGGCGTGTCCGACGCGATGACCCCGGATCTTGTGCGCCGGCGCGAGTTCGAGGCGGCGACGGGACCGCTGTATGCAGACGTGGTACGGCGTCTCGTCTTTGTGGTGCGGGATCTGGAGGATGCAAAGGACATCGCCCAAGAGACGTACTTGCGGGCCTTCGAGGCTTGGGACCGTTTCGACGGCGCCGATGCTCGCGCATGGATCTACACGATCGCCCTCCGATTGGCTCTCAACCACGTTCGTGGACGACGACGTTGGCTCGCCGTCATCGGGCGTCACGGAGATCGATCCACAGCCTCCCTTGATCCGATCGACCTAGATCTCTGGCTCGCCCTGAAGACGCTCGATCGAAGGACGCGAGCAGCCCTGATGCTGAGCGCGGTGGACGGCTATACGCACGGGGAGATCGGCCTGATGTTCGGAGTTGCCGAGGGAACGGTGTCATCATGGTTGTCGCGGGGGCGTGCGGCCATCCGAGCCGCACTTTTGGGCGACTGACAGCACGATGGAATGCCATGAAAAGGCTATGAGGGGAGCCTCGCCGGTGACAACGTTGGGTTGTCAGTGCAACCAGCACCGGGAGGCTCCACGCAATGTTGTACGCCGGATTGGACCTGTCGCGCC
>JBEKPB010000033.1:0-11072 GCA_049521175.1 Candidatus Limnocylindrales bacterium
CCCGAAAGGCTGTCGCCGAAGCTGTCAGCGAATGAGTCTCAGGCAGCCGTCCTCATCGACGCTGCCATCCGGGCCGCGCCCAATCCTGCCGATCGGTGTGCAAATAATCCTGCCGCCAACAACACATTGCTTTCACGGTTCAGCTGGTATCCGCATCTGAAGAACCCACCTCGGGGCTGGGAGTTCCATTTCCACGGGTCGCCCCAACACATCACACCTGCGGACGCGCGGCTGATCATCGACGCTATCCGCGACGCCGACGAGAATCCTGTTGAGCGGCCCTACGACCAGCGTCGCCTGGGCCGGCGCGCCCAGTCGGGGAAGCCGCAGCCACCACGAGCAGCACGCGAGAATCCCGCGCTGTTGCAGCCGGCGGCTTCGCCTGTGGAAGAGGCGGCAGCGGTCGAGGCCGGACCGGCCGCGGCGCCTGCGGCGATCTCGGGCGATGAGGAAGGGCGCTCGCCTGTCGAGGTCAAAGCTCACACCGAGATCGAAGGGCTGCTTCTGGAACTTGGCAGCGGCATGGGCGGGCGGGTGATCTCCCGCCCCGAAACCGGACAGTGGTGCGGAACAGACCGTCTGTGCTAGTCGGTCCGCCGCTTCAGCGTGGAGGAGGAGCATCCCACGGTCTAATCGATCTTCGTCCTGATCCTCAACCCGGTGCTCGATGAGCTGCTCTTCTGCGCCTTAGCTCAAAGGACGGGGCCATGAAGGGCGACAGGAATAGGACTGAGCTAATTGTCTCGTCCTATTCTTCTGGTTCCTAGTGAGACAGTTTTTACTTGACAGGCTCGCTTGTTTCGACGGATATTGTCTCGTCCGATTTATCTTTCGTATAACGGGACAGTTTTTGGAGCGGCGATGGTCATCACCAAGAGTGGGCGCGGACGACCGAGCCGGCGCTTCATCCTCGAACAGGTGGATCTCGGGTGCGGCGACCTAGCGAAGACGGGCGGCCTCCCGTCGCCCGTCGAGAGCGCTGAGATCTGGCGAGACATCTGGCATGAGGAGGCCCACAACTCGACCGCCCTCGAAGGGAACACTCTCCTTCTCAGACAGGTCAAGGTACTCCTTGAGGAGAAGCGACCGACTGGCAACAAAGAGGTCAGTGAGTACCTAGAAGTCATGGCCTATGGTCAGGCTGCCGAGTGGGTGTACGGGCAGGCGATCACGCCTGGCGCGTGGGGTTCTGACGGGCTGCTGACGTTGACCGAACTGCGGCACATCCACGAGCTGACCGCCGGGCCCGTTTGGCAGTTCTTCCCGCCAGAGGATCTCGATTCTGAGGAAAGCCCTGGTAGCTTCCGCCGCCACGACATCGCGCCTTTCGCGGAAGGCATGACGCCGCCGCCCTTCACAGAGGTCGAGGCGCACCTCACCGACTGGCTCGCGAGGGTCAATGCGGAACCTCCGCGCGGGGTACATCTGATCGACTATCTGGCGGAGCTCCACGCCGAGTACGAGCGCATTCACCCATTCCGGGACGGCAACGGGCGGACGGGCCGGCTTGTGCTGAACTTGCTGCTGGTGCGTCGTGGATATCCTCCGGCCATCATCCGTAAAGCCGACCGCATCCGGTATCTGCGAGCCCTTCGACGCGCTGACCAGGGTGACCCGGGGCCGCTCGGCGAGTTGCTTGCACGTGCCGTCAAGGACAGCCTCGACCGCTTTCTGCTACCCAGCCTTGCTGGCCCCCGCCGCCTCCTGCCCCTGAGCGCGCTGGCGACCAACAAGCGGTCAGTGCTGTCGCTCCGCAAAGCGGCTGAGCGCGGCCGCCTCAAGGCGCAGAAGGACGAGAGCGGACGATGGGTGAGCATGAAACAGTGGGTTGCCGACTACGAGCGGATCGCCACGCCCGGGCGACCGCGACGCGACGCCACATAGCCAGAGCCGGCATCGCGCCCTTCCGCTGCCTCCGCGTAGAACGCCAGCCCGCACGAATCCGTTGGTGGGTGCGCCCTCAAGCCCGAAGGCGTCACTGATCGCTCGGCGCGACAAACGTCATCCCACTCCGGTCTCCAGCCGATGGCCGATCTAAGCGGCAACGAGCGGCTTCGCCCGACACTGCCCCAAACCGGGCGCCATCGAGATGCGGCCGCGGCGTAGGTCCGAGGATGACCTGCGGAGTTACTAGTCAGGCCCGGCCGTTGGGTCCATCGGTGCTGGGCGTGAGGGCCTCGCGCAGCCGCGCCCGTCCGCGCGAGATCCAGCTGCTGACCGTGCCCACCGGAACCGATAGCATCTCGCCGATCTCCACCTGCGTGTAGCCATCGACGACGTTGAGTAACAGAGCGCTGCGTGTCCTAGGATCGAGATCCTCGAGTGCAGCCCACAGGTCCGGATCGGCCGGATCACGCCATGGTTTCGGGTCAACCCGCCGAATCGCGGCGATCCAGCGCCGCCGCCGGCGAATCTGATTGAAGGCGAGTCGGAGGGCGATCGTGTATAGCCAGGCCCTGACGTCCGGTCCGTTGAAGCGCTCCCATGCCCGGAAGGCCTGTAGATACGCGTCCTGTGCGATGTCCTGCGCCTCGTCGGTGTCGCCAAGAACCAGCACCAGCCGTCGAACCAGTCCGGCATATAGAGGCGTGACGGCGGACTCGAATTGGCTCGATTCCACCGCTGCTACGGTGGTGGCAGGGGGCTCGGAGCGTGACCGGAGGGCTCGACCGAGGATTTGCACGAGTGGCCACTCACGTTGACTGGCTCTGCGGCCGCTCGGGCCGCATGGATCGGCTCGCGTCAGGGCATCGTCATCCTAGCGCACGCGCCAACTCCGGATGATCCGGCTCGCTGATCAACCAGCATATTCAGCTGACCATCGTCGTCGATCCACCCCACCACGACGTAGCCGTGCGTCGGGGCAGTAGTCGAAAACGCTGGCTTGTCTGCGCCACTATCGACCTGCCACAGGACGTAGGTGTAGCCACGAGTGGCGAGATATGCGGCGGCTTGGGGTGGCGACATGCACTCAAGATGCACTCCAGCCAGCGGCTGGCCCGGGTTCTCAACGCCGGGGTACCCGCGCACATCGGTGCGAACCACGACGGCTCCAGCCACCGCGACAGCGGCGAGGACGAGAACGAGCAGCATCGCCGAACCCAGCGAGAGCGCCAGACGGGGGCGCCGTCCGATCCCAGTCGGCGGGGGCTCGAACGAGGGAGCGCGGCCCTCAATGGCGGCAAGTCGATCCTTCAGGTCACGATCGGCGTTCATCGTGAACTCCCGTTCTCGTGCTGGTGCTGGCATGGTGGGAAATGTCGGGATGCTCATCATCTACAACACCGATCCGACCCAGATCCATGCACGGTGCGCCAACTGCGTCCAGTCCTACACGATCCAGCGATAGGGTCGATCGGCCGCGGAGGGCCGGTGGCGTGCCTAGACTTGACCAGAACGCCCCGACCACCAGCGCTGGCAGGCCACCCCTCGGGGCCGAAAGGAGACCGTGAGTCCGGCGATCTCGCGTTCCTGCCGCTCGGGGGTAAGGCTGCTCGACCCGAGTCTTCGTTGAGCGCCACGCCCTCATTCGAACACCTCCTCGAAGACCTCAATCCCTCGCAGCGCGAGGCGGTCACAACGACGTCCGGCCCGCTCGCGATCATCGCCGGCGCTGGCTCAGGCAAGACCCGGGTCATCAGCCGACGGGCCGCGTACGCCATCGAAACAGGCGCGGTTCCGGCCGATCAGATCCTGCTCGTTACGTTCACCGACAAGGCAGCGGGTGAGATGGTCGAGCGGATGGCTTCGCAGGGCCATCGTGGCGTCCTGGCCCGCACCTTCCACGCCGCCGCCCTTGCCCAGCTGCGCCACTTCTGGCCGGGCCGGCACGACGGCGCACCACTGCCAGCGATCCTCGACTCGAAGCTGCGACTGCTCGTGCCGCTCATCGGCCGGCTGCCGGGCGGGTACCGCTTCACACCGGCCAAGGACGTAGCGGACACCATCGAATGGGCGAAGGTCCGCCGCATCCGGCCCGGACGGTGGGTCAGCGAGGGCCGCGATCGAGCACCGATACCGGCGGACCTGTTCGCCCGGGTCTATCGCGACTACGAGCGGGCGAAGACGGAGGCGGGCCTGCTCGACTTCGAGGACATGCTCGTCGAGACGGTCGAGCTGCTCGAAGACGACGCCGCGGCTGCCGCGCTCGTCCGATCTCGCAAGCGCTGGTTCAGCGTCGACGAGTATCAGGACACGAACCCGCTGGCCGAACGGCTCCTCGAGCTGTGGCTCGGTGAGTCGCGTGATCTGGCGGTTGTCGGCGATCCCGACCAGACGATCTACACCTTCACCGGCGCCACGCCGGAGTTCCTTCTGAGCTTCGCGCGGCGGCATCCCGGGGCGCGAATCGTCACGCTCGCCGAGAACTACCGCTCGAGCCCGCAGATCCTCGAACTCGCCAACCGGCTCGTCGCCGGCGGCGCACGAGGCGCGTTGCGGGCGATCCAGCCGGACGGGCCTTTCCCGTCCGTGAGGGGGTTCCCGGACGCGGAGGCCGAGCTCCGTGCGGTAGTCGAATGGATCCGTGCCGTTGGCGCGGCGGGGGTGGCCCCAACGGAGACGGCCGTGCTCGTCCGGATCAATGCCCAGCTGCCGGCCATCGAGGTTGCGCTGACGCGTGCCGGCATTGCGTTTACCGTTCGCGGACTGCGCTTCTTCGATCGGCGTGAGATCCGCGAGGCACGGCATCTGTTGCGGCGTGCCCAACCGGCCGAAACAGGCAGTGCTCTCGTTGCCGCGACCGAGAAGCTGTTCGTCGAGAGGATGGGGCTGGACGATGTGGCCGCGGATGCCGGCTCGGAAGGCCGAGAGCGAGCTGCGTCGCTCGAGCTCCTCCTCGGCATCGTTGATGATCTGGCGGCCGCCGACCCAGGGCTGACGATCGACGCCGCCCTCGCCGAGCTAGATCGGCGCCGCGCCGCTGAGGCGGCCACCTCCACCGATGGCGTGAATCTGCTGACGTACCACCGGGCGAAGGGCCTCGAATGGGATGCCGTCTACCTGCCGGCGCTCGACGAGGGCCTGCTACCGATCCGTCAGGCGAAGGAGGATGAGGAGGTCGCCGAGGAGCGCCGCCTGCTGTATGTCGGGATCACCCGCGCCCGGAAGTTCCTGGCCCTATCGTCGTCGTCGCGCCGATCGTCGCGGTTCCTGGCGGCTCTCGAGCCGCCGCAGCCCGCGGTGCGCCGCGTCCGCGTTCTGCCCGGCGCGCCCCTGGCCACGGTCCCTATCGCTGACGACAGGCTGCTCGAGGGACTGCGCCGCTGGCGCCGCGAGCGCGCATCCGCGGACGGCGTGCCGGCATACGTCGTCGCCCACGACACGACGCTCGCCGAGATCGCCAACGCCCGCCCACGCTCCCTCCCTGCGCTCCGCCGCGTCCGTGGGATGGGCCCAACAAAGCTCGGGCGGTATGGCGCGGAGATCCTTGCCGTCATCGAGGGCACCGAATAGGCCACCAGACGATCAGGTCGTACTGTGCGGGGATATGGACGCACGCTTCGGCCGCGCCGGGCGAGAAACCGGGGCAGGCCGGTGCTACGCTTGGCGCTCCGGGTTAGCCGAGGAGACTGGTGCGCAGCGGAGCAGCCCCGAGTTCGTCTGCGGCCTACCGTCGCTATTGGATCCCGACTCAGCTCACCCCCGAGGTAGTGCGGCTCCCGCCGCGATTCCGCGTTCGCGTGAAACGCCACCGCCTGGCCATGCTGGCGGTCCAGGAGGTTCTCGCGGCCCGCGGCGATCTCCGCGTGGCCCTCAGCCGACCGTGCGTGTACGGTGTCTTCGGGCGGCCGGTTGGTGGCATGGCCCCGATCGAGGACGACTGCGTCGGCTGCCTGCGCTGCACCATTGAGTACCCCGGCGTCGTCCAGATCACGCGCAACGACGAGCGACACACCGCCGGCCCGGCCGGCGTGAGCGTCGACGAGATCGACACGATCCTGTACGAGGCCCGGACGGGCCGTGTGCCGGTCCGCGGCGCGGGCTTCCGCGGCCCATTCGGCGGGACGGGCTGGGATGGCATCTGGCTCGACATGTCCGAGATCGTGCGCCCGACGCGCGACGGCATCCACGGCCGAGAGTACATCTCGACGGTTGTCGACCTCGGCGATCGGCCCGCCTTCCTCCGGCTCGACGAGGCCGGCCTGCCGGTACCCCCACTGCCGCGCGGGCGACAGATCCAGGTGCCCTTCATCCTGGGAGCAGCACCCTCGAGGGGCGCGGCGACGACCGAGCGCCGATCCACGGCTGTGGTCCAATCGGCGCTCGTCGAGACCGCCCGACGCATCGACAGCCTGGCCCTCGTGCCGCTCGATGCGGTGATCGCCCACGAGTTCGCCGCGTCGCACGTGCTGCCATTGGTCAGCCCTGACAAGCTCGATGGGCTTGATCGACTGGCCAGCCAACCGGCCATGATCGAGCTCGAGAGATGGGACGCGAAGCAGTGCCGGGGCATCATCCGACGCCTGCCCGAGACGGTCGTCAGCGTTCGTGTGCCGCTTGGATCCGATGTCTTGGCGCTCATCGGCGAGGGGATCCGGGTCTTCCATCTGGTGGCTCGGCCCATGACGGCGAGCGACCGGGCATCGCTACCTGACCTCATCCAACGCACCCATCAGCAACTCGTCGAGGCCGGCATTCGAGACGAAGTGACCCTCATCGGCAGCGGCGGAATCGAGATTGCCGAGCACGTCCCGAAAGCCCTCGCCTGCGGCCTCGATGCAGTCGTCCTGGACAACCCCCTGTGGGTCGCCCTGCAGGCCCGCTTCGCGCTCGACCGGGCCGGTGCGGACCCCCATGTGACATTCCCGAGCTGCGGCTCAGATTGGGCCGTCCAGCGTCTGCTCAATCTCGCAGCCGCCTGGCGAGACCAGCTCCTCGAGATCCTGGGGGCGATGGGCCTGCGGGAGGTGCGTCGCCTGCGGGGCGAGCTCGGCCGTTGCCTGTTCCAGTCCGATCTCGAGCGCGAGGCATTTGGAGGCATCGATGGCTCCCCAGGCTGAGCTCGACCGCGTCCTCCAGCGGTCGGTCGCCAAGCACGTCGAGGCACTGCGAAAGGGCTTCCACCGGTGGCCCACGCTGGGCCTGCCACCGGCCATGGGCGACCTGCGCTGGCCGGCGGAGCTGATCCTTGCGACCTGGGATCAGGCCGAAACCGGACGACCGCCGACGAATGGGTTGGAGTATCGCGTTGGTCGGTCAGGGGGCGGATTCGACGCGCTCGACTTCCAGTTCCCCGCCGAGGACCGCTGGCTGCCGGAAGACAGCCCGCTCGACGTCTCGATCCCACTCAACCGACGCGGCCAGGGACCGGAGCTGCAGATCCCGATCCCCTGGTACGGAGGTGGGATGTCGTACGGCTCGGTCAGCGAGCAGGTCATGCTGGCTCGGGCCATCACTGCCCAGAAGTGGCGCACCTTCACCTCGACGGGCGAGGGCGGCTATCCGCTCGCCCTGTATCCCCTTCGCGATCACGTCATCACCCAGGTCGCGACGGGCATGTTCGGGGTTCGCGAGGAGACGATCCAGTGGGCTCGAATCCTCGAGATCAAGTACGCACAGGGAGCAAAGCCAGGCCTGGGCGGCCACCTGCTCGGCGACAAGGCGACGGCCTCGGTCGCCACCATGCGCGAAACCGTGCCCTGGGTCAGCCTCTTCTCGCCCTTCCCATTCCACAGCGTCTACTCGGTCGAAGACCACCGCAAGCACATCGACTGGCTCCTGAGCATCAACCCGACCGCTTTGATCTCGGTCAAGGTCTCGGCGCCGATCGACATCGACATGGTCGCGGTGGGCAGCTTCTACGCCGGCGCCCACATTCTCCAGGTCGACGGCGGCTACGGCGGGACGGGCGCGGCGCCGGAGATCGCCAAGAAGAACATCGCCATGCCGATCGAGCTGGCGCTGCCGCGAGTCCACCGTTTCCTGCTGTCGGAAGGGATCCGCGACGAGCTGGTGGTGCTGGCCAGCGGTGGCGTGCGGACCGCCTACGACATCGCCAAGGCCATAGCCCTGGGTGCCGACGGCTGCGTCCTGGGGACGACCGAGCTCGTTGCCATGGGCTGCACGCGCTGCAGCAACTGCGAGCGCGGCCGCGGCTGTCCATTCGGCCTGACCACGACGGACCCTGAGCTCTCGGCCCTGGTGGATCCGGAATGGGGTTCCGAGCGGCTCGCCAACGTCTATTCCTCGTTTGAATACCAGCTGCGCGAGATCCTCCGTCGGCTTGCGGTTCCCAGTGTGCGTGAGCTGCGCGGCCGAACCGACCTCCTGCGCTACGTCGGACGCGGGCGCCGCAGTGAGACCGAGGGCGGACGTGGATCGCGCTGAGCTCGCCACTATCCTGCTCGACTCGGAGCGCGCGCTGGCCGCGAAGGCGGGCGTTGACCTGGGCCGCCAGGTCGCGAAGCAGGAGATGGAGGGCGGCTGCGGCGTCGTCGGCATGGCCGCTAGCATTCCGGTGCCCGGGCGGGCGCTGGAGCAGGCCCTCGTGCAGATGCGCAACCGTGGCAACGGCAAGGGCGGCGGTATCGCCGCTGTGGGGCTGGACCCGGACTTCTTCGGCATCGACCCCAAACGGCTCCGCGAGGAGTACCTGCTGGCAATCGCCTATATCGACCCGGCAGCCCGATCCGAGGTCGAGCGGACCGCCATCGAGCCGACCTTTGCGATCAGCCATTCGGTCGATCTCCCGGCTCGCTGGGAGATCGACCAGCTCGGCCTCGAAGTCGCCCCGCCTCGGGTGGGCTGCTACTTCGGCCGAGTTCGGCCGGACGTGCTGGCCGGGTTCATGCAGGCAAACGGCATCGGGGCCGACGATGCCGTGGCGGCCGCGGACGAGCTGGTCTTCCAGAACACCTACCGGCTGAACAGCGCCTTCTACGCCTCGAGCGGCGAGAAGCGCGCCTTTGTTCTTTCGCACGGCAAGAACATGCTGGTCCTCAAGCTGGTCGGCTACGGCGAAGACGTCGTCCGCGCTTACGGCCTGGAGGACTTTACAGCCCACATCTGGATCGGGCACCACCGCTACCCGACCAAGGGTCGCGTCTGGCATCCGGGCGGCGCCCACCCGTTCATCGGCCTGAACGAAGCGCTCGTCCACAACGGCGACTTTGCCAACTACTCGTCCATCTGCGCTTCGCTCGCCCAGCGCGGCCGGCACCCGCTCTTCCTGACCGACACGGAGGTCGCGGCCCTCGTCTTCGACCTGCTGTATCGAGTCTACGGCTACCCGCTCGAGTACGTCATCGAGGCCTTGGCGCCCACGACCGAACGCGATTTCGCCCTGCTGCCCGAGGAGCGGCGCCGCATCTACGGCATGCTCCAAGCGACCCACATGCACCTCTCGCCCGACGGTCCGTGGTACTTCCTCGTCGCTCAGTCGTCGCCTCAGGAGAGGTTGGGCCGACTCATCGGGATCACGGATACGTCGATGCTGAGACCTCAGGTCTTCGCTCTCCAGCAGGGTCAGGCGAGCATCGGACTGGCGGCATCGGAGAAGCAGGCCATCGACGCGGCCCTCGAAGCGTGCTCGCAGGTCAACTCGAAGTTCTGGGGTCGAGCCGATCTGTACTGGAGCGCCCGCGGAGGCAGCCACACGGACGGTGGTGCCTTCGCCTTCAACGTCGCTCTCGGAGATGCTGGGCCCAGGTTCTGGTGCAGCGACAAGTTCGGCGGGCTCATCCAGAGCGAGCAGGGTAGAAGCGTGCCCGGCCAGGACGGTGGCGGCCGCCCAGGAAAGGTCCCGACCGACGAAGCACGGCGTCTGGCGGGGCGGGATGGGAGCGCCAACGAGCTCGCCGACGAGGCGGCTCGCCGGCTGCCCGCCTGGGGCCTGGAAGGGCTGGAGGCGTTCCTGGCCGCGCTCAAGACTCGCGCGAGAGGCGACCAGGGCCGCGACCTCGCATTCGCTGTCTTGACCCGCCTCATAGACCATCCGTGCCGGGTTGCGCCGCTGAAGCGCAGCTACGTTCTCGCCCTTCTCGATCGCGGCCTCGACGAACTCGTCGGGCTCGTTCGCAGACAACCATCCGATCGCTACGTCTGGATCAGCCCGGAGGGCGCCGCGTCCACGGTTCCAACGGCACTGACGACGCAGCGGACCGTCGTTCTCGACGCGCGAGGCTGGCCACCCGACGGTCCGTCCTCGCTCGCCCGCGCGATTGTCGACCTCTATCACAACGGGGCCCGTCGGTTCACGGTCGTCAACGGGCGCGGCCATCGCTTCGTCGGCTGCGGCCTTGGCCCAGGAACGAAAGACGTACGTATCGACGTCTTCGGCTCGTCTGGCGACTACCTGGCCTCTGGGATCGATGGCGCCGAGGTGGTCGTGCACGGGTCCGCCCAGGACCAGGTCGCACAGATCCTCAAGGACGGCAGGCTCGTCATCCACGGCGACGTGGGCCAGACCTTCATGTACGGGGCCAAGGGCGGGGACGTTTTCGTCCGCGGCGGCGCCGCCGGTCGCCCCCTCATCAACGGGGTCGGACGCCCTCGCGTCGTCATCAACGGCACGTGCCTGGACTACCTTGCGGAGTCGTTCATGGCCGGAGACGCGTTGAATGGCGGCGGCTTCGTCGTGCTCAATGGGATCCGGACCGATGAGGACGGCAGCCTGTCCGAACTCGAGAGCCCGTACCCGGGCGGAAACATCTTCTCGCTGGCCTCGGGAGGCGCCGTCTACGTTAGGGACCCCCGCGGCCAGCTGGGGGACGACCAGCTGAACGGGGGTCAGCTGGTAGAGCTCGCACCGGCCGATTGGGAGTTGATACGTACGTACCTCGAACAGAATGAGAGCCTATTCGACATACCGCTGAACTGGCTCCTGACCGTCGATGGGTGTGCCACCGCACCTGAGCGGGTGTACCGCAAGATCGTCTCAGCCGGGATCGAGGCCCTCTCGCCCGAGGAGGCTTGGGTCAGGTCCAAGGCGTGAGGGTTGGGCACGATGCAAGCCATGGTGTGGGGGGAGCCCGTCCGCCCTTTGACTCGCAAGCTTCCGGACCGCCAGAGAGGACGATCTCCCGATCGGCGGCGCCCTACCTACCATGAGGACTCTTCAGCGCGTCCAGGTG
>JBEKPB010000034.1:0-10999 GCA_049521175.1 Candidatus Limnocylindrales bacterium
GGACGGACCGACCGTCGAGACGCCATCGGGTGCGGGCCGATGCGTCTCCTCGCCCGATCCGCCGGAGGACCACGATGATCCAGGATCGCGGCGACCAGCAGCTCATCGGGGTCGCCCTCGCCAGCGAAGCGCCGGCCAAGCTCGACGCCAAGGAGCTCGAGAAGCCGACCGCCGAGGAGCTCGAGGTGACACGTCCCCAGCGTGAGGCGAGTGCAGGCCGGGTCAGGCCATGCGCTGAAAGCGGAAGGTGAGATCGAACCAGCCCCTCCGAGACCCGCCCGGGCGCGGTCGGCGGCGGGTTCGCCCGCAGGCCGAGCTCGAAGAGCCGATCCTCGCCGAGCTCTTCAGCGTGGAGCGGCTGGAGCAGCACGCGCAGACCCTTGCCGCCGCCCAGACGGTCACCGACGCGCCCCGTCGGGGACACGCCGTCGGGCCACGCATCGCCGAGAATGGGCGCGTCCTGCTGGAGTCGTACCGCGTCCTGGCCCGGGCGATCAAGGAAGAACGGTCGATCACACCAGCTGCCGAATGGCTCGTCGACAACTTCCCCATCGTCGACGAGCAGCTCCGCGAGATCCGCGACGACCTGCCCCCGGACTACTACCGCGAGCTCCCCAAGCTGGCCGAGGGCCATCTCGCGGGCTACCCGCGGGTCATGGGTCTTGCCTGGGCCTACATCGCGCACACAGACAGCCGCTTCGAACCGGAGAGCCTGCGGCGCATGGTGCGCGCCTACCAGGGCGTGGAGCCGCTGACGATCGGCGAGCTATGGGCGATCCCGATCAGCCTTCGGATCCTCCTCGTCGACAACCTCCGCCGCCTCGCGGAGCAGATCGTCCGCAGCCGGGCAGCGCGGCAGAAGGCGGACGAGCTCGCCGACGGCCTGCTAGGCCTCGGCAAGGACAGCCCGGAGGTCGCGGCGGCATCCCTGCGTCGGCTCTCGCGTGCCGCGCTCCCGACGGCGGCCCGCGTCCAGCTCTTCCAGCGCCTGCGCGATCAAGACCCTGCGATCACCCCCGCCCTCCGCTGGCAGGAGGAGCTCCTCGCGGCCCGGGGAACCACCGCCGAGGAGATGGTCCGCCTCGAACACCAGCGCCAGGCGACGCTGAATGTGACCGTCCGAAACGTGATCACGAGCATGCGCCTCATCTCGTGGTTCGACTGGGCCCAGTTCGTCGAGAGCGTCAGCCTGGTCGACGAGGTCCTCCGTTCACGCAGTTCGTTCGGGGACATGGACTTCGCGACTCGAGATCGCTGCCGGCACGCCGTCGAAGAGCTGGCACGCGGTTCGGGCCGGACCGAGGTCGAGGTTGCCCGGATGGCCGCGGCGATGGCGGACGCCGCGCGGTCGGGCAACGACGTAGAACCGTCGTTGGCAGCGCGACATCGAGATCCCGGCTACTACCTGGTCTCCGACGGCCGCTTCGCGTTCGAGCGGGCCCTCCACGTTCGGGTGCCGTTGGCGGGTCGGCTGCGGCGCAGCTATGTCCGGGCCGCCACGAGTGGCTACCTCGGGACGTTCGCGCTGGTCACGGCGCTCATCCTCGCCGTACCACTGCTGCTGTCCCGGAACGGAGGCGCCGCGGGTGCTGGCATCCTCGTCGTTGCGATCCTCGCGCTCGCCCCGGCCTCCGACCTCGCGATCGCCCTCGTCAACCGGGCCGTCACCCACGTGCTGGGCCCGAGACCGCTGCCCCGGCTCGATCTCGACGATGGCGTGCCGTCCCGGCTGCGGACGCTCGTCGTCGTACCGGCGTTCCTCACCAGCGAGGCGGATATAGAGGCCCAGGTCGGCGGCCTGGAGGTCCACTACCTGGGGAACCGCGAGGGCGATCTTCGGTTCGCCCTGCTGTCGGACTGGCTCGACGCCCCGACCGAGCACGTCCCCGGCGACGACGAGCTGCTCGCGGCCGCGGCGGCGGCCATCGACCGGCTCAACGAGCGCCACGGCGAGGCCCCCGGGGGAGGCGCCCGGTTCCTGCTCTTCCACCGGAAGCGAAGCTGGAACGAGGCCCAGGCCTGCTGGATGGGCTGGGAGCGCAAGCGCGGCAAGCTCCACGAACTGAATGCCCTCCTGCGCGGCTCGGCAACGACCAGCATCCTGGCAACCGGGCGGGCCGAGTCGACTCCGCCGCGGGACATTCGCTACGTGGTCACGCTCGACGCCGATACGCGGCTGCCCCGGGGCGCGGTGGGGCGCCTCGTGGGGACGATCGCCCATCCGCTCAACCAGCCGACCTTCGATTCGCGGGTCGGCCGGGTGGTCCAGGGCTACGGCGTGCTCCAGCCACGGATCACCTCGACCCTCCCGGCCGAGCACGAGGCATCGATCTTCCAGCGGAGCTCCTCCGCATCGGCCGGGATCGACCCGTATGCGTCCGCCGTCTCCGACGTCTACCAGGACCTGTTCCGCGAGGGGAGCTTCACCGGCAAGGGGATCTACGACCTCGACGCCTTTGCCGCGGCGATGGCGGACAGGGTACCCGAGAACGCGCTCCTGAGTCATGACCTGTTCGAGGGCGTCTTCGCCCGGGCCGGGCTGGTGACCGATGTCGAACTCTTCGATGAACCCCCTTCGAACTACCTGGTCTCGGCGGCTCGCCAGCACCGCTGGGCGCGGGGCGACTGGCAGCTCCTGCCCTGGATCCTTGGCCGGGCCCGCGACGCCACGGGCCGGCGGAGCCGGAGCTCCATCCCCGGCATCGCCCGCTGGAAGATGGTCGACAACCTGCGCCGGACCATGTCCGCCCCGCTCACGCTGGCCACGCTCGTCGCGGCCTGGACGCTCCCTTCGGTCTCGGCCGGTCTGTGGACCGCATTCGTCCTGGCCTCTGTGATCGTCCCGCCGGCGCTGCCCGTCCTGGCCGGACTGCTGCCACGCCGGCAGGGCATCTCCAAGCGGAGCCACCTGCGAGCCGTGGGCGCGGACGTGGCCCTCGCCGCGGCCCACGTGGGCCTCGGCATCACGTTCCTCGCGCACCAGGCGTGGCTGATGGTCGACGCGATCGTGCGAACCCTGGCGCGGCTGTATGCCACCCGGCGGAACCTCCTCGAATGGACGACCGCCGCGCAGGCCAAGGCCAGCCACGACCTCGACCTCGTGCGGTTTTACCGTCAGATGGCGGGTGGCGTCGCGATCGCGGCCGCCACCGCGGTCCTCGTCCTCGCCGTGAAGCCGGGCGCGGCCTGGATCGCCGCGCCGTTCGTCGTCCTGTGGCTGTTCTCGCCTTTCGTCGCCCGATGGGTCAGCCTGCCACCTCCCGAATCGGCCGCAGAGCACCTTTCGGCTGCGGACGTCGGGGCGCTCCGGCTGACTGCCCGCCGGACCTGGCGGTTCTTCGAGACCTTCGTCGGTCCGGAGGATCACTGGCTGCCGCCCGACAACTTCCAGGACGATCCCAGGCCGGTCGTCGCGCATCGCACCTCGCCGACGGACATCGGGATGTACCTGCTCGCGACCGTCACGGCTCGCGACTTCGGTTGGATCGGAACGCTAGAGATGGTGGAGCGCCTGGAGGCGACGCTCGCGACCATCGCTAGCCTCGAGCGTTTCCGAGGCCACCTGTACAACTGGTACGACACGCGTGACCTGCACCCGCTCGAGCCGGCGTACGTGTCGTCGGTCGACAGTGGCAACCTCGCCGGCCACCTGCTGGCTATGTCCAATGCCTGCCGCCAGATGATCGACCAGCCGCTGCCGGTCGCCGCCGCGCTGGCCGGGATCGGTGACGCCATCGCGTTGACCCGCGAGGCTGCCGGCGCGATCGTCGACGACCGGAGAAGCCAGACTCTCACCCTGCGGCACCTCGACGAAGCCCTCGAGCTTCCCGCGGAGGCCAGCGCCGTCGTCCCAGCGACGCCCGAGCTCTGGGCGGCCCGCCTGGGCGAGCTCTCCGCGTACGCCCAGACGCTGTCGGACGTTGCCGCGGCCCTCACCGCAGAGCGTGGAGAGGGTCCGGAGGACGAGCTGGTGACCTGGGCCGAGGCGGCTCGGCTGGCCGTGAGCAGCCATGTTCGAGACCTCGCGCTGCTCCAACCGCCTCCGCAAGTGACCGCCTTCCCGACGATCGCCGAGCTGTCCGATCCGCCGGTCCCCGAAACTGGCGACGGATCGCCGGCCGCGGCGATGCTCGGACGACGACTCCAGGCGATCGCCGACCAGGCCCGCCAGCTCTTCCGGGAGACGGACTTCAGCTTCCTGTTCGACCCGACCCGCAAGCTCTTCTCGATCGGGTTTCGGGTCCGGGACGGCACGTTGGATCCGAGCTACTACGACCTGCTCGCCTCCGAGGCCCGGCTGGCGAGCTTTCTCGCGATCGCCAAAGGGGATGTTGCCCCGGACCACTGGTTCCGGCTCGGCCGCCCGCTGACGCCCGTCGGTCGTGGCTCCGCCCTGATCTCGTGGTCCGGGTCCATGTTCGAGTACCTGATGCCCGCCCTCCTGATGCGCGCTCCCGCCCTCAGCCTGCTCGACCACACGTACAGGCTGGTCGTGGCCCGCCAGATGAGCTACGCCGCCGAGCTCGGGGTGCCCTGGGGCATCTCCGAATCGGCATTCAACGCGCGTGACCTCAAGCAGGCGTATCAGTACTCGAGCTTCGGCGTGCCCGGCCTCGGCCTGAAGCGGGGTCTGAGCGAGGATGTCGTCGTGGCCCCGTACGCGACCGCCCTCGGAGCGATGATCCAGCCCGAGGCTGCGGTCCGGAACTTCGCGCGGTTGAACAATGCCGGAGCAGGCGGGCGGTACGGCTTTCAGGAGGCGCTCGACTACACGGCGCGCCGGCTCCCCGAAGGGGCGTCGGTCGCGATCGTGAAGAGCTACATGGCCCATCACCAGGGGATGGCGCTGGTGGCCCTCGGCAACGTCCTCAACGACCGCGCGATGGTGGAGCGCTTCCATGCCGAACCGATCGTCGAGGCGACCGAGCTGCTGCTCCAGGAGCGGATGCCGCGTGACGTGCTCGTGGCCAGGCCACGTGCCGAAGAGGTGAGGAGCGCCGCCGACGTGCGCGATCTCGTGCCGCCGGTCCCCCGTCGTTTCACCTCGCCCCACGGCCCGATCCCACAGACGCACGTGCTGTCGAATGGGCGGTACGCGGTCATGGTGACGGCCGCGGGATCCGGCTACAGCCGCTGGCGCGACGTGGCGGTGACGCGCTGGCGCGAGGACGTGACTCGTGACTCGTGGGGCAGCTATCTCTTCCTGCGCGACATGCACACCGGCGCGGTGTGGTCGGCCGGCCATCAGCCGAGCGGGGTAGAGGCAGACAGCTACGAGGTAACCTACTCCGAGGATCACGCCGAGTTCTCCCGTCGCGATGGCTCGATCGCGACCGGCTTGACCATCGTGGTGTCGGCGGAGCATGACGCCGAGATCCGCCGCGTGTCGATTACCAATCTCGGCTCGCACGGTCGCGAGATCGAGCTGACGTCATACGCGGAGATCGCTCTCGCCCCGCAGGCGGCCGATGCCGCTCACCCGGCCTTCCAGAACCTGTTCGTGCAGACCGAGTTCGTCCCCGATGTCGGTGCCCTGCTAGCGACCCGCCGCCCAAGATCCAGGGATGAGCAGCCGATCTGGGCCGCACACGTCGCGGCGGTCGAGGAGCAGACCGGCGGGGTCATCCAGTACGAAACGGATCGCGCCCGCTTTCTCGGCCGGGGCCGGTCGGTCCGCTCGCCGGTCTCGGTTATCGATGGGCGTCCACTCTCGAACACGGTCGGCGCGGTGCTGGATCCGATCTTCAGCCTCCGGTGCCGGGTCAGGCTCGCCCCCGGCGCGACCGCCCACGCGATCTTCTCCACGGTCGTCGCCGAGTCACGCGAGCAGGTCCTGGACCTGGCCGACAAGTACCGTGAATCGTCCACCTTCGAACGCGCGGCGACCTTGGCCTGGACGCAGGCCCAGGTCCAGCTCCATCACCTGGGGATCGAACCCGACGAGGCCCACCTCTTCCAGCGCCTGGCCAACCGGATCCTCTACTCCGATCCGTCGCTGCGCCCGGCGGCAGGCATGCTGGCCCGCAACGAGCGGGGAGCACCCGGCCTGTGGGCCCACGGCATCTCGGGCGACCTGCCCATCGTCTTGGTGCGCATCGACGAAGCCGAGGACCTCGACATCGTTCGGCAGCTGCTCCGCGCGCACGAGTACTGGCGGCTGAAGCTCGTCGACGTTGACCTCGTGATCCTAAACGAGCATGGCGCCACCTACGCCCAGGACCTCCACGACTCGCTCGAGACCCTCGTGCGGACGAGCCAGTCGGTCCTGGTCCCCGAGGGCCATCCAGGACGCGGCGGGGTGTATGTCCTGCGCGGCGACCAGCTCTCCACCGAGGACCGCACGCTCCTCCAGACGGCCGCTCGGGCCGTCCTGCTGAGCCGCCGGGGCAGTCTTGCCGATCAGGTCATCCGCCTGGAGCGTCCCGAGAGGATCGCTCCGCCCCCAACGCCGCCCGGTTCGAGGCAGACCAGGACCGAGGTGGCCGCGCCGCGTCCGGAGCTGGAGTTCTTCAACGGGCTCGGCGGCTTCGCCAATGGCGGGCGTGAGTACGTCACCATCCTCGGCCCGGGACAATCCACCCCGGCACCCTGGTTGAACGTGATCGCCAACGCGTCGTTCGGGTTCCAGGTCTCCGAGTCCGGGTCGGGTTATACGTGGTCCGGGAACAGCCGCGAGAACCAGCTCACCCCATGGTCCAACGACCCCGTCGGCGACCCGGTGAGCGAGGCGATCTACGTCCGGGATGACGACAGCGGCGAGCTGTGGGGTCCGACGGCCCAGCCGATCCGCTGCGAGGGATCGACGTACGTCGCCCGCCACGGACCCGGGTACAGCCGGTTCGAGCACCTGCACGACGGCATCGGGCTCAACCTCGTCCAGTTCGTCTCGCTCGAGGACTCCCTGAAGATCTCCGTGCTGACCATCGATAACCGATCCGGGCGCTCGAGGCGCCTGTCCGTGACCGCCTATGCCGAGTGGGCGCTGGGCACCTCGCGCGGGGACAGCGCCGCCCGAATCGTCACGGCCCTGGAGCCGGAGACTCAGGCGCTCCTCGTGCGCAACCCATGGAATACCGAATTCGCCGGCCGGATCGCCTTCCTCGACCTCGGCGGGCGGCAGACGGCGTGGACGGCCGACCGGACCGAATTCCTCGGCCGCAACGGCGCTCCGGACCGGCCTGCCGGCCTGGACCGCGGATACCGGCTGCAGGGAGCCGCCGGCGCCGGCATGGATCCGTGCGCCGCCCTGCAGACCAGCTTCGAGCTGGCCAACGGAGCGCGGACCCAGGTCGTCGTGCTGCTAGGCGAGGCGGACGGGGCCACGGCGGCGGCCGACCTCATCCGGCGCGGGCGAACGGCTGACCACGAAACGATGCTGCGCGGCGTGGCGAGCTACTGGGAGGACACCCAGGGCACGGTCCAGGTGCGGACACCCGACCGCTCGATGGACATCCTGCTCAACGGCTGGCTCATCTACCAGACGCTCGCGTGCCGGCTGTGGGCGAGAACGGCGTTCTACCAGGCAGGCGGTGCCTACGGGTTCCGCGACCAGCTCCAGGACGTCATCGCCCTGGTGACCCCGAAGCGCGAGCTCGCCCGGGAGCATCTCCTGCGGGCCGCGGCCCATCAGTTCGCCGAGGGAGACGTCCAGCATTGGTGGCATCCGCCGTCGGGCCGGGGCGTCCGAACCCGGATCTCGGACGATCGCCTCTGGCTGCCGTACGCGGTCGGTCGCTACCTCGCGGTCACGAGCGACGCTTCGGTCCTCGACGAGACCGTCCCATATCTCGAGGGACCGGCGCTGCGGCCGGACCAGACGGACGCCTACTTCCAGCCGGAACGCTCCTCGGAGTCGGCTTCGCTGTTCGACCACTGTGTGGCGGCTCTAGACCGGAGCCTCGCGGTGGGCGCCCACGGGCTGCCACTCATCGGGTCGGGCGACTGGAACGACGGCATGAACCGGGTGGGTAATGGGGGCCGGGGCGAGAGCGTCTGGCTGGGCTGGTTCCTGCACACCGTCCTGGCCGCCTTCGCGCCGATCGCGGAGGCCCGCGGTGAGCGTCCTCGCGCGGAGCGCTGGCGAGCCCACATGAAGTCTCTCCGGCGGGCGCTCGAGCGCCACGGCTGGGATGGCGACTGGTACCGCCGCGCCTTCTTCGATGATGGCACCCCGCTCGGCTCCGCGGCGAACGCCGAGTGCCGGATCGACTCGATCGCCCAATCGTGGAGCGTGCTGTCGGGAGCCGCCAATCCTCCCCACGCGGAGCGGGCGATGGCCGCGGTGGAGGAGTACCTCGTCCGACGCGGTGACGGTCTCGTCCTGCTGTTCACCCCGCCGTTCGACCATTCCGACGTCGATCCGGGATACGTCAAGGGGTACCTGCCGGGCATCCGGGAGAACGGCGGCCAGTACACCCACGGCGCCGTCTGGTCGGTCCTCGCCTTCGCCGCGCTGGGCCACGGCGACAAGGCGGGCGAGCTGTTCTCCATCCTGAACCCCATTAACCATGCCAGCACCCGGGCCGGGGTCCATCGCTACAAGGTGGAGCCGTATGTCATGGCGGGCGACGTCTACACCGAACCGCCGCATGTCGGCCGCGGCGGTTGGACCTGGTATACCGGGTCGGCGGGCTGGATGTACCAGGCCGGCGTCGAGTGGATCCTGGGATTCCGTTTGCGCGGAACGACGCTCCTGCTCGACCCCTGCATCCCCCGCGCCTGGCCGGGCTACGAGATCCACTTCCGCTATCACTCCGCTAGATACGACATCGTCGTGGAGAACCCACAGGGTGTCAGCCGCGGGGTGGCATCGTCGGAGCTCGACGGACAGGCGCTGACGGGCGGCGGCGCCGCGATCCCGCTCGCCGACGACGGCGCCACGCACCAGGTCCGGGTCGTCCTCGGCTAGGCCGCGTGCCGGGCGGGTTCAAGGTCGGGTACCGTGCCGTACGCATCCACGATGCCGCCATCGTGCGCGGCGTCCCGCGCATGTCCAAGGGGGTAGACCGGCTGCTTGACCTCGGGTGCGGGCCACTTCAGTCGCCATCGCGGGAACCGGATCAATCCCAGCCGCGTCATGGCAGCGCGAGCTATCTCGGAGGACGTTGCGAGACGTGCAGGAGATGAGCGGAATGACCACCCCTGTCGGACGCTGGCGCACCATCAGACGACGGCTTCGCGGCCCGGGGACGGCGGTCCTCGTCGGCGCCATCGTCGCAGGCTGCGCGAGTCAGGCCGCCGCAATGGCGGAGGCTACCTCACAGGCGACCCGCGCCGCGGGCTCACCCAGCGATGCCGGGCAGGCCGCCGCGGCGATCGACGCGTTCGGGTTCGACTTCTACAAGGCAACGCTTGCAGCTGGTGGCAACGCAGTCTTTTCGCCGGCCAGCGTCGTCGTGGCCCTATCGATGGCCCAAGCCGGTGCTCGCGGCGAGACGGCCTCGCAAATGGACGCCGTCCTTCACTCGGCGGCGGAAACCGGGGGCGGCAACGGGATCAACTCCCTGGACCAGGTCCTGGTAGGGCTCTCGGGCGCGTTCAAGGACGCCAATGGCAGTGACCACGAGCTGACCCTCCGCATCGCCAACGCTCCGTTCGCCCAGCGCGGCCTGGTGCTGCAGGGGCCCTTCCTGGACACGCTCGCGTCGAGGTACGGGGCCGGCCTGCGGCTCGTCGACTTCCAGAACGACCCGGCCGGCGCCTGCCAACTGATCGATGGCTGGGTCAGCGACCAGACCGAGGGACGGATTCCGAAGCTGCTCGACAGCCTCGACCCGTTGACACGACTCGTACTGGTCAACGCCATATACCTCAAGGCTCCGTGGCAGACACCCTTCGACGAGAGGATCACTAATCCCGGGCCGTTCACCCGGCCGGACGGCTCGCAGGTGAGCGTCCCGACCATGAGCCTCGTCCTGTCCGAGGGCGGCTATGCCTCCGGCTCAGGCTGGCAGGCGGTGCAGCTACCCTACGCCGGCGGCTCACTCGCCATGACCATCGTCGTCCCCGATGACCTGGCCGTCTTCGAGGGCGGCCTCGACGCGGCTCGTTTCGCCCAGATAACGGCCGCCCTGCAGGTCGCCAACGTGGATCTGACGCTTCCCCGCTTCAAGATAGAGACGAAGTCCGAACTCTCGTCAGTGCTGGCGGGGATGGGGATGCCGCTGGCGTTCGATCCCAACCGAGCCGACTTCTCAGGGATCACAACGCAGGAGCAGCTGTACATCTCGAAGGTCGTCCACCAGGCCAACATCGCCGTCGATGAGAAGGGAACGGAAACCTCCGCGGCGACGGCAGTGGAGATCACGGCGGGTCTGGCGCCGTCCAAGCAGGTGACGCTGCACGTCGACCGACCGTTCGTCTTCGCCGTGCGGGACACGAACACCGGGGCGATTCTCTTCCTCGGTCGGGTGGTCGATCCCGCCGCGTAGGGACTCCGTGGCCATTCAGCCATCGTGTTGGACGCGATCAGGCCAGCGTGAAGCCTATCCGCAGGGCCATCGGTCGCCGAGGCAGTAGGGGTCCCGAAGATCAAGTGCGCTCGAGCATCGGCTTCACCTCGGTCGCGAGCCTGGTCATCGACTCCTCGTCGTACGGGGATGGGAATCCGGCGATGAGATGCCGGTAGCCGATCTCCAGATACGGAGCAAGCTGCTCGGCCACGTCCTCGGGCGTCCCGACTGGCTGGTCCTGCCAGAGCGGTGCTCCGCCGTTCCGCTCGAAGAGCGAACGGAACACGCGCTGGGCCTCCTCTCGCGAGTCGCGTATCACCACCACGCCGAGCCCGGTGGTGCGCTCGATCTCGCGTTCGTCACGGCCGACGTCGACGCAATGCTGCCTGAGCACCGCGTCCTTCTGCCGGACGTTGGCGATGCCGTCGCCGATGTTGCACGCGTCCGCATACTTCGCGACTAGCTTGAGCGTCACCTTCTCGCCGTCGCCCCCGACGAGGATCGGCAACGCGGACTGGATGGGCGGCGGGTCGTTCCGGACCTGCCGA
>JBEKPB010000035.1:0-10243 GCA_049521175.1 Candidatus Limnocylindrales bacterium
CTTTAGGGCGAGGTACTTGGTGATCGCCGCGGTGAGCGTCGTCTTGCCGTGGTCGATATGGCCGATCGTGCCGATGTTGACGTGCGGCTTGGTCCGCTCGAACTTCTTCTTCGCCATCGCGGGCGTTCAACTCCATCTGGCGCGGCCGACGCCGCTACGGGTGTGGAGCCCTCAATCGGACTTGAACCGATGACCTCGTCCTTACCAAGGACGCGCTCTGCCAGCTGAGCTATGAGGGCCCGAGACCGGGTTCGTTGTTCCCATGAGTGGTGGGCAGGAGAGGAATCGAACCTCTACAGCCGAAGGCGGCTGATTTACAGTCAGCTGAGCTCACCACCTGCTCAACCTACCCACGAGACGGTCAGCAGCTGCGGTGGGTCCCCCGTTCAACGGCTGACTTCTTAAGTTGGAGCCGACGACGGGACTCGAACCCGGAACCGGCGGTTTACAAAACCGCTGCTCTACCAATTGAGCTACGTCGGCGGGCGCAAGGGCATGCTTTCGCTAAGACCCCTGGGCGCCCGCGAATGATATTGGCTCGCCCCCTCGCCGGTCAAGCGCGGTCCGGGAAGCCCGATCCAGGGCAGCAACGTGTCACTTCCGGGGTGGCCGGCGGCCCCGGTTTGCGCAGCGAGGGGCTTCAATCGTCCGTCGCGGCGTCGTTCGAGTCGATCGCCGAGGAGCCTGGAAGCAGTGTGTCCTCTTCGGTTTCGGCCGACAGATCGGCCGGCTCCTGTTTGGCGGCAGCGCGCCGGCGCCGCTTTGGCGCAAGCTCGGCCTCGGCGGGAGTGGCCACGTCGGCGGGAGTGGCGGCGTCGGCGGCCACCTCGAGCCTGCTCTCGGTGCCCGGTTCGGGACCGATGAGGGGTCGCTCACCGCCGCGCTGGCTCGATGCCTCATACAAAAGGATCGAGCCCGCGACCGCGGCGTTGAGCGAAGCCACTCGACCGCGCATGGGTATCCGGACGACCGTGTCGCAACGGCGCCTGACCGCCGGCCCGAGGCCCTGGCCCTCGCTGCCGACCACGACTACCGCAGGACCGCGCAAGTCGGCCTGGCGGGCGGTGAGCGACGCGTCCGCATCCGAACCGATGATCCGAAGGCCCCGGACGTGCAGGTCTGTTAGCGCATCCGCCAGGTCTTCGACCGGCACGAGGAGCAGATGCTCAACGGCCCCGGCCGAGGCCTTGATGGCGGCGGCCGAAAGCGGGGCCTGGTGTCGAACGGGGTAGATGACGCCATGGACCCCCGAAGCCTCGGCCGTACGCAACAGAGAGCCGAAGTTCTGGGGATCCTCCAGCGAGTCGAGCACGAGGACGAACGGCGCCTCCTTGCGTTCGATCGCCCGGGCGAGGATGTCGTCCAGGCCGGCGTACTGGCGGCGGTCGGTGACGAGCGCAATCCCCTGGTGGCCGTCGAAGCCGGCCAGCGACGTCAGCGTGCCGCCCTCGACCTCGACGATCGGGATGCGCAGGTTGGTCGCGTGGAAGACGAGCTTCTCGAGCGCCTGACGGCGCTGCGGAACGACCAGGAGGCGGATGGCCTTCCGGTGGGCGATGAAGGCCTCCTCGACGGGATGGCGGCCCGCAATTAGCTCCTCGCCCTCGGCCAGCAGATCCCCCGCGGGCGGACCCGCCGGGGTCCGTGTCCAGGGCGCCGCGGACGGACCGCCGGCCCCGAACGGACGGCGATCGACGAAACCGCCTGAACGAGCGCGATAGTCCGGGCGATGGGAGGCCGAGCGCGGGACGCGCCCGAACGCGGGCCCTTCCGCCTCCGCCGGTACGGAATCGGGTCTGAGGGTTGCGTCTCCCGTCTCGGTGGCCTCGGGCGCCTCGAACTCGGGCTGGGTCGGACCGGCCGACTCCTCCGCCTCGGGCTCCCCTCGGGCTTCTTGAGGGCGGCCCGCGCCAAAGCCGAACCCGGCCCGCCCGGGCCTGGGGCCTCGGCCAAAGCCCGGGGCGCCGCCCTCAGTGCGGTGTGCCGCCGGGCCTCCTGGCCTTGGACCGGGGCCGGCGTGACGTGGACCGGGGGGGCCACCCGGGCGCGAACCCGGGTAGGGCCGGGGTCGCCGAACCACGTCGGCGTCGCCACGAGGGCGGCCTTCGCCCGAGTCGAAACCAACTTCGTCCGGGCCGTAGTTGCGTGGCTCGAAGCTATCCCTGCGAGGTTCGTCGGCATGCGACGGTCGCGCGCCATAGGGTGGCCTGGCCGCGAATCGCGGTCCGGGACCGAACCTCGGCCGTTGGCCGGCGCCCGGCGCGCCGGATCGAGGTGGACGCGGCGTCCACGAATCCCTGGGCTGCCACTCACGACGGGGGCCCTGCGAAGTGCCTTCGGGGCGATCGGACGGGCCGCCTTCCCGCTCGACGCGTGGCTCGTTCGGCCGGAAATCGCTCGGCCGAGGGCCATAGCCTCCTGGCCGTCCGGGTCGAGGGCCTTCAGCCCCGGGGCCGGCGGGACGCGGCCCATAACCCCCGGTGGCGCCCGGTCGGAAACCACCTGGGCGTGGACCGCCCGGTCGGAAGCCGCCGGGGCGTGGACCGCCCGGTCGGAAGCCGCCGGGCCGAGGCCGACCGAAACCGAACCCGGCTGGCCGACCACCCTGACCGGCACCGCCGGGACCCTCGGTGGATCGATTGTCAGAGCCTCGCGGTCCGGGCGACCTGCCAAATGGCCTCGGTGCGTCGAAGCGAGGGCCTTCCGGGCGCGGACCATCGGACCGCGGGCCGCGGAGCGGCTGCCCGGCGCGACCCTCCGCCGGGCCCTCCGGACCGCCCCGGCCTTCCGGTCGCGGGCGCTCGGTGTGGGAGCCTTGGAACCGCGGCCCTTCGAAGTGCCCTCCGTCTCGTCGCGGCTTCCGGCCGCCTGGCTTGTGCCCGCCGGAGTGGTCTTCCCCAGGCTTGTGTCGGTGATCAGGCAAGTGTCCGTCCGTTCCTATGGTTCGGCCGCCGGGAATGGCGGAGAGGATTCCGACCGCGCACTCGCGCGGCGTGGTTCATTCGGCGCGACGCCAGCGCTGGCCGTCGCGTGTGTCTTCTACCAGGATGCCCCGTTCGGCTAGAACGGTGCGCAGACGGTCCGATGCCGCCCAATCTTTGCCGGCTCTGGCGGCGGCCCGTTCGTCCAGCAGTATCGCCAGTTCCGGCTCGAGCGCCTCTTCCGCAGGCGGAGCAATCGCCAGGACTCGATCCAGGTCGTGAATGAACGCCACGGCTCGCCGGGCGTCTGCCGTCGAGATCGTCCTGGCGTCGATCCGCCGGTTGAGCTCCCGGATCAGGTCAAAGACCGCCGCAAGGGCCGGCGAGATGTTGAGGTCATCGTCCATGGCCGTCTCGAAGGCGGCGCGCGTGCCGTCGATGAGGGCCGGCAGGGAGCCGTCGTCCGAGCAGTCGGACCGGTATGCCTCGAGCGCGGCGAGGAGGGCGTCCAGCCTGTCTATGGCGGAACTCGCCGCCGCCGTCGAGTCGTCGCCGAACGAGAGCGGCGTCCGATAGTGAGCCGAGATCAGGGCCAGCCGCAGCGCCCGGGGCGAGACGCCGCGGTCGAGGACGTCCGCGACTCGGGCGATGTTGCCGACGGACTTAGCCATCTTCTGGCCGCCCATCTGCAGATGCGCGCAGTGGAGCCAGTACCGGACGAAGGTCTGGCCGGTAGCGGCCTCGCTCTGGGCGATCTCGTCCTGATGATGAGGGAATATGAGATCCACGCCGCCGGTGTGGATGTCGAAGGTCCGGCCCAGATACTCCATGCTCATGGCCGAACATTCGATGTGCCATCCGGGCCGCCCGACGCCGATCTCGGTCTCCCAGCTCGGCTCGCCCGGCTTGGGGGCTTTCCAGAGGGCAAAGTCGCGGATATCGTCTTTTCCGTATTCGTCGGCCTCGACGCGCTCCCCGACCCGCATCCCGGCAGGATCGATGCGGGCAAGCCTCCCGTACTCGGGCCAGGATGCGATCCGGAAGAAGATCGAGCCGTCGTCGGTGCGGTAGGCGTTGCCTTTGTCGAGCAGCGTCTTGACGAGACTCACCATCTGGGGAATGTGGTCGGTCGCCCGGGGCTGTTCGTCCGGCACGGTCAGCGACAGAGTCGCCATGTCGGAGAGGAAGACCTTCGCGTACCGATCCGTGATCTCCCCGATGGATGAACCCTCGTTCTGTGCGCCCTTGATGATCTTGTCGTCGACGTCGGTCAGGTTCATCACCCACGTGACCTGCAGACCCTGGTATCGCAGGTAGCGCACGAGCAGGTCGGCGAACAGGAACGACCGGAAGTTGCCGACATGAGCCGGTCCGTAAACCGTGGGACCGCAGGTGTAGACGCGGACGTGCCCCGGCTCGAGGGGCACGAACTCGCGCACGCCGCCGGACATCGTGTCGTGTAGCCGGAGCGTCACCCCTCTCCCTCCCGTTCGGGCGTGACCTGTTCGCCCTCTGGGGCAGAGGCCTCCACGACCGGCACCAGCCAGGCAATCGCGCTGGCCGAGATCGACCGCCCGGCGCCTTCCGCGCCGCCCAGGTTTCCGGTGGACGCCTTGACGTTGACGGCCGAGGCGTCGATACCGATCGCCGCAGCGATCGCCTCGCCCATCGCGGGCAGGGACGCCGCGAGCCTGGGCCGCGCGGCCACGATCGTCAGATCGACGTTTGCCGGTGTCCAGCCCGCGGCTTTCACCTTCGCCGCCACCGCCTCGAGCAGATCGCGGCTGTCGATACCGACCGGCGTTCGGGCATCGGCCGGGAAGAGCCGGCCCAGGTCCCCGAGACCGGCGGCACCGAGCAGCGCATCGGCGACGGCGTGGAGGGCCACGTCGCCGTCCGAATGGCCGGCCAGCCGGGGCGCGCCTTCGAACCGCAAGCCTCCGAGCACGAGCGGCTCGCCGGGGCCGAACGGGTGGCTGTCGGTGCCCAGCCCGACGCGACCAGCGCCCGGCGTGCCGGGGCGCGCGGTCGACGCCGGACGGCCGGGCACGAGCCCGGCGTCGAGCATGACTCGGGCTCGCTCCAGATCGAGGGGTACGGTCACTTTGATGTTGGTCGCCTCTCCGCTGATCGCATGGACGGGGATTCTACAGGCCTCCAGCAGCGAAGCCTCGTCCGTCCAGGTCTCGGGGCCGTCGGCAGGGTATGCGGCATAGGCACGCTCGAGCAGGTCCCGACGCAGGCCCTGCGGCGTCTGGGCGGAGACGACGCCTGTACGGTCGACGGTGGTCCCGATGCGGTCGCCATCGAGCCGTTTGAGAGTCTCGGTAACGGGCACGACCGGGATGGCCGCTCCATACCGGGCCGCCGCCGCGGCCACAGCCCGGACCAGCGCCCCGCTGGCGAGCGGGCGGGCCGCATCGTGTACCAGGATCACCGGATCGGCGGAAATGGAGGATGCCGGGCTCGACGAGCCCGTCCGGCCGGCGGCCACGGTCGCCGCCTCGGCGTCCGCGGCCAGCGCGGCGACCCCGGCCGCAACAGACTCCTGCCTGCGGTCGCCACCCGCCACCACCGCCACGACCGAGTCAGGCAGCCACGGGGCGGCGGCGATCTCGGCAACCCGGCCGGGGGCGGCCGCGATCACTATCCGCCCCACTCCGGCCGCCGCGAGCGCCTCGACCGACCACCGGAGCACCGGCCGTCCGCAGAGATCCGCCATGAGCTTGTCCTGGCCGCCCATGCGGCGGCTGGCCCCCGCCGCAACGACGATCGCCTCGACCTCATCCATCGAGGCGTCGATCGCCTCGTCCATGACGGTCACTCCTGGTGGGTCTGGGCAAACACCATCCGACCCATCACGGTCTGGAGGACGCGCGTGACCAGGACGTCGAGTTCCTGGCCTACCAGGCGCGAGCCACCCTCCACGACCACCATCGTTCCGTCGTCCAGGTAGCCGACACCCTGGCCCGCCTCCTTGCCCTCGGTGATGACCTTGATTCGCAGAGTGTCGCCAGGTAGCAGGGCCGGCTTGAGTGCGTTGGCCAGCGAGTTTATGTTGAGCACTCGGATCGACTGCAGGTCGGCCACGCGATTCAGGTTGAAGTCGTTCGTCAGGATGGCGGCGCCTCGCGCCTGGGCGAGGGCGACCAGCTTGGCGTCCACGTCGCCCGCCTCAGCCGGGTCGTCGGTGACGATCTCGACCGGAGTCGGCCCCTCCTTCTGGAGTCGGGCCAGGATCTCGAGGCCACGCCGGCCGCGAGCGCGGCGTTGCGTGTCGGAGCTGTCGGCGATCCGCTGCAGCTCGTCGAGGACGAACCGCGCGATCACCAGTCGGTGGTAGAGGAAGCCCGAGTCGACGATATCGGCGATGCGGCCGTCGATGATCGCGCTGGTGTCGACCACGACCTGGGTCTCCCCGCCCCGCGCCGGGTCCGCTCCTGCCTCGCTTCGGCGGACGAAGCCCGCGGCTTCGGCGGCGGCCACGAGATCCTCGCGCTTGGCGACCGTGAGGCCGAGCATCCCGAGGCCGAAACAGACCGACACGCCGATCGGCAGGTAGCGCCCGAACGGTTCCGGCAGAGACGAGAGCGGCAGGCCCAGCAGCAGCGCTATCAGCAGTCCGATGAGCAGGCCCGCGATGGCGGCGATGAACTCGGCGGTCGACATGGCCCGAACGCCCCGAATGAGCTGACCCGCCGGCACGACGGTTAGGTACGGGAGCAGGAGAAACCCAACCGAGATCCAGGCGGCAACCCAGATCGGAATGAGCAGGCCGGGCTGCCCGGTCTTCTCGAACTGCCCCTCCTCGGCCAGCACAAACGCCAGACCGACCAAGGCGCCGAACGCCCCACCAAGCAGCCGAATGATGCGAATCACAATTCCATGCCTAGCGACGAAGCGGATGAATGAATCCGGGATGAAAGGACTCGAATGAAACACTCGGATGAAGGTTGCTTCGTCCCTGTCAGCCTAGCATCGCGTCCCACACCTCGCCAGTGCTCTGGCCGCGTCTTCGAGCGCCGGTCGGATCGCCGTGGGGGTCCCAGCCGTGCCTGCTAGCGATCGCCGGAGATCCCGGATCCAGTTGGCGACTCGCGCCCGCCGGCGAAATCCTGGACGCTGATTCTGGGCGGTTCGCCTCCTCGGCCCGGCTCGGTGGCCCGAGTGGCACCGGCCCCGACCGCGTGGCCGATGGCGTCGCGAAGACTCGAGACGGTAATGATCTCGATGCCGGGAACCGTCGGCAGATCGCCACGCCGCGAAGCCGGCACGACGGCGGTCCGGAAGCCGAGCCGCGCCGCCTCGCGAACCCGACGCTCGAGACCCGGAACGGGTCGGAGCTCACCCAGCAGCCCAACCTCCCCGACCGCGATCAGGTCGCGCGGTATCAGTCTGTCCCGTAGCGACGAAGCCAGCGCCAGGCAGAGCGGCAGGTCCAGACCGGGGTCGGTCAGCTCGAGGCCGCCAGCCAGGTTGGCGTACACGTCGTGGCTGCCCAAGCCGATGCCGGCCCGGCGGCCGAGCACGGCGATCAGCAGTGCCATCCGGGTGGCGTCGACGCCGGAGGCGGTCCGGCGCGGACTCCCGTAACTCCCAGGCGCTACCAGCGCCTGGACCTCGACCAGAAGCGGCCGCGACCCCTCGAGAGTGGCTCCTGCGACACTTCCCGGGGCGTGCTCCTGAGTGGTCGCCAGGAACGCCCGGCCGGGATCGGCGACCTCGGCCAGTCCGTGCTCAGCCATCTCGAAGACGCCAACCTCCTCGGTCGAGCCGAAGCGGTTCTTCGTAGCTCGCAGGAGACGGAGCGCGGCAGTCCGCTCGCCTTCCAGGCTGAGGACCGCGTCGACCAGGTGTTCGAGCGTCTTCGGACCGGCCAGGGTGCCATCCTTCGTGACGTGGCCGACGACGATGACCGCGATCCCGTCGCCCTTGGCCATCTCCATGAGCCGGAGCGCGCACTCGCGGACCTGACCGACGCTGCCGGCTGGGCCCTCGAGCTCGTCGATGGTGACCGTCTGAATCGAGTCGACGATCAAGACCAGGGGCCGCGCCTCGCGTGCCAGGTCGATGATGCGGCTGACCTCGGTCTCGGCCACGACCGAGACCATGTCGGCGGCGGCTCCTTCGAGCAGGCCCAGACGGGCCGCCCGAAGCCTCACTTGCCCGGCCGATTCCTCTCCCGTTGCGTACAGAATCGTCCCGGCGCGGCTGCCGGAGGCGAGGCCGGCCGCTGCCTGGAGCAGCAACGTCGACTTGCCGATGCCCGGCTCGCCGCCGAGCAGGACCACCGATCCTGGGACGAGTCCGCCACCCAGAACGCGGTCCACCTCGCCGAGGCCGGTGGGGATCCGCACCGGTTCGGCCTCGCGCAGGCCGCGTAGCGACTGGGGTTTCCCGGCCGACGCCCCCGGGCCGGTCCCAGGGCCCACGCGCCGTCGCCCCTCGGGCTCGCGCACGACCGTCTCGACGAGGGTGTTCCAGGCGCCACAGGTGCGGCACTGGCCCTCCCATCGGAGATGGGCAGCGCCGCATGCCTGGCAGATGTACCGGCTTTGCGAGCGCGCCACCCCCTCCGCCTCGGCTCAGCGAGCGGCTTCGACGGGTTGTTTCTCGTCGGCGGCCGTGATCTCGAGGCCCGCCTCGGGGCCCTTGTCCACGACGATGTTCGTGCCGTGGCCGTACTTACCGAGCAGAAGCCGCTCGGCCAGTACGTCCTCGACCATGTTCTGGATGACGCGGCGGAGCGGCCTGGCGCCGTAGGCGACGTCGTAGCCGATCTTGATGATGTGGTCCTTGGCCGCCTGCGTGACCTCGAGGGTCATGCCCTGGGCCCGCAGCTGCTCGCGGACGCGAGCCAGCATCAGGTCCACGATCAGCCGGATCTCCTCGACCGTGAGCGAGCGGAAGACGACCGTGGCGTCGATGCGATTGAGGAACTCGGGCCGGAAGGTCTGCTTCAGCTCCTTGTCGACCTTCTCGCGCATCAGGTCGAACGAGGCGGTCCGGCGCTCCTCCTCGGTTTCGCCCTGCTGGCGGAAACCGAGCGACGAGTTGGTCTGGAGCTGCCGGGCGCCCAGGTTGCTGGTCATGATGATGATGCAGTTGCGGAAGTCGACTCGCCGGCCCTTGGCGTCGGAGAGATGGCCGTCCTCGAGGATCTGCAACAGCATGTTGAAGACCTCTGGATGGGCCTTCTCAATCTCGTCGAGGAGGATGACGGCGTAGCTCTTGCGGCGAACCGCCTCGGTCAGCTGGCCGCCCTCGTCGAAGCCCACGTAACCGGGAGGCGCGCCGACGAGACGGCTGACGTTATGGCGCTCCATGAACTCGCTCATGTCGATCTTGATGAGCGCGTCCTCGCTGCCGAACATGAACTCGGCCAGCGCCTTCGCCAGCTCGGTCTTTCCGACGCCCGTCGGGCCTAGGAAGATGAACGAGCCGATCGGCCGCTTCGGATCCTTCAAGCCGGCGCGGGCGCGTCGAACCGCCTTGGAGACGATCTCGATGGCTTCCTGCTGGCCGATGACTCGCTTGTGGAGATCGTCCTCCATGTGGAGCAGCCGCTCCGACTCTTCCTGTGCGATGCGCGTGACCGGGATGCCGGTCCACATCGCCACGACCTGGGCGATCTCTTCCTCGTCGACCTGAGGCTGTTCGTTGGAGATAGACGACTGCCATTCGGACCGCAGGTCGTCGACCTTCTGGCGGGCGGCCGCCTCAGTCTCGCGGAGGGTCGCCGCCTCCTCATACTCCTGCGAGTTGATGGCGCTGTCCTTCTCGCGCGTGATCTTGTCGAGCTCCTTCTGGGCTTCGCGGAGTGCGGGCGGCGCCGATGCGTAGCGGAGCCGCACGCGGCTGGCCGCCTCGTCGATCAGGTCGATGGCCTTGTCGGGCAGATGGCGGTCCGTGATGTAGCGGGTCGACAGGTCGACCGCGGCCTTGACCGCGTCGTCGGTGATCTGGACCTTGTGGTGCTGCTCGTAGCGCTCGCGGATCCCCATCAGGATGGCGACGCTCTGCTCGATCGTCGGTTCCTCGACCATTACCGGTTGGAAGCGCCGCTCGAGCGATGCGTCCCGCTCGATGTACTTGCGGTAGTCGTCGAGCGTGGTGGCGCCGATGCACTGCAGCTCGCCACGGGCGAGCGGCGGCTTGAGGATGTTGGCCGCGTCGATCGCGCCTTCGGCGGCGCCCGCGCCGACCAGCGTGTGGAGCTCGTCGATGAACAGGACTGCGTCGTTGGTGCTGCGCAGCTCCTCGATGATCTTCTTGAGCCGCTCTTCGAACTCACCGCGGTATTTGGTCCCGGCGACGAGCGA
>JBEKPB010000036.1:0-9029 GCA_049521175.1 Candidatus Limnocylindrales bacterium
ACCGAGTCCTCCCCTTCGAGGAGGCCATAGAGACATGAGAAGCGCATTCCTCTCGCCCAAACGGGCTCCCCCGCGCGAAAGCCCTTGACACGAAGACCCTCTGCATAGAGACCTGAGTGCGCAATCCCGCCTTGCGCCCGCGCGGCGTATGTGGCTAGGAAGCGACTCGGCGGCAAATCGGCGCCGCTCGCGCATACTGTAGTGGCGTCCGATTGCTCGTCAGCAAGAGGTGGACCTTGGCGATGTTCTGCACACAGTGTGGCGGCGGCTTGGCTGACGACGCCAAGTTCTGTGTCAGTTGCGGCGCCCCCGTCGGACCGCGGGTGCCGCCCGCTTCCGGCGTCTCGGCTCCACCTACTTTCGTGGCTCCGGCACCGGCTGCTGCCGCTCAGCAGGACGCTACCGGCCAGACGTTCGTGCTGAACCAGAAGCTGATCTCGATGACCGGCGACCTTTGGATCGACGATTCCAACGGGAACCACGCCTTCGAGGTGGACGGCAAGCTCCTGGCAGTCCGGCGCTCGCTGCTGCTCAAGGACACCTCGGGCCAGGAGCTCTACGAGATCAACAAGTCGCTCGCGCACGTCCACAAGACCTTCGAGGTCAAACAGGGCGACAAGGTCGTGGCGACGATCCAGAGAGCCCTGATGTCGTTCATGGGCGAGCACTTCACGATCACCGCGGCAGACGGCGGCCAGATGAAGGTCACCGGCAACTGGGCGGGTCGCGAATTCCACATCCAGAAGGACGGCACAGACGTGATAGTCGCCTCACGCCAGTTCTTCACCATCCACGACGCCTACGGCATCCAGGTTTCACCGGGTTACGACGCCCCGCTCGCCTTGGCGATCGTCGTTGCCCTGGAGCAAATCGAGAAGGAAGAGGGAAACGAGGAGTCGCCGCTCGGCGGCCTGTTGGGCGGAGGTCTGGGCGGGATCTTTGGTGGCTAGGCTGAAAGGCCGCTAGCGCGATGGACGTTGCCACCGACGCTGGAGAGCCGCACGGGTTTGAGTAGGGTCACCTCGGCCTCCCCGGCGGAGCCCTCGTCGTTGGGCTACCCACGATGTTCACGCATCGCGAAGGTCCAACGGGCTATCGCCGACGCAGCCCCGTTCGAGGGCATGGAGGTCGTCGAGCGTGGCGCTTTGGTCGGTCTCCCCTCCGATGGGAGTAGGGGATTGAGCGCTGCTCGCCGGCGAGACCGGCGGAATGGGTTGATAGAGAGAATGCCCTCGTCGACGAGCCAGATGGCAAGCGAGCGCAGCGGTCGGACGTAAGCATTGACGCTGTTTGCCGAAAGCGTCTCGATCATTCCAATCACCAAACCGCCTCCCTCACGGCGTGCGATCCTCCTCAGACGAGCCGGCCGTACTCTCGGTCGGCTCGCGGACTGTGGCGGCGGCCCTAAGGCCTCACCTAAGCCGCGCGTGAGCACCCGCCACGAGTCTCGGCTGAACCCCCGCGCTGCTGGTGCCGACGGTCCCAGCTAGGCGCTGGACAGTTGGTGAACCCGTCGCCAGGCCTCAGCCAGCCCGTCCGAAAAGAGCAGCGACGGCATCGGCGAGGTCGCCTGCGCTGAACGGCTTCGCGAGAGGGATTGGCGCCCCATCAGGGAGCGCGCTCCCACCGTAGCCCGACATGAAGAGGATCGGCAACCCCGGGCGGAGTTCGATGACGCGCTCGGCGAGCGTCGGGCCGCTCATGGTCGGCATCACGACATCGGTGACGAGCGCGTCGAACGCGCCAGGGTCGCCGATCACCGCCTCAAGCGCAACGCCTGGATCGCCGTAGCCGACAACCCGATACCCGTAATCCTGGAGCACGCGCTGGGCGAAGAGGCGTACCGCCGACTCGTCCTCGACGAGCAGGATCGTCTCTGTCCCCTGGCTGCGCGTCTGGCCAGCCGCTGGTTTGACTTGAACCCCTGCCGTTGTCCCCTCGAGCGCCGGCAGGTACACACGGAAGACGCTGCCAGAACCCGGGCGGCTCTCGACATCGACGTAGCCTTCCGCCTGCTTGACGATGCCGTATACGCTCGCGAGCCCAAGTCCGGTGCCCTGGCCGGGCGGCTTGGTCGTGAAGAAGGGCTCGAATAGATGCTCTTGCGTCGTCTCGTCCATCCCGACGCCGGTGTCGGATACTTCGAGCAGGACATGACGCCCCGCCCGTGCCCCCGGATGCGCTCTCGCGAAGCCTTTGGTCAGTGTGGCGGGCTTCACCGCGATGGTCAGCGTGCCGCCCGCTGGCATCGCGTCACGGGCGTTCGCGGCGAGGTTGAGAAGGACCTGGTCGATCTGGACGCGGTCAGCGAGGACGCATGGCACCTCGGGGTAGGCGTCGAGCCGGACCGTGATGTGCTCCCCTACCAGACGGCGCAACAGGACCACCGCGTCGGACGCCACCTCGGTTAGGTCAATGGGCACCGGGTGCGCGTCTGCTCGGCGGCTGAAGGCGAGCAGCCCCTTTGTCAGCTGGGCGGCGCGCTCGGCGGCACGTTCGATCTCGAGCACGTCCTCCCGTCCCGAGTCTCCGGGCGGGTGCTCGGCAAGGTGGAGCTCGGCGAACCCCCGGATGGCCGTCAGCAGGTTGTTGAAGTCGTGGGCCACTCCGCCTGCGAGCTGCCCGACGGCCTCCATCTTGGCGGACTGCCGCAGCCGCGCCTCAAGCTCGACCTCGCGCTCCTCGGCGGCGCGTCGCTCGTCCTCGAAGGCTCGGCGCTCGGTTACCTCGCGCAAGACCACGAGGTAGCCGGCGTCGCGTTCTTGCCCGTTCCCGATCTGCGTGACCCGAACGTTGAACCAGCGGGTGTCCGCCGGTTCGGAGCCTGAGGAGGGGGATTCGGCTCTTACCTGTATTTCGGCCTCCTGATGGCCCGTTCCCTGGCAGGCGGCCACGAGTTCGGGAAATCGGCCGAGCGCCTGATCGAACGCCTGGCCCACTGCATCGACCCCGGTCCCGAGCAATCGAGTCGCCGATAGGTTGAAGGCCGCGATCCGCCTCTCGGGATCGAGCACGAGGACGGCGTCGGCGAGTGAGTCGACAAGCGTCGACCAGGCGACCGGAATGATGTCGAGCAACCGGGACCGAAGGACGGCCCAGGCCCCGATCAAGCCTGCGATCGCGAACTCAATCGAGCTCAGGTCGGCGTGTGCCGATGCAACCAGCCCCGCCGCATACATGACGCTGCCGACAATCGGCACCAATGACGCGACGATCACGAGACGGATTCGCGCCGCGTAGACCGCTGGGTAACGGTAGATGGCGGCCACGAGCGCAACGAGCCCCGCGCCGATGAGGCCATAGGCGTAGGTGGCCAGCACCCAGAACCACGGCCCATGCTCGTAGACCGCTGTGACGCCCCATGCGTCGATGAGCGTTACCGTCGGCCACAGCAGATGGTGCCAGTCGTTCGTCGCGGCCATTCCGACGGAGACCACTGGCACGACCAGCAAGAGGGCGAGCCGCGCCCGCGTCAGCCAGCGGTCCTGACGGGTCCAAGCGAGCGCGAACAGCAGGTACAGGACGGGCGCGACTTCAATTCCTGGATACGCGACAACGGACCAGGCGATCTTGGTCGACAGCTCCACCGAGGACGCCTCGAGGGCGTTGGCGAGCAACCACCAGCCGACCGCGAGCATGAGGAGAGCCAGTGCGCGGGCGCCCGCCATGTGACGTCGGCGCCAGGCAAGGGCCGCGACCGCCGCTGACACTGCGGCGGACGCGACATACGAGAGGACTAGGAGGTTGACCTGCACGAAATCTCCGAAGCCGATCGCGACATCGTCGTATGGCGCCCGATTCCAATCCGGCCGGTGCGGCGTGCCGGGGTGAATGCGGGTAGCCGAGACGACTGATTGTGTCCGTTTTCTCGGCGAGACGTTCGCCGACCGCTATGCCGGGACTTGAGCAGTCCATGTGGACTTGATCGCCTTGGAACTTGTGGAGGCAGCCAACACGATCAAATTCATCGTGTCGGCTTGGTCGGGCGCGCATACGGCGCTGCGAAACCTCAGTCAGATCGCGATCATCTGCTTAGGTAGGCGGGCTGTGCGGCTGTTCATAGGTTAGTGGGCTGACCCGCTCGGCGGGCTAATGGCCGGGGTTGCGCTCGTACAGCCGCTGCGCCCAGAGAAACGCCAGCAGGGTGACAGCCGCGCACCAAGCGACGGCGACAACGCCGCTGTCGCCGATAGGCGTGCCCATGAGTAACCCCCGCAGTGTCTCCATGATGGGCGTGAAGGGCTGATATTCGGCGAACCAACGTATGCCGACCGGCATGGAGTCCGTCGGGACGAATCCGCTCCCGAGGAACGGCAGGAGCATCAGGAACATGGGGATGTTGCTCGCGGTCTCGACGCTCTTGGTCACGAGCCCGAAGGCAACAGACAGCCAGGTGACCGCGAAGGTCGTCAGCGCGACGAGGCCGATCGCCGCGATCCAGCCGAGCGGACCTGCAGTGGCCCGGAACCCGATGAGCACCGCGACGGTGAGCACGACGGCGATGCTGAGCATCGTCTGGATCAGGCTGCCAACGACGTGTCCAGTGAGAACTGAGGCCCGGGAGATGGCCATGGTTCGGAAGCGGGCGATGATGCCTTCGGTCATGTCCATCGCAACTGAGATCGCTGTTCCCTGAGCGCCGCCGGCGATAGTCATCAGGAGGATTCCGGGGACCACGTATTCCAGCTAAGCGGCGCGGCCGTCCGACACTCCACCGAGCCCCGCACCCAGCGTGCCCCCGAAGACGTAGACAAAGAGCAGCAGAAAGACGACCGGCATCCCGACGAGCATCACCGTCAGAGAGGGGTAACGGATCATGTGCCGCAGCTGTCGGCGCAGCATCGTCGACGAGTCGCTCCTGGCGTAGGCGAGGGCGCTCATCTAATGCCTTTCCTTTCTCCGTCCTGGCGACCGGTAATGGCGAGGAACACGTCGTCAAGATCGGGGGTGTGGACCGAGAGTTCGTCGACCTCGATCGATCCCTCATCGAGCCTGTCGAGCAAAGCCCGTAGCGACCCGACCCCACCGTCGCTCGGGACCTGCAGGGTGAGCGCCTCGTTGTCGCATGACATTGCTGCGGCGCCGGCGGTGCCGGGAGCGGCGTCGCCGAGAGCGCGAGCGGCCTTCTCAAGCGCGCTTGTGTCCGTGAACTGGAGCCGAATATGACCGCCCCGCACCAGCCGCTTTAGCTCCTGTGGGGTCCCCTCGGCGACAAGCTTGCCCTGGTCGAGCACGGCGATCCGGCTTGCGAGCCGGTCGGCCTCTTCGAGCTGCTGTGTCGTGAGAAAGATGGTGACTCCGTCGCCGACGAGGTCGCGCACGATCTGCCACATGGTGCGCCGCTGCGCGGGTCGAGACCCGTGGTCGGTTCGTCTAGGAAGATGATGCGCGGGTCGCCGACCAGGGTCATCGCCAGGTCGAGCCGACGCCGCATGCCGCCCGAGTAGGTGGCCGCCATATTCCGCGCCGCATCGACCAGATCGAGTCTCGCGAGAAGTTCGGCTGCGCGCCGACGGCCATCTCGTTTGCCTAGATGGCGCAGGTCCGCCATGAGGATCAGGTTCTCCTCGCCGGTGAGCTTGTTATCCACCGCCGAAAACTGGCCGGTGACGCCGATCGCGGCGCGGACCGCATCGGGCTCACGGGCGAGATCGTGGCCGGCGACGCGCACCTCGCCGGCGTCGGGGGCGATGAGCGTGGACAGGATCTGAACGGTTGTGGTCTTACCGGCGCCGTTCGGTCCGAGCAATGAGAAGACGGTTCCCGCCGGCACGTTCAGGTCGATGCCGTCGAGCACGACGTGGTCGCCATACGACTTGCGCAGTCCGGTGGCCTCGATGGCCGTCCGGGTCAGAGTGGCGGTCATGCCGCACCCCCGCCGACCGGCAGCCAACCGGTCCGCTCAGATGTCGAGATCCTCGAGGACCGGCTGGTTTCCCATGGCAGCGACCATGTCGAAGAGCGGGGGCGGGATCTTCTCGCGCAACGCGTCGAGCGAGTGGACGATCTCCAAGGTGGATTCGCCCGCACTGAAGCCCCAACTGTGGACGCCCAGGCCGAGATAACTGCGCCAGCCCGAGGGCTTGCCGTCCGCGTCGCGGGCTGTCCAGTCGGGAGTCCGCTCGACGTGGACCACGAACTTGCCCGTGCGGCTGCGATAGACGCGGAAGTTCTCGACCCGGCCCCCCTCCGACGTGCCCCAATCGCTGAGGAGGACGCCCGTGAAGCGCACCTTGCGGCCTTTCCCGGGTCCGACGCGGAGGGTGATCTCCTCGAAGCCCTCGAGACGTCCCTCCTCGACATCGACATATCGGCGCAGCGCGGCCGCGATCGCGGCCGAGAGGTTGCCGCCGGCGAGCTCCTGGGCCCGCCGGTAGATCGGCAGATCCCCGTCTGAAACGTAGATGGTCTTGTTCGGCACGTGGGCATCGTAACTCCTGTCCAACTCTGTCGCTATACGTAGGAGTATACGCATAGCGACTCCGGGCACAAGAGGTGAGGCACGCGCTCTTCGGAGAGACTCCGGCGATTGAGACACCAATCGAAAGCGAGTGCTATTGGAGCTGTTGCACGATTGTGCCCACTCGCTCGCTTGGTGACGCTGAGGGTGGCCACCGGTGACGACGCCATCGTCCCTGCGAGCGAGGACCGGCTGAACGAAGCCGAACTGCCGGATGCTCCATTCCAGGGAGTCAAGCTCCTCGTCGCTGATCCGTCGCGGGTTCCCTGGATCAGGACGCAGCTGGTCGATCGGGACCTGCTCGACGGTTAGGAGGCTGGTGGCGATGCCGCTCATGCCGCGTACCACGCTAGGTCGTCGTCACTTAACAGCGGGCGGGTCCCCAAGCCCCCTTGGGGGCACTCCCGCTGTTTTTCGAAGAACGGTCTCGCCGGCGGCGTCCACACGATCTCCTCCACCATCCGGTCGTTCACCACGACCGCTTCGACCACGATCCGACACAGCTCTTCCCGACGCGCCGGTGACGCCATAGCGATGGCCGCAGGTAGTGCCAGGAGGCGCGCCCGGTAGGCATCGAACGTTCTGATGCGGTCGCCGTCGGGCAGTTGGGCAAGCGTGGCTTGGACAGCGTCTCGCTCGGTCTGATACTCCCGATCGCTGATGTCGCCCCGACCATGCTACTTCTTCAGCTGGCATGAATGCCGGCGGTACGGTCGAGACCCACGGCCTGCGCATCACCATGGTCCCGGCCGTCCACTCGAGTGGCGACCTGTTCGGCGGCGACGCCGTCAAGTCGTTCGGCGAGCCAGTGGGCTTCGTCATCGAGCTCGAGAACGGGTATCGCGTCTATCACTCGGGCGACACGACGGTCTTCGGCGACATGCGGCTCATTCGCGAGCTCTACGCGCCGGACCTGGCGATCCTCCCGATCGGCGGCCACTTCACGATGGACCCGCGGGCCGCCGCGGTCGCGGTCGACCTCCTAGGAGTCCGCCACGTCCTCCCCATCCACTGGGGAACCTTCCCTCTGCTCGCCGGGACACCCGGGCAGCTGCGCGACGCGCTCGACGCGCGCAAGCTGACGGCCACGGTCCACGCCTGGGAGCCCGGTGACACCATCAGCTGAGGACCGCCCGCTTGCGCGATCTGACGGCCCGCCGAACAGCATGGCTTGTTAGTGCCATGGCGGGATGAACCGTCAGGAGGAGCGTCCCGAATACTGGTACCCGGACCCCGGGGCATGTCGCTGGGGGTCTTGCGGCCAGCCCATCGAAGCGTCCGGGACCGCTCCAGCGCCCGTCGGCGCGAAGAACGGTGCGTCAACGCGCACTGCGCGGCGTAGAGTGCGCAAGGCGCCCACCATCGGGAGAGGATGCCCATGGACGAAATGTGGCAGTGCGAAGTCTGCCGCTCTCTGAACCGTCTGGGGATGGCAGAATGCTACAGCTGCGGCACGCCTCGGCTGATTCCACCCATTCCAGGGGCACGAGTCTACGAGTCCGTCCCAGCGTCGGCGAAACCCATCACTCGGACCGCATCGACGCCGCAGCCAGCGGAGCCGCAGCCGCCGAACGCCCAGGAGACCGGTCCGTCCGGCCCAATCGAACGGCCCGAGCCCCGCTGAGACGGCCTGAGCCCGTTGGAGACGAGCCTCGACGGACGCCCCCGGGACCGGACGCGTAGCCCCTCGATCCTTATCGCGAATGCGTGAACGCTTGCAGGATAGGTGAATCTCTGCATACCGTCTCAGGACGCGGTGACCGGCTGGTTAGGTCAAACCCTTGACGTTGACCTGGCACTCTGGACCCGGAGAGGGCGTAGCGTGGTATTTCGCAAACCATGCACGATGACCACGTGGTGTCGGCCACCTGTTGTCGGCCGTAGTTCGGGTGGCAGGAGACCGAATCGCACGGGCCTACACTGTGAGGGTTCGACCCGCCGTGAGGAGACCAGATTGGCCAACAAGAAGAAGGACAAGAAGGACAAGAAGGGCTAGTAACCCCCACCGTTCGGTTAGCAGTGATGGCCCCTGGACGAGCGCCAGGGGCCATCACTCTTGTTGGCTTCTCAGCCCCGATCTCGACATTGTGGTCTGCCGAGCGGCGCCCAAACGCCCAGTCGCTACGCGCGCGGATCGTGCGGCTGACAGACCCACGTCGGCGCTCGCTTTCACTGCCCGGACCGGAAGACTCACTCAGATACGCCGTAGTGCTCCGAGGAAGGCCTGGTCGCAACCGGCGATAGGGCCGAGGTCATCTGGACCGCCTGACGGTCCAGCGGCACCCGAGAGCATCCACGGATCTGTTATCGCCGGCCGACGACGCGAGACCGATTCCCGCTGCGATAGGCGGCCCGTGCGTTGGCCGCAGGCGCACGATGTGGCGGCCGAGGCTGGCGTCGCGGGCGCCGCCGCCGACGGGCGATGGCCGGAACTGGAGCTTGGCGGACCGGGCGAGCGTTTGGCTCGCGCTCGCCATATCAGCGACGGGGAGCTCGAGCACCTCCAGCCGCACTGGCCCCCCGATCGGATGACGCTCGGTGCTGCGGGCCGCTCGATCTCCAGCGGTCC
>JBEKPB010000037.1:0-7169 GCA_049521175.1 Candidatus Limnocylindrales bacterium
CTCGCGCGGGCAGAGATCGCACTGCACCCGTCCGTCGTCGAGACGGTGCCAGTACCTGGTCGGGACCGTGAAGGGATCCACGAACCGAATACTAGGCCAGCTCCGCCAGGGGACACGATCAGTGCTGCGGGCGTCCTCCGACGGCAAGACCGTGGGCTCCCGAGTCCCCGGCAGGGGATAGTCAGCGGCCGCCCACAGAGTCACAATGATGAGGACCCGGTGCTCCAGGATACCGCCGGCGAGGCCTGGCGTTGCAGCTCCACATCGCCGGACCTCAGAAGGGCGTCGGGTCCTTCTCTCGCCGCCGTGCCCTCGCGGCTCTCGCAGGCCCCAGCCGCAGGCCGTCGATCCCGGGGGCCACGCGGTCGGCTGTCCTATGCTTGCGAGCAGGAGGTGCCACGTGGGCGACAAGACGCCAAAGAGGCCGCCGAAACCCAAAAAGCCGAAGCCGCCGAAGCCCGTCACGTAGAGGACACGCGTTCGAGCACGAGCTGCGTGTCATGGTGCCGCTTGTGGCGTCTGTGGACCCGTTCCGACAGGAGGTCCTTTCCGGTCGCCACGATGACCAAGCGGCCGAGCATTGGTCGCTAGACCGTGATGGCGATGCCGCGAGGACTCCGCGGACTCGCCGGCCGGAATGCCGACCAGGCGTCTGCGAGACGAGTGACCGCTTCCTCGAGTAGCGCCGGCTCGTGGCCGTAGGCCAGGCGCAGCCGATCCCGGCAGGACCCGTCCGCTGAGAAGAGTGGGCCTGGCCGGACGATTACAGCGTGGTCCGCCGCGAGGTGGGAGAAGGCCGCCGCATCGCCGGCGGGCATGCGAACCCACAGACAGACCCCGCCAGCGGGGCGGATCCAGCCCCAGCTCGGCAGTTGCCGACGCAGGGCCTCCTCGAGCGCGTCGAGGCGGACTCGCGCGGCCTCCCGCGCGAGCGGGACGAGCTCGTCGAACCGGGCGAGGAGCCGCACGGCCAGGGCCTGGTTGAAGGGGCTCGTCGAGAGGTCCATCTCGACCTTGCGGGCCGCGAGTTGGGCGACGAGCGACCGCGGGGCCCGGATCCAGCCGATGCGCAGGCCGCCCCAGGCCACCTTGCTCAACGATCCGAGCGTGATCACGCGCTCCCGCTCGCACGCCGCCGCGAGTGGCACTGGCAGCCGCCCGTCGAACATCAGGTAGGCGTTCGTCATGTCGTCGATCACGGTCAGCCCGAAGTCCGTAGCGAGGCGGGCGATCTCGCTCCGGCGTGACTCGGAGAGCGTGGTCCCGGTCGGGTTGTGGCAGATCGGGTTGAGGAAGAGGAGCTGCGCTCGGCTGCGCTGGGCCCAGAGGCGCACGAGGTCGGTGCGGATGCCTTCCTCGTCGAGCGGCACCGGGATGAGATGCGCCCCGGAGGCGCGAAAGACATCGATCGCGGGCGGGTAGGTGGGGTTCTCCAGCATGACCGACACGCCCGGCCCGCCGAGGTGCCGGGCGAGGAGATCGATCGCCTGCTGCGCCCCGCTCGTGATGAGGACCTCGTCGGCGACGGAAGGCACGCCAAGCTCGCTCAGGTGGGCCGCGACCGCCTGGCGCAGGGCGGGCAGCCCGAAGGCCAGATAACCGAACGAGCGGAGCAGCGCGGGCAGGTCTTCCTCGGCGACGCGCTGCGCCTCCGCCGCGACAATGGCCACCCCCGGCAGGGCGGCCATTGTCAGCTCGATGTCATCAGCCGGAGGCTCGAACACGAACGGCAATTCCTCGAGGGGCTCGAAGCCCCCGCCGACGCCCCCGAGCTCGGTCGGAGGCACCGAGGCGGGGACCGCGCGCGCGACGCGGGTGCCGCTCCCCCGATGGCTGCGTAGCCAGCCTGCGGCGCGTAGCTGGTCGTAGGCGGCCACGACGGTCGTCCGGCTCACGCCGAGGGCCGCGCCAAGGGCGCGTTCCGAAGGGAGGCGAGCGCCCGCCGGCAGGAGCCCGCGTCCGAGCTGCTGCTGAAGCGCGCTCGCCAGCTGCGCGTAGAGCGGGCCTGGACCGGCCGCCCAGGTCCCCAGGGCGTCGGCGAGGAGCGGGCCGCGGTCCGGTCTCACCATTTCGGACCACTTGGCAGCGAGTGGCTCTTGGATTCGCCAAAGGGAGCGAGCAACATAATAGCCAGTTGATACCACTCTGGGTGTGTGAAGGTCAAGTGGCAACTATTGGATATCCTCCCGCCCGACACGTGCCCGCGTCGCGGACGTCCGCGGCAGGGACCGAACGGCGACCACAGCACTCGGTGATGTGGCGCCTCCTCGACCGGCTCGCCGTGAGCATGCGCGATCTGGCCGCGTCGTCGCAGTGGGGAGCCGACGTCGAGACGATGATCGGGCGGCGGACCGGCGCTCGCTGCTGACCCGGTTCGCGACCCCGCGCCACGTGGGACTTGTCGCGTTTCGGCCGGGCGGTTTACGAGGCCATCCGTCAGCACAGCAACGACAACCGTCCGATCTTGCCCTTCTGCGCCCGCCGACGGGTTACGGTCCGGCGTCGACGGTCGACTGTCCGGGGAGCGGCGCGAGTGTGCGAGGGTCGGCGTGTGACCAGCGCCGCTGACCGGCCTGACACGATCCACTGCTCCTGTGTCAAGCAGCAGCTCGCGCCACACCTTCGATGCCGGCACGTGCCGCTTCATCGGCCCCCCGAAGCGGCGGAATACCTCGTCACTGAGGCGTGCCGTCGGCACAATCAGTCATGGTGCCGCTCGTGGCGTCCGCATTCCGCGCCCGATAGGAGGGGCGGATTCAGGGGGTCGATGCAACGATCGCTGCCAGCATAGCGGCAGGCGTCTGGTATTCCAGCGTCTTGCGGGGCCTGGCGTTGAGCCTGGCGGCCACCACGTCGAGATCGGCCTGGGTGTAGACGGACAGGTTGGTCCACTTGGGGAAGTACTGGCGCAGCAGCCCGTTGGTGTTCTCGTTGGTGCCCCGCTGCCAGGGGCTCCGCGGGTCGCAGAAGTAGACCGCGACGTCGGTGGCGATGCTGAAGCGCCGATGGTCGGCGAGCTCCACGCCGCGGTCCCAGGTGAGACTCGCCCAGAGCTGCTGAGGCAGCGTCCGGACCTGTATGGCCAGGGCGTCGACCACGCGCGCGGAGTCCTTGCCCGGCACTTTCACGAGGAGCAGGTAGCGGGTCTGCCGCTCCACGAGGGTGGCGATGTGGCTGTTGGCGGAGCCAGCCACCAGGTCGCCCTCCCAGTGCCCGGGCACCGCCCGGTCCTCGGCCTCGGCCGGCCGTTCTCGGATGGACACCGCGCCGACGATCCCGCCGCAGCCCTGGCCCTTCGTGCTCGCGTGCTGTGAGTGACGCATGGTGCGCCGGGTTCGCAGATGGGCCATGAGCTCCTTGCGCAGCACCCCGCGGGCCTGCACGAAGAGGCTCCGGTAGATCGTCTCGCTCGACACCTGGAGAGCGTGCTCTCCGGGATGGGTCCGGGCAAGCCAGCCTGAGATCTGCTGGGGAGACCAGTCGAGCGCGAGCTTGGCCGCCACGAGCTCGCGCAGCTCCTTCAACGTGGCGAGCTTGCACCGTTTGGGCCGGCGGGCGCGCTGCCAGGCCCGCTCGTCCGCCCGGATCGCCCGGTAGCGGAGGCGCCCGCCGTGGCGGGCGATCTCCCGGCTGATCGTCGAGCGTGCCCGGGCGGAGCGGCGAGCGATCATCCGCAACGACAGGCCCTCCGCCAGGCCGCGCGAGATTTCCTCCCGTTCGCCCAGCGACAGCACCCGCGGTGAGCGACCACGCGGCGTCGGCACATACCCGCCGTTCGACGCCACCATGCGGTGGATGGAGCCACGTTCTTTGCCCAGCGCCCGTCCGATCTCGCTGAGCGACTGGCCCGCTTTCCAGCGCGACCACATCTCCCGCTTCTGCTCGGCCGTCAACCCTGGCCTGCTCGCCTGTGCCACCGGCGCACCTCCCGATCCACACTGCACCAATCAAGGTGTTGCGTCGATCGGTGGAATCCGCCCCGCCTATCGGACCGCCGCCCTCCGGGGTAAGCCCCGCTAACCTCGAGCGCCTTGCAGTTAGTGTCAGCCCCGGCGTCCGAGCGAGGTCAGGAGTGAGCCTGTTTGACCCGTGGCCACGTCGTGGTACAAGGAGTCGGGACGGCGGATCTTGCGGAGGAGGCGACCATGAAGCTCATGAAGTGGTGGGATGAGCTGGATCGGCGAGAGCGAGGCAATGGCAATCTGAATGCCAGCGGCCGAGCCCGGCTGCGGGAGAGCGGGCCTTCGGCTGGTTCCTGGGCGAGAACGACATGGGGATGCCGCTGGCCGATCCCGCCGACGGTTCGTGTCGTAACGGCCTGGGGCCGGACGGCGTGAACGGCAACATGGGCGCCGAATCGACGCTTGCCTGGCTGATCGCGGTCGAACGGATGCGCGCCCTCGACAACGAGGCGTCGGCGCAACCCGCCGAGCTGATGGCCGGCGGCGCAGGCGGTGTTGGACCCGGGTTGGGTCGAACCCGGGTCACCCGGCTGGGCGCCCGATCGCGACCAGCAGGTAGGCCTCGATGCGGGTAGGTGTGATCAGCCCGATCGCCTGGCGCACCCCGCCGCGTGCCTACGGGCCCTGGGAGCAGATCGCCTCGAATGTCGCCGAAGGGCTGGTGGCACGAGGTCACGAGGTCACCCTCTTCGCCACGGCCGATTCACTGACCGCCGGTCATCTCGAGGCGGTCGCCCCGGCCGGCTACGAGGAAGACGCGCAGGTCACCCCCAAGGTGTACGAGGCGCTCCACATCGCCCGGGCCATGGAGCAGGCGGATCGCTTCGACCTCCTCCACAACCACTTCGACTTCCTGCCGCTCGCCTGGTCTCGACTGATCCGGACGCCCCTCCTGACGACCATCCACGGCTTTTCGTCACCAGCGGTCCTGCCCGTCTACCGCGAGTACGATCGCCACGCCTTCTACGTGTCGATCAGTGACGCGGATCGAGACCCGTCCCTCGACTACGTGGCAACCGTCCACAACGGCATCCGCCTGGCGGACTTCACCTTCCGCCCGAACCCCGGCGAGTACGCGGTGGTCCTCGGGCGGATCCATCCCGACAAGGGCGTTCATCTGGCGATCGAGGCGGCGACCGCCGCCGGCCTGCCCCTGATGATCGCGGGGATCGTCCAGGACACGGACTACTTCCGGCGTCACGTCGAGCCGCGGCTCGACGGCGAGCGAGTGCGGTTCCTGGGGCCGGTTGGGCCGGCGGAACGGGATTCGCTGTTGGGTGGCGCGCTGGCGCTGCTGCATCTGGTCACGTTCGACGAGCCGTTCGGACTGGCCATGATCGAAGCGATGGCCTGCGGGACACCCGTGATCGGGATGCGCCGCGGGGCTGTTCCGGAGGTTGTCGTGGACGGGCAGACGGGCGTCCTGGTCGTCGATGTCGCCGGGGCGGTGCGGGCGCTCCGGGTCGTGGCGGGCCTCGACCGAGGCCGGTGTCGAACGCGGGTCGAAGAGCTCTTCACGGTCGATACGATGGTGCGGGGCTATCTCGATGTCTACGCCGAGGTGCTCGAACGGTGGCCCAGCCGGCGGGATCGAACGGCCAGCGACCGCGCAGAGGTGGCGAGGTGACAGCAAGCGACTCCTTCCGGCTCGGAGTGAACTACTGGCCGGCCCGGACGGCCATGTACTGGTGGGACGACGTCAGATTCTCTGAGGTCGATCGGGACATGGCCCGGATCACGGATCTTGGACTCCAAGAGGTCCGCATCTTCTTGCTCTGGGAAGCATTTCAACCCCGGCCTGACCGCGTCTCAGACGGAGCGTTCCTCTCGCTCGAAACGGTCCTCAGGGCCGCCGAGCGGCACGAGGTCGGCCTCGTGATCAGCCTGTTCTGCGGCCACATGAGCGGCGTGAACTGGCTCCCGGGCTGGGCGGTGGACCAGTCGGCGGCCTCGACGATCCGAACCGTCAGCGGGGGCCGGGTCGTGCCCGGCGGCGCCGGCGACATCTACGCCGACCCGGCGCTCCTCGACGCGCAGCTCTTCCTCGCCCAGAGGCTGGCCTCGACGTTCGCCGGCCACGGGGCGCTCGCCGGGTGGGACCTCGGCAACGAGTTCTCGAACCTCCGATGGCCCGCTCGTCCGGAGGAGGTCGCTCGCTGGAGCTCACTATTGACGGAGGCGCTCCGGCCCGCCCGAGTCGACGTCACCGGCGGCCTCCACGCCCCGGACCTCGAGCAGGACCGAGGGATTCGGATCAGCTCGATCGCCGCCCCGTGGGACGAGGTCGTCATGCACGGCTACCCGCTCTACAGCGAGGCGGCCACGGCCCCCGACGATCCCGAGTGGGTGCCCTTCGTGAGCGCGACTGCAGCCCGCTTCGCCGCCAAGCGGGTGAACGCTCAGGAGTTCGGACTGCCCGATCACGAGCTCGGCGAGGACCGGGTCGCGCGCTACGCGAGTGCCGTCCTGGAACGACTGTGGCGGCTGGGGGCGGTGGGCGCGTCATGGTGGTGCTTCACCGACTACCCCGCCGAGTTGCGGCGGCTGCCCCCGTTCGATCTGGCGCCCCACGAGCTGCACTTCGGCCTCTTCCGGGCCGACGGCAGCGCCAAGCCGGTGGCGGATGTCTGGCGTCGCTTCGGCCGGCGCGCCGCTCTCGACATGTCCCCGTTCGACGGGCCGGACGAGCTGACCTGGTACGAGGGCCTGCCCCGGACGCTCGAGCAGGCGTACGGCCGGTGGCGCGACAAGCGATCGGCGCTGACCGAGGTGACCGAAGAGGTTTGGCGCCCCGACTAGCTGCCCTCGCTCGGGTCTCCCCGCGGACGTGCGCCCCCTTGACGGTGCCGGGGTCGCCGCCTCATCGAAGGGCTTGTCGTCATGTTCCCGGCCTCCATGCCCGACAGCGGATCGGTGCCGGGCACGCGGCCCGGGACGCCTGCCGACCGCGCCCCGCAGCAGCCGTCAGGACCGCATCCAGGCCGGCTCGAGCGTGCGGCGCTCGGCGAGCGCCACATACGTGATGCCGAGGGCTCGCTCCCATGCCTGACGATCGACATGGACGGTGTATCGGTTGCTCCCGGCATGGAACGTGAGAACCGAGACGTCTCGAATTGCCTCGTCCACGTGCATCGGCAAACCGAAGACCGCGCCGACGGCCGGCGTTGCACCGACATCGCATCCGGGACACGACTCGGCAAGCTCGGC
>JBEKPB010000038.1:0-6860 GCA_049521175.1 Candidatus Limnocylindrales bacterium
GCGAATCCGCCAGATCGAGGCGAAGGCCCTCCGTAAGCTGCGTCACCCGAGTCGCTCGCGCAAGCTGCAGGACTACTTGGAGTAGGCCGTCAGCCGGGCCACAGCGGCCATGCGGCCGCGAGGAGGCTCGCACGGGCATAGAGAGGGAGCGCGTCGACGCAGTCGCGACCCTGATCGCCTATTAGGGGATCGGTCGCTTGAGTGGGCGACCTCGCGAGGCGGGCGTCCGCGCGGATGCCGGCCGAGGCTCTCGCCCGATCAGGCCATCGGGCGCTGACGCTCAGATGGCGACATACACGCTCACGTACAGAGAGGCTGTGGTGGCCTGAACTTGCAGATCCGACTACCTCCTGCCACGCACGTCTCGCCAGGCCTCGTTCGAGGCTAGGCTGGCGCCGTCGTCCGCCGCCCGCGATCTGTCCGCGGCAGCGTCATCGACGCGCGCGCCAACGGCGACGCCCTCCCAGAACTCGACAGAAGCCCGCTCGTAGAGGAGGCCCATGGGCAGGGTCACCCCTCGCCAATGCTCGACGGTGCGCGCCGCTGGGTCCGAGCCGTTGAGCCCGCGCTCGCCGCGCCGCTCGTCCTCGTAGCGGGCGAGGGCAGCGCGATGGATCGCGAGCTGCGCAACCGCAAGAGCTCGCCGGTCGTCGGTCGACCCGAGATCCGCGAAGAACAGCTGCAGCAGGCCGGCATCGCGCAGTTCGGTCGGTTCCTGTGAGGGCGTCGCGAGCCACGCCTGGATCGCCGCGCGGCCGCGGCCGGTGATCGTGAAGAGCCGCCGCCGCCGTCCATCCGCCTCGCGCTCCTCTGTCAACAGACCCAGTTCGAGTAGGCGCGCCGGCTCCTTGTAGAGAAGGGCGTGGGGGAACGACCAGAAATGGCCGATGGTCGCCGCCACGTGACGTTTGAGCTCATAGGGCGTGGATGGACCTTCTCGCTCGATCAGGCCCAGCACGAGGTACGACGTCGAGGTCAAGTGGGCGGGTGGTGTGGCGGTCGTATCGATTGACATTGGTCCAAACGATACCATACTGGTGAGACGGTTCTGCAGAGAGGGCCCATCCAAGTAGAAAGCGTTCTCTGCCCGCTCGGAAGGAGTTCGGGCCGGCCGCAGGCCGGGAACCCTGTCCGCAGAACGGACCTTCAGGAGGAACCATCCGTGGCTACCGCCACCAAAGCCAAGCCCGCCCACCCCTCGAAGTCGGCCACGCACGCCGTCGTCACGCCAATCACGAAGAAGCTCCGCCCGCTGGGCGACCGCGTGGTTGTTCAGCCGACTCCCGGCGAAGAGACGACGAAGAGCGGCATCGTGATCCCGGATACCGCCAAAGAGAAGCCCCAGGAGGGGACGGTCCTTGCTGTCGGGCCGGGTCGTGTCCTCGACGACGGCAAGCGCGAACGAATGGACCTCAAGCCGGGCGACAAGGTCCTATATGCGAAGTACGGCGGCACTGAATTCAAGCTTGACGGCGAGGACCTGCTGATCATCAGCCACAAGGACATCCTCGCGGTGGTGGAGAGCCGACCTTAGATCAGGTCTCGACTCCGGCACTCCCCGGCCGATGCCGGCGAGCCTCCCGCAGATCCTGAAAGGACGACAACGGCCATGGCCAAGCAACTCCGCTCTGATGAGATGGCTCGTCGGAGCCTCATGAACGGCATCGACCGTCTGGCCGAGGCCGTCCGCGTCACGCTCGGGCCCAAGGGCCGCAACGTCGTCCTCGACAAGAAGTACGGCGCTCCCACGATCACCAACGACGGGGTGACGATCGCCAAGGAGATCGAGCTCGAGGACCCCTTCGAGAACATGGGCGCGCAGCTTCTCAAGGAAGTCGCCACCAAGACCGACGAGGTCGCGGGCGACGGCACCACGACCGCCGTCGTCCTCGCCCAGGCGATCGTCGCCGCGGGCCTCCAAAACGTCAGCGCCGGGGCCAACCCAATCGCTGTCAGGCGGGGCATCGAGAAGGGTGTCGAGGCGATCGTCGCCGAGCTCAAGCTCTGGTCCCGCCCGGTCGACAACCGCAAGCAGATCGCGGCCGTGGCCTCGATCAGCGCCGCCGATCCCGAGGTCGGCAAGATCATCGCCGAGGTGATGGACAAGGTGGGCAAGGATGGCGTCATCACCGTGGAGGAGGGCCAGTCGCTCGGCCTCGAGACCGAGTACACGGAGGGCATGCAGTTCGACCGCGGCTACCTCTCGCCGTACTTCGTCACCAACGCCGACCGCATGGAAGCGGTCCTTGAGAACCCGCTCATCCTGATCACCGACAAGAAGATTTCGAGCGTCAAGGACATGCTGCCGGCGCTTGAGAAGGCCGTCGGACAGAGCAAGCCGATGGTCATCATCGCTGAGGACGTCGACGGTGAGGCCCTCGCCACGCTCGTCGTGAACAAGCTCCGCGGCACCATCGCCGTCCTCGCGGCGAAGGCTCCGGGCTTCGGCGATCGCCGCAAGGAGATGCTGCGCGATATCGCCGTCCTGACCGGCGGCACCGTCATCAGCGAGGAGATCGGCCGCAAGCTCGACTCGGTCACGGTCGAAGACTTCGGCCAGGCCCGCCGCGTGATGGCCACCAAGGACGACACCACGATCGTGGACGGCGCGGGCTCGCCGGAGCAGATCAAGGCCCGGATGAGCCAGATCAGGGCCCAGATCGAGGACACCACGTCCGATTACGACAAGGAAAAGCTCCAGGAGCGCCTGGCCAAGCTGGCCGGTGGCGTCGCGGTCATCAAGGTCGGCGCGGCGAGCGAGGTCGAGCTCAAGGAGAAGAAGCACCGGATCGAGGACGCGCTCTCGACCACCCGGGCGGCGGTGGAAGAGGGTCTTGTCGCGGGCGGCGGCGTGGCCCTGCTCCAGGCCATCCCGGCGCTCGACCTGGTCGAGCTGGTGGGCGACGAGGCGGTCGGCCTCAGCATCCTGCGCCGCGCGCTCGAAGCGCCCATCCGCCAGATCGCCGACAACGCCGGCGCGCATGGCGAGGTGGTAGTCGAAAAGGTCAAGGGCCTCAAGCGAGGTCACGGCTTCGATGCCCTCAAGGGCAACTACGGCGACATGTTCACGAAGGGCATCGTCGACGCTGCCAAGGTGACGCGCTCAGCGCTCCAGAACGCCGCCTCCATCGCGGCGATGGTCCTCACGACGGAGTCGCTCATCACCGACCTGCCCGAGAAGAAGCAATCCGTGCCCGCCGGCGGCGGTTATGGCGGGGACATGGACTACTAGGCCAACACCCCCTGCGGATGGAGCCCGGGCCCTGAGACTCGACAGCGGACCGGTGCCGGCTGCGCGGCCCGGGACGGGTGCCGATCGTGTCTCGTCCGAACCACGGGTGTAAGACATTGTTCTCCGTTGGCGCTGTTGCACATCCGTCCAACTATCCTGGTCGCCGGGGCGGCGCTCGCAGTGTTCGACAGGTGACGGAGCGTTTACCCTGAACCAGGGGAGAATTGCGCCGGGACCGGGTGAGGAGCCGGATCCATCCGACCAGGAGGTGATCGTGAACGAGCCACGGGCCCGTGAACTCGTTGCCCGGGAGCGGGCACGTGTTGAATCCGTGCTGGCCGAGCTGGGCGGCGAGATCCGTGCCGAAGGGTACCTCGGGCGCCAGCAGCCTGGAGATCGCGCCGACGCCGGCAGCGCTCGCGAAACGGAGTCGGTCAGCGTGGCCCTCACGGCCGACCTCCGCGAGCAGCTCGCCGCCGTAGGGCGTGCCGAGGAGCGCATCGCACGGGGCACGTACGGCAGATCGGTCGAGAGCGGGATACCGATCCCGGAGGAGCGACTCGAGGCGGAACCGCTTGCCGAGCGGACCGTCGAGGAGCAGCGACAGCACGAGCGGCGCGGGCCCAAGTAGCCAGGCGGACTGCTCCGGCGACGGCGTCTTAGCGTATCTGTGATCTTGCTCGGCACAACGATCCGGCATGTGGGAACGGCGGGCTCAAGCCCTCTCGCCACGCTCGTATCCATCATTTTCTAAAGCCCCAAGCGCGGTCATCGTCGTCCCCGCCACCTGGGACGCCAAGGCACATGACGTCCGGTTACGACGTTGCATGGTGGGGGTTGAACGTGCCCTTCCGATGGGCCCGTTCGGTTATAGGTGGGCGCCGCAGGCGGCGACCGAGGCCCGTGCCGCGCCGTCGTTCGGCGAGCAGTGGCGGAGATCAGATGGGTCGGCAATGCCTGCTGTAGGGGGCGCCGCGTACTGTGGATCGGGATGGAGGGCGCATGGCCGATCTGAGCCAGACCGTTCACAGCGTCGCGGCTGAAGAGAGCGTCACCACCTTTGAGTGGCGCCACCTCCATCTGCACATCGTTACACGGGAGCCGCTCTCCTCCGACCAGGTTCGCACGATCGAACGGGTGTTGTCGAAGGTCGGGAGCGTCGGTCAGTTCGCCGACGTAGTGGGCATGGTCCTCGGACGTTCCGTCCGGATCAGGACCAAGCGGCCGTCGCCGGACATCAGGCTCGAGGTGGGGCGATAGGAGCCGCCCGTCCGTCGCTCCCGGGGCAGTTCACGATGGCAGTCATGGCGTTGTTCTGAGCATGAATGAGGGATAAGGGACAGGCGACCGGAGTAAGACCTCCGACCCGACGTGCCGGATCATGGTGCAAGGTTGACTGCGAACGACCCGACCCTATGACTCGCCCTCCTCCTGCGGTCCGATACACGTGACGAACCGAACCATCAGCTCTGCGGCTTCCTCGTCCGTCAACCCCTCTCTGGCCAGTGATCGCCACGTCTCGAACCCAACCGCGTGCCCGATGGCTGCGCGCCGCAGGCGCGCCGCGGATGGCCCCGGCCAGCCGGCTTCGAGAACCTGGACCGTGGTTGGGGGGAACCCGACGATGCCCGGGCGGAATCTCTCGGGAATCACCGCGATGTCTCGGAGAAGGTTCGTCCGCATCTGCTCCGTCGAGCGGTAGTAGGTATAGAGATCCTCGAGTGCGGCACGGAGTCGGTGAGCTGGATCGGCGACCGTGGCCCAACCCGTAGGGTCCGGACGAGGGTTCGCGGCAAGCCAGTCCGAGCTGCACGCGGTGAACAGCGCCTCCTCGTTCGGGAAGTGGCGGTACAACGTTGCTCTCGTGACTCCGGCAAGTTCGGCGACTGCGCTCATGGTCGTTGCGGCCGGTCCTATGGTCCCGTGGAGTTCCACGGCCGCGTGCGTGATCCGCTCGCGGGTCCGGTCCATGGCGGCTGCGCGAGCCCGCAGACGGTAGGGCCGAACAGCTTTCGTGAGACGGTTCTGTTCAGCCATTGACAGACACACGATTGGGCGTGAGGATCATCACGATCACGATACACCACTGACTCACGAACGTTCAGGAGATCCGCCATGATCGCACCGCCCAGGTCGCACCTCGCCGTCGTTCAGCCTCACGGCCCAGACGCCCCACTCATCCCCGGCTTGACTGCATCGACACGGCTGACGTCCGCTGAGACGGGTTCGATCTCAATTGTCGAGCACGTCTTCTCGCCGGGCGCTCTCGTGCCGCCGCACACGCACACGCTCGAGGACGAGATCTCGTACGTCGTCATGGGCGATATCGGCTTCCGCTCGAACGGCAAGGAGGTCACGCTCGCGGCCGGTGGCTACATCGTCAAGCCACGCGGCGAGCTCCACTCGATGTGGAATGCCGGCAGCACGCCCGCTCGCATGATCGAGATCATCAGCCCCGCGGGGTTCGAGAAGTACTTCGTCGAGCTGGCCGAAGCCGTCGCGGCAGTGGGTGGGCTTCCCGACCCTTCGACCATGGGCGCGATCGCCGGACGGTACGGCCTCTCGTTCGATCTCGCGGAGGTGCCGGACCTCGTCGCCCGGTACGGCCTCATTTCGCCCGGCGGCGGGCCGCGGTGATCTGCCCGAGCTGAAGCCGTCTCGTCGGCATGGCCGACTTGACAACCCGGATCAGGCATCGAGCTGAGTTAGTCGCCCGCGATCCCGATCGTCCTCGATCCCGGATCGCTGGCAGCTCGACCACGGGGACTCGCGGGACTCGATGGAGACACCGACTTTGAGCGGCATCCTTTGAGACACGTCGGGGCAGCCCTTGCCTCGGTCGCGGCAGTCCTTGCACTTACGGCGAGCACTCAAGCCATGGTGGGCGGTTGGGTCGCACATGTCGCCAGGCGAAGTCGCACTCGCCCACGCCGACGCTATCGCATCTGGGTCGGACGGAGAGGAGTCGCGCAGACCAGCCTCGGCTGCTGACGGCCCGGTACATTCGCTTACACTCGCGAACGCTTGGGTCCCTTCCTCCCGGTGGGACAATGGACCCACACGGGGGGCTTGGACACGCGGCCCGCACACACTGGCCGCCGGGACCGCGCCGAGCCACTGGCGAGACCGACCCGCGGGGATGAGTTCCTAGGAGGGTATCTCTGTGGCCGAGTTCGGGTTGTTCATCGGCTGGGGCTCACCGCGCGCCGGCAAGGAAGCCGCGGCGGGCAAGGTGTTCGACGAAGCGGTCGCCTACTGGAACTCGCTCCAGGCGGCGGGCGAGATCGAGAGCTTCGAGCAGGTGCTCCTGACCTCCCACGGCGGTGACCTTGTCGGCTTCGCGCTGCTGCGCGGCGATCCCGAGAAGCTGGGCCGGCTCAGCATGGCGCCGGAGTTCGAGCGCCTGACCATGCGGGCGGGGGTCTGCCTCGATCGCGTGGGCGTCGTCAGTGCCGCCATCGACGCCGGGGTAACCCGCCAGATGGTCGCGTGGAAAGAGGCGATCGCCGACCTGATCTGACGCGGCCGGACGATGTCGCGTCCGACGCTAATTCGAATGCGTGCGGGGGCCCGCTCCCGCGGCCTCCCCCACGACCGGCGGAGACGGCGGAGCGACCATGGCCGGGCC
>JBEKPB010000039.1:0-5921 GCA_049521175.1 Candidatus Limnocylindrales bacterium
CGTCGCGAACGGAAACCAGGCGGCGATTTCCAACCGGATCGTCAACCACCTCGACCCGGCCCGGATCGCCGCCGCCAAGATCGTGACCCTGGTCCGGTCGATCGACGACGAGGGCGCCTGGGCCGTCAACAGCATGTCTGGCGACAAGGTCCATTCGGACCAGTTGCTAAAGACGTACTACGCGGAGGTCGACCAGCTCAAGTCGACGGTTTCCGACGCGCTCGCCCTCGCCGACACAGACGCCCAGCGCGCCGCGATCGGGAAGTTCCAGGCCTTCTTCTGGGGCACCAAGCCGCTCACGGACGCCGATCGCCAGACTCTCGATGCACAGTCCAAGGACGTCTTCACCGGCTCCGACAGCTACCTCTTCGGCAACGAGCAGGCCTTCGCGGAAGCGCGCTCGGGCCAGTACCTGAAGGCCGCGTTCGACTATACGACCGTGCCGTTCGTGCAAGCGCTCGATTCCGAGCAGCTCTACATCGACGCCGTCCAGAAGCAGATCGATCAGGCCACGGCGGACGCGCAATCTGCCGCCACCCTTACGCAGACGCTGAGCATCGGTCTCGGACTCCTGGCAGTGCTGCTGGGCCTCGCGATCGGGTACATCCTCTCGCGCTCGATCACGCGAGGCGTGCGCGCGGTGCAGGAACACATGACGCTCATGACGGAGCGCGGGATGACCGGGCTCGACGAGGCCATGGCAGCCTTCGCCCGGAACGACCTGACGCACGAGCTCATCCCGTCGGTCAAGCCGATCGAGAACTACGGCTCCGATGAGATCGGGCAGACGGCCGCGGTCTCCAACAGGATGCTCGAGAAACTCCAGAATGCCATGCGCTCCTACGAGACGGCCCGCGCTGGTCTCACTTCGACGATCGGCGAGGTCAAGATCGCGGCGGACTCCGTGGCCCGGACTTCGAGCGAGGTCAGCGCCGCCGCGACCCAGTCGGGCAATGCCTCTTCCCAGATCGCCGAGACCATCAACCAAGTGGCAAGTGGCGCCGCCGAGCAGGCCAGGGCCAGCTCCGATACCTCCAACGCGGCGGTCGAGCTAGGTGCGATTATCGGTCAGGTCGGGGCGGGTGCGGCCGAGACTAGCCGCAAGGTCGAGGCTTCTTCGGTCGCTCTGTCCCAGATGGCCAACGCCATCTCGAGTGCCTCGGCCGCCTCGGCCGAGGTGAGCGAGGTGGCCACGTCGGCCGCCGAAGCGACCGACCACGGCCAGAAGGCCGTCCGCCAGACCGTCGGCGAGATGGAGCGCATCAAGGAGACGGTCGAGCAGGCGTCGGTCAAGGTGACCGAGCTAGGCGCCAAGAGCGACCAGATCGGGGCCATCGTCGAGACGATCGACGACATCGCCGAGCAGACCAACCTGCTCGCTCTCAACGCCGCCATCGAGGCCGCGCGAGCCGGCGAGCAGGGCAAGGGCTTCGCCGTCGTCGCCGACGAGGTCAGAAAGCTCGCCGAACGCTCGAGCCGCGCCACCAAGGAGATCGCGGCCCTGATCGCGCAGGTCCAGACCGGCACCGAAGAGGCCGTCAAGGCCATGACCGCAGGTGCCGCCGAGGTCGAGCACGGCAGCGAGCTCGCCGCTCAGGCCGGCGCGTCCCTTGACGCCATAGGCAACTCCGTCGCCGCCACCAAGCAGGCCGTCGAGCGGATCACTGCCTCCGTCGAGGCCATGAGCAAGGCCTCGACCGGCGTCGTGGCGGCCTCGGACGCCATCGCCACCATCGCCGGCCAGACCAACGAAGCGGCCACGCGCATGACCAGCGCCGCCGGCACGGTCGCGAGCGCGGTTCAATCGATCGCGGCCATTAGCGAAGAGAACTCGGCCAGCGCCGAGGAGGTCTCCGCGGCGACCGAAGAGATGAGCGCCCAGGCCGAAGAGGTCGTGGCATCGGCCGCCTCGCTCGCGCAGATGGCCGACGACCTCGACTCGGTCGTGGCTCGCTTCGTTCTCGAGTCGGCTCAGGGCGCCGCCGCCCCGAAATACGTCGTCGAGAGGCGGCGAGCGGGCGACTGGGAAGAGCCCGCCAAGGGTCGCCCCTCCAAGGCCGCCTGACGGACGACAATCCAGCGGCGGCGCGGCCGGCACAGGCCGCCGCCGCAAGACCCTCGGGGGCGGGGCCGGTTCCAGGTCCGGCCCCGCCCAGAGGACCAGCTCGCAAGGCGAGCAGGAGTCTTGGCGACGAGTGAGTTCCAGGTCGTCATCTGCCAGATAGGTGACGAGGGCTACGGTCTAGACATCGGCTCGGTATACGAGATCATCCGCTTCCAGGAGTCGACCGCCGTCCCGACGGCACCCGGCTTCGTCGATGGGGTCATCAACCTGCGCGGCCGGATCATCCCGGTCGTGGATCTCTCGTCGCGGTTCGGGATGAGCCGCAGCGCCACGACCAAGTCGACCCGGATCATCGTCGCCGACGCGGCGGGGATGCAGGTCGGCCTCGTGGTCGATGCCGTGACCGAGGTCCTGATGCTCTGCGAGGAAGCCGTCGAGCAGACGCCCGGCGTCGCCTCGGGCAACGAGTCCGCCTATATCAGGGGCATCGCCAAGCTCGCCGGACAGCTCGTGATCCTGCTCGATCTGAGCGCTCTGTTCGCCGAGGAGATCGCGGCGGCCCAGGCCATCGCGGCATAAAGGCGATCCTTCTGCTCACCGCTCGGTTCGAGGCGTTACGCCCCCACTCAAGCCATAGGGTTGGGTCACGCGATCTGCTTCTGGACGCGGTGCCCGGCACGTTGCTGTTCAGGCGTGCCCATCACCCCGAGCCCGAGGCCGATCGGCCGGAGCGGTTGACCGCCATGCTGCTCGAAGGCGTGGGGGCCCGACGCGCGTAGGCAGGCCAATGGTTTCGATTTGGCCGGCGTTGGGCGAGCGCCTGGCGGATGGCAGGTCTGAACAGAGACCAGATTCGTGGCGCTGAAGACCGAACCCGGCATCGCCATCAGGCACTCCGTCCGAAGAGGGCACCGACGGCATCGGCGAGCTCGCGCGCGCTGAAGGGTTTCGCGAGAGGCGGCGGCGCGCCAGCCGGGAGGGCGCCCGCCTCGTAGCCGGATATAAAGAGGACTGGCAGCGCGGGCCGGATGGTGCCGATGCGCTCGGCCAGGCTTGGGCCACTCATGGCCGGCATCACGACATCGGTGACGAGGGCATCGAACGCGCCCGGGTCGCGGCTCGCGGTGTCTAGGGCGACGCCGGGATCGCCGAGGGCGAGGACGCGGTACCCATGCTCCTGCAGGGCGCGCTGAGCGAAGCGACGCACGGCGGGATCATCCTCGACGAGCAGGATCGTCTCGGTCCCGCCGTTGTGGGTGCGGCTCGGGCGGGGCCTTACTCGTGCCTGCGGCGTGGCGTCCTTGAGCTCCGGCAGGTAGATCCGAAAGGCGCTGCCGTTACCGCGGTGACTTTCGACACCGATGTAACCGTGGGCCTGCTTGACGATGCCGTAGACGCTCGCGAGCCCAAGCCCGGTGCCCTCGCCGGGCGGTTTCGTCGTGAAGAACGGCTCGAAGACATGCCGCTGCGTTGCCTCGTCCATCCCTACCCCTGTGTCGGAAACTTCCAGGAGGACGTGACGGCCAGGCTGCGCTCCGGGATGCGACTTGACGAAGGCCTGGCTGATACTGGCGCTCTTCACTGTGATGCGAAGCTCGCCGCCCGCAGGCATGGCGTCGCGAGCATTCGCGGCGAGGTTGAGGAGAACCTGTTCGATCTGGACAGGGTCCGCAAGAACGCACGGCACCTCGCTGGCCGCGTCGAGCAGGATGACGATGTGCTCCCCTACGAGGCGGCGCAAGAGCACCACCGCGTCGGATGCCACCTGGGCTAGATCGAGAGGCCCGGGATGGACGTCGGCCCGACGGCTGAAGGCGAGCAGCCCGCTCGTGAGCTGGGCAGCGCGCTCGGCGGCACGTTCGATCTCGAGCAAGTCCTCTCGCCCCGGGTCGCTCGGGGGGTGCTCGGTGAGGTGGAGCTCGGCGAACCCACGGATGGCTGTCAGGAGGTTGTTGAAGTCGTGGGCCACTCCGCCCGCGAGCCGACCGACGGCCTCCATCTTCTGGGCCTGGGCCAGCTGGCCCTGGAGCATGCGTCGCTCGCTGATGTCCTGGATGAGCACGTCGTACGCGACGAGCGCACCGTCGGGGCCGTACTCAGGAACCGGAGTATTGCGCACCCAGCGCATGGCGCCGTCCTTGCACACGATGCGGTGCTCGATCGGGGCGAAGCGCTCGCCGGCGAGCACCGCCCGCGCCTGCTCGATGACAGCCTCACGGTCGTCGTGCACGACCATGGCAAGCCACAACTCCGAGTCGCGGGCAAGATCCTCGGGCGTGTAGCCGGTCACGGCGATGCAGCCGGGTCCGTGGGTCGTGCCGGTGACCGTACCGTGCTCGACGACCACAGTGAGCACGTAGTCGGTAATGGTCTCAGTGATGCGGCGATAACGTTCTTCACTCGCGCGAAGGGCGTCGTTGATGCGCTTCTGCTCGGAAACGTCGCGCAGGATCACTGTGCCGAACCATGCGCCGGCGCTCTCTAGGTGCGATATGGATGCATCGGCCGAGAACTCCTCGCCGTTCGCTCTCAGACCGATGATCTCGCGCCTTCGGCCCATCGCACCGGCGAGCGCGTCGGGTGTGGTGAATGCCAAGAGACGTTCGCGATGCGGACCGCGGAAGCGCTCCGGAACGAGGCAATCGAGGGACCTGCCGATGACATCAGTCGCGGCGTGCCCGAACATCTGTTCCGCGGCATTGTTGCAGATCACGATCCGCTGATCGCCATCGATGACGATCACCGCGTCCATCACAGACTCCACGACGGCCACGAACCTGGCCCGGCTGGTGCGTAGCTCCTCCTCGATCCGTTTGCGCTCGGTGATGTCGCGGACCGACTCGATGGCGCCCGCGAAGTTGCCGGCGGCGTCGCGCAGAGGCGCCGCCGTCGCCCAGAGGTGAGCGCCGCTGCCTCCGCGCAGCCCTGGCACGAACACCTCGGCGTACAGCCTGTCGCCCTGGCGTTGGACGAAGTCGTAGCGCTCCACCCACGCGCCGTTCTCCGGCCACAGGAGGTCGATGAGGACCGGGCGGCGCTCGCCGTGCCACGGGACGGCCCAAGCGTAGTCGCCTGTGCCGACGATGTCCTCCTTGCGCGTGCCGGTCATCTCCTCGATGGCGCGGTTCCAAGCGATCACGCGCTTGTTCGCGTCGAGGACGAAGGTCGCGTCGGGGAGGAACTCGATGATGTCGAGGAGCCGCGGGTCGGCACCCGGCCGCTCCTCAGGTTCCGTAGTCACGTCCACCTCGCGGGTAGGGCTCACAGCTTCGCCGAGAGGCGCGATCCCCGGACGGCACGCTCGACGCGACTGGATCGATGATGCAGGAGGCCACCCATCGCCACCATGCGGAGCGGCGGTCGCCGCGAGCATTCGGGAAAGGGACGATGGCTGCAGCCTCATGGGCTCCGCGCAACTGTACGACCCGGCGACTGGGTATTCAATACGGGCCGTATCGATTGGACTGGCCGTCCTCAGGTCCAGCACGCACCGGGATGGACGCTCCGCTGGTTTCATTTGCTCCCGGCAACCGACACTGGTCGAAGATGCTGAGGGCGGCCGCGGCCAACACCCTCGCCCCGCCCCCGAGCTTGGAGCCGCGAAGACGTGCCCGGTCTCGCCGCCGCGGGATCATTCGCGTCGGAGACCGTCGACTTGAGCTGGTCGATCTCTGAGTAGTACGTCTTTAGCAACTGGTCCGAATGGGCCTTATCACCAGACATGCTGTTGACGACCCAGGCGCCCTCGTCGTCGATCGACCGGACCAGGGTCACGATCTTGGCGGCGGCGATCCGGGCCGGGTCGAGGTGGTTGACGATCCGGTTGGAAATCGCCGCCTGGTTTCCGTTCGCGACG
>JBEKPB010000040.1:0-7604 GCA_049521175.1 Candidatus Limnocylindrales bacterium
GCGAACGCGAGCAGACCCGCTGTCAGCTGCGTGGCGCGCTCGGCAGCACGTTCGATCTCGAGTACGTCCGCCCGACCCGCGTCGCCCAGCGGGTGGTCCGCGAGATGGAGTTCCGCGAATCCCCGGATGGCCGTCAGGAGGTTGTTGAAGTCGTGGGCCACTCCGCCCGCGAGCCGGCCGATCGCCTCCATCTTCTGCGACTGCCGGAGTTGCTCTTCGAGCATGCGTCGCTCGGTCACGTCCTCGCAGACGATGAGCACGATGAGCCCGCCCTGCCGGTCGGGCACGGCGCGGGCGGTCTCCCTCACGTCGAGCAGGCTGCCATCCTTGCGGACCTTGCGCAGCTCCCAGATGAACACCTCGCCCGGATGCGCCAGACACTCGTCCACGTGGGCGGTCGCGTCGGCTTGCTGGTCGGGCGGGAACACCCGGAGCACCGAGCCGCCCACGAGCTCGTCCACGGTGTAGCCGAGCTGGCTCGCCCCGAACGTGTTCACCGACAGCACGGTCCCCGCCGCATCGACCGTGAAGTACATCGAGGGGATGTCGGCATACAGGGCCCGATAGCGCTCCTCGCTCTCGCGTAGGGCCTGCTCCGCGCGCTTGCGATCGGTAATGTCGCGGACCGACTCGATGGCGCCCACGAGATTGCCGGCGGCATCGCAGAGGGGCGACGCCGTTACCCAGATGTATGCCCCACTGCCGCCGTGCAGCCGCGGCACGAAGACCTCGGCGTACAGCGTGTCGCCCTGGCGGTGCACGAAGTCGTAACGATCCGCCCACGCGGCGTTCTCCGGCCACAGTAGATCCACGAGGATCGGGCGGCGCTCGCCGTACCACGGAACGGCCCAGGCGTAGTCGCTCCTGTCGAGGATGTCCTCCTTTTGTGTGCCGGTCATCTCCTCGATGGCGCGGTTCCAGGCGATGACGCGCTTGCTGGCGTCGAGGACAAATGTCGCGTCGGGGAGGAACTCGACGATGTCGAGGAGAAGCGGGTCCGAAGTCGGCCGCTCCTCGCGTTCCGTGGTCACGTCTACCTCGCGGGCGGGACTCGTCACTTCACCCGGACTGTTCGATCCTATGACTGACGCGCTTGGCGCAACCGGACCGATGATGCTCGCCCGAGTGATCTGTCGCCGCCGTGCTGGCGGTGGTAGCCGGCACCGATTGCGGGAGGGGGCGACGGCTGCGGCCTGGTGGCTTCCGGGAACTATAACCCGGACGGAGCGAGTTCAACACGACACCAACAGCTGCGCCCGCAGATCGGTCCTCCGCACGCCGCTGCGCTATTGGCGCGCTCTCGCCTGTTCACGACACTCAAGCCATAGTGTGTCGATGACGCGGTGGGGTAGGCGCTGGCTTCCCTGCTCCATTCCAGTGGGCGCGAGACCGGGGTAGAGCAAGTTGGCGGCTTCGTGGACGTCCGGTTCCGACGGCGTCAAAGCTGGCGGTTAGCCGGCCTGCTTCGCCGACCAGATGCCGCCTTACCGAGCCTTTCGACGGTGAGATCGGCGTAACGCCGGGTTCAGTTCGCGAGAATCGCGCGCCGCCCGAGGGGGTCGGCGACGAGGGCCGTCCTGCCCGCTCCGCCAAACGGATGGAACCGTCATCCACTCGAGGGGCCCGCCTTGGCGACCGATCTTCATTCTTACGATCGTCCTGTGTCTGGCCTGGTTTGTGGAGGCAACGGCATCTCGCCGGGCTCTGGGCCCAAATGAAGAAGCCAGCGAGCAAGCACTCCTTGCATGGTTGAGACAAGGGGTGGATGCCATGCCCGACACCGACACGCAGCCGTTGTAGGGGCCCGCGACAGCGACTCTATCGGTGCCATTGGGCGCAAGGCGCTTGTGGCCGACACTACGGCTGCGTCGTGACTACGCGATGAGGCCGATTTGATCAGCGGGGCCCGTGTAGCCCTAGCAACCGCGCCGCCCGCCCCGGGGCGACGCAGCTCAATGCTCGGCTTCGTGGGCCGCGTCGGCTTCAGCTCTTGTCTTGTGGATCGTGCCCGGCTCGTGCTCGGGCGGGGCGTAGATCGTGTAGAGCCGAAGGTCGATTTCGCCGGTGTTCACGAAGTTGTGGCGCGTCCCGGCCGGAACATGGACAAGTCTGCCGACGGAGACCGAACTCGTCTCGCCGTCCAGGATGGCCTGACCTTCGCCCCCGACGAAGACGAGCACCTGGTCCACGTCATCGTGGACCTCCTCGCCGATGTCACCGCCAGGGGGGATGCTCATCACCACGATCTGACTATGCGGCCCTGTTGCCAGGACCTCACGGAAATAGGAGTTTGCCTTCGCCCGTTTGACGATGTCCTCGTTGAACGCCATGTCTCACCTCTTGGCGGAAGATCGGCAGGTCCGCAAGTCCGATGGGGCGGAGTCGGCCGGCCCGGCATGAGCTGGTGTTTACGACAGCTTAGCCCGCAGCCCTAGGAGAGTCTGCGACTGCTACCGCATGAGCAGCTCGACGAAGGAAGGACGACACAGGTTGTGCGCGGACGGGCACTTGTCCACAGGTGTTATACCAGTACGGCAAGGCAGCCTGTACCGCTACAAGGGTTCGCCCGTTCGAACGGCAACGGTCGGGTTCCCCAAGGCGTGAACCTGACCTCCGGACTGGAGTGCTGGGGTGACGAAGGACGAGGCTGGCGGCGTCCGTGGACGCGGTACGTCCAGGATATGATCACTCACCTTGACGATGCGGAGCTCGCCCGCCGCATAGACCGCGCCCGCAGCACCCTCATTGAGTGCCACCGGGTCCTGATCCGCGCGACCGACGAACAGGAGCTACTCGACGCGATCTGCCGCATCGCCGTGGGCCTGGCTGGTTACGCGCTTGCATGGGTCGGCTTCGCCGAGGACGACGAGGGAAAGACCGTCAGACCCGTGGCACGTTACGGCGAAGGCGCACCGTACCTCGACGAGATCTCGGTCACGTGGGGCGACGATCCGCTCGGGCGCGGCCCGACCGGGACGGCGATCCGGACCGGCGGTGTCCGTGTGGCGCGCGACCTCGTCGCGGAGCCGAGCTACGAGACGTGGCGCGCCGCCGCTGTCCGGCATCATCTAGCGTCGTCGATCAGCCTGCCCCTGCTCAAGGAGGATGTCGCCTTCGGCGCTTTCATGGTCTACGCGCCGGAGGCGGACGCATTCGGCGACGCTGAGATCGAGATCCTCGTCGAGCTCGCCGATGACCTCGCGTTTGGCATCCGGACGCTGCGCGAGCGATCCGAGCGCGATCGGCTCGCGGCTGGCCTCGAGCAGGTGGCCGAGTCGGTCATCGTCACAGACCGCGACGCGCGGATCACTTACGTCAATCCCGCCTTCGAGCGGGTGACCGGCTATGCCCGCGACGAGGTCATCGGCCGGAACCCAGGCCTCCTCAAGAGCGGCCTTCAGCCGGCTTCGTTCTACGAGGCCATGTGGGCTGCGCTCACGAACGGGGTGCCCTGGAAGGGCCACTTTGTCAACCGGCGCAAGGACGGCACGCTCTATACCGAGGAGGCCGTGATCTCGCCGGTCCGCGACTCGACGGGCGCAATCACGAGCTACGTGGCCGTCCAGCGCGACGTGACGCAAGAGCGAGCGCTAGAGGAGCGCTCGACCCGGCTCGCGCGAGAGCGTGCGCTCATCTCGGAGACGATCCATGGCCTCCGAGCAGGCGAGACGCCGGCTGCCACCGCGCAGGCGATCTGCCACCAGGTCGTGAACCTCACCGGCCTGGCGGCCGCAGCATTCTTCCTCTTCGAACTCGATGGGCACGCGATGCCGATCGGCTTTGTCGTCGCGGGCCAGCCCGACCCTCCGCTGCGACGGCTCCCGGCCCAGCGCAGCCGGCACCTCCACGAGCGGGCCGCCGAGGGCCCCTGGATCGAGCCGTGGGTGAACCGGCCCTCGCACCCGTACAACGGGCTGATGAACAAGCTCGGGGGCCGTGTGGTTGCGTACGCGCCTGTGCGACACGACGGGCGGCCCATCGGGCTGCTCCTCATCGTCGCACAGGGATCGCCAGAGGACCTCGCCGTCATCGAGGCACTGCCGGCCCTAGTCGAGTTCGCCGACTTGGCCGGGGCCCTCATCGGCCGCGACGTGGCCGAGCGGACCGAGATCGGACGGGGCCGAGACTACATCGCGAGCGTGATCGGCAACCGGGCCTTCGGGCCGGTCTTCCAACCGATCGTCGAGCTCGCGAGCAATGCGATCGTCGGTTACGAGGCGCTTACGCGCTTCACCGACGGTGCCGATCCGGAGCTCATGTTCGCCCAGGCGGCCGCGGTCGGTCTCGGGGCCGAGCTCGAGACCGCCACGCTCGGGGCTGCCCTCGCGGCCGCGAAGGAATTGCCACGATCGGCATGGCTCAACCTGAACGCGTCGCCAGGGTTCATCCTCGCAGGGGAGCCGTTGCGCACCATCCTCGCTCGAAGGCGCCGACGCCTCGTGCTCGAGGTGACCGAGCACGCCGCCATCGCCGATTATCCGGCGTTCCGTGCCGCGATGGCCGACTTGGGACCGAAAGTGGAGCTCGCCGTGGATGACGCTGGTACCGGGTTCGCTAGCCTGCGCCATATCGTCGAGTTGCGCCCGGCGTTCGTGAAGCTCGACCGATCACTCATCGCCGGCCTCGAGTCCGACGACGCACGCCAGGCCATGATCGTCGGCCTGGGTCACTTCGCCCACGTGACCGGCTGCCGGCTGATCGTCGAGGGCATCGAGACCGACCGTCAGCTGGTCGTCCTGCGCGCCCTTGCCCTCGAGCTGGGCCAGGGCTACCTACTGGGTCGACCCCTGCCGCTAGAGGGCGCCTGAACGCCTCTCGCACGACAGACTCGTGCGGCTGCCGCGGTCAGGCGTGAGCTCCGAGGTCACGCCGCGGCCTTGGCGGCCGCCCTCAGGTCTAGGCACACCGCCCGTGGGGGTCGGAAATCCAGATTCGATCACGCGGCGCAGCCGTGGTACTCGTGGATCAGGCCGCCGAGCAGATCCTGTCGGCGGACGTCTGGAGGGCTCACAGCCATTGGGGCCTCGTCATTGGCCACAGGTGTTGCAAGGGCGAGAGCGCGATGGGGCCGCCCGTTGTTGTAGTGCTCGGCATACGTCCGGAGCGTCCGATCGAGATGCCGCCGACCCAGGATGATGGTCCAGTCGGTGCACTCCGCCCGGACGGTCTCGATCACCCGTTCGGCGTAGGCGTTGGGGGCCCGAATCGGGGTTGGGATCACCTTTGCTCCCTCCGAGCGGAAGACCTCGTCGAAGGGTCCGACGAACTTGGTGTCCCGGTCGCGGATGAGGAACCGAATAGCGGTGGGGCGATCATCGAGCTCCATCGCTAGGTTCCTCGCCTGCTGGGTGACCCAGGCTGCGTCGGGATGGACCGTCGAGGCGCTCAGGTGGATCCGCCGGCTGCCGAGTTCGATGAACAGCAGGACGTAGAGCGTCCGGAGCCAGGCGGTCTCCACGGTGAAGAAGTCGCAGGCGATGACCCCTTGCGCTTGAGCCCGGAGGAACTGGGTCCAGCTCGGTCCGGTCGGAGCAGGGTGCGAATGGTCGTGGCAGATACCCGGATCCCGAGCTTAGCGAGCTCGCCTTCGATCCGAACGCAACCCCACTTCGGGTTCTCTCTCGCGATCTTGAGGACGAGCTCGCGGACTTCCGGATCGATCGGAGGCCTTCCCGGCAGCCCGGTCTTGCGGTAGGTCCACTTCCTTCTCACGAGCTCCCGATGCCAGCGCAGGAGCGTCGCCGGGGTGACCAGAAAGCAGGACCATCGCTCGCGCGGTATTGACCGACTTGCTGCGGCGAGCAGCACCCGATCGATGAACCGGAGCTTCGGTGGGCCGGACTTCCGCCGGAGGACCCGAAGCTGATGGCGAAGGACGAGGATCTCAAGATCCTTGGAGCCATCGTAGTTACGAGGGCTGACCAGGAGACGGGAGAACGACCGAACGATCAGGCCGAGGAGGAACAGCCATCGGCGCATTCTAGGATGCGGACGGTCGTGAATCTGAGTTCTTGACCCCCACGGCCGGCGCCTGGCCCCTCAGCCATGTTCGACAGCATGTCGACTAGCTCGCGAGTCCGACGGACGTAGGCTGGGACCTGGCGGTAGGTCAGGAAGGCGCGGAGGCTGGTTGCCTGGCTGATCACCTGCTTTAGGGCCCTTGATGTCGGCGGACGGCGACGAGAGGGTGGCTTGCAGCGCCAGACGCCGCCGGAACTCGTCGTTCCGGGCCGCCTCGGTCTCGATCACGGCCCGCAACGAGTCACCATCGAGACCGGCGAGATACGCCGCGATGCCATCGGTGCGAGCGATTCGTCTCCGGCCGGTGCCAGGCTGGGCGGGCTCGCCTGCGGGCCCCGAACGCACCATCTCGGGATCCAGCCACGCGAGCCCAAGGGCAACGGCGTGTTTGCAGGACGCTCCGGATTCTCCAACCGGGCAATCGCACTCGGACCTGATCCTGAGGCCTTCCACCCAGAGCCGGGCCCGATAACGACGCTGCCCCTGAACGACCGCCGCGATGCCATCGGCACGCTCGGTGATCTCGCCGACCCGACCGCCCGAGGCGTAGCGCCGGCCACGGTCCACGGCGGCCTCACCGGCCGCCTCGACGAGCGCCTCCCGGCTGAGCAGAGCCCGCAGGTCGTCTGTCAAAGTCAGTGGATCCGCGGCCCGGGGCGCCCGGTCCGACCGAAAGTCGGGGGCGGAAAGTGGGTCGAATCGACGATTACCAGACCTCCTGCCTCGTCGACGTCTGGATCGGCAGCGGCCGCCTCTTCGCCGGCCATCTCGACGTGGGTCTCAACTCCCGCGGCCATGCTCCACGTCGCGGCCTCCTGTCCGGTTCCCTCGCCGGGAACCTCCTCGTCGAAACCGCCCAGCCGGAAACCCAACTTGAATTCCCAGCCCTCGTAGGCATCGAGAGCCCGACCCAGCTCCTCCCAGGTTAGCCGCCGACCATCCACGATCACGTCGAATGGATCGCCTCGGTCGTTCCATTCCAGCCGGCCACGCAGATCCCAGCCGGCCAACGTCCAGTGGCCGTCGAACGGGGAGCGCTCCAGCTCCGGATGGGCGATCCGGCGTCGAATGGCCGCACGTGCCCGCGCGACCAGCCCATCGACATCGTCGTAGTGGGAACCGACGATCTCCACGTAGTAGCCATCGCCTCGGTCCGGCCCTTCCATCGCCTCGACGCAGATGCCGGCGGGCGATCGCATGATCCGATAGGCGATCCGGTGGCGGCGGCGGTCGGGCCCGGTGATCATTTCTGGGCCGGGCGGCTCTGGCAGGCGCGCATAACCGGTCCGCTCACTCAAGCGAGCGTCGTAACAGCGCTCGCACAGCAGCGGACCCCCGTCGAGAGAAAAGCGAGCGCCGGGCTTGCCGCAGTCGGCGCAGCAGTTCGAGTACTCTTCGCGGCCACCCGGACATAGTAGCGAGCGCGCCACCATTCGACGGGCATTGCCCACCGGGGGCCTCGACGCCAATGCCAGCGGTGGTACCATACGTCCATGGACAAGACGACCATCTACCTGCCCACAGAGCTCCGATCGGCTGTCAAGCGGGCAGCTCGACGACGGGGCATCTCGGAGGCGGAAGTC
>JBEKPB010000041.1:0-5408 GCA_049521175.1 Candidatus Limnocylindrales bacterium
CGAACACCCGCCGACCGGCCACGGCCTCCGGGTGCGTGCGCAGGTACCGGCCGATCGCGAGCCCGCCGGCCCAGGCGAATGCCCAGTACGGGAGCGCCGCCTCCGGATCGTTCGTCTCGACCTCGACGGCGCGCCACAGCCGCAGCACATCATCGGCCAGGTGGAGTCTGATCTCCTCGAGACCGGGCACGGGCCGGAGGCGCGTGTGGCGGAGGACGAAAGCGCGAGGCGAAGCTGCCATGGCCGTACTCTACCGGCCGCCTCGGGAGACATCGGCAATGACATCACCCAGGGGCCGGCACCCGGTCAGAAGATCGGCGGCGAAGCTGTGCAGGAGCGGACGGCGCGATCGGCCCGGCGGCACTCGAGTTTCTTCAGTGCGCTCGCCGGGTCGGAATCCAGGGTTACTGCATGAACGGGGTGATGAAGTCCAGACTCTCCTGGGTGTCAATGCGGTAGTCCTTGTCGGTCGAGCGGCAATACATGTCGCCGGTAATGGTGACCGCGACGACCATGTTGGTGCTGCCCACGAAATGCGGGCCACCCGAGTCGCAGCGCCCAGCCAGCCGTTGGCGTCTCGCCCGTCGGTCCCGCTGCCGTCGCGTGACCCATCGGCCGCCATGGTGTCAACATGGCGGACATGAAACACTCCCAATCCCCGTCGCCATTCGGTTTCCAGGGCGCCATTCGTGCGTTGATCGAGAGGCGGTCCCGGCTCCGGCCCGGCAGGGTCGCGATCATTCGTCTGTACGGGACGATCGGCGGTGGGGTGCGGTCGGCCGACTGGGTCGAAATCGTGAAGGAGCTGCGACGACGGAAGAGCGTACCGGCGGTCGTGCTCGACATCGATTCCCCAGGCGGCTCAGCATCGGCCTCGGACTACCTGTACCTCGCCCTGAAGCGACTCTCCGACCAGAAGCCGCTGGTGGCGCACATCCGCGGGACCGGCGCCTCAGGCTCCTACCTCGCCGCCATGGCCGCGCAGCGCATCATCGTCGCCCCTTCGTCCATAATCGGCTCGATAGGCGTCATCTCTGCCGGGCCGCGCCTGCCGAAACTGCTCGATCGCCTCGGAGTTCGCGTCGAGGAGCATCGCGCCGGGCGCCTGAAGGGCATGGGCGCGCCCTGGCGGGACGAGACTGACGAAGAGGGGAGCCGTGAACAGCAGCTCGTCGATGCGTTCTACGACCGCTTCGTGGATCGAGTCGTCGCGGGTCGCGGGCTGGAGCGCACCCGTGTGCTCGAGCTGGCCACAGGCGAGGTCTGGCTTGGCAGCGAGGCGGTCGAGCTGGGGCTGGCCGACGGAACCGGCGACCTGGACGACGCGATCGAGGCCGCTGCTGCGATGGCCGGCGTGCCGGCCGAAGCCTCGCCCGTTCGGCTTCGTCGTCCTCTGCTTGCCCGTCTCACCGATCGGTTCGCGACGCGGCTGGCAACCACGGTAGCGGACGAGCTGGAAGCCAGCTTGAGGCGAGATCGGTTCATGTAGCGGAAATGGTGCCGGGCCACTGACCGCCGCCCGCCGCCTGGTTACCGAGGACATCGCCGGGAGCGTCCACAACGGGATCCGCGGGTCCGAGTGGGTCGTCTTCGAGGGGAGTGCCCACATGGCCCACATTGACGAACCCGACCGCTACATGGAGGTCCTCGGGCAGTTCCTCGCCCGCCACGAGCCATAGCTGCGTTCGAGGGTGGCAACCGGACCGGCGGTGGGCGTACCAGGCGCAATCCACGACACGATAACTGGACACGCTACGCTCGGGCCTCTGAGCACGGTGCCACAGCGCTAACGCGTCCTGGCTCTCCAAGCTGAATGTCGCGGGTTCGAGACCCGTCTCCCGCTCCAGTTCCCTTTTCGTGCTCAGGACGAGACGACAGCTGCGCATTCAGCTGTCATTGCGAGCGGTCGATAGGGCCGAATCGCCTGCAACAAGGCTTGGCGATGTCCTTTCTGGTGCTCGGCCGGGCGACGCACCGCGTTCCCGCAGGCGCCTGGCTGCGCCCAACCCCGTCGTGTCGCAGGGGAGTGGCCTCGGCCTGCTGGACACGATCCGATCTCTTCGGCCCTGCTACTAGCTGCGCATCGCCTGGAGCCACGGTGCGCCCTCGAGCCGGCGAGCCGGACCGAAGCCAGCCTCGCTCAGCATGGCGGCGTACTCCTCGAACGTGTACACGCGACCGCGACGGGCCACGTTGAACAGCCAGGCGGCCGTGAGGTACTGGTCCCGGTCGTCGAACACGCCCGGTGTCGGCAGGATCTCGAGGATGACGATTCGCCCGGTCGGGGCGAGCAGGCGATGGACCTGGCGCAGTGTCGAGCCGATGTCGACCGGGTCGAGGAAGTGGAGGACCCAGCCGAAGAATGCGACGTCGAAGGGGCCATCAAGGCGTTGAAGAGTGGTGACGTCGCCGGCCACGAACGATGCCCGCGAGGCGACGCCCATGGCTTCGGCGAGGCGGCCGGCCACCTCCACGACCGGTCCCCGGTCGATACCGGCAACCGTTGCCGTCGGGTCGTCGAGCGCCAGGACCAGGCTCGCGGTAGCCGGGCCGCAGCCGACGTCGAGGACGCGGGCGCCGGGCATCGAGGAGGCGGTGACCCCGAGGGCCGACCAGCGAGCCCGGTAGACGGCGAGGTCGTCTGGCCAGGTGAGCAGGCGAGAGGCAGCAAAAGCAGCCCAGAGTCCTGTCGCGTCGGCCGACGCATAGTCGGTCCGGACCTGGCCGGTCCGGATGTTGTCTGTGAAGTGATCCCAGGCTCGGAGGTCGTCGAGGAACATCGGGGCGCAGTAGGTCGGCTTCCCGGGAACGAGATACGCCTCCGCTGTCGGGGTGAGCGAGTAGGCGCCGTCGGACCAGTGCAGCAGCCCGAGGGCGCACAGGCCGTCGAGCAGGATCCGCATCCCGGCGAGAGAGCAGCCGGTGGCACGGGCGATGGTCTCCGCGTCACGATGGCCGGCGGCGACCGCGGGCATGACCTCGAGTTCGAGCGCCGCCCGGACGATCCGCGCCTTGATCACGAGCACGTCGTCGACTTCCTCGAGGATGCCAAGCGATGGGATGGTTCCGGAGACTAGGGACTGAGTCACGGGTGGTACCTCCAATCGGGCCGAGTCGCCCCGCGGGTCGGCCTAGAGGCCGATGCAGCCGCTCTGGACTGGCGGGACAGGCCGGGATCGTCGGCGACCAGCGGTGCGGGGGCCGAAGCGAGTTAGGAGGCCGGCGACAGCGGGATCGAATGGACGAGAGCGAGCTTCCAGGTGTCGCCCTCGCGCTGCCAGATCATCGTTGTGGGGGCATCGATCTCCTGGCGTGTGCCGTCGAAGACGTAGCTCTGGTGCAGCATGAAGGTCTCGACCTCCAAGTCGCCCCAGCGACGTGTCTCGGCGTCGTCGATGCGAGAGTGGATCTCCGTCATGCGCGGCAGGTTGTCGGTGAAGTACGCCTCGAGCGCGGGTCGCCCGCGCAGCCAGCCCCGGGTAATCTCGTCGGCGGCCTGCGGATCGTCGGCGCATGAGACGCGCAGGGCCTCGACATCCTTGGCGTCGAGAAAATGAAGGAACTCGCTTGCCCGAGTGTGAACGGGCACGTTAGTAGCCATTGGGATCTCCCGGGTCACGCCCACCTACGCGAGTCGGTCCCGCCAGTGGCTCGGCGCGGTCCCGGCGGCCAGTGTGTGGCCCGCGCGTCCAAGCCCCCCGTGTTTCGCAGATTGTCCCACCGGCGTCGATGCACCGATACGCTCCAGTCCAGCAAGCCACGCAAGACCAAGATGGCCGCCTTCTGGACGATACGCTGTGCGGTCCCGCTCGGCGCCGATCATCGTGGCGCCCCAGCCCCAGAGCGTTGGAATGGACCAAGCCGCCGATCCAGAAAACACGATCTCTTGGTCGTCGAGATCAGGGAGTGCGACTCAGCGGCAGCCTTTGGGTAGGTCCGGCTGGCCCGTCTACATCAGTCGGACAACCTGCGCTGGGCTCGCGTCCTTGTTCGGGATCATGGCGAAGGCGCCGCTGCCGCGCTGCAAGGCGGCCGGGCGGGTACTGGCCACCTCAAACCCGGCCATAGCTATCTTGGTCACGCAATCCTGACGGGGCCCTGAACCCGGGCGCATTCGAGGACTCACCTGGCCCTCGATCGCGCTCGGCGGCTGGGATGCAGATCGCCCTCTTGTCGCACGTGGTCTGGCTGTGTCTACCGGTTCGCGAGGAAGCACCGTGGCCAGTTATAGTGTCGTGCCTCGTCCATCGTGTGGGGTCACTCGTGTCTGCTGTGGTTCACTCGCAATCCGCCTCGAAGACTCCGCGCCGACCGTTCGCTCGGCTCACGGGCCTTGCTCTGGCTGCACTCTTCGCTTTGGGACTCCTCACGGTCTGGGCCGGGCCGCTCGCCGCGCCTGCGGCAGCCGCGTCGACCGGCTCGGTCGCCGCCTGGGGCAGCGACAGCGTGGGCCAGACGGACGTCCCGGCGGGCCTCTCGGGAGTCAGCGCGATCGCAGCCGGGATCGGCTTCAGCCTCGCGTTGAAGTCAGATGGGACGGTCGTCGCTTGGGGCACCGACAGCGCAGGCCAGACGAACGTCCCGACTAGCCTGTCGGGCGTGACCGCGATCGCGGCCGGTTGGTTCCATGCCCTCGCTCTCAAATCGAACGGCACGGTCGTTGCCTGGGGCGACAACACCTACGGCCAGGGCGCCGTCCCGACAGGCCTGTCGGGCGTAACCGCGATCGCGGCCGGTGACGAACATAGCCTCGCCCTTAAGTCGGACGGCACGGTCATAGCCTGGGGCACGAATGGGTCCGGCCAGACCAGCGTCCCGACCGGTCTGTCGGGCGTGATCGCGATCGCGGCCGGTGGCTTTCACAACCTTGCCCTGAAGTCGAACGGCACGGTCGTTGCCTGGGGCCTCAACAGCTCCGGCCAGGCCACCGTCCCCACGGGCCTCTCGGGCGTGACCGCGATCGCCGCCGGGGGATACCACAGCCTCGCCCTGAATTCGGGCGGGACGGTAGTGGCCTGGGGCGACAACACCTACGGCCAGGCCGCCGTCCCGACAGGCCTGTCGGGCGTCACCGCGATCGCCGCCGGTGAGTACCACAGCCTCGCTCTCGAGTCGAACGGCACAGTCGTCGGCTGGGGCTCCAATGGCGCCGGTCAGACGAACATCCCCACCGGCCTGTCGGGCGTGACCGCGATCGCCGCCGGGGGCTTTCACAGCCTCGCCCTGGAGTCCGGCCCTGCCGCTGCCACTGCCCTCGCGGTTTCGGGCCTCCCGAGCCCGACCACCGCCGGTGTTGCCCACACCGTGACCGTCACTGCCAAGGACGGGTCCGGCAATACGGCGACCGGCTATCTGGGCCGGATCCATTTCACGAGCACCGATCCGGCAGCGGTCCTGCCGGCCGACTA
>JBEKPB010000042.1:0-5342 GCA_049521175.1 Candidatus Limnocylindrales bacterium
GAGCCGTCGGGAACCGTGGCGAGCCAGCTATTGAGGGCGGCGCTCGCGTCGCTGGCCCCCGTCGCGTCGATCGAGGCCGGAACGGAGATGCCGGCGGGCGCCGGGACAGGTGTCGGCGCCGGCGTCGGAGTGGGCGCGGCTGTGGGCGTCGGGACGGGCGTGACATTCTGCGTCGGGACGGGCGTGACATTCTGCGTCGGGACGGGCGTGACATTCTGCGTCGGGACGGGCGTGACATTCTGCGTCGGGACAGTGGGCCCGGGCGACTGCGCCGGGGCGCCACTCGTCGCGGGCGTCGGGACGGCGGGGGAATCGAGCACCGTTACCGTCGCAACGGCAAGGGTCGCGGTCGCGGCCGCTGACGTCACGCTTCGCGACCCTGATGAAGAATCGACCGCCCCAACCACGTGCGGACCAGCGGTCGCCTTCGCCGGGATCATGAGCGACGTCCCGAAGGCGCCCTGGTTGGAGGTCCGAACCGTGGACATTCCCAAGGCTGATCCATCCCACTGCAGCTGGATCCAGATGTGGGCGCGGAATCCGTCGCCGGCGAGATTGACGGACGCACCCGGCGCGGCACTGCCGCCAACGGTCAGCCTCGGCCCGGCAGCATTGACCGCCAGGAACGGGATCAGCAGGGCGGGCACGAGGACAACGATCGCGATCGTCACGAGCCAGCCTCGACGCCGCCGCCATGGCCGCGTAGCCGGATCTACCTGTCTGTTGAGAGGTCGATCTCCGACCCAGCGACTGCCATCCCAAAACGACATGACCGTACTCCCTTCCGAAGCCCGGCTGGCTACGAGAGCTCCGTGGCTTTGCGGCCCCGCCTCGCGACGGGTGTGCCTTTATGGAGGAGGCCGATCGATCGCGGTCTGCCCCGAGCTAAACGAAACGCACCGACAGCCTAGGTCGCCCGGGGTCGCGAGCCAACGGTCAATGAGTACTCGGAGCGGCGGCGATCTGTCTAAGCACAATCGACCAGACCGCTCCGGACATCAGCGCTCCGCACGTGTAATCCCCAAGTTGACTGCCCTCCCCTCAAGAAGAGATGCGTCGGCGCACCAGGCTTGGACCGCTTGGCAAGGATCCGGCCGGCGGTCTTGGCCCAGGCTCAGGAAGTGGCGCTCTCGCTCCATAAGGCCGTGAACGCTGCAATCATCGCGATCAGGTCCTTGACTGAGCGAAGGCCCCCCGACGAATGGCCTGACGGCTCAAGATGCCGAACAAGGTCTCGATCTGTTCTGAGAGTCTGGCCCGCCCTCGGTCAGGGCCCGCGCCGTCGTCGCATGCTGCGTCGAGGGAGATGTCCCGTGCAGGCAGGATCGCTTTCATGGCGGTCGGTGAACGAGACCGGCGCGGGCATTCTCGTCCTGGATTACGTAGTCCGTCTCGAACGTTCGGAGAGCATCCCCTGATAAAGCGCCTCGTGCATGCGGATGAGAAGCTGCAGGTCGTAACCCTCGACCATCCTCGCGCGTCCCCGCAGACCCATCGCCCGCCGCTCTTCCGGCTGGTCGATCAGCCTGTCCATGGCTTCGGTAAGTCCGCGTACGTCACCAATACTGAATAGGATCCCTCGGTCATCGCCGACCAGCTCCCTGTTCCCACGCGCTGTCGAGGCGATCACGGGCACCTCGAGCGCGAGCGCCTCCATCACCGACCGGGCCAGCCCCTCACGGGCGCTCGGAAGGATGAGCGCGGTCGCGGCGCAGACAACCGGGCGCGGGTCGTGGACGAAGCCGAGGAGATGGACCCGATCCCGTAGCCCGAGGTCGTGGACGAGTCGCTCCAGAGAGCGTATCTGCGAACCTCGGGCGCCAACCAGCAGGAGATGAGCCTCCGCGTGGCGCATCGTGGCGAGCGCCACAACAGCATCTCGCTGTCGCTTGTTCCGGTTGAGTTCGCCGATCACCACGAAGAGCGGCGTTGCCGCTGTAACCCCGAGCCCCTCGCGGACGTTGGCGACGTCACCAGGGCTGACGGCGGAGCGTTGGTATGACCGTGTGTCGACGCCGATCCCGGGCATTCGGACGAGGTGCCTTCGCGGAACGATGTGGTAGCGCTCGGCCGCCGCCAGATCCTCTTCGTTGATCACCACCAGGCGGTCGGTCCATCGCCCGGCCAACCTCTCGACGGTGACGAAGAGCGCGTTGGTCGCTGCCAAACCGCCCTTGTGGAAGTGAAACCCGTGCGCCGTATAGGCGACGGCCGGTCGCGCATCGATCGGCGCCTGATGCGCTACCAGTCGCGTGACAAAGCCTGCAATTGGCGTGTGGACGTGGACGATGTCGGGCCGCGACCGGAGTACTTCCGAGATGGCTGCCCTGCCGCGCAACAGGCCCTTTGGATCCAGAAGCGATCTCGAGATCGGAAGCTCGTAGACCTCATCGAAGGCATCGCGAACCACGGGATTGCTGCCTGCGCCGTGGGCGGCTGCGTCGACTCTCCAGCCGAGCGAGCGGAAGTGTCTCGCGTAAGGGGCGATGAACGCTTCGAGCGTGCCGGAAACGGTCGCGACCATCAGGAGATGGACACTGGATGGCAGAACCGCGTCCGGCGGCGGTTGCCGGTCGGCAACGAGCACGCAGGACGGGCTGGCCTCGACCAGCGGGACGGCGGCCGCGGAGCCTCGAGCCTGATTCGATTCGGTCATTGGTCGAGGCTGGGGCTGCTGACTGTCGTCACCCGCCAAGGCGCGGGGACGAGGGTGGGTGGCGGCGCCGCACGCGCGAGCGTCACGATCGCGGTCCGGGTGAGGATGCGTAGCCCAAGGAGTCCCTCGATTATCTTGAGCTGGCGACCGAGAGTGGGCCGGCCGTGAGGCTGACCGATCCCTGTCCTATACATGTACGAGTCCCCGCGAGTGTCGCGAGGATTGGGCGCGGGGTCAAGTCCCACAGCTCGGTCGCGGTATGTGGCCGCGTCGGGAGCAGGTGGTTCCACCCGAAGGACGTTGCTTTCCTCGATCACCTTGCGAACGATCTCGAGCACGGCCATGCTGTCGTCGGCCAGCGTGGTGGCCCCTTGCGTGGTTGGTTTCCTGGCCCAACGACGCGAGGATGACACGGCGACCGCTCACGCTCTCGGCCTACCCGCTGTCACGAGGTGTACGTAGGGGAGGTTGAACACCGATCGCAATGCCCGACACAAACCCAGCTCACTTCTCGGTCTCGGAGCCGGATCCCGCCTATGCCGATCTCTCCTACCGGGACTCGTTCTGGCCGAGCCGTAAGTACGAGGATCGCTGCGACCGGATGGCCCTGGAGGCTTTCCTCCCAAAGACCGGAGACCGGCTAATCGAGGTCGGCGCGGGCTTTGGGCGCCTCGCCGACGAGTACATTGGGTACCGCGAGGTGGTGCTCCTCGACCTGTCTGCCGTACAGCTGGCCGCGGCCAGAGAACGCCTCGGCGACGATCCGAGGTACATCACCGTCCAGGGAAGCGCCTTCCACCTCCCCTTTCCCGACGCCTCGTTCGACGCGGTGGTCTGCGTGCGCGTGATCCACCACCTTGACGACCCCGGCCCGGCGATCGCCGAGATGGCCCGGGTTCTGCGACCGAACGGCGTGCTCGTCCTCGAGTCCTCCAACAAAAGGAACCTGAAGTCCATCGCGCTCTACGCCCTGAGGCGGCAGAGACAGTCGCCCTTCGGGCCCGGATCGCAGATACCGGAGGACGTCTCCTTCATGCCGAGAGGAACTCGGAAGAACACTGCAGCTGCTGCTCCCCCGTCCGATCGCCCGTGGAGCGCGTCGACCGACGTGGACCATGCGCCCAGTGATCTACGGCATTGGGTTGAGGCCGCTGGCCTACGCATAGAGGCGACCCGCTCCGTCTCACTATTCCGGACTCCTACGCTGACGCGGCACGTCCCGCTCAGACTTCTGACCGCCCTCGAGCGGCCGTTTCAGGCCTTGGTCGCGCCGCTGACGCCAGGGCCGTCGATCGTCGTGCGCGCAATCCGGAATGGATGAGGGCCCGGCGCAGCTCGATGGCCCTCGATAGCCTGACTACCAGAGCCCACAGCCGGACGGCCGATGACCGGCTCTCGACCGGTCTAGATCTAGGCGGCGACGCCGTTGCGAACGAATCGGGCCCGCGAGGCCGCTGGAGGCTTCGGCCGCCGTCGGCCAGTTCGCGCCAACCGCGCTTGCGCGGTGCCCCGGGACGCCTGGGCGGTGACGGCGGGCACCAGGAAACGTCGTTCTACGTATACCGCATCAGGACGAAAGTACTAGACTGCCGATTGGCCGCGTCCCATGGCTTTCTGTCGGGCAAGTTGGGGTCATTTGCGTCGTTCTGGAGCGGTACTCGCGTGCCGGGAGTGAGGACGAGATGAAACGATTCGCTATTGCTGCAGGCATGCTGATGGCGCTTGCCTTGCCGACGGCAGTCTCCGCAGCGCCACCGGCCTGGAACCTGACAGGTACCTACAAGGTCACTTTCGTGTGCACGTCCGGGGACTGCACCGGTTCGACCTACGTCCACTCCATGATCATCACGACCAGCGACGACTCGGGGAACGTGGTTGGCTCGGGCTCGGTCGACCTCTACCCCGGATATGACTGGACGCTCACCGGCACGGTCAGCGGCTCGGACGTCACCCTGAATATCACGTGGACCGAGCCCCCAGCCATGGAGATGTACAACCCCTTGACGCTGACGGGCACGATCGATGCGTCGGGAGTCCCCTCAGGCACGGCGGTCGATGCGCAGGACCGGACGTTCACGTGGGCCACGACTGATGGTGCGGCCGCCCCCATCGCAACGCCGACGCCGACGCCGACGCCGACGCCGACCGCGACCCCGACCCCGACTCCGGCGCCGACCGCGACCCCGACCCCTTCTCCGACTCCGGCGCCGACCGCGACCCCGACCCCTTCTCCGACTCCGGCGCCGACCGCGACCCCGACCCCTTCTCCGACTCCCTTCCAGACGGTCGCGGGCGCGACGGCCACGCCTGTCCAGACGCTTCCACCAACCAGCACGGACACCGACTCGACCAACCACTCGGCGCCAATCTTCGCCCTGCTGATCTGCCTGGCGTTCGGCGGGCTCGGACTGGCAGCGGTTGAGGCTCAGCGAAGGGCCATCCGCGGCTAGGCTGCGATGCAGCGCTGCCAGGGAACTCCTGCAGAATCGAACCGGCGGGTCGCGAGGCCCGCCGGTTCTTTTTGCCCGCCTGTTCCGGAGTTCTCTCAGTGATAAGTGACGCTCGTGCAGTTGGTGATGCTCGCGAGCGGGCCCGAGGAGAGCGGCTGGACGTTGCCGGTCACGGTCAGGCCGGTCACATAGGCGAAGCTGAGAGCGGGACCGGGCACCGCTTGGGTTGACGTGTT
>JBEKPB010000043.1:0-4908 GCA_049521175.1 Candidatus Limnocylindrales bacterium
GCTTCATCGATCCCGCTCGGCACCACTATCCGCGTGGTGGGACCGGCGGGTTCAAACCCCTTCAGGCTAGCTTCTTATCTCGGCCTCAAGTCCCCTCGCCACGACCCCCTCACGATCGTGTGATAGGGTCGAGTCTGAAGCCTGGGACCTCAACAGAGCCGCGGCCAGTTCGGTCAGCCGGAGCGTCGGACGAGCAGGACCGGCACCGGAGAGTGGTCGAGCACGAATCGAGCCACGTGGCCCACGCTCCTCGGCCCGGGCTCAGTGGAGCCGGTCCGCGGGCGGGCGCAGAGGATGACTGCGTCGGCCCTCAGGCGTTCGGCAGCGGTGACGATCTCTTGCTCCGGACGCCCCTGGGCGAGGAGGTGTGCGATTTGGGCGGCCGGAAAAGCCGCCGCGAATCGTTCGTGCCACACCGCCAGGAGCGCGGCCGTTCCTTCGTCGTCCGCGTCTGCCAGGCGGTGCTCGATCGCGGCTCTCTTCGGTAGCGGCCAGGGCCCTCGGCGGACTACCGGGTCGTAGGCCGCAAGTTCCCGCGGCCCGGATTCCGAGACGTGGAGAAGCGTTATCTCGACATCCGACCCGCCGGGGCCCGCGACCTTGGCCATGTGCTCGGGCAAGACCGCGTCCTCGGTGCCGGCAAGGGCAACGAGAAATCGTCTAGGTGCGCTCATGGCCTTGTCACCTCGGCACTCCCAGCAGCAGTGCGACTCCGAGCGCCGCTAAGATCGTAACCGGGGTCACGACGAGCCCGACCCGGATGTAACTCCATGTCGACACCTCGAGGCCACGCTGGCGTAGCAGCACGAACCACAGGAGCGTGGCGACCGAGCCGACCGGCGTCAAGTTGGGTCCGAGATCCGCCCCGATGATCGTGCCAATGGCGGCAGCATGAGCGCTGGCAGCGCTCAGTCCGGCGCCGTGGACAGCGTCGGCGAACACGAACGCGGCAGGCAGGTTGTTGACCAGGTTCGAGCCGACGGCCGCGGCGAAAGCGGTCACGACCATGACCGCCGCCGGGGAGTCGCGCACCTGTCCCAGGACGATCTGCGCCAGCCACGCGGTTATGCCCGCGGACGAGAGGCCGTCCACGAGGATGCCCATCGAGGCCACGAAGACGAGCAGGGACCAGCCGATCCCGTCGAGTGGCCGATCGGGACGCCGGCTCGTCCACTCGACTCCGAGCAGCAGCAGCCACACGGCCGCCATCGTCGGCCCGAGGGGCAGGTCCATCGCCGAAGCAACGGCGAAGGCGCCGACCGCCACCCCAAAGGCGGCCAGGAGCCGTCGTGGGACTCCGGTCCATGAGGCCCACGATGCCGATGCGGGCACGAGCGGCGCACGGGCCGGAAGCTGGCGCCGGTAGATGACGAACAGGCAGCCGAGCAGCGCGACCACGGACGCGACGGCCGCCGGCAACAGAACCGGCACCAGGCTGGCCGCGCTCACCCCGAGGCGATCGCTGACGATCACGTTTACGGGGTTGCTGACCGGCAGTGCGATGGACGCGGCGTCGGCCACGAAGGTGCAGGCGAGCACGTAGGGCAGCGGCGCCAGGCCAAAGCGGGCCACGAGCACATAGACGACGGGCGTCAACACGAGAGCCGCGGCATCGTTGGACAGGAGCGCCGCCACAATCGCTCCCGCGGCCACGACCGCGACAAGAAGTCGCTTTGGGCTGCCCGCTGACAGCCGGGCAGATGTGCCGGCGAGGGCCTCGAAAAGCCCGCTTCGCTCCGCTATCGCCGCCGCTCCGGTCAGGCCAACGAAGAAGAGCAGGACGTTCCAGTGGCCCGCGACATCCGAGACGGCACCACTCGGCGAAACGAGCCCCGCTAGGACCATCGCGGCCGCACCGAGCAACGCGGCAGAGGCTTCGGTGAGACGCCACGGTCGCGCAATGACCAGGCCGATCGTCACGACGAAGACGGCGGCGGCGAGAGGCGCCGAGGGAGTCAACGAGGTTGTGCCATCACAGGTGCAATACTCCCACGGCCTCTCGCGAGGTGCCGGGTGGTCAGCAGATCGTCGAGACTATGCCGCGATGGTGTCGGCCTCACCCACGGGTTCAGGACAGGCGATCGTTGGACCGCCCTAGGCCACCAGATTGGCTGCCGGTAATCACCCAGCCAGGGTGACCCCCAACTCGTCGAGGGAGTCGAGCAGGTCCCGCGGGTCGCGGTAGACGCGGAATGCCCCGGCCTGGGTCAGCTCGTCCAAGCCGTAGCCGCCACTTAGGAGACCAACGCTGAGCATCCCGGCTCGGCGTGCCGCGAGCAGGTCCCAGACTGCATCTCCGACCACATAGCAGTCCTCCCGCTGCACGCCCATCCGCTCCTGACAGGCGAGGAAGAGGTCCGGCTCGGGCTTGGCCCGTAGGACGTCGCCGCGGTCGATGACGACCACATCGGCGGGCACGCCGAGTGCGTCGAGGGAGGCGTCGATCTCCGGGTGCAGGCCGGAGGTGGCGATGCCGAACGGCACGCCGCCCTCGCGGAGGGCCCGGAGAAGGTCGAGCGCGCCGGGCAAAGGCCGCCTCCGCGGCACCAATTCAAGATAGATCTCGCCGTGCCGCCGCTGCAGCCTCTCCTGTTCTTCCGCCGAGAGCGGCCGGCCGATCTCACGCGAGAGCGCCCGGGTGAAGAGTCCGCCGCTCATTCCTATACGGCGATGGATGCGCCAGCCGTCGATGAGGATGCCGGCTTCTTCGAGCGCCTGCTGCCAGGCCACCACGTGGGCGTACACCGTGTCGACCAGGGTGCCGTCGAGATCGAATATGAAGGCGCGCATCGCCACCATTCTGTCATGGTGTTGCGTTCCTGGGCGACCTGAGTGAGTCATGTGGTTGACCATCTCGCACCCCGAGGACGCCCACGATGACCGCTCAACCACTCCCAGCCCTGGCCAGCGGAGACCCGTCGGCCTGGGACCAGGCCCTGTACGCCTTCCTCGTCGAGAAGGGCAACCGCTCCGGCTCACGGCGGACGGTCGAGTCATACAGCAGGATGCTCTGGCCGTTCTTCGCCGATCTCGGCAAGACGCCAGACCGAGTCAAGCCGGCCGACGTGCTCAGCTTCGTTCACGGGATCGGCCGCTCGGGACGGACACCATCGTCGACAACGGTCGGGGCCCGGATCGCCTGCCTGTCCTCCTTTTACCGCTTCCTGATCCGCATGGGATTGGTGGCATCCAATCCCTGTGATGCTGTCGAGCGCCCGCGGGCCACCCAGTCCGTTGCCCGCGGATACGGCGCCGACGAGGTACGTAGGCTCCTCGCGGTCGTGCCCGAGACGGTCACCGGGAGGCGTGACCGGGCGATCCTGCTCACGCTGGTCCTGACCGGCCGCCGACGCTCGGAGGTCATCAACCTGCGGGCCGGTGACCTCAGCCTCGAGGGCGAGACCTGCTTCTATGCCTACCACGGCAAGGGCGGCAAGCGAGGACGTCGCGAACTCCCTCGCCCAGCCTTCGAGGCGATCTGCGCCAGCCTCGTCGACGCCGGAAAGGAGTTGGCTGCGATGGGCCCGGAGGAGTCGCTCTGGCAGGCTGGCGCTCGACCGGAAGGGGTAACGAGCGGCACCTTCTACGCTCGGTTCCGCCGCTACCTGCGCGCCGCCGGGATGACACCAACCGGCGTCCACGTCTTGCGGCACACCGCGGCCAAGCTGCGTCGCGACGCCGGCGAGTCGATCGAGGACGTGAGCGCCTTCCTCGACCACAGCTCGCTGGCGGTCACAACTGTGTATCTGCGGCGACTCGAGGGCCAGGAGGATCGAGCCTGGCGCGAAGTAGCCCAGGCGATCGGCGTCTAGGAGCGGATAAGGAAGAGGCTCCCGCCACCCGAGGGGGGTTGGACGGCGGGAGCCTACGGGACCGGCACGCCATAGGCGAGCGGCCATGGCCACAGTGTAGAACCCGAGCGGACTCGTCGCCCCGGTCATGGGACGGACCCGAGATAAGCCACAGATGAGCGGCGACGGCTTACGGTCGGTTCGGGTCGGGCTCCGCTCTGTGACCGGGCCGGAGCCGGATGACGGTGAGCGAGTAGGCGAGGGAGTTGCCGCAGGCGTCCCGGTTTCACTGAGGTCGGCGGGGGCTTCTGGGCCTCGCGGTGCGGATCTCGTCGATGCTGTGACGCTGGAGCCACTTACGCGCGGCCGCATCCTTGAAGCCACGCTTGCGTAGCAGAGCCATAGCCATTTGTCGTTGCTGACGGCCCTCGAGGTATGCCCGCATCTTCGCCAGCACTTCGTCGTTTACTTCGTACCGGCCGTCGGGTCCCTTCAGAGCGAAGGTCGCAAGAAGCTTGTAGTAGTAGCGCTCGCTGAGCCCGAGTTCGTGCCAGCGGTGGAATTCGACCTCAGATGTGCGGTGGGCTCTCACAAGGGTCGTGGCGTGACGAGCTATGTAGTGGCGAATGGAGCCTGCGCCCCTCGTGGGGTCGAAGCCGGGCCGGAGCAGTCGCTCAAAGAGCAGGCCGGCGGCCGCTTGGCTGTCCGGCGAGTCGGTTCCGCGTCGAACACGCTCCACGTCGCGTGGAAATGCGCGCAGGAGGGCAGGCGGGATCGCCGCGTCCTCCGGATCGAGGTAGCCGTGCCAGAAGGCGGCGAGCAGGATCTGCGCCACGACCTCCTCGGGAGTGCTTCGCTCATCAAGGCACAGGATCGGCACTCCATACGAATGGACGACGCTCGAGGTGTGCCGCCAAGTGTGCGGGTGGCGGGTGAACTGGACTACCCAGACACGCGCCATGAACGCCCAATCCGCTGGGTGCTCCGTCACCCGGGTGTTAGCGGCATGTCTTGATGCGGCCGGATCGGCACGAATCGGCAGCGCTCTTTGAGGCCGGAGCGCTGCCGAGGCCAGGGGCAGCGGCGAAGATAGCCGCGTGAAAGGACCCTCCCGGTC
>JBEKPB010000044.1:0-4396 GCA_049521175.1 Candidatus Limnocylindrales bacterium
CTCGCGCGGGCAGAGATCGCACTGCACCCGTCCGTCGTCGAGACGGTGCCAGTACCTGGTCGGGACCGTGAAGGGATCCACGAACCGAATACTAGGCCAGCTCCGCCAGGGGACACGATCAGGGCAGATAGTCCTCAGCTCGGCTTGGACCGGCCGAGTCAGGTTGCCCTGTGCTATCGCTGATGCGGCACGAGCTTGCCGTCAACAAAGAGTTCGTAATCCTCGAAGATCAGCCCACTCTTTCGAAGAATCGCTGGCCGGCCGACTACTTCGAAGCGCCGCTCTCGAGGCTGTCCAAACCACGCGGCTCCCCAAGCGTCCACAACTCGGCCGTCGACCGAGATCGACCCCCTGCCCGTGTTGAAGAGGGCTTTGTAGTCGCCCTCGACCCTATGAACGGTCCCGTCGATCTCCACCTGCCATGTCCGACCCACCGGAACCTCCTCACGAACTTGCGCATCCTGGCCTGTCTAGGCGTTCTAGTCCGATGATACCGAGCATCTCGTTGGTAATGGTTCACGAGGAGACGCCCAGCGGTACCAGGCCATGCGATGGCATCGGCAAATCGTGATGGTGACCAGGGAGAGCTCGACACTAACCTGCGATCGCGTCGGGCAGCTTGAGTCCCGCCCCCGGGGGCGTCGCCCGGCGTGCCATTCCTGGCTAGGCCGCTCGCGCCCGGATTTGGTCGGCGAACAGCGCCCCCAGATCGAGCAGGATCACGAGCTCAGAGCCGAGCTTGGAGATGCCGCGGATATACGTGGAGTCGTAGCCCGAGGCGACCTGTGGCGTCGGCTCGACGGTCTCCTCGGAGACCATCAGGACCTCGGTCACGGCGTCGACTACCAGACCTACACGCATCCCGTCGGTGCCCGCGACGATGATCCGGGTGGACTTGGTCGTGGCGGACCGGGCCATCCCAAAGCGGCTCGAGAGGTCCATGACCGGGATGATCCGGCCGCGCAGGTTGATGACCCCGTCCACGAAGGACGGCGCCGTCGGCACCGCGGTGGACTCCTGGAAGCGGATGATCTCGTAGACCGAGCCGATGTCTAGGCCGTAGCTCTCGTCACCGAGCTGGCAGACGACTATCTGGAACTCGCTCATCGTATTGACTCCTGGTGGCCTGGCGCGGGGCTCGCCGGATGAGAAGCGAGCCCGCGCCCAAGGCTGGTGCGGCGTCGAGGTGTGCCGGCTCGCGCCGCTGCTGATCGGTGTCCTTAGGCGGCTCTGGCGGTGGGCTCGATGCTCGTTGGGTGGCTCGCAGGTGCGCCTCGGCCGCGCTCGATCGATGTCGAGCCCTTAGGCTGACTCGACTCCGAGCCGAAGGCGAGCCTGAAGCGGCCCACGAGGGCATCGAGCTGCGCAGCCATGTCGGCCAGGCTCGCCGCTGACGCAACGACCTGCTCGGCCTGGGCGGACATCTCCTCGGTCGCCGCACTGACCTCCTCGGCCGCTGCCGAGTTCTCTTCGCTGACTGCGGCGATGGATTCGATCGAGGTGGACACGGTGGCTGCCGCTTCGGTCATGCGACCGGCCGCGGCGTTGGTCTGGGTCGCAATCGCGGCGATGGCATCCGAGGCGCTCACGACCTGGCTCGTGGCTCCACCGATCTCGGATAGGGCCCCGAACACCTGGCCGAGGGCACGGTCGCGTTCCGCGGCCGAGGTCTTGATCTCGACCAGCGCTGCCGCGGACTTCTCCGCGAGGGCCGACCCGGACTGAACCTCGGCAGCGCCTCCTTCCATGGCAGAGACCGCTTGTTCCGTCTCGCGCTGGACTTCGGCGATGAGGGCGCCGATCTCCTTGGTGGCACGAGACGAGCGTTCGGCGAGCTTGCGGACCTCGTCCGCGACGACGGCGAAGCCCTTGCCCTGCTCGCCGGCTCGCGCCGCCTCTATGGCCGCGTTCAACGCGAGAAGGTTGGTCTGCTCGGCGATGTCGTCGATCGTCTCGACGATGGCACCGATTTGACCGCTCTTGGCGCCCAGCTCGCCCACTCGGCCCGCCGTCGTCTCGACGGCGTCGCGGATGCGGCGCATCCCGGTCGCGGTCTGGTCGACGGCCTCGATACCGTTCTCGAGGGCAGCATGGACTCGCTCTGCGTAGACCTTCATCTCCTCGCCTGCCCGATCGGCTCGGTTGACGGCTGAGGTGGCGGCCTGTACGGCGTCGGCGGCCTGCTCGACGCGCTTGTTGGTCTCGGCCGCGCCCGCTCCGACCTGGGCGATCATTGCCGTCAACTCCTGGGTGCTAGCCGACGTCTCGGACGCGGCGCGAGCCTGGTCGGCTGCTCCGGTCGCGACCTGGCCGATGGTGCTCGCGATCTGCTGGGTGGCCGTGCCCGTCTGGTTCGACGCGCTGTCCAGCTCGGCGCTGGTGCGCGTCACCGAGTCCGCCGCCGCCTTGACCTCGCCGATGACGTTCGTCAGATTGCGTCGCGAGACTTCGTAGGCGCCCACCATCTTCTTGAGCTGGCCGAGGAGCGAGTTCAGCTTGGCTGCGGTCTCACCGATCTCGTCGCTGCCCACGCGCTCCATGTAGGTCACGTGTGCCACGTAAACGCGGGTCAGGTCGTTCTCGGCCAGGCCCTCCAGGCAGTGCGTGAACTCGGCCATAGCCTCTTCGATGGTCCCCATCTGACGGGAAACGGCCTGAGCGCCGCGGGATATGCCGCGCGAGATGAACAGGCTCGCCACGACGCCGATCAAGAAGGCCACGGCCACGAGGACGAGGGTCGCGAGCATACCGAACCGATAAGTCGAGCCGATCTGGTCGTTGAGGCTCTGGGCGCCCTTCTGGACCGAGGTCATGAGCGTCGAGACGTCGGTCATCACCTTGCCGCGTTGGGCGGCGGCGGCCAGGATGCCCGACGAAGCCTGGGCGAAGTCGCCCGCCTTCGAGGACGCTCGGATCGGGTCGATGAGCTTCTGGTAGTCGGCCATCTGGGTCCGAAGGTCGGCCAGGGTCGAGGCCTGGTCCGAAGTCAGCGACAGGGCTGCGATGTCCGTCAGGCTGGCCGTGATCGTGGCGTCGTCGGTGGCGATCTGGGAGTCGACCGTGGCCTGGCCGTCGGCCTGGCCGGCGACGACCACGCCATATGTCACCGCTCGAGCCTTGTCGAGCAGGGCCGTGTCGAGGGCGGCGAGCTTCTCGACGGGAGTGAGCCCGTCGCTGTATGCCACCTGCGCCTTGTCGTGGACCGAACCCAGATTGGATACGGCCAGAAGACCGACTGAGGCGATCAGCACAAGCAGAATGGCGGATCCGCCGAGGATCTTGTTTCGGACACTGAGGCGCATGTCACACTCTCCCGGATACGGCGGATGCGCGGGACGTGCGCTCCGGTGCCTATCCAGCTGAAGCTGGCAACATCGGGGGGATCGGTTCCCTTTCCTTGGCGAACGATCCGTGAATCTCCGTATTTCATACGATGTGTATCGCTTACCCCATGAGGAATCCCCGTGTCCGCTGAAGAGCCCGAACCGGCCAACGCGGTTCGGAGGAGAAGGCGAGGACGCTCCAAGAAGCTCGACGCCGCCGTCAACGAGGCGGTCCTTCGTCTGCTGGGCCGCCTGGGTCCTGCCGGAGTCACCATCGATGCCGTGGCGCGCGAGGTTGGCTGTCATCAGAAGCCGCGCTGCGTCGCTTCGCGAGCCCCCTTCGTGCTCGCCTGGACCATGCTCATGGACCAGACAATCCGAGGCACCGAACTCGGGAAGCGCTACTTCGAGGAGGCGTTTGGCCTACTTAGGCGCGAGAGGGCGGAATTCCTGTCGCCGGCCGTCGCAAACGGAGAGATCCGAGCGGACACGGACGTCGATCTGCTCCTGGACGCCGTGACCGGAACGTTGCTGTTCCGCGCGGCCCATCGCCCCGAGCCAGAACCGGATCTTGCGGAGCGGCTGACCGCCTTGCTCCTCGACGGCGTAGGGGGCCGACGCGCTTAGGCGCCGCGTGGTGACATCCAGATTGCCGGGCGGAGATCTCCCTGGCCGATCGAGCCCCGACCCGAATTGGGTCATGGTATAGACGACCAGATGGCCTCATCCGGTTGTTCCGTCCATGGTTGCGGCTCGCCGACGCTGGTGACCTCGCTGGCCAGTCTTACGAGGCGAGGGATCTCAGGGTTGCGGTCGCTGACCGTGGCGCGGACCTTCAGTCGGTCCGTCCGAACAGGGCACCGACGGCATCGGCGAGGTCAAGCGCGCTGAAAGGCTTCGCGAGCGGCGCTGGCGCGCCAGCTGGGAGCGTGCCAGCCTCGTAGCCGGACATAAGCCCGGATCCACCGAGCCGCGGGTGCGGCAGAGTGCGCTGAGGACGAATCAGGTGCCCTTCTGAACTGAGAAACTGGCGTTGCGAACCACCCAGCCGGCTCAGTAGAGGAGCACCTGAT
>JBEKPB010000045.1:0-4239 GCA_049521175.1 Candidatus Limnocylindrales bacterium
TCAGGTGCTCCTCTTGTTGGGCTCGATGGGCTGTTCTCAACGCCATCTTCCCAGTTCAGAAGGGCACCTGATTCGTCGTTTCCGCGCCTCTCAGGCCAGGGCGATCGGTGGATCCGGGCTAACGCTGGCGCGTACGCGGCTGGTCCTCTCGCGACGGCTACTACCCCTCCGCGACCGGCTCGACGCCGGCGCCCGTCCGAGCCATCTTCGCCCGCACCCAACCGGCGGCAATGACGAGCGCCTGCCTTCCCTCGCCGAGCTTGTCGAGCGCCTCGGACTTGGCTGGTTCGATGAGGTCCGCGACGAGTTCCCCTGCCCGGACCTGGAGCGCATCGGGATCGTCCGGGGACCCCGGTTCGACGCCGTCGAGCTCGGCGGCGCGCCACGCCGTGACCGCGATCTCCTGGCTGGCTCTCAACTGCCTCTCGAACGCGGCCGCAACGTGCGGGAAGAGGGCGGAGTGTCCCTCGAGGTAGCGGGCCTCGACGCTGGTTCGAGCCTCGCGCGATGCGATCAGCTCGTTCACCCGGAGGAGAGTCAGACGCCGGCATAGCTCGAGGCGGCTCACGTGGGAGGCGCCCGTCTCTTCTTGGTCGGGAGTCTCGGCAAGGAGCATCGCGAGTTGCGAAGCGAAGAGCACCGAGATGAGTTCCTCGCGATCGAGCAGCTCGTGCGCGGTCACGTTGATGCGCATGACCAGCTCGAAGCGGAAGAGCGTCTCGCGCAAGGCGCTCCGGACCGCGGCGTCGACGAGTTCGGGCCGCTTGCCGCGCATGGCCGTCCTCGCCCCTCGGACGGCTTCCCGAGCCAGACGATCGAGCGGAGCCACGGGTGGGTCCTCGGCCAGGAGCGAGGCGACGTAGGGTTCGATGTCCCCAAAGCTGTGAGCCTCGGCCAGCCAGCGCAGGACGAGCTGGGTAGGGGAGAGCGTTTCGTCGATCTTGGCAAGCCGTCGATCCAGAGTCATCGAGGTGGATCGGCCGGGAATGCGGCGTCATCCTCAACGCGGTTATGGCCAATGGTCGCCTCGAGGGCGGCCAGTCGCTCCTCGAACTCGCCGACCTTGAGCAGGTTTGTTGCCGCCACGGCGGTCGAGATCAGAACGCGCAGGCGGGGGATGCCGTTGTCCATCCCAACCCCGTCGGTGACCACGATGTCGAGGAGGCGTCGGATACCCGCCACGGTGTCTAGTCCGGGCAGGTCGTAGGCGACCGCTATCGTGCCCTCCTTGCGCCGGCGCAGACCACCGAGCCGTCGCGCCTCGGCCGCTTCTGCTGCCCGCTCGGGATCGTGGGCAAAGCAGTAGGGCCGGTCGTGCAAGGGCGCCATGGCGCAAGCTTCGCCGTCGGTCTTGGCGTAGGCGCAGCGGCGTTTGATTACCATCGGATTACCAATGGTTATCAACGACCGCCGGAGAAGCGGTCAGGGGCGACGGGAGGCGGGTCACTAACTCGCCATCGTGTCGGTCGCTCATAGCGGCGCCCAGCCCTGAGTCGCGGCAGCCCTAAGCGCGTCCTGAGCGATCTTGATGCCGCGCTCCCACTCCTCCTCAGAGAGGTCGAGGCCATTGAGTACGGCTCTGATCACCCCGACGATCTGATCGGCCTGGAGGTGGGCGAGCTTGACCCCGTCCGCCGGACTCGATGGCGCCCGAGCGAGAACGCTCGTCGGTCGGCCTGCCTGCAGGTAGCGGATGGCCCAGGGCTCGCTCCTCGTTTCGTTCACCCGACCGGAGCGCTCCTGCGCCGCGGCGAGCAGCTCCCGCAAGGCTGCCGTCCGCGCACGTGGGCCCGACACGGGCCTCGTGTTGGCCGATCGTCTGCGGGTTGGCTGGTTGGCCGAGCGGGAGCCTGTTCGCGCTGCCGTGGCGCTAAGCGCCGCCGCGCTCCTAGCCATCGATCCGCTCCGCGCTCAGGCCGCTGAATCTCTCCCATCTGCGCAGCGCCACCTCGAGGTAGATCGGGTCGATCTCCATGGCGTAGCAGCGGGTTCCGGTTCGTTCGGCAGCGATGAGGGCGGTCCCCGAACCGCAGAACGGTTCGTATAGGGACTCGCCAGCCTTGAGGTGGTTGCGGATAGGGGTCTCGAACAGGACCAGAGGCTTCTGCGTCGGGTGGTCGAGCCTTGGCTCGGCGGAGCCCGCCATGATCATCTTGGGGGACGGGGCGTGCCAGATCGTGGCCTGGTCCCGTGATCCGAGGAAGCGGACCTTGGCGGCCTTCTTTCGGACTACCCAGCAGGGCTCGTGGCTCCAGTGATACCAGCTGCGCCCCATCGCGAAGAGACCCTTGTCCCAGATCACCTGGGCCACGATCTCGAAGCCGATCCGCTCTAGACCTTCCGCTACTTCGGCGGCGTGAACGCCGGCGTGCCAGACGTAGCCGACGGTGAGGGAGGGCACCAGAGCGAACGCCTTGGACCAGTCGACCCGCGTGTCTCCTGAGATCGTGGTGTTGCGATTCCCACGTCTTCGCGGGTGGGCGCCACCGGGCGCCGCTGTGGCGTCATCGGCGTCGAGTCCGCCATCGATGCGCATGTACGTCTTCTCGGCTGGCCCGAGGGCGTTGTACACGCCGTCGCGCCAGGAGCCGTCGAGGCTGACGCCGTATGGAGGGTCGGTGGCGAGCAATCGCGGTTCGGCGCCGTCGAGCAGCCGGGCCACGGCGTCGGGATCGGTGGCGTGGCCGCACAGGAGGCGGTGATCGCCCAGGACGAAGAGATCCCCGAGCTTGGCGCGTGGCGAGCGGGTGGCTTCCGCGAGCGCCTCGTCGAGATCGAAACTCTCTACTCGCTCGCGCTTCTCCCGAGTCTCCAGCGAACGCAGCAGGTCGGCGATCTCGTCCTCGCCGAAGCCGGAGAGCGAGAGGTCGATCTCGGGGTTGGTCTGGAGGTCAGCCAGTAGGCGGGCCAGGAGCGCGTCGTCCCAGGAGCCGGAGATCTTATTGAGGGCCAGGTTGAGGAGGCGGGCTTGCTTGACGGAGATATCGAGCCAGATCACCGGGACAGTCGTCAACCCGAGCCGGCGTGCGGCTATCAAGCGCTGGTGCCCGCCGATCACAACCCGCTCTTCCCGTCGCGCCAGAACGGGCTGGACGAAGCCGAACTGGCGGATGCTCCGCTCCAGGGAGTCGAGTTCCTCCTCGCTGATCCGCCGCGGGTTGGCCGGGTCAGGACGGAGCTGGTCGATCGCGACCTCTTCTATCGTCATCGGCACCGTCTTGGTCGTCATCGTTGGGACCTCCTCGGTGGCGAGTACCTAGCCGCCGGACGATCTACTTGGTCGTGCGCACCCTCCATCGCGGTTCGCAGAACGTCTCCGGCCGATCCCCAGCCGCCTGTACTGCGCGCCGGACGATTGAGACCCGAGGAGGGGATTGAGGAGGAGAACGGGAGAGTGACGGGGATAGGGGGGTGCAGCTCGTGCGCATTCTGTGTACCAACTGCGCGCAGTTCGCTCGCAGCAGGCTCGCCACCAGCTGGCTCCTCGGTGGCGTCCTCTGGCTTCACGCTTACCCAGTCGCCGGTCCAGCCCGGTGGTGCGGGATGCCGGCTCGGGTACGCTCGGCGGCCCGAGCGACCTTGTAGATCGGTCCAGTGGTCGATCTGGAGGAAGGCCCGACCGTCGACCTCGTAGCGGATTACGAACCCCGCCTCCGCGAGTTCGGTGATGGCCGCTGCGACCTTGCGCTCAGTGATCTCAGGGCGCATCGGGAAGCACGTCGCGCGGACTCTCTTGGCGCTGCCCTGCAGCCGGCCCTGGTCATCGGCTTGGGAGATGAGCCTGTACATGAGCAGCGCAGCCATCAGGGTGCACGACTCGAGAAGCTCGTCAGTGCAGAACTCAGGTGGGACACGCCGCGGGCGGGTCGAGTAGTAGCGTGAACGCTCGCGATCGGGCGCGGCGTTCATGCGATGCGCTCCCCCACCCCCTCCGACCGTAGCTTCTCGTCGGCCTCAGGCTGCGCTCGCCCGCCAGCCAATGAGAACGAAATCGATGTCTTGAAACCTCTCGCCTCGACCATCCCCACACGATCCGTGGCGGTCACGATCCGGCTCTATGAAACGGAGCCAGCGGTCAAGCTGGGTACCTCGCATTTGATTTCGATCCAGGCAGGCCTCACGGACCCTCGGATCGTGGACGGGATCGAGCAGCGCTCATCTCTCTATGGCCTTCTAGTTGAAGGACAAGGTTGCATGGGAGGCTGCGCCGGCGGCCCAATTCGATAAGGGGTCGTCATG
>JBEKPB010000046.1:0-4094 GCA_049521175.1 Candidatus Limnocylindrales bacterium
CATGCGGCGCGCGCGACGGCGGGGATGCCGTCGTGCGTGGCGAAACAGGTGACCAGACCGATCAGGAATCGAGAAGCGCCGGTCACCGAGGTCACCTAGAGTGACCGCTATGGACATCACCACCACGACCTTAGGAGTGAACATGACCGGCTCTCCCACCCACGGAATCAAGACCGTGCTGCATCCCGTGTCCGACCTGGCGACGGCCAAGGCGGTGTACGCCGCCCTGCTCGGCGTACCGCCGCAGACCGACGAGTCCTACTACGTCGGCTTCGAGGCCGCGGGCCAGCACATCGGGCTGGTGCCGGGCGGTGGACCGCAGGGCATGACCTCACCGGTGGCCTACTGGCACGTGCCGGACATCGAGGCGAAGCTGGCCGAGGTGACCGCCGCCGGTGCCACCGTGAAGGAGCCCGCGCACGACGTCGGTGGCGGCCGCCTGGTGGCCACCGTCACCGACCCCGATGGCAACGTCCTCGGGCTGCTTCAGGACCGATGAGTGCCGACCCCCGCTCCCGCGCTCAGCGTCGTCGCGAAACCGAGCATCGGCTCACCCAGGTCACGACCGAGCAGTTCTAGAGGGAGCCGCCGCGGCGGCGGCTCCCTCGCATCAGGGTCGACCCCATCGGATCTCGCAGAGAGGAAACCTCCAATGAATGACACGCAGAAGTCCGCCAGGAGCACAACCGCGATCGCCAAGAAGTCCGAGGGATTCACGGACGAGGAAAAGAGCGCGATGAAGGAGCGCGCTCGGGAGCTGAGGGCATCCTCGCGCCGCGGCGCGGCCGAGGCGGACGGGGAAAGCGAGGTGCTCGCGAAGATCGCCGAGATGTCGGAGCCCGATCGCGTCATGGCCGAGCGAGTCCATGCGATCGTCAGGGCGAGCGCGCCAGAGCTCTCGCCGAGACTCTGGTACGGGATGCCCGCGTACGCGAAAGACGGCAACGTCGTCTGCCACTTTCAGGACGCGGCGAAGTTCAAGGCGAGGTACGCGACGCTCGGCTTCAGCGACAAGGCGCACCTCGACGAAGGCGCCATGTGGCCCGTCGCCTACGCGCTCAAGGAGTTGACCCCCGCCGACGAGGCAAGGATCGGCGCGCTCGTGAAAAAAGCGGTGAGCTGAGGACTGAGCTCGCCACTGGGCCCGCCCCAGGCGGGACGGCCCGAGCGGTCCTGACTGGGCTTCTAGTACGACCAAATGGACGTCAAACCCACGACATCGATGTCTGGGTGGCCAGTGCCTCGGCGGACGGTGCGCCGAGGTGACCGAGCTGCCCGACCTCGAGCTGTTGCGCGACGGCCGCTGGTTGTTCTGACGCCTCGGCGGGGCGCGCCGCGTGGCCGGGGCCTGGAGGCGCCGCGGGCCGAAGCGGCGTGGATGCCCTGGTTCCTGCGCGGAGCGTCACCCCGGCCAGCGTCTGGTCAGATCGAGCCAGGCGGCTCCGCGTAACAGATGGAGACACGATGAGCATGGCCACGAGGACGGACACGCAGTCGCCTGCGCTGCACGTTGCCGACAGCCACGATCTGATTCGCGTGCACGGCGCGCGCGTGAACAACCTCAAGGACGTCAGCCTCGAGATCCCGAAGCGCCGGCTGACGGTGTTCACCGGCGTCTCCGGCTCGGGCAAGAGCTCGCTGGTGTTCGACACGATCGCCGCGGAGTCGCAGCGGCTGATCAACGAGACGTACAGCGCCTTCGTGCAGGGATTCATGCCGACGCTGGCGCGGCCGGAGGTTGACGTCCTCGATGGGTTGACGACGGCGATCATCGTCGACCAGGAGCGGATGGGCGCCAACGCCCGCTCCACTGTCGGTACCGCCACCGACGCCAATGCGATGCTGCGCATCCTCTTCAGCCGGCTCGGGCAGCCCCACATCGGCTCGCCCCAGGCGTTCTCCTTCAATGTCGCCTCGGCCCACGGTACCGGGTCGGCCACCGTCGAGCGTGGGTCCAGCAAGGCGGTGAGACGGAGCTTCTCCATCACCGGAGGCATGTGTCCGCGCTGCGAGGGCATGGGCAGCGTGACCGACTTCGACCTGTCTGCGCTGTACGACGACAGCAAGTCGCTCAACGAGGGTGCGCTCACGATCCCCGGCTACAGCGTCGACGGCTGGTACGGCCGGATCTTCAGCGGCTGCGGCTTCTTTGACCCGGACAAGCCTATCCGCACGTACACCAAGACCGAGCTCCACGACCTCCTGTACAAGGAGCCGACCAAGATCAAGGTCGACAACATCAACCTAACCTACGAGGGTCTGATCCCGCGGATCCAGAAGTCGTTCCTGTCCAAGGACGTCGACGCGCTGCAGCCGCACATCCGCGCCTTCGTGGAGCGGGCGATCACCTTCACCACCTGTCCCGAGTGTGGCGGCACCCGGCTCAGCGAGGCGGCTCGATCGTCGAAGATCAACGGGATCAACATCGCCGACGCCTGCGCGATGCAGATCAGCGACCTCGCCGCGTGGGTGCGGGATCTGGACGAACCGTCCGTCGCGCCGCTGCTGGCAACGCTGCAGCACACCCTCGACTCGTTCGCGGAGATCGGGCTGGGCTACCTCAGCCTCGACCGGCCGTCGGGCACGCTGTCGGGCGGCGAGGCGCAGCGCGTCAAGATGATCCGCCACCTCGGGTCGTCGCTCACCGACGTCACCTACGTCTTCGACGAGCCGACGATCGGGCTGCACCCCCACGACATCGCGCGGATGAACGACCTGCTGCTGCAGCTGCGGGACAAGGGCAACACGGTGCTCGTGGTGGAGCACAAGCCGCAGACGATCGCGATCGCCGACCACGTCGTCGACCTCGGCCCCGGCGCAGGCACTGCCGGTGGCACTGTCTGCTTCGAAGGCACCGTTGAGGGGCTGCGGGCCAGCGGCACCGTCACCGGCCGCCATCTCAGCGACCGGGCCGCCCTCAAGGAGACGGTGCGGACGCCCACCGGCACGCTGGAGATCCGCGGCGCGACGGCGCACAACCTGCGCGACGTCGACGTCGACGTCCCGCTCGGGGTGCTTGTCGTCGTCACCGGCGTCGCCGGCTCCGGCAAGAGCTCGCTCGTGCACGGGTCGATCCCCGCCGGCGCGGGTGTGGTGTCGAGCGACCAGGGCGCGATCCGCGGCTCGCGACGGAGCAACCCGGCGACGTACACCGGCCTGCTCGACCCGATCCGCAGTGCGTTCGCGAAGGCCAACGGCGTGAAGCCGGCGCTGTTCAGCGCCAACTCCGAGGGCGCCTGCCCCAGCTGCAACGGCGCCGGCGTCATCTACACCGACCTGGGGATGATGGCCGGCGTCGCCACCACCTGCGAGGAGTGCGAGGGGAAGCGGTACCAGGCATCGGTGCTGGAATACCACCTCGGCGGGCGCGACATCAGTGAGGTGCTCGCGATGTCGGTGACCGAGGCCGAGGAGTTCTTCGGCGCCGGCGAGGCGCGCACGCCGGCCGCGCACGCCATCCTCGACCGGCTCGCCGACGTCGGGCTCGGCTACCTCATCCTCGGCCAGCCGCTCACTACGCTGTCCGGCGGCGAGCGGCAGCGGCTCAAGCTGGCCACCCACATGGCCGAGAAGGGCGGCATCTACGTCCTCGACGAGCTGACCGCCGGCCTCCACCTCGCCGACGTCGAGCAGTTGCTCGGCCTGCTCGACCGGCTCGTCGACTCCGGCAAGTCGGTCATCGTCATCGAGCACCACCAGGCGGTCATGGCGCACGCCGACTGGATCATCGACCTCGGCCCCGGCGCTGGCCACGACGGTGGCCGGATCGTCTTCGAGGGCACACCCGCCGACCTCGTCGCCGCCCGCTCCACCCTCACCGGCGAGCACCTTGCGGCCTACGTCGGCACCTGACCGAGGCCCTCGCGGACACCGTGAGACGAGTTCTCTCATCTGTTTCGACTCGTCCCGACCGGCAAAGGGGCGTGTTCAACAGGGTCGAGTAGGCATTCATCCTGCTCTACATACAGTCGTATGTGGCACGATCTCGCAGGTGACCAGCACACCCGCCGCGGCGCAGCACCTGCGCGACCTCGCGTGGCTGCGCCGCGTCCGCGACCGGATCGACCGGGAGTACGCGCAGCCGCTGGACGTCG
>JBEKPB010000047.1:0-3642 GCA_049521175.1 Candidatus Limnocylindrales bacterium
GGTGCTCCTCTTGTTGGGCTCGATGGGCTGTTCTCAACGCCATCTTCCCAGTTCAGAAGGGCACCTGATTCGTCGTTTCCGCGCCTCTCAGGCCAGGGCGATCGGTGGATCCGGGCTAAGGCTTGCGGGCGCGTTCCAAAGTGTGATACATTACCACGTGCTGTAGGAATGTATCCGCCACCACGTAGGAATGAAAGCGACTTTCTAACATGATCTTCCGCAGTCCTGAACTCACTGAGCAGGAACTTCAAGTTATCGCGAGGATCGATCGAGTTCGCGACGCCCTACATGACCAATTGCCCGAGCAGCACCGCTGGGTCGGACTGCTACGACGCGTGATGCTAGCCCGTGCCATCCGGGGCTCCAACAGCATTGAGGGATACAACGTCACTCTCGACGATGCCGTTGCGGCTGTGGCAGGCGAGCCCCCGCTCGACGCGGAGGACGAGGCGTGGAGAGCCGTCGTGGGATACCGGGACGCCATGACCTACGTTCTGCAGTTGGCGGACGACGCCCATTTCGTGTACGACGAAAACCTCCTCCGCTCTCTCCACTACATGATGCTGTGCCACGCCCTCGATAAGAGCCCTGGACGCTGGCGGCCGGGCTCCGTCTTCGTGGTGGATGAAGCGACTCACGAGATCGTCTATACGGGGCCGGATGCCATTGAGGTGCCCGATCTGGTGCACGAACTCGTCGAAGACTTGCGTGCCGTGGACCGGGTCCCGCCAATGGTCAAGGCCGCGATGGCTCACCTCAATCTGGTGATGATCCACCCCTTCCGGGACGGCAATGGGCGGATGGCCCGCTGTCTGCAGACTCTGGTCCTTGCCCGGGAAGGGATTGTCGCCTCGCCGTTCGTAAGCATCGAGGAGTACCTCGGGGCCAACACGGAGGCGTACTACAAAGTCCTCGCCGAGGTAGGCCAAGGAACCTGGCAGCCCCAACGCGATGCTCGTCTTTGGATTCGTTTCGTCCTCACCGCCCACTACCGACAGGCTCAGACGATGGTCCGACGAGCCGAAGAGGCCGAGCGACGGTGGACCCTGCTCACCCAAGAGGCGCACAAACTGAGGCTTCCGGAGCGATCCGTGCCGGCGTTGTTCAACGCTTCGCTGCGTTTCCGGCTGAGGAATGCCGATTATCGCGAGGTGGCAGAAGTCAATGACAACATCGCCGGACGCGATCTGAGTCGGCTTGTTGAGGCAGGGATGCTCGCCGCGAAGGGTGAACGCCGCGGGCGTTACTACGTCGCAACGCCGCGTCTCGCGGCTCTGAACGAATCGATCAAAGCAGAGCGGAAGCCGGTCGAAGATCCCTTTGAGATGCCGCTTGGCGAAACACTAGGCCTCTAGCCCACGACTGCGCCGCGGTCGCCCTCTTGGCGATCTCCGACCGTTCATCAGGACTGAGCTTCGCATCTCGCGCCTTCCCGCCCTTCGCTCGCCAAGCTTTCCGAGTGCAACCGCGGCCGGGTTCTTCTCCGGTCCCATCGGCGCCGGTCCTCCGACCGCGGATTGCCGCCCATCCCTCATTCGGGCTTGACCGTGTATGCTTAGCGTCTTCGTGAACGAATGGGCGTTACGGTCAACGCCCCGGTAACTCACCGCCCGATCTCGATCCACTTCTCGCCCTGACCGGCCCCGCTGGGACAAAACGCGGGTGGGCCACGTCAGGAGCGACTCTCTCCATGTCTTCCGTTCAGCTCGGCCTTGCCTCCGAGCGCCTTTCGACGGGCCTCCCGCCCGCATCACCTGCCACGCCGGCCGCCACGTTCGAAGCTCTGGGGCTAACGCCCGAGCTTCTACGAGCAGTCGCCGCCCAGGGTTACACCGAGCCTACGCCCGTCCAGGGCCAATCCATCCCGATCGTCCTTGCCGGCCGCGACCTGCTCGCAGGCGCCCAGACGGGCACCGGCAAGACCGCGGCTTTCGTCCTGCCGATCCTCCAGCTGCTCAACGCCAGCCGGCCCGTACCGCGTCAGCTGCCTCCGGGTCAGCGCCGCCCGCGTGGGGCCTCGGGTCTTCCGATCCGCTGCCTGGTGCTCACCCCGACGCGCGAGCTCGCCCTCCAGATCGAGGAGAGCGTCCGGACCTACGGCTCCGAGCGTCCTGTCGGCTCGACCACCATCTACGGCGGCGTCGGCTTCCAGCCCCAGGTCCAGGCGCTCCGCGCTGGTCCTGAGATCGTCGTCGCGACGCCGGGGCGTCTCCTCGACCACGCCGGCCAGGGAACGATCGACCTTCGATCGGTCGAGTTCCTCGTCCTCGACGAGGCCGACCGGATGCTCGATATGGGCTTCATCCGCGACATCCGCCGGATCCTCGACCTCCTCCCGGCGCGCCGCCAGAACTTGCTCTTCTCGGCCACCTTCTCGGACGAGATCCGAGGCCTCGCCGACGGTCTGCTCGACACTCCTGCCCACGTCCAGATAGCGCGCCGCAACTCGGCCATCGAGCTTGTTCGCCAGGTCGTCTACCCCGTCGACCGCGAGCGCAAGCGCGAGCTGCTGAGCCACCTGGTGCGCAGCGGCCGGATCGATCGGGCGCTCGTCTTCACCCGAACAAAGCACGGCGCCAACCGCCTGGCCGAGCAGCTCGGCCACGACGGCATCAGCGCCGCTGCGATCCACGGCAACAAGAGCCAGGGCCAGCGAGTCCGCGCCCTCGACGACTTCAAGGCAGGACGTGTCGCGATCCTGGTCGCGACCGAGCTCGCGTCACGCGGCCTCGACATCGACGGCCTGCCCCACGTCGTCAACTTCGAGCTGCCGACGGTCGCCCAGGACTACGTCCATCGCATCGGTCGGACCGGTCGCGCTGGCATGGAGGGCGACGCGGTGTCGCTCGTGTGCATCGACGAAGACAGCCTGCTATTCGAAATCGAGGCGCTGCTGCGTCAGCGCGTTCGCCGAGAAGTTGTACCCGGCTTCGAGGTCGACCGTTCGATCAGGCGCGAGCCGATCCGCCAGCGATCAGCTGGCTTCAACCGACCGACCGCGGGGCGGCGTCCGAACGCCTTCCGAGGGACGGCGCCAGTTGGTATCGCGGCAGCTCGTCGTCCGAGTCCAACTGACTCGCGTTCGGTGGCGCCGGGTGGGTTCCGCCGGTCCGCACCGAGCGGTTACGGTCACGTCGCGCAGGGCAGCTCCCGCCAGTCCGCGCCCAACGGGTTCAACCTGTCCGCACCCGTCGAACCCCGCCGCACCTCAGCCGCTGGCTTCCGCCGGCCAGTCGCAAGCGATTTCGACCAGGCCGGGCCAGGCGAGTTCCGTCGGGCGACCCCGGCCGCGGCATCGATCGGCTATGCGCCGGCTCGTCGCCCGAATGGCAGCAACGGGTCTCCGATCCGGCACGGCTCTCAGGCACGGCCGGCCAATGCTGGTTATCGACCAGGCGAGCGCAGAGCGCCCCACGCCTCGATGCCGGGTGAGCGCATCGCCCGATCGGGCGGTCGTCCCGCCTGAGAGCGTCGGCTCCCGAGCCCAAGGTCGGAGGTTCGAATCCCCTTTCGCCCCGACTGTCTTGAGTCGCGACATCGGTGACACATGCGTCGCGTCATGCGTGACACCTGTGCTCAGCCGGTTTCCTGGGACCCCGGCCATCGGCCGGGGTCTCTTTGTTGGTTGCGCCAGTAGCCCTT
>JBEKPB010000048.1:0-3117 GCA_049521175.1 Candidatus Limnocylindrales bacterium
GCGGCGATCGTGCCCGTGGCCACCGACTGGGCGCTCACCGTCCCGGTCGACACCGTCGAGGTGATGTACTTACTGCTCGACGATGCGCCGAAGGTGGGTCCGACCATGACCAGGACGACGGCTCCGACGCCGACGAGTATCAGCGCGATGGCAGCCAGTTTGAGCTTCATTCATCCATGCCTCTCGTGTCCGCCAGAGTCCGAGTAGCGCGAGCCGAAACGTCGGGACGCCCGGGAGATGTATGTGCCGCCGGCCTGAAACTACCCTGAAGAGGCCGAGTCTCAGGCCGCCGAGGACAGGTGGGCCCGGATGCTCGGTCCGGGTTCCGGACACCGCCCATGTGGGTCGGCGGCAGCGGCCGCGTCAGAGGCTACTTGGTCGCCTGGGCGATCATCTGCTTGGCCTGGTTGATCGGGATCGCAAAGCCCATGTCCTGAGCGTTGCTGGCGGTGGCGGTAATGATGCCCACTACGGTGCCGCTGGCATCGAGCAGCGGTCCGCCGCTGTTACCCGGATTGATCGCCGCGTCGGTCTGGATGAGCCCCGAGAGGTCTTCCTGCGTTCGCGTCGCCTGATCGCCGACGGTGATGCTGCGATTGACCCCGGAGACGATCCCCTGCGTCACCGAATCGGTGAAGGTACCCAGTGGACTGCCGATGGCGATCGCCAACTGGCCGACCTGGACGCCGGCCGAATCGCCAAGGGTGACCGGCGTCAGGCCTGTGGCATCGATCTTGATCAGGGCCAGGTCATGCGTGGCGTCTGTGGTGACGACTGTGGCCGGCATCTGACGCGTGTCGTCGAGAGTCACCGTCAGCGAGGAGGCGCCGGTGACGACATGATTGTTGGTAAGGATCAGGCCGTTCGAGCTCACGATGAAGCCTGACCCGGCGCCCGTCGACGGCACCGAGAAGGGGCTGACCCCAGACGCATCGCTTGACACGATCGTCACGACGGACGGTTTGACCAGGCTCGCGACTCGGATTATCGCGTCGGATTGCGTGAGGCTGATCGTCTGGGCGCTTCCGGGCTGGCTCGTCGCCGTCGCCGCTGCGGGCCCGGATGACGACGCCAGGGTGACGGCCACGTATGTCCCAACCGCAGACAGTGAGCCGGACAGCAGCGCCACGGCGACCACGAGCGGCCCAAGCCGACGGAGCGGGCTCTGCTGCTTTGGTCCACCGGACGTCGGAGGAACCCCTCCGGGCGGAGCCCAGTAGTAGTAAGGCTCTCCAGCCTCAGGCGGAGCCGGCGGTTGCGGGGCCTCGAAACCGGACGTGAAGTATCCGGGCGCGCCCCCGTAGGGCGCAGCGGCCGGTGGCGCAATTGGGGGCGCGGGCGGCGGTGTCCACATGCCGGTCGGCACCGACCAGGGCAAGGGCTGAGCGAGCGGGGACGCGGCGTCGGGCTGCCCCGGATCCGAGTACGGTGGCAGTGGCACGTTCGGGGCTGCGGAGGCCGGGCCGCCGGCCGGTTCGGACGATTCGTCTACGAGGGCTTCGGGCTGCCACAGCGGCCCGGTCTCGGCCGGCCGCGACCAATCGGCGTTCATCGGACGTTCGGGCTCGGCGCGAGTCTGACACGGTTCATTCGGGTCGTATGCGCTCATCTCTGCGCTCCATTGAGGGTCATATCGTGCTCCACCCTGGCTGGAGTTGTACGACCCCGATCTGAATTCAATCTGAAAGCCTCGACGGGCCCGCCGCGGTGCGGCAGAGGCTCCACCGCCGGCAGCTCCTAAACGTTTAGTTGAGAACGACCCGTACGAGGAGTGGCGTCCCTAAACCGGGCTGCTAGCATCCCCCGACATCGGCCCACCGAACCATGGAGCCTTGCCGAATGGCAACTGTCACTTTCGAGAACGTTACCAAGAGGTACGGCGACGTCGTCGCCGTTGACGACCTCAACCTCGACATCCGCGACGCGGAGTTCATGGTCCTCGTCGGGCCTTCCGGCTGCGGCAAGACCACCAGCCTGCGAATGATCGCCGGCCTGGAAGAGATCACCGACGGGACGCTGCGAATCGGCGAGAAGATCATCAACGATGTCCCGCCGAAGGATCGCGACATCGCGATGGTCTTCCAGAGCTACGCGCTCTATCCGCACATGACCATCCGGGACAACCTGGCGTTCGGCCTCAAGCTCCGCCACGTCCCCAAGGTCCAGATCGACGCCCGCGTCAAGGAAGCCGCGGCCATCCTCGACCTGACCCGCTACCTCGACCGGAAGCCGCGCGAGCTCTCCGGCGGCCAGCGCCAGCGTGTCGCCCTCGGGCGAGCCATCGTACGCGAGCCGGCGGTCTTCCTCATGGACGAGCCGCTCTCCAACCTCGACGCCAAGCTGCGCGTCGAGACTCGCGCCAACATCCTTCGCCTGCATCAGCGCCTCAACACGACGTTCGTGTACGTGACCCACGACCAGATCGAGGCCATGACGATGGGCTCTCGCATCGCGGTCATGAACGAGGGTCGCCTGCAGCAGGTCGGCTCGCCGCAGGAGCTCTACGATCGGCCGATCAACCGCTTCGTGGCCGGCTTCATCGGCAGCCCGGCAATGAACTTCGCAACCGTCGAAGTCTCCGGCAACGGCGACGGCGTAACGCTTCAGGGCGCCAACGTCACCGTTCCGCTTCCGCCGCAGTTCCGCGAGTTGGTCGGCGGCGCCGGTCGGCAGCTGATCTTCGGCTTCCGCCCCGAGCACCTCGTTCTGGGCCCGGTAACCGGCGCCACGGCCACCGTCAACGCCAAGGCCGAAGTCGTCGAGTACCTCGGCAACGAGGAGCTGATCCACGCGTCCGGCGCAGGCCGCGACATCGTGGCTCTCGTCGACTCGTCCTATCGGGTCCGCCCGGGCGACGTGCTCGAGCTCCGGATCCCGCTCGACAAGATCCAGCTCTTCGACCCCGACACGAACTTCGCCCTCCCGTTTGGACCGGTTACCGCCTGATACTCCGGTTCAGGGACCCAGCGCCCCGGCTCGTCCGGGGCGCTGGCGTTTAACCCGGATCCACCGAGCCGCGGGTGCGGCAGAGTGCGCTGAGGACGAATCAGGTGCCCTTCTGAACTGAGAAACTGGCGTTGCGAACCGCCCAGCCGGCTCAGTAGAGGAGCACCTGAT
>JBEKPB010000049.1:0-2871 GCA_049521175.1 Candidatus Limnocylindrales bacterium
CGCCGTCGGTCGGCCCTTGTTCGCCTCAGTCAGAGTCTGGCCATTACCTCAATCGGGGTCGATCGCCTCCCAACCACCGTGTCGAGCCGTCAGACGAAGAGGCTCGGTGGATTCGGGCTAAGAACGAACCCTTCGCCCCGGCAAGCCCCGCTATCAAGCTGGTCGCGTGACGACCCCCGCATGGAATTGGGCCGCCGGAGCAGCCTCCCATCTGACCGAGTCCTTCGCCCACGAAAGAAGGCCATAGAGAGATGAGCGCTGCTCGATCCCGTCCACGATCCGAGGGTCCGTGACGGGCTGGGCCGGTTCATGGATGGGCGGGACATCCGCCTTGACGGCGAGGTTCCCTTTCATAGAGCTTGTTAGTGCATGCCACGCAAGGTGGCACCGACGCACAGGAGCTTGAGCTGGCCTAGCCGGACAGTAGACTGGTCTGAGAATCAGCCAGGCTTGTGATCTGATCGCCGGGGCCCTCTCGCGATAGGGCCGGCTCCTCGCGAATGCGCAGGGGAGGTTGAATCCTCGTGAGACTCTCCGAACTCAAGGAGTGCTGTCGGTCGTACGCACTCACCCGCTACGACGCCTCCCTCAGGCAACTCCGCCGCCTCGGCCCAGAGATCGATCCCCTCAATGAGGCGCACCGGGCGGCCATGTTCGTGTGGCTGAACGCCTGGGGCTGCCGACAGTTCGCCAGGGCATATCACTCGATGGCCTCCGAATCGCTGACGAAATGGTCGGCGGCTTGGCTCGCGCGTCTGCCTGGACCGGAAGCCAATCTGACCGATCTGTCGCCTCGCCAAGTCGCTCTCTGCGCGGCGGCATACGACGCCCTACGAGACTGTCGAGCCAGTGTGAAGCATCGGGCGAGCGGCCATGCGTTCTCCGTCTCCTATGGTCCCACGGGCGCGGCCAAAACCCTCTTCGCGATCCGGCCGAACATCTTTGCGCCGTGGGATGACCGGATCCGGAAGGCCCGCGGTTGGAGCCCGGAAGCCGTGTCGTTCGAGGCCTACCTGAACGACACCGCCGATGAGTTGCGCAGACTCGCCGCGGAGGCCGGCGTCTCGGTGTCAGCCGTTCCTGCCCTAGTAGGACGGCCTCACTCCAGCCCGCCCAAGCTCATCGACGAGTACAACTGGGTAACCCTGACCATGGAAAGTCGGGGTCGGCAGTCTGGCGGGTGACCATGTGGCCGGGCAGGCACGATGACCACATCGCGTAGTGGGCCGCATCGTGTCGGGTGCTGGCGGGCCGCATTTCCGTTCAACCGCGAAGAGGGCGGCCCCGGTGAGCCCCTGTACACTGGCTTGGGCGAGGAGGCTAAGGGCCGTGGTCTCGCCCCGGCGGATCTCGATAGGCACCGCCGGTCGCAGGAGATCATCACTTGCTGGGAGGGCACGGCGAGATGGCGGCCAGGGGCTACAGGCTCATCTTCGATATTGCCGGCGGCAGCAGGGTAACCACTGAGCTATCCATCGATGAAGTCGATGAGCTGCGCCGATCGGGCGGATACTTGGATCTCCCGCCCGATGACGTTGAGGCTCGTCGACTTGTAGTCAGAAGCAGACTCGGCGAGCTCACCGACATGGCCGAGGGCCACCTGGTGCTGGCCGATCCAACCTTTGGCGAATGGATAATCCCTGGCCGTTCGGTCCTCTCGGCCACGTTCATGGAGCCAGGAGCCAAGCCTGGACGTCGCATGGGATTCGGTGTTCCGGACAACCGCGACATCGATGTTCCTTGGTCGGGCTTCTCTGTGATCTCAGGCGGCAAAGCCTGACAACGCGGGAGCCGGGCTAGGCTCTCGTGGTACGGGCGCACGTTCATGAGCCGGCCGTTGGGGAGCGGGCCTAGCCGGCTCTAGACGTGGGAGGGGGCAACGTGGACCGCAGATCGATCGCCGAACTCACAAAGGTAGACAGCCGAACCAGCCGGTTCGGCCCTCAGGGTCTGATGACTGACAGAAGGCTCACCGACGAAAGCGCGGTCGAGTACATCCAGGCCATCGTCGAGAATCTGGACCTGCCAGCCACGGTGCCAGAAGGCGTGCGGCAGCATTTCGACACACTGCGCCACCTCCACACGTATGGCTCGTTCTCATACGACCTATTCGGCTTGTCTGCCTCCGCGTCGAACACCGCGCTCGAGTTCGTGCTCGGCGTCCGGTTCGTGGAATGGCACGGCGGATGTGTCCCCCTGACCGAACACCGGACCGGAGCCTCCGAGACGATGCAGGTTCACGACTATGCTCAACTGCGGCCCCGTCTCGGCAAGAGGCGACGAGCCGATGGCAGCGGCGGCTGGCACCTTGAGGGTGATCCGCTCTTCGACGGTAGCCTCGCGAGTCTCCTTCGTTGGGCTCGATCGTCGGGAGTCCTGAGGCCGTGGCTTGATGAGATCTGGGCCAGGGCCCACAGGAATATCCTCTCGAGCTGGTTCACAGACACCGGGCGGGAGAACCGAGTGCCCTCCGAGTGGCAGGCGTGGTCGCCCGCTGAGAGAACGCACTGGATCGATACGAGCCTTCGCCCGCAGTGGGAGGAGGATTACCTCGACAACCTCCGTGAGTTGCGCAATCTCGTCGTCCATCGAACCTCTCGGTTCCTCACGACGCCGGTGGAGTCGGCCAAGTCACTGCGCCGGCTCGCCGAGCTGATCGGATCGATGTGGCCACAAGCGAAGGCCGAGAGCTCCGAGCCTATCTGACGGCACCTGTCGCGATCCGGGCCAGGAGAGCATGCCGAGGCGCCGACACGACGCGCGGTTAGTGTTTGCCTCGCGATGCCCCTGCCGATCAGCCTTAGCGTCCCGCCAGGATCACGAGCACGGCCACGATCACGACCACGGCTGCCACCCTCACGCCCACCGGAA
>JBEKPB010000050.1:0-2508 GCA_049521175.1 Candidatus Limnocylindrales bacterium
CATCCGGCGTCAGCGTCTCGTTGTAGGCCGTGGCCAAGTAGCGGGCGTCCTTGAGGAGCGCCTTGGTCCCCTCGGACTGGGCATCCCGGCCAGCCTTGATCAGGTGGAAGTCGGGCGAGGGCGCGAGCAGCTCGGCCGCGGCCTCGTCGGCGATGGCGTCACGGACCATCGTGTGCGCCTCGGGCCCAAACGGCAGGCGGTGCTGCGGCTTGGCGGTCCGGGTCTTGCGCTCGGTGTCGTGGGTCGTCCACTCGTAGAGCGAGACGATGCCCTTGCCGGGCGCCTCCGCTAGCTGCCGGCCGAGCTCGATCGCCTTGGCCAGGACGACCTCCTCTTCGGCCGTCAGGAGGGCGATCCTGCCGATCTCCTTCAGGTACATCCCTACCGAGTCGTCCATGTCGAGCCGGTCGGCCGAGAGGGCCCCAAGCTCCTCGGCGGTCGGCTTCTCAAGCTTCCCCGCGTCCAGCCTGAGCTGCTGGTCGCGGAAATCCTGGGTCATCGTGGTCCTCCGGCGGACCGGGCGAGGCGACGCATCGGCCCGCACCCGATGGCATCTCGATGGTCGGCCCGTCCGCAACGAACCGAGCGCAACGTCCCTCTACGGTATACCTTCAAGGGGACGCCCAGCAGCAAGCAGGCGGACGCCTCCTCCACGCGCGAGGCCCCAACCGCACGGGCTGCATCTCGATCGCCGCCCCGCACTATCGCTTGAGTGACCGCCACGGATCGTGTGGGGATGGTCGAGGCGAGAGGGTTTGAACCCACCGTTCCCACATGCCGGATTGTGGTGACGAGCGAGATCACAGATGCGCTAAGACGCCGCCGCCGGAGCAGCCCACCGGGCTACTTGGGCCAGCGCCGTTCGTAGAGTCGCTGCTCCTCGACGGTCCGCTCGGCAAGGGGTTCCGCCTCCAGTCGGTCGTCCGGGATCGGTACCCCGCTCTCGACCGATCTGCCGTACCTGCCCCGTGCGATGCGCTCCTCGGCGCGCTCGACGGCGGCGAGCTGCTCGCGGAGGTCGGCCGCGAGGGCGATGGCGACCGAAGTGCTGCCGGCGTCTTCGTACTCTCCGGTCTGCTGGCGCTCGAGGGACCCTTCGGCACGGATCTTGCCGCCCAGCTCGGCCAGCATGGATTCAACACGCGCCCGCTCCCAGGCAACATGTTCACGGGCCCGTGGCTCGTTCACGATGACCTCCTGGCCGGGTCGACCTGGCTGCTCGCCTGGTCCCGGCGTAATTCTCCCCCGATTCCGGGTAAACACTTCCGTCACCTGTCGAACGGTGCCGTCGCCGTCCCGGTAACCAGGATGTGACGCATGTGCAATAGCGCCAACGGAGAACCGCGTCGGCGGGCGCCTTGGTGCGCGTCACGTCGCGCCGACGACGAACCCGTAGACGCAGGGCCGAAAAGCCTCGCTCAACCCGCCGGTCAGGCCAGACGTCGCCCGAGCCCGGCGTCGCGGTGAAGCGTCACCCGAGGCGCCAACGCCGCAGCGGGGAGTTCACGCAGCGCGGCCGCGCGATCAGGACTCGGCCGTTACCGGCTCGCACCGAGAGGACTAGATCAGCCGCCGTGCTGGCTGCGGAAACAATCGCTGCAATAGACCGGCTTGCCGCTGGTCGGGCGGAATGGGACCTGGGCTTCCTTGCCGCAGGACGAGCACGTCGCCGCGAACATCTCGCGGGGTCCGCGATCATAGCCACCACCACCGCCGCGGCCGTAGCTGCCGGCGCCGCTCGAATAGCCAGCGCCGGAGCTGTACGAGCTCCCACCGCCCTCACTGTTGCGCGCCGCCTTGCGGCTGGCGCGGCAGGAGGGGCAGCGACGAGGCTCGGTGAAGCTACGCTGCGAGTAAAAATCCTGCTCGGACGCCGTGAACACGAATTCCTGTCCACAGTCCGCGCAGGTCAGATTCTTGTCGTTGTACACGAAAACGAAAACTCCTCTCGATAGCCAACGCGATCCCTTCGGGTTCTCGCGTCAGTCGTGAGAGGAGTCCGAGTTTGCGTCGAGCTACGTCCTTGGCCACGGGCGATTCCATGACCGTTACGTGCCAAAGGTAGACCAGTGCGACCGATCTGCATAGCCTCCCCGGAGAATCGTGTCGTCTCCCGAAGAATCGGGCGCACATTGGCCCGGACGAGCCGTTGTGCCGGTGGATCCGGGCTTAAGCCGAAGCTTCGCTGGGCTCCGGGGTGCCATCCCAGATGCCGCGCGTGCCGCCCAGGATCGATCGGACGAAGTCCAGCACGAGACCAATCAATCCCGTCACGTGGCGTCGTCTACGGTAGGTCGCCTGGGCGCCATCATTCGGGCGACAACCTCTGACTCGAACAGACACTGACTGTGCGTCACGCTCATGGTGACGATCCCGCCGCTGATTGGCCCTGGCCTCAGACAGGGCTTCGGGGCTCCTGACCGCTACCCGAACAGCTCGCCTTGCTCGGCGGCCTTCTTGGCTACTCGCTCGGCCTGCTGGTAGGCCGGTAGCACGAGCAGCGGCAGG
>JBEKPB010000051.1:0-19483 GCA_049521175.1 Candidatus Limnocylindrales bacterium
CGCCACACGCCGAAGCGCGGCCATGACCAGGTCGGCTGCCTCTTGCTCGTGAAGGTGCTCGAGCATTAGTGCCCCCGCCCAGATCGCCGCCATCGGGTTCGCCACGCCGCGCCCCGCGAGGTCAGGCGCCGAGCCATGGATGGGCTCGAACATGCTCGGGAATCTTCGTTCCGGGTTGAGGTTCGCACCCGCAGGCAGGCCGAGTGAGCCTTGGAGCGCTCCGCCCAGGTCGGTCAGTATGTCGCCGAATAAGTTGCTGGCCACGACCACGTCGAGAGAGTCGGGTGCGGTGATGAACCGAGCGGCGAGGGCATCGACATGGTACCTGGTCAGCTCCACGTCGGGGTACTCGACGCCGACTTCGGCAATGACCTCGTCCCACAAGACGGCGCTGTACTGCAGTGCATTCGACTTCGTCGCGCTGGCAAGCTTTCCACGCCTCGCCCGCGCCTTCTCGAAGGCGAAGCGTGCCACCCGGTCGATCCCCCGGCGGCTGAAGACGGAGGTCTGAATGGCCGTCTCCTCCGGTTGGCCCTGGCGGAAGCGACCGCCGATGCCGGCGTATTCGCCCTCGGTGTTCTCGCGGACACACAGCATGTTCACGTCATTCGGGCCGCGGTCGTGAAGAGGGCCCGGGATCCCCGCCAACATCTGGATCGGCCGCAGGTTCACGTACTGGTCGAAGCCGAACCTGATCGGGAGCAGCAAGCCCCAAAGGGAGACGTGATCAGGAACACCCGGGAACCCGACGGCGCCCAGGTATATCGCGTCGGAGTCCCGCAACCGATCGAGGCCGTCCGCCGGCATCATCCGGCCGTGCTTCATATACCAGGCGCAAGACCAGGGATGCTCCGTAGTTCCGAGGCGGAAGCTGTCTGTCACCTCCGCGGCATGTTGAAGCACCGATAGCCCCTCGGATATCACGTCGACGCCGATCCCGTCGCCGGGAATTAGCGCGATTTCATAGGTCCGCACGTCTCGCCTCGCTAGATCCAGGAGTCTTGGGAGGTAGGCTCGTCATCGAGCGCATCCGGCGATCCGGCTGCCGACGCCGTAGCGCTCGCGAATGCGATGGCGGCAGCAGCAGCGGCAGGGTTCATGGCAGTGGTATCCAGGTGTATATGTACGCGGCCACGCGCAGGGAGCCATCGCCACCCGACGAGCGCTCCAAGGATTGGTCCGCAAGCGGCAATTGCGAAGAATGTGGCAGACCCAAGTAGGCCGTAGATCAATCCTCCGCCCAGAAAACCAACCACGGCAACGGCTGAGATTGCTGACTGGCGCATCGCCTGCCCGCTGGCCTGAAGTTCCTCGGGCAGGATGGCGCCGAGGGCGACCACGGACGCAACCGTGAACGACCCATAACCGAGGCCGGTGAGGGCCCGCGAGGCGACGAGAACCACCGGGTTATCGACCACGATCCAGGAAGCCAGCGCCAGCAGGTACATCAGGCAGCCGAGAGCAAAGAAGCCGCGCAGACCGAGTCTTGCCACCAATCGCCGACCTGAAAGCATCGCGGGAATCTCGAACAGCGCGGAGATCGTGGCCGACATTGCGATTGTGGACGGGGCTGCGCCGAGGTCGTGCAGCCGAAGCGGCAGGAAGGTGTTAGCCGCCAGCAAGCCGACGCTTGCCAACAGGATGGCGGCAAGGGCCCCGACCAGCCGCGGCCCGACGCTGAGTGCGGCTCCGATCGACCCCAGGCCAAGACGGGGCCGCCCGGCTCGCCGCGGCGGCCCTACCGGCTCAGCAGAGCCGTGGACCTCGTTGGCTGCCGGGTCGGCATTCGACAGGGGGCGCGACGCTCCGAGCCCGATCCGGGGTGGTTCTGGGACGGGTTGGATCAAGATGACAAGGGCGATGGCGGTCGCTGCGAACACGAAGTAGGAGGCTCCGTAGCCCGCGAGGTCGTACAGGATGCCCGCCCCGAATGCCGCGATCGCGAACGAGAAGCTCTCCAGGAGACGCAAATGGCCGTAGCTGTCGCGTTGACCACCGAGCGTACGCATGGCGATCGAGTCGAGCAGCGTCGGAATGGCTGTTTGGAGCACGTACCAGAAAAGTAGAGCGGCTCCCACGACGGGCAACGCCATCGGTGCGCCCAGCCATAGAGCGGCGGCCACCGAGAGCAGCGCCGCCCATTGGAGCGTCCGTCGTCGGCCCAACAACGCGTCGGCCACGTGACCCCACGCCGGCATGGCCACGACAACAGCCACGGACGTGATCGCGAGGAGGAGCCCAATGCCCTCAGCCGAGAAACCGCGAATGGCGAGTATCGGTACAACGAACGGCAGGAGAACGCCGGTGGCAACCCCGGTGGCGAGAAAGGGAGCACGGAGTTCGCGCATCCTCTGCCCTACGCCGCCAGCTCCTGAACGATATCGCTATCGAAGCGCTCGATGGCATGGACAAGCGCGTCGGGGTCGCGCGGCTCGAAGTGGAGGACGAATTCGTCAACCCCCGCATCGATGAAGGCCCGGAGCTCGCGGAGCATGTTGGACGTGCTGCCACAGAGGCTGTACAGCGGACCAGCCGCCCCACCGGGCCGAACGTTCAGCCGCGCCGAGAGCTGGGGCATCGGTCGGGCAGCCGCTCGGGCTGCGGCTTCGATCGTTCGTGCGGCCAGCTCGTAGGAGGCCGGGTCCATGACGGCGGACTGGTAACCATCGCCAAGGACGGCGGCGCGCTTGAGCGCGGCTTGTGACGGTCCCCCGATCAGGATTGGCAAGCGTTCCCGCTGCGCCGGCAGCGGCTCGAACAGGAAATCCGAGAGCCGATGAAACCTGCCCGCGAATGGAGCGGTCGAGCCAGACCACAAATGGCGCCAGAGGCCGATGGTCTCGTCCAGGTACGCACCCCGCTGGTGGTAGCGGCGACCTTCGCCAAGGTTCTCGAATTCGCTCTCAACCCAGCCAGCCCCGACGCCGACGCGGAGTCTTCCGCCACTGAGATCGTCAAGAGTGGCGAGCTCCTTGGCCAGAACGACCGCGTTACGTTGCGGGACCACGATTACGCTCGTGCCGATCTGGAGCCGAGGCTGACGGGCGGCGACCCACGCCAGGGTGATGAGGACTTCGTAGATCCGCCCGTATTCCTCCGCCTCGCCGTGGGGTACCAGGACATGGTCGGTCGTCCAGACAGTCCTCCAGCCCAAACGATCGGCGACATCGGCGGCAGCTTCGATCACTTCGCGGTTCGCGCCCGGGTGCATGGTGGGCAGCGCCAGCCCAAAGGCGATCACTGCCGCAGACCCCCTGCGACGGCAAGCGTGCCCGGGCGCCGCGGACGGACCCTACCTGTCACCGGGGTTCGCCCGCGGCGAGCGAGCACAGGGCGCCCAGGAATCCCGGAAATCGATCCCAGGCCGCGACGGTCGGCCCCCAGTGGGGCAGCAGGTCGGAGGCGAAGGCCACCGTCCGACACGGCGTCGTCGCACCGACGACGAGCGCCGGCTGGCCGTCGTCGAAGCGCGCCAACAGCCGAGACCCTCTCTTCAGCCGGAGGCGGTTGTAACCGAAGAAGGGTGGTGCGTCGCCAAGCAAGGAGGCGAACTCGCGGGGACAGTCCGGCGCGGGAACGAGCCTGACGCCCGCCGGGGCCTCGGTATCATCTGCGCCGGACATCGGTTCAACGGGCAGGAGAGCGGCGCCACGAGGATCCTGCCAGCCGCCCACGGCTTTCAGGCCGCTGAAGCTGAACGCCCCGCCGATCATCACAAGACCGCTGTGCGTCGGCACATCGATCGCGAGGCGGTCGAGGATTCCGAAGGACTCCGCGGCGAGGAACGGCAGGTCCGAAAGCAACCACACGGTCGGCGATACGAGATCACCGGGCAGGGCCCCTGACGGAAGAATCGTCGCTGACAATCCCGCCTGCGTGCAGCCCTCCGCCAGCGGCTGGAGATTGGCCCATTGCCGATGGCGCACCAGGCTCGTCGGCCCGATCTCTACGACCTCGGTCACGCTACCGGATTCCCCGGCCAGAACCACGCTTATCACTCGCATCACTCCTGCTCGTGGAGCCGATCGTCAGACGCCGCGGGGCAGCTGCGGCTCACGACCTGCACGCCACGCCCGGACGTAGTGCTGGCACGTCGTGAAGCGAAGCGACGGCCGTGAGCTCGCCTCTTCAAGGAAGGTCCGAAGCACGCTCAGCAGGTGGCCCCGGCCGATCACCTGCGGGTGGAAGGTGAAGACGAGGACCCCTGTCTTCGCAACGTCGCACAGGAAATCCAGCTCGCCGCGCCATATCTCCAGGACCGAGGAGGGGGCCCGTAACCCCGGATTAAAGACGCCGGGCGCCTCGACGCGGGCGAAGTAGGGGTGGTCGTCGAGATGCCAACCGACAGGCATCTCCACGAGCGGAACCGGAGTACCCCAACGGAAGCCCTCCTCCTGAGAGGCCACGTCACCCTCACGGCACCAGTAGGGCTCGACGTCGTTGCCCATCAACGAGCTGTCGTACTCGAAGCCCTCCGCGAGCAAGAGCCTGACGGTGTCGGGGCTGTTATCCCAGCTCGGCGAGCGGTACCCGACGGGACGCACATGCAGCACCTTGTCCAGCGCATCGAGCCCACGCAGGAGGACGCTCTGTTCCTGCTCGCGCGAGAGGCGTGCTAGAGGCTCGTGCACCCACCCGTGGTGACCGATCTCGTGGCCGTTCTCAACGATTGCGCTGACCGCCGCAGGCATCGCAACCGCGGTCGATCCGGGCACGAAGAACGTGGCCTGCACGCGGTACTCGTTCAGGAGGGCAAGCACGCGGCGCAATCCTATGTGCTCGAATTCACCCCGCGACAGCGGGCCGGGCGAGACCATGCCCAGGCTTCCGATCCAGTTCGAGAAGCCGTCGACATCGAATGTGAGCGCCAGGCGTGGGCCGGCGATCGACTGCTGGTCTGGCTTCATTCGGGCCTGCACCTCATTCGTACGACGTCGACGTGTGGACGATCGACCGGAGCACCGCGAAACCGTCCCGGTAAGTCCCGGCCGCGTGGGCTGCCGCGCGGGCCAGCTGCTGCACCCTGATGAGCCCTTCGAGAGCGCGACCTGGAGCCTCTTCAACACGAAGCGCGAGCCACTGGCCGACCGGTGGCGACTCATGAGATACCCAGACCTGCTTCAAACCTATTCGAGCGCACTCACCCGCGAGCAGATCCATGTATCGGCGGCGGACGGGGGTGGGTGGATCGATTTCGAGGATAACCAGGGCATCCTCGCTGCCCGCGGCCTCGATCAGACCGTGCCGGAATCCGCTGGGGGTGGAGGAAACGCCCGAGCGACCAACCTTCTCGTGCCAGAGCAGACCGGCGGCTTCCGCGGCCCCCTGGGCAGCCCCGAATCCAGCGAACCAGATCCGGCGCGCGCCGGCCAGCTCGCGGCCGATCGTCCATGCGGTCTCCCAATCTCGGACCGCCGATTCCATAACTTCAGCGAGGCCTCTTGAGCCTGGCGCATCGCGTTCGAACACGTCCCAGATTCCAAGCAGGGCCGCCAGAGCTCCGAGGGCGGACTTCGTCGCGGCGCCGTGCTCCTCGCCGATCGGTACCGGAACGACTTCGTGGGCCAGCTTCGCGAGCGCCGAGGTTTCGCTGGCCGTCACGGCGACGACGCGTGCTCCGGCGGCTCGTGCGAGCCGAGAGGCTCCCACGATCTCCGGACTCACCCCGGACTTGGACACTGCCACGACACAGTCGTCGGGCCGGAACGCCTCAGCCTGAGCCGTTCCCAGCACCGCAGCCGAAGCCTCCAGAACAACGAGCGGACGCGTTCGACCGACGCTGGTGTCTCGGGCGCGAAGGAGTGGCTCGGCGCAGCGGGCCACGGCGAGCGAGGCTCCGGTGCCCAAGACCAGCACGCGGCCGGCCTCTTCGATCACCTTCACGACAGCCCCGCGGCGGCGTGAGAGCCCAGTGAGCGTCGCCTCGACGACTGCCGGCCCCGAGGCCAGCTCTCGACCCATCTCGTCGGGCCCGTCGAAGGCGAGCAGGCTCAGATCGCTCGCGGCGGAGCGCGCGGTCGGGTCGCTGACGCTCATGCTGCGCCCTGATCCGTCCGAAGCTCGGCGGCCAGGCGCACTGCCGCGATTTCAGCCCCGTAAAGACCCGCGCGCGGCCCCAGCTCGGCCACGACTATGCGCGGCGCAACGCGGCTCAGCTCGGTGACCCGTCGCCGTAGCTGGTCGAGAAACGGCGCGATGTCGCCGACAAGTCCGCCGGAGAGCGCGATGGCGTCCGGATCGAGAACCGCGACGAGGTTAGCGATCGTTAGCGCCCATCCTTCGATCGCGCGGTCGACCAGCTCGCTTGCTCGCATGTCCCCGCTGGCAGCCTGCTCGAACACACGGGCGGACGGTCGCTTCCTGGCAGAGGAGCTTGCGTGTGAACCGGCCGCCGCTGGCGGTGTACTCCAGCCTTCGGCTGCACGGGCGAGCGCCCCGCCGCCGACCAGCTCTTCGATCCACGCGTAACCCTCCGGCGCTCGGCTGATGCCAACGCCCAACCGGCCCGCGTCCACGAGCCGACCGTCGCCCGGCACGTCGGGCGAGCCGATCGTTTCGGCAGGGACCAGGAGCATGCCCGCTTCCCCGGCCCCGCCGGTGGCGCCGCGGAAGATCTGCTCCTCGACCATGGCGCCCATCCCGATGTTCGTGCCGAGCGTGAGAAGGATGAAGTTGCGTGTCCCGCGACCGGCGCCTCGGCGGTGCTCTCCCAAAGCGGCCAGGTTCGCGTCGTTGTCGACAGCCACCGGCACCCCGAAGGCGGCCCGAATGGCGTCTCGGACGACCGTACCTGCCGGAACGCCGATCTCGAGGGCCTGGTGGACCGACCCGACAGTATCGACGGCGGCAGGCACGCCAAGGCCGATCGCGAGTGGCTCGACGTGGGTCCCGGAGCCGCGGATGCTGGAATGCGCAACCCCGAGCAGAACCTCGCGCATGACGTCGACGATCCCCGGCGTGACGCCGAGCGAAGGGTCGATCGCCAGCTCCGTGGTGTGGCAACGCGTAACGGGCCCGAGCTCGCCGTCCCAGGCCAGAGCAACCCGCAGGTAGGTTGCCCCGAGGTCCGCCACCAGGACCGGCCCGGGACGGCCCGCGGCGCGTCCTTCGAAGGTGGGTCGGCAAGGGCGAGCTTGCCGATCGCGCCGCCGAGGACGAACCGCTTTGTCGGCGCCGGGCCCGGTCGCGTGGTTCTGGTCCACGATCGATGAGTCTCAGCTAGACCGGGAAGAGCCGCTGGCGGGCTTCCGGCGTCAGCTCCGTGCCAAGCTCGCACACTTCGAACGCCTCGGCATACGCGATCTTCCGTCCGCGCTCGGCCCCGTAGGAAGAGATCAGCTGGCTCCGGAAGCGGTCGGCATCGCGGCGGAAACGTGCCTCCCAGTGCTCTCGCAGGAACGCGAGCCTTCCGGTCGGGTCGCTCGGGACGTCACTCAACGGGACGCCCCAGTCGACGAAGGGCAGCCACTCGTACATCTGGGACGCGTGGCAACCGATGGCCTCGAGTTTGCGCTCGTAGACGCTTCCGATGTCGATGATCACGTCCGGCTGGAATGGGTACGGTTTCTCGAACGGGTCACTGACGTACATCGCGACCGGGTCGTCTTCGAGCCGGTCATTGAACGGGCAGACGTTCTGGACCCTGACCATGTAGAGGGCGTCCTGGGCCAGTTGAGCCGTGTAACGATGGTCCGGGTGGTAGTCGTACGGTCGCGGGAACAGGACCACGTCGGGTTTGAAGTCGCGGATGATCCGTATGACCTCGAAACGATGCTCCAGAGTTGGCATCAACTCGCCGTCATGGTTGTCGAGGACTATCGACTCGGCACCCAGCGCGGCCGCCGCTGCTCGTGCCTCGTCGCGGCGGATCCTTGCGAGAGTCGCCCCTCCAAGAGTCTGATGGCCCTTGTCGCCGTTGGTCAGGGCGACGTGGAGCACCCGTCCGCCCCTTGCCGCGGTCAAAGCGGCAAAGCCGCCGGCGGTGATCTCACAGTCGTCGGGATGCGCCCCGATAACGAGCAGGGCCGGTACCTCAGCCATAGCTGCCTCCATTTGTGGCGTATCCAACATCAAAGGGCCGGGTTACCTCTCGGGCGAGCTCACCTGCGCCCCATTTCTTCCCGGGCTGCCTTGGACACCACGCGAAAGCAACCCGGCAGAACGCTCAGTTTGCAAACGTGGTCTGAAGCTCCATTACGACCCCCTCTCTCGCCGACTCCTGAGCTTTCACCATGATCTCCAGGGCATGCCGCGCGTGATCCGCGCTCAGGACGGGCGCCTGGCCCGTCGAGAGGCAGTCGACTAGGTGATCGATGAGAATTGCGCGGCCAAGGGATTCGACTCGGTCGGGGCTGAACATCCTCTCCGTGTAGGTCGGCTTGATCCATCCCCGCAGACCAGGAAGGGCATCGAGCCGGAATACTTCGAGTGACATACCGGGTGGATCATCCGGGAGCGGCTCGTACAGATTCAGCGTGCCGCCGAGTCCGAAGAGCTCTAGGTGCGGGCTCTTGGCGGCAAGAACGTTGAAAGTTCCGTCCACGAACGCAAAGGTCGAGTCGCCGAAGTCCAGCATCAGGAGAACGTTGTCGTCGGCAGTGACCTGGATCTCCTTGCCGGCGAATGGGCCGCCTCGGACGATCCTGGTCGGAGCCGTCCTCCCCGAGTAGGCGACCACACGCTTGGCAGGGCCGAGGATCCCGGTGATCTCGTGGATTCCGTAGACGCCCATGTCGAACAGCGGGCCGGACCCCTTCTGGTAGAACCAGGACGGATCCGCGGGCCAGGCATAAGATGCCGCGCCGCCGTGGGACGAACGGACTCGGGCGAACGCCACCTTCCCGATCACGCCGTCGCGCACGAGGCTCTTGGCCAGGGCCAGGTCGGGAAACAACATGTTCGGCGGCGCCGTGACCACCACGAGCTTCCGGCTCTTGGCTAGGTCGCAGAGGACGTCCGCCTCCTTGAGGGTCGTGCTTATCGGTTTCTCGGTCACGAGGTGTTTGCCCGCCTCGAGGATCGCAAGAGAGGTTTCGTAGTGGGCCGGGATCGGCGTGAGGTTCACCACCGCGTCCAGTTCCGCACCCTTGAGCATCTCGTCGAGGCTGGGAAACCAGGCCGGTATCCCGAAGTCGGCCGCAACAGATCGGGCGCGCTCGACGACCGGATCGGCAACGGCGACTATCTCTGCCCTGTCCTTGATCGGGCCGAAGTTGGGGAGAATGCCGTAATGGACGGTGGCGATCATCCCGGCGCCCGCCAGCCCCAGGCGAACCTTCCGCGGATTCTCATCGGCCTGGCTCACGGTTTGGGTACCTCCTTCACGAGGACCGGGGCTCCGGTCTTTGCCGCCTCGTAGAAGGCCTCGGCAAAAGCCAGGTTGCTCCAGGCATCCTCCACACCGCCGAGCGGCTCAGCCCGGCCCATCACAACATCTGCAACGTGGGCGGCCACGTCTCGCATATCGAAGTTGGCCGGAACCGCCAGGTCTACCCACGTATCGAGGGAGCCACCCTGGGGCGGCGTCTCCGCGAAGCCGACCCGGTGCGACACCTCGTCAACTCGAACGACGCCCCTCGTTCCGGCCACTTCCCACTGACCTTGATACATGGAAGTGCTGGGCATGAACCAGTCGTTACGCAGCTCCGCGAGCACCCCGCCTCGGAATCGTGCGAGGGCGCAGCCCCAATCCTCGACGGCGAGGCTCGTGTGTCGCGCGCTCGCAACCTCGCCCCACACGCTCTCCACTTCCCGCCCGAGGGCCCAGCGAAGCCGGTCGATCTCGTACACGGCGTGGTCGATCCACCCGCCACCGGCACACTTGGCCGGGTCCACGAACCAGCCGGGACTGGAGTCATCCGGCCAACTCCGAGGCAGACCCGCCGAGATGCTGCAACGGGCAAATGCCACCTCTCCGAGTCGTCCATCCGACACCAGCCGGCGGACGAGCTCGACGGGCCCTCGCCGACCTCCCGGACCGATGCACTCGGTCGGCATCAGGCGAATACCAGCTGCTCGAACGGCCGCCAGGACGTCTGTGGCTTCGTCCAGAGTGCGGGCGACAGGTTTGATCGCCACAACGTGTTTGCCCGCCCGCGCGGCCGCCACACACAACCGAGAGGTGCTGTCCGTGCTGGTGAAGATCGCCACGGCGCCGATCGACGGGTCTGCGATCAGTTCCGCCGGGTCCGCTACCACGCGGTTCACGCCTACTTGGGAGGCAACCTCCCGTGCCCGCTTGAGATCGCTATGTGCGATACCGGCAAGCTCGATGCGCGGCTCAGCGGCAAACGCAGGGATGAAGAGCAACGCGGAATACCAGTGGTCGAGCCCAAGAATGGCAATTCTGCAACTGGTCTTGGCCATCGATTTCCCTCCACACGATGACGTGCGGGCTATGTCTGCTCGTTGACGACACGCGAATAGGCGGCTGCCACGACGAGGATGATGCCGCCGTAGACGATCTGCCCGATCGCCGCAGGCGCGTGGACGACCACCAGGAGTCCGGCCACGATCGTGAGAATCAACGCTCCCAACATCGTGCCCGAGTAACCTCCGGCCCCCCCGAAGACGGATGTACCGCCAATCACCACCGCCGCCACCGAGGGCAGCAGGTACGGCTCGGCAAGCCCGCGATCGGCAACGTTGGTGGTGCCGCTCAAGAGGATCCCACCCAGGGCGCTGAGCAACCCTGCGACGGCATATGTGACGAGCAAGACCTGCCATACCCTGACCCCGGCAAGACGGCACGCGATCCGGTTGTTGCCTGTGGCATACAGCAGCCGGCCGTAACCCGAGCGCTTCAAGCCGACGATGATGACGACACCCAGCAGCGTCCAGAGAACGAGGCTGTTTGGAACGATTCCAACGAGGCGACCCGCACCCAACTGGCGGATGACATCGGGGACTACCGGGACGGCTCCCGCCGCAACGGTCTGTTGGGCATAAACGTTCAAGACACCGGTGACGACGAGGCCCATGCCCAGGGTCATGATCAGCGGCTGCACCTGGAAGACCGCGACGCCAAACCCGTTCATGAGACCGATGAGGACTCCCAGGCCAAGCCCTACCAGAATGGCCTCGGCTGCGCCGTTCGGCGACAGCGTGGCCATCACGTAACCCGCAGTTGTGGCTACCACGCCAACTGACAGGTCGATGCCACCGGTCAGGATCACGAGGGTCTGGCCGGCGGCGATGATACCCAGCGGAGCGGCGAACATCAGCGTGGCGGAAACCCATTCGGGCGTAACAGCGCCGGGGCTCAAGATGTCGACGACGGCCGTCAGGAGCAGCAGCAAAGCTGCCAATGCGACGAGGGGTCGATCCTGCAGGAACCGCCGCCGCCCGTTGGGCGCGACGAGCGTGGCGAGCCCTCTCCAGGTTGCCCCGCCTCCCAGGGACTCGCTCATTTCGCGCTCCGACGGAGGGCGGCCAGCCCGCCGGCCATCACGACGAGCACCATGATCGTGCCCTGGATGACCTGGCCGTAGCTCGGACTGACACCCAGGAAGATGAGATCCGACGAGATAAGCGCGAGGATGTAGGCCGCTGCCAGCGGACCCAGCATGCCGCCACGCCCGCCAGTGAGGCTCACACCGCCCAGCACGATCGTCGCGATCGCGGTCAACGTGAAGAAACCTCCGGACAGCGGATCGCCAGCGCCGGTGTTCATGGTCAGTGCCAGCCCAGCGGCGCCCGAGAAGAACCCGCAAAGCGCATACGCGCTTAGGCGCGCCCGAACGACGTTGACCCCGCTGCGCATCGCGGCCTGGGGGTCGCTTCCCGTCGCGAAGATGGAAAGGCCAATCGGGCGGGAGCGGATGGGAAGCCAAACGATCGCGACCATAACGACGAGCAGGATGAGCGCGTTTGGGACCCATGGAGTCATAAACGTCCCGGTAGCCAGGGCGAGAAACTCGGGAGGTGCGCCGCCGCCCGGTTGACTCAGGATCATGAGCGCTACGCCGCTCCAGACGAACGACATCGCCAGCGTGACCACGATGTCGGGAACCCTGGAGACAATGATGATGAGTCCGTTGATCAAGCCCGCGACCGTCAGGGCGGCAAGCACAAAGGCAGCCAGGCCGAGCGAATGCGAGAAGTCAGCGTTCACCATGAGTGAGGCTGCGAGCACGTTGGAGACCGAGATGAGTGCGCCCACGGAGAGGTCGATGCCGGCGGCGAACACCACGGCGGCCTCAGCCACCGCAGCGAGCGCAGCAGGCAGGGCGCCGAGTGCCAGGGAGCGCAGGTCGTAGGCGCTGAACCTCGGGTTGACAGCGAATGTGAAGAAGAACAGCAGCCCCAGCAACACGTAGACGCTGATCGTCCACCCGTTGCGGGCAATCAGGTGCCGAGTCAACGAGACGGGCGGTGGCCCGGCGACGGTAGCTCCGGAACTGGTCATGAAACTGCTCCCGTGAACGCGGACCCTCGCTCGGCTGCCAATCCATGTGCGGTCCGCAGCAGTGTCGCTTCATCGGCAACCCCCGCGGACATCTCCCCAACCACGGACCCGTCGAAGACCACAATTACCCGGTCGCACACGAGCTGGATCTCCGACAGCTCCGACGTGAAGATCAGCACAGCGGCCCCACTGGCGGCAAGCTCACGGACCAGACCGTAGATCTGGCGTTTCGTGCCGATGTCGATGCCTCGCGTAGGGTCGAAGCACAGGAGGGTCTTGAAGCCCGAGGCAAGCCAGCGCGCGATCGTGACCTTCTGCTGGTTGCCGCCCGACATGCGGCGCACCTCGGACTGTGCCCGGGTGTCGATCTCGAGTCGCCGGATCGCCTGCAGGACTTGACGGCCCTCGCGGGCGACGTTGATCAACCCCCAGCGGCTTGGCCGGTTCACCATCGGCAACGCCACGTTTTCCTGGACCGAGCGGAGACGCAGCAACGCCTGGGCTCGATCGGCGGGGATGAGCACGACGCCCTGCCGGATGGCGTCCTGCGGATCCCGGAAGCTGCGCACGCGTCCTTCCACCAGGATCTCCCCGCCGTCGGGGTGCCGGACGCCCGCCAGGCAGTCAAAAAGCTCCTGCTGGCCCTGGCCTTCGAGTGCCGCTACGCCCAGGACTTCACCTCGCCTCACCTCCAGAGAGACGTCGCGCAGAGCCGCCCCAGCCCGCAGGCCGCGGGCCTCCAGGACGGCTGCCTGGCTGCCCTCATGGGGCCCCTCGGTCGAAGATACCGCCGCTCCGACCGGTCGGGAGACGGTCCCCAGCATGAGGGCGACGATCTGATCCTCACGTCCGCGTACCGGCTCGACGACGCCGGCCGTGGCCCCATCGCGAAGGACTGTCACACCATCGCAGATGGCCGAGATGTCGGCCAGTCGGTGGGAAATGAACACCAGGGACCGTCCTGACTCACGCCATTGACCGAGCATCCGAAAGACGGTCTCGGTCAGGTCTGCCGGCAGCGCCGCTGTCATCTCGTCGAGTATCAGGATCTGAGGATCGGCGGCCAGGGCGCGGGCCAGATCGAGCACACGCAAGGTCGCCAGAGGCAGGTCGCGCGCTGCGATCCGGGCGTCGACGCCATGCAGACCCAACTCGTCGAGCCAGCGTCGCACCGCCGGCAGCGGCGTCCGTGTCAGGCGAAAGTTCTGCTCGAGCGTCAGGTCGGGGATGAGCGACGATTCCTGGTAGACGGTGGCCAATCCGGCCCGCCGTGCCTCGGTCGGCGAGCGGATGGCGCGCACCTGCCCACGCACGGAGATCGTGCCGGCGTCCGGGCGAACGACCCCGGTCAGAATCTTGACCAGGGTGCTCTTGCCGGCACCATTGGCTCCCATGATCCCGTGTTGCTCGCCAGCTCGGACCATCACGTCGGCTGAGCGCAGCGCGACCACGGGGCCGTAGTTCTTCGCCAGGCCTCGGATCTCAAGGATCGGCTCGGACATAGTCGCGCCAGACACTGTCACGCGAATCAGACCTCCCACTCGAGAGAGTTAGGAGTCGATGCGGAGCGCGGCCTCAGGGCCGCGCTCCGCATCATCAGAGTCTGGCTACTCTTTACGGGCCCTGGCATCCAAGCAGGTCCGCTTTGGTGAACGTCGTGTAGTTCGGGATCGAGACAGTGGTCGAGTAGAAGGGGCCCAGCCGGTCGTCGTAGGCCGCCTTGATCTGTGCCAACCCGTCAGCCGTGGTGCTGTCCCAGGCTACAGGGGTCAGCTTGACGACCTTATCCTGAGCCTTGGCTTGCAGCACGTTCAGGGCGACGGTTACGCCCGCTCCACCAACCACGGCCGGGTTGCTGACTGCGACCGCGGTAACGCCTTTTGTCGTGATAGGCCCTGCAAGGTCGCCGTTGTTATCGGAGACCGCAGTCGGCACAAAGGGCTTCTTGGCTGCAGTGTAGGCGTCCCAGATGACCTGCCCGGTACCCGGGGTAGTTATCCCGTCGATCTCGGTGCCGGATGCGAGCTCCTGGGTAATTATCTGCGAGGCCTTGGCGATGGACCAGTCGGTGAATTGTGAGATCACCTTGATATTGGGGTATTTGGCGAGGGCTGCCTGGAAGCCTGCGTGGCGATCGGTGTCCGCTGACGATCCCGATGCGCCTCGCAGTTCGAGGACGGTGCCCTTGCCATTGAGCTGCTTGAAGACCCACTCAGCCGAGAGCTGTCCGTAGGCAGTCTGGTCGTTCGTGAGGTCATACGCGTCTGTCGAGGTGACAGTCGAGTCGACGGAGACCACGACGATACCCTGCGCCTTGGCCTCCGCAATCACGGGGTTCAGCGCCTGGGAGTCGGCCGGATCGACGATGATCGCGTTGACGCCAGCCGAGATCAGGCTTCGCATATCCTGAACCTGGTCCGAGGCGCTGCCGTTACGCGAGGCGTCGACGACCTTCGAGACTAATCCGGAAAGCCTGGCTTGGACCTTGATCGAGCAGGTCAGCTCGTCGCGCCAGCCATTACCAATCACGTTGTCAGAAATGCCGATAACGTACTGCTTCGGGGCGGCCGTCGGGGCGGCCGTCGGGGCGGCCGTCACAGCTATCGAGGGGGCAGTCGTCGGGGCTGTCGGCGGGGTGGGTGTTGTTGTAGCGCTGCTACACGCGGTGGCAACCACCGCCAGCGCCGCCAAACTCGCCGCGAGTGACAACCCGCGGCCCATTCGCTTGGTTCGACCTCTCATTTCCGCTGTAATCCTCCATCATCTTGGCTAGTCGTCCGATCCTTGCGGATCGGTTCACGCCGTTTGATGCCAACTCAGCTCCTCTTGCGTTAGAGAAGACCTCCTCTGCTTGTGGAGACTGCTTGGGCGGTGGCGTCAACACGCCTCGATTGCGGTGTCGCCCGCCGGGCCGGCTTTGGGCCTGCCGGTGTCCTCCTTTCCCGAGGGCTTGCGAGTGCCGCGTATCCCCACGGGCACTTCTTTGCGATCAGACTGATAAGAATGCTAAGGCTTATGTCAAGCCTGGCCGAGCGGGTATGCACATCGAGGTAGGTAGACCGACGACGGGCTCAGTCAGGCGCCCGAATTGACGGAACCCCGTCGCGGCGGCCACGCTCGACCGCTCGTCCCCAACATCGATTGGGTGGTTCGATCCGGCGCCCGCACGAAGGCGTAGTCGGCGGTCCGCTCGATCGCCAGGGCGGCCGCGCCGGCGAGCACGGCATCGCCGCCCAGAAGCGATGGCTCGATGCGTGGCGGATGGGGCACGCGGCCAACGAGACGTCGACTGACGCCGTCGATGATCGATTCGACCGACTCGACCACGCTTCCCCCGATAACGATCAGTTCCGGATCGAGGAGTGAGCTGATGTTGCCGGCAGTGAGAGCCAGCAGATCGATGACGTCGTCCACGATCGCCGCCGCCTGCGCGTCGCCGTTGTTCGCTGCCGTGAACACGCCGAGCACCATCGCCGCGCGCGAGGATCCGCGGACACCGATGTCGGCTGCCCGCTGGGCAAGCGCGAATCCGGCAATACGCCCCTCAAGGTCGCCGAAACCTGGGTAAAGGTGGTCGAGTGACTCGCGGCCGGTCAGCATGTAGCCAACTTCGCCCGCGGCTGAGTTCGCCCCACGGTAGAGCTGATCTTCGATGATCAATGCGCCACCCAGTCCGGCCTCGATCGCCAGGGCGACCATCGTGTGCGTGCCCACGCCAGCGCCCCGTCGATGTTCACCGAGGGCCAGCAGGTTGACGTCGTTCTCGATGAACGTCGGCAGCCCCGCCCTGGACCGGACGAGGTCGCCCAAAGCCATCTCACGCCAGCCGAGCGCCGGCGCCCACTCGACGATTCCGCCTGGCTTGACGACGCTCGGCACACCGATCGCTATGCCACGGGGCCGCAGGCGGCGTTCGATTGCATCGGCCATCAGGTGGTCTACCAGGGCGAGGAGATCGTGGACCGACTGACCGCCTCCGGCACCGACATCGTCCGCGTTCGTTCGCTGGCTTTCCCGGGAGAGGAAGACGCCGTCCAGATCGGCTACGGCCCCTCTGGTCTCGGTCGCGCCGACATCGATCACTATCACCGACTCGATACGCGCGTTGTATCTGACAAGGCGGGGCGGGCGCCCGCCGGTCGATGGAGCGTGAGAGTCGAACACAATCAGGTGTTCCCGGGTGAGGCGGGAAACAAGCCGGTTGACAGTCGCGGGGCTCAACCCAGACGCCTCGGCGATCTCGACCCGGGACATGACGCCTCGCTCCCGGAGGAGCTCGAGGATGACCGTGCGATTGACTTTCCCGACCAGCCCGGTCGTCGCCGTGTGGATCCGCGGCATAGGTCTCCTGCCATCTGCGCGGGAGCGGCTCCCGCTCTAATCCGGCGCCACGCATGATACTTCCTATCAGTGCGATGAGGAAGCCATGGTTCTCGGCAGTCTACGGTCGCCGCACACACAAAGGGGCTGGCATGATCGCAGTCAGCGCCGGGCCATACGGCTGGGCGAGCTCCAGGTCCTCGTTGAAAGAAGGGAATTCCGCCCAGATCCTCGCGAAGACGGCAACATCGCGTGCCGGTGGGCTGAGCCTTCTCGCTAGGATCACCAGACGACGGTTGAACTAGACCGCCCTCAGGCTGCCTGCTAAGGCGACGATGTTTAGCGTCCCCACTGAGCGCCTTGTCCAAGCCGCCCGAATCGGCGCAAGCGGTTGCCGAATCCGAAACCACGGCCCACGTAAGCTCGTCGGGGGGGACAAGCACACCTGCCACGCTCGGTGCAGATATCCAGGGCCGTCACCCAAAGCCGACCCGGTCACGACGGCTCCGGGTGCGATATGTGGCCCCATCGTGGCGCCCTTGGCCGCACTCAAGGGCCCGCTCACCCTTCAACAGTGTTCGTGGAGAGCCCACCTAGCCGCGAGCGTCGAGAACCTTCTTGAGGGCGTCAAGCTCGGGCTCGGCGGAGGGACCCAGGGGCAGGTCGACGCGGCCGCCGGTCGTCGCGGATCGGAGCGCGGCCATCATGACCCCGAAGCCCTTGAAGGCACGCTCGCCGTCGCAGGGGTGGACCGTCGCGTCGTCGTCGAGCCAATCGGCGATCTGGTCAATGTAGGGTGGCATGTCGTGGACGTAGTCCATGGCGCCGGGGCCGCCCAGGACGCCGTCCTTGGTCACCGCCCGCCAGCCGCCACCCTTGCCAGCCTTGCCGGTCATGACCTCGGCAAAGCCCTCGGTGCCCTGGGCGCCGATGCGACACTTGTGCCACATCGAATCGACCTCCGGCACGTCCGGTGCGTCCGCGCCGGTCTCGATGTAGCCGCGCACGCCGTTGGCGAACTGCACGATGGCGCCGATGTAGTCCGGCGACGTGTGGACGTCGGCGTACTTCTCGGTGCCCCATGCCTGAGCCGCGACCCACTCGGGCTCCGCGTAGTCGTTGTACCAGCTTGCGTACTCGATCAGGTGGGTGAACATGTGCATCATCCAGCCGATCGAAGTGCCGTAGACGGTGTGGACGCGGCCGATGGCCCCGCCGTCGATGATCTCCTTGACCTTGGCGTAGTGGTCGCCGTAGCGGTGCTGATGGCTCACCACGGTCTTGACGCCAGCCGCCCGGGTGAGCTCGAACATATCGAGCGCCTCGTTCATCGACAGGGCGATCGGCTTCTCGAACGCGATCAGCCTCACGCCGGCGTCGACGCCAGCCTTGATCATCGGCAGCCGAAGCTGCGGCAGGGTGCAGAAGATGAATACATCCGGCCTCGTATCGGCCAGCATCTTCGCCGCGTCGGCACTGCCGTAGGAGACGCCCAACTGCACCCTGGCGGCCTCGACCCTGGATTCGTCGATGTCGCAAACGCCGACGAGCTCAAATCGGGGGTTGTTCTTGACCGCTATGGCGTGGTGCATGCCGCGTTTGCCCAGCGCGGCGACCGCGACCCGGTAGGTCTTCTCGGTCATGTTGGGCCTACGCCTTCCAGGTGCGCAGGACGCGGATGACCTCGTCGATCTCTGCCTGGGTCAGCTCGGGGAACATCGGGAGTGAGATGCACGAGTGGGCGTTCTGCTCGGCGTTGGTGAGCGGGCCAACGACGCGGGCAGCCTTGCCCCAGGGGAAGCCTTCCTGCTCGTGGATAGCGATCGAATAGTGGGTCTTGGCGTCGATGCCGGCGTCGTTGAGGTGTTTGAGCAGCGGGTCGCGGTCGGCCGGGTCGACCGTCTCGATTTCGTAGAGGTGGTAGACGTGGCGGTAGCCGGGCTTGCGGTAGGGCAGGCGAAGGTAGCTCAGGCCGGCGAGGCCCTCGTCATACTTCCGCGCGATCTCGATGCGCCTGTCGCTCCAGGCGCGGACGTGCCTCAACTTGGCTGACAGCACGCCGGCATGAAGGTCGTCGAGGCGGCTGTTGAAGCCGAAGCTGTGATGGTCGCGGGCCGCCGAGCCGTGGTTGCGCAGTTTCCGGACCGTGTCGTTTATGTACTGGTGGTTGGTCCAGATCGCGCCGCCGTCGCCAAACGTGCCCAGGTTCTTCTGGATGATGAAGCTCGTGCAGACCGCATCGGAGAGCTCGCCGATCTTGAACGTGTCGCCGGCAGCGCCGATGCCCTGGGCGTTGTCTTCGATCACGAGGAGGCCGAACTCGTCGGCGATCTTGCGGATCTCGTCCATCGGGGCGCACTGCCCGTAGAGATGGACCGGGATTATGGCCCGCGTGCGCCTGGTGACCGCCTTGCGGATGGCGGCCGGATCGATGCAGCGGGTGTTCGTGTCGCAGTCGACTAGGACGGCGGTCGCGCCCGCGATCCAGATGGCCTCGGCCGTGGCGAAGAAGGTGTTGGCGTGGGTGATGACCTCGTCCCCCTCACCGATACCCATGGCCCTGAGGGTCAGCCATAGGGCGTCGGTGCCGTTGCCGACGCCGATCGCGTACTTGGCGCCGTTGTACGCGGCCAGCTCGGCCTCGAACTGCTTGAGCATCGGGCCCATGACGTACGAGCCGCTCATGAGCACCTTCTGCAGGTTCTCGTCGATCTCGCTCTTGATGTTCTCGTACTGCCGCGTGTGTCCGTAGAAGGG